>NZ_JBXAQC010000005.1:0-271990 GCF_058806855.1 Caulobacter sp. GW821-FHT12F03
GAGACGGTCCAGGACGATGAAAAGGGATCGTTGGAAGACCGTGAAACCATCAGCCGGTCCTCCCCTCGGCTCCACCAGGAGGTGGAGGTTCCCCTAGATTCCGACCTGCATGAATTTCAGCAGGACCAGCGCGGCGATGGCCGTGAGCGGGACGGCGAGCGTCCAGTACAGCACCTGTTTCATTGTCAGCCCTCTACGCTACAGCCCGATGAGCGAACGTGACGGCGAGGGGGAGGTTCCGGTCGTGGCGGACGAGGTCAGTGCGCCTCGTCCCAGTTGGCGGCGGCGCGGGCCTCGACCACCAGCGGCACGGACAGGTCCACCGCCGGCAGGGCGGCCTTTTCCATCACCGCCTTGGCCACGCGCATGGTCTCATCGGCCTGTTCGACCGTGGTCTCGAAGACCAGTTCGTCGTGCACCTGCAGCAGCATGCGCGAGCTGAGGCCCGCGTCGGCCAGGGCCGAGGGCATGCGGGCCATGGCCCGGCGGATGATGTCGGCGGCGGCGCCTTGCAGCGGCGCGTTGATCGCCGCGCGCTCGGCGAACTGGCGCATGCCGACGGCCTTGCCGCGGATGTCGGGGATGTTGATCCGGCGGCCGAAGATCGTCGTGACGTAGGCGTTCTCGCGCACCTCGGCGCGCATCCGGTCCATGTATTCGCGGATGCCGGGGAAGCGCTCGAAGTAGGTCTTGATGTAGGCCCCGGCCTCGGACTGGTCGATGCCCAGCTGGTTGGCCAGGCCGAAGGCGCTGATGCCGTAGACGATGCCGAAGTTGATCGCCTTGGCCCGGCGGCGGATGTCTGACGGCATGCCCTCGATCGGGGTGTTGAACATCTCCGAGGCGGTCATGGCGTGGATGTCGAGGCCCTCGCGGAAGGCCCGCTTGAGCTGGGGAATGTCGCCCACATGGGCCAGCAGCCGCAGCTCAATCTGGCTGTAGTCGGCGCTGATCAGCACATGGCCCGGCTCGGCGATGAAGGCCTTGCGGATCTTGCGGCCTTCCTCGGTGCGGATGGGGATGTTCTGCAGGTTCGGATCGGTCGAGGCGAGACGGCCGGTGTTGGCGGCGGCCAGGCTGTAGGAGGTGTGCACCCGGCCGGTGTCCGGATTGATCGCGGCGATCAGGTTGTCGGTGTAGGTGCCCTTGAGCTTGGACAGCTGGCGCCAGTCGAGCAGGGTGCGCGGCAGGTCGTGGCTGGCGGCCAGCCGTTCGAGCACGTCCACGTCGGTGGCCCACTGGCCGGAGGCGGTCTTCTTGCCGCCCTCGAGGCCCAGTTCGCCGAACAGGATGTCGCCGATCTGCTTGGGGCTGCCCAGGTTGAACGGCCGGCCGGCCAGCTCATGGGCCTTCGCCTCGAGATCGACCATGCGCATCGAGAATTCGTGGCTCAGGCCGCGCAGCAGGTCGGGGTCGACCTTGATGCCGTGGTTCTCCATCTGCGCCACCACCGGCGGCAGGGGGCGCTCGGTGGTCTCGTAGATGGTCAGCAGGCCTTCGCGCGCCAGCCGCGGCCGCAGGATCCGCCAGAGCCGCAGGGTGACATCGGCGTCCTCGGCCGCGTAGGCCGTGGCCGGCTCCAGGGCGACGTGCTTGAAGCTGATCTCGCTCTTGCCGACGCCGCAGACCTGCTTGAACGGGATCGGCTTGTGGCCCAGCCAGAGCTCGCTGAGCTCGTCCATGCCGTGACCGTGCAGGCCGGCCTCCAGCGAGGCGCTGATCAGCATGGTGTCGTCGATCGGCGCGACCTGGATGCCGTAGCGGCTGAGCACGCCGAGGTCGTACTTGGCGTTCTGGGCCACCTTCAGCACCGAGGGGTCCTCGAGCAGCGGCTTCAGCGCCGCGAGCGCCTGGTCGAGCGGGATCTGGGTCAGGTCGGCGCCGCCGTCGCCGCCGAACAGGCCCTCGTCCTTCCCGCAGTGGCCCAGCGGGATGTAGCAGGCCTCGCCCGGGGCGACGGCCAGGGACACGCCGCACAGGCCGGCGACGGCCGAGCCCAGCGCGTCGGTCTCGGTGTCGAAGGCGACCACGCCGGCCTCGCCGGCCCGTTTCACCCAGGATTCCAGGGTCGCGAGGTCGCGCACGCAGACGTACTTCGCTGTGTCGATCTGTACGGCCTCGACCGGCGCGGCGGGTTCCCGCTCGCCGGCGCTGTAGCCGCCCCCGGGGGCGGGCCGGGGCGCGCCCATCTTCGGCATCGGGGCGCCGGGCATGCCGTTGCCCGCCGCCGCGTCGCCGACGCGCCGGGCCAGGCCGCGGAACTCCATCTGCTCGAGGAAGGCCGCCAGCGTCGGGCCGTCCGGCTCGCGCACGGCCAGCGCCTCGACGGGCTCGGGCAGCGGCGTGTCGCAGTCCAGCTGCACCAGCTGGCGCGACAGGCGGATCTGGTCGGCGAAATTGATCAGGGTCTCGCGGCGCTTCTCCTGCTTGATCTCGTGGGCGCGGCTGAGCAGCGTCTCCAGGTCGCCGTACTCGTTGATCAGCAGGGCGGCGGTCTTGATGCCGATGCCGGGGGCGCCGGGCACGTTGTCGACGCTGTCGCCGCACAGGGCCTGGACCTCGACCACCTTGTCGGGCGTCACGCCGAACTTCTCGAACACCTGGTCGGGGCCGATCAGCACGTTCTTCATCGTGTCGAGCATCGACACGCGATCCCCGACCAGCTGCATCAGGTCCTTGTCGGACGAGATGATCACCACCTCGCCGCCGGCGTCGCGCACCTTGCAGGCATAGGCGGCGATCAGGTCGTCGGCCTCGTAGCCGGGCAGCTGGATCGACGGCACGCCGAACGCCCGGGTCGCCTCGCGCACCAGCGGGAACTGCGGGATCAGGTCCTCCGGCGGCGGCGGGCGGTGGGCCTTGTACTGGTCGTACAGGTCGTTGCGGAACGTCTTCTCCGAATGGTCGAAGATCACCGCCAGGTGGGTCGGCCCGCCCTCCTTCATGTCCCGCAGCAGCTTGAACAGCATGTTGCAGAAGCCCTGCACCGCGCCGACGGGCAGGCCGTCCGACTTGCGCGTCAGCGGCGGCAGCGCGTGGTAGGCGCGGAAGATGTAGCCCGAGCCGTCGACCAGGTAGAGGCGCACGGGCGGGCCGTCCTGGGTGTGGGCGCGGACGTCGGGCAGGGCGGGGGCGTCGGTGTCGGTCATGGACGCAAGATAGTGTCGCCCGGCGCGCGGGTCATCCGGCGTTTGGCGCCTTTGCAGCGCGGCGTCGGGATGCGACTATGGCGCGAGTGACAGGGGGCGGTGATGCGAAGCGTGGCGTTGGGTATCGGGCTGGCCGCCGTTCTGCTGGGACCGGCGTCGGCGCAGACCGTGACCGATCCCGACTGGGCGGCGATACCGTCCGCCGAGGAGATGACCCGCTATTTCCCCGAGGAAGCTACCGACAAGAGCGTCAGCGGCATGGTGACGCTCGTCTGCCAGGTCGCGATCACCGGCCGGCTCAGGGACTGCGTCGCCGATCGCGAATCGCCGGCCGGCATGGGCTTCGGGGCCGCCGTGGTGAAGATGGCCGAAGCCATCTTCCGGATGAAGCCGGGGACGGTCGATGGAAAGCCCGTCGACGGCGCGACCATCCGCATTCCGATCCGGCTGGTGTCGCCGACCGTCTCCGCCCGCACGGTGGTCACCGAGGCGGTCTGGGCCCAGGCGCCGAGCTTCGAGGACATGGCCGCCGCCTGGCCGGCCGGGGTCGGGGACCTGGCGGTCGGCACCTCCGTCCTGCGCTGCCGGGTCGGGTCGGACGCCGGGCTGCGCAACTGCACCATCGCCGGCCAGACCCCGAAGGGCGCGCCGTTCGGCGAAGCCGCCCGCGGACTGGTGGACAGGTTCCGGCTCAAGGCGACGGCCGATGACCTGAAGCGCTACGGCGGCGCCGACATCGCCGTCAGCTTCCGCTTCTACAACCCCGCCACCCCGGCGGGGCAGGCGAAGAAGGTCGAGAAGCCCGACTGGATCGTGCGCATCAACCCCGACAAGGTCGTCGCCCTCTATCCGACGGCGGCGGCCGATGCGGGGGTGAAGGAGGGCGTCGGCGTCGCCGACTGCCTGGTCGCGCCGGACGGCAGGATGACCGACTGCCGCGTCGCGCGCGAGGCGCCCGAGGGCCTCGGTTTCGGCCAGGCGGCCGTCACGGCCGTCAGCCTGATGCAGATGGACCCCTGGACGCCCGAGGGCCGCCCGGTGGCCGGGGCGCGCGTCAATGCGCCGATCAAGTTCAGCCTGTCGCCGGAGGGCGAGGCCCCGGCGGGGGGGCGCTGACATGGCCGGACGGAACCCGCGCGCGGTGATCGCGGCGCTATTCGTGCTGGCGGCGACGGGCGGCGTGACCGTCGCGGCGGCGCAGTCCAATCAGCCCAGAAGCCTTCCCACCCCATCCTGGCAGCAGCCACGGCTACCTGGCATGCCGCGACTGGTCACCCAGTCTTCGTCCTGGCCATCAAGCCGAGGGGATTCGGGTTTCTATCCGCGGGAGTCATTCGACCTGTCGATCAGCGGCGAGGCCACGATCGCCTGTCTGCTCGTGGCCGACCGGCTTCGGGACTGCACCATCGTCAGGGAAACGCCGCCGGGACTGGGCTTCGGCCGAATCGCCCTTGAGCAGGTTCAGAAGCAGTGGCGGCGCAAGCCCCGTAAAGTCAGCGGCTCCGTCACGGGCGACACAATCACCTTTTCCTATTCCATCAGCGCGGCAGCCTACGGCGAGCGCAAGGTCACCACGGCCGTCGAGTGGGCCCACACGCCGACGGGCAATGACATTCGCGCCCGCTGGCCCGCGGCCCTGTCCGGTGTTTCCGGCGGCTACGGGGCGATCCGTTGTCGGGTAGAGGCGGACGGTCGGCTTTCGCGTTGCCGCGCGGCGGGGCAGTCGCCCCTGCGCTCCGGGTTGACCCAGGAGGCCTTGAAGCTCGCCCCCGAGTTTCGCGTCGCCCTGCCGCCCGGCGGCGGCGACTTCGCCTATACCGACGTGCTGGTGAGCATCCGCTTCGCCAATCCGGGCAATGCGAGCGAGGCGGAGCTGCGCGCCGTCGATGACCAGTGGTCGCGCCCAGAGGGTCTCCCGCCGCCCTGATCAGTCCGCCAGCCGCGCCAGCACCTCGGCGGCGAAGACCGACAGGGTGTCGTCACGGGCGCCCATGATGATGATCCGGTCGCCGGGCCGGGCCAGCGCCACCAGACGGTCGCCGCAGGCGGGACGGTCAGGCAGGGCCTCGGCCGCGCGGCCGCCGGCGCGGACGTCGGCGGCGATGTCCTCGCTGGTCACCTCGCGGATGGTCGTGCCGCCGAAATAGACCGGCTCGGGCATCAGCAGCACATCGTCCGCTGACAGACCGTCGAGGAAGCCGCGCACGAACTCGCGACGCATCAGCCGCAGCGGCCCGAAGCCGTGCGGCTGGAACATCACCAGCAGCCGGCCGGGAAAGGCGTGCAGGGTGTCGAGCGTGGCGGCGATCTTGTCCGGGTTGTGGGCGAAGTCGTCGATGACGGTGACGCCGCCCTTCGAGCCCACGACTTCCAGCCGCCGCTTGACCCCCTCGTAGTCCTCGATGGCGGCGATCGCCTCGGCCAGCGGCACGTCCAGCGCCCGCACGGCCCCGAGCGCGGCCAGGGCGTTGGCGACATTGTGCCGGCCGGGGACCTTGAGCCGCACCGGAAGCATCTCGTCGCTGATCTGCTCGTGCAAACGGAAGGCGATCGAGTCGGGCGCCGGCGCGATATCGTCCGCATACAGATCGGCCGACGGATCGTTGAAGCTCCAGCTGATCTGGCGCTCGCGCGGAAGCTCGTGGGCCAGCCGCGCCGTCTCGTCGTTGTCGAGGTTCAGCACCACGGTGCGGGCCTTCAGGGCATAGTCGCGGAACAGCACCCGCAGCTCGTCCATCGTCTTGTGGTCTTCGCTGATGTTGTTGATCACCGCCACCTGCGGCCAGTAGCGGGCGATCGAGCCGTCGCTTTCGTCGACCTCGCTGACGAACAGCCCGCCCTGACCGACCAGGGCGCTGGCGAAGGGCGTGTCGTCGGTGACGAAGTTCTTCATCACCGCGCCGTTCATCACCGTCGGGTCGCGGCCCGTGCGGTGCAGGATCCAGCCAATCATCGCCGTGGTCGTCGACTTGCCGCTGGTGCCGGCGACCCCGACCGACTGCGGCGCCGCATTGAACAGGTCGGCCAGCAGTTCGGCGCGCGACAGCATCGTCGCCCCGACCCGCCGGGCCGCGACCACGTCGGGCACGGTGTCCTCGACAGCGGCGGTGGCGACGATGATCTGCTCCGGCCGTGTCACGCCGCTGCCGTCCTGGGCGAACAGACGGATGCCCCGGGCGCGCAGGAACTCGAACTTGGGCGCGGTGCGGCCCTGGTCGAGGGCCCGGTCGGAGCCTTCCACCGTGGCGCCGGTCGCCTGGACGATCAGGGCCAGGGGGAGCATGCCGCTGCCGCCAATCCCGCAGAAGAAGTAGGGTCTGTCCTGAATCATCCCCGGGAAATATACGGTCAGGGGCAGGGTGACAAACCGCCCGACGGGTTCGCGAGCAGATGGTCAAACCGGTCAGGATCGGCGTCGTCGCCCCCTCGTCGCGCATGGACCCCGCCGTGCCGGCCGAGGTCGAGGCCCTGGTCGCCCGCCTCTACCCCGACGGCCGGGTCCAGGTGGTGTTCGACCCGCAGTGCTTCCTGACCCACAACCACTTCGCCGGCGATGACGCCGCCAGGGCCGAGGGCTTCCTGCGGGTGGCCAACGACCCGGCGTTCGACGCCCTGTGGGTGGCTCGCGGCGGCTACGGCTCCAACCGTCCGGCCGAGGCGATCCTCGCCGGCCTGACCGGCGCGGCCCGCGACAAGATCTACATGGGCTACAGCGACACGGGCTTCGTGCTGGCGGGCCTGCACAGGGCCGGGATCGGCCGCCCGACCCACGGTCCCGTGGCTCACGACATCCGCCGGCCGGGCGGCGAGGCGGCCATCGCCCGGGCCCTGGCCTGGATCGCCGACGGCGACCGAGCGGCGCTCGAGCCCGGCCTGACGCCCGGCCGCAAGGCGGCGGCGTTCAACATCACCGTGCTCAGCCAGCTTGTCGGCACAGCGTTGCAGCCCGACCTGACCGACCACGAACTGCTGCTCGAGGATGTCGGCGAGTACATGTACCGCCTCGACCGGGCGCTGTTTCACATCACGGGCAATGCAGGGATCCGCAGGGTGGCCGGCATCCGGCTCGGCCGTTGCAGCGACATCCCGCCCAACGATCCGGACTTCGGCATGACCGCCGAGGAGGTCTGCCGGGAGTGGTGCCAGCGGTCGGGCATTCCCTACCTGGGCGCGGCCGATATCGGCCATGACGCCGACAACAGGGTCGTGCCGTTCGGTCTCAGCTGAACAGCGTGTTGTAGTCCTGGCTGACCGGGCTGGCGGCCGCCAGGGCGTCCGAATCCCCGGTGGCCAGGAACTCGGTTGTCGCCGCGTTCAGCGCCGCCAGCGCCGCGCGGGCGAGGCCCGTCGCCGAACTGATCCGTCGGGCGCCCAGCGCCTGCAGCTCGGGCCCCTTCGGCAGGCCCGGCCGGGCCATGACGTTCAGTGGCAGGCCGCATCCGGCCGCGATGGCGGCGATCTCGTCCGCAACGACCACGCCCGGCGCGAACAGGCCGTCGGCGCCGGCCGCACGATACAGGGCCGCCCGGCGCAGCACCTCGGCCACCGCCGCCTCGCCCTCGGCCAGCCGCCGAAGGTAGACGTCGGCGCGGGCGTTGATGAACAGGGCCACGCCCGCGCGGTCGGCCGCCTTGCGCACGGCCTCGATCTTGGCCGCCAGAAGCTCCGGCGCGCCGCCGCCGTCCTCGATGTTGATCCCGACCGCCCCGGCGTCGATGACCCTGGCGACGTTGTCGCCGACCGTCGCGGGGTCGTCGGCGTAGCCGCCCTCGAAGTCGCAGGTCAGCGGGATGGCGATGGCGCGGGTGATCTCCCGCACCGTGTTGATCAAAAATTCGACGGGCAGATGGTGGCCGTCGGCATAGCCGTGGCTCCAGCAGACGGCGGCGCTCGAGGTGGCCACGGCCTTCGCGCCGAGCGTCTCGATCAGGCGGCAGCTGCCCGCGTCCCAGCCGTTCGGCAGGATCAGCAGCTCGGGACCCGCGTGCAGGTCGCGGAAGGTGTTGGCGGTGGTGCTCATGAGGCGAGACTAGAACCGTCCCGCCGGATCGTCAGCCCCGCCGGTGGCGGGAAACGGACCTCAATGGCCGGCGGAGCCTTCGTAGACGCCCGGGGCCAGACGCTCGTCCTCGTCGCCCGGCGCGGTGGCGGCGATGAAGCGGCGGTCGCAGTAGGGGCAGTCGACGAAGCCGGCCGCGCCCATCTCCAGCCAGACGCGCGGATGGCCCAGCGCCCCGCCGACGCCCTCGCAGGCGATGCGGTGCGAACGGACGGTCACCGACTCCGGCGCGGGGAAGGCCGCCGCCGCCGCGGGCGTCGCGGTGGGGGTCGTCCCGCTGGAAGTTTTCGCCGTGGTCTTGCGGGCCATTGATCTCTTCCCAATCCCGCCCTTGGCGTGGCGGCGTCTGGCGCATACCTATGCGAGGCCCCGCCGGGGCGTCAATTGATCCGGACCGTCAAGAAAGCCCGAATGGACCTGCCCGACTACGCCATCGAGGCCACCGGCCTGGTGAAGCGCTACGCCGCGACGAAGACCACGCCTGAAAAGCTGGCCCTGAACGGCATCGACCTGAAGATTCCGCGCGGCTCGATCTTTGGCCTGCTGGGCCCGAACGGCGCCGGCAAGTCGACCTTCATCAACATCCTCGCCGGCCTGACCCGCAAGTCATCCGGGACGGTGAAGATCTGGGACCGCGACATCGACAGCCGCCCGCGCGACGCCCGCGCCGCCATCGGCGTGGTGCCCCAGGAGCTGGCCGCCGACGTGTTCTTCACGCCGCGCGAGTCGCTCGAGGTCCAGGCCGGCATGTACGGCGTGCCGAAGAAGGAGCGTCGCACCGACGAGCTGCTCGCCGCGCTCGGCCTGACCGACAAGGCGGACGCCTATGTCCGCCAGCTGTCGGGCGGCATGAAGCGCCGGCTGATGGTGGCCAAGGCCATGGTGCACAATCCGCCGGTGCTGATCCTCGACGAGCCGACCGCCGGCGTCGACGTCGAGCTGCGCCGCCAGCTGTGGAACTATGTGGTCGGCCTCAACCGGCTGGGCGTGACCATCGTCCTGACCACCCACTACCTCGAGGAAGCGCAGGAGCTCTGCGACCAGATCGCCATCGTCAACCGCGGCGAGGTGGTCGCCTGCGAGCCGACCAGCACCCTGCTGCAGCGGCTCGACACCCGCAATGTCGTGGTCACGCCCGACGAGCCGGTCGCCACGGCCCCCGACCTGACGGGCTTTGAGACCAGACTGCGCAGCGGCGGGTCCTTCTCTGTGACCTACAAGACCGGCCAGTCCAGCGTCGAGCAGGTGCTGGCGGCGGTGCGGGCCAGCGGCCTGCACATCAAGGACATCGCGACCGAAGATCCCGATCTCGAGGACGTCTTCCTGGCCCTGACCTATGATGCGCCGGACGGACGGGATCCGACGAAGGACTAGGGCGAAGACGCCGGGGGGCGGGGACCATGATATTTCGACGGATCGTCTTCGTGGCGACGGCGGCGCTGGCGGGCGGGGTGCTGGGCCTCGCCTCGCTGGCCGGGCTGATCGCCGGCGGCGGCGGGTTCAAGGGCGTGCCGCACGCCGGGTGGAGCTACAATCCGCTGGCCGGGTCGAAGGGGGCCGATCCCTACACGCGTCTGAAGGTCGCTGTCGGCGGGCTGCTCGCGCTCGACCGCTCCGAGACGATCTACTTCACCACCGCGACCGATTCGACCGGCGCCGCCCTGCGCGCCGGCTGCCGCTACCGCATCGTCGGCGGCCCCATGCCGGTGCGCTGGTGGTCGATTACCCTGTACGACAAGGGTTACCTGGCGCGGAACAACGACGGCGCGCCGTCGATTGACAAGACCCGCGCGGCGTCGGACGCGGCCGGCCGCTGGTCGGCCCAGCTGGGCGGACCCCGCCCGGCGCAGGGGCTGTGGATCTCCAGCGCGACCGCCACCGATGTCTCCCTGCTGCTGCGGTTCTACAATCCCGATCCGGCGGTGGTGAAGGATCCGGCGCTGGCGCCGATGCCCATCGTCACCCGCGAAGCCTGCGCGGGAGGCGCGTCATGAAGCCGTTCGTCCGCTGGGGCCTGCTGACCCTGGCCATCGCCGCGACCGTCCATGCCGTGGCCCTGTTCGCCGGGCCGACGGTCATCATGTCGATCGCCATGAAGCGTATCGCCGCCGCCGGCGGGGCCGGTCACTGGAACTTCGCGCCGCGCACCACGCCGGAGACGCAGCGCGTCGTCCGCTCCTCGCCCGATCTCGCCTACGCGGCCTGCGCCTGGGACGTGGGCGAGGGCCCGGTCCGCATCCGCGTCGCCGGGGCGACCGACTATGCGTCGCTGTCGCTCTACGCGGCCAACACCGACAACTTCTTCTCGCTCAACGACCGGACCATGGGACCGGACGGCGCGGAGATCGTGCTGGTCGCGAAAGGGGCCAGGCCGCCCGCCGGCGTCGATCCGGCCAGCGTCGTCGTCGCGCCCAGCCGTCGCGGCCTGGCGCTCGACCGCCGGCTGGCGCCGACGGCGGAAGCCTTCGCCAGGGTCGACGCCGCCCGTCGCGCCGGGGATGTCTGCGAGCCCCTGGTGAAGGGCTAGAGCTCGATCATGTCGAAGTCGGCCTTGGGCGTGCCGCACAGCGGGCAGACCCAGCTGTCGGGAATGTCGGACCAGCGCGTGCCGGGCGCCAGGCCCTCGCCGAGGTCGCCCTCGGCCTCGTCATAGATGAAGCCGCAGGTGCGGCACTGCCAGGTCTTGTACGGCGCGGCGTCGGCCATGGGTTATCCCTCCGGAGGGGCGACCGCGGCGAAGCTGAGCCGCAGGGTCGCGAGGCTGGTGGTGCGGATCGGTTCGAGGTCCATGTCCGGGTCGATCAGGCACTGGATCGAAAGCCCGAGCAGCAGGCTGCCGACGATCAGGGCCGCGGCGTCGGCGTCGAGGTCGCGACGGATGGCGCCCTCGGTCTGACCGCGCAGGACCATCGCCTCGAGCCGGCGCTCGACCCGTTCATGGGACACCGCGAAGGCCGCGCGCAGCGACGACAGGTCGGCGATGGCGCTGGCCAGCAGCATGAAATAGGCGCGGCCCTCGCCCTTCAGCGACAGGTCGCGCAGATACAGGTCGACATAGGTCAGCAGCGCCTCGAGGCCCGGCATGGCGTCGATGCCGATGGCGCCCAGCACCGCGTCCTGCCGGGCATGGAGGTGGGCGATGAGCGCCTCGATCATGCCCTGCTTGGAGCCGAACTTCTGGGTGGCCAGACCCCGGCTGTAGCCGGCCTGGGTGCCGATCGCCTCGAAGGTCGCCGCCGTCACGCCCCGCTCGGCGATCACGTCGCCCGCCGCCCGCAGCAGCTTCTGCTCGGATTCGTCCCGGCGTTGCGCCTGGGTCCGGCGCGTTCGGTCGAGGGGCGTGGACTGAGCCATGTCAATTCTCTAACTTACTTGTTGGCTGTATAGCAAGTGAGTGCTAGCGTTTTCGAGACAGCCGCCGGGGACAGGCGGCGAGGACTGATCAGGAAGCCAGACCCATGATGATTCCCCAGGACGTGGCCAACACCATCGTTGACCCGAAAGCCTACGCCGACGGCAAGCGCGTCGACGACGCCTTCAAGTGGCTGCGCGAGAACGCGCCGCTCGCCCAGGCCCAGCCCGAGGGGTTCGATCCCTTCTGGGTCGTGACCCGCTTCGCCGACATCCAGGAGGTCGAGAAGCAGAACGACCTGTTCCACAACGGCGACCGCGCCACCGTGGTGACGCCGATCGTCATGGACCAGAAGGTCCGGGCCATGACCGGCGGCTCGCCGCACCTGGTCCGCTCGCTGGTCCAGATGGATAACCCCGACCACATGAACTACCGGCGCCTGACCCAGGCCTGGTTCCTGCCGCAGAACATCCGCGGCCTCGAGGCGCGCATCCGCGAGATCGCCAGGGGCTTCGTCGACCGCATGGCCGCCAAGGGCGATTGCTGCGACTTCGCCCGCGACGTGGCCTTCCTCTATCCGCTGCACGTGATCATGGAGGTCCTCGGCGTGCCGGAGATCGATGAACCGCGCATGCTCAAGCTGACCCAGGAACTGTTCGGCAGCGCCGACCCGGAACTGAACCGCAGCGGCTCGGCCATCACTGACGCCGACGCCGGCCTCGCCGCCGTGCAGGCGACGGTCATGGACTTCATGACCTACTTCAACGCCATGACCGAGGACCGCCGGGCCAACCCGCGCAACGACCTCGCCAGCGTCATCGCCAACGGCCAGATCGAGGGCAAGCCGCTCGGCCACCTGGAGGCGATGAGCTACTACATCATCGCCGCCACGGCCGGCCACGACACCACCTCCAACACCACGGCCGGCGGCATGTGGGCCCTGGCCCAGAACCCCGACCAGTTCGCCAAGGTGAAGGCCGACCTGTCGCTGATCCCGGGCCTGGTCGAGGAGTCGATCCGCTGGGAGACGCCGGTGAAGCACTTCATGCGCACCGCCACCGACGACGCCGAGGTCGCCGGCCAGAAGATCGCCAAGGGCGACTGGCTGATGCTCAGCTACCCTTCCGGCAACCGCGACGAGGCGGCCTTCACCGACCCGTTCAAGTTCGACATCGAGCGCAGCCCCAACAAGCACGTGGCCTTCGGTTACGGCGCCCACGTCTGCCTCGGCCAGCACCTGGGCCGCATGGAGATGCGGGTCCTGTGGGAAGAGCTGCTGCCGCGCCTCGAAAGCGTCGAACTCGACGGCGAGCCCAAACGCATGGAAGCCAGCTTCGTCTGCGGACCCAAGTCGGTGCCGATCCGCTTCAAGATGACCTGACCGGCCTCGCGCCCCGGCCGTTTGCCGGGGCGCGTCCCGCCGGGTTAGGCTGCCCTGCTGTGGCGACAGGGGGGGTGGGATGCTGGAACGGCTGTTCAGGCTCAAGGACAACGGCACCGCCGTTCGCACCGAGGTCATGGCGGGCCTGACGACCTTCCTGACCATGGCCTACATCATCCTGGTCAACCCGACGATCCTCGCCGACGCGGGCATGCCGGCCGCGGGCGCGGCGGCGGCGACCTGCCTGGCGGCGGCCTTCGGCTCGATCATGATGGGGCTGGTGGCCAACTATCCCATCGCCCTGGCCCCCGGCATGGGGCTCAACGCCTATTTCACCTACACCGTGGTCAAGGGCATGGGCCTGCCCTGGGAGACGGCGCTCGGCTGCGTCTTCCTCTCCGGCGTGCTGTTCCTCATCCTGACCGTCACCGGCGTGCGGCGGCTGATCGTCGGGGCCATCCCGACCTCGCTCTACGCCGCGATCGCCGCCGGCATCGGCCTGTTCATCGCCTTCATCGGCCTGAAGGGCGCGGGCATCGTCGTGGCCGACCCGGCGACCACCGTGGCGCTCGGCGACCTGACCACGCCGACGGCGGCGCTGGCGCTGTTCGGCCTGGTGCTGACCGGGGCCCTGCTGGCCTGGCGCATCCGCGCGGCCATGCTGGTGGGCATCCTCGCCACCACCGCCCTGGCCTGGGCCGTCGGAGCCGTGCACTGGACCCCGGTCGACTACAGCGTCGAGGCCCTGACCTCGACCGCCTTCCGCCTCGACATCCCCACGGCCTTCGGCGTCGGCGGCCACGGCGCGGCCATGGCGATGATCGAGATCGTCGTGGTGTTCCTGTTCGTCGACCTGTTCGACAACGTCGGCACCCTGGTGGCGGTGACCCAGCGCGCGGGGCTGGCCGCGCCGGACGGCTCCATTCCGCGCATCAACCGCATCCTGCTGACCGACGCGGCGGCGGCCATCTTCGGCGCCCTCGCCGGCACGACCACCACCACCAGCTATATCGAAAGCGCCGCCGGGGTCGCCGCGGGCGGCCGCACCGGCCTGACCGCGGTGGTCGTCGGCCTGCTGTTCCTCGTCGCCCTGGTGTTCGCGCCGTTCGCCCAGATCATCCCGGCGGCGGCCACCGCCCCGGCCCTGATCCTCGTCGGCGCCCTGATGATGGCCCCGCTGGCGGCCAGCGACTGGGACGACCCGCTGGTCGCCATTCCAGGCTTCCTGACCCTGGTCGCCATCCCGCTGACCTTCTCGATCGCCAACGGCCTGGCCTTCGGCATCGTCGCCTACGCCCTGCTGAAACTGGCCCGCGGACAGGCCCGCGTGGGCGACTGGATGCTCTACCTGCTGGCGGCCCTGTTCATCGCCCGCTTTATCTGGCTGGCGGTGGGGTAGCGCCGGGCCGATCTTTCCGCTATTGACCCGCCTCCGCCAGCGATCCGCACCCGTAGCTCAGCTGGATAGAGCGTTGCCCTCCGAAGGCAAAGGTCACACGTTCGAATCGTGTCGGGTGCGCCACTTTTCCGAAAAGGCCGAACAGGATCAAACGCCCTCCGGGGCGCGCACGGTCTGTTGTGCGAGGAATGATCGACGGGGACTCGCGGACCCACGCGGGTTTCCGCTACAGGCTGGGGGCCGCGCCGGCCGGTCTTCCCGCCGCCGTCACGGCGCGCATGTCCTCGCGGCCGTCCGGAGCGCCCTGACCCTTGTCCCTGTTCGACGCCCTGAAACTCGAGCGCATCGAGGTGAACCTTTTCCGCGGTCGGAGCGTCGATCTGGCCGCGCGCCGCATCTTCGGCGGCCAGGTGATCGCCCAGGCGCTGCTCGCGGCGTACGAAACGGTCGAAGCGCGCCTGTGCCACTCCCTGCACTGCTATTTCATTCGTCCGGGCGACCCCTCGATCCCGATCCTCTTCGAGGTCGACCGCGCGCGCGACGGCGGCTCGTTCACCACGCGGCGGGTCACGGCCATCCAGCACGGGCGGCAGATCTTCAACCTGTCGGCGTCGTTCCAGGACGCCGAGACCGGCTACGAGCACCAGACGCCTATGCCGGCCGCCCGCACGCCCGACGAGGCCCTGCGGCCGCGCCGTGACCCGACAAGGCCGCCGCGCCGGCCGCGCCCCGTCGAAGTCCGCCACCTCGACAGCTTCGGCGTCGGCGGCGACATCGCGCCCCGGCCGGCGACCGCCGCGCTCTGGATGCGGGCGAACGATGCGATCGACGACGATCCCCGCGCCCATCAGGTCGCCTTGGCGTACGCCTCGGATCTCGACCTGCTGCCCGTGACCACCCGGCCCCACGGCGTCGACTGGCGCCTGCCCAACTTCCAGCCGGCCAGCCTCGACCACGCCATGTGGTTTCACCGGCCGGTGCGGTTCAGCGAGTGGCACCTGTTCTCGATGGACAGCCCGTCGGCCTCGGGCGGCCGGGGCTTCGTGCGCGGGGAGGTCTTTTCGGGAGACGGCCAGCTGGTCGCGTCGGTCGCCCAGGAAGGCCTTATCCGCATGAGGGCGCCCTAGGCCGGGCGAAATCGGCGCCGGACGGCGCGAAGGTCTCCCCTCCCGATTGTGCCCGCCCCCGGCTCGCGTGTATGCAGGCGGGGTATGGGGCGTGAACAGGGTCTGGTCGGGGCTGGCGTGACGGACGGGGCGACGCCCGACCGGATGGCCCGGGCGCATGAGCGGATGCTCGCCGACCGCACGCTGCAGTTCGACTTCCCCGCCATCACGCCGCCCCGGCCGCCGGCCTGGCTCAAGGTCGTCGGCGAGGTGCTGGAGGCGATCGCCCCCCTGCTCGGCTACCTGTTCTGGATCGCCGTGGCCGCCGGGGCCGGGCTGATCCTCTTCATGATCGTACGCGAGATCCTCACCCGCACCGGCGTGGTCGCCGCGCCGGCGCGGCGCGAAATGATCGCCGAGCTCGACCTGCGCCCGACGGCCGAACAGGCGCGGGTGCTGCTGGCCGACGCCGACGCCCTGGCCGCCGACGGCCGTTTCGCCGAGGCCGCCCACCTGCTGCTGCTGCGGGGCGTGCAGGACATCCGCGACCAGCGGCCGGGCCTGGTGCAGCCGTCCCTGACCAGCCGCGACATCGCCGCCCTGCCGGAGCTGCCGGACGGCGCGCGCGGGGCCTTCGCGGCAATCGCCGTGGTCGTCGAGCGCAGCTTCTTCGGCGGCCGCGACGTGGGGGCCGACGACTGGAGCCTCTGCCGGCGGACCTACGAGGCCTTCGCCCTTGACGGGGCGCCGGCATGAGCGCGGTCCGCGAGCGCGAGGCCTTCCGCGGCCGCACCGTGTTGATCATGATCCTCGTCGGGGTGCTGGCCTTCATCGGCCTGGCCGTGCTGTCGGTCTACGCGCCGCAGCTGAGCAGCGGCGACGACGGCGGCGGCCATCCGCTGTCCCGCTCGGCGGTCGGCTTCGGCGGCGCGGCGAAGCTGTTCCAGGCGCGCGGCGACACGGTGATCATCAGCCGGGGGCCGATCCGCACGGAAGGCCGCGGCCTGCTGCTCCTGACGCCCCGCGCCGAGATGAAGCGCAAGACGGTCGACGACGTGGTGTTCGGCGGCGCGCGGCTGATCATCCTGCCCAAGTGGGAGTTCAGGCCGCATCCGTTGCACAGGGGCTGGGTCGCCCGCGGCGGCCTGCTGTCCCCCGACGCGCTCGGCAAGGGCTTTCTGGCGGCGTTCGCGCCCGGCGCGAAGGTCGTCCGCCGGCCGGGCCGGGCGACGCGCGTGCTGTGGCGGACCTGGCCGGACGGCTCGGCCTCGCGGCTGGGCGCCAGCGGGCCGCTCGAGGACCTGCAGGTGCTGCAGTCGACCCGGCTCACGCCGGTCCTGACCGATGACGCCGGCGGCGTCCTGCTGGGCCGGATCCCCAACACCCGCACCTGCATCCTCGCCGATCCGGACCTGCTCGACACCCAGGGCCTGAAGAGCCTGGCCACGGCCCGCCTGGCCGGGGCGATGGTCGACATGATCCGCCCGCAGGGGCCGCTGATCTTCGATGTCACCCTGCACGGCTACAAGCGCAGCCGCAGCGTGCTGGCGCTGGCGCTGGAGCCGCCGTTCCTCGGCGCGACCCTGTGCGCCTTCGCCGCCGCCCTGCTGGCCGGTCTTGGCGCGGCGGTGCGGTTCGGGCCGGTGCGCCGGGCGCCGCCGCCGTTCGCGCTGGGCAAGGCCGCGCTTGTCGACAGCACCGCCGGCCTGATCCGCATGGCCGGCCGCGAGCCGCGCATGGCCGAGGGGTACGCCCGGCTGTGCCGCGCCCTGGCCGCCCGCGCCGTCGGCGCCCCGCGCCAGCTGGAGCCCGAGGCGCTGGAGCTGTTCCTCGACCGCCTCGGGGCCGGGCGGGGCGTGACCGACCGCTTTTCCGACCTGATCCAGGCCGCGCGCGAGACGCGCGACCTGCCGGCCCTGATGGCCGTCACCCGCAAGCTGTACGACTGGAGACTGGAGATGACCCGTGAACATCGCTGAGGTGAGCGCGCTCGCCGACCGTGTGCGTGGCGAGATCGGCAAGGCCGTCGTCGGCCAGGCGGACTCCGTCGACCTGTTGCTGACGGCCCTTTTCGCGGGCGGCCATGTGCTGCTCGAGGGACCGCCGGGCACGGCGAAGACCTTGCTGGCCCAGGCCTTCGCCGCGACGCTGGGGATCCGCTTCGGACGGGTGCAGTTCACCCCCGACCTGATGCCCGGCGACATCATCGGGGCCAATGTGTTCAACTTCCAGACCAGCAGCTTCAGCCTGACGCGCGGGCCGATCTTCTGCGACCTGCTGCTGGCCGACGAGATCAACCGCACCCCGCCCAAGACCCAGGCCGCGCTGCTGGAAGCCATGCAGGAGCGGCAGGTGACCCTTGACGGCGTGCGCCATCCGCTCGGCGAGCGGTTCATGGTGGTGGCGACCCAGAACCCGATCGAGCAGCAGGGCACCTATCCGCTGCCGGAAGCCCAGCTCGACCGGTTCCTGTTCAAGCAGACCCTGTCCTGGCCGAGCGCGGCCGAGGAACAGGCCATCGTGCTGATGCACGGCGCGCGCAGCGGCCTGCCGGACACGGTCGACCTCGGCGTCAGCCAGGTGGTCACCGCGGATGAGATCGCCGCCGCGGCGCAGGCGACCAGCGGCGTGCGGCTGACGCCCGAGATCGCCGACTATGTCGTGCGGCTGGTGCGGGCCACGCGCGAGACCGGCGACATCGAGGCCGGCGCCTCGCCGCGCTGCGCGGCCATGCTGGCGATCGCCGCCCGGGCCCGCGCCGCGCTCGACGGCCGCGACTACGTGATCCCCGACGACGTCAAGCTGCTGGCCCCGGCCGCCCTGCGCCACCGGATCATCCTGTCGCCCTCGGCCGAGATCGAGGGGCGGCGCGTGGACCAGGTGGTGCGCGGCCTGATCGACCAGGTCGAGGCGCCGCGGTGATCTATCCCACGCTCAGGGCGGTCGTCATCGCCGCGCTGGGCGCGCCGGTCGCGCTGGTCGTGGGGCTGCTGGCCTCGGACTACTGGCTGGCCGCGCCGGCCTGGCTGGCGTTGCTGGCCGGGGCGGTGCTGCTCGACGCGGCGCTGGCGCGCTGGAACGGCCGGGGCCTGACGGTGCGGCTCACAGCGCCGGGGGCCATCGGCGCCGGGGCCTTCGCCGACGCGGGTCTCGACCTGGCCTTCACCGGCCGGCCGGGACGCCGGGTGGAGCTGGCGCTGGACGCGGACGCGCGCGTGGCGGTCGCCCCTGACCGGTTCCGCGCGCCGGTCGAGAATGGCCGGGTGCGGGCCGAGGTGCGGCTGACTCCGCGCCGCCGCGGGCAGGCCGATCTGAAGACCCTGTGGGTGCGCTGGAGCGGTCCGCTGGGCCTGGTCTGGGCGCAGCAGCGGCGGGCGCTCGACCATGCCCTGGCGCTGACCCCCGACATCGCCGGCGTCCAGGCCGAGGCCATGCGCCTGTTCGCGCGCGACGCCCTGTTCGGGGTCAAGGCGCAGCTCGATACCGGCGAGGGCGCCGAGTACCACGCCCTGAAGGACTTCCTGCCCGGCATGGACCGCCGCTCGGTCGACTGGAAGCAGACGGCGCGGCACGGCAAGCTGCTGTCCAAGGAATACCGGACCGAGCGCAACCACCACATCCTGCTGGCGCTCGACACCGGCCGCACCATGTGCGAGCCGCTGGCCGGCCTGCCGCGCGTCGACCGGGCGATCAACGCGGCCCTGACCTTGGCCTTTGTCAGCCTCAAGATGGGCGACCGGGTCGGGCTGTTCGGCTTCGACGCCGAGCCGCGGCTGGTCACCGGCGTGACGGCGGGCGTCGGGTCGTTTCCGCTGCTCCAGCGTCAGGCCGCGTCGCTCGACTACTCGGACCTTGAGACCAACTACACGCTCGGCCTCAGCCAGCTGGCCGGCTCGCTTGAGCGGCGCTCGCTGATCGTGGTGTTCACCGAGTTCGCCGACCCGACCAGCGCCGAGCTGCTGATCGAGAACGCCGCCCGCCTGGCGCGCCGCCACCTCCTGCTGTTCGTCGTCATGCGCGACGAGGAGATGGAGACCATCGCCCAGTGCGATCCGGTCGAAAGCGTCGACGTCTCGCGCGCCGTCACGGCCGCCGCGATCCTGCGCGAGCGCGAGGTGGTCATCGCCCGCCTGCAGCGCGCCGGGGCGCTGATCGTCGACGCCCCGGCGAACGCGGTCGGCCCGAAGCTGCTGAACGCCTACCTCGACCTCAAACGCCGCGATCTTCTGTAGGAGCCGCCGGTGGCCAGTCCTCCCCTCAAGAGCCAGAGCTTCCGCGCCGAGCGCGAATGGGACTGGCGCAAGCTCGACGGTCTGCTGACCCGCGTGCAGGAGAAGTCGGTCAACAGCCTGACCGACGAGGAGCTGGTCTCCATTCCGGTGCTCTACCGTTCGACGCTGTCGTCCCTGTCGGTGGCCCGCGCCATCTCGCTCGACCAGGGCGTGACCGCCTATCTCGAGAGCCTCAGCCTGCGGGCCTACCTGTTCGTCTACGGCGTACGCTCGACGCCGCTGGAGCGGATCGGGCGGTTCTTTTCGCGCGACTGGCCGGCGGCGGTGCGCGGCCTGTGGCGCGAGACCCTGGTCTCGGCGGCCCTGTTCGCCCTGGGCGCGGTCGTCGCCTACCTGCTCGTGCGGCACGACGCCGACTGGTACTACGCCTTCATGCCGGGCGGGATGAGCGGCGGCCGGGACCCCTCGTCCTCGACGGCCGAGCTTCGCGACACCCTGTACGGCGTCGACGGCAAGGACGGCCTGTCGGCCTTCGCGGCCTTCCTGTTCACCCACAACGCCGGGATATCGATCCTCGCCTTCGCGCTGGGCTTCGCCCTGTGCCTGCCGACCGTCTTCCTGCTGGTCTACAACGGCGTGAGCCTGGGCGCCTTCCTGGCCCTGTTCACCAGCCGGCAGCTCGGCGTCGAGGTCGGCGGCTGGCTGATCATCCACGGCGTCACCGAAATCTTCGCCTGCGTGCTCGCCGGGGCGGCGGGCTTCCGCATCGGCTGGTCGGTGATCTTCCCCGGCGACCGCTCGCGGCAGGAGGCGGTCGCCGACTCCGGCCAGCTGGCCGCCACGGCCATGGTCGGGGTGGTCATCATGCTGGGCTTCGCCGGCCTGCTGGAGGGCTTCGGCCGCCAGCTGATCACCCTGGACGCGGCGCGCTACGCCATCGGCCTGACCACGGCGGTGATGTGGGGCCTGTATTTCTACCTGCCGCGGGGAGGGCGCCATGAGCGCCGTTGAGATCGATCCACGCGAGGGCGAACGGGCGCTGATCACCCCCGAGGGCATCGACCTGAAGGTCCGCATCGCCTCGGCCGGCGAGCGGGCGTCCGCCTTCATGATCGACGCCGCCCTGATCGTCGGCGCCCTGATCGTGCTCAGCCTGCTGTCGCTCGGCGGGGCGCTTCTGACCGGAACCCACGCGATGGAGTTCGTGGCGGTCATCTGGCTGCTGGGCGCCTTCCTGCTGCGCAACGCCTGGTTCATCGTCTTCGAGCTGGGCCCCTACGCCGCGACGCCGGGGAAGCGGGCCCTGGGGCTGCGCGTCGCCGCCCGCAATGGCGGCCGGTTGACGGCCGAGGCGGTGTTCGCCCGCAACGCCATGCGCGAGCTGGAGGTGTTCCTGCCGCTGTCGTTCCTGCTGTCGGGCGGCTCGGAGGGCGATGTGTCGAGCTGGACCTGGCTGCTGGGCGTGACCTGGAGCGGCATCTTCGTGCTGTTTCCGCTGTTCAACCGCGACCGCCTGCGGCCAGGCGACCTGATCGCCGGCACCTGGGTGGTGCACGCGCCGCGCCGCAACCTGCTGCGCGACCTGGCCGGCGACAGCGCCGCCGACACCCGTTTCACCTTCACCCGCGCCCAGGCCGAGGCCTATGGCGTCAAGGAGCTGCACGTTCTCGAGGATGTGCTGCGCCAGGGCGACCGGCGGGTCATGCGGGCGGTGGCCGATCGCATCCGCGCAAAGATCAAATGGGTCGAGGGACCCGACGAGGCCGACGCGGACTTCCTGTCGGCCTACTACGCCGCCCTGCGCGGCCGGCTGGAGTCCCGCCTGCTGTTCGGCAAGCGCAAGCGGGACAAGTTCGACCAGACCTAGTCGAACACCGCCGCCAGGGCCGCCGGGCCGATGCCTTCGCGGGCGACCCGCAGCTCGTAGTAGATCGCCGCCGCGCCGACCGCGCCGATCAGGCTGCTGGCGGCGGAGACCACCGGATTGATCACCACCTGCATCAGCGGGCTGGCGGCCATGCCCGTCAGGCCCCCGGAGAGCGCCCCGCCGACGCCGACGACCACGATGCCGAAGATCCAGGCGAGCACGACGTAGAGGACGAACAGTCCGAAGATCGACCAGCGCGACCCGCGCGTCAGCTCGCGGCTGCGGTCGAAGCTCTCGAAGATGCCGCGCTTCTCAACCACCTGCGCGGGGATGGTCACGCACCACATGACCATCAGGATCAGCCCGGGGATGATGAGCAGAATGAAGCCGACCATCAGGCCGAGCGCCATCAGGATCGAGATCAGGATCACCGGACCGAGCGCGCGGAAAGCGGTCGTCAGGGAGGCGCCGAGCGAGGCCTTGCGCCCGTTCAGGTCGGCCACCGCGCCGTGAATCACCGCCGCCTGCAGAATCCAGCTGAGCAGGGCGCTGATGATCCCGCCGACGAGCTTGACCGGCCAGCCGCTGAAGGGGGCGGCGCCGGCCTCGAGCGCGGGGTCCGCCAGACTGATCAGCGCGATCACCGCCTGTGGAATGGCGACGAACAGCAGCGCCAGGGCCCCGAACGGGACGATATTGCGGCCGATCGCCCCGAAGGTGGCGCTGAACACGCCGGCGATCTCGAACTGTGGCCGCTGCATGGACTCCAGTGTCATCGAACTCTCCCTCAACCCTGAGGGCAGGCTACACGGGATTCCCGCGCGCGAAAGCCCGGATCAGCGGGCGGTCGGCGTGCGGACCGGCGCGCCCTTCGCCCGGCCCTCGGCGACCAGGGCGGCGCAGTTGGCGTCCTTGGCCAGCCCCGGCTCGACGAACGGCAGGATGGCCGCCACCGGCGAGAGCAGGGTCGCCAGCACGGCCGCCACGCCCCCCTGCGCCACGGCGTCGCCGGTCTGCAGGTCAAGGCCCGGCTTTGTCAGCGGCCCCTCGACCTTGATCGGGATGAACAGCCGGAGCAGCCGGGGCTTCTTGGACTGGCCTTCGAACGTCAGGTTTAGCCGCTCGGTCTTCAGGTTCACCACGCCAGAGCCCTCGACGCGCACCACGCCGGTGTCGACGATGATGCGGTTGGCCCGCGCGATGCCGTCGGTAACCCGGAAGTCGGCCACGGCGCAGCGGATCGGCGTCTGTCGCGGGTCTTCGGACAGCAGCAGGAACAGGCCGCGGAAGACATTCACCCCGAGCAGTTCGGCGAAGGCCTGACGCATCTGGCCGCTGGGCGCGACGACGGTCAGGGCGCCGTTGGCGCTGGCGGCGGTCTTGCGCACGGAGTCGCCGTAGCCGGTCAGCTTCGCGCGGGCGACGATCTGGCCCTCGATGGCCGGCCGGCCGGCCGACTGGACGGTGATCCAGTCCTCCAGCCGCGCGCCGGTCAGGCGCAGGTCGAGGTCCGTCCGCGGGGTGTCGCCCTGGGCGTTGAGCCGCACCAGGCCGCGCACCGCGCCGCGCCGGAACGTCACCGCCACGGGGTCGGCGGTCAGCACCCCGTCCTTGAGGTCGAGATCGAGCCGCACCTGGGTCAGGGGCAGGCCGGGGGCGTTCACCGTCTCGGCGCGATAGGTAACCTTCGCGTCCATCGCCCGGATGCGGTCGACCTGCAGGGTGGCGTCCGGGAAAATCCGCCGGGCGGCCTGCATCCGGCCCGCCACGGCCGCCTGTTCCGGCGAGACGGTCTCGCCCTTGCGCGTCGAGGGCGCGCCGCCGAACAGGCTGCCGAGATCGTCGAAATCGAGCCGGTGCGAGCGCAGGTCCGCGGTCAGGAACGGCCGCTCGCCGCGCGTCTGCACCGACAGGGTTCCGGCCAGGTCGCTGTCGCCGATGCGGCCGGCGGCCTGTTCGAAGCTGTACAGCGTCCCGCGTCGGGTCAGCCGCGCCTTGAGCCGGTAGGGCGGCGTGTTGGGCAGGGCCAGCCCCGTCAGGGCGTAGAGGTCGTTCAGGTCGGCGCCGCTGACCATCACGTCGCCGTCGAAGCCGCCGAGGTCGAACGGCTTGAGGATCCGGGCGGTCGCCACGATGTGGGTCGATCCCGCGCGGACGTCGGCGCGAAACGGCCAGGGCCGGTCCGGCGAGATGTTCAGCAGCGGATCGCCGGTCACGTCAGCCAGGAAACCCGCCCCGTTCAGCCGGCCCTCGCCACGCAGGGCGAATACGCCCCGTCCCGCGCCGCCGGCGGTCTCGTCGGTGTAGACGCGCCCGGCGAAGGTCGTCTTGCGCCGCGCGTCGTTTAGGGTCAGCTGGCCGTCAATGATGGTGAAGTGGCGGATGGCCGGCAGTTTCGCGCCGCCGCCCCCGCCGTGGCCGAAACGCCAGTTGCTGCGGCCGTCGGCCAGCCGGATCAGGCTGACCCGCGGGCGGACGATCTCCAGCCGCGGCAGCACGGCCCGGCCCGTGAACAGGGGGAGAAGCTCGATCCGCACGCTGATCCGCCCGAGACGGGCCATGTCGCCGCCCGCCTTGACCCAGCCCGGCTGGGCGATGCGCACGTCATTGGCCTCGACGCGCGGCTGCAGGGACCAGGGGTGGACGTTCAGATCGCCGGCGATCACCACGGTGCGGTTCAGGCGCGCCGAGGCAAGCGCCCCCACCGGCCCGCGCAGCCAGTTCCACTGGAACACCCAGAGAAACAGGATCAGGCCGAGGATGATGACGGTGATGACGCCGAAGCCGATGCGCGCGCGGGGCGACATGGCGGTCCACCCGCGGACGGGGTGCGACAGGACGGCGGATGCGGCGCTGGGCCAGCGGATCGGCAAACTCAAACCTCCGGCGACCCCCGGGCTCTAAGCGCGGGGGCGTCGGAGGGGTTCCGTCCGGAAGGTCGGTCAGTAGACCAGCTTGAGCCCGGCCCAGGCGGCCGCGGCCGTCAGAAACGCCACGATGGCGATGATTTCGTAGGTCTTGAACAGCGGCCCGTTTGGCGAACGCATATGATCTCCCCCTTGTCCCGTTTCGATCCAGCGACCAGATGGATCGCAAGGCGCGGGCCATGGCCGGACGGGAGCGGGCGGATGCGGACGAGACGACTCTTCCTCGCGGGCGCGGCGACGCTGCTGGCGCCCGCGCTCGCCCGGGCCGGCCAGCCGATCACGGTGTTCGCCGCCGCCTCGCTGCAGGACGTCCTGACCGCCGCCGGGGCGGCCTGGACGGCCCAGGGCGGAACGCCGGTGCGCTTCAGCTTCGGCGCCTCCTCGGCCATGGCCCGCCAGATCGGCCAGGGGGCGCCGGCCGACCTGATCCTGACCGCCGATGAGGAGTGGATGGACTGGCTGGCCGGCAAGGCGCTGATCGTGCCGGCCTCGCGCCGCCGCCTGCTGTCCAACCAGCTGGTGCTGATCGCGCCGGCCGGCGCGAAGGCGACCCTCGCGATCAGGCCCGGCTTCGCCCTGGAAAAGGCCCTCGGCGGCCGGCGCCTCGCCGTGGCGGACCCCACGGCCGTGCCCGCCGGCAGGTACGCGCGGGCGTCGCTGACCAGTCTCGGCGTCTGGGACGCGGTGTCGGACCAGCTGCTGCCGGCCGAGAACGTGCGCGCCGCCCTGGCCTGGGTGGCGCGCGGCGAGGCCCCGCTGGGCATCGTCTACGCGACGGACGCGAAGGCCGAACCCCGGGTGCGCGTGGTCGGGGTGTTCCCGGAGTCGAGCCATCCGCCGATCGTCTACCCGGGCGCGGTGACGGCGGCCTCGCGCAACAGCGCGGCGGCGGGCTTCCTCGGCTTCCTGCAGACCCCGAAGGCCTCGGCGATCTTCCGGCGTTACGGCTTCGGCGTGCTGGCCAGGCCGGCCTAGTCCTCGACCTTGCCCGGCCACTCGAGCCAGCCGCCCGGGGTCGTGCTGGCCGACTTGTAGCGGACGTAGGGTTGCTGCGGCGCGCCGGTCACGGCCAGGCCGCCGCCCGACGCCGAGCCATAGGCGTAACCGCTCGACGATTCACGGTAGCTGTAGCGTTCGGAGGAGGACTCGCTCTCCTGCACCGAGACGCGGACGCCGCCGGCGGCATAGCCGTCGCCACGGCTGCCGTAGCGACCGCCGTAACCGCCCGACAGGCCCTCGTCCGACGCCTGATAGCCATAGGCGCGGGTCTCGCGCACGACGACCGGTTCGGTGCGCACGCGATACGTCCGGGCGCCGCCCGAGGCGCGCTGACGCGGGGCGGCGGCCCGGGCCGTGCGAACCGGGGCGGCGGCGGGCGGCGTCGCCGTCGCGGGCGTCGGACAGGCGCAGGCGACCTTCCGCGCGGCCGCATCGAACGGATTTCCGTCGCAGGCGGTCAGGGCGAGGCAGGAGACGGCGAGCAGGATCAGCCGAGCAGACATGGGACTCTCCGGAGGAGATCAGGAGCGTTACCCTATTCAGGTCGCGCCCCGCTCACCCGGCTATTCACCCCCGGCGGGAGCCTTAACCTTGATCAGAGCGCGCAGGGCGAGCGTCGCCAGCAGGCCCAGCGCGATGCCGAAGGTGTTGGCCAGGGCGTCGGCCGGATCGCCCTGCCGGCCCAGGGCCATCAGCGACTGGGCGATCTCGATGGCCACGCCGGCGCCGAACAGGCCGGCCGCCAGCCGCGACAGGCGATGCGGAAAGGCCCAGGCGCCGATGACGGTCAGGCCGAAATAGGCGGTCAGATGCTCGACCTTGTCCCACAGGCTGACGCTCGGCAGCGCGCTGCTCGGGACCAGCGAGGCCCAGGCCACGAAAAGGCAGGCCAGGCCGAAAACGGCGATGCGAAACGGGCGGGGAAGCATGCGGAAAGAGCCTGCGGGTTGCGTCCTGGACCACCCGTCTCTAGAGCGCGTTGATCCGGTGATGGAACAGGTTTCGCGCGCCGGGGCGCGAAAAGGGGATTGTGAACGTGGTTGCAGCAGTGATCTGGGATTTCGGCGGCGTCATCACGTCCTCGCCGTTCGAGGCCTTCAACCACTTCGAGGCCGAGCGCGGCCTGCCGCGCGATTTCATCCGCAAGGTCAACTCGACCAACCCGCATGACAATGCCTGGGCGCTGTTCGAGCGCAACGAGATCGACACGGCGACCTTCGACGTGAAGTTCCTCGAGGAGGCCACGGCGCTGGGCCATCCGGTGCGCGGTGGCGATATCCTGCCCCGGCTGTCGGGCGACGTCCGGCCCCGCATGGTCGCGGCGCTGAAGGCCTGCAAGGACGTCTTCAAGGTCGGCTGCATCACCAACAACGTCCAGACCGGCCACGGCGCGGGCATGGCGGGCACCAGCGACAAGGCCGCCCAGGTGGCCGGGATCATGGAGCTGTTCGACGCGGTGATCGAAAGCTCCAAGGCCGGGGTCCGCAAGCCGGACCCGCGCATCTACCAGATGATGTGCGAGCTGCTGGACGTCGACCCGGCCGACTGCGTCTACCTCGACGACCTGGGCATCAACTGCAAGCCGGCCGCGATGCTGGGCATGCGGGCGATCAAGGTCGGGGGCGTCGACCAGGCCCTGGCCGAGTTGTCGGCCGCGACGGACCTGATTTTCGAATAGGTGCGTCCTTCGAGACGCGGACCTGAAGGTCCGCTCCTCAGGCGGACGAGCCTTGGTGGATTGCACTTCTGTTCGTCATGGTGAGGAGCGAGCTTCAAGCGACCCCGGACTTGATCCGGGGCTCGAACCCCGCACCCACCTAGTTCACCAGGATGGTGCCCAGCAGCAGCTTCGCGCCCTTCTTGCGGAGGGTTTCGTCGGTGAGCTGCTGCAGCTGCCGCGAGATGTAGTCGGCGTCGGGGACGCCCGCCGCCGGCAGGCCGCTGGCGTAGCTCTGCACCCAGCCGGCGTAGGCCGCGCGTAGCCGCGGCTGGGATTCCGAGGCCAGGGTGCGCAGGCGCTCGTCCTGCACGTCGACGCCGCATTCGACGGTGATCACGCCGCGGCTGCCGTCGCGGTGGATGATGGTCGCGGCGATGGTCTTGATCTGCAGGAAGGTCGCGCCGCCGCCCTTTTTCTTTTCTTCGCCGCCGTTGGCGGAGGCGACGGCGGGAAGCAGGGCGAGGGCAGCGGCGAGGGCGAGGCGGCGATCCATGCGGCCAGATGACCCGAACATGGTTGACGCGGCGTTTACACATTCGCGCCAAGCGTAGGACGGGCGGAATTCAATCGGGAATCAGCGCCCGTTCTGGAATGCCCATGACCGCGTTCGCGCCCGACAACCTCGACCTCGACGGCAAGGTGATCCTGATCACCGGCGGTACCGGCTCGTTCGGCCGCCGCTTCGTCGACACCGTCCTGACCCGCTACGCCCCGCGCAAGGTGATCGTCTATTCGCGCGACGAGCTGAAGCAGAGCGAGATGCAGCAGGAGATGCGCGAGCGATTCCCGCCCGAGATCCTGTCGAAGATGCGCTTCTTCCTCGGCGACGTACGCGACCGCTCGCGCCTGACCCTGGCCCTGCGCGGCGTCGACATCGTCATCCACGCGGCGGCGCTCAAGCAGGTGCCGGCGGCGGAATACAATCCGTCCGAATGCATCCAGACCAACATCATCGGCGCCGAGAACGTGGTCTGGGCCAGCCTGTCCAACCACGTGAAGCAGGTCGTGGCCCTGTCGACCGACAAGGCCTGCAACCCGGTCAACCTGTACGGCGCGACCAAGCTGGCGTCGGACAAGACCTTCGTCGCGGCCAACAACCTGTCGGGCGACATCGGCACGCGGTTCGCCGTGGTGCGCTACGGCAACGTGGTCGGCTCGCGCGGCAGCGTGGTGCCGCTGTTCCGGCGGCTGCTGGCCCAGGGCGCGACGGAGCTGCCGGTCACCGACCCGCGCATGACCCGCTTCTGGATCACGCTCGACCAGGGCGTCGACTTCGTCCTGTCGTCGCTGGTGCTGATGCGCGGCGGCGAGATCTTCGTGCCGAAGATCCCCTCCATGACCATGCCGGACCTGGTCCACGCCATGGCGCCGGGTGCGGGCGTCAAGGTGGTCGGGATCCGGCCGGGCGAGAAGCTGCACGAGACGATGGTCGGGGCTGATGACTCCCGCCAGACGGTCGAGCTCGACGACCGCTATGTGATCGAGCCGTCGTTCGTCGAGTACATCCGCACGCCGTTCGGCCCCGCCGACGGCGGCCGGCCGGTGGCCGAGGGCTTCTCCTACGCCAGCGACAACAACGACGACTGGCTGACCGCCGACCGCCTGACCGCGATGCTGGAGGAGACCGGCGCGTGAGCGAGGGCTTCCTCCCCTACGGCCGCCAGACCATCGAGGAGGATGACATCGCGGCCGTGGCCGCCGCCCTGCGCGCCGACTTCCTGACCACCGGCCCGACGGTCGAGGCGTTCGAGACGGCCTTCCGCGCGGTCGTCGGCGCCGAGCACGCCGTCGCCTGCAGCAACGGCACCGCCGCCCTGCACATGGCCATGCTCGCCGCCGGGATCGGCCCGGGCGACGTCTGTATCGTCCCGGCGATCACCTTTCTCGCCACCGCCAACTGCGCCGTCTACGTCGGCGCCGACGTGGTGTTCGCCGATGTGGATCCGGACAGCGGCCTGATGACGCCGGACACCCTGGCCGAGGCGCTGGACCGGGCGAAGGGCCGCCGCGTGCGGGCCGTGCTGCCGGTGCATCTGCGGGGCGACGTCTGCGACCTGCCGGCGCTGGCGGCGCTGGCCGGGCAGGCGGGCGCCGTCCTCGTCGAGGACGCTCCGCATGCGCTCGGCTCGACGCTCAAGGTCGGCAATCACGTGGAGCGGGTCGGCGACTGCGCCCATTCGGCCATGGCGACCTTCTCGTTCCATCCGGTGAAGACCATCGCCACCGGCGAGGGCGGCATGGTCACGACCAACGACGCCAGCCTCGCCGACCGCCTGCGCCGCGCCCGCAGCCACGGTATGACCCGGACGCCGGGCGCCGATCCGTGGCTCTACGAGATGGCCGAGCCGGGCTTCAACTACCGCCTGCCGGACATCAACTGCGCCCTGGGCCTGTCGCAGCTGGCCAAGCTGCCCCGTTTCATCGACCGTCGCCGGACCCTGGCGGCGCTGTACGAGACGGCGCTGGCGCCGCTGGCCCCGGTCGTGCGGCCGGCGAGGCGGCCGGAGGGCTCCGACCCCGTGCTGCATCTGCTGACCGTGCTGATCGACTTCGCGGCGGCCGGCAAAACGCGGCGCGAGGTTGTCGACGCCCTCGCCGCGCGCGGCGTCGGCAGTCAGGTCCACTACATCCCCGTGCACACCCAGCCCTACTGGCGGACGCGCAACGGCCCGCTCGCGCTGCCCGGGGCGAACGCCTGGTACGCGCGGTGCCTCAGCCTGCCGCTCTATCCGGCGATGGACGACGGCGACGTGGCGCGGGTCGTGGACGCCCTGGGCGAGGCGCTGGCCTAGGCGGCCATCCCGGCCGACTGCATCATCCCGCGGACCTTCTCGACGGCCTCGGGGGACCTGGCCAGTTCTTCGCGCAGCTCGGGATTGCGCACCAGCTTGAGCGCTTCGCTGCGGGCCCGGTCCGCGGCCGGACCCAGCGGCGCGGCCTCGCCGACGGCGAGGCGCAGCAGCAGGTTCAGGCGGTGCACGGCCGGCGCGGGCGCGCGGGCGATCAGGGCGACGATCTTGCCGTCGGCCTCGATCATGCCGCCGATCTCGCCGATCTTGGCCTGGACCGGACCGGCGTCTTCGGCCACGAGCCCGGCGCGCAGGATGGTCTTCTGCAGAGTGGCGAGGGTGGCCATGCGCGTGGCCGGGGAGTCGGCCCCGTAGCGCAGCTCCTTCTCGAACCGCAGGGCCGAGACATTGGCCGACAGATAGCGGGCGGCCTGGCGCTTGTTGGCCGCGCCGGTGACGTTCTCGGCCAGGTAGATCAGGGCCTCGACCTCTTCGCGCGCGGACATGTGCTCGCCGAGCAGCGCCTCCACGAAATCGCTGGTCACCAGCATGCGCGACCGGGCCGAGAAGGCCTCGTGGATGTCGTCCAGGCTCAGCACCCGGTCGCCCGACGCGGTCAGGGCCATGGCCAGGCCGCGCAGCAGTTCGATCTCGGCGGCGGCGTCGCCCGGCTTCAGGCGGCGGGGGCCGGTCAGCTCACGCAGCACCCGCTGGGCGATCGCGCTGCGGCAGGTTTCGAAACCGCCGTCCGACAGCCACTGCGCCAGGCGCTGCGCCGGGGGGGACAGCTCCGGCATGATCCGGGCGACCTTGCGATCCATCCGGACCAGAACCTCGACGCCGTCGGCCCCGGCGACCCGGGTCATGGCGGCCAGCTGGCCGCCGAGGTCGAGATCGGGGCCCAGCAGGTCGGTCAGGCCGGCGCGTGCGCCGAGAATCTCGGCCAGCGGCTGTTCGATGACCTGCAGCGCCATGGCCCGCGCGGGCCCTTCGGCCGGCGCGGCGTCGGCCAGGTCGAGCAGGCGGGCGACCTTTTCGCTCCAGGTGCGGGCCGGGCCGATCGAGGCGGCGACGCCGGCTCCGAGCAGATAGCCCCGGTCCGGATCCCCGGCCAGCCGCTCGGCGGCGGCCGCGAAGCCCTCGCGGTCGAGGTTGGGTAGCAGCCCCTTGCGATGGTCCTTCATCAGCCGTTCGATGGCCCGCTCGGCGAGCTGCTGGAACGACCGGATGATCTCGTGCACGCCGATGCCGCGGGCCTGGGCCTCGGGGATGGCGACCTTCTGGATGGCGTGCTGCAGCTCGATACCCGAGGCTTCCAGCTTCTCGACCAGGTCCGGCCGGTGCAGCAGTTCGAACGGCGTGGCCTTGTTGCGCTGCAGCCAGTTGTCGAGCAGCCGGCCGATCCGCTCGCGCGCATGACAGGTGTAGAGGTCCGACGGACTGACGCAGAGCGGCTCGGTGTCCTCGCGGACCTTGCGGGTCCGGGTCCGCTCCGGCGCGCCCTTGCTCAGGATGGTCACGGAGCGGAATTCGCGGGTCTCGGGGTCCAGCGTCTCCTTGGTCACCCGCACGGCGGCGACCCGGCCGTCCTCGAGCGCCTGCTCGGCGGTCTCGATCGCGCGCGCCCGGTCCTCGGTCGCGATCTCGAGCGACCAGCCCGAGCCAGGCTGGCGGCGCACGAACAGCTCGTAGTGAACCTGGCCTCGTTCCATGGACCTCATCTATGTGGGTAAGGCCCTAAGGTCCGGTTTACGATGCGAAAGCGCCGCAATGGGGCCATGCTGACGGGCGAATTCCTTGCGCCGGGGCCGGACCACGGTAGGGTCGCCCGCACGACACACTGAGACGAAGGACTGAAATGGCCAATATCACTCTGGTGGACGACGACGAGAACATCGTCGCCTCTGTTTCACTGGCGCTGGAAAGCCATGGTCACACCGTGACCGCCTGCCATGACGGGGTGGCCGGACTCGAGTCGCTGCAGAACAATCCGCCCGACCTGGCCATTCTCGACGTGAAGATGCCGCGCATGGACGGCATGGAGCTGCTGCGCCGGCTGCGCCAGACCTCCGAGGTCCCGGTGATCATGCTGACCAGCAAGGACGAGGAGATCGACGAGATCCTCGGCTTCAACCTCGGCGCCGACGACTACATCCACAAGCCCTTCAGCCAGCGGCTGCTGCTGGAGCGGGTCAAGGCCGTGCTCCGGCGCGGCGGGGTGGACGAGGCGATCAAGGCCGGCGGCCCGGTCGATCCGGGCGCGCGCTCGATGAAGCGCGGCAAGCTGACCCTCGATCCGGAGCGCCACGACAGCCTGTGGGACGGCAAGCCCGTCCGGCTGACGGTCACCGAGTTCCTGCTCCTGCAGAGCCTCGCCCAGCGGCCCGGCTTCGTGAAGAGCCGCGACAACCTGATGGACGCCGCCTACGACGATCAGGTCTATGTCGACGACCGCACGATCGACAGCCACATCAAGCGGATGCGCAAGAAGTTCCGCCAGGTGGACCCGACCTTCGACGCGATCGAGACCCTGTATGGCGTCGGCTACCGCTATCGCGAATCCTGACCCCGAGACGTCCGAACGGCGACGTCTCTGGCCGCGCGGGTCCCGTCTCGGGCGGCTGATCATCGTCCTGAACTTCGTCGGCCTGGCGATCCTGATCATCGGCGCCCTGACGCTGAACGAGCTGCGGCGCGGGCTGGTCAACGCCCGCATCGACAGCCTGATCACCCAGGGCGAATGGGTCGCCCGCCTGATCGACGAGGCGGCGACCGTCGGCGAGCCCGAGCCGGCCCTGCAGGCCAATGACGCCGCCCGGCTGCTGCAGCTGCTGCACCTGCCGCGCAGCCAGCGCGTCCGGCTGTTCGACAAGGACGGCCGGCTGATCGCCGACTCCTACGACGTCGCCGACCGCGTCGACTGGAAGCCGCTGCCGCCGGCGCGCAAGCCCGGCCAGGCGCCGCCGGCCGCGCAGAAGAATCCCACGGCCGAGCGCGCCGCCCGCGCGCTGAAGGCCGAGCTGGACGCGGCCCTGCGCGGCGAACAGGTCAAGGGCCGGCGCATCGGCGAGAACGGCGAGCAGCTGGTCTCGGTCTCCCTGCCCATCCAGCGGGTGCGGGCGGTGCTGGGCGTGCTGACGCTCGAGGCCGGCGATGTCGACGCGATCATCGCCGCGGAACGCATGGCGCTGATCCCCTTCATCCTCATCGCCATCGGCGTGACGACCCTGTCGTCGTTCATGATCTACGCCCTGGTCGCGCGGCCGGTCCTGCGGCTGGCCCGGGCCGCCGACCGGGTGCAGCAGGCGCGCGCGCGCTCGATCTCCATGCCCGATCTGGCCCGGCGCCAGGACGAGATCGGCGACCTGACCCGCTCGCTGGAGCAGATGACCGACAGCCTGTCGGAACGGATGGACGCCATCGAACGGTTCGCCGCCGACGTGGCCCACGAGATCCGCAATCCGCTGACCTCGATCCGCTCGGCGGTCGAGACGCTGGATCTGGTCGGCGACGGCCCGGCGCGGGTGCGGCTGATGGGCATCCTCAAGCAGGACGTCGGCCGGCTGGACCGGCTGGTCACCGACATCGCCAACGCCTCGCGGCTGGACGCGGAGCTCTCGCGCGACGAGCCGCGGCCGGTCGATCTGGTACGGCTGATCGGCGACATCGTCGGCCTCTACGCCGGCGCGAACGGCCCGAGCGGATCCGGCGTGACCGTGCGCATCACCGAGCCGGGCGACGCCATCATCATCGCCGGGCGCGAGGGCCCGCTGGGCCAGGTGTTCCGCAACCTGATCGACAACGCCCGCTCGTTCAGCCCGCCGGGCGGCGAGGTCCGGGTGACCCTGACCCGGGCGCGCGGCGCCGCCGAGGTGGTTGTCGAGGACGACGGCCCCGGCGTCCCGCCGGACAACCTCGAAACCGTGTTCGAGCGGTTCTACACCTCCCGGCCCAAGGGCACGGCCTTCGGCAGCAACTCCGGCCTCGGCCTGTCGATCGCCCGGCAGATCGTCGAGGCCCACGGCGGCGAGATCCACGCCGAGAACCGGACGGACCCCGACGGCGCCATCGTCGGCGCGCGATTCATCGTCCGTCTGCCGGAGCGTGGCGGATGATCCGCCATGCCGGACTGGTGGCCCTGCTCTGGCGCGGCGACTGGCGCGGCGTGCTGATCGAGGGACCGTCCGGCAGCGGCAAGAGCGATCTGGCCCTGCGATCGCTCGCTGAGGGGTTCCGGCTGGTGGCCGACGACCGGGTGCTGGTGTGGACCTCGGGCGGCCGGCCGTGGGGCCGCGCGCCTGATTCGCTGGCCGGCCTGATGGAAAGCCGCGGTCTCGGCGTCCTTCCGGTCGCGACCCGGCCGTTCGCGCCGATCGTGCTGGCGATTCGCTGCGAGCCCTCGCCGGAGGCAGTCGAGCGCTTCCCGGCCCATGAAACCCTCGATCTCCACGGATCGGCTGTGCCGCTGCGCCCGCTGTGGCCTTTTGATCCCGCCGCCCCCGCGAAATTGCGTCGCAGCATCGAGTGTCTTGGAGCCGAACATTAACGGGCGTATCTAGGCGCCTTCGCGGCCGCCGCCGCGACCGTCGGGCAGGGGTTCCCGGTTTGATCGAGACAGGGTTTCAGGCTCGCGCATGATCGGCCTCGTGATTGTTACGCATGGCCGGCTGGCGGAAGAATTCGTCTTCGCCATGGAGCATGTCGTGGGCCCGCAGACGGCCGTGGCCGCGATCTGCATCGGCCCTGACGACGACATGGAAAAGCGCCGCAAGGACATCCTCAAGGCCTGCGCCGAGGTAGATTCCGGTCAGGGCGTGATCCTGCTGACCGACATGTTCGGCGGCACCCCGTCCAACCTGGCCATCAGCGTGATGGAACAGACCCGCGCCGAGGTCATCGCCGGGCTGAACCTGCCGATGCTGATCAAGCTGGCGTCCCTTAGAACCCGGGAGCCGCTCGAGGCTTGCGTCCACCACGCCCAGGAGGCGGGCCGCAAGTACATCTCGGTGGCCTCCTATGTGCTGGCCGGCGAGAAGTGAGCGCCTGCCGCTCCGTCGAAATCATCAATGAGCGCGGGCTCCATGCTCGCGCCTCGGCCAAGTTCGTCCGCCTGGCTTCCGGCTTCGACGCCGAGGTGACCGTGTCGCGCGACGGCACGAGCGTCGACGCCCGCTCGATCATGGGCCTGATGATGCTGGCCGCCGGCATCGGCTCGACCATCGAGATCAGGGCCGAGGGCGCCGAGGCGGAGCAGGCCGTCGACGCGCTGTGCGAGCTGGTGGCGAACCGGTTCGACGAGGAGCGTTAGGCGCTCGCGCCCATCGCCATCGGCTTCATCCCCAGGTCCTTCAGCAGCAGGCTGTCCTCGTCCTGGCCGGGCAGGGGGGTGGTCAGCAGCTTGCCGCCGATGAAGATCGAGTTGGCGCCGGCGAGGAAGCACAGGGCCTGGGTCTCGCGGCTCATGTCGTCGCGCCCGGCCGACAGGCGGACCATCGATTTCGGGCAGACCAGCCGGGCCACGGCCACGGTGCGCACGAACTCCAGAGGGTCGATCTCGCCGTCGCGCCTGACCTGGTCGCCCAGCGGCGTGCCGGCGATCGGCACCAGGGCGTTGACCGGCAGGCTGTCAGGGTGGACCGGCAGGGTGGCCAGCTGGTGCAGGAAGCTGGCGCGGTCCTGACGGCTCTCGCCCATGCCGACGATGCCGCCGCAGCAGGTCGAGATGCCGGCGTCGCGCACGTGCTGCAGCGTTTCCAGCCGGTCGTCATACGTCCGGGTGGTGACGACCTTGTCGTAGTACTCCGGCGAGGTGTCGAGGTTGTGGTTGTAGTAGTCGAGGCCGGCGTCCTTGAGGGCCACGGCCTGTTCGGCCTTGAGCATGCCCAGCGTCACGCAGGTCTCCAGGCCCATGGCCTTCACCCCGGTGATCATCTCGGCCACGCGCGGCAGGTCGCGGTCCTTCAGGTCGCGCCAGGCGGCGCCCATGCAGAAGCGCTGCGCCCCGCCGTCCTGGGCCCGCTTCGCGGCGGCGAGCACCTCGTCCAGCTCCATCAGCTTCTCGGCCTTGAGCCCGGTCTTGAAGCTGGCCGACTGGCTGCAGTAGCCGCAATTCTCTGCGCAGCCGCCGGTCTTGACCGACAGCAGCTGCGACAGCTGCAGCTCGGTCGGGTCGAACCATTCGCGGTGGACGGCGGCGGCCTGGAAGACGAGTTCGGTGAATGGCAGGGCGAACAGCGCCTCGATCTCCTCGCGGGTCCAGTCGTGGCGCGGCTGGGCGGGATCGACGAAGCGGGCGGGGGCGTTCATGCGGGATAACTCCGGTCTGACCGGAGCCTTCTAGCCAGTCTCTGGCGCTTGCGCGACCCGGAATGAGGGACCAGAGACGAGGAATGACCAAGCCCGCCAACGAGATCGAACTGAAGTTCCTGCTCGACCCGGATCAGGTGGCGGGCGTGCTGCCCCTGCTGGCCGGCGGCGAACGCGACGACCTGGCGGCCGTCTATTTCGACACGCCGGACCGGCGTCTCGCCCGGACCGGGTTCGGGTTGCGGGTGCGGCGGTCGGCGAAGGGGCTCACCCAGACCCTGAAGGCCGCCGCCACGGTGGAGGGCGGGCGCTCGGAATGGGAATGGCCGGTCGCGACCGAGGCCCCCGATCCGGCATTGCTGGCGAGCACCCCCGCCGTCCTGGCCGAAGGTGAAACCCTCGAGCCGGTCTTCGCGGTGCGGGTCGAGCGCATGACGCGCCGCGTCGACCACGGCGGCGGCGAGATCGAGCTGGCGCTGGATCGCGGCGAGATCGTCGTCGGCGACCGCGCCACGCCGGTGCTCGAGCTGGAGCTGGAGCTCAAGGCCGGCGCGCCGGCGGTGCTGTTCGATCTCGCGCGCGGTCTGATGGAGACCACGCCGCTGCGTCTGTCCGCCGTCAGCAAGGCCGAGCGCGGCTATCGCCTGGCCTCGGGCGAGGCGCTCGCGCGGCCGCGGCACACCGTTCCGGCCCTGTCGTCCGATGACACGGCCGGCCAGGCGTTCCAGGCGGTGGCCGGCGCGGTCCTGGCCCATCTGGCGGCGGGGGCGGAAAGCCTGCGCGCCACGCCCGGGCCCGAGGGCGTTCACCAGGTGCGCGTCGCGGTGCGGCGGCTGCGGGCGCACATGTCGATCTTCCGGCCGGTGATTGAGGGCCCGGAGGCGGCCGACATCAAGGCGCGCCTGAAGTGGCTGGCGGGCGAGCTGGACGAGGCGCGAAATCTCGATGTCTTCATCGCCGATGTCTGGCGGCCCGCGGCGGCGGCCCATCATGATCTGGCGGGGCTGGCGGCGTTCGGGCAGGACCTGCTGTCCGCCCAGACCCGCGCCTACAGACGCGTCGCGGCCGCGATCGACAGCGCGACCTTCCGGCGGCTGGTTCTCGACGCCACGGCCTGGGTCCAGCTGGGCGACTGGACCGGACCCCTCGGCGACGCGTCCCGTCGCGACGCCCCGGCCCGCGACATGGTCGCCGACCGGCTCAGCCGGCGCCGGCGCCGGATTCTCAAGGCCGGCCGCCATCTGGCCCGGCTCGACCGCTCGGCCCGGCACGATGTGCGCATCCAGGCCAAGATCCTGCGCTACGCGGTCGAGGACCTCGGCGGGCTGTTTCCGGACCATCCCCGGCGGCGCGACCGGCTGACGGCGGCGCTCAAGCAGCTTCAGGACAGTCTGGGCGTCCTCAACGACCTGGCGTTCAGCGAGGACCTGGCCCGCGATCTGGTCCTGGGCGACGGCGAGGCCCGGGCGGCGCTCGCGGCCGGCTGGCTCGTCGGCGAGCGCTCGACCGGCGAGGCGGCGCTGCTAAAGGCCGCCCAGGCCGACCTGGACGCCTTCGCCGGGGTCCGTCGCTTCTGGGTGTGACATAAAGATATCTTTATGCGTTTCTTGCGATAGCGGGGCGAGGCCGCTATACAGCGCGCTCGCCCCCCAGTGGACAGGAGTCCCCCGCGTGACCGACAGCATCGTGCGCGACATCGCGCTGGCCGACTACGGCCGCAAGGAAATCGCCATCGCCGAGACGGAAATGCCCGGCCTGATGGCGCTCCGCCACGAGTTCGGCAAGGACAAGCCGCTCAAGGGCGCGCGGATCGCCGGCTCGCTGCACATGACCATCCAGACGGCCGTGCTGATCGAGACGCTGAAGGACCTCGGCGCCGATGTGCGCTGGGCCAGCTGCAACATCTTCTCGACCCAGGACCACGCCGCCGCGGCCATCGCCGCCACCGGCACCCCGGTCTTCGCCATCAAGGGCGAGACCCTCTACGAGTACTGGCAGTACACCCACAAGATCTTCGAATGGTCGGACGGCGGCTATCCGAACCTGATCCTCGACGACGGCGGCGACGCGACCCTGCTCTGCGTGCTGGGCCCCAAGGCCGAGCTGGATCCGACCCTGCTCGATCACCCGACCAATGAAGAGGAAGAAGCCCTCTATGCGGTGATGAAGACCTATCTGAAGGAGAAGCCCGGCTTCTATTCGGCCATCGCCGCCTCGATCACCGGCGTTTCGGAAGAGACCACCACAGGCGTGCACCGCCTGTACCAGCTGGCCGCCAAGGGCGAGCTGCCGTTCCCGGCGATCAACGTCAACGACAGCGTGACCAAGTCCAAGTTCGACAACCTCTATGGTTGCCGTGAAAGCCTGGTCGACGCCATCCGCCGCGGCACCGACGTGATGCTGTCCGGCAAGGTGGCCGTGGTCTGCGGCTACGGCGACGTGGGCAAGGGCTCGGCCGCCTCGCTGCGCCAGGGCGGCGCCCGCGTCATCGTCACCGAGATCGACCCGATCTGCGCCCTGCAGGCGGCCATGGAAGGCTACGAGGTCCAGACCCTCGACGACGTCGCCGGCAAGGCCGACATCTTCGTCACGGCCACCGGCAACAAGGACGTCATCACCGTCGACCACATGCGGGCGATGCGGAACAACGCCATCGTCTGCAACATCGGCCACTTCGACAGTGAGATCCAGGTCGCCGGCCTGAAGAACTTCAAGTGGGACGAGATCAAGCCGCAGGTCCACCACGTGGAATTCCCGGACGGCAAGAAGATCATCCTGCTGTCCGAAGGCCGGCTGGTGAACCTCGGCAACGCCACGGGCCACCCGTCGTTCGTGATGTCGGCCTCGTTCACCAACCAGACGCTGGCCCAGATCGAACTGTGGACCAACCTCAAGGCCTACGAGCATCAGGTCTACACCCTGCCCAAGCACCTCGACGAAAAGGTCGCCATGCTGCACCTGGGCAAGCTGGGCGCGAAGCTGACCGTGCTGCGCAAGGACCAGGCCGACTACATCGGCGTGCCCGAGCAGGGTCCGTTCAAGCCGGACCACTACCGGTACTAGGGGCCGTTCCGGCCCGGCATGTGCTCGGGGGGCTCGAAAAAGTCCCCCTCCGCGCCGCCGTCGCAGGTGGTCTCCTGGTTGTTGCAGACGCCGCGGGCCCAGGCCGGGCTCTCCCTGCCCTGCCGGTCGGTGACCAGCAGCCTGACCCATCGCCCCCGGCATTCGCTCGGATAGCGATAGCCGAAGGCGTGAATGCCGTCGGCGGTCTCCCAGGCGGAGGCGATGAGCCGTGATTTCGGATCGGGCGCCGCGAAGGCCTTGTCCGACTGCAGGTCGAACCCGACGTAGCGCGCGCTGATCCAGCCGGCCGGCGGCCTGGGATAGGCCGGACTCCAATCGTCCGGGTTCTTCATGCCGATCCGCACCCAGCCGTCGCGGATCTCGAGGATGTCGAAGTCGGCCTTCATCTCCCGCTCGAAGTCGGGATCGTAGCGCGGGGGCGGCAGCTTGCCGACGATCGGCGCCGTCGGCGACGGCCCGGCGCGAACGTTCAGACCGGCCGGGTCCTTGTCCTCGGACCAGCCGCCGCGGATGTCACAGGCCGTTCCGGCCGGCACGGGAAACACCTCCGGAGGCTCCGGCGGGCCCGGGCCTGCGTCGGGCGCCGGCGCCGGCGCGTTTGACGCCGGTTCGGGAGACGGCGCCGTGACGACCTCCGTGCCCGGCTTGCAGGCCGCCGTCAGCAGCAGCGCCGGGAAAATGAGGGCGGCGATACGCATGCGTCCTGACTAGCCTCCCGCCGCCGGCGCGCCGACGGCCAACGGTCCGAGCACCTTGCGCCCGGTGTTCGTCTCCAGACGAACGTCATAGGCGCCCGGTCGCAGGAAGAAGACCGCCTCCCTCGCCCCGGGCCGGGCCATGTACTGGTCGGCGGGAACGACGTTGGGCGCGGCCAGGGCCTCGGCCGCCGGAGCCGCCTGCAGCAGGGCGCCGGGCGGCGCCGGTCGCCGGAGCGCGAACACGGCCCGCTGCCGACCGTCCCCGGCCAGCCAGGCCGGACGACCATCGGCGTCATCCGGCAGCCGGGGATGAAAGACGGTCAGGTCGACGGCGCCCCTGAAGATCCCGAAGGCCAGCGAGGAGCCGTCGGGCGCCCGCACGATGATCGGTTCGGTCGGTTTGAAATGCACGAGCACGGCCGTGATGGTCGGCGACTCGAAAACGCCGGCCGGCGACGGAAGGCCCAGGGACTGATCAATCGTCAGGGGGTCGATGCCGGTCGCCGCCTTCAGCCGGGTCGCCATCACCGTGTTGGCGCCCATTGTCTTCTCCGCCAGATGTCCATGGCCGCAATAAACGACCAGGCGGGCGTCGGGATTGTCATGCACAAGGGCCGCGAGGTTCGCGGCCTCCGCCGCCTCGCGGGTCGCGACGCGGGTCGGACCGTCGGCGTCATTCGGCGGCCGTTGGGCCGGAGTCATCTCGTAACAGGCCAGCCGATAGCCCCCTGCCCGGGCTCTGCGGATCAGCTCGGCGTAGACGGGGTCGCGGCCATAGTTGGAAAGGTCGGTGGTCACCGGATCGCCATTGGCCATCCGCTCGGCGAAGCGGACTTCCGGATCACTGGTGAAATCCTCGGCGGCCAGCAGGTCGAATCCTTCGTCGCGAAGGCGGTCCAGAACCCGGGCGGCGAAGGCCCGGCAACGCGAGGCGTGATGAGCCTCGTTGATTATCACCAGCCGCCTGCCGCGCGCGGCCGCGACGATGGCGTCCAGCGCCGGCTCGGCCCGACAGGGTTCATAGTCGGTGGTGTCCGCCGGCGGGACGGGGGCGGTGGACGATCGCTGGGCCATCCATTCGCGCATCGCGCCGGCCTCGTCGCCCAGCGTGGCCCGGTACTGCGCCAGGACCTGCCGCTGGATCGGGCTGGACTTCACCGCCTCCAGAAGCCGGCCCAGCTCGGGCAGGTAGAGACCCTGTTCCGACAGGGCTTCGTCCGGCGTGAGCGGCGTCTGCCCGCGGCCAACGCCTGGCGCGGCCAGCACAAGTCCCGCGAGTAACGCGCGTCGCCGGTTTATCATCACGAGAGCTTCGGTTTGTGGTCGCGGACTGTCAATCCACCGTCGCCCCCTACCCAACCTCCCCCGCCTCCGCTAAGCCCCTCGCCATGCCCATGGCCCTCATCATGTCGAGCCACGTCGCGGGGAGCCGGGTTGGCGGCTCCGCCCAGGCGCTGGCGCTGACCCAGTTCAAGATCGATCCGGTGGTCATCCCCACCGTGCTCTACGGCCGTCACCCCGGCTGGGGCGCCCCCGGTGGCGCGCAGGTGCCGATCGAGGCCTTCGAAGGCATGCTCGACGGGGTCGAGGCCAACGGCCTGTTCGGCATGACCGACCTGGTCCTGACCGGCTATTTCGCCAGCGTCGACCAGGTCAAGGCCGCGGCCCGGGCCATCGACGCGGTCAAGGCCGCGCCGCGCGACGGCGCCTTCGCCCGCAAGCCGATGATCGTCGTCGATCCGGTGATCGGCGATTCCGGCAAGGGCCTGTTCGTCCCGGCCGAGGTCGCCCAGGCGGTCATCGACCATCTCATCCCCAAGGCCGATCTGGTCGCGCCCAACAGCTGGGAGCTGCAGCGGATCACCGGCGCCGACGCCCGCAGCCCGGAGGCCGCCGTGCGCGCCGCCCGCCTGCTCGGCAAGGCCGTCCTGGTCTCCTCCGTCATTCGCGGCGCCGAGATCGGCGTGGTCTACGCCGACAAGCGCGAGGCCTGGCTGGCCGCGCACCAGAAGGCCGGCGAGACCGTGCCCAGCGGCACGGGCGATCTGCTGACCGCCCTGTTCGCCGCCGCGCTGCTGGAAGGGCAGACGCCGTCCTACGGCCTGGCCCGCGCCGTCGGCGGTCTGGCCGAAACCATCGCGTCCGCCGGCATCTGGGCCTCGCCCGAGCTGCCGATCGTGGCCATGGGCGCGCGGATCAAACAGGCCAGTCCCACCGTCCGCATCGAGAGGCTGGCGTGAGCATCGACATCCACGGCATCTGCGAACCGCGCTTCGAGCCCGTCCGCGATGCGTTCGCGGCCAACTTCGCCGAGGGCAAGGAGCTGGGCGCCCGGTTCGCCTTCTCCGTCGAGGGCGAGATCGTCGTCGACCTGTGGGCCGGCTGGGCCGACAAGAAGCAGACCGTCCCGTTCGACGCCCGCACCCTGACGCCCGTCTATTCGACGACCAAGGCCGTGGCCGCGACGATGATCGCCCGGCTGGTCGAGCAGGGCCGCCTGCGCTGGACCCAGCCGGTCGCCGAGGTCTGGCCGGAGTTCGCCGCCGAGGGCAAGGGCGCGGTCACCGTCGAGCAGATGATCTCGCACCAGGCCGGCCTGCCCGGCTTCGTCGAGCCGATCGATCCGACCCTCTGGTACGATCCGCCGGTCATCGCCGCCATGCTGGCCGCCAAGGCCCCGCTGTGGCCGGTCGGCTCGGCCAGCGGCTATCACGCCCTGACCATCGGCTATCTGGTCGGCGAGCTGTTCCGCCGCGTCGACGGCCGCACGCTGGGAACCGCCCTGCGTGAGGATATCGCCGAACCGGCCGGCCTCGACCTGTGGATCGGCCTGCCCGACAGCGAACACGCCCGCTGCGCCGAGCTGAAGCCGCCCTCGGCCCTGCCGCAGTTCGGCGAGGTCACCGACCCGAAGAAGGCGGCCTTCCTCTCGCCCTGGGCCGCGCCCAGCGGCCGGGGCTCGGCTGACTGGCGGCGCATCGAGATCCCCTCGGCCAACGGCCACACCACGGCCGAGGCCCTGACGCGCTTCATGGGCGCGCTGGCCACTGACGGCGAGGTCGACGGGGTGCACATCCTCTCGCCGGCCTCCGTGGCCGAGGCCGGCCGTGAGCGCATCCGCGGCCAGGATCTGGTCCTGCCGTTCGAGATGAGCTGGGGCGCCGGCTTCATGCGCAACGAACCGAACTTCTTCTACGGCCCGACCCCGACGACCATCGGCCACAGTGGCTGGGGCGGCAGCTGCGCCTTCGCCGATCCGGACCGCCGCCTCGCCGGCGCCTATGTGATGAACCGGCAGGACGTCCACCTGATCGGCGACCCGCGCTCGACGCGCCTGATCGAGGCGGCGTACGCGAGTCTGTAAAAGGGGACACGTACCGAAGGCGGTACATGGCCCCTCAGACTCCCGCCAGCACCCCCGCCAGCCGCTCTTCCTGACGGGTGAAGCCTGACCGGCCCCTGTTGGCCTTCAGCGAGCGCGCCTCGCCGGTGATGACGTAGGTGAACCAGCGGCCGGTCTCCGGATTGACCCACAGGCCGGAGGTCAGGCCGTAGGCGTCGCCGGCGTGGCCGATCCAGCCCGCACAGCCGTCGAACAGGCGGTCGCCCGCCGCGCCGGTCAGGGTCTGGCAGGCGAGGCCATAGGCGAGGATCGAGCCGCCATAGGCGTCGCCGTTCGGCCGCTTCGGGTCATACCGCCAGACCGGCGTCGTCATGCGCGCCAGCGTCGCCGGCTTGAGGATCGACCCGCCGCCGCGGGCCATCAGCGCGGCGATGCGGGCCAGGTCCTCGGTGCTCGCCCGCAAGCCGCCCTGCGGTGAGAAGACAAAGCCGTTCTCGCCGGGCCGGTAGCTGTCCAGCGGCCGGTCGCCGGCCTCCGGCGCACGCGGATGCGGAATGACCGGGGCAGCGGGCACGCTGTCGTCAAGCTGGGCGATCCATGGCCCGGCAGGATCATACGGCCCCTCATCCGACGGCGCCTTGCGGTACAGGACTGCGGCGCGGTCGCGCGCGGCCTGGCCGACGCCGCTCCAGTTGTAGCCGCAGTCCAGGCCCAGCGGCCGGAACAGGCGCTCGGTCATGAACCGGTCGAACCGCTGGCCGCTGACCCGCTCGATGACCTGGGCGATGACGGCGACGTTCACGTCGGCGTAGGCGAACCAGTCGCCGGGGGGCTCGCTCGCCGGGCTGAACCAGGCGCCGTCGTCCCACTGCGCGCCGCCGGGCGTCAGGGCCGCGCTCAGCGGGCGGCCGAAGCCGACCGGATAGCTCGGCCCGTTGCGCAGGCCGGCGGTGTGGGAGAGCAGCCGCCGCGGCGTGATCCGTTCGGCCGGAAACAGCGGGTGGCGCAGGGGGAAGCCGAGGATGTCGCCGGCGTCGTCGTCGAGCCCGACTTTGCCCGCCTCGACCAGGGTCATGAAGCCCAGGGTCGCCACCAGCTTGGAGATCGAGGCGATGCGCACGGGCGCATCGACGGTCATGGCGCGGCCGGCGGTGATGCTGGCCAGTCCGTCGGCGCGGGCGAAGGCCGGCCGGTCGCCCCGCGCGGAGCCCGCCGTGGCGGCCCAGGCCGGGACCGCCAGGCCGGCGTCGCCGTCGCCGGACAGCAGCCCGGCCAGCGGATCGGGCGCGCCGGCCGTCATCGCCGTCGCCGCGCCGCTGGTCAGGACTGTCCGCCGGGTCATCACAAGGCGACCCTAACCGGTTTCAGGCGATCGCCAACCGTCGGGTGCGTCGCCAGGCGCCATAGGCGAACACGCCCGCCCCGATCCAGATGAAGGCGAAGGCGACCGCCCGCAGGGGTGTGAACGCCTCGCCCGAGGCCACGCCGACTAGGAATTGCAGCGTCGGGGCGACGAACTGGATGAACCCCAGCCAGACCAGCGAAATCCGCCGCGCGGCCCAGGAGAACAGCGCCAGCGGGGCGATGGTCAACGGGCCCGACAGCAGCAGCAGCGCCGTCGCGGCCGGGCTGGATCCCAGGTGGCCGAGGCCCTGGCGCTGCAGCCAGATGACATAGAGCGTCGCGGGGACGGCGAGGATCGCGGTCTCGACCAGCAGCCCGGTTTCGGCGTCGGCGCGCACCTGTTTGCGGATAAGGCCGTAGCCGCAGAAGCTGAACGCCAGACCCAGCGACAGCAGGGGCGGGTGGCCGACGGCGGCGGTCTGCACAGCGACCCCGACGGTCGCGAGGGCGATGGCGGTCATGCCGAACCGGTCGATCCGGTCGCGGAAGAACAGCGCTCCGGCGGCCATGTTGAGCAGCGGGTTGATGTAGTAGCCGAGGCTGGCCTCCAGCGTCCGCCCGCTGTTCACCGCCACGACGTAGAGCAGCCAGTTGATGCTGATCAGGATCGCCGAACCGAGCAGGAGGCCGAGGGTGCGGGGCTCGCGCAGGATGCGCGCCAGATCGCCCTGCTTGCGCGCCACCAGGACCAGCCCCGCCGCCCAGAGCACGGCCCAGGCGGCCCGCTGGGCGGTGATCTCGAGTGGGCTCACCCCGGCGTGACCGAGGGCGTGCATGTAGATCGGGAACAGGCCCCACAGGGTGTAGCAGGTCAGCGCCGCCAACAGCGCGGCGCGGCCTTCGTCCTTCGCCGGCGGCATGGCGAAACTCCAAAAAACAAGGGGCCCGGAAGCTGGTCCCGGGCCCCTGATCATTCCACCCGCTTCTTGCGGGGTTGTCGTCAGGCCAGGGCGCGCTGCTTGATCAGTCCACGGTCGTGGAGCAGCTGGGCGATCTGGATGGCGTTGAGCGCGGCGCCCTTGCGCAGGTTGTCGGAGACCACCCACAGCGACAGGCCGTGCTCGAGCGACGGGTCATTGCGGATGCGGCTGACGTAGACCGGGAACTCGCCCTGGATGTCCTTGGGCGTGGCGTAGCCGCCGTCCTCGCGCTTGTCGATGACCACGACGCCGGGCGCCTCGCGCAGGATTTCGCGGGCCTCGTCGTCGCTCAGGGCGCTCTCGAACTCGATGTTGACGCTCTCGCCGTGGCCGACGAACACCGGCACGCGCACGCAGGTCGCGCTGACCCGGATCGCCGGGTCGAGCATCTTGTGCGTCTCGTCGGCCATCTTGCGCTCTTCCTTGGTGTCGCCGGAGTCGTCGTCGATGAACGAGTCACACTGCGGGATCACGTTGAAGGCGATCTGCTTGGGGTACTTCTTGGGCTCGGGCGCACCGAGGACGAAGACGCCCTTGGTCTGGGCCCACAGCTCGTCCATGCCCTCCTTGCCCGAGCCGGACACCGACTGGTAGGTCGAGATGACGATGCGCTTGATCTTCGCCGCGTCATGCAGCGGCTTGAGCGCCACCAGCAACCCGGCCGTGGTGCAGTTCGGGTTGGCGATGATGTTCTTCTTCGTGAAGTCCACGACCGCGTCGGGGTTCACTTCCGGCACGATCAGCGGCACGTCCGGGTCCATGCGCCAGGTCGAGGAGTTGTCGATCACGACCGGGCCGGCCTTGCCGATCCGCTCGGCCCAGGCCTTGGAGACGGCGCCGCCGGCGCTCATCAGGACGATGTCGACGGTCGAGAAGTCGAACTGCTCCAGGTCCTCGCATTTGAGGATCTTTTCGCCGAAGGACACTTCGACACCAATGGATTTGCGGCTGGCGATCGCGTGAATCTTGTCCACGGGGAAGTTCACTTCCTCGAGGATGTTGAACATCTCACGGCCCACATTGCCCGTGGCGCCGACCACGGCGACCCGGTATCCCATCGGTCTTCTCCTTCACTGAAAACGGGTTTCCGTTACGCCTGCGGGCCTTTCGGCGCAAGCAAAGGAAACCTCACGGCGGCTTCAGGGCCCCTTTTGGGTCCGGTTCTCCATCGCGTCCGCACCGGTTCTGCACGCACGGTCCGTCCGGCGCGAGATCAGTCGGCGGTCCTGGAGGGCCGGTAGGTGAAGTCGAAGTTCGGGGCCCAGGTCTTGCCCCCGTCGGTGGACGCCTCGCCGAACTGGCGCACCGATCCGTCCGGGCTGGGCGTGTAGGTCATGCGCACAAGGGCGTCCTGGCCGGGCTTCACCGCGCCGGGCCACGCGCCGGTGATCACCATGGCGACCCCGTTCCAGCCGCCGGTGAACTCGACCCGAGCGCCGCTGGAGTCGAGCCAGGTCTGACGCCAGCCCTTCTCCCGCGCGACGTAGTTGCTGAGGCTGCCGCCCTCGCCGCCGCTCAGCGGCATCCAGTTCTCGCGGATCGCGCAGCCGCCGTAGAGCCGCTCGATGAGGCTGTGGGCGACCAGCTTCGCCTGGCCGGTGGGATAGACGTCCCAGCGTCCGACCCAGAAGTCGAACTGCCGATGCTCCGCCGCCGTGCAGGCCGCCGCCGGCGCCGTCGCCGTCTGGCCCGCCGCCGGCCCCGCCAGCAGGGCCAGCGCGATGAACGCTCCCCGCGCCGGCATCACTTTCCCTGCTGGCTCTGCACGCCGAACACGATGCCGACGGCCAGCACGGCGAGGCCCGCATAGGCCATCGGGGCGCTGTGCAGGACCGTCTGGCCGACGCCCATCAGGCCGATGCCGGCCCCGATGAAGGCTATGGCGATGGGGCCCCGGTTGGCCGGCGGCGGCGGGAAGGGGGTTTCAGGCGGCTCTTCGGCCATGTCGCATCTCCGGAAGGGGTCAAGGATCGGCCCGCTCGCGTCGGGACGCAAGTTACGGATTGCCGGCCCGCGCCGGCCGGCGCGCGCGCAGGAAGTCCACGAAGGCCCGCAGGGGCGCGGGCATCTGCCGCCGGCTGGGATAGTAGAGGAGAGGGCCGGTGAACGGCGGCGACCAGTCATCCAGTACGGTCTCCAGTCGACCGGCCGCCACGGCCGCCGCGGCAAAGCCCTCGAACGTCCGCGCCAGCCCCAGCCCGGCCTGGGCCGCGGCGAGGCCCAGGTCGGCGACATTGCTGACCAGCGGGCCGATCGGCACGACGCGCACAACCACGCCGTCCTTCTCGAATTCCCACGGCAGCGAGACGCCGCTGAGAAAGCGGTGACGAATGCAGGCGTGCCCCAGCAGTTCGTCGGGATGCGCCGGCCGGCCGTGACGGGCGAAATAGGCGGGGGACCCGACCGTGACATAGCGCTCGGGCGGGCCCAGCGGCACGGCGATCATGTCCTTCTCCAGCCGCTCGTCATAGCGCACGCCCGCATCGAAGCCCGCCGCCAGAACGTCGACGAGGCTGTCCTCGGCGACGACCTCCAGGGTGATGCCGGGATGGGCGGCCAGAAACGGCGTCACCAGACCGGGCAGGGCCAGCCGCGCCGCGACCGTCGGCACGTTGATGCGCAGGGTCCCGGTCGGGCTGTCGCGGAAGGCGTTGACCTCGTCGAGCGCCAGCGCCAGTTCCGTCAGGCTCGGCGCCAGCCGGGCCAGCAGACGTTCGCCCGCCTCTGTGGGGGTGACGCTGCGCGTTGTGCGGTTGAGCAGCCGGACGCCGAGGCGCTCCTCCAGCCGCCGCACGGCCTGGCTCAGACTGGAGGGCGACACGCCGCGGAGCGCCGCCGCGCCGCGGTAGCCGCGCGCGCGAGCCACGGCGGCGAAGGCGTCCAGGTCGGCGAGATCCGGTGTCTGCATTGTGCGCAAATCGAAACGACTTGTGTTGATGAGGCTGGATTATCGCACAGCCCTCCGGCGCGCATAGTCGCCTCCACGTAAGACGGAGACCTGCTCATGAAAACCCTCAAACTCGGAACCACCGGCCCGGCCGTGTCGGCCCTCGGCCTCGGCTGCATGGGCATGTCGACCGACTGGTATGGCCAGAGCGACCGCGCCGAGAGCCTGGCCACCTTCCAGGCCGCGGTCGACGCCGGCGTCACCCTGATCGACACCGGCGACTTCTACGGCATGGGCCACAACGAGATGCTGGTCGGCGAGGCGCTGAAGACCGTGGACCGCGACAAGGTCGTGCTCAGCGTCAAGACCGGGGGCTTGCGCGACCCGTCCGGCGGCTTCCTCGGCCAGGACTGCCGGCCGGCGGCGATCAAGAACTTCCTCGCCTATTCGCTCAAGCGTCTGCAGGTCGACTACATCGACGTCTATCGTCCCGCGCGCCTCGATCCCGCCGTGCCCATCGAGGACACGGTCGGCGCCATCGCCGACATGATCAGGGCCGGCTACGTGCGCCACGTCGGCCTGTCGGAGGTCGGCCCCGAAACCCTGCGGCGGGCGGCGGCCGTCCATCCGATCGTCGACCTGCAGATCGAGTACTCGATCATCTCCCGCGGCATCGAGGACGCCATCCTGCCGACCTGTCGCGACCTCGGCATCGGCGTCACGGCCTACGGCGTGCTGTCGCGCGGCCTGATCAGCGGCCACTGGACCAGGGACAGGCCGGCGGCCGAGCGCGACATCCGCGCCTTCAGCCCGCGCTTCCAGGGCGACAACCTCGATCACAACCTGGCCCTGGTCGAGGCCCTGCGGACCATCGCGCAGGACAAGGGCGTGTCCACCGCCCAGCTGGCCATCGCCTGGGTGGCGCAGCGGGGCGACGACATCATCCCGCTGGTCGGCGCCCGGCGACGTGACCGACTGGCCGAGGCGCTCGGTGCGGCGGACGTGACCCTCACACCCGCTGATCTGGCCGCCATCGAGGCGGCGGCCCCGCGCGGCGCGGCGGCCGGCGAGCGCTATCCGGCGGCGGCGCTGCAGTTTCTCGACAGCGAAAGGGCCTGACGGCGTCAGCCGGGGCGCGGGGCCCGCCCGTCCGTCGGCGCCTGGTCCCGGTCGGCCATGCCGTAGTCCCGCGTCACCGCGGCCACGCGCAGACGATAGTCCGTGAAGATCCGGGCGCGCCCGTCCGCCTGGGCCGCCCGGTGCTCGTCCTGGCCGCGCCAGGCGGCCACCGCCGCCTCGTCGCGCCAGAACGACAGCGACAGCACCTTGCCCGGCTGCGTCAGGCTCTCGAACCGCTCGATCGACAGGAAGCCGTCGACCTCGTCCAGCAGCGGCCGAAGCCGGGCCGCCGTGGCCAGGTAGTCCTCGCGCAGCCCCTCGCGCGGATCGACCTCGAAGATCACCGCGATCACGCCGTCACCGGCGTCAGGAAGGTCCGCTCCTCGCTGAGGATGAACCGCTGGTCCCGGGCGAGGCGGAAGTTGGCCATGCCGGCGGGATCGGCCTTCAGCCGTGCGCGATAGGCCTCGTAGGCGGCCAGGCTGTCGAAGCCGATCATCGCGTGGGCGATGGTGTTGGTCCCCTCGTGCGGCAGGAAGTAGCCCAGCAGGTCGCCGCCGCAGGCGGGGATGATGGTCAGCCAGTTGCGCGCATAGGCTTCAAACGCCTCGCGCTGGAAGGGGTCGATGACGTAGCGGATGTGGCAGACGACGGACACGGTGACTCCGGGGATGGTTCGATGAGGCTCGAACCCTAACCGCTTGTCCTTCGGCAACGTTTCGCTCAGGGTCGAAGTATGAAAGTCGGACCCGACATCGCCCTCGTCGCCGCCCTGCTCGGCGACCCGGCCCGCGCCAACATGCTGACGGCCCTGCTGGCCGGACAGGCGCTGACGGCCGGCGAGCTGGCGCGCGAGGCCGGGGTCACCCCGCAGACGGCCAGCTCCCATCTGGCGCGGCTGGAGGCGGGCGGGCTGATCACCGGCCGCCGGCAGGGCCGCCACAGCTACTTCGCCCTGTCCGGCGACGACGTGGCCGGGGTGCTGGAAGGCCTGATGAGCCTCGCGGCCCGCACCGGCCACGCCCGCACCCGGCCGGGTCCCCGTGAGCCGGCCCTGCGTCGCGCCCGCGTCTGCTACGATCACCTGGCCGGCGACCTGGGGGTGGCGATGCTGGAAGCGCTGGTGGCCCGGGGACGCCTCGACGACACCCTGGCGCCGACGGCCGACGGCGAGGCCTTCTTCCGCGACTTCGGCGTCGACCTCGCGCCCCTGCGCGCCGGCCGCCGCCCGCTTTGCAGGGGTTGTCTCGACTGGAGCGTCCGCCGCAGCCACCTGGCGGGGTCGCTCGGCGCGGTCCTGCTGGCGCGGATCTACGCGCTGGGCTGGGCGAAGCGGGTCGAGGGCGAGCGGGTGGTGACCTTCACGCCGGCCGGAGAGCGGGCGTTCGCCAGTACGTTCGGGCTCTAGCGGGTCGCGAACCAGCGCAGCCGGTAGGCGTTCATCGCCGTCTCGCCGAGCTGTTCGACCAGTCGCCAGTTGACGATCGCCCCGATCGGCGCGCCGACGACCGGCAGCAGCTGGGCCAGCTTCGCCAGGTCGATGTAGTCGCGGTACTCCTGCTGGAAGCGGCGCCAGTCGAAGTCTTCCGGCGAGGCCGGGGCGCGGCCCTCGACCATGGCCCGGTAGACGTCCTTGCGGTGGTCGGCGCCCGAAAAGGCCAGCTGGAAGATCGCCAGGATGTACAGCCGCTCGCGCCAGTCGCTCGTGTCGTGGCCGTAGAGGCCGGCGATCTCGAACAGCAGCTTGATCTTGATGGCGATCAGGGCCGGGAAGTCCGCCGCCGCCAGCAGGAAGCCGCCGGCGCCGGTGGCCCCGCCCTCGACGGTGGCGACGTTGCGATAGCCCTTGATCGCCTGGCGCACGCGGGTCTCCCGCACCTGCAGCGAGCCGGTCGCCAGCGGCGCGCCGCCGGTGAAGTCCGAGCCGGCCAGGATGCCGCGGGTCATCTGCTCGATGACCTTGGTCACGGCGGCGTGGATCTTCTCCGGGATCATCCGGTTGACCTGCATCTGCAGGTCCTTGGCCGCCTTCGCGAACTTCGACGGCTCGGCCAGCATCGCCGCCCGCCAGGTCTCCAGCTCGCTGCGGGCGCGGGTCTCGTAGTCGGCGTCGGCGGTGGTCATGGAGGAGACTTAGGATCGGGACACGCCAGAGTCATCCCGCCTCACGACAATCCTCTCCCGGAGGGAGAGGAAGGGCCGCTCAGAGCGCCTTCAGCACCGCGTCGCCCATCTCGATGGTCGAGAGCGTCCCGCCCAGGTCTCGCGTACGGGCGCCGGCGGCCAGGGCCGCTTCCACGGCGGCGAACAGGCGGTCGGCCTCGGCCGGCCGCTTCAGCGACCAGCGCAGGGCCATCTCGAACGACAGGATGGCCGCCAGCGGATTGGCCACGCCCTGGCCGGCGATGTCAGGCGCCGACCCGTGGATCGGCTCGTACAGACCCGGCGCGCCGGCCGCGCCCAGCGCCGCCGACGGCAGCATGCCCAGCGACCCGGTCAGCTGCGCCGCCGCGTCGGACAGCACGTCGCCGAACAGGTTGTCCGTCAGCAGCACGTCGAACTGGGTCGGCTGGCGGACCAGCTGCATGGCCGCGTTGTCGGCCAGCATGTGCTCGAGCTGGACGTCGGCGTACTCGCGTTTGTGCAGGTCGGTGACCACTTCGCGCCACAGCAGGCCGGACTCCATGACGTTCGACTTCTCGAGCGAATGGACCTTGTTGCGCCGGCCGCGCGCCAGCTCGAAGGCCACGCGGCTGACCCGCTCGATTTCGCTGGTCGTGTAGACCTGGGTGTCGAAGCCGCGCCGCTGGCCGTCGGGCAGGGTCTCGATGCCGCGCGGCTGGCCGAAGTAGACCCCGCCCGTCAGCTCGCGGACGAACATGATGTCGAGGCCGGCGACCAGCTCCCGCTTGAGGCTTGAAGCGTCCGCCAGGGCGTCGAAGCACAGGGCCGGACGCAGGTTGGCGTAGACGTCCATCGCCTTGCGCAGGCCGAGCAGGCCCATCTCCGGCCGCTTGTCGCGCGGGTTGCCGGCCCACTGCGGACCGCCCACGGCGCCCATCAGCACCGCGTCGCTGGCCAGGGCCGTGGCGATCGCCTCCTCGGTGATCGGGACGCCATGGCGGTCGTAGCTGATCCCGCCGAAGTCGCGCTCGTCGAGCGTCAGGTCGGGCGTCAGGGCGGCGGCCACGCGGCGCACCTGGGCGATGACTTCGGGGCCGATGCCGTCGCCGGGCAGGAGGAGCAGGGTCTGGGACATGGAAACTCTAGATCGATTCGGGCTCACCCGCCTCGTAGAGGGACAGGTTGCGGTCGGTGATGTTCAGCGCGGGGAAAACGGCGCGCCAGGCGGCCATGTGGGCGGTCTGGAAGTGGGCCTTCAGGGCGTCGCGGTCGCGCCAGGCCTCGCTGACGCGGATCAGGCCCGGAACCAGCAGGTCCTCGGCATAGGCGTAGTCGAGACAGCCGTCCTCGGCCCGGCTGGCCGTGACCATCGCCTCCATCGCCGGGCGGGCCAGGGCGATGTTCTCCGGCGGCAGCCGGACCGTGCCGACGATCAGGATCATGCCCGCTCCAGCCACGGCCGGCTGAGGGCGGCCTTCGATTCATAGACGTCGATATCCACGCCGTGCTGCAGCGTCTCGCCGATGGCGTCGAGGCCCTTGAGCAGCTTGTGCTTGCGGTCCTTGTCGATCGCGAAGCTGAACGTCGCGCCCGACGGGGCGGTGACCGTCTGGCTCTCCAGGTCGACCGTGAACAGGTGGTTGCCGCCCTTGGCCTCGTCCATCAGCGCCTGGACTTCCTCCGGCTTCAGCTCGACGGTCAGCAGGCCGTTGTTGAGGCAGTTGCCGCGGAAGATGTCGGCGAAGCTCGTCGAGATGACGCACTGGATGCCGAAATCCTGCAGCGCCCACGGTGCGTGCTCGCGCGAGCTGCCGCAGCCGAAGTTGTCGCCTGCGATGAGGATCTGCGCGCCCTTGTAGGCCGGGTCGTTGAGCACGAAGCCGCTCTTCTCGCGGCCCTGCTCGTCGAAGCGGAAGTCGTAGAACAGCCCCTTGGCCAGACCCTCGCGGTCGACGGTCTTGAGGAACTGCTTGGGGATGATCTGGTCGGTGTCGACGTTGGCCAGGCCCAGCGGCGCGGCGCGGGCGTCGAGACGGGTGAAGGGCTTCATGCTGCGGGTCCGATGACGAGGGTCGGCACGCCGCCGGGGGCGTCCTTGAGGGTGAAGACGGCGGTCCCGGGCTTGCGGCCGGTGCGGACCTCCGAGACGTCGGCGCCGGCGGCCTTGAGGCGGGCCTGGGCGGCGGCCACGTCGGCCACGCGCCAGCTGAGGCCCCAGAACGAGTCCGGTCCGTCCGAGACGCCGGCCTTCAGGTCATGGGCGATCTCGACCACCAGGTCGCCGAGGCGGAAGAACATCAACCGCGTTCCCCAGTCGGGGTTCGAGCGGTCCAGCCGCATGTCGAGACCGAGCCGCGCGCCGTACAGGGCCGCGGCGCGGTCCGGATCGGGCGTGCGCACCACGACGTGGTCGAGGCCGCTGACCGGCGCCGCGCCGACCGTGTCGGCTTCCGGCCAGGTCGCCACGCCGGGTTTGTTCTCGACGAGGAACAGATTGACCCCGTGTGTCGATTTCGCGCGCAGGCTGGCGACGGCCCATTCGCGGGTCGCGCCGGTCGCGGGATTGGTCGAGACCTCCTCGCGCGGATAGGCGGGCACGCCGACGCGCTCGAACCGCTTCTGCGCGGCGGCCATGTCGGGGACCGAGAAGCCCAGGCCCCAGATGCCCTCGCCATGGCTGGCGATGCGGGCGCGGATGGTGTCGCCGACCACGCCCTCGCCGGTCGGGGCGATCACGTCGAGCGCCATGTTGCCCAGCTGGAACCAGACGTGGCTGGCCCCGTGCATCGTGCCGCGCCAGTTGGCCTTGCGGCCGAGCAGCCGCTCGTAGCCGGCCTCGGCCGCAGCGAGGTCGCTGACGACCAGCGCGATGTGGTCCAGTGCCGTCAGGGTCACAGGAAGTCCCTCACATCGACGATGTGGCCGGCGATCGCCGCCGCCGCGGCCATGGCCGGGCTCATCAGATGGGTGCGGCCGCCGCGGCCCTGGCGGCCCTCGAAGTTGCGGTTGCTGGTCGAGGCGCAGCGCTCGCCCGGCGCCAGGCGGTCGGGGTTCATGCCCAGGCACATCGAGCAGCCCGGCTCGCGCCAGTCGAAGCCGACGGCCTTGAAGATGGCGTCCAGCCCCTCTTCCTCGGCCTGCTCCTTCACCAGGCCCGAACCCGGCACCACCATCGCCCTGACGTGGTCGGCGACCAGACGGCCTTCGAGGAAGGCCTGCTGCGCCACGGCGGCGGCGGCGCGCAGGTCCTCGATGCGGCTGTTGGTGCAGCTGCCGATGAACACCCGGTCGATGCGGGCCTCGGTGATCGGCTGGCCGGCGGTCAGGCCCATGTACTCCAGCGCCCGTTCGACGGCGGCCTTCTTGTCCGGCGTGTCGTAGGTCGAGGGATCAGGCACGTTGCCGGTGATCGGCACGACGTCCTCGGGACTGGTGCCCCAGGTCACGGTCGGGGCGATCGACGGCCCGTCCAGCACCACCTCGCGGTCGAACACGGCGTCCGGATCGGTGAACAGGGTCTTCCAGTAGGAGACGGCCATGTCCCAGGCGGCGCCCTTGGGCGCGGCGGGCTTGCCCTGCAGATAGGCGAAGGTCTTTTCGTCCGGGGCCACCAGGCCGGCGCGGGCGCCGCCCTCGATGGTCAGGTTGCAGAGGGTCATGCGGCCCTCCATGGAGAGGTCGCGCACGGCCTCGCCGGCGAACTCGATGACGTGGCCGGTGCCGCCGGCCGTGCCGATCTTGCCGATGATCGCCAGCGCCATGTCCTTGGCGGTGACGCCGGGCGACAGCTTGCCGTTGACCGTCACCCGCATGTTTTTCGACTTCTGCTGGCGCAGGGTCTGGCTGGCCAGGACGTGTTCGACCTCGCTGGTGCCGATGCCCTGGGCCAGGGCCCCGAAGGCGCCGTGGGTCGAGGTGTGGGAATCGCCGCAGACGATGGTCATGCCCGGCTGGGTGCGGCCCTGCTCGGGCCCGACCACATGGACGATGCCGTTGCGGATGTCGCCCATCGGGAAGAATTCGATGCCGTTGTCGGCGACGTTGCGGGCCAGGGTCTGCAGCTGCAGCCGGGCCTCCTCGTCGGCCACCGCGTCGACGCCCAGGGCCTGGCCCTCGGTCGGCACATTGTGGTCGGCCACCGCCAGCGTCCGGTCCGGCCGGCGCACCTTGCGGCCCTCGGCGCGCAGGCCGGCGAAGGCCTGCGGCGTGGTCACCTCATGGATGAGATGCAGGTCGATGTAGAGGATCGTCTCCCCGGCGTCGTCCGCCACCCGGTGAGCGTCCCAGATCTTGTCGTAGAGCGTCTTGCCAGCCATGGGCGGCATGTAGGGCGAGGCCTGCCCTTTCGTCCAGTCCGACGGCGGGGCGGCGGGCATGATCTTGCGGCCCGCAATGAAAAAGCCCCGGACCTTGCGATCCGGGGCTCATCCATTTCAGCGGTAGCCGGAGGAGACTATTCCTCGACGGCGGCGCCCGATTCCTTGCGGGCCGTCTGGCGCTCGGCGATACGGGCCGACTTGCCGCGACGATCGCGCAGGTAATAGAGCTTGGCGCGACGGACGACGCCGCGACGCTTCACTTCGATGCTTTCGATCATCGGCGACATGGTCGGGAACACCCGCTCAACGCCTTCGCCGAAGCTGATCTTGCGGACGGTGAAGCTCTCGTGGAGGCCCGAACCCTGACGGGCGATGCAGACGCCTTCGTAGGCCTGGACGCGCTCGCGCTCGCCTTCCTTGATCTTCACGTTCACCCGGACGGTGTCGCCCGGCTGGAAATCGGGGGTGGTGCGGAGGGCGGCGAGGCGTTCGCTCTCGGCCTTCTCCAGTTCCTTGATGATGTTCGCGGCCATCGGTTCAGTCCTTCGGTTTCGTCGGGCTTGGAACGCCCTTTGGTTGTCGGTTGGCGAGGTAGCGGTCCCAGAGGTCGGGCCGCCGCTCGCGGGTCGTCGTCTCACGCATCTCCTGCCGCCACGCCGCGACCTTCCTGTGGTCGCCGCCCAGCAGCACCTCGGGGATGTCCCGGCCCTCGAACGTCCGCGGTCTGGTGAACTGCGGATGCTCGAGGAGGTCGTCCTCGAAACTCTCTTCACTCAGCGAGGCCGCCTGCCCGAGCACTCCCGGAACCAGTCGGACGCACGCCTCGATCGCCACCATCGCCGCCGCCTCGCCACCGGCGAGCACCGCGTCTCCGACGGAGACCTCCTCGAACCCCCGGGCGTCGAGCACCCGCTGGTCCACCCCCTCGAACCGGCCGCAGAGGACGATGATCCCCGGCGCCTCGGCCCACTGTTTCACCCGCGCCTGGGTCAGGGGCCGACCCCGGGCGCTCATGTACAAAAGCGGCCGCCCCGCGACGTCCACGCTGTCGAGCGCCGCCGCGATCACGTCCGCCTTCATCACCTGTCCAGGACCGCCACCCGCGGGGGTGTCGTCGAGGAAGCCGCGCTTATCCTTGGAAAAGGCGCGAATGTCCACTGTTTCAAGGCGCCACAGGTCCTGCTCGCGCCAGGCCGTGCCGATCAGCGACACGCCGAGCGGCCCGGGGAAGGCCTCGGGAAACATGGTCAGGACGGTGGCGGTGAACGGCATGGGGCGCTCTCTAGCACGGCTGACGCTTGCTCCCACCCCCGCGCGGGAATATGCGATCCTCATGCAAGAGAGCGAAAACCTCATCGAGACCCTGGCCCTCGAGCCGATCGAGCTGAACCTGTTCCGCGGCGTCTCGCCCAACGACGGCTTCCCGCGGATCTTCGGCGGGCTGGTCATCGCCCAGGCGCTGATGGCCGCCTACGAGACGGTCGAGAACCGGGTCTGCCACAGCCTGCACGCCTATTTCATCCGGCCGGGCGACGTGCGCATCCCGGTGCTCTACCAGGTCGACCGCGCCCGCGACGGCGGCAGCTTCACCACCCGGCGGGTGGTGGCGATCCAGAACGGCGAGCAGATCTTCAACCTCGCGGCCTCCTTCCAGGTCCCGGAAGAGGGCTTCGAGCACCAGTCGGCCATGCCCGCCCATCCCAGCCCGGAGTCGGTGGCGACCGAGATGGAACAGGCGCTGGCCGACAACAAGGACATGCCGGCGGCGATGATCGAGCACATGAAGCGCCGCCCGGTCGAGGTGCGCTGGCCCGATCCGCAGAACATGTTCAAGCCGGTGGCCAAGCCGCCGCGCAAGCAGGTCTGGCTGCGCGCCAAGTCCCCGATCGGCGACTCGATCAAGCTGCAGCAGGCGGCGCTGGCCTATGCCTCCGACATGGCCTTCATGGAGACCGCGCTGCGGGTCCACGGCCTGACCTGGCGCACCAGGGGCATGCAGTCGGCCAGCCTCGACCACGCCATGTGGTTCCACCGCCCGACCAACTTCAACGACTGGCACCTGTTCGACCAGGACTGCCCGTCGACTTCGCAGGGCCGCGGCTTCATCCGCGGCGAACTCTATACCCAGGACGGCGTGCTGGCGGCGAGCGTGGCCCAGGAATGCCTGATGCGGGTGAAGGTCTGACCGTAGGGGACATGTACCGAAGGTACGTGTCCCCTAAATCAACCGCCGCTGAATCTCGATTGGGGGACACGTACCTTCGGTACATGTCCCCGCTCTACATCATCCGCCCGCGCAGGCTCAGCGCGCGGCGCCAGGCGGTCAGCAGCGTTTCGCTGGGCGGGGCCTCGATCTCGTGGATCACCACCGCCCGGCCGCAGGCCCGCAGGTCATAGGCCAGGGCCTGGGCCGGCAGGGCCGAGCCGCGCGCGATCAGCACGAACAGCGGAGCGTCGGGATAAAGCGGGCCGTCCCGCGGCGGCGTCGCCCGGCCGGTCCACAGGGTCAGCAGGCCGCCGTCCGCATTGCGGCGGATCCGCGCCATCGGGATCGGCCGACGCGACAGATGGCCCAGCATCACGGCATCCGCCGGCCCGCCGTCATGGTCCCTCAGGTCGAGGATGAGGGCTCGCGTCTCCTCCAGCTCGGCGAAGGCCCGGGTGATGGCGCCCGCGTCCAGCCCGCGCGGGGCCAGATAGCCGATGCCGCCTGGCATGATCCGCGCCGCGCCCTCGTCGTCCGCCCCGCAGGGCGGGGTCGTCGTCGCGAGGAACGCGGGCGCCGGCGGGGCGGCGAGCCGGATGGGCGGGTGCGGATCGGTCTCCATGGCGGGGTCCCCTTTCGAAAACCCACGCTACGGGAGCGAACCTGAACGGCGGCCCGGCCGCGGCTGTTGTCTGGCCTTCATGTTGGGAGGAGCCTCCTACAGCGCCTCGTCGAGCGCCGCGCGCGGATCGGCGCGCGCTTCGGCCAGCTCCTTCTCCGACTTCGGCGTCGAGATTGTCGGCCTCGCCACGGCCAGCGCGCGCTTGAACGCCTCGGTCAGGGCCTCCTGGGGCGGCGTGGCGACATCGGGCGCGACGCCGACGCCTTCCCAGTTGGTCCCCGTCGTCGGGTGCTTCACCCGGCCGTTGGGAATGAACACCGACAGCCCGGCCCCCAGGCCGACGAAGCGGTTGCTCGGGTTGGCCCCGCCGCGCGACCGCTCGCCGACCAGCACCGCGCGCCTGGCGGCCTGCAGGTCGTAGGCCACGCCCTCGGCGGCCGAGAAGGTGCGGTTGGCGATCAGCACGAACACCGGCTTGTCCGGGTACAGCGGCCCACCGTCAGGCGTGCTGGGATGGCGGGCCATGGTGGTGAAGGTCCCGTCCGGCTCGCGCCAGGTGATCACCGCCATCGGGATCGGCTCGCGGGACAGGTGGCCGAGCAGGCGCGTGTCGGACTCGCCGCCGCCACCGGTGTTCTCCCGCAGGTCGAGGATCAGGGCGTCGGTATCCTTGAGCATGCGCATGGCCGCGTCGACGAGCGCCGCGCCGTCGGCGTCGGGCGCGAAATAGCGCAGCTTGAAGTAGCCGATGTTGCCGGGCAGCCGGCGGATGGTCATCAGGCCATGGGCCAGTCGGCCCTCGAGCAGGGCTTCGTCGGCCTCGGACAGCTGGGCGGTCCGGGCCGAGCTGGTGGTGACCGACAGCTTCAGGTGCTTGTCGTTGGTCGCGGCGAACAGGTCGGCCGAGACGGCTTCGGCGAACGCCTGCCGGTCGCCGAGGGCGAGATAGCGCTTGCGACCGGCGCGCACGGCGGCCCGGGCGCGCTCGCCGACCTCCGGGTCGATGTAGCCGGTCAGGCCCTTGTCGAGGGCGTCGAGAGCCGCCCTGGCGTCGGCGGGGGTCAGGTCGCCGGCGAGGGCGAGGCCGGGCGCGGCGATCAGGCCGGCGGCGAGCAGGAGGGTCTGGCGTCGGTTCATGGGCGTCTCCCCGCAATGGAAAGGCGCGAGTGTCGTCAGGCCGGAGCCGCGGCTCCAGTTAAAGCCTGGTCATGACCTATTCTTCATCCGCCGCGTCTTCCTCGGCCACGACCTCGGTCGGGCGCACGACGACGACCTTGCCGCCGGCGATGTCCACGGTCGGGACGGTGTCGCGGGTGAAGGCGAGGTACCAGGTCGGGCCGCCCTCGGCGGGGGTGATCTCGAGTATGTCGCCGGCGCCGAAGTCCTGCACCGACTTGATCAGGCCCAGGGTCTCCCCTTCGGGCGTGAGCACGGTCAGACCGATCAGGTCCGCCAGATAGAATTCGTCCTCATCGGGCGCGGGCAGGGCCTCGCGCGGGATGAACAGGCGCAGGCCGCGCAGGGCGTCGGCCTGTTCCTTGGTCTCGACGCCGGCGCAGCGACAGATGAGGCTGCCCTTGGCGTCGCGGCCCGACAGGATCGTCAGGGCCGCCGAGCCGTCCTGGCGCTTCAGCTCGCGGAAGCGGGCCAGCGCCAGGGGCTCTTCGGTAAAGCTGGTGATCCGCACCTCGCCCCGGACGCCAAAGGCGCCCGCGACACGGCCGACAGCGATCATGCGGTCGGCCGCCATGCGGGTCAGCCTTCGGCCGGTTCTTCAGCGGCGGCTTCAGCGGCCGGAGCCTCTTCAGCGGCGGCTTCGGCGGCGGGGGCTTCTTCAGCGGCCGGAGCGGCTTCTTCAGCGGGGGCCTCGGCGACGGGCGCTTCGACTTCGGGCTCGGGCTCGGGGGCCGGCGGGTTGGCGGCGAGTTCAGCGGCGGCGGCGGCGCGGTCGGCCTCACGCTGGGCGCGCTCGGCGGCGCGTTCTTCCGACTTCTTGCCCGGCTTGCCCTTGTTGGGGTTGTTGCCGTGGGCCCACTGGCCGATGCCTTCGGCGGCGAGGAAGCGCGCGACGCGGTCGGTCGGCTGGGCGCCCTTGGCGATCCAGGCCTGGATCGACTCGAGCTTCAGCGTGACGCGCGGGGTCGGGCCGTCCTTGGGCAGCAGCGGGTTGTAGGTGCCGACCTTCTCGATGAAGCGGCCGTCGCGGGGCGAGTGGCTGTCGGCGACGACGATCGAGTAGTAGGGGCGCTTCTTGGCGCCGCCACGGGCGAGACGGATCTTCAGCATTGTCGGTAGTCCTCTGGTCTAATTCTATTTCTTGAAGGGATTGAAGCCGGGGGGCAGGGCGGGGCCGCCGCCGAGACCCGGAAGTCCGGAACCAGCGCCGCCGAGGCCGCCCTGGAGTTTCTCCAGCTGCTGGCGCAGCTGTTCGGGATCGGGCTGGGCGGACTTGCCTCCGCCCAGGTTCTTGAGATGGTCCATGCCGCCGCCGCCCAGCATCTGGGCCATGCGGGCGAAGCCGGCGCCGCCGTTGCGGGTCATCATCTTCATCGCGTCGGCCATCTGGCGGTGCTGCTTGAGCAGGCGGTTGACCTCGGCGACGTCGACCCCGGCCCCGGCGGCGATGCGACGCTTGCGCGAGGCGGCCAGGATGTCGGGCTTCTTGCGCTCGAGCTTGGTCATCGAGCCGATGATCGCGCGCTGGCGCTTGATCATCCTGTCGTCCATGCCCGCTTCGGCGATCTGCTGCTTCATCTTGCCGACGCCGGGCAGCATGCCCATCACGCCCTGCAGGCCGCCCATGCGTTCCATCTGGGCCAGCTGGTCGGACATCATGTCCAGGTCGAACTGCCCCTTGGCCAGCTTTCGCGCGGTGGCCTCAGCCTTGGCCTGGTCCAGCTCGGTGGCGGCCTTCTCGACGAGGGCGACGATGTCGCCCTGGCCGAGGATGCGGCCGGCCACGCGGCGGGCGTCGAACACGTCGAGCGCCTCGACCTTTTCGCCGGCGCCGAGGAACTTGATCGGCAGGCCGGTGACGGCCCGCATCGACAGGGCCGCGCCGCCACGCCCGTCGCCGTCCGCGCGGGTCAGGATCAGGCCGGTCAGCGGCAGGCGCTCGTGGAACGCCTTGGCCGTGCGCACGGCGTCCTGGCCGGTCAGGCTGTCGGCGACCAGCAGGGTTTCGGTCGGCGAGGCGATCTGCGCGATCTGCGCCGCCTCGCTCATCATCTGCTCGTCCAGCGTGGTGCGGCCGGCGGTGTCGAGGATGACCACGTCGTAGCCGCTGAGCCTGGCCGCCTGCAGCGCGCGCTTTGCGATGTCGACGGCCGACTGGCCGGCGACGATCGGCAGGGTGTCGACGCCGATCTGGGTCCCGAGCGTCGCCAGCTGTTCCATGGCGGCCGGGCGACGGGTGTCCAGCGAGGCCATCAGGACCTTCTGCCGGTCCATCTTGGTCAGACGCAGGGCCAGCTTGGCCGAGGTCGTCGTCTTGCCCGAGCCCTGCAGACCGGCCATCAGGATGACCGACGGCGGGTTCAGCGCCAGCTGCAGGCCGGTGGGCGTCTCGCCGCCCAGCATCTCGACCAGACCGTCATAGACGATCTTGACCACCTGGTCGGCCGGGCGGATCGAACGGATGACCGCCTCGCCCAGCGCGTCCTCGCGGGCCTTGCTGATGAAGTCCTTGACCACCGGCAGGGCGACGTCGGCCTCGAGCAGGGCGACGCGAACCTCGCGCAGCGCCTCGTCGATATCCTTTTCGCCCAGCACCCCGCGACCGGAGAGCCGGTCGAAGACAGTGCCAAGTCGTTCTGTAAGGCCTTCGAACATCGTGTTCTGAACCGCAAACCCAAGCCTGAGGCCCAAACGCAATTCGCCCCCGTGGACGATCACGTCGACGGGGGGCCTCGCCGTCCTCGTCCCGACTTGCGTCTGTCAGGGGTCGTGACGGTAGAGGGCGCTGAACTGCATCTGCGCCGGAAGGCGGGCCTTATGGGCGGAAAAGGCCGCGAAATCAAGCCGGAGTCAGCCGCGCAGCTCCAGCCCGTTGCCCTCGGGGTCCTTGAGATAGATCGACAGGCCCTCGCCGCCGGCGCCGTAGCGCTCGCCCTCCTCGCCGGGGGTGACGCCGTGGGCGATCAGGTGGGCCTTGACCCGCTCCAGATCGAAGCCGCGCACGGTCAGGCAGAAATGGTCGAGGTTGCGGCCCTCCGCGCCCGGCGCGGCCCCGCCAGGGCGGCCCAGTTGACTGTCGACGCCGACGATGTCGATCAGGCTCGAGCCCGCCCGCAGCTGGGTCAGGCCGATGCGCGCCTGGACCCGCTCGACCGTCAGGCCCAGCACGCCGGTGTAGAACGCCACCAGGGCCTCGGGGTCCCTGGCGCGCAGGACGAGATGGTCAATGCCGGTGATCTCGATCATCCCGCGAAGATAATCCCTGCCTCGCCGGCCCGAAAGGCGCTCGACTCGACGACCCGGCGTCCCGGGCATAGCTTTCGCCCCAGTACCGTTTTCAGTCTCTGGGGGAGATACGACTATGGGAAGACTGCTGATCGCCGGCCTGCTGGGCGGCGTCGCCATGTTCATCTGGACGTCGCTGGCCCACACCGCCCTGCCGCTCGGGCAGATGGGGGTGCAGGAAATACCCGACGACGCGCCGGTCATCGCCACCTTGCAGGGCGCGCTGGGCGACCGGGACGGGCTCTACCTGTTCCCAGGCTCGGGCAACGGCGGCAAGGCCGAGGACGCCGCCGCCCGCAAGACGATGGAAGAGCGCACCGCGAAGGAAGCCTCTGGGCTGCTGGTCTACCACCCGCCCGGCCGCGACACGGCCATGGGACCCTACATCGGCAAGGAGCTGGCGCTGGAGGTCTTCCAGTCGCTGGTGCTGGCCTGGCTGATCTCGATCCTGGCGGTGTCGGACTTCGGTAGTCGCATCGCGGCGGCCGTCGCCGTCGGCGGGTTGGTCGCGGTGGCGACCAACGGCTCGAACCTGATCTGGTACGGCTATCCCGCGGCCTTCACCCACGCGGCGATCATCATCCAGCTGGTCGGCTATGCGCTGGCCGGGACGGTGATCGCGGCGGTGCTCGGGATGAAGCGCAAGGCGGCGCCGGGATGAGTGCGTCCTTCGAGACGCGGCTTTCGCCGCTCCTCAGGATGACGGACACCAAGATCCGTCATGGTGAGGAGCGCCCCCTCCCGGGGGCGCGTCTCGAACCCCGCAGGGTCTAGGCGACCGGGAAGCCCCGGTCGCGCATCAGGGCGCTGGTGTCGACGTCCCGGCCACGGAAGCGCCGGAAGGCCTCGCCCGCGTCGATGGTGTTGCCCACGCTCATGATGCTGTCGTGCAGGCGCTTGGCGACGGCCTTGTCGTAGAAGCCGCCCGGCGCCTCGGCGAACGCCTCGGCCGCGTCGGCGGTCAGGGTGTCGGCCCAGATGTAGTCATAGTAGCCGGCCGAATAGCCGTCGCCGGCGAAGATGTGCCCGAAGTGCGGCATGCGGTGACGCATGATCATCTCCTTCGGCATGCCGATCTCGGCCAGGGTGGCCTTCTCGAAGGCGCGCGGCTCGATCGGCGTGGCGCCGGCGAGGTGGGCCTTCATGTCGACCAGGGCGCTGGCCAGATACTCGACGGTGGCGAAGCCCTGACCGAACTTGCTGGCGCGTTCGATCTTGGCCACGAGTTCGGCGGGGATCGGCTTGCCGGTCTGGTAGTGCAGCGCGGAGCGGTTGAGCACTTCCTTGGTCGGCAGCCAGTGCTCGTTGAGCTGGCTGGGGAACTCGACGAAGTCGCGCGCCACGTTGGTGCCGGCCAGCGTCGGGTAGTGCACCGCCGAGTTCAGGCCGTGCAGGGCGTGGCCGAACTCGTGGAACAGCGTCGAGGCGTCGTCCCAGCTGATCAGCACCGGCTCGCCCGGCTTGCCCTTGATGAAGTTGCAGTTGTTGGAGACGATCGCCGTGACGTTGCCGACGAAGTTCTCCTGGGTCCGGTACTCGTTCATCCAGGCGCCCGACTGCTTGCCGGCGCGGGCGTAGGGGTCGAAGTACCACAGGCCGACGCGCTGGCCGCCGCGGGTCACTTCCCAGACGCGCACGTCGGGATGGACCACGGGCACGCCGCTGATCTGGGTGAACTTGAAGCCGTACAGCTGGCCGGCGGCCCAGTGCATGGCCTCGCGCATCTTCTCCAGCTGCAGGTAGGGCTTCACCTCGTTCTGGTCGAGGTCGTACTCGGCCAGGCGGACCTTCTCGAGGTAGTAGCGGTAGTCCCAGGCCTCGATGGTGATGCCCGCGCCCTCGGCGTCGGCCACCTTCTGCATCATCGCCACTTCCTCATGGACGCGGGCCACGGCCGGCTTCCAGACGCGCAGCATCAGGTCCATGGCCTTGTCCGGCGTGCCGGCCATCTGGTCGGCGGTGATCCAGTGGGCGTGGGTCTTGTAGCCGAGCAGGCCGGCCTTCTCGGCGCGCAGCTTGAGGATCTCGGTGATGATGCCGTTGTTGTCGTGGGCGTCGCCGTTGTCGCCGCGCATCATCCACATCCGCCAGCCCTTTTCGCGCAGGGGGCGGTTGCTGGAATAGGTGATGAAGGGCTCCATCGAGGAGCGGGTGTTGGTGATCAGCCACTTGCCCTTGAGGCCCTTTTCCTCGGCCGCGCTGGCGGCGTTGGCCTTGAGCGACTCCGGCAGGCCGGCCAGGTCGTCCGGGCCCAGCTCCAGGGTGTAGTTTTCCTCGTCGGCCAGCTCGTTCTGGCTGAAGGTCGTGTAGAGGGTCGCCAGCCGCTGGTTGATCGCGCCCAGACGGGTCTTGCTGGCGGCGCCCAGGGCCGCGCCCTGACGGGCGAAGTTCTGATAGTAGCGCCAGGCCAGCCGCTGCTGCTCGGGCGTCAGGCCGGCCGTTTCGCGCGTGGCGTAGACGGCCTTCACCCGGTCGAACAGGGCCTGGTTCTGGGTCACTTCATCGCCGTAACCGGCCAGCTTCGGCGAGAGTTCCTGCTCGACCGCCTGCATCGGCTTGTCGCTCATGGTCGAGGTGTAGACGCCCATGATCACGGCGGTGCGGGTCAGCTCGCGGCCGCTGTTCTCCATCGCCAGGATGGTGTTGGCGAAGTTCGGGGGCGCCGGATTGGCGACGATGGCGGCGATTTCCTTGCGGTTGATCGCGATGGCCTCGTCCAGCGCCGGGGCGAAGTCGGCGGTCTTGATCCGGTCGAACGGGGGGACGCCGCCGTGCGGGCCGGCGAACGGCGGCAGCAGCGGATTGCCCGTGGCGGCGAGCGCCTTGCCCGAGACGGAGGTCATGGCCGCGGCGGCCGCGGTGGTGGCGAGAAAGGTACGACGATGCACGGAGGGTTCTCCCGAAATCCGGTTTGCGGGGACCCTATCCTCCTTTTTGGCCGAACGTCACATGAACGGCCTGTAATGCGCCGCATGGACGCCTCGCGGGCGGGGCGGTAAAGGCCAGTTCATGTCCATTGGCGTCTTCGATTCCGGCGTGGGCGGCCTGTCCGTCCACCGTGCGCTCGTCGAGCGGTTCCCCGCGGCCGACTTCATCTATCTCGCCGACCAGGCCAACGCCCCCTATGGCGGGCGGCCCGGCGAGGAGATCGTCGATCTGACCCGGGCCGGCTGCATCCGGCTGTTCGACGAAGGCGCGAGCCTCGTCGTGCTGGCCTGCAACACGGCCTCGGCCATCGCCCTGCGCCGGCTGCAACAGACCTGGCTGCCAGGCTATCGCCGCGAGACGGGCCGGGCGCTGAACGTGCTCGGCATCATCGTCCCGACCATCGAGGCGGCCACGGGCCTGCCGTGGGAGCACGAGGCCGAGCGCCGCGGCGAACAGGTGACCAAGGTCGATGTGCTGGGCGTGTTTTCCACCCCGGGCACGGCCAGCAGCCGGGTGTTCGAGATCGAGATCGACAAGCGCAAGCAGGACCTGGCGGTGTTCTCCGAACCCTGCCCGAACCTCGCGCGAATGATTGAGGAGGGGGCGACCCACGAGGTGCTGGCCAAGGAAATCGCCGGCCACGTCGACGTGCTGCGCCGGCGCATCGGCCGCCACCCCGACCGCGCGGTGCTGGGCTGCACCCACTACGAAATCGTCGCGGACCTGTTCCGCGACGCCCTGCCGCCGGGCACGCCGCTGATCCACCAGCCCGGCGCCACGGCCGAGGCGCTCGGCCGCTACATGGAACGGCACCCGGAATACATCGCCGGCGGAACCGGCCTGCGCCGTTTCCTGACCACCGGGGCGCCGGGCCCGCAGAATGGCCTGGTGGCCACCTTCTGGGGCGAGCCGCTGGCGTTCGAGGCAGCCTGACCGCTTCGTAACTTGAGCGACCCGCGGTTTCCGGCCTAGCGTCGCCCTTCCGAGGGGGACCCGCCATGAAGCCTGTGTTGATCACGACCGCCGCCGCCGTCGCGCTGCTCGCCGCAGCGCCGGCCCACGCCGAGGTCAAGCAGACCTCGGCCGCCGGCTTCCGGCTGGAGAACCGCGCGACCATTGCCGCCGCGCCGGACAAGGTTTGGGCGGCGCTCGGCCAGATCGGCAAATGGTGGAACGGCGAGCACAGCTACAGCGGCGACAGCGCCAACATGACGATCGCCGTGACGCCGGGCGGCTGCTTCTGCGAGGCGCTGCCCAGGGGCGGCGGCGTGAAGCACGGCGAGGTGGTCATGGTCATGCCGGGCCAGGTCCTGCGCCTCGACGCGCCGCTGGGGCCCTTGCAGGGCGAGGGCGTCAGCGCCGCCCTGACCTTCACCCTCAAGGCCACCGCCGACGGCGGCACGGAGGTGGTCGAGACCTTCAACGTCGGCGGCGCCCGACCCGAGATCGTCGGCTACGCGGCCGGCATCGACGCCGTGGTCGGTGAGCAGCTGGGCCGGCTGAAGGCCTTTGTGGAAACGGGGAAGCCGAAGCCCTGACGACAGGAGCCGGGAGCTCCGCGTCCGGGGGAGGGACAAACGCGCGAAGCTCCCGACGACGCGGCCCTGGGGGGCAGGGGGCCGCGGTGTCATCGTGGGCCGGTCTTTCCGGATCCGGCCCGCGATCCCGTCTGCAGGGAGAGATAGGGCTGGACGCGACATAGGGCCAATTGATTGTTCTTTCCCGATCGATAGGGCGAGCCTATATTGCCGTCATGCTCCCCACCCTCCGTCAGCTGCAGTATCTCAAGCTCCTCTCGGACCACGGCTCGTTCAGCCGCGCGGCCGAGGCGGCCCATGTCACCCAGCCGACGCTGTCGGCCGGGATCGCCGAGCTGGAGAAGATCCTCGGCGCGCCGGTGGTCGACCGGGCCCGCTCCGGGGTGATCCTGACCGCCGCCGGCGAGGAGGCCGTGCGCCGCGCGCGGGTGATCCTCGAGCAGACCGACGATCTGGTCCAGGCCGCCCAGGGCGCCGGCCAGCCGCTGACCGGCCGGTTCCGGCTGGGCGTCATCCCGACGGTCGCGCCCTTCCTGCTGCCGCGCGCCCTGCCGGTGCTGCGGACCCAGTTCCCCAGGCTCAAGCTGTTCCTGCGCGAGGATCTGACCCACCGGCTGATCGCCGCGCTCAAGGCCGGCGCGCTGGACGCGGCCCTCATCGCCCTGCCCTATGACATGACCGGCCTCGCCTGGGCCCATGTCGAGGATGACGAGCTGCTGGCGGCCGCGCCGGACGGCCACCCGATCCTGACCCAGACGCGGGTCAATCCCGAGGACCTCGCACCCCGCGACCTGATCCTCCTCGAGGACGGCCACTGCCTGCGCGACCACGCCCTGGCCGCCTGCGGGCTTGAGCCGCCCAAGTCCACCGACGAGGAAACCTTCGCCGCCACCTCCCTGCCGACCCTGGTGCAGATGGTCGGCTCGGGTCTCGGCGTCTCCTTCCTGCCGGCGATGGCGGTCAACGCCGGCCTGACCGAGCACGTCGGCGTCACCACCCGCCCGCTGCAGGCCGACCACCCCAGCCGCGAGATCGTCGTCGCCTGGCGGGCGGGCAGCAGTCGCGCCAACGAAGGCCGGATGCTGGCGGAGGTGCTGCGCGGGGTGTGAGGTCGAACCGGACCGGGACCGCCATCACTCTCGCAGCCAGCTTTTTAGATACGATCTGATATATCGAACTTGACTATGGCTCGATCCGATATATCTAAGAGTCCGATATATCTAGAAAGGATCAGATATGCATCGCCATTTCGGCTTTCCCCACCACAAACACGAGCGCTTCGGCCGTCACGGCTTCGGCGGACACCATGGGCGCCACATGGGTCGCGGCGGCCGCTTCGGCCGGTTCTTCGACCAGGGCGACCTCAAGCTGGTCATCCTGCGGATGATCGCCGACCAGCCGCGTCACGGCTACGAGCTGATCAAGGAGATCGAGGAACGCGCCGGCGGGGCCTATTCGCCCAGCCCCGGCGTGGTCTATCCGACCCTGACCTGGCTTGAGGAAATGGGCTTCGTCACCGCCGCCGACGCGGCCGGGGGCCGCAAGCTCTACACCGTCACGCCCGAGGGCGAGGCGCACCTGCGCGCCACCGAAGGCCAGACGGCCGGCATCTTCGCCCGCATGGCCGAGGCGGCCGCCGCCAGCACCGCCTTCTCGCCGCAGATCCTGCGGGCGCGGGACAACCTGCGCAACGCGCTCAAGCTCAAGACCACGGGCGGCGCGCTGACGAAGGAACAGATCGAGGCGATCTGCGACGCCCTCGACGCCGCCGCGGCGGCCGTGGACCGGGCCTGATGCAGAGTCTCGCCACGGTTCCCACGGCCAACGCGGGGCGCTACCTCGGCCAGCTGTGCAAGCACTGGTCGCACCGGTTCGCGGTGGTCTTCGACAGGACAAGCGGCCGGATCGAGCTGCCGTCGGGCGTCTGCCTGCTGACGGCCGGTCCGGAGCGGCTGGGCGTTGTTCTCGAGGCGGCGGACGATACCGTTCTGACCCGGCTCGAGGATGTCGTCGCCGAGCACCTCAACCGGTTCGCCTTCCGCGAGGGCGAGCTGCCGTTCGCCTGGACGCGAACGGCGTAGCCTTTGGATCCTCCCCCTCCGGGGAAGGTGGATCGGCGCCAGCCGAGACGGAGGGGGTCCGCTCAAATCCCGGGGAACCCCCTCAGTCGGCCCGTTCGGGCCGACAGCTCCCCCGACGGGGGAGCATCTTCATTCTCAGTCCATCAGCCGCTGGCTGAGATAGGTGTACTCCAGCGCCACGCGCCGGGCCGTCTCGCCGAGGTTGGCGGCGGCCGAATGCCCGCCGTCGATGTTCTCGTAATAGAGGAAGCTGTAGCCCAGCGCCTCCAGACGGGCCCCGGCCTTGCGGGCGTGGGCCGGGTGCACCCGGTCGTCCTTGGTCGAGGTCTCGATGAACACCTGCGGATAGGGCTTGCCGGCCTTGAGGTTGCTGTAGGGGTCGTAGGCGGCGATCCAGGCGCGCTCGGCCGGGATCGCCGGGTCGCCGTACTCGCCGACCCAGGACGCGCCCGCGCCGATGTGGGTGTAGTTCAGCATGTCGAACAGCGGCACCTGGATGACCACGGCGTTGTACAGCTCGGGACGCTGCGTCAGGGCCACGCCCATCAGCAGGCCGCCGTTCGAGCCGCCCATGATCCCCAGATGGCGGGGCGAGGTGATCTTGCGCGCGATCAGGTCCTCGGACACGGCGAAGAAGTCGTCATAGGCCCGCTGGCGGTTGGACTTCAGCGCGGCCTCGTGCCAGGCCGGGCCGAACTCGCCGCCGCCGCGGATGTTGGCCACGACATAGACCCCGCCGCGCTCCAGCCACAGCTTGCCGACCGTGGCCGAATAGCCGGGCCGCTGCGACACCTGGAAGCCGCCGTAGGCGTATTGCAGGGTCGGGGCCGTGCCGTCGAACTTCAGGTCCTTCGGCCGCACGACGAAGTAGGGGATCTTCGTCCCGTCCTTCGAGGTCGCCCAGAACTGCTCGACCACATGCTTGCTGGCGTCGAACTTCGGCGGCAGGGACTTGAGCGTCTCCAGCCGGCCGCTGGCCGCGTCGGCCAGCCACAGGGTGCTGGGCGTCAGATAGCCGCTGACGGTGAAGAACACCTGGTCGTCACGGTCCGAGGCCGAGCCCACGGCGATGGTCACATTGGCCGGCAGGTCGAGAGCCCGGCTGGTCCAGGTCTTGTCGCCGGGGGTGAACACCAGCGCCTTGCCGGTGACGTTTTCCAGCAGGCCGACGATCAGCCGGTTGCGGCTGATGTTCACGTCCTCGATGGCCTGGGCCGATGTCGGCCGCAGGATCAGGGTCGCGCGGGCGGCGGCCGGATCAGCCTTGAAGGCGGCCAGGTCAAACGCGGCCAGATCGCCCTGCCTGAGGCCCTGGGCGGCCCAGTCCTCCTCGACGCTGAACACCAGCTTGCCGCCGACCAGGCCCTGGATCGAGCTCTTCAGCGGGAAGGGCAGGCGCACCGGGCCCTTGTCGGTCAGCAGGTAGGTCTCGCTCTCGAAGAAGCTGACCGCCCGCGAGATCATCACCGCCTGGACCACGCCGTCGGCGTCGCGCAGGACCATCGGCGAGACCGACACATCGTCGGCCGTGCCGCGGAACACCTCGGTGGCCGAAGCCAGCGGCGCGCCGCGCTTCCACATCTTCAGCACATAGGGATAGCTCGACTTTGTCATCGTGCCGGGGCCCCAGTCCCGGGCGATCAGCAGGGTGTCCTTGTCGAGCCAGGTGACGTTCTGCTTGCCGTCGGGGGCTTCGAAGCCGCCGGCGACGAAGGTCTTCGTCACGGTGTCGAATTCGCGCAGCGTCACCGCGTCCTTGCCGCCGTCCGACAGCTGGATGAGGCAGTAGCGATCATCGGGGGCCAGGCAGGTCGCGCCCTTGTAGACCCAGTTCTTGCCCTCGCTCGCGGCCAGGGCGTCGACGTCCAGCACCGTCTCCCAGGCCGGCTCGTCCTTGCGGAAGCTGTCCAGCGTCGTGCGCCGCCAGATGCCGCGCACATGGGTCGCGTCCTGCCAGAAGTTGCCCAGGGTCCCGTCGCCGCTGAAGCCGACGCCGGGGATGCGGTCCTTGGCGTTGACGATGTCCAGCGCCGCCTGGTGCAGGCCGGCGTAGCGGGCGTCGTTCTGCAGCACGGGCAGGGAGCGGGCGTTCTCGGCCCGGGCCCAGTCGAGCGCGCGGGTCCCCTCGATCTCCTCCATCCAGGTGAAGGGATCGTCGGGCGTCGGCGCGGGTGCGGCGGAGGCGGTGAAGGCGGCTGCGGTCATGGTCAGGGCCATCAAAAGGGTGCGCATGGTCAGTCCATCAACTGGCGGGTCAGGTAGGTGTAGTGCATCCCCCAGCGCCGGGCGTTGGCGGTGGGATCGGCCCCGTTGGCGTGACCGCCGTCGGTGTTCTCGTAATACAGATAGGGACTGCCCAGCTCGGCCAGCCGCGCGGCGAACTTGCGCGCGTGGCCGGGGTGGACGCGGTCATCCTTGGTCGAGGTGGTGATGTAGGCCAGCGGATACTTCACCCCGGGCCTGAGGGCCTGGAACGGCGAGTAGCGGGCGATCCAGGCGGCCTCCTCGGGAATGGTCGGGTCGCCGTACTCGCCGATCCAGGACGCGCCGGCCGGCAGCAGGTGATAGCGCATCATGTCCAGCAGCGGGCTCTCGACCACCACGGCGTTCCACAGGTCCGGCCGCTCGGTCATGGCCACGCCCATCAGCAGGCCGCCGTTGGACCGGCCATAGGCCCCGAGGCGCCGCGGCGAGGTCAGGCCGCGCCGGATCAGGTCCTCGGCCACGGCGAAATAGTCGTCATAGGCGCGCTGGCGGTTGGCCTTCAGCGCCGCCTCGTGCCAGGCCGGGCCGAACTCGCCGCCGCCGCGGATGTTGGCCACCACATACGTGCCGCCGCGCTCCAGCCACAGCTTGCCGACGATCGGGTCGTAGACCGGCAGCTTGCTCAGCTGGAAGCCGCCGTAGGCGTGCAGCAGGGTGGGGTTCGAGCCGTCGTGGCCGTGACCCTTCTTTGTGACGATGAAGTAGGGGATCTTCGTCCCGTCCTTCGAGGTCGCCTCGTGCTGCTCGACCATCAGGTTCGAGGCGTCGAACCGGGCGGGCAGGGCCTTGACCGTCTCGGCCGTCCCGGCGGCGGCGTCGGCCAGCTTCAGCGCGGTCGGCGTGATGAAGCCCTCGACGGAATAGAAGACCTGGTCGCCCTCGTCGCTGACATCGACCAGATGGACGGACGCGTTGGGCAGGCCCGCCAGTTCGGTCTGGGTCCAGCTCTGCTCGCCGTTGCTCCGGAAGGCGATGACCTTGCCGCGCACGTTGTCATAGACCGTGGCGAGCACGCGGTTGGCGGTCACCGCGACCTCGTCGACAGACTGGCGGGGCCCGGGGGCGAAGATCAGGTGATTCCGGGTGGAGACGACGACCTGCTCCATGTCCGGCGGAAGCAGCTCCGCCGGAAGGCTGACCAGCAGCGAGCCGGCCTTGTAGGTCTTCCAGTCTTCCTCGGCCTTGAACACCAGCATGCCGTCGAGCAGGCCGTAGACGCTGACCCGCTCGGGCAGGCCCAGCCGCTTCACGCCCTGCGGCGTAAGAAGGCTGATCTGGCTGTGGAAGAAGTCCACGCCCCGTTCGATCAGCACCACCTGCTTGCCCTGGCCGTCGCGCAGCACGCGGGGCGTGGCGCTGACGTCCTTCACATCGCCGCGGAACACCTCGATGGCCTGGTCCAGCGTCTGGCCGCGCTTCAGCGTCTTGACCACGAAGCCGTAGCCGGACTCGGTGGTCGTGCCGGGGCCCCAGTCGCGGGTGAGGATGACGGTGTCGGCATCCAGCCAGGCGACGGTCTGCTTGCTCTCGGGCAGGCGGAAGCCGCCGTCGACGAAGGTCTTCGTCTTCAGGTCGAATTCGCGGATCTCGACGGCGTCCTTGCCGCCGTTGCTGAGCTCGACCAGGCAGCGGTCATGCGTCACCGGGCGACAGTCGGCGCCCTTCCAGATCCAGTTGGCGTGTTCGGCCGTGGCCAGGGCGTCGAGATCGAGCACCGTCTCCCATTGCGGGTCGGCCGTGCGGTAGCTGGCCAGCGAGGTCCGCCGCCAGATCCCGCGGACGTGGGTGGCGTCCTGCCAGAAGTTGAACACCTGGTCGCCGACGAACGCCGGCGTGGCGATGCGGTCCTTCGCCGACAGAATCTTCAGCGCCTCGGCCTGCAGCGGCGCGAACCGGGCGTCGCCGGTCAGCACGGGCAGGGTCTTCGCGTTCTCCGCCTTGACCCAGTCCATCGACCGGGCGCTGTCGACCTGTTCGAGCCATTCGAATGGCGTCTCGGTCGCGGCCAGAACGGGCGCGGCGACCAGCACGGCGGCCGCCGCGAGAAGGGCAGAAAATTTCATCGGAGACCCCGGCGAAGACACAGGGCGGCGAGCATAGGTTGACGCGGGGGTCAGGCAACCCCCGGGGACATTACAGGTCTGTAAGAACTCAGGGGCCGCCGACGAACCTAGGCTCCGTCATCGGGGATATTGAGGATCTTTCCGCAGGCCTTGCAGTGGACCGCATCCGGATCGTGTCGCCGCAGGCCGCAAGCGGGGCAGGGAAACAGCACCTTATGCGGCCGCACGAGCAACTGCATCAGGCGGATGAACAGCGACACGCCCACCAGCATCACGAAGATCGACAGCAGCCGGCCCCAGACCCCAGGCAGGATGATGTCGCCATAGCCAGTCGTGGTCAGGCTGGTGACGGTGAAATAGAGGGCGTCCACCCAGCCGCCGATGCCTTCGTAGCGGCCGATGAAACTGGTGTAGACGAACCCGGTGACCACGAAGACGAAGGTTGTCAGCCGGGTTCCGGCCTTGACGATTTCCTCGATGCGGGTGTCGTCAAAGCGACGTCCCACCGTGCGCCAGAAGAACTCGCTGTCGACCAGGGTCCAGAGCCGCAACACCCTCAGGAAGCCGAGATTGGCCAGCCACGCCGGCGCCAGCAGGGTGACCAGCACGAACAGGTCGACCCAGACGATCGGCCGGCGGATGAAGCTCTTCAGGTTCGGCCAGGCCAGGGCGCGGGCGGTCACGTCGAGCGCGAGGAAGGCCGCGATGGCATAGTCGACCACGTAGAACAGGCCGCCGTTGTCGCGCAGGATCGGAGCGGCGATGAAGAAGGCGATGACCGCCAGATCGAGGACAATGACGCCGAGCCGGAACCGCACGGCTGCCGGCGACGCGCCATGGTAAAGGCCGCGCAGCCGGACGCGCAGCCAGTGCAATCGTGTCGGGAGTCCCGGATTGTCCCGTTCAGCCATTCCCGCTCTTAGCCTCTGACGCCAGCGTCGACGTAGCCTATATTGGCGGGATGACCCGCCCCTTTCTCAAGATGAACGGCCTTGGCAACGACTTCGTCGTGGTCGAGGCGCGGGACGAGCCCTTCCGGCCGACGCCGGACGAGGCGCGGGCCATCGCCGACCGCGAGACCGGCATCGGCTGCGACCAGCTGATCGCCATCGAGCCGACGACCCGCGCCGACGCCTTCATGCGCATCTGGAACGCCGACGGCGGCGAGGTCGACGCCTGCGGCAACGCCACCCGCTGCGTGGCCTGGCTGATGATGGAAGCGACCGGCCGGGACGCCGTGGTCATCGAGACCGGCGCCGGCCTGCTGGCCGCCACCCGCGCCGGAGGCGAACGGCGCGTCTCGGTCGACATGGGCCCGCCGGAGCTGCGCTGGGACCACATCCCGCTGGCCGAGGAGATGGACACCAGGGGCATCGAGCTGCAGGTCGGACCGATCGACGCCCCGCACCTGCACACGCCGGGCTCGGTCAGCATGGGCAATCCGCATGTGGTGTTCTTCGTCGACGAGGAGCCGAGCGACGCCCTGGTCAAGGGCTCCGGCAGCCTGATCGAGCACCACCCGATGTTCCCCGAGGGGGTCAACGTCGGCTTCGCCTACGTGAAGGCCCCCGATCGCATCCGCCTGCGGGTGTGGGAGCGCGGCGCCGGGCTGACCAGGGCCTGCGGCACCGGCGCCTGCGCCGCCCTCGTCGCCTGCGCCCGCCGCGGCCTGACTGGCCGTTCCGCCACCATCGAGATGGACGGCGGCGAACTGCACATCGAGTGGCGCGAGTCCGACGGCCACGTGATCATGACCGGCCCCGTGGCGCTGGAATTCACCGGCCGGCTCTAGGCCTTGCTGAAGGTGAACCCGCAGAGCTTGTTGCCGTCGAGATCGCGGAAATAGGCGAACCACGACCCGCCCATCCGCTCGCCGGGCGGGCCCTCGCAGGTTCCGCCCAGTGCAAGCGCCCTGGCGTGAAACGCGGTCACCTCCTCGCGGCTGTCGAAGCTGAAGCCGCCCATTGCGCCATTGCCGACGCTGGCCGCGCCGCCGTCATAGGGGCCGAGCACCCCGAACAGGCAGCCATCCTTGCCGCGATAGAGCCGGCCGCCGCTGGGGTGCTCGAACACGCCCCGCATGCCGATCGATCCCAGCAGGGCGTCATAGAAGCCCTTTGCGGCTTCCAGGTCGTTGGATCCGACGGTGATGTAGCTGACGCTGGCCATGGCTCCGCACCCACGTTAGTTTTTAAAAGAAATGTACCAATATCACGAACCGCGACGTTGGGAAGCCGTCGCGGATCGCAGTGACCCGATCTGAGGAAACCGCCGTTCCGCGACGCCCGGGGCCGGGCTAGGCTCGGATCGACCTGACCGGCGGCCGAACCCGGCCGCGCCGTCGAACCCTTCCGCGGAGACTGTCATGCGCCCGTTCGCCGTTCTCGCCGCCAGCGCGGCCCTGGCCTTCGCCCTGCCGATGGGAGCTCCGACCCCCGCCGTGGCCCAGAGCGCGGCGGTCAGCGCCACCTGCAACACGCTCTACACCGCCTCGACGGCGGTCCTCGGGACCTCCGCCACCGTCGGTCCGGCCAGCGTCGGCTATCCGGGCATGGCCAATGTCCAGGGCTGCCAGATCGGTTTTTCCGGGGACGGCACGCAATACGGGACCAGCTTCCAGGCCGTCGCCGGCAAGCTCGACGCGATGCTGCTCGGCGCCGGCTGGACCCGCGACCCGGGCGCCGACGCCGACGGCCCGACCGGCACGGCGGCCGGTTACAAGAAGGACGGCCAGCTGGTCGCCGTCAGCGTCAGTTACGACACGCCGGCCGGCGTCTGTAACGCCGACAGGCCCAGCGCCAGCTGTCACCCCACGGCGGCGCAGATGCTCTACACCATCACCCTGAGCGTCATGGCCGGCGGCTGACGCGCCGCCGCGCGCGCGGATCCTCCCCGGGCCGGGAACCAACGCCCCCCGACCATCGTTCCCACCGAGGTGGGCTTGGGGGCCATCCCGCGTGATGACGGACAAGAACGAATTGGCGGCGAATCCGGGCCAGGACCGGCACCGACTGCTGATCGACGCGATCTCCGACTATGCGATCTACATGATTGATCGCGACGGCCGCGTCATCAGCTGGAACACAGGCGCGCAGCGCTTCAAGGGCTATACCGCCGAGGAAATCATCGGCAGCCACTTCTCGCAGTTCTATACCGCCGAGGATCTGGCCACCGGCCTGCCGGCCCGCGCGTTGTCGATCGCCGAACACGAAGGCCGGTTCGAGCAGGAGGGCTGGCGCGTCCGCAAGGACGGCGGCCGCTTCTGGGCCCATGTGATCATCGACCCGGTGGTGACGCCGGAGGGCGAACTCGTCGGCTTCGCCAAGATCACCCGTGACCTGACCGAGCGAAAGGTCGCCCAGGACGCCCTCCGCCGCAGCGAGGAGCAGTTCCGTCTGCTGGTCCAGGGCGTCACCGACTACGCCATCTTCATGCTCGACAGCGAGGGGCGGGTGTCGAGCTGGAATGTCGGCGCCGAGCGGATCAAGGGCTACCGACCCGAGGAGATCATCGGCGCGCATTTCTCGCGATTCTACACCGAGCAGGACCGCGCCGCCGGAGACCCACAGACCGCGCTGCGGATCGCGGCGGCTGACGGCCGGTTCGAGAAGGAAGGCTGGCGCATCCGCAAGGACGGCAGCCGCTTCTGGGCCCATGTCGTCATCGACGCCATCCGTGACGACGGCGGCGAGGTGATCGGGTTCGCCAAGGTGACCCGCGACATCACCGAGCGGATGCAGACGCAGCGGGCGCTCGACGAGGCGCGCGAGGCGCTGTTCCAGGCGCAGAAGATGGACGCCATCGGCCAGCTCACCGGCGGCGTGGCGCACGATTTCAACAACCTGCTGATGGCGGTGATGGGCAGCCTGGAGCTGATCCGCAAACGCCTGCCGCCGGATCCCCGCATCACGCCGCTGCTGGACAACGCCCTGCAGGGGGCCCAGCGCGGGGCGGTGCTGACCCAGCGCATGCTGGCCTTCGCCCGGAAGCAGGAACTCCATCTTGAGGCGGTCGACGTTCCGGCGCTGGTCCGGGGCATGACGGACTTCATGAGCCGCGCCATCGGGCCCGGCGTCGACATTCGCACGCGCTTCCCGCTGGCCCTGCCGCGGGTGCGGACCGACCCCTACCAGCTGGAGACGGCGCTGCTGAACCTGGCGGTGAACGCCCGCGACGCCATGCCGGGCGGCGGGGTGCTGACCATCAGCGCCAGCGCCGAACTGGTCGGCGGCGGCCATCCGACGTTGCATCCGGGCGAGTATCTCCGCCTCAGTCTCGCCGACACCGGCGAAGGCATGGACGCGTCGACCGTGGCGCGGGCCATGGAACCCTTCTTCACCACCAAGGGGGTCGGCAAGGGCACCGGCCTTGGCCTGTCGATGGTGCACGGCCTTGCGGCGCAGTCGGGCGGACGGCTGGCGATCGCCAGCGCGCCCGGCGAGGGAACGACCATTGATCTCTGGTTGCCCGTGGCGCTCCGGGGCGATGAAACGGCCGCGCCCGACAAGGCCGCCGCCGGCGTGACGACGCCGCACGATACCAAGCAGGTGATCCTCGCCGTCGACGACGACGATCTGGTGCTGATGAACACCATCGCCATGCTCGAGGACCTCGGCCACACGGTGATCGGCGCGACGTCCGGGCGGCAGGCGCTCGAGACGCTGGCGGGCGATGCCGGGATCGACCTCGTCATCACAGACCAGATCATGCCCTCGATGACCGGCGCGCAGCTGGCCGAGCGGATCGCCGGCGCCCGGCCGGGCCTGCCGGTGATCATCGCCACCGGCTACGCCGACCTGCCGCCCGGCGTCGGTCTCGGCCTGCCCCGGCTGTCCAAGCCCTTCACCCAGGCCGAACTCGCCGACTCCGTCCGCGCCGCGGCCTGTCGCAAAGGACCCGGCGCCTAGAGCCGGTAGTCGCGCTCCAGGACGTAGCGCGAGCCCTCGCTGGTCTGGTGCGTGGAATAAAGGCCGAACCGGTCGACGGCGAAGGCCGGCGACCTGAGAAGGCTGTTGGCCTCGATCCAGGCCGCGACGTCGGCCGGGTCGGGCCGGCGCAGATAGGCCAGGGTCACGTGCGGCCACCAGGCGCGGTTATCGGGCGCCATCCTCGCCCGCCGCGCGGCCGTCTCACAGCGTCCGGCAAGCGTCCGCAGCGGAGGGTTTTCGGCCACGCCGGCCCAGACCGCGTGGATGTCGGGGCCCTCGCCGAAGGCGCCGACGCCGTCGAGGGTCAGTCCGATCGGCGGCGCGGTGATCCGCGACAGCTCCAGGTCGAGGTCCTCGGCCACCCGCTCCTGCACGTCGCCGAAGAACCGCAGGGTGATGTGCAGCGCCTCCAGCGGCCGCCATCGTGCGCCCGGCAGGCCGTGCTGCCGCCGCAGCAGCGGCGCGCCGATGTCGTCCGGAACAGCGATGGCGGCGAACAGGCGGATCATGGACAGGGATTGGGCCGTCGCACGTGGATCGCGTCAACCGCCTGATCGAGCTCGTCGGTCCAGGTCAGGTCGAAGGCGTCGATGTCGGTCTTCAGCTGCTCCATCGAGGTCGCGCCGATGATCGTCGCCGTGACGAACGGGCGGCTGTCGCAGAACTTCAGCGCCAGTTGCGTCGGGGCCCAGCCGAAGGCCTGCGCCAGGGCGACATAGGCGCGCACGGCCTCCTCGGCGCCCGGGCCCTCATACCGCTGCATGCGGTTGTAGAGGGTCTTGCGCGCGCCGGCGGGCAGGGCGCCGTCGAGGTACTTTCCGGTCAGCACGCCCTGGCCGAGCGGCGAATAGGCCAGCAGCCCGACATCCTCCCGCATGGCGATTTCGGCGAGGCCGAACTCAAACACCCGGTTGGCCAGGTGATAGGCGTTCTGGATCGACGCGATGCGCGGCAGGCCGCGCTGGTTCGACTCCTTGAGGAACCGCATCACGCCCCAGGGAAACTCGTTGGACACGCCGATGTGGCGGATGCGGCCGGCCCGCACATGTACTTCCAGCGCCTCGAGGATGGTCTGGAAGGACTCGTAGTCCTGCTCGTAGTCCTTGAAGGTCATGCCGCCGAAGGTGCGGATCGGCCGGTCGGGCCAGTGCAGCTGGTAGAGGTCGAGGTAGTCGGTCTGCAGCCGCTTCAGCGAGCCGGCCACGGCCTCGTCGATCTGGGCCCGGGTCTGGCGCGGCGAGGCGCCGTCGGCCCGCAGCCAGCTCATGCCGCCGAAGGCCGCGCCGCGACCGGCGACCTTGGAGGCCAGCACGATCTGGTCGCGCTTGCCGCTCTTCGCCAGCCAGGTTCCGATGTAGCGCTCGGTGGAGCCCTGGGTCTCCGGGTTCGGCGGCGAGGCGTACATCTCCGCCGTGTCCCAGAAATTGACCCCGCGCTCGAGCGCGTAGTCCATCTGGGCGTGGGCCTCTGCCTCGGTGTTCTGCGATCCCCAGGTCATGGTGCCCAGGCACACGCGACTGACGTCGAGGCCGGTCCGGCCCAGTTTCGAATATTGCATCGGTCCCCAGCGGTAGGTGTTTCTTGGTGAGCCCCGCACCTAACGGGCGTCGCGCCGTTTGGCGATTGAGAATGCGCATCACTCGAAGGCGCGGGCGGTCCGCCGCGCGGCTGCTACCGCCGCGTCGCCAACGCCTTCGCCACCACCGGCGCCAGTTTCGCGGCGATGATGCTCACGCCGGTGGCGTTGGGATGGATGCCGTCCCGCTGGTTCAGCCGCGGCACGCCGGCGACGCCTTCCAGCAGGTTCGGGTAGAGCGCCACGTGGTGTTGCGACGCCAGGGCCGGATAGACGGCGCCGAACTCGCGGGCGTAGCCGCGGCCGATCGCCGTCGGCGCGGCCAGGCCCGCCAGCACGACGGTGATCTTGCGCGCCTTCAGGCGGCGGATGATGCGGTCGAGATTGGCCTTCGTCTGCTTCGGGTCGAGACCCTGCAGCAGATCGTTGCCGCCGAGGGCCACGACGCAGACGGCGGTGTCGGCCTGGACGCTGAAGTCGACACGCGCCGCGCCGCCGGCGCTGGTGTCGCCGCTGACGCCGGCGGCCCGCACGCGCGTCCCCGGCGCCAGCCTGGAAAGGTTCGCCTCCAGCCGCGCGGGCAGGGCGTCGCGCGCGGGCAGGCCATAGCCGGCGGTGATCGAGTCCCCGAGCATGGTGACGATGCGCGGCTTGCCGGCCGCGAACACCGGCGTCGCGGCCGCGCCGAGGATCAGGGCGCCGATGGCGCGGCGGGTGATGGGTCCGTGAGGTGTGCTGGCCATGTCTTCGTCCTATGTAGGGTGCAGACCACCGGCTCCAACAGCCCCCGCGGCAATTCTCCTCCGGAAGAAGACACGTTCTCCCATGTTCGACGCCACCCCGATCGCCGCGCCCCTGACCCTTGAAGCGGTGACCCTCACCCTGCCGTCCGTCGCCGGGCCGGTGGAGATCCTGCGCGGCGTCAGCCTGTCGGTTGCGGCCGGCGAACGGGTGGCGGTTGTCGGACCCTCCGGCTCAGGCAAGTCGTCGCTGATCGCGGTCGCGGCGGGGCTGGAGCGGCCCACCTCGGGCGTGGTGCGGCTGTTCGGCCAGGACCTGGCGGCGCTGGGCGAGGACGGCCGGGCCCGGCTGCGGCGGGGCAAGGTCTCTCTGGTGTTCCAGGCCTTCCACCTGCTGCCCAACATGACCGCCGAGGAGAACGTCGCCGCGCCGCTGGAGCTGGCCGGGATCGCCGGCGCCGCGAAGTCGGCCCGCGACTGGCTGGCCCGTGTGGGCCTCAGCGAACGGCTGCGCCACTATCCGACCCAGCTCTCCGGCGGCGAGCAGCAGCGCGTGGCGCTGGCCCGCGCTCTGGCCATCCAGCCGGCCCTGCTGTTCGCCGACGAGCCGACCGGCAACCTCGACGCGGCGAACGCCGCCGGGGTGGCCGACATGATGTTCGACCTCGTCGCCGAGACCCGCGCGGCGCTGGTGCTGGTCACCCATGACGCCGCGCTGGCGGCCCGGGCCGACCGCCAGGTGACCATGGCCGCCGGCCAGATCGTCGGCGACGCCTGATGCCCCTCTCGCTCCGCTTCGCCCTGCGCGAACTGCGGTCCGGCGTGGCCGGCTTCCGCATCTTCCTCGCCTGTCTGGCGCTCGGCGTGTCGGCCATCGCCGCCGCCGGCTCGACCGCCGAAGCCTTCCGGGCCGGTCTGGCCGTCCAGGCCCGCGAGATCCTCGGCGGCGACCTGCGCGTCACGATCGACCGGCGGATGTTCACCCCGGCCGAGATCGCCCGCTTCAATGGCCTGGGCGGGACCGCCTTCTCCGCCGCCGCCTCGGCCATGGCCGAAGCCCCGTCCGGCGACCGCCGGCTGGTCGAACTGCGCGGGGTGTCGGATACCTATCCCCTGGCCGGCAAGGTTGAGCTGCGGGGCGCGCCCTCGCTGGCGGCCGCCTTCGCGCCGGAGGGCGACGCCAGCGGCGCGGTGGTCGAACAGGCCCTGCTCGACCGGCTGCACCTGAAGCTCGGCGACCGCTTTCTGATCGGCGACGCCCCGTTCATCGCCCGCGCCGTGCTGGTCCAGGAGCCCGACCGGCTCGGTCGCGGCTTCGGCCTCGGCCCGCGCGTCCTGACCACGCTCGCGGCCGTCGAGAAGGGCGGCTTCCTCCAGCCTGGCATGCCCAACACCAACGAGGCCGTGCGCATCGCGCTCAAGCCGCAATACGCCACCAACGCCGGCATCGACGCCCTGGTGAAGACCCTGAAGAAGGATGGCTTCGAGGCGCGCGGCCGCAACGACGCCGGCGGCGGCATCAAGCGGCTGATCGACCAGCTGGAATACTTCCTCGGCTTCATCGGCCTGGCCTCTCTCGTCGCCGGCGGCCTGGGCGTGGCCGGCGCCGTCTCGGCCTATCTGGAACAGCGCAAGCCCTCGATCGCCGTGCTCAAGGCGCTGGGCGCCGAGGGGGCGCTGATCCGCAATCTCTACCTGATCCAGATCGCCGTGCTGTCGGCGCTGGGCGTGGCCATCGGCCTGGCCGTCGGCGCCGTCGCGCCGCTGGTGCTGGGCGAGCTGGCGAAGGACCAGTTGCCGGTCCCGGCGCTGTTCGCCGTCTATCCGGCGCCGCTGCTCAAGGCGGCCCTGTTCGGCCTGCTGGCCGCCGCCGCCTTCAGCCTGGCCCCGCTGGCCCGGGCGCGGGCGACGCCGCCGTCTTCGCTGTTCCGTCGCGACCTGACCGGACGGCTGGCGTTCGGGCCGGAGGTCGTCGTCGCCGTGCTGGCCGGAGTCGGCCTCGCCGCCCTGGCCATTGTCACGGCCCCGACGCCGATGGCCGCCGGGATCATGATCGCCGGGGTGGCTTTCGCTTTCGGCCTGCTCTGGGCGCTCGGACGCGGCGCGGCCCTGCTGGCCGGACGGCTGCGCGGCTTCGCCCGGGGCGCGGTGCGCATCGGCATCGCCAACCTGGCCGGACCGCGCTCCGCTGCCCGCACGGCCGCTCCGGCCATCGGCCTCGGCGTCGCCCTGCTGGCGGCGGTGGTGCTGATCCAGTCGAGCCTGCTGGCCCAGGTCAGCGAGGTCGCGCCGAAGACCGCCCCGGCCATGGTGTTCACGGAAATCCCGGGTGACCGCGCCGGCGACTTCGACGCCGCCGTCAGCAAGGCCTTCGGCGTCCCTCTGACCGACCGCAACTGGCTGCGCGCGCCGTTCACCACCGGCCGCATCACCCGGGTGAAGGGCGAGCTGGTCGACCTGAAGCGCATCAAGGACAGCGAGCGCTGGGCCTATGACAATGACATCCAGATCTCGGTCATCGGGCCCGAACCGAAGGAGTCGGGCGTCGTCGAGGGCCGCTGGTGGCCGGCCGACTATGCCGGCGAACCGGTCATCGCCATGGAGGCCGACGCGGCGCGCGGGGCGGGCCTGAAGGTCGGCGACAGCCTGACCCTCAACGTGCTGGGCCGCGAGCTCGACGTGAAGGTCGCCGTGCTGCGCAAGGTCGACTGGGGCGGTTTCGGCCCGTCCTTCCCGATCATCATCGATCCCGCCGCGCTTGAGGGCGCGGTCATGCCGCAGGTGGCCATCGCCAAGGGCGACCGGACACAGGAGGCCGCGGTTACCCGAGCGCTCGGCCAGGACTTCCCGATGGTCAATGTGATCAGCGTGCGGGAGCAGCTTGAGGCGGCTACCGAGATGCTCGACCGCCTCGTGCTGGCGGTGCAGGGCGCGGCCTCGGTGGCGGCGCTCGCCGGCCTGCTGGTGCTGGCCGGGGCCATCGCCGCCGGCGCGCGGGCCCGGGCCCGCGAAGCAGCCACGCTCAAGGTGCTCGGCGGCTCGCGGCTGCAGATTCTCACCGCCTACGGGGTCGAGTACGGCGCGGTCGGGCTGATCGCCGGTCTCGCCGGCGTCGCCCTCGGCTACGCCGCCGCCTGGCCGGTGGTGGTCAAGGTGTTCGAGGCGAAATGGAGCGTGGACTGGGCCGGGGTCGGAACCCTACTGGGCGCGGCCGTGGGCCTCGCCACCCTCGGCGGCCTGCTGGCGGCGATGCAGGCCCTGTCGAAGCGACCGGCTCCGGTTCTGCGGGCCGAATAGGGCCTGACAAAACCGTTATGCCATCACCGCTTGCGTCAGGCGGTCGCACTCCCGATATTCAACAGGCGCCCACGACGGGCGCGTTGAAAGGGCTATTTCAAATGAGCGACTTCGGACGCGGACCTGCGCGCTCGATTCCGCAGGCTGCCGACATGGCCGTGGACGCGGGTCTCCGCGCCTTCATGCTCGGCGTCTACAACAAGATGGCGCTGGGCCTGCTGCTGTCGGCGGCGCTGGCTTATGCGACGTCCAGCATCCCCGCCGTCACCACCCTGCTGTATGTCACCACGCCCACGGGCGCGCTGGCGGGCTTCACCCTGCTCGGCCAGATCGTGCGGTTCGCGCCGCTGGCCATGGTGCTGGTGGCGATGTTCGGCATGCGCAACATGACCGCGCGCAGCTCGGGTATCTACTACTGGTCGATCGTCACGGCGATCGGCGCGGGCCTGGGCATCTGGCTGCTGATCTACACCGGCGCCTCGGTGTTCATGACCTTCCTGATCACGGCCACCGCCTTCGGCGCCCTGAGCCTGGTCGGCTACACCACCAAGAAGGACCTGTCGGGCTTCGGCAGCTTCCTGATCATGGGCGTCTGGGGCCTGGTGATCGCCAGCCTGGTCAACATGTTCCTCAACCTGCCGGCCATCTACTGGATCATCAACGTCGTCGGCGTGCTGATCTTCGCCGGCCTGACCGCCTACGACACCCAGCGGCTGAAGCTGACCTACTACCAGGTCAAGGACAGCGGCGAGGGCATGGCCGTCGCCACCAACATGGGCGCGCTGAGCCTGTATCTGGACTTCATCAACCTGTTCCAGTTCCTGCTCGCCTTCATGGGCGGCCGTCGCAGCTAGCGATCGCCGGACACCGAAACGATCAGGCCCCGCCGGTTCTCCGGCGGGGCCTTTTTTCTGGGCTATTCGACGACCGTGAACCGGCCCTTGTCGAACACCTTGAGCACCTGCTCCAGCTCGTGGCCGCGCTTGAGGATATGTCCCGACTGGGTCAGCACCGCCCACTGGCCCTGCTTGCGCGCCAGCGCCGGGCGCTTCTCGATGCGATAGAGCGGCTGTTCGGAGGCGCGCCGGAAGACGCTGAACACGGCGCTCTCGGACAGGCCGGCGATGGCGTAGTCGCGCCACTCGCCGGCGGCCACCATCCGCCCGTACAGGCGGAGCAACCGCTCCAGCTCCCGCCGTTCGAAGAACACCACGGCGGCGGACGATTGCGCGTATGTCGGATCAAACGCCATGCCCGGCGAGGCTAGACCCAAACCGGCCGGTTTGGCGAGAGGCGTCGCCGAATAGCCACGCTTCGCCGATTTGTGGAACAGCGGTCACGCGGCGCCCTTAAATGACCTCATTTCGGACGCGCGCGCGCCAGTAAGGGGCGTCAGGTTCTGACTGTCGGCCGGTCAGAAGCCTCGCAGGTCCCGGATCCTGAACAGCCCCCCCAGCCCCCCCTGGATCGCGGGCTTCGGATCGGCCGACACTCTAAATCCCCTCGTGAATGAACCCCCGTTGCCTTCCCCTCCGGCAGCGGGGGTTTCATTTTGTCCAAAGCACAACGGACAGGGCGGAAACGATCATGGGCAGACTCGAGGGCCGTAGGGCCATCGTCACCGGCGCGGCCAGCGGCATCGGCCGGGCCAGCGCCGAGCTGTTCGCCAGCGAGGGCGCGCGGGTCCTGGCCGTGGACCGGCCGACCGCCGACCTGACCTTCGACCATTCCGCCATCGTCCCCATGGGCCAGGACATCAGCGAGGACGGCGGCCCCGCCGCCATCGTGGCGAAGGCCGTCGAGGCTTTCGGCGGACTGGACATCGTCTACAACAACGCCGGCGTCTCGGGCTCCACGCCGGTCGGGGAGACCAGCGACGAGGCCTTCGACCGCCAGATCGCCATCAATCTGCGCGCGGCCTTCCGCATCAGCCGCGAGGCCGTGCCGCATCTGGTGAAGTCCGGCGTCGGCCGGCTGATCTTCACCGCCTCGATCATGGCCAGGCACACCGACAACGGCCTGGTGGCCTATTCGGCGTCCAAGGCCGGCGTGGTCGGCATGATGCGCACCTTCGCCCTTGAGCTCGGCCGCCAGGGCGTCACCGCCAACGCCATCCTGCCGGGAGCCATCGCCACCGGCATGACCGCCGCCAGCTTCCAGCACGACGAGATCGCGGCCCTGTGGGCGAAGAAGGCGGCGCTGAAGCGTCTCGGCCAGCCGATCGACATCGCGCGAGCCGCCCTGTTCCTCGCGTCCGACGACGGCGGCTTCGTCACCGGCCAGGCGCTGGGCGTCGACGGCGGGTTGATGCTGCGGGTGTAGCGTGCGTGGTTCGACACGCGCCCTTCGGGCGCTGCTCAACATGACGAGGAACTTGAAGCCCACCCCTCCACGTCATCCTGAGCAGGCGCGAAGCGCCGTGTCGAAGGACGCAACGACACGTGCGGACAGCTCGAGACGAAGTGCGTCCTTCGAGACGCTCGCTTGAGGCTCGCTCCTCAGGATGACGTAGAGGGTTGGACCGCGCTTCTGTTCGTCACGGTGAGGAGCGATCCCTCAGGATCGCGTCTCGAACCACGCAACCAGGCCTAGGGCTTAACCGCCACGCCCAGGATCTTGCCGCCCTTGGGAGCCTGGACGATCACGGCCATGGCCAGGCCTTCCAGCTTCGTCGCCGGCAGGCGGTAGGCAGTGGGGCGGCCGCGCCAGCCGCCGAGCCGCACGATCTCGCGGACGACGTTGCGCTGGACCAGGGCCTGGCCCTTGTTGTCGCCGCGCTTGGGGGTGATTTCCAGCGACCGAGGATCATAGCGCACCAGCCAGACATCGGCTCCGCCGCGCGGCGAGGGGCCCGAGCCGACGGCGACGCGGCGGTCGCCGATGAACAGCATGTCGGGCGGGTTGCCGGGAGTCTTCAGGGCCGTGGCGACCAGGGTCTCGACCGCCTCGCCTTTGACGCCGGAGGCCTGCACCCGGCCGCCGATGACCACCTGCGGGGTGTAGACCTCGCGCAGGGCCAGCTTGCGGGCGTAGGCCCGCTGGCGATCGGTGAACTCGGGCCGGGCGAAGGTGTCGGGCCAGCCGAGGTAGTCCCAGTAGTCGACCGCGAAGGTCAGGGCCAGGACGTCCGGCCGTTCGGCCAGCTCGCCGACCAGGGCGTTGGCCGCCACGCAGGACGAGCAGCCCTGGGCCGTGAACAGCTCGACGACGACCGCCGGCCGCGCCTGGGCAGGCGAGGCCGTCGGCGACAGCAGCAACAGGAGAAGGGCGAGAAAAGCTTTCCGCATCGCGGCGCACTTAATCGGAGAAGCGACGGCCGCGCGTTTCACGAGGCCGTGAAGTGGGGACATGTTCCGGCGAAGCCGGTACGTGTCCCCTGATCGAGCTACCGAGGTTTAGGGGACACGTACCTGCGGTACATGTCCCCGTCTCCCTTAACCCGTCGGGCCGGCGAGGTTGCGCAGCACGTAGTTCAGCACGCCGCCGTTCTGGAAGTACTCCAGCTCGGTCGGGCCATCGATGCGGCAGCGCACCGGGAAGCGGGCGATGCGGCCGTCCGACGGGCGGTACAGCTCGACGATCAGCTGCTTGCGCGGCGACAGGTCCTGCAGCCCGCGGATCGAGACGATTTCCTCGCCGGTCAGGCCCAGGCGCTGCCAGCCGTCCGACAGGAACTGCAGCGGAAGCACGCCCATCTGCACCAGGTTCGAGCGGTGGATGCGCTCGAAGGTCTCGGCGATGACGGCGCGGACGCCGAGCAGCTTGGCGCCCTTGGCCGCCCAGTCGCGCGACGAGCCGGTGCCGTATTCCTTGCCCGCGAAGACGACGGCCGGACGGCCCTCGGCTTCATAGCGCATGGCGGCGTCATAGATCGACATGACCTCGCCCGACGGGAAGTGCTTGGTCACGCCGCCTTCGATGTCGGGCGTGATCTTGTTGCGGATGCGGATGTTGGCGAAGGTGCCGCGCATCATCACTTCGTGGTTGCCGCGACGGCTGCCGTAGCCGTTGAAGTCCTCGAAGCGGACCTGGTGCGACAGCAGGTATTCACCGGCCGGCGAGGTCTTCTTGATCGAACCGGCCGGGCTGATGTGGTCGGTGGTGATGGAGTCGCCGAACACGCCCAGCACGCGGGCCTCGATGATGTCCTTCACCGGCGAGGGCGTCATCGACATGCCCTCGAAGTAGGGCGGGTTCTGGACGTAGGTCGAGCCCATGTCCCACGCGTAGGTCTGGCCGCCCTCGACCTTGATGGCCTGCCAGTTCTTGTCGCCCTTGAACACGTCGCCGTAGCGCTTGGCGAACATCTCGCTGGTCACCGACTTGCGCTGCAGGTCGGCGATGTCCTTCGAGGTCGGCCAGATGTCCTTCAGGAAGACGTCGTTGCCCTTCTTGTCCTGACCGATCGGCTCTTTGGTCAGGTCGATGCGCATCGTGCCGGCGAGAGCGTAGGCCACCACCAGCGGCGGCGAGGCCAGGTAGTTGGCGCGCACGTCCGGGTTCACCCGGCCTTCGAAGTTGCGGTTGCCCGACAGCACCGAGCAGGCGACCAGGTCGCCCTCGTTGACCGCGGCGCTGATCGCGTCGGGCAGCGGGCCGGAGTTGCCGATGCAGGTGGTGCAGCCGTAGCCGACCAGGTTGAAGCCGAGGGCGTCGAGCGACTTGGTCAGGCCGGCCTTGGCCAGGTAGTCGGTGACCACCTGCGAGCCGGGGGCCAGCGAGGTCTTCACCCAGGGCTTCACCTTCAGGCCCTTGGCCACCGCGTTCTTGGCCAGCAGGCCGGCGGCGATCAGGACGCTGGGGTTGGAGGTGTTGGTGCAGCTGGTGATGGCCGCGATGACCACGTCGCCGTGGCCCACGTCGAAGGTCTCGCCCGCGACCGGCACGCGGCGGTCGGTCTGTTCCTTCTTGCCGAACTCGTCGCCGAGCGCGGCTTCAAAGGCGGCGGCGGAGTCGCTCAGCAGCACGCGGTCCTGCGGACGCTTGGGGCCGGCCAGCGAAGGCAGCACGTCGGCCAGGTCGAGTTCCAGCACGTCAGTGAAGACGGGCTCCTCGGCTTCCGGATCGAACCACAGGCCCTGGGCCTTGGCGTAGGCTTCCACCAGGTTGACGCGCTGGGCGTCGCGGTTGGTGGCGCGCAGATAGTCGATGGTCGACTGGCTGATCGGGAAGAAGCCGCAGGTGGCGCCGTATTCCGGGGCCATGTTGGCGATGGTCGCCTGGTCCTCGATGGTCAGGTTGGCCAGGCCGTTGCCGAAGAACTCGACGAACTTGCCGACCACGCCCTTCTTGCGCAGCATCTGGGTGACGGTCAGCACCAGGTCGGTGGCGGTCGCGCCTTCCGGCAGGGCGCCGGTCAGGCGGAAGCCGATCACTTCCGGGATCAGCATCGGGATGGCCTGGCCGAGCATGGCGGCTTCGGCTTCGATGCCGCCTACGCCCCAGCCCAGCACCGACAGGCCGTTGACCATCGTGGTGTGCGAGTCCGTGCCGACCACGGTGTCAGGATAGGCGACGTCATGCTCGAGGCCGGCGTCCGGCGCGGTCCAGACCGTCTGGGCCAGGTATTCCAGGTTCACCTGGTGGCAGATGCCGGTGCCCGGGGGCACCACGCGGAAGTTGTTGAACGCCGAGGAGCCCCAGCGCAGGAAGCGGTACCGCTCGATGTTGCGCTCGTACTCACGGTCGACGTTCTCGCCGTAGCTCTTGGCCGTGCCGAAGAAGTCCACCATCACCGAGTGATCGATGACCAGGTCGACGGGGATCAGCGGATTGATCTTGGTCGGGTCGGCGCCCAGGGCGTTCATGGCGTCGCGCATGGCGGCCAGGTCGACGACGGCCGGCACGCCGGTGAAGTCCTGCATCAGCACCCGCGCCGGGCGGAAGCTGATCTCGTGCTCGACGCCGCCCTTGTTGTCGACCCAGGCCGCGACGGCCTTGAGGTCGGCTTCGGTGGTGTCGCCGCCATTTTCGTTGCGCAGGAGGTTCTCCAGCAGAACCTTCATTGACACGGGCAGGCGGCTCACGCCTTTCAGGCCGGCGTCTTCCGCCGCCGTCAGGCTGTAGTAGACGTAGTTCGTGCCGCCGACCGCGAGGGTCCGGCGGGTGTGCAAGCTATCGATAGACGCCATGTGGGGGAGTCCTTTCCTGTTCTCGGCCGCCCGAAAACCACTTCCGGGATCGCGCGCTCGGAAAGGACTCACAGCGTCCCCCCCGGCGCGGCGTATCTCCGCGCGCGGACGCGCGGGGCCGATGGCGCGCTGCATACGCCCGGTCGCGCCATCCGTCCATGCCCGCGTCAGGGACTTTTCCACCCGCTCCGGGGACCCGCGATGATTTCTGGACTGGTGGTTGAAGACCTCGCGATACGCCGTGGAGAGCGGCTCCTGTTCGAACATCTGTCGTTCCGGGCCTCGGCCGGCGAGGCCATCGCCCTGATCGGCCGCAACGGCGCGGGCAAGACCAGCCTGCTGCGGGCGGTCGCCGGCCTGCTGCGTCCGGTCGCCGGAGCGGTGCGTTTCGAGGGCGCCGAGGATGTCGCCGACGCCCGGTCGCGCGACCTGCACCTGATCGGCCACCACGACGGGCTCAAGGGCGGCCGCACCGCGCGTGAGGAGCTGGCTTTCGCCGCCCGCTGGAGCGGCGGCGACGACGCCGGCCTGGCGCGCGCCGCCGAGGCGCTGGATCTCGGCCGCCTGCTGGATCTCGAGGTGCGGAAACTGTCGGCCGGCCAGCGCCGCCGCGTCGGTCTCGCCCGCCTGGTGGCCGCGCCGCGCACCCTGTGGCTGCTGGACGAGCCGCTGGCCCCGCTGGACAGCGTCTGGCGCGAGCGTATCGGCGGCCTGCTGAAGGTCCATCTCGCCGGCGGCGGCATGCTGCTGGCGGCGGTGCACGACCCGTTGCCGGTGCCGGCCCGGGCGGTGGAGATCGGCGCATGAGCCCGCTCATCGTCCTGCTGCGCCGGGAGCTGGCCCTGGCCTGGGGCCGGGGCGGCGGACCGCTGCCGGCGCTGGCCTTCTACGCCGGCGTGACGACGCTCGTACCGCTGGCCGTCGGGCCCGACCCCGACCGGCTGGCCGTGATCGCCCCCGGCATCGCCTGGCTGGCGCTGGCGCTGGCCTCGCTGCTGTCGCTCGAGCGCCTGTTCGAGCGCGACTTCGAAGATGGGGCGCTGGACCTGCTGGCGCTCGGCGAACCGGGCCTGGAGGCGGTCTGCGCGGTCAAGGCCCTGGCCCAGTGGCTGGCCACCGGCCTGCCGCTGGCCTTCGCCGCGCCGATCGCCGCGCTGATGCTCGGCGCGCCCGTCGCGCTCGCGCCGGTCGTCCTGCTCTGCGCCCTCGTCGGCGGCCTGGCCTTCGCCTTCGTCGGCGGCATGGGCGCGGCCCTGACGCTGGGCAGCCGCCGGGGCGGGGTGCTGATCGCGGTGATCGTCCTGCCGCTGTTCGCTCCGCCGGTGATCTTTGGCGGCGGCGCCCTGGCCCAGGCCGCGTCCGCCACCGGCGGGACCTCGGGCCTGCTGCTGCTGTGCGCCTGGGCCGCCGCAGCGGTGGCGCTCAGCCCGCTGGCCATGGCCGCCGCCTGCCGCAACGCGCTGGATTGATCTGCAACAAGGCTGAAACAAACCGGCGTTCTACAGACAAACGCCAGCCATATGCGCCGTCCATACCTCCGGTCAGCACCAACCGGATTGGGGAGCAATCCAATGATTTTGAACTTCACCCGCGCCGCCCTGATGGCCGGCGTCATGACCCTCGGCCTGACCGCCGCCGCCTCGGCCCAGACGCCGCCGGCCCATGACCACGACGCGCCCCAGGTTGAGCGTCGCGTGGTCATCATGGGCGGTCCCGGCATGCAGGGGCCCGGCATGGGCGGCCCGGACATGGGCGGCATGCACGGCATGCACGGCCCGATGGATCCGGAAAAGCACGCGCGGCATATGCGCGACATCCTGCAGCTGCGGCCGGACCAGGAAGGTGCCCTGAAGACCTTCCTCGCGGCCATGGCCCCGCCCGCGCCGCCGGCCGACGGCGCCGCCCCGCCGAAGCCGATGGACATGCCCGGGACCACGCCCGAACGCCTGGCCATGGCCGAGAAGATGATGGCCGAGCACACGGCGGCGTTCAAAAAGCGCAACGACGCCATCCGCGCCTTCTACGGCCAGCTGACCCCCTCGCAGCAGAAGGCCTTCGATGCGCTGCACGAGGGCATGGGACCGATGCACGGCCCGGGCATGCGCATGGGCGGCATGGGCGGCATGGGCGGTCCGGGCATGGAGCGCCGCGTGCGCGTCATCCGCCAGGGCGGCCCTGAAGCGGCCGGCGCGCCGGGCGGCGGCATGTTCATCATCGACGGTCCGGGCGACGACGAGCCGTTCGAGATCGAGACCGACGGCGACGACGCGGGCGATCAGTAATCGCCACAGCTTGCCCGCCGGCTTCCCGAAGAGTAGTCGGCGGGCATGTTCGCCTTTCTCGCCAACCCCGACCGGTTCATGGCCTTCTCACGAAGGGCGGCGCCGGCGTTCGGCGGTCTGGCCGCCCTGCTGATCGTGGCGGGCCTCTGGTACACCTTCATCGCGCCCGAGGACTACCAGCAGGGCGACACGGTCCGGATCATGTTCATCCATGTGCCGGCGGCCTACATGGCCATGTTCAGCTACCTCTGTCTGGGCGTCGCCAGCTTCCTCTCCCTCGTCTACCGCCATGCGCTGGCCGACGCCGCCGCCCGCGCCTGCGCGCCGCTGGGCGCGGCCTTCACGGCCCTGGCCCTGGTCACCGGCGCGCTGTGGGGCAAGCCGATGTGGGGGACCTGGTGGGTGTGGGACGCGCGCCTGACCTCGGTGCTGGTGCTGTTCCTGTTCTGGCTCGGCTACATGGCCCTGCGGGCGGCGATCGACGACGAGACCAAAGCCGGCCGGGCGGCCGCCATCCTGGCCCTGGTGGGCCTGGTGAACCTGCCGGTGATCCACTTCTCGGTCGAATGGTGGAACAGCCTCCACCAGGGCGCGACGGTGTTCGCGGCCAAGGCGGAGAACCGGCTGCCGCCCGCCTATCTCATTCCCATGGCCCTGATGGCGCTGGGCTACACCTCGGCCTTCGGGTCGCTGTGGCTGGTGCGCATCCGGGCCGAGGTCTGGCGTCGTCGCGCGGCGGTGCTCGCCCTGCAGGCGGCGGAAGGCTGACGACATGCTCGATCTCGACACCGGCAAGTACGCCCTCTACGTCTGGCCGGCCTTCGCGGTTACGGCCCTGGCCTTCGGCTGGATGATCGCCGACAGCCTTGCCCGCGCCCGCCGCTGGAAACGCGAGGTCGAGGCCCGCGCGAAGGCGAAGTCGTGAAGCGCGTCCTCGCCTTCGCGCCGCTGATCGCCCTGGCCCTGCTGGCGGCGCTGTTCGTCGGCTATTCGCTCAAGCGCAATCCGCACGTCCAGCCCGCGGCGCTCGTCGGCCGGCCCGTGCCGGACCTCAGCCTGCCGCGTCTCGAGACCGGCCAGGCGGTTCCGGTCCGCCAGGCCGCGCCCGGCCCGCTGCTGATCAACTTCTACGCCTCCTGGTGCGCGCCCTGCGAGCTGGAGGCCCCGGCCCTGATGCGCCTGAAGGCCCAGGGCGTGACCATCGTCGGCGTCGGCTACAAGGACGCGCCGGACAACAACCGCGCCTTCCTCGGCCGGGTCGGCGACCCGTTCGCCGCGCACCTGCTCGACCGTGACGGCCGCGCGGGTCTTGAGTTCGGCGTCACCGGCGTGCCGGAAAGCTATGTCGTCGACGCCGCCGGCAAGATCATCGCCAAATACACCGGCGAACTGACGCCAGACGAAGAGCTGGCCATCATCGCGGCAACCCGGCGTTAACCACGACCGGGCATTTTACCGTCTCGTTAACCATAGCGCCGAGACGCCCGTGAACCCCGTTCGACCCAATGTCTGGGCCAATGTCCCGCCGCCCGGCCAGGGCGCCGGTCAGGGCGCGGCCAAACCCGCGGCGCAGCGGGCCTTCTTCGATGCGGCGCTCGGCAAGGCCGCCGGCGCCCCGCAGCAGACCCAGGCGACGGCGACGCCGGTGCGGACCGCGCCGGTCCAGGCTCAAGCGGCGCCGCAGCCCGTCCAGCGCATGCCGGCGGCGCAGCCGACCGAGCAACCGACGCGCATCCTGCGGCCTGGCTCGCTGCTGGATATCCGGGTCTAGCGCGCAATACCCGCTCATCCCGGCGAAGGCCGGGACCCAGGTTTTTTCTGGAACCCCACGGGCTCGGCCGGGAACTCAAAACGCCTGGGTCCCGGCCTTCGCCGGGAGGAGCGGATAATGGAGCGAGCGGCCTCTACTCCGCCGCAACCGCTTCCGCTGCCTTCTTCTTCTTTTTCTTCTTCTCGGGTTTCTCGGGCTTGTCCGCCTTGGGCGCCTTGGCGGCCTTCTCCGGCTTGGCGGGCTTCTCGGTCTTCGGCGCCTTGATCTTCTTGGCCTTGGCCGGAGCGTCGCTCGACAGGGCCGCCAGGGCCTCGAGGAAGGCGGCGCGCTTGCCCTTGGGCAGCAGCGCCAGCAGGCGGGCGTCGGCGGCGTCGGCGCGGGGGCCGATCTCGGCCAGGGCCGCGCGGCCCGCGTCGGTCAGATGCACGGCGTTGGCGCGGGCGTCGGCGGCGGAGCGCTCGCGGGCCAGCAGCCCCTTGTCGAGCATCCGGGCGATCATGTCGGCGAGGGTCGAGCGGTCGACGCCGGTCGCGGCGACCAGATCGGCCTGGGCCGCGCCTTCCTTCGCCGCGACGGCCATCAGAACCGCGTGCTGACGCTGTGTCACGCCGCCGGGGCCGCCTTCCTCAGCATAGAAATCGAGGGCCCGTTGCGCCGCGCGATGCAGCAGGTGTCCGACGGAAGCCTCCGTCGCCACGGCGCGCTTGCCAGCCTTGTCCTTGCCCATCGTCCGTCTCCCGGGTCCAACCGCAGGCGGACCATAATCATCCTACACGTCGGTTTGACGACAGACGATCTGTGTTCGGTTTTCGGCGGGACACGTTGCGGTGCGCGGCGGGCGGATTCCGCGGGAGACACCGGCGGGGGACACGCACCGAAGGCGGTGCCTGTCCCCGAGGATCAAACCCCAGGATCGGGCGGTTCAGGCGTCGCGTCGCCCTCTTCGGGCTTCTGCAGGTGCTTCATCATGAACGGCGTCTGCGACACCGAGAACACCAGCGCCAGCGGCAGCAGGGCGGTGCGGAAGTTGACCCAGAAGGCGTCGCTCTGGGTGTTGCGGATGACCTCGTTGGCCACCGCCACGGCGACGAAATACAGGCCGTAGCGCAGGGTCAGCTGGCGCCACGCGGCGTCGGGCATGCTCAGGCTCTCGCCGAGCAGCGCCTTGAGCGGGTTCCTGCCCAGCGCAAGCCCGCCCAGCAGCGCCGCGGCGAAGGCGGCGTTCTGGAAGGTGATCTTCATCTTCACGAACTCGGCGTCGTGGAACACCAGCGTCAGGCCGCCGAACACCACGGCGAACAGGCCGGCGATCAGGGGCAGGGGAGCCAGGCGCTTCTCGACGACGAAGCCGATGACCAGGGCGATGATCGAGGCGGCCACCAGCACCCCGGTGGCCATGATCAGGTCGCGGCCGAAGCCGTAGAAGGCCACGGCGAAGGCGATCGGCGCGCCGTAGTCGACGGCGCTGCGCACCCAGCGGGCGTGGGGTCCAGTCATGGGGGTACTCAGCTCTCCAGGCCGACCAGCGAGCGTGAAAAGGCCCGGGCGTCGAAGGGTTGCAGGTCCTCGATGGCCTCGCCGACCCCGATCAGCTTGATCGGCGAGTCCGAGGCCTGGGCGACGGGCACCAGCACCCCACCGCGGGCGGTGCCGTCCAGCTTGGTCATGACGATGCCCGACACGCCCACCTGGTTGCCGAAGATCTTCTCCTGGGCCAGGGCGTTGCGGCCGACGGTGGCGTCCAGCACCAGCAGGGTCTCGTGCGGCGCCTCGGGGTCGACCTTCTTGATCACCCGGATGACCTTGAGCAGCTCGTTCATCAGGTCCTGCTTGTTCTGCAGGCGGCCGGCGGTGTCGATCAGCACCACGTCGAAGCCCTCGGCCCGGGCCTTCTCGACGGCGTCGAAGGCCAGACTCGCCGAGTCCGCGCCGATCGGGGCGGACAGAAAGGCCGCGCCCGAGCGATCCGCCCAGACCTTCAGCTGTTCGACGGCCGCGGCGCGGAAGGTGTCGCCGGCGGCGATCAGCACCTTGGCGCCCTTGAGCCGCAGGTCCTGGGCGATCTTGCCCAGCGTGGTGGTCTTGCCCGAGCCGTTGACGCCGACGAACAGCACGACATAGGGCCTGGGTCCCGACAGCGGGTCGAACACGCCCTGGCGCGGAACCAGCTCGGCGGCCACGGCCTCGGCCAGGGCTTCCTTGACCTCCTCCTCGGTGGAGGACTTGCCGAAGCGGGCCTTGCCGAAGGCCTCGGTGATGCGGGCGGCCGCGTGCGGACCGAGGTCCGCCTCGATCAGCATCTCTTCCAGCGCGTCCAGCTGCTCCTGGTCGAGCGGCTTCTTCACCAGCACGCTGGTGACCTGCTCGGTCATCTCGCGGGTTGTCCGCGACAGCCCCGACGTGAGGCGCTGGAACCAGCCCTGTTTCTGCTCTGCCATGAGCGGGCTCTTAGCCGTTAGCGCGCGCAGGCTCCACCCCTGCCGTCATCCTCGCCCTTGTGGCGAGGATCGCTTGTTCCGCCGCACCCCGGGTGTTCCAGCGTGACAGGTTCGCTGCGCTTCGAGGGGGTCCTCGCCACAAGGGCGAGGATGACGAGGGAGTTTGGCGGTGCGCCCACTCGTGGCAGAAGGGCTCCATGTCCCCGCTCGATCTCGGCTTCATCCTGTTCGACTACGCCGCCGTGGCCGTTTTCGGCGCCACCGGGGCGCTGGCGGCCGCGCGGCGCAAGCATGACATCATCACCTTCGCCTTCTTCGCCGCGATCACCGGCGTCGGCGGCGGGACGCTGCGCGACCTGCTGATCGGCGCGCCGGTGTTCTGGGTCGTGCGGCCGGGCTATCTGGTCATGTGTCTCGTCGCCGCGGTCGCCGTCTGGCTGCTGGGCAGGCGGACCTGGCGGATGGGCCTCCTCCTCTGGCTCGACGCCGTCGGCATGGCCGCCTACTGCGTGGTCGGGGCGGCCAAGGCGCTCAGCCTCGGCGTCCACCCGATCTCGGCCGTGGTCATGGGCGTGCTGACAGCCTGTTTCGGCGGGGTGCTGCGCGACATTCTCGCCGGCGAGCCGTCGGTGCTGCTGCGCCGCGAGATCTACGTCACCGCGGCCCTGTCGGGCGCGACCGTTTTCGTCACCCTGGCCAGCTTCGGCGCGGACCGCTTGTTCGCCGGCGCCGCAGGCGCGATCGTGGCGTTCGCCGTGCGCGGCGGGGCCCTGAGGTGGGGCTGGTCCCTGCCGGGTTTCGGCGGCGACATCGCCGTGGAGGATCGACCGGAATGACCGACCCTGTCCGCTTCCAGAACCGCAATCTCGGGGGCGCTGTCTTCGACGACGTGAACCTCGCGCAGGCCGAGTTCAACAACGTCAATCTGAGCGGCGCGCGGTTGAACGACGTCAACCTGTCGGGGGTGACCATCGACAACGCCAATGTCGAGGGGCTGACGATCTACGGCTACGACATCCACGCCCTGCTGCAGGCGGAGTTGGCCAGGACCGCCGCCGGCAAGGGATAACGGTCAGGCCTTCCGGGGCCGTAGGGTTTCCTTCACAGCCACCAGCATCATCGCCGTCCAGCTCAGGCCGAGGCCCAGCGTCAGCAGCCCGACGCTGCCCCGATCGATACGCGCCGCCGCGACGCCGATCACCGGCAGCACCAGCAGCACCGCCAGCAGCCGCCGACGCGGCGCCGCGCGCAGACAGACCAGCGCCAGCATCAGCGCATGTGCGCCCAGCGCCGCGAACTTGATCCACGCCGCGGTCGACGAGCGCGGCAGCAGCGGTCCGGCCGCGGCGATATCCTTCGTGATCTGCAGCAGCGTCGTCGTCTCGACCATGTCGGCGATGAAGGCGACGACGGCGAGGCCGATCGCCGCCAGCGCCAGCCGCGACCGCCCGCCCAGCCACAGCGCCGCGAGGATGGCGAAGGCCGTGTAGCTCGGAATGTAGGCGGCGATGTCGAGGTGGTTGACCGCGTCCATGCCGGCGATCACCGGCTGGCGGCAGACTGCCGGCCCGAACACGGCGGCCAGGTCGGCCGGCGTGCGGGCGAACTCGAACTGCAGCACCGAGCCGGGACCCATGCAGGTCCCCGCGGCCTTGACGGCGGCCAGCTGCTGGAAGGCGATCGTGACGCCCAGTGTCACGAGGCCGGTGAGGGCAGTCAGCAGCGGCGGAAGCCGGCGTCTGAAGGCGTCAGTCATGGTGGTCCCCCCGGAGCCGTTTTGCGTGAGGTTAACCCCGAACGACGGCTTCTCCCACCCCAACGCGATCCTCTCCCTCTTGGGAGAGGGGGAACATGCGGAGCAGGGTGGAGAGGGCGGCGCGGCGGCGGCCGGGACGTCTCAATCGCCAACGGCGGACCGCGCCTGATGTCTTGGCGGCCAGTGTTGCTCCGGCGGACGGCCTGCTCAAGGACCGCTTCGCGGCCGCGCAGCGGCGAGCCCGAAGGGCTCGTCCTTGACCAGGACGACCGACCGGAGCGCATCATTCCATCAAGGCCAAAGGGCGCGTCTACATCGCCTCCGGACCAGGCGAGGCGGAGGAAGGTCAGACCAGCTCCGCCGTCACGGTTCCGCCGCGCACGCCGGTCACCCGCATCGGCACGATCTCCCCGACCGGCGCCTCGCCGACAAACGCGATCTCGGTGAAGTCGTCCGCCCGGGCTACGCCCGGCTTCTCGACCAGCCCGTTCAGCACCCGGCCGGCTTGCCGCGCCAGGTGCCGGTGCAGCGCCGCCTCGCCGGCTTCGCGCAGGCGGCGGGCGCGGTCCTTGATCACCGTCCCCTTCACGGGCGGCATGCGGGCCGCCGGGGTGCCGGGGCGGGCGCTGTAGGGGAAGACATGCAGGAAGTTCAGACCCGCCTCCTCGACCAGCGCCAGGGTGTTGTCGAACGCCGCGTCGCTCTCGGTCGGGAATCCGGCGATCAGGTCTGCGCCGAACGCCGTGTCCGGCCGCACCGCGCGCACCTCGGCGATCAGCTTCAGCGCGTCGGCCCGCAGATGGCGGCGCTTCATCCGCTTGAGGATCAGGTCGTCTCCGGCCTGCAGCGACAGGTGCAGATACGGCATCAGCCGCGGCTCCTCGGCCAGGCAGCGCATCAGGTCCGGATCGATCTCGGCGGCGTCGATCGAGCTCAGCCGCAGCCGGGGCAGGTCCGGTACGAGCTTGAGGATCCGCGACACCAGCTGGCCCAGCGTCGGCTGGCCCGGCAGGTCGGCGCCCCAACTGGTGATGTCGACCCCGGTCAGCACCACCTCGCGATAGCCCTCGGCCGTCAGCCGGCGCACCTGCTCGACCACCTCGCCGGCGGCGGCGCTGCGCGAGTTCCCGCGGCCGAACGGGATGATGCAGAAGGTGCAGCGATGGTCGCAGCCGTTCTGCACCTCGACGAAGGCCCGCGCCCGGTCGCGCAGCCCGTCGATCAGATGGCCGGCCGTCTCGCGCACCGACATGATGTCGTTGACCCGCACCCGCGCCGACGCATCGGCCAGCGCCCCCGGCTGCGCCTTCTCGGCGTTCCCCAGCACCAGGTCGACCTCGGGCATGGCGGCGAAGGCGGCCGGATCGATCTGCGCCGCGCAGCCGGTAACGATCAGCCGGGCCCCGGGCCGCTCGCGCCGCGCCTTGCGGATCGCCTGCCGCGCCTGGCGGACCGCTTCGTTGGTCACGGCGCAGGTGTTGAACACCACCGCGTTCTCCAGCCCGTCCGCCTGCGCCCGTGCGCGCAGGGCCTCGCTCTCGTAGGCGTTCAGCCGGCAGCCGAAGGTGACGACCTGCACGTCGTCGGCGTCGGCGTCAGCGGCGAGGGGGGCGGGAAGGGTCATGGCGCAAACACAGCGGGCGGCCGATGCGGCCGCCCTTGGATGAGAGGGATATAGCAGAATGGACAGAAGCCCCAAACCGGCGGCGCTCGCACATTCCCCGTCTTGTTCTGCCGGAGTAAGCGGCGGCCCCACTTCGGACCCGGTTTTGCATCACACCTCCTCCACGTCCCGGATCGGCCTTCCAGCCCGTCCGGGATGACAGTAGAGAAGCAGCAGACCCCAGCCTGAGACGCAGAACCGATCCATGACCTCCCGTCCCCGCCGCAGCGCCCTCTACATGCCCGCCTCCAACGCCAAGGCGATCGAGAAGGCGAAAAGCCTGCCCTGCGACGTGGTTATCCTCGACCTCGAAGACGCTGTGGCGCCGGAGGCCAAGGAGGCCGCCCGCGAACAGGCGGTGCAGGCCGTGCGCGACGGCGGCTTCGGCCGGCGCGAACTGGTCATCCGGGTGAACGGCTCGGATACGCCGTGGGGCGCCGACGACCTGCGCGCCGCCGCGGCCGCCAAGCCGGACGCGATCCTCGTGCCCAAGGTGAACAACGCCAATGACGTGGCCGACTACAGCGCGCCGCTGCAGGGCGACACAGCCCTGTGGGCGATGATCGAGACCAGCCGCTCGCTGTTCGCGCTGGAGGCCATCGCCGCCGCCCGCGCGACGACCCGGCTGACCACCTTCGTCATGGGCACCAACGATCTGGCCAAGGAGATGCGCTTTCGCCTGACCGCCGGCCGCGAGCCCTTCTTCGCCGCCCTGTCGATGGCCGTGACGGCCGCGCGCATGCACAACCTGACCATCCTCGACGGCGTTCACAACGACATCGAGGACCAGGCGTCGCTCGAGGCCGTCTGCCGCCAGGGCGTCGACTTCGGCTTCGACGGCAAGACCCTGATCCACCCCAAGCAGATCGATGTCTGCAACACCGTCTTCTCGCCGGCCCCGGCCGAGGTCGACTGGGCGCGGGCGGTGATCGCCGCCTTCGCCCTGCCGGACAACCAGGGCAAGGGCGCCATCCGCGTCGAGGGCAAGATGGCCGAGCTGCTGCACCTGGCCCAGGCCGAGCGGCTGGTCGCCGTGGCCGAGGCCATCGCCCTGGCGGAAGCCGCTTGAGGCTCGGCCTCACCCTTTTTCTGACGCTGGCGCTGTGCGCCGGCGGCGCGCTGGCCCAGGCTCCGGCCGGGCCGGCCCCCGCGTCGTCTCCGGCCGGGCCCGACGCCCAGCCGCCGGCCTATGACCCGATCGGCGACGCCATCGCCGCCTCGCTGCCGCCGGACCAGACCACCGACGAGGAGCCGGACGCGATGCCGGCCGATCCGACCCCGCCCGCGCCGCCGCCGGGCTACAGCGCGCCGCCGCCGCCCTCGACCAGCTATTCGCCGGCGCGACCGTTGATCATGAATCCGCCCGCGCGCACGGCGCCGGGACGGCCCGGTCTCGACCGGCCGGTGATGATCGACGAGACCGGCAAGAGCCCCGACGGCCCGCCGACGATGCTCGACCTGACCTACGAGAGCCGCATCCGCGGCTCGGCCGCCGCCTCCCAGGGGCTGCAGGGCCCGCTCGACGGCGGCTGGACCGTGCGCACCGACGCCGGCGCGCCGGTGCTGTCGCTGCAACTGGTCGATCGCGGCAACGGCTACGGGCAGCTCGAGGGCGCCTGGCGCACGCTCGATGCGCCGATGAGCCGCGTCGGCCTGATCGACAGCCTCGACCGCCAGCCGGCGGTGCTGACCATCCGCATCACCAGGTTCCCGGGCAAGCCGACCACGGTGCTCAGCCTGACGCCGGCGTCCGACGGCACCTGGCGCGGCGATCTGAGGGACGGCGAAGGCGTCCGCCCGGTGGTGATGAAGCGGAACTAGGCGGGGAATCCCCAAATCTTCCGCTCATCCCGGCGAAGGCCGGGATGAGCGGATTTAGAAACTGAGCGTCCGGCGCGCGACAGACACGGCGATATCCAGGTCCCGGGCTGAATACCCCTCCGCCACCCCCACGCCCCACACCGGCGCCGGCCAGGCCGCATCGCCCGCATGCCGGCCCACCAGATGCACATGCAACTGCGCGGTCACGTTGCCCAGGGCGCCGAGATTGAGCTTCTCCACGGGCCGGCCCAGCGCGTCGCCCATGGTCCGCACGGCCCGTCCGGCCAACACCGATTCCTCGATCAGCCGCGCGCGATCGGCGGGCGGCAGGTCCTCGATCTCGCGCAGCCCGACGCCGCGCGGGATCAGGATCAGCCACGGCCAGCGCGCGTCGGTCTGCAGCCGCACATGGCACAGCGGCAGTTCGCCCAGCGCGATCGAACCCGCGTCGAACGCCGGATCGGGCGCGAACTCAGCCACGCTTGGGAACCGCCGCCCAGTAGTCGAAGTCGAGGATCACCTCGGGCGGATAGGCGCCGGCCGCGTCCTTGTCCGGGAAGTCGGCGCAGGGCCGGTCCTTCGTCGCCACCAGCCGCAGCCGCAGCGCGCCGACGCCATCGCCGAGGTCGGCCTTGTCGAGCACCTCGCTCCAGGCGAACACCGTCGCCCCGGCGAAATAGGGGTTCACATGACGCCCGCCGTTGATCGCCAGCATCAGCCCGGCGTTCTGCAGCCCGTTGAAGCTCAGGGCCTTGGCGGTGGAGATCACCACCCCGCCATAGACCAGCCTGCGACCCGTCGGGTCCTTGGCGCGCTCATACTGGTTGAAGTGCACCTTGGCGGTGTTCTGGTAGAGCCGGGTGGCCATCTGGTGCTCGGCCTCCTCGATGGCCATGCCGTCGACATGGTCGATCTTCTCGCCGACAGCGTAGTCCTCGAACGCATGCGGCGCGCCGGCCAGGGCGAAATCGTAGCGGCTGAAGTCGAGGCCGTGCGGCAGGACCAGGTCCTTCGCCGCGACAGCGTCGACGAGCTTCGGCGTCGCCTGCTCGGTGACCTCGGCGGCCTCGCTGCGCTTGCGCACCATGACCCAGCGCACATAGCTCAGCACCGTCTCGCCGTGCTGGTTCTCGCCGGTGGTGCGCACATAGACCACGCCGGTCTTGCGGTTGGAGTTCTCCTTCAGCCCGATGACCTCGCTGGTCGCGGTCACCGTGTCGCCCGGATACAGCGCCTTCAGGAACAGCCCCTCGGCGTAGCCCAGATTGGCCACGGCGTTCAGGCTGATGTCCGGCACGGTCTTGCCGAACACCATGTGGAAGGCGATCAGCGGATCGACCGGCGACCCGCGCAGGCCGCAGGCCCGGGCGAACTCGTCCGAGGAGGTCAGGGCGAAACGCGGGCTGTAGAGGGCGTTGTACAGCGCCACGTCCCCGGTCGTGACCGTTCGCGGCGTGGCGTGGGTCAGCACCTGCCCCAGCCGGAAGTCCTCGAAATAGTTGCCGGGGTCGGTCTTGGACATGGGGTGCTCCGCTTCGCCATCGTGCGTCCTTCGAGACGCCCTTCGGGCTCCTCAGGATGACGAACACCGAGGGTCGTCATGGTGAGGAGCGAGCCTCAGGCGAGCGTCTCGAACCACGCACGGTCCTATTGCCGCGCTCTTCGCATCCGCGAAAGGGGGCTTGAGGCGGAACCCGCCCGGGTCTAGACCCCGCGCGACCCTTTTCCACATTCGGAGACGCCAAAAGATGGCTCGCGCGAAGATCGCCCTTATCGGCGCCGGCATGATCGGCGGCACCCTGGCTCACATCGCCGCCCGCGAAGAGCTGGGCGACGTGATCCTGTTCGACATCGCCGAGGGCACGCCCCAGGGCAAGGCGCTCGATATCGCCGAGGCCAGCGCCGTGTTCGGCAAGGACGTCGCCCTCAAGGGCGCCAACGCCTACGAGGACATCGCCGGGGCCGACGTCTGCATCGTCACCGCCGGCGTGCCGCGCAAGCCGGGCATGAGCCGCGACGACCTGCTGGGCATCAACCTGAAGGTCATGAAGGCCGTCGGCGAGGGCATCAAGGCCCACGCCCCGAACGCCTTCGTCATCTGCATCACCAACCCGCTCGACGCGATGGTCTGGGCGCTGCAGCAGTTCTCGGGCCTGCCCAAGGAGAAGGTCATCGGCATGGCCGGCGTCCTCGACTCGGCCCGTTTCGCCTACTTCCTCGCCGAGAAGACCGGCGTGTCGGTGGAAGACATCCACGCCTGGACGCTCGGCGGCCACGGCGACGACATGGTGCCCATGGTGCGCCACTCGACGGTCGGCGGCCTGCCGCTGCCGGAACTGGTCAAGCAGGGCTGGATGACCCAGGAAGAGCTCGACGGCATCGTCAAGCGCACCCGCGGCGGCGGCGGCGAGATCGTCGCCCTGCTGAAGACCGGCTCGGCCTTCTACGCCCCGGCTGAAAGCGCCATCGCCATGGCTGCCAGCTACCTGAAGGACAAGAAGCGCGTTCTGCCCTGCGCCACCTTCCTGACCGGCCAGTACGGCCTGAAGGATCTGTACGTGGGCGTGCCCGTGGTCATCGGCGCCGGCGGCGCCGAGCGGGTCATCGAGTTCGAGACCAACGACGAGGAAAAGGCCATGTTCGCCGCCTCCGTCGCCTCGGTCCAGGGCCTGATGGAAGCCTGCAAGGCGATCGACTCCTCGCTGGTCTGATCCCTTCGCGCATCAAGATCCGAAAGGGCGGTCGCCGAAAGGCGGCCGCCCTTTTTCGTCCTTTCCTCTCCGCGCAGCGGGGAGGGGGACCACGCGGAGCGTGGTGGAGGGGCCGGCTCGCATGCCTGCGGCCCAATCCTGAATTCCGGTCATTCCGATGAGTCCGGCGCTGCCCCCTCCACCAGCCTCCGGCTGGTCCCCCTCCCCTCTGCGAGGGGAGGAACGGCCGCGTTACCGCTTCACCCCCGCCGGCGGGTCGTCCCTCAGCCAGCCGGTGATCGAGTAGCGGGCCTCCGGCGCGAACGGCGCGACGGCCGTCACCGAATGGATGCGCAGGCCGTCGAACAGGGTCAGCACGTTGTAGCCGGGCGTCCAGCCGCTTTCGACATTGAGCTCCGGCGTCAGGAAGGCCAGCAGGCCGCCCCAGTCGGGCTGCCAGCCGGGGCTGAAACCCAGGGTGTAGGCGGCCCGGCGCTCCAGAAGGTCGCCGTCGTCGATGTGCCGCGTCAGGAAGTGCCCGCGGCCGTAGCAGGTGGCCTGGGCGTCGACCTTGGTGATGCGCTCGGCGCCGATCACCCGTCGGCCGAACTCGCGCAGCTCTTCAGACTGAAGGAATTCGGTCAGCTGATGAAGCGGATGGCCGGGATCCCAGCCCTCCATGTAAGCCTTGATCATCGGGTAGACGTTGTAGAGGTAGCCATGGTTCTCGGCCGCCCGCTGCATGACCCGCTGCATGATCGCGCCGAACGCCGGCTGGCCCATGGCCTTGATCTGCTCGCCGGTCAGGTAGGTCGGCCGGGACTCGGCGCCGTGCACCAGCCGCCAGGGCGTGTGGCGCAGCAGCACCTCGCGCAGCGCCGCCGCGATCTCAGGTTCAAACACGTCGTGGATCTGCACCAGCCGGTCGCGGCGGTATATCGCGGCGAAGGCCTCGACATCGAGGGCCGGGTTGAGCCGCAGCTGCAGGTCGTTGGCCATGACGCCTCCGGAAGGAACCGGCCTAGCTCGGGCCGGGGCCCGGATATGTCAAGCCGGGCGAGGCCCCGGTCGCCCTTGCGATGAAGGCGGCGCCCTTTTCCGTAAACCTGCGCTAGAGACGACCACATGATCGCGCCCGGACCCACGCTCGAAACCGCCCGCCTCATCCTGCGCCCGCCCGGTCAGGAAGACCTCGACGGCTGGGTCGAGCTGATGGGCGACGAGGAGGCCTCGCGTTTCATCGGCGGACTGCAGGGCCGCGCCCAGAGCTGGCGGGGCCTGGCCTCGATGGCCGGGTCCTGGGCGATCCTCGGATTCGGCATGTTCTCGGTGATCGAGAAGTCGAGCGGCGACTGGGTCGGCCGGATCGGTCCCTGGCAGCCGGAGGAGTGGCCGGGCACGGAAGTCGGCTGGGGTCTGCGTCGCGCGTACTGGGGCAAGGGCTATGCGCTCGAGGCGGCCGAGGTCACCATAGACTGGGCGTTCGATGCGCTGGGCTGGACGGAGGTCATCCACAGCATCGATCCGGGTAACCTCGCCTCGCAGAAGGTGGCGCGCCGGCTGGGGTCCTATGTGATGCAGTCCAATGTCATGGTCATGCCGCCGCCCTATCACGAGCTGCCGATCGACATCTGGGGCCAGACCCGCGCGGAATGGCTCGCCCGGCGCGCGGCCCGGTGATGCGGGCCGGCCTGCTTCTGGCGGCGCTTGTGGCGCTCACGCCGGTCGCGGCCGGGGCCCGGGGCGAGGACGGCGCCCTGACCGTGTCGTTCGAGGGAATCACCCGGCGCGAAGGCGTGGTGCTGGTCGCCCTGTTCGACAGCAAGGCGGCCTATGACTCCAACACCGGTCCGGTGCGCACCCTGACCATGCCGGCCGCCGGCGGCGATTTCGCGGTGACTCTCGCGGGCCTCACGCCCGGGCTCTATGCGGTGAAGTCGTTCCACGACCGCGACGCCAACGGGAAGATGAACTTCAACCCGCTGGGCATGCCGCTGGAGCCCTACGGTTTTTCCAACAACGCCCGCGCGCCGTTCGGCCCGCCCTCCTGGCGCCGCGCGGCGTTCGAAGTGAAGCCTGGCGGCAACGTCCAGGCGATCCGGCTGCGCTAGATCCAGCCGCTTTCGCGCAGCGCCCGCGCGTAGGCCCGGCTGACGGGCACGGTCGCGCCGTCCTTCAGCGTCAGGGTCGCCCGCCCGTCGCCGCGCCGGGCGTCGGCCACGGCCGCCCTGGCCACCCACCACGACCGGTGCACCTGCGCGCCCTCCAGCCCCTCCAGCTCGGCGACCGCGTCGGAGAGCCGCAGCAGGATCAGGTCCTGGCCCTTGCTGGTGTGCAGACGCAGGTAGTGATCCTCGGCCTCAACGGCGAAGATCTCGGCGCCGCGCAGCCGGGCCGGCAGCCGCTCGAGAAAACGGGGCGGGGCTGACCCGCTCGGCGCGGCGTGTGTCTCCGGCGGCGCCTTCTGGGTGAAGTAGTTCAGGGCGGTCATCGCGCAGGTGATGATGAACACCGGCCCGGCGAACATCACCAGCTGCGCCGGAACCAGCCGGCCGCCATGGAAGGCCAGGCTGGTGATCGCCCAGATGACCACCGTCAGCGGCGCGGTCAGGCTGACGGCGATGACGGCGCCCTGCAGCGGCGGGCGGTCGTCGAACCAGCCGCCATGGTCGACCAGCACCGACACCACGATGCCGCCCAGGGCGCCGAGCAGCATCACCGTGATCCAGTAGAGGAAGCGGGCCAGGATCGGCGCGTCGCCCGTCTGGAACGCGCCGGACGCCGCCAGGAATCCGCCCGCCAGCGCAGCGAGGCCCAGGCCCCGCAGATGCCGGGCCTCGAACAGGCCGTCGATCCACGAAGCGCGAACGGCGGCGCCTGTCCGTTCGCGAACGGGAGCCTGTGCTCCACGCATGTCCGACTGCGCCATCCGGCCGCCCCGTCTAAGCCGTCGTCATCACAGCCCGCCGGGAGTGGCGGCCCGCAACGACCTCTCCCGGATCAAGACCGACCCGACCCAACTGTCAATCGTTCCGCCGGAGACCGCCATGACCCAATCCCTGTTCGCCCGCACCCTGCCGGCCAGCCGCGCCGCCGGAACCCTGCTGACGGTCGCCGCCGGCGTGACCGCGGCGGTGCTGTTCGGCCCGCAGATCCTGCAATCGGTTCTGCACGCCACGCCGCATGCCCCGGACCTGCCGCTGTTCATGGCCCAGCCGACGGTGATCAAGGTGCACATGCTGGCGGCGCTGTTCGGCGTCGGGCTCGGCGCGACCATCCTCAGTCTGCGGAAGGGCAATACCCTGCACCGGACCCTCGGCTGGACCTGGACGCTGTTCATGGCGACGACGGCCGCCAGCTCGCTGTTCATCGTCGGGCTCAACGGCGACCACTGGTCCCTGATTCACCTGCTCAGCGGCTGGACCCTGATCGTCCTGCCGTTCGCGGTCCGGGCCGCGCGCAAGCACGACGTGAAGAGCCACAAGCGGGCCATGACCGGCCTGTTCTGGGGCGCCTCGATCGTCGCCGGCGCCTTCACCTTCCTGCCGGGCCGGCTGATGTGGCGGCTGTTCTTCGGCTGAACCGGCCTTGCCAGCGGGCGAGCGTGCGGCGTATCGCAGAAGGCGCTCACGACCGGTGAGCCCGTCTGGATCCGCTTCGCGATGACCTCCGCCAAGCCGCGCGCCCGCAATATCGGTCGGGGCCGCCCGTCCAAGGGCGCCAAGGTCGACCTCAAGGAAGTGATCCTCGATTCGGCGGAAGCGCTGTTCGCCCGGCACGGCTTCTACGGCGTCACCACCCGCCAGGTGGCCACCGAGGCCGGCGTCGATACGGCGCTGATCCACTACTATTTCGGGGCCAAGCGCGAGCTGTTCGACGCGGTGCTGCTGCGCCGCGCCGAGGTCATCAACCAGGAGCGGGCGGACGCCATGACCGCCTACGAAGCGGCGCATCCCGGGTCGATGACCGCCGAGGGCATCATCGCCGCCTTCATCAATCCGTTGGCGGAGCGGGCGCTGACCGGCGGGCAGGGCTGGAAGCACTGGCTCAACCTCGTGGCCCAGATCAACACCACCCCGGCCTGGGGCGGCGAGGTCATGCACCGCTTCTTCGACCCGGTCGTGCGCCAGCTGGTCGACCTGCTCGGCAAGGCTCTGCCCGGGGCCGACGTGCGCGATCTCTACTGGTGCTACCAGTTCCTCACCGGCTCGATGATGCTGACGGTCGCCGAGACCGGCCGCATCGACCAGCTGTCCGACGGCCTGTGCCAGTCGAGCGATCTGGAGTCGGCCCGCCAGCGCCTTTACGCCTACTGCGCGGCCGGGTTCGAGGCCGTGGTCCGCAAGGGCGCGGGCTGAGGTCGCGACGCTTCGCCTCTGTGGCGCCATTTCATCACACGGTGAAAAACTGTGGCGACAATGTGCGCGGGCCCTTCCGCGCGTCGCCCTCCTGACCGATGGTCGTTTCAATTCGCAGTTTGGTGAATTTAACAATCAACAGCGTCCGTCAACGGACCAGCTTCAGCGACCGCGGTCGTGGCGACGCCAATTGGGAGGGCGACAGGAATGAAGACCATGTGGAAGAGCATGCTGCTGGCCGGCGCGGCCTGGACCGCCGTCACCGGCGTGGCCATGGCGCAGGACGCCACGACCGACGACACCACGGTCGGCGAGATCGTCGTCACCGCCCGCCGCACCGAAGAGCGTCTGCAGGACGTTCCCGCCGCTGTCACGGCGTTTGACGAACGCGCCCTCGACCGCGTCCAGGCGACCGACGTCACCGGCCTGACCGGCGCAGTGCCCAACCTCGTGCTCGGCCAGGGCCGCGGTTCGTCCAACGCGACCAACATCTTCATCCGCGGCATCGGCCAGCCCGACGCGCTGCAGACCTTCGACCCGGCCATCGGCGTCTATGTCGACGACGTCTACTACAGCCGCATCCGCGGCACGCAGTTCGACCTGTTCGACATCGAGCGCATCGAAGTGCTGCGCGGCCCGCAGGGCACGCTGTACGGCAAGAACACCATCGGCGGCGCGCTGAAGGTGGTGACCCGTCGCCCCGGCGACGAGTTCCGCGCCAACGTGGCGCTGGGCTACGGCAGCTACAACCAGCAGGAAATCAAGGGCTCGGTCTCGGGTCCGGTCAGCGACACCCTGGCGCTCGGCGTCTCGGGCCTGATCTCCAAGCGCGACGGCTACGTCACCAATCCGGTGACCCACGCCGAATACAACGACAAGGACACCATGGCGATCCGCGGCCAGCTGGCCTGGACGCCGACCGACACCCTGCGCGTCGACCTGTCGGCCGACTACAGCCGTGACGACGCCGCCATGACGGTCGGCCAGCCGACCAGCACCCTGACCACCCTGTTCGGCGTGCCGCTGCTGGTCATCCCGAACCCGCCGGCGGACTACAACTTCAAGACCCGCACGACGCCGGGCCTGCCCAACTCGACCAAGCTGAAGCACTACGGCTACGCCGCGAACGTCACCTGGGACATCTCCGACTCCCTGACGCTCAAGTCGATCACCGCCTACCGCAACCTGGAAACCGACGACTACATCGATATCGATGCGACCCAGCTGGAGCTGGGCGATGTCTTCGTGGGCGTCGACCAGGACCAGACCAGCCAGGAGTTCCAGCTGGCCTATGACGCCGGCGGTCCGCTGACCTTCGTGGGCGGCCTGTTCTGGATGCAGGAGAACATCACCTCGCACCAGGAAGCCTATGCCGACGATCTGATCGGCGGCGGGATCACCTTCCTGCGCACGATCGACGACGACCTGGAGACCACCAGCCAGGCGGTCTACTTCAACGCCACCTACGCCTTGACCGACACGGTCAACCTGTCCGGCGGCCTGCGCTACACCTCGGAAGAGAAGACCTACTCGCGGACCACCTCGACCTTCTCGTCCAACCCCCTGTTCACCGCCAATCCGGGCTTCACCTTCAACGGCCTGAACAAGACCTGGCACGATGTCTCGCCGATGGTCTCGCTGGACTGGAAGCCGGCCGACAACATCATGGCCTACGTCCGCTACTCGAAGGGCTTCAAGTCGGGCGGCTTCAACGGCCGCGCCAACAACCCGGGTGAACAGGCGCCGTACGATCCGGAAGAAGTGAGCAGCGTCGAGGCCGGCATCAAGTCGACCTTCTTCGATCACCGCCTGCTCGCCAACGTCACCGTCTTCCACAACGACTACAAGGACTTCCAGGCGCGCGTCTCGGGCACGGTCATCGATCCGGGCACCGGCCTGCCGAGCCCGGAACTGACGGTCATCAACGCCGGCGCGATGAAGATCGAGGGCGCCGAGCTGGAACTGGTCCTGGCGCCGGGCGGCGGTCTGCGCCTCGACGCCCAGCTGGGCCTGCTCGACGCCTCGTATGACGACTTCGACGACGTCCGCTTTGTCGCCACCGGCGGCAGCCGCGCCTTCCAGGAGCCTGCCTTCGCGCCGCGCTGGACCGCCCGCTACGGCGCCCAGTACGAGTGGAACCTCGGTGACGCGGGTTACGTGACCCTCGGCGGCCAGGCCCGCTATCGCTCGGCCATGGCCCTGTCGGTCGACAACACGCCGACCAACAGCCGGGTCCACCTGCCGGGCATGTGGGATGAAAACCACTGGATCATGGACGCCCGCCTCGTGTGGGACAGCGCCGACCGCCGCTTCTCGGCCGGCGTCTACGGCCAGAACCTGACCGACGAACTGTACAAGACCGACGCGCAGGAATTCTCCTCGGTCGGCGGCATCCGCACCGCCTACTACGGCGCGCCGCAGACCTGGACCTTCCGCATCTCGGCGAAATACTAGTCGCGACCTGACCCCTCGGGTCCCGGCGACGGCGGCGGTCCATGCGGACCGCCGCCGTTTTCATGTCCGGCTCCGTCCTTCATCCCACCACAATTTGGGACAATGCCGCGCCTGTACTCCTGTCGGGACGCCGGGCGGCATGCACAAGGATATCTTCCACGATCCGACCGGCCGCCGGGGCAGACGGGCCGGGGTCATCCTCGGCATCGCCCTGTCGGTCCTCGCCGCCGTGGTGGCCGGCTTCTTCGCCACCTTCGCCTTCGCGCCCCGGCTGCCCGACCTTGCGCTGAAGGACCCCTCGACGCTGCGGGCGCTGCACGTGGAGACCGCCCACCGGGTCCGCGGCAAACCGGCCTGGCGCAGGGTTCCCCGGCTTGGCCCGTCAAAGGCCTCCGGCCCGATCCGGCCCTTGACGGTGGGCTTCTATGTTTCCTGGGACGAGGCCTCGCGGGCCTCGCTGCGCGCGCACATCGGCCAGCTCGACGTGGTCTCGCCGCAGTGGGTGCAGCTCAAGGGCGCCGGCGGCGAGGTCGCGGTCACCGAGGACGCCCAGGCCGTCGCCCGCATCGCCGCGGCCCCCAATCATCCCGCCGTCCTGCCGCTGGTGCACAACTCGGCGAACGGAAGCTTCAACGGACGCGAAGGCGATCGCCTGCTCGCCAGTCCCGCGGCCCGGGCGCGGCTGGTCGGGCGGCTCGCGGCGCTGGCCCAGGCGCGCGGATACGGCGGCTATGTGCTCGATCTCGAGGACCTGTCCGGGACGTCCCTGCGCGCCTACCCCGGATTCGTGGCCCAACTGCGCGCGGCGCTGAAGCCGCTCGGCCGCGAGGTCTGGGTCACCGCGCCGTTCGACGGCGAGGGCTGGCCGCTGAAGGCGCTCCAGCGCGCCTCCGACACGCTCGTACTGATGGCCTATGACGAGCACTACGGCCGGGGCGATCCTGGCCCCAACGCCGGCCAGGACTGGTTCGAGTCGGAGCTCGACAGGCGCGGTCGCGAGCTCGATCCGGCCAGGACCATCCTCGCCCTCGGCGCCTACGGCTACGACTGGCCGGTCGGCGCCGGCCCGGCGCCGGGGGCGGCGGTCACCTTCCACGAAGCCCTGCAACTGGCCGCCGACTCCGGGGTCGACATCGCCACCGATGACGACAGCCTCAACCCGACCTTCCGCTACCAGGACGACGCCGGCCAGGCGCACGTCGTCTGGTTCCTCGACGCCACCTCGGTGTTCAACGCGGTCAGGACGGCGAACGCCTGGCGGCCGCGCGGCTACGCCGTCTGGCGGATGGGCATGGAGGATCCCGGCGTGTGGACCGTGCTCGGCCAGCCGCCGGGACGCGCCGACGCCAACGCCCTGACGCGCCTGGCCGCTGGCCAGACGGTGGATTTCCATGGCGAAGGCGAGGTGCTGCGCGTCGGCCGCCAGCCGACCACGGGCCACCGCACCCTGACGCTCGATCCGGACACCGGGCTGATCGCCGACGAACGCTACGACGCCATCCCGACCGGCTACATCATCGAGCGCTTCGGCCAGTCGCGCGGCCCGGTCGCCCTGACCTTCGATGACGGGCCCGACGCGCGCTGGACGGGGAGGATCCTCGACATCCTCAAGGCCAGGCAGGCGCCGGCGACCTTCTTTGTCATCGGCGAGAACATGCAGCGCCAGCCGGGCCTCGTCGCCCGCGAGGTGCGCGAGGGACAAGAGGTCGGCGGGCACACCTGGACCCATCCGAACATCGCCGAGACGCCGCTGGCCGAGACCGCTGTGGAGCTGAACGCCACGCAGCGGCTGTTCGAGGTCATCACCGGCCGGTCCATGCGCCTGTTCCGGCCGCCCTATTTCGGCGACGCCGAGCCCTCGACCCCGGCCGAGGTCATGCCGCTGGTGACCGCCCAGCGGCTCGGCTACCTGACCGTCGGCCTGCGCATCGATCCGGACGACTGGCAGAAGCCGACCCCTGACCAGATCATCCAGCGCGTGCTCGACCGGCTCGATCACCCCGGCGACCGGCCGGGCCAGGTGATCCTGCTGCACGACTCCGGCGGCGACCGGAGCCGCACCATCGCCGCCCTGCCGGGCCTGATCGACGCGATCCGCGCGCGCGGCTACCGCCTCACGACCGTCGGCGAGCTGGCGGGCATGACCCCGGCCCAGGCCATGCCGGCGGCGACCCGCGACCCCGTGGAACTGACTCTCGATCGGATCGGCTTCGGCTTCTTCCGCGCGATGCAGGCCACGCTCTCGTTCCTGTTCATCTCCGCCATCGTGCTGGGCATGGCGCGGCTGGTGTTCCTGGCCGGCCTCGCCCTGACCCACGGCCGCAGCTGGACCGCGCCGCCCGACATGGACCCGAAGACCGGACCGCTGGTCAGCGTGCTGATCCCCTGCTTCAACGAGGAGAAGGTGATCGTCAGCTCGATCGCCCGCATCCTCGAGTCCGACTGGACCTCGCTTGAGGTGCTGGTGCTCGACGACGGCAGCAGCGACGCCACCGCCGCGCGGGTGCGCGAGGCGTTCGGGACCGAGCCGCGCGTCACCCTGATGACCTTCCCCAATGGCGGCAAGGCGCGGGCGCTCAATCGCGGCCTCGAGGTCGCCCGGGGCGAGATCGTTATCGCGCTCGACGCCGACACCCTGTTTCCGCCGCAGACGATCGGCCGGCTGGTGCGCTGGTTCCAGGATCCGGCGATCGGCGCGGTCGCCGGCAACGCCCTGGTCGGCAACCGCCTGAACCTCGTCACACGCTGGCAGGCGCTGGAATACGTCACGGCCCAGAATCTCGAGCGCCGCGCCCTGGCCACGCTGGGCGCGGTCACCGTGGTGCCGGGCGCCGTCGGCGGCTGGCGTCGCCAGGCCCTCGTCGATCTCGGCGGCTATCCGGCCGACACCCTGGCCGAGGACCAGGACCTGACCATCGCCGCCCAGCGCGCCGGCTGGAAGGTCGGCTTCGACCCCGAGGCGCTGGCCTGGACCGAGGCGCCCGACACGTTCCGCGGCCTGCTCAAGCAGCGCTTCCGCTGGTCGTTCGGCACCCTGCAGTGCCTGTGGAAGCATCGCGGCGCGATGTTCAGCCGCAAGCACCCGGTGCTGGGCTTCGTCGCCCTGCCGCAGATATGGCTGTTCCAGATCCTGCTGGCCGTGGTCGCGCCGCTGGTCGACCTGGCGATCGTCTGGAGTCTGGCCAGCGCGCTGTTCGGGGCGATGTTCCGCCACATCGACTGGTCGCCCGACGACAGCTGGCGCAACCTGTTCTACTGGGCGGCTTTCATCATGGTCGACCTGTCGGCCGGGGCGCTGGGCATGGCGCTGGAGCGCCGCGCGCCGTGGAGGGACTTCTGGCTGCTGCCGGCCCAGCGCTTCGGCTACCGCCAACTGATGTACTACGTGGTGATCAAGTCGCTGGCGACGGCCGTGCGGGGCGCGCGAGTCGGCTGGGGGCGTCTGGAACGGAAGGCGACTGTTTCCGTCTCCGGCTCCATGTGAGCAAGGTTCAGGCGCGATTTGGCCGATCCGCGCCAGAGCCTTGCCAATCGCGCGCACGCGGTTGCGGCCCCTGCACGGGGCGCCTATAACCGCCGCCACCTGCCGTCCGGTGGGTTTCCCGACATGTCCCGCGACCGGATTCTCGATGAACATTCACGAACACCAGGCCAAGGCCGTTCTGGCCGAATTCGGCGTCCCCGTTCCGCGCGGCTTCGCCGCCTTTACCCCCGATGAAGCCGCCAAGGCCGCCGAGACGCTCGGCACGCCCGTCTTCGTCGTGAAGAGCCAGATCCACGCCGGCGGGCGCGGCAAGGGCAAGTTCGAAGGCCTCGGCCCCGACGCCAAGGGCGGCGTCCGCGTGGTCAAGTCGGTCGATGAGGTCCGCAGCAACGCCGCCGAGATGCTCGGCCGGGTGCTGGTGACCCACCAGACCGGCCCCAAGGGCAAGCAGGTCAACCGCCTCTACATCGAAGAGGGCGCGGCCATCGCCAAGGAATTCTACCTCTCGCTGCTGGTCGACCGGCAGTCGAGCATGGTCTCGGTGGTCGCCTCGACCGAAGGCGGCATGGACATCGAGGACGTGGCGCACAACACGCCCGAGAAGATCCACAGCTTCTCGATCGATCCCGCCACCGGCGTGTGGCCGACCCACCAGCGCGCGCTGGCCAAGGCCCTCGGCCTGACGGGCGGCCTGGCCAAGGAAGCGGCCTCGCTGCTGACCCAGCTCTATACGGCGTTCCTGGACAAGGACATGGCCATGCTGGAGATCAACCCGCTGATCGTCACCGCCGACGACCACCTGCGGGTGCTGGACGCCAAGCTGTCGTTCGACGGCAACGCCCTCTACCGCCACCCGGACATCAAGGCGCTGCGCGACGAGACCGAGGAAGACTCCAAGGAAATCGAAGCCAGCAAGCACGACCTCGCCTACATCGCCCTCGACGGCGAAATCGGCTGCATGGTCAACGGCGCCGGCCTGGCCATGGCGACCATGGACATCATCAAGCTGTACGGCGCCGAGCCGGCCAACTTCCTCGACGTCGGCGGCGGCGCCAGCAAGGAGAAGGTCATCGCGGCCTTCAAGATCATCACCGCCGACCCCGCGGTGAAGGGCATTCTGGTCAACATCTTCGGCGGCATCATGCGCTGCGACATCATCGCCGAAGGCGTGGTGGCCGCGGTCAAGGAAGTCGGCCTGAAGGTCCCGCTCGTCGTTCGCCTCGAAGGCACCAACGTCGAGCTGGGCAAGAAAATCATCAACGAAAGCGGCCTGAACGTCATCGCCGCCAACGATCTGTCGGACGGCGCGGAAAAGATTGTCGCGGCCGTGAAGGGTGCTCGCTAGATGTCGGTTCTCATCGGTTCCAACACCAAGGTCATCTGCCAGGGCGTCACCGGCGCCCAGGGCACGTTCCACACCGAACAGGCCATCGCCTACGGCACGAAAATGGTCGGCGGCGTGACGCCGGGCAAGGGCGGCACGGTCCACGTCGGCCTGCCGATGTTCGACACCGTCGGTGAGGCCAAGGACGCCACGGGCGCCGACGCCTCGGTGATCTACGTCCCGCCGCCCTTCGCGGCCGACGCCATCCTGGAAGCCATCGACGCCGAGATCGGCCTGATCGTCTGCATCACCGAGGGCATCCCGGTGCTCGACATGGTCAAGGTGAAGAAGGCCCTCCAGGGTTCGAAGTCGCGCCTGATCGGTCCGAACTGCCCGGGCGTGCTGACGCCGGGCGAGTGCAAGATCGGCATCATGCCGGGCTCGATCTTCTCCAAGGGCAGCGTGGGCGTGGTCTCGCGCTCGGGAACCCTGACCTACGAAGCCGTGTTCCAGACGACCAACGCCGGCCTCGGCCAGACGACGGCCGTCGGCATCGGCGGCGACCCGGTCAAGGGCACCGAATTCATCGACGTGCTCGAGCTGTTCCTCGCCGACGAAGCCACCAAGTCGATCGTCATGATCGGCGAGATCGGCGGCGCGGCCGAAGAGGACGCGGCCCAGTTCCTGATCGACGAAGCCAAGCGCGGCCGCAAGAAGCCGATGGTCGGCTTCATCGCCGGCCGCACGGCCCCTCCCGGCCGTCACATGGGCCACGCCGGCGCCATCGTGTCGGGCGGCAAGGGCGGCGCCGAGGACAAGATCGCGGCCATGGAGGCGGCGGGGATCCGCGTTTCGCCTTCGCCCGCGCGTCTCGGCGAGACGCTGCTGGAAGTGCTCAAGGGCTGACGGCGGCCGCGTCGTTCCGGCGCGTATCGGCGGACATCCGGCAAGGGGGCGGGTCGCGAGACCGGCCCCCTTCGCCGTTCCCGGACCGCCGATCTCCCGATTTGAGGACAAAATCCGCCGGTTATTTCCCCAGCGGACGAAAAAACGTTCCTCACGGGAATTTCACGGGTCCCCGCCCGGTTAACAGAGACTATATACCCCCGCAGATACACAGCCCTGACCCCGAAGGGCTGAAGGCGCGAGACCGATGGCGGACGACGCAGGCATCATCAATCAGGTTCTGACCGAAACCTCCTTCCTGTACGGCGGCAATGCCGCCTTCGTGGAAGACCTCCAGGCCCGCTGGGCCGAGAACCCGGCTTCGGTCGATCCCTCCTGGCAGGCCTTCTTCGCCTCTCTGTCGGACCGGACCGAGTCGATCCAGGCGTCCGCCGCCAAACCCAGCTGGACCAGCCGCCAGGCGCCCGCCGCCCGGCCCGACTGGCTGTCGGCCCTCGACGGCCTGTGGCCCTCGGTCGAGGCCAAGCTCGGCAAGGCGATCGAGGCGCGCCAGCCGGCGGCGCCGACCGCCGACGTCCGCGCCGCCACGCTCGATTCCCTGCGCGCCATCATGATGATCCGGGCCTACCGGATGCGTGGCCACCTGCGCGCCAACCTCGATCCGCTGGGCATCGCCCTGCCCGAGGGCGACGCGACCGAGCTGGATCCGGCGACCTACGGCTTCACCGAGGCCGACTACGACCGCCCGATCTTCCTCGACTATGTGCTGGGCCTCGAGACCTCGACGGTTCGCGAGATCCTGTCGATCGTCCGCCGCACCTACTGCGGCGCGGTCGGCGTGCAGTACATGCACATCTCCAATCCGCAGGAGAAGGGCTGGCTGCAGGAGCGCATCGAGGGCCGTGACAAGGAGATCGTCTTCACGCCGCAGGGCAAGATCGCGATCCTCAAGAAGCTGATCGAGGCCGAGGGCTTCGAGCGGTTCCTGCATCGCCGCTTCCCCGGCACCAAGCGTTTCGGCCTCGACGGCGGCGAAGCCTGCATCCCGGCGCTGGAACAGATCATCAAGCGCGGCGGCGCGCTGGGCGTGAAGGACATCGTTCTGGGCATGCCGCACCGCGGCCGCCTGAACGTGCTGGCCGCCGTGATGGGCAAGCCCTACCACGTCATCTTCCACGAGTTTCAGGGCGGCTCGTCGCTGCCCTCGGACATCGAGGGCTCGGGCGACGTCAAGTATCACATGGGCGCCTCGTCGGACCGCACGTTCGACGACAACAGCGTCCACCTGTCGCTGACCGCCAACCCCAGCCACCTGGAAATCGTCAATCCGGTGGTGCTCGGCAAGGCCCGGGCGAAACAGGCCTTCACCCTGCGCGAGACGCCGGACGCCGGTCGCGGTCACGTCCTGCCGCTGCTGCTGCACGGCGACGCCGCCTTCGCCGGCCAGGGCGTGGTCTCCGAGTGCTTCACCCTGTCGGGCCTGAAGGGCTTCCGCACGGGCGGCACGGTCCACTTCATCGTCAACAACCAGATCGGCTTCACCACCGACCCGCGCTACTCGCGCACCAGCCCCTATCCCTCGGATGTGGCGCTCATGGTCGAAGCCCCGATCTTCCACGCCAACGGCGATGATCCCGAGGCCGTGGTCTACGCCGCCAAGGTGGCCACCGAGTATCGCCAGAAGTTCGGCAAGGACGTGGTTGTCGACATGTTCTGCTACCGGCGCTTCGGTCACAACGAGGGGGACGACCCCACGATGACCCAGCCGCTGATGTACGCGAAGATCAAGGATCACCCCTCGACCCGCGAGCTCTACTCCCGCCGGCTGATCGCCGAGGGCGTGGCGACCGAGGCCGATGTGGCCGGCTGGATCGCCGAGTTCGACGCCTTCCTCGACAAGGAGTTCGAGGCCGGCAAGACCTACAAGGCCGACAAGGCCGACTGGCTGGACGGCAAGTGGGCGGGTCTCGCCCAGCACGGCGACGAGGATCGCCGCGGCCAGACCGGCGTGCCGGTGCAGAAGCTGGTCGATCTCGGCCGGGCGATCACCACCATTCCCGAGCGCATCGACGCTCACAAGACGGTCCGCCGGGTCATTGAGGGCCGCCGCGCGGCCATCGACTCGGGCGAGGGCCTCGACTGGGGCACGGCCGAGCACCTGGCCTTCGCCACCCTGCTCGACGAGGGCATCGCGGTGCGCCTCAGCGGCCAGGACAGCGTGCGCGGCACCTTTACCCAGCGCCACTGCGACCTGATCGACCAGACCACCGAGGAGCACTACACCTTCCTCAACAACCTGCGTCCGGGCCAGGCCAACTTCGAAGTCATCGACTCGGCGCTGTCGGAAGAAGCGGTGCTCGGCTTCGAGTACGGCTTCAGCCTTGCCGACCCCAACACCCTGACGCTCTGGGAAGCCCAGTTCGGCGACTTCGTGAACGGCGCCCAGGTGGTGATCGACCAGTTCATCAGCTCGGGCGAACGCAAGTGGCTGCGCATGAGCGGCCTCGTCATGCTGCTGCCGCACGGCTACGAGGGCCAGGGCCCCGAGCACAGCTCGGCCCGCCTCGAGCGCTTCCTGCAGTCCTGCGCCGAGGACAACATGCAGGTGGTCAACTGCTCGACCCCGGCCAACTACTTCCATGCCCTGCGCCGGCAGATGCACCGCGAGTTCCGCAAGCCGCTGATCGTCATGACCCCCAAGAGCCTGCTGCGGCACAAGAAGGCGGTCAGCAACCTCGCCGACCTGGCCGAGGGCTCGTCCTTCCACCGCGTGATGGTCGACGGGGCCGAGGCCGGCTGCGACGTCGGCGGGATCACCCTGCAGCCCGATGACAAGATCAACCGGGTGATCATCTGCTCGGGCAAGGTCTACTTCGACCTGATCGACGCGCGGGCTAAGGCTGGCCGCGACGACGTCTACATCCTGCGCCTCGAGCAGTTCTATCCCTGGCCGATGAAGTCGGTGATGCAGGTGATGGCCCGCTTCACCAACGCCGAACTGGTCTGGTGCCAGGAAGAGCCGAAGAACATGGGCGGCTGGACGTTCGTCGATCCGTGGCTCGAGTTGACGCTCGACCGCATGTCGATCAAGGCCAAGCGCGCCCGTTACGTCGGCCGCCCGGCCTCGGCCTCGACGGCCGCGGGCCTGATGAGCCGGCACGTTCGCGAACTCGAGACATTCTTGGCCGAAGCCTTCGCCTGACGCCCCCTACCGACCTGACGAGACACGAAAGACCTGACGATGGCCGACATCATGACTCCCGCCCTGGGCGAATCCGTCACGGAAGCGACGGTGGCCCGCTGGACGAAGAAGCCCGGCGACGCGGTGCGGAAGGACGAGATCCTCGTCGAACTGGAAACCGACAAGGTCAGCCTTGAGGTCGCCTCGCCGACCGACGGCGTGCTGGAGTCGATCGCCGCCGCCGACGGCGAGACGGTGACCCCCGGCGCCCTGCTGGGCGTGGTCGCCGCCGGCGCCGCGGCGGCAGCCTCCGCTCCGAAGGCCGCTCCCGCCGCCGCCGTGGCTCCGGCGCCCGCTCCGGTCGCGGCCCCTGCGCCAGCCGCCGTCCCTGCGCCGACGCCAGCCGCCGCCGCCGCGCCGCTGGCCCCGTCGGTCCAGCGCATCGTCACCGAAACCGGTCTGAACCCCGCCGCCGTCGCCGGCACGGGCAAGGATGGCCGCATCACCAAGGGCGACGCCCTCGCCGCGCTGGAAGCCCGCGCGGCCGCCCCGGCTCCCGCCGCCGCCCCGGCCGCGCCGCGCGCCCTGCATGAGCGCGAGGAGCGGGTGAAGATGACCCGCCTGCGCCAGACCATCGCGCGTCGCCTGAAGGAAGCGCAGAACAACGCCGCCATGCTGACGACCTTCAACGAGGTCGACATGAGCGCGGTCATGGCCCTGCGCAACCAGTACAAGGACCAGTTCGAGAAGAAGCACGGCGTGAAGCTCGGCTTCATGAGCTTCTTCGTGAAGGCCTGCGTCGCGGCCCTGCAGGCGGTGCCGGACGTCAACGCCGAGATCGACGGCACGGACATCGTCTACAAGAATCACTACGACATCGGCATCGCCGTCGGCACCGAGAAGGGCCTCGTGGTCCCGGTCGTCCGCGACGCCGAGGCCATGGGCCTGGCGGAGATCGAGAAGGCCATCGGCGCCCTCGGCAAGAAGGCCCGCGACGGCCACCTCGCCATCGAGGACATGCAGGGCGGCACCTTCTCGATCACCAACGGCGGCATCTACGGCTCGCTGATGTCGACGCCGATCCTCAACGCGCCGCAGTCGGGCATCCTCGGCATGCACGCGATCAAGGACCGGGCGATGGTCGTGAACGGGCAGGTCGTGGTCCGGCCGATGATGTACCTGGCCCTCAGCTACGACCACCGCGTGGTCGACGGCCAGGGCGCCGTGACCTTCCTCGTCAAGGTCAAGGAAGCCATCGAGGACCCGCAGCGGTTGCTGCTGGACGTCTGATCCCTTCGCGCGTCATGCTCCCCTGAAAGGGGGACGCATGGCCCTGACCCAGATCGCCCGATACGCCGACCTTCGCGAAGCCCAGGTGGCCGCGGGGATGCTGCGCGCGCGGGGCATGCTCGTCGTGCTGCCGGAGGAGCAGATCACCCAGACCAACTTCCTGCTCTCGCAGGCCGTCGGCGGCTGCCGGCTGTGCGTGGCCGAGGAAGACGCCGACGAGGCCCTGGCTCTCATCGCCCCGCACCGGGTCGCCGACGCGGCGGCGCTCGACTGGAAGCGTCACCCTGACGCCATGGCCACGGCGCCGTCGTCGATCTTCTGGGCGATCATGGATCCGACCGGCGGCTTCGCCTGGGGCAGCCTGCGCAAGAAGTTCACCGTCACGGCCTTCCTGGGCCTGCTGCTGGGCGTGCTCGTCGTGGCCGTGTTCGTGGCCGCCCTGATCAGCGCGGGCCGATGAACAGCGATCGTGATCCCCTGATCTCGGGCCCGGGACGCTGGCGCTGGCCGTGGGACCGCGCGAAGGAGTTTCATATCGGCGACCGGGCCCGGGTTTCCAGCGACGCGGTGGACCGGCCCGACGGGTTTCGTCTGCCTCGCATCCGCGTCGGCCCGGCCCGCGATCTCCAGCGGGTGTTCGGCGAGCGCGGCGCCCCCGCGGCGTGGCGGGTCATGCTTGTGCGGCTGGCGGTCATCGCCGCCGTTGCTTACCACGCCGCCGCGGGGCTTTCCTGGGTCACCGGACCGGAGGACGCGCGCGTCACCCTGGCCTTCATCGGCAAGCTCGTCCCCCCCGTCGGCGGCGTCGATGTCGGCCACTGGCTGGCGCTCGGCGGCGCGGCCTGGTCATGGCAGCCGAAGGCGGCCGTCGTCTGCGCCCTGCTGCTGCGGCTGGTCGCCTTCAACACGGCCGCGCGAGACCCGATCGGCGGCATCTGGATGGCGGTGATGGCCCTGGCGATCGACGCGGCGACCTGGGTGTTCGTCGGGCGGAACCTGTTGGGCATGGCCTATTCGCCGGCCGAAGGCGCCGCCCTGGTCGCCCTTCTGAAAGTCGAAGCCGCGGTTCTGCTTGGACTTTTCTTTCTTCTCTCGCCTGCGGGACGGCGGAAACTGGGCGAGACCGACGCCCACTTCAACAGAGGCTGACAGGCGAGTGGATTTGACCTGCCGCAACCTTCGGTTCTAGCCTCCCCGCAGGTCGCCATTCGAGCGGCCGAAGCTCGGGGGAGCAAACGACATGAAGTTCCTGAGATGGGTGCTTGGCGCGCTCGTGCTGGCCTATGGCGGCCTGTGCGCCCTGATGGGGGGCATGAACGCCCTTCACAAACTCGGCAAGCTGGCCACGGTCCCGGCCGAGATGCAGCGGATGGTGCCGCTGTGGGACGCGACGCCCTGGTGGCAGCTGGCGGTCTGGGGGCTCACGGCCCTGCTGCTGCTGGTGACCGCCTGGCGTCTTTTTACCGGAGGCAAGGCCCTGGGCGTATTCCTGCTGGCTGTCGCGGCGGACGTCGCGACCTGGTGGTTCATGCACAAGCTGCCCGCCTACCAGACGGTCTTCACCAAGGCCGAGCTGACCTATGACTACTACACGATCGGCGCGATGGTCCTCGTCGCGCTCTTGATCGGGGTCACGGAGCGCGGCAGGTAGCCACCACATGACGGGCGGCGGTGTCGAAATTCTGGGCTGGGCGGCGCGCGTTGCCGGCCTGTTCTATCTGGCCGGCGGCCTGTTCACGGTGCGCGCCGGCCGGATGGAGGCCTTTCTCGACACCGCCATCGCCAGCATTGAGGGTCGGCCCGCCGAACCGTCCGAGCGGCTGCGCGGCTGGTCGACGATGATCACCGGCGCGCTGACGGCGCTCAGCGGCCTGCTGCTGCTTCTGCTGCTGAAATGGGCGCTTCACGCCTTTCTGGCCAACGCCGCCTGGCAGGCCGCGTACCTAGCCTGGGCCGCACGCGCCCTGCCGCCGGACAGTCCCCTGGCGGCGGAGGGGCGTCGCCGAACGATCAATGCCTTCGTCGTCTGGCTGCTCATGACCGGCCTCGTGCTGCTGCTTTTTGAGCGGGGCGTGTTGACCTAGGGGCCCGGCGCCTTAAACCGCCTCGCGCAAGGGGCGAACAGGCCCCATATGTCATGCGCACAATTAACAGGCGGCTCCTCCCATGGCTCAATACGACCTCGTCATCATCGGGGGCGGTCCCGGCGGCTACAACGCGGCGATCCGCGCCGGCCAGCTGGGCCTTAAGGTCGCCTGCGTCGAGGGCCGCGAGACCCTCGGCGGCACCTGCCTGAACGTCGGCTGCATGCCGTCCAAGGCCCTGCTGCACGCGTCGGAGCTCTACGCCGCCGCCGCCGGGCCCGAGTTCGCCACCCTGGGCATCGAGGTGAAGCCGAAGCTGAACCTGGCGCAGATGATGGCCCAGAAGACCGACAGCGTGACGGCCCTGACCAAGGGCATCGAGTTCCTGTTCAAGAAGAACAAGGTCGACTGGATCAAGGGCTGGGGCCGTATCGACGGGCCCGGCAAGGTCGTCGTGAAGGCCGTCGACGGCGCCGAGACCGCGCTGGAGGCGAAGAACATCCTGATCGCCACCGGCTCGGAGCCGACTCCGCTGCCCGGCGTGACGGTGGACAACAAGCGCATCGTCGATTCAACCGGCGCCTTGTCGCTGCCCGAAGTGCCGGGCCACCTGGTGGTCATCGGCGCGGGCGTCATCGGCCTTGAGCTCGGTTCGGTCTGGCGCCGTCTGGGCGCCGAGGTGACGGTGGTCGAATACCTCGACCGCGTCTGCCCGGGCATGGACGAGGAAACCGCCAAGACCTTCCAGCGCAGCCTGACCAAGCAGGGCTTCAAGTTCCAGCTGGGCCAGAAGGTCACCGGCGCCGTGGCCAGCGCCAGCGGTGTCGAGATCACCATGGAGCCGGTCAAGGGTGGCGAGCCCCAGACCCTGGCGGCCAACTATGTGCTGGTGGCCATCGGCCGCCGTCCCTACACGCAGGGCCTCGGCCTGGAGACGGTCGGCATCACCCCCGACAAGCGCGGCATGATCAGCAACGATCACTTCAAGACCGGCGTCGGCGGCGTCTGGGTGGTCGGCGACGTGACCAGTGGTCCCATGCTGGCCCACAAGGCCGAGGACGAGGGCGTGGCCTGCGTCGAGCTGATCGCCGGCAAGGCCGGCCATGTGAACTACGACCTGATCCCGGGTGTCATCTATACGGCCCCGGAAGTCGCCACGGTCGGCAAGACCGAGGAGGAGCTCAAGGCCGCGGGCGTCGCCTACAAGGTCGGCAAGTTCCCGTTCACCGCCAACAGCCGCGCCAAGATCAACCACGAGGGCGAGGGCTTCGTGAAGGTGCTGGCCGATGCGAAGACCGACCGGATCCTCGGCGTGCACATGATCGGCCCCAACGTCGGCGACATGATCGCCGAGTATTGCGTGGCCATGGAATTCTCCGCCTCGTCCGAGGACGTCGCCCGCACCTGCCACCCGCACCCGACCCGCTCGGAGGCCCTGCGCCAGGCGGCGATGGGCGTTGAAGGCTGGACGATGCAGGCCTGAGGCCTGCATCGGAACAGACACCGGTGGGGGTCTGTCTCTAGGCCCGCGGGTGCGCCTTGCCGTAGGCGGCCAGAAGGCCCGCTGCGTCGACGGCGGTGTACTTCTGGGTCGTCGACAGCGACGCATGCCCCAGCAGTTCCTGGATCGAGCGCAGGTCGGCGCCGGCGCCCAGCAGGTGGGTGGCGAAGCTGTGACGCAGGGCGTGCGGCGTGGCGCGATCCGACAGGCCGAGGCGGCCCCTTAGCAGCTGCATCGTCGCCTGGACGTGGCGCGGGCTCAGCGGTCCGCCCCGGGCGGCGCGGAACAGCGGTTCGTCCGGATCGAGCGCGAAGGGCAGGGCGGCCAGATAGGCGTCGACCGCCTCGCGCACGGCCGGCAGCACCGGCGCGATACGCGTCTTTGACCCCTTGCCGACAATCCGCAGCGAGTCGCCCAGCGGCGCGTCCGAGCGCTTCAGCGACAGCGCCTCGCTGATCCGCAGGCCGCAGCCCCACAGCAGGGTCAGCACCGCCTCGTCGCGCAGGGCGGCCCAGCCCTCGCGCTCGGGGTCGCAGGCGGCTTCCTCGATCAGGCCCCGCGCCTGATCCTCGGTCACGGGGCGCGGCGCCGATGGCTTGACCCGCGGCCCCTTCACCAACGCCAGCGCCGCGTTGGGGAGGCCCAGCCGGCGATCGAGAAAGCCGTGGAATGAGCGCACCGCCGACAGGGCCTGCGACACCGACCGGGCCGACAGCGGCCGCTCGCCGTCGCGGCGATGGGCCAGATAGGCGCGCAGCTCGGCCGGCGTGACCGTGCCCATGTCGGCGGCCGACAGGCTCTCGGCCCGGTGCTGCTCGAGAAAGGTCAGCCAGGGCGAGACCGCGCCCAGATAGGCCTCGATCGTGCGCGGCGAGACGCGGCGCTCGTTGGCCAGATGGTCGAGCCAGGCCGCCATGGCCTCGCGGGCGGTGGTCACAGCACCGGCCAACGTTCCGCCGTCCGCTCGACCACCCGCGCGAGGAAGGCGACCAACTCGGCGCCCATGTCGGCGGTGAAGCCCCTGGCGTCCGGCGAGCCGAAGGCCAGTACGCCCTCGCGGCCAGGCTCCCAGAAAGCCACCCGGACCATGGCCATCGAACGGACCTCGTCGGCCTTGTCGCCGAACAGGCCGAGCGCCGGGGCGTGGAAGCCCATGCGCGCGAGACGCTGCGATCCGAGGATCAGGTCCGTCTGGCCCTCGACCAGTTCGTACCAGCCGGCCGGCGTGCGGCCGGGGCCCTCGACGGCGATCGTCGCGGCGACCAGGCCGAAGCGAAGGCTGGCCAGATCGTCGACCCGCCGCGCCAGATCGGAGTGGTTGCGGGATTCCAGAATGTCGATGACCGCCGCGTGGGTCTGGGCCTGGGCGGAGAAATTGGCCCGCGCCATGGCCTCCAGCTTGCGCCGCACGGTCGTCTCGCGCTTGTGCGCCGCGCTGACCCTGGCCAGCGCCGCCGGGCCGAAGTCGACCAGGTTGGCCGCGTCGACCCGCAGGCCCAGATCGGCCAGCAGCTCGGCGTCGTCGCGAATCAGTTCGGGATGCGATCGCAGAACCCGGCGCAGCTCGTCCGCCGCCGAATCCATCTGCCTGGCCGTGCTCATGCTCTCTCCCCAGTCCTGCGGGGAGACGCTAGCGCCGACCTCCTACCAATCCGTTCAGAGGACGGGTGGGTTCAGAGCTGCGCACGTGCCGTTGCGCGGCGAGGTTCCTCCCCCCTTGGGAGAGGTGGCCCGGCAAAGCCGGGACGGAGGGGGTCTGATCGCGCCGCTGCCGGCCCCCTCAGTCAGCCCCGCGGGCTGACAGCTCCCCCAAAGGGGGAGCATCCAGAGCAGCGCCGAGGCCGATTAGGACCGGGTATCGGTCGCCCCTACAGGATCGACTGTCCCGTCTTCGCCCAGTCGGCCATGAACTGCTCCAGACCCTTGTCGGTCAGGGGGTGCTTGAACAGGGCCTCGAAGGTCGCGGGCGGGATGGTCGCACAGTCCGATCCGGCCAGGGCCGCGGCCGTCACATGAGCCGGGGTCCGGATCGAGGCGGCGAGAATCTCGGTGTCGAAGCCGTAGTTGTCGTAGATGGCGCGGATCTCGCTGATCAGCTCCATGCCGTCGGCGCCGTGGTCGTCGAGGCGGCCGATGAACGGCGAGATGTAGGACGCGCCGGCCTTGGCGGCGAGCAGCGCCTGGCTGGCGGAGAAGCACAGGGTGACGTTGGTCTGGATGCCCTCCACCGCGAATTCGCGGGTGGCGATCAGGCCGTTGCGGGTCAGCGGCACCTTCACGACCACGTTGGGGGCCATGGCGGCCAGTTTGCGGCCCTCGGCCAGCATGCCCTCGACGTCCATCGCCGCGACCTCGGCGCTCACTGGGCCCTCGACGAGACCGCATATCTCGGCGATGACCTCCGCCATGGGCCGACCGGACTTGGCGATCAGCGTGGGATTGGTGGTCACGCCGTCCACGAGGCCGGTGGTGACGAGGTCCTTGAGGACGGCGGTGTCGGTAGTGTCGAGGAACAGTTGCATGGGGCGGGTTTTAGCGGGCCGGAACGCGGGGCGCCACCCGTGAGCCGAATCGCGTCCGTCCTGCTGCCCATGCCGCTGCCCGAGGCGTTCGACTACGCCGAGCCCGAGGGGCTGGATCTGGCCGTCGGCGACCATGTCGCCGTGCCGCTCGGCCCGCGCGCGGTGCGCGGCGTGGTCACCGCCCTGCGTGAGGGCGCGGGCGGCAACCGGCCGCTCAAGCCTGTGCTGGAGCGGCTCGAGGATCCCCCGATGCCGGAGACCACCCTTCGCTTCGTCGAATGGGCGGCGCGTTATTCCGTCGACCTGCCGGGCCAGCCGCTGGCCATGGCGTTGCGGGGCCTGAGGGCGCCGAAGCCCCGACCGGTCAAGCTGCTGGCCGCCACCGGGACCGCGCCGGCCCGCCTGACGCCGGCGCGGGAAAAGGTGCTGGCGGCCGCCGCCGAGGGGCCGCTGCCGGGTCCCGAGCTGGCCGCAAGGGCCGGCGTCGGGGCGGGCGTGGTCAAGGGGCTGCTCGACGAGGGCTGCCTTGAGGTGCGTCTGCACACGCCCGAGACCGTATTTCCCGATCCCGACACCACCCTGCCGGGACCGACGCTGAATCCCAGCCAGAAGGCCGCCGCCCAGGTGCTGGCCGGCATGGTCGAGCAGGGCGGCTTCCAGGCAGCCCTGCTCGACGGGGTCACCGGCTCGGGCAAGACGGAGGTCTATCTCGAGGCCGTCGCCGCGGCGCTCGACGCCGACCCGGCCGCCCAGGTGCTGGTGCTGTTGCCCGAGATCGCCCTGACCCAGGCGGTCATCGCCCGATTCCAGGATCGCTTCGGGGCCCTGCCGGCCGAATGGCACTCGGCCGTGCCGCCGCCCCGCCGCCGGCAGGTGTGGGAGGGCGTCGCCACCGGCAAGGCCCGCATCGTGGTCGGCGCCCGCTCGGCGTTGTTTCTGCCGTTCCCCAACCTGCGCCTGATCGTCGTCGACGAGGAGCACGACGGCTCGTTCAAGCAGGAGGAGGGCTTCATCTACCAGGCCCGCGATCTGGCCGTGGCGCGCGCCAGCCTGGAGAAGTGCGCGGTCGTGCTGGCCTCGGCCACGCCGTCGCTGGAGAGCCTGTGGAACGCCGAGCAGGGCCGCTACCGCTGGCTCAAGCTGGCCGCGCGCCACGGCGCCTCGGAACTGCCCGACGTCACCCTGATCGACATGCGCGAGACCCCGCCCGAGCCCGGCCGCTGGCTGTCGCCGCCGCTGATCGCGGCGATGAAGGAGACCTACGGCCGCAGCGAACAGACCCTGCTGTTCCTCAACCGCCGGGGCTATGCGCCGCTGGTGCTCTGCCGCGCCTGCGGGGAGCGGATGAAGGCGCCGGATACGGACAGCTGGCTGGTCGAGCACCGCTACACCGGGCGTCTGGTCTGTCACCTGACCGGCTTTTCCATGCCCAAGCCCGATCGCTGCCCGCACTGCGGCGCGCAGGACAGCCTGGTCTCGATCGGGCCCGGCGTGGAGCGGGTCGAGGAGGAGGTGCGCTTCCTGTTCCCCGAGGCGCGGGTGGCGGTGTTCTCGTCCGACACCGTGTTCGACGCCGACGGCGCCCGCTCGATCGTCAAGGCGATGACCGACGGCGAGATCGACGTGCTGGTGGCCACCCAGGCGGCGGCCAAGGGCCACGACTTCCCGCTGCTGACGCTGGTGGGGGTGGTCGACGCCGACCTCGGCCTGCGCGGCGGCGATCTGAGGGCGGGTGAGCGGACCTTCCAGCTGCTGGCCCAGGCCAGCGGCCGGGCGGGACGCCGTGAACGTCCGGGCCGGGCCATGCTGCAGACCTATGCGCCCGAGCACGCCGTGATGCAGGCGCTGGCGGCGCAGGACCGCGACGCCTTCCTCGCCGCCGAGATGTCCGGCCGCGAGCTGGCCGGCCTGCCGCCGTTCGGCCGGCTGGCGGCGATCATCTGTTCAGGCCCCGACCCCGTGGCGCTGGAGGCCTATGTCCGGGCGCTGGCCGCAGCCGTGCCCAACACCGACGGCGTGGACATCTACGGCCCGGCCGACGCGCCGCTGGGACTGGTGCGCGGGCGGCGCCGCAAGCGCTTCCTCGTGCGCGCCGACCGCTCGGTGGACCTTCAGGGCTTCCTGTCGGCCTGGCGCGCCCGCGCCCGCCCGCCCGGCTCGGTGCGGGTGGTCATCGACGTGGATCCGTACAGCTTCCTCTGAAGGGGACATGCCCTTCAGTGCGTGTCTCCGGCGGCTTCAAGCGGATGGGGACTCGTACCGAAGAAGGTACTGTCCCTGCCTACGCTTCGGCCAGCACGGGTTCTCCCGGAACCTGACGGCTGCGCATCGGAATTTCCGGGATGAACAGCACGACGACCAGGCCGGCGAAAATCGCCAGCAGACTGGCCCCGAACACGCCGGTGATGGCGTGGGTGATGGTCTCGCGCAGGGCCGGATCCACGCTGGCGGAGGCGCCGGCCGCCTGGGCCTTCAGCGCCATGCCCTCCAGGGCGCCGATGTCCACGCTGCCGCCGCCGGCGGTCTTGCCGAGGTTGTGGGTCAGCAGCGCGCCGAAGATGGCCACGCCCAGCGTCGACCCTATCTGGCGGAAGAACTGGTTGGCGCTGGTGACCACGCCGATCTGGGTGGGCGGCGCGGCGTTCTGGGCCGCCACGCTGAACAGGCTCTGGCCTGGCCCGAGGCCCAGGCCCACAAGCACCAGACGCAGGCTGAGGTCCCAGGACGCGGTCTGCGGACCGACCATGCTCAACAGCGCCACCCCCACCAGCAGCAGGCAGACGCCGGCCAGCATGAACGGCTTGTAGCGGCCCGTGCGCGTGACCATCCGGCCCGACAGGGTGCTGGCCACGATCAACCCGCCCATCAGCGGCAGGATCAACAGCCCGCTGGTCGTCGCCGGAAGGCCGCGACCCAGCTGCAGGTAGAGCGGCAGGAAGGTGACCACGCCGAGGAACGACATGGCGATCAGAAATCCGGCCAGGTTCGACAGGGCGAACACCCGGTTCCTGAACAGGTCCAGCGGCAGGATCGGCGAACTGGCCCGCCGTTCGGCCTGGAGGAACAGGACGAAGGCCACCGCCGAAAGGGCGAACAGGCCGAGAATCGTGGGTGAGCCCCAGCCGAAATTGTGGCCGCCGAGGCTGAGCGCCAGCAGCAGCGGGGCGAAGGTGGTGATGATCAGGCCGGCCCCGACCCAGTCGATGGCGCCCGACGCGCGGTGGCTCAGCCGGGGCATCTTCACGATGATCATGAACAGCGACAGCAGGCTGAGCGGCAGGTTCAGATAGAACACCCAGCGCCAGCCGGCGACGACATGGGTCCCGAGATGAAACGTCCCGTGATCGGTGAAATAGCCGCCGACGACCGGGCCGATCACGCTGGACAGGCCGAACACCGCGCCGAACAGGCCGGCGAACCGGCCCCGCTCGCGCGGCGGGAACAGGTCGGCGATGATGGCGAAGGCCGTGGTGAACAACGCGCCGCCGCCGATGCCCTGCAGCGCCCGGAAGACGATCAGCTGGGTCATGCCGCCGCCGAGCAGCGGCATGGCGCCGAACTCGCCGGACAGACCCGACAGCCACGAGCCGACGAGAAAGATGCTGATGCCCGCCAGCAGAACCGGTTTGCGGCCATAGAGGTCGCCCAGCTTGCCCCAGATCGGCACCATGACCGTCGAGGTCAGCAGGTAGGCGGTGGTGACCCAGGAATAGAGCGACAGCCCGTTCAGCTCGGCGATGATCCGCGGCATCGCCGTGGCGACGATGGTCTGGTCGAGGGCGGACAGGAGGAAGACGATCATCACCCCGATCAGGGTGATCCGGCGTTCATCGGCGGTGAAGGTCTGGGCTTGGGACACGGGCGTGATCATTCCGGCCCGGATGCGGGCTTCGGGCGCTTCTACAGAAGGGATGGGCGGCGATCCAGTTCGCGGATCGCCGCGCGCCGGATCGTCAGTGGACGGTCGGCGGCTCCTGCGCGCCGGCCTTCGCCCGGCTCTTGCGCGCGACCATGTTGAGGCCCTCGACGAGGCCCGAGAAGGCCATGGCGGCGTAGATGTAGCCCTTGGGCACATGGATGCCGAAGCCGTCGCCGATCAGCACCGCGCCGATCATCAGCAGAAAGCCCAGGGCCAGCATGACGATGGTCGGGTTCTTGTTGATGAAGTCGGCCAGCGGCCCGGCGGCGAAGAACATCGCCCCGACGGCGATGGTCACGGCGATGATCATGATCGGCACATGATGGGTCATGCCGACGGCGGTCAGGATCGAGTCGATCGAGAACACCAGGTCCAGCATCAGGATCTGCACGATGGCCGCGCCGAAATTGGTGATCGCCGTGTTCTTGGCGTCCATCACATCGCCGGTCGGGGCCGGGTCGACCGTGTGGTGGATTTCCTTGGTCGCCTTCCACAGAAGGAACAGTCCGCCGGCGATCAGGATCAGGTCGCGCCAGGAGAAGGCGGTCTCGAAGGTGGCGTGGCCGTCCTCGTTGAGCGGCCCCGTGATGCCGAGGTCGAACACCGGCTGGGTAAGGGCCACCAGCCAGGCGATGCCGAACAGCAGCGCGATGCGCATCAGCAGGGCCAGTGACAGGCCAACGCTACGGGCCTTGGCCCGCTGCGCTTCCGGCAGCTTGTTCGACAGGATCGAGATGAACACCAGATTGTCGATGCCGAGCACGATCTCCATGACCACCAGGGTAACGAGGGCCGCCCAGGCGGAGGGGTCAGCAGCGAGCTGAAGGAGACTGTCCATCGGGAGGCGGGCCTTTCACGACTGGTGAACCTGAAGGGTCTTACATAGCCCGTCGCGCGTCCGGTTGAACCGCTTTTGATCACTTCTCCTGGCGCGCGAGTTGCATTCGCCTCTCACGCGCCGCGCTCGGGCGCCGAAACGGGACAGGACACGGCCATGCAGGACGCCGCCAACATCCGGCCTCTGACCTCGCTGCGCTTCTTCGCCGCGCTGTGGGTCGTGCTGTTCCACTACTGGCCGAAGCTGGCCGTCGATTTCACGCCCGCCCTGGTGACCAAGGGCTACCTCGGCGTCGAACTGTTCTTCGTGCTGAGCGGCTTCATCCTCTGCCATGTCTACCTGACGGCGTTCGGGGAGGGACGGTTCCGCTATGGCGCCTTCCTGTGGAACCGGCTGGCGCGCGTCTATCCGCTGCATCTGGCGACGCTGCTCGGGATGATCCTGCTGGGCGTCGGAGCCGGACTCGCGGGCCTGTCGGTCGACGCCGGCATCCTGCGGTGGGACGCCCTTCCTGCCAACCTGCTGATGGTCCAGGCCTGGGGCTTCGCGCCCGCCGCCGCCTTCAACCATCCCTCCTGGTCGATCTCGGCCGAATGGTTCGCCTACCTGAGCTTCCCGGGCTTCGCCTTCCTGGCCTGGGCGATGCGCAGGCGGCCCTGGCTGTATGCCGCGGGCACCCTGGCCGGCCTCGCCATCCTCTATCCGGCCTTCCAGGCGCTGACCGGCCAGTCGCTGACCCAGGCGACCATCGCCTGGGGCGCGCTGCGAATCGTCCCCTGTTTCGCACTCGGCTGCGCGATGCACGGCCTGTGGCGCTCCGGCGTCCTGCGCGGCCGTCGCGCCGCGGCTCTGGGCGCCCTTTTTTCGGGCGCCGCCCTCCTCGTTTCGGCCGGTCTGGGCGCGCCGGACATGGTTACGGTCGCCACGTTCGGCGCCCTGATCCTGTCCCTCGCGAGCCTCGCGAGGAACGGTTCGACTTTCGGAACCCAGTCGGCTTTCGTGTATCTCGGCGAGATAAGCTATTCGACCTACATGATCTGCGTGCCGTGGAAGATCATCTTCGTGAATGCTGCCGCGCGAGTTCTGAATTTGAGCGATGAAAAACTGCCATTGGTGGTGTGGCTTGTGTTTATCGGCGCGCTCGTTCCACTGTCGGCGGCGTCCTATCATCTGATCGAGAAACCGGCCCGCGAACGCATGAAACTCATGGCCGACTCATGGCGCGCGCGGCGTGCTGTCGCGGCCGGGGCCTGAAAAGACTCTTTTCATTCGCGCGTGAGATGGTTATCCCCTCACTTCCAGTGACGGGGGAGACCTCCTGAATGCGCCAAAGGACCAAAACCTACCTTGGTTCCCTGGCCGCCGCGGTGGTGATCAGCCTTTCGCCCACGGCGAACGCCCTGGCTGACATCTACTGGCAGTGCGTGCCGTTCGCCCGACTTCTGTCGGGGATCCAGATCTATGGCGACGCCAGGACCTGGTGGGGTCAGGCTGTCGGCACCTACGACACCGGTCGTCTGCCGCGGATGGGTTCCGTCCTTTGCTTCAAGCCGACCGCCCGCATGCAGCTGGGCCACGTCGCCGTGGTCAGCCGCCTCGTGACCGACCGCGTCATCCAGATCACCCACGCCAACTGGTCCCAGATCGGCGGCGCCCGCGGCCAGATCGAACGCGACGTCACCGTCATCGACGTGTCGCCGGTGGGCGACTGGAGCATGGTCAAGGTCTGGTACGACCCGATCCGCGACCTCGGCACCTCGGTCTATCCGACCTACGGCTTCATCTATCAGAACCGCCAGGCGCTGCAGCTGGCCCAGACCGATCCGCGCTACTGGAGCGCCCAGGGCGTGACCATGGCCCGCGCGGCCGCCACCCAGACCGCCTCGACCGTCGGCCCGCTCCCGTCCCCGCTGGGCGTGATCAACCAGGCCGCCGACGCCACCGACCGCATCGCCGCCCTGATCGCGGCCGCGACCGGCCAGGGCCAGTCCCAGGACGATACCGGCAACTGACCGTGCTCTCCGGTTGACGCTGCCCGCGGGCCGCGCCATTCGAGGGCCGGTCCGGAGATCGTACGTCCATGCTCAGGGTGCTTCGTTGCGGTGGAGGCGGGCTCGCGCCCGTCGAGACGGGCCCCGACTGGGTCCTGCCCGATGACGTCGCCTGGATCGACCTGACCAACCCTGACCGGGCCGAAGAGCTGATCGCCGAGAAGGCGCTCGGCGTCCTGTTGCCGACCCGCGAGGAGATGGCCGAGATCGAGGTCTCCTCCCGCCTCTACCAGGAGGACGGGGCCAGCTTCATGACCGCCTTCGTGCTGGTCGGGGCCGACGGCGACGATCCGGCGCTGGAGCCGGTGACCTTCGTGCTGGCGAGGAAGCGCCTGATCACCATCCGCTATGTCGAGCCGCGGGCGTTCGTCGCCTACGCGGCCCAGGCGGACCGGGACGCCGACTTCTGCCGCGGCGGCGTCGAGGCCTTCCTCGGCCTGCTCGACGCCCTGATCGACCGGATCGCCGACATCCTCGAGAAGACCAGCGCCGACGTCGAGGTGATCTCCGCCGAGATCTTCCGGCCGTCGCACAAGGCGCCGTTCAAGCAGATCCTCCGCCGGCTCGGTCGCAGCCAGTCGATCGCCGCCAAGGCCCGCAGCAGCCTGGTCAGCCTGGCCCGGCTGCTGTCCTTCGCCGCCCTGTCCGAGGAGATCGCCGACGGCAAGGAACACCGCGAACGGCTGCGCTCGTTGCAGCGCGACGCCCAGTCCCTGACCGACCACTCGGCCTACCTGACGGAAAACGTCACCTTCCTGCTCGATTCGGCGGTCGGCCTGATCAACACCGACCAGAACGAGATCATGAAGGTCTTCTCGGTCTGGGCCGTGGTGCTGATGCCGCCGACCCTGATCGGCTCGATCTACGGCATGAATTTCAAGCACATGCCCGAGCTGTCGCAGCCCTGGGGCTATCCGGTGGCCCTGGTGCTGATGGCCGCGACGATGCTCCTGCCGCTGTGGTGGTTCCGCAAGCGCGGCTGGCTCTGATCGTCGCAGGCCCGCCGGAAACAACCCTTCATTAAGCGCGCCGGGTTCAAGGTCCCTGACCCTTGGAATCAGGTCCAGAATGTCCGCCGCTCCCAGCCTCATCCGCGCGCTCGACTTCAGCGCCATCAAGGCGATGATCGAGGCGCACGGGCGATATCTGAGCGGCCGCAGCGGCGGCAAGCGGGCCAACTTCACCTACGTAGACCTGTCCAACACCGCGCTCAGCGGCGTCGACCTCGGCGATGCGGACTTCACCGGCGCGCGGCTGGCGGGGGCCAGCCTGAACGGGACCGACCTCAAGCGCGCGATCCTGTTCGGCTGCGATCTGCGGGAAGCGGACCTCCGCAACGCCGACCTGACCCAGGCCGATCTGCGCGGGGCCTGCCTGCGCGGCGCGAATCTGGCCGGGGCCAACCTGGCCGGCTGCGACATGCGCGAGGGCCAGATCGCGCTTCAGGGTCACGGCCAGGGCTTCCACATTCTCAAGCACGAGCGGAAGGCCGGCGAGCTGGACTACGCGGTGCTGCAAGGCGCCAACCTGTCTGGCGCCCAGATGACCGGCGCGCACGCGATTTCCGCCGACTTCACCGACGCCGACCTCTCAGGCGCCTGTCTGAACGGGGCCAAGCTGGTCAACGCGGTGCTCGACGGCGCGAACCTGACCGACGCCCAGGTCTTCCAGGCCGACTTCGCCGGCGCCCGGATGAAGGACGCCGTCGTCGCCGGCGTGCGCCTCGACGACGCCAGCTTCGAACGCGTCGATCTGAGCGACGTGCTGCGGGCCCCGCCGCCGATCGTCTATGTCGATGACCGGCCGCTGGGCGACCTGCTGTCCGAGCACGAACTCTACTGCAGGTCAGGCGGCGCGGAAGGCGCGGTGATGAAGATCTCGCGCGTCGATTTCCGGCCGCTGCGCCAGATGCGCCGCCGCATGCTGACCGGCATGGCCGCGCCGCGCTCGGTGTTCTTCGGCCTGAACATGGAAGGCGCCGAGCTGCAGGGCGCCGACCTCAGCGGCGCCGACCTGCGGGGCGTGAACCTGCGCGACGCGGACCTGCGCGGGGCCAAGCTGGTCGGCGCGAGGATGCACAAGGCCGACCTGCGCGGCGCGAAGATGGGCCCGCTGATGATCTCGGAGGGGCGTTATATCCGCACCGACCTGACCCGGGCTGTGCTCAAGGGCGCGGACCTGCGCGACTGTCATGCCCGCCGCGCGCGCTTCCTCGAGGCCGACCTGCAGGGCGCCCGCATCGAGGGCGCCGACCTCGCCGGAGCCGAGCTGGAGGCATAGGCCCGCGGCGCCGTCGCGGCGCCCGGTTCCCACTCCGCGCGACCGCTCCCCGCGCAAGCGGGGAGCTTCACCCTTGAGAACTACAGCCCCTTGCGGAGCGGCAGCAGGTCCGGGAACACCGGCGCGCGGCCTTCCTGTTTCGCGGCGAAGGTCTCGGCCATGTGCGGGCCGGAGAACATGCCGACCTGCCACAGGGCGATGTAGTCCAGCGCGTCCTTGATGGTGTGGTCGCGGGCGTAGTTGATCATCACCTTGCTGCCGGTGACGGCCAGCGGCGACTTGCTGGCGATCTCGCGGGCGGTGGCCAGGGCGTGGGCGACGACGTCCTCGTGCGTTTCGAAGACCTCGTTGACCAGGCCGATCTCCTTCGCGCGTTGCGCGGGAAGGCGGCGGCCGGTGTAGGCCAGCTCACGCACCCAGCCCTCGGGGATCAGCTTGCACAGACGCGGGAAGGTGCCGACGTCGGCGGTCATGCCGATGTTGATTTCCATGATCGTGAAGAAGGCGTCGGCCGTGCAGTAGCGGATGTCGCAGGCGCTGGTGAAATCCACCGCCCCGCCGATGCAGCCGCCGTGGATCGCGGCGATCACCGGCATGCGCGCCTCGTCGAGGCAGGAGAAGGTGTCCTGCAGGGCGTGCACGTGCTGGCGGAAGCTCTCTCCGGCGACGTGGCGGTCGGTCTCGCCGCCGCGCTCGCCGACGTTGGCGAACACCGACAGGTCCATGCCGGCGCAGAAGTGCTTGCCCGTCGAGGAGATGACGATGCAGCGCGCGCGGGCGTTGTCGTTGATGTCGCGGATGATGGCCGGCAGCTCGGCCCAGAACGCCTTGTTCATGGTGTTCATGGCTTCGGGCCGTTTCATCTGCAGGTGGGCGACCCCGCCCTCGATGGAAACGTTGAAGCAGGTCCAGGCGGCGGTCTCGGTGGTGTGGGCGTTCATCGGTCCAGTCCTCGCAGGTATTGACACATTCTCGTGAGATGACGTGGGGAAAGCCAAGCCCGGACGTATTACATCGTGAACCGGGCCGATGCGGCCCATACGACGCCTGACCATCCACAGGAGACTATCATGCGCATAGCCATCACCGCAGCCGTCGCCGTTCTCGCCCTCGCCGCCGCGCCGGGCGTCGCCAACGCGGGCGTCTTCAGCTGTGACGCCAACGGCGGCAAGCAGGAAGGCGGCGCCATCGTCGGGGCCATCATCGGCGGCGTCATCGGCAACCAGGTCGCCAAGCGCGAACGCGGCGCGGGCACCGTCGTCGGCGCCGGCATCGGCGCGGCCATCGGCTCGTCGATCGGCTGCAAGATGCAGGAGGAAGACCAGCGCCGCGCCGAGGCCGCCCTGGACGAAACCCTGGCGACCGGCCGTCCGACCAGCTGGCGCAACCCCAACTCCGGCGCCTATGGCGAGATTCGCGTCCTCCCGGCGGCCAACAGCGGCTACTGGTTCGCGCCGAACACGGTCAACATCCGCGCCACGCCCTCGACGCGCGGCCGGGTGATCGGCCAGTTCGCCGGCGGCGAGTCGTTCGGCGGCAGCATCTACAACTCCAGCTGGCTCAAGGTCGACGGCGGCTACGTCGCCCGCTCGGTGACCCGCCCGGCCCCGCGCCGGGACGGCTGCCAGACCCTCGAACAGACCGCCTACACCAAGAAGTACGGCCGCCAGGTCGAACGCTACCGCGCCTGCCGCAAGCCGGGCGGCGCATGGGACGTCAACCGCATCTGACGTCTATCGACTGACGCTGCGTGACTGGGATAGGCAGGCGGGGATGACCGTCCCCGCCTCGCCCTTCCCCGCCGCCCGTCGCCGCGCCGTCGCGGTTCCGCAGGGGACTATCGCCGGCTACGAGTTCGGCCCCGCCGACCGGCCGCTCGACGTCCTGTTTCTCCACGCCAACGGCTTCAACGCCGGGACCTACGCCGACATCCTGTCGCCGCTGGCCGACCGGCTGCGCATCCTCGCGGTGGACCAGCGCGGGCACGGTCGCACGACCCTGCCGGCCGACCCCGATGGGCATGACGCCTGGATGGTGTTCCGCGACGACCTGCTGACCCTGCTGGACGTGCTCGGCGAAACGCCGACCGTGCTGTCGGGCCATTCCATGGGCGGCACGGTCAGCCTGCACGCCGCGTCCGTGCGCGCGGACGCCACGCGCCGCCTGGTGCTGTTTGATCCGGTGGTGGTGACGCCCGAGCGGGTGGCCGCGGCCGGTCCGGACGGCATGAAGAACTCCCCGCTGGCCATGGGCGCCCGCCGTCGCCGGTCCAGCTTCGCCGATCGCGAGGAGGCGTTTCGCGCCTATCTCGGTCGCGGCGCCTTCCGCAGCTGGTCCGAGGCCGACCTGCGCGACTACCTCGTCGACGGTCTGATCGAGGGGGACGACGGCCAGGTTCATCTTTCGTGCCGGCCGGAGTGGGAAGCCGCCAACTTCAGCGCCGACCATCACGATCCGGTCGGCGCCTTCGCCCGCGCGCGCCAGCCGATCCGCATCCTCAAGGCCGAGATCGGCTCGACCTGCGGGCTGGAAGGCTACGAGGACCAGGTGCTCGGCGACGGCCATGTGCGGATGGAGCTCGTTCCCGGCACCAGCCACTTCCTGCCGATGGAACGTCCGGAGCTCGTCCGCGCGGCGCTGCTCGAGGCGGCGCTGGGCTAGGGGGCGTCCTTCGACACGCCGGTTCGCGGCTGCTCGGGATGACGAACCTTTGCGGATGTCATGGTGAGCAGCGCCCGCAGGGCGCGTGTCGAACCACGCAATGACGCTAGAGCGCCAGCCCCGGCTTCGCGTGGGTCATCAGCTCGGCCCGCGCCGCGTCGCTGATCGGCACGATCTTGCGGGCGTCGAGATCGAAGGTCACCGCCACCGCCTCGGACACGCCCCAGGGCCGGCCGCTCTGCGGGTCGATCATCCAGTGGATCATCCGCTTGGTCCGGGTGTCGGCGTCCTTGAGGCCGGAGCGGATCTCGAACCGGTCGCCGGCCCGCGGCCAGTCCAGATGAATCAGCCGGTATTCCAGCACCGCGCCGCCGACGCGTTGCGGCTTTTCCGCGGCTCCGCCGACCACCGCCTCGCGGAAGCTGCGGATCAGGCGCGGAATGCCGTCCGACACCCGGCCGATGAACAGTTCCGGGCGCATGCGGCCATAGAGGTCGCAATCGGCCGGCGCGATGGCGCCCTGGGCGATGCGCACCAGGTCCAGCTCATCGGCGCGGGCCAGGCCGGCCGTGGTCTCGACGGGCCCGAGCGACACGCTGCGGGCGGCCGCCTGGTCGGGCAGGGCGATCGTCAGCCCCTCGGCCAGGGCCCGCGTTCCGGCGGCCCAGGGGAAGGCGCGTCCCTCGGTCGGAGTTACATGGGCGAGGACGGTCTGGAAGCTGGCGGCGAGGGCGCCGGAGTCCGAATGCCACAGCAGCATCAGCACCCGCGCGGTGTCCTCGCCCATCTCCAGCACGCCGCCGGTCATGTGCAGGGCGACCCCGGCATGGGCCTCCTTGAGAAAGCGGATGTGCTGCTCGCGGATCATCAGCGTCGAGCCGGCATGGGCCGCAAAGGCGTGCGGCAGGCCGAGCGCCGCGGCCAGGCCGACGAGGGCCTCGACCGCCCGGGTGACGTAGAAGCGCACATTCATGTGCCCCATCTCGTCGCATTCCCAGGTGTTGACGCCGCCGCGCCAGATCTCGATGCCGTCGGTCATGGGGTCAGGCCCGGCAGTCGCTGCACAGGCCGTGCGCCTCGACCATCAGGCTCGTCAGGTTGAAGCCCTGGGAGCGGGCGAGGCGTTCGATCTCGCTGACGCCGGCGGGGGCGATTTCGCGCGTCGCGCCGCAGCAGTCGCAGATCAGGAAGGCCGCCGCGTGGCCTTCGCCGCCGCCGCCGCAGGCGATGAAGGCGTTCAGGCTTTCGATGCGGTGAGCCAGGCCCTGCTTCGACAGGAAGTCGAGCGCCCGGTAGACGGTCGGCGGCTTGGCCGGCGCGCCGTCCTCGCCGAAGGCCGCGATCAGATCGTAGGCCTTCACCGGCTGTCCTGCCTCGAGCAGCATCTGCAGCACCCGCTTGCGCGGCGCGGTCATGCGCTGCCCGGCCGCCTCGCAGCGCGCCTCAGCGGCCGCGAGGCCGCGCGACAGCGCGTCGCCGGTCAGGCCGTGGGCGGAATGATCGTGGTCGCAGGCGTGGGCATGGGCCATGGGGCAGAGGTAGAGAGCCGCGCGGCCAAGGGCAAGCGGAGCCTAGGGCAGGGGCGTCGCCATGGCGGCCGCTTCGGCCTCGCAGCCGACGGCCGGCCGGCCCGTCCGGACCGCCGCTTCCAGCTCTCGCCGTGCGTCGTCCAGGTCGGCGCGGAAGGCCGGCGACCCGTGCAGGGCCGCGACCAGGGCCTCGGCGTTGGTCCGGCCGGCGGCGACGGAACTGGCGTTGTGCACGCCGCAGACCAGGCGACTCTCGCCGAATACCCGGCTGCGCGCCAGGATGGCGCTGGCCCGGTCCGGGACCAGCTCGGCCATCACCAGCCCGACCGACCAGCTCCAGGTGGCGTGGCCGGAGGGATAGTCGGCGCTGCGGGCGAGGCTCGCCGTCCTGGCGGTGCAGATCGGTCCCGCGTCGACGAGATAGGGTCTGGGCCGGTTCCAGCTCTTCTTCGGCCGACTGACGGCGCGACTCACGTCCGGGGCCATCTTCAGCAGCAGTCCGCGCAGCGCGGGCAGGTCCCGCGCCCGCAGGCGAACGCCCACGGCGCAGCTCAGGTCGCCGACGATACGGGTCTCGGACAGGTCGTTGATCGCCAGGTCCCAGCGCGGCGTTCCCTGCAGCGCCCGGGTCGAGCGGAAGATCGCCCGGTCGGTCTCCGCGACGGGCGAGCCCGGCGGCGGTGCGGGCGGCAGCATGGCCAGGGTGTCGGGCCCGGCCGCGCCGAGATAGCCCTTCCACGGCAGCCCCGCCGAGGCGGCGCCGGCGACGGCCGTGGCAGCGAGAACCAGGCTCGTGAGCATCAGCCTGCGTACGCGGTTCATGACGGTCCCTCCGTCGTCGCGCCTTAGAGGGGAGCGGTTTGGCTTGCAAGCCGCCCGAACGCCGCCATGCTGCCGCGACAACGGGAGGGGCTCATGACGCTTTGGCTGAGTATGGCGGCCGGGCTGGCGATGTTGGCGGTCGGCGGCGATGTGCTGGTGCGCGGCGCGGCCAGCGCGGCGCGTCGGCTCGGGGTCAGCCCACTGCTGATCGGGTTGACGGTCGTGGGCTTCGGCACATCCACGCCTGAACTGGTCACGAGCCTTCAGGCGGCGTTCGCCGGGTCGCCGGGCATCGCCATCGGCAATGTGGTGGGCTCGAACATCTCCAACGTGTTGCTGATCCTGGGAGTGACGGCCGTGATCGCGCCGCTCGCCGTTGACCAGCGGGCGTTCCGCCGTGACGCCATCATGCTCACCCTGGCGACCGCGGGCCTGGTCTGGGCCGTCCTGCAGGGGCGGCTGACCCGGGAGATGGGCCTGGTCTCCGTCGCGATGCTGCTCGTCTACCTGCTGGTCGTCTGGATGTCGGAGCGGCGTCGCCCGGACGCCGAGGGGGAGCGGATCGCCGAGGCGGCGAAGGAGCCGGCCAAGGCGGCCCCCAGCCTCTGGATGGCCCTGCCCATGGCGGCGGCCGGCATCGCCATCACGGTCTATGGCGCCCAGTTGCTTGTAGGCGGCGCCATCAAGGTGGCGCACGATTTCGGTGTGTCGGACACGATGGTGGGACTCACCATCGTGGCGCTCGGCACATCACTGCCGGAGTTGGTCACCAGCGTGGTCGCGGCCCTGCGCAAGCAGGGAGAGGTCGCGCTCGGCAATGTCGTCGGATCGAACCTCTACAATATCCTCGGCATCCTCGGGGTGACGGCGGCCATCAAGCCTGTCGACGTACCGCCGGCGATCGCCAGACTCGACATCTGGGTCCTGGCCATCGCGACGGCGGCCATGATCGCGTTCGCCCGTCGACGGGGCAGGATCACGCGCGGCGAGGGCTTTCTGCTGATCCTGGGCTACGTGGGCTACATCGGCTGGCTGGTCTGGACGGCCTGATCAGGATTTCGGACTCGTCCAGCTCAGGACCACGGCGGTGCCGGCCTTTTCAGTGGTGGCGATCACCTGCATCGTCCGCTGGTTCGCGGCATCGGTGGCCGCGTACATCAGGCCGACGCCGATGTTGGCGTCCGCGCTGGTGGTGAAGCCGGCGGCCGCGACCTTCGGCTTGTAGAAATCGATCACCGCCTGCGGGGCGGCGGCGGTCAGATAGGTCACCGAGCCGACCTGGTGGCCGTTGGCCACGGTGGTGCTGGTCGCCTTGAGGGTCGCGCCCGGGAACAGCGGCGCGAAGTCCGGCGTCTTCAGCCCCACCGGCGGCGGCGCGGGGACCGGCGGCGCGCCGGGCGCGTTGGCCGGGGGCGGAGGCGGGGGAACGGCGACCTGGGTGGTCACGGTCCCGCCGCCCTGGGTGGCCACGGCGTAGCCCTCGCCCGTGGTCGTGACCGTGGTCTTCTCATCCTTCTTGCCGCAGCCGGCGAGCGCGACGGCGACGACGGCCGCGGCGATGATCACGAAACGCAAGGCTGGGCCCCCAATGAAAAACCGCGCGAAGCGGCAAGCCTCGCGCGGTCCTTCAATCGTGGCAAGAGGTCGCCGGATCAGGCGAACAGCTTCTGCCAGCGCGGCTTGACCCGGTTCTTCCAGGCCCCGCGGTGATAGGCGTCCGAGCCGATCAGCGGCACCACCGTGGTGGCCTCGGCGAAGACCATCTGCTCGTGGGTGGTCTGCACCTTGCCCCAGCTGGCGGCTTCCTTGAGCGTTGAGGACGAGCAGGCGCCGTCCCGCACGTCGGCGACGGTGATCTGCACGGCGTAGCGGTGCATCTCGGCCTCGATGCCGAGGATCTCGGCGCAGACGACGGTGTCCTGGGCGAAGTTCTTCGGCACGCCGCCGCCGACCATGAACAGGCCGGTGACGCCGGCGGCGATCTTGATGTCGGTCAGCTCGCGGAAGTCGGCCACGGCGTCGATCATGACGTAGGGCTGCTTCGCGGCGATGCGCTCCTTCTGGTGCTTGACCAGGCCAAAGCCCGCCGAGCTGTCGACGAAGGCCGGGCAGAAAATCGGCACGCCTTCTTCATAGGCGGTCTGGATCAGGCTGCCGGGCTTCTTCGCGTTGCCCTCGCTGAGCCACTTGCCCATCTCCCAGATGAACTCGCGCGAGGAATAGGCGCGCGGTTCGAGGCGGTTGCAGATTTCCAGGATCGTGTGATCGCAGTTCTGCAGCTCTTCCTCGTCGATGTAGGTGTCGTAGATGCGGTCGATGTAGTTGTCGCGCAGCACGTTGTCGTCGACCGGGCCGGCGGCCTGGTAGTGCTTGAAGCCGAGGGCCTCGAAGAAATCCATGTCGACGATCGAGGCGCCGGTGGCGACGATGGCGTCGACCATGCCGAACTTCACCATGTCACGGTAGACGTGCATGCAGCCGCCGGCGCTGGTCGATCCGGCGAGGATCAGCCAGGGCGAGCAGGCCTTGTCTTCCAGGGCCATGTTGAAGATGTCGGCGGCGCGCGCGGTGTCGCGCGAGCTGAAGCTCATCTTGCGCATCGCGTCGACGATCGGACGGGCGTCGAAGCTGGTGATGTCGATATGCTCGACCACGTTGGCGAGCAGCTGGGCTTTGGTGTTCGAAACGGGAGCGTTCATCGCTTTGGTTTCCCCAAGGTTTGAGCGCCCGTCCAAAGGTCAACGGCGCCAGCCCGGACGGAGCGACGGGCTGGCGCTGATTGGAGAGAACCGTCCTGGGGACGGTTGGATGCGAACTACTTCTTCCGCTTCCTCTGGCCGGCCTTACCCTTCGGGCGCGACAGCCTGACGACGTTGGTGTTCTCCGCACGCGGAACCGGGATCGAGCGGCGGGCGAGGCCGAACATCGAGGCCATCGGCGCGTCGTCGTCCACGGCCACCGTCTCGACGGCGCCGAAGCCGTTGAAGCGGGTGGACATGGCCACGCCATAGGCGCCCAGCATGCCGATCTCGACGAAGTCGCCTTCCTGCACGTCCTCGGGCAGCCAGAAGGGCCCGGGCATGTGGTCGATCGAGTCGCAGGTCGGACCGTAGAACTGGAACGGCTTGAGATTGCCTTCCAGCTCGCGGGCGTCCGCGCCGCCGCGATAGCTCTTCACCGGGAAGGGCCACTTGGCGTGCGCCGCATCGAACAGCGAGCCGTAGGCGCCGTCGTTCAGATACAGGGCGTCGCCCTTGCGCAGCTCGACGCGGGTCAGCAGCGAGGTCGATTCAGCGACCAGAGCCCGGCCGGGTTCGCACCACAGCTCGGTCGTCTCCGATACGGGCATTTCATTGAACCCGCGGTCGATGGCGGCGATGTAGTCGCTCATGTCCGGCGGGATCATGCCCGGGTAGACCGACGGGAAGCCGCCGCCGACGTCGATCACGTCGGCGAACACGCCGGCCCGCACCAGCGCCCGGCCCGTCTGGGCCATGGCGGCCTGGAAGGCGGTGGGGCGCATGCACTGGCTGCCGACGTGGAACGACACGCCCATCAGGTCCTGGGTCGCGCGGCGCGCGGCCAGCATCAGGGACGGGGCCTTGAAGCTGTCGACGCCGAACTTGCCGGAGAGCGAGTAGGCCGCGCCCTCGGTCGACACGCCCATTCGGACGATCAGGTTGAGGTCCCGGGCGTTGCCGGTGGCGTCGAGGATCTTGTCCAGCTCGTCCTGGGTGTCGAACGAGAAGGTCCGCACGCCGTGGTCGAAGTAGGCGGCCGAAATCGCGGCGCGGCTCTTCACCGGGTGCATGAAGGCCATGCGTGAACCCGGGGCATGCTCCGCCACCAGCTCGATCTCGGGGATCGAGGCTACGTCAAAGCCCGTAACGCCATTTTCCACGAGGGTCTTGATGACCCACGGCGAAGGATTGGCCTTAACCGCGTAGAGGACGTCGCCCTTGAAATTCTCCTGGAACCAGCGCGCCGCTACGGCAACGGTGTCTTGACGCACAAGGGCGACAGGACGTTCCGGTGACCGCTCACGGACCAGGTCCAGGGGCTTATGGTACGTGTGCAATTCACGTAACCCCCAAAGATTGTTGAACCTAGCCCGGCGTTAGCAGCGCAGATGGACACGGGGTCCGCCGGGAGCGCGCGATGTAGAGTCGCTTTGTGGCGATGTAAAGTCTCTTTTGTCCCGCTCCGCGCGTGGCGGCGCCGTCATTTCCCTCAACAGAGGATGTGAGGGGACTTTGCAGCCCCTCCTGTGGAAGGATATGCCTTGCCGTCACGAAACTTTTGCACGGCCCTTCCATGAGGGACGGGCTTCTGTGTTAGGACTCTCGCCGAAAACCATGACGACAGACGCCGTCCTCTCGATCCGCTCGGTCTCGAAGACCTTTGGTTCCCGCCGCGCGCTCGACGGGATGTCGCTTGACGTCGCCCGCGGAGAGATGGTCGCCCTGATCGGTCCGTCGGGGTCGGGCAAGTCGACCCTGCTCCGCTCGGTGGACGGTCTGCAGACCATCGACGCCGGTGACGGGGTCATCGAAGCCTTCGGCGGCAAGGTCCAGGCCAAGGGCAAGCTCAGCGAAAAGGTGCGCGACGCGCGCATCCGCATCGGCTTCATCGCCCAGCAGTTCAACCTGGTCGGCCGGCTCAGCCTGTTCACCAACGTGGCGCTGGGCTCGCTCGGCCGGATCGGCTTCGTCCAGGGCCTGTTCGGCCGCTGGCCCGACGAGACCAAGACCGCCGCCATGCAGGCGCTGCACCGGGTGGGCGTTTCCGACTATGCCGCGCAGCGGGCCAACACCCTCTCCGGCGGCCAGCAGCAGCGCGGCGCCATCGCCCGCGCGCTGGTCCAGAAGGCCAAGATCATCCTCGCCGACGAACCCGTCGCCTCGCTGGACCCGGTTTCGGCCCGCAAGGTCATGGAGATTCTCCGTGAGCTGAACCAGAAGGACGGGCTGACGGTCATCGTCACCCTGCACCAGGTCGACTACGCGCTGAAATACTGCGACCGCGTCGTGGCGCTGAAGGCCGGCAAGATGGTCTATGACGGCCCGGCCTCGGGCCTCAAGCGCGACAAACTCATCGAAATCTACGGCCCGGAATTCGAAGACGTCTTCTGGGAAGGAGCCCCCGCATGATTCTCCGCCGCTCGTTTCTGGCCCTCGGGGCCGTCGCGGCCCTGGCGCTCGCCGGCTGTGGTCCGAAGGCCGCCACCGGCGCCGCCCCGGACACCGTGACCTTCTCGATCCTGTCGACGGAGTCGGCCCAGAACATGGAGTCCTACTGGGCGCCGATTCTGGCCGACATGGAGAAGCAGACCGGCCTGAAGGTGCACCCCTTCTTCTCCGGCAGCTACAGCGCCCTGATCGAGGCCATGCGCTTCAAGCAGACCGACCTGGGCTGGTTCTCCAACCAGTCGGGTCTGGAAGCCGTGCGCCGGTCGAACGGCGAGGTGTTCGCCCGCACCTTCGATCCGTCGGGCACCGACGGCTACAAGTCGCTGATCATCGTCCCGGCGAACAGCAAGATCCGCACGCTGGATGACCTGTTCAAGTGCGACCACACCCTGAACTTCGGCATGGGTGACAAGAAGTCGACCTCGGGCACGCTCGTGCCGATGGTCGAGGTGTTCCTGCCGCGCAAGATCAAGCCGGAGACCTGCTTCAAGACGGTGCTGTCGGCCAATCACGCCGCCAACCTGTTCGCGGTGGCCAACGGCCGCCTCGACGCCTCGACCAACAATTCGACGGCCCTGCGCCTGAACCGGGACCGCGGCGAAGGCCAGGCGGACCGGGTGCGGGTTATCTGGGAATCGCCGACCCTGCCGGAAGACCCGATCGTCTGGCGCAAGGACCTCGATCCCGTGGTGAAGGAAAAGCTGCGCCAGTTCTTCCTGACCTACGGCCAGGGCACGGGCCCGGAAGCAGAACGCCAGCGCGCCAACATGGCCAAGCTGAGCATCGGCGGCTTCAAGCCGGCTGACGATTCGCATCTCGTTCCCGTGGAGATCTGGGAAGCCGCCGAGACCCTGGGCGAGGCCGAGGAGGCCGGCGATCCGGCCAAGATCGCCGCGGCCCAGGCGGCCCTCGACGCCCTCAAGGCCAAACAGGCCGCCATCGTCGCCAAGGCCGGCGCCGCGGCGCCCGCCGCGAACTGAGACGGGTCATGACCGACACCGCCGACCTGACGCCGCCGCGCCGCCCGCTCAGCGCCCAGATGTTCGACATCCTGCTGTGGGGCGGGGTGGCGATCCTGCTGCTCATCAGCTTCCACCCGGCCGAGATCGACAAATTCCCGATGCTGTTCAGCAGCGAGAGCGGGATGGGCGAGTTCGTCGCCGGCTTCTTTGCGCCGTTCCGCTTCTGGGACCCGGCCTGGACCCCCAGCGACTTCATGGACAAGGAGTGGGGCCTCTACACCGGCAAGATGTGGCAGACGATCCAGATGGCGCTGTGGGGCACCGCCCTGGCCATCATCGTCGCCATTCCGCTCGGCCTGCTGGCCTCGAAGAACATCACCCCGGCCTGGATCCAGCAGCCGGTTCGCCGGGTGCTCGACCTGATCCGCTCGATCCCCGATCTGGTCGTCGCCCTGATCTTCATCACCGCGGTCGGCCTCGGCCCGTTCGCCGGCGTCATGGCGATGATGTTCAACACCGGCGGCGTGCTGGCCAAGCTGTTCTCCGAGGCCGTCGAGGCCATCGACAAGGGACCGGTGGAGGGTGTCCGCGCCACCGGCGCCGGCCGCCTGCACGAGATCGTCTGGGGCGTGATCCCCCAGGTCGCGCCGCTGTGGGTCAGCTATGCCCTGTACCGTTTCGAATCGAGCAGCCGGGCGGCCACCGTCCTCGGCCTGATCGGCGCCGGCGGCATCGGCCAGGTGCTGCTCGATTCCACCCAGTCGTTCAAATATGACGAGACCGGCTGCATCGTGCTGGTCATCGTTGTCGCGGTGTCGGGCATCGACCTTCTGTCATCGGCGATCCGCAGCCGCCTGCTGTAGGCGCGGCTTCGGACCCGGGGCGGGCGGGCCCCTTGTTTCACAGGGTTTCGGCGAGGAGCGCGGGACGTCAAGCCCCGCGCCGGCCTCGGGTCTCATTGATCCGTATCCTGATCGTTTGTCACGAAACCGACGCGTCACTGTCGTCGAACCTTCCCATGCCTGTCGCCTGACCGTCGCGGCTCCCGCCTAGGAGTCCGCCTCGACCCCCCGCGAGGGGCGTGGGGCAGAGATCGACAAGGATCCGACAATGATGACCAAGACCTCGCTGGCCTGCGGGTCTGCACTGGGCGCGCTGATGGCGCTGGCCCTGGTGTCGGGCGCTTCCGCGCAGGAAACCACCACCGCCTGGAAGGGCGCTCCGCAATTCACCAATGACGGCGTCTCGTTCAAGGTCCGTGGCCGGATCCTCATCGACGCCGTGTTCCAGGACGTTGACCGGGAAACCGGCACGGACTTCTCGACCCGCGCCTTCCGCGGCCGCCAGGTGTTCCTCGGCGTCGAAGGCCAGCTGAACCAGTACTTCGCCTACAAGGCCGAAGGCGGCGCCGTGAACGGCGGGGCCTGGGCCTGGGACGACGTGGTCATCGAGTACAAGCCTAACGACAATACCTCGGTGATGGTCGGCAACATCAAGGCCGCCGGCCTCGAGAACCTGACCTCGACCCGCTTCACCACCTTCATGGATCGTGGTCCCTACGGCGAAATGGGCCCGGACAGCTATCTGGTCAGCGCCGTCGTGAAGATGAATGGCGAAAACTGGACCGCCACCGGCGCCGTCCAGGGCGACTCGCTGAACAACGCCGACCTGACCGCCAACGCGACCCTGCCGCCGGACGTGAAGGAGCGCATCGGCTTCACCGCCCGCGCCAGCTTCGCGCCGATCCTGACCGACACCGACAAGGTTCACCTGGGTCTGTTCGGCCGGTACCGCGATCACGGCAACGAGGCGGCCTTCACCTACACCACCCGCCCGATGACCAACTTCGGTTCGCGCTATTTGACCTCGGGCGCCGTGGGCGACACGGACACGACCTGGGGCGCTGAAGCCGCCTGGGTGCACAACAGCTTCTCGGTCCAGGCCGAATACGCCGACATCGCCGTGACCCGCCTGACCACCGGTCCGGGCGCCACGGTCGGCGGCGATCCGAACGTCAAGGTCGGCTATGCCTTCGTCAGCTTCTGGCCGACCGGCGAGCAGCGCAACTACGATCCGAAGAAGGGCGAATTCGGCCGTCCGAAGATCCTCAACCCCGTCACGACCGGCGGCTGGGGCGGCGTTGAACTCGGCCTTCGTTACGACTGGGCCGACGCCTCCGACGTTTATAATTCGGCGGGCAATGCCGCGTCGCGCACCGCCGCCCGCGACTCGGGCGAATATTCGAGCTGGACGGCCGGCGTGAACTACTACCCGGTGCCCTACGTTCGCTTCCAGGCCAACTACACCAAGGCCACCAACGACAACCCCGTCGTCGGCCGCGACGTGGATGTGGACCAGTTCCAACTCCGCGCCCAGCTCGACTTCTAGGCCCGCAGACACCTCGAGATCAGAGATCATCCCATGAAGAAACTTCTCGGAACGGTCGCCGCGGCGGCTGTCATGACCATCACTTCCCAGGCCCATGCGGCGGGCCGGGACTATGTCTGGGCCGCCGGCTCCTCGACGGTCTTCCCGTTCGCCACCCGCGTCGCGGAAAACTACGCCCGCAAGACCGGCTCCAAGGCGCCCAAGGTTGAATCCCTGGGCACCGGCGGCGGCTTCAAGATCTTCTGCGGCGGCACGGGTCCGGGCTTCCCGGACATCGCCAACGCCTCGCGGCCGATGAAGAAGTCGGAGTTCGACGCCTGCGCCGCCAAGGGCGTGAAGGACATCATCGCCCTGAAGATCGGCTTCGACGGCATCGTCATCGCCACCGACAAGGACGGCGCTGACTACAACTTCCGGCTCGAGAACCTGTACCTCGGCCTGTCGGCCAAGGTGCTGCGTTACGGCAAGTTCGTGCCGAACCCCTACACCGCGTGGGACGACGTCGGCACCGGCCTGCCCGGCAACCGCATCGTGGTCTACGGCCCGCCGCCCACGTCGGGCACCCGCGACGCCTTCGTTGAACTGGCCATCGAAGCCGGGGCCCGGAAGTATCCGATCCTCGAGGAGATGCGGTCGAACAACGAAAAGGGCTTCAAGGCCCTGGTCGACCCGCTGCGCGCGGACGGCTGGATCGACGCCGGCGAAAACGACAACGCCATCGTCCAGACCCTGACCCGCACGCCGGGCGCCCTGGGCGTGTTCGGCTACTCGTTCCTCGAAGAGAACGGCGACAAGGTGAAGGGCGCCTCGGTCAACGGCATCTTCCCGACGCCCACGACGATCGCCAACGGCTCCTACCCGCTGTCGCGCTCGCTGTTCATCTACGTCAAGAAGTCCAACCTCGGCGTGACGCCGGGCCTGCGCGAGTTTGTCGAAGAGTTCCTCTCCGACGGCGCGACCGGCCGCGGCGGCTACCTGCAGGGCCGCGGTCTGATCCCGCTGCCCCCGGGCCAGCATGAAGCCAACAAGGCGACGTACAAGGCCGGTACGGTGATGTCGCGCCCGACCGCCTAAGGGTCCTCCCCGACCCGCACGGCTGGCGCCGCGACCCGAAAGGGTCGCGGCGTTTTTCGTTCGGGCGTTCTTCGAGCCCCGACTCGCGAGGATGGCTCCTCAGGCTGACGTGCGTTGGGGCGTTATGGTGAGGCGTGAGGCTCCCGCGGGCCCCGGACTGGATCCGGGGACTCGAGCCACGCGGGAAGGATCAGGCCGCCTTCGGGCCGCGCCGCAGTCGGGCCAGCCGCCGCAGACGCCGCCAGAAACGGGTCTTCTCGGGCTCGGGATACGGGTCGAGGTTGCGCACGAACTGCTCGGCGCAAGCCCGCCAGCTGAACTTCTCGGCGAAGGCGCGCACGGCGGTCCTGTCCAGGTCGAGGCAGGCGATCGCCGCCTCGGCCAGGCCCTCGGTGCGCCCGGGCGCCAGCACGCCGGCGTTGGAGCCGGGGATGATGTCCGCGGGGCCGGGCGCGTTGAATCCGGCCACCGGCACGCCGGCGGCCATGGCTTCCAGAATCACCAGACCGAAGGTGTCGGTCAGGGACGGGAAGACGAACACGTCGGCGCAGCCGAAATAGGCGGCCAGCTCGTCGCCGTACTTGGCGCCGACAAACTTCACGTCCGGATAGGCTTCCTCGAGCTCGGCGCGCTGCGGGCCGTCGCCGACCACCACCTTGGTGCCCGGCAAATCGAGAGAAGCGAAGGCCTCGATGTTCTTCTCCACGGCCACCCGGCCGACGTTGAGGAAGATCGGCCGCTTCAGTCCGGCGTACACGTCGGGCTCATCGTCACGGCGCGGATGGAAGATGTCCGTGTCCACACCGCGCGACCAGGACGAGATGTTGCGGAAGCCGTGGCGTTCCAGCTCCTCGCGCATGGTGTCGGTGGCCACCATCATCCGGCCGGACGGCTTGTGGAACCACTTCATGTAGGCGTAGCCGGCCGCCAGCGGCACGGGCAGGCGGGCGGAGACATATTCCGGGAACCGCGTGTGGTAGCTGGTCGTGAACGGCAGCTTCCATTCCAGGCAGACGCGCCGCGCGGCCAGGCCCACGGGGCCCTCGGTGGCGATATGAATCGCCTCGGGCTCGAACGACTTGAACCGCTCCTGGATCGGCTCGTAGGCGCCGACGGCCAGCTTGATCTCGGAATAGGTGGGCAGCGGCACGGTGTTGAACTGGTCGGGGCTGATCACCTCGACCTCGTGGCCCATGGCGCGCATTTCGGCGACCGTACGCGTCAGCGTACGGACAACGCCGTTGACCTGGGGCTCCCAGGCGTCGGTGGCGACAAGGATACGCATCAGGCGGCGGCGGGCTCCGGCAGGGCGACGGGGTCGCTGCGGGTCATACTGGACCAGGAACGCTGCTTCGCCCACTCCACGATCTCGAGTCGGCCGTCATGATGTTCGACCAGGGCGGTGCAGCTCTCGACCCAATCCCCGTCGTTGACGTACAGGATGCCGCCGAAATCACGCATTTCCGCCTTGTGGATATGGCCGCAGATGACGCCATCCACACCGCGCCGACGGGCTTCATCGGTCACGGCTTCCTCGAAATTCTCGATGAACTGCAGGGCGTTCTTCACCTTGACCTTCAGATAGGCCGAAAAGCTCCAGTACCCCAAACCCATCCGATGGCGCGCCCGCGCCACCAGAGTGTTCAGCAGCAGGAGCGTTCTATAGGACCAATCGCCGAGGAAGGCGAGCCAGCGCGCGTGCTGAACGATGCCGTCGAACTCGTCCCCGTGCACGACGAGGAAACGCCGGCCGTCCGCGGTCTCGTGGATGGCGTCGCGGGCCACCACCACGCCGCCGAAATGGACGCCGCAGAAGTCGCGGGCGATCTCATCGTGATTGCCGGGCACATAGGTGACCTTCACGCCCTTGCGGGCCATCCGGAGCACCTTCTGGACCACGTCGTTGTGGCTCTGCGGCCAGTGCCAGCCGCTCTTCAGCTTCCAGCCGTCGATGATGTCGCCGACGAGGTAAAGCTGTTCGCACTCGAGGTGACGGATGAAGTCGAGCAGCATCTCGGCCTGGCATCCGCGCGTGCCGAGGTGCACGTCGCTGATGAAGACAGCGCGGCAGCTGAAACCCTGGCCTTCGTCGGTCATCCCTGCTCCTGAAACAGGCGGTGATGCGACGCTGCTAGGCTGATTGCATGTCAGTCTCGTGAAGTGGTGATTGGTCACGTTGCGGTGCAACATCGCAGGCCCTAGATGATCGGAATGTCCGAGAGTTCCACTGTTCAGCGTGATACGCCCAAATCCCGACGCACCCGGGCGCGCATTCTTGACGAGGCGGTCCGGGTTATCGCCGAGCAGGGCTACGCGGCGACCACCAACGCCGCGGTCGCCGAGGCGGCCGGCATCACCCGCGGCGCGATGCTCTACCATTTCCCGACACGCGAAACGCTGCTCGAGGCGGCGATCGAGCACATCCAGAGCCAGCGCGCGGCGCTGTTCCGCGACGCCGCGGACAGCCTGCCGCCGGGCGGCGACGTGACCGAGCACGCCATCGAGACCTACTGGGATCTCCTGCACCGGACGCCGTTCGTGGCCTTCGCCGAGCTTGAGGCCGCGTCGCGCACCGATCCGCTGGTTCGCGAGCTGCTGGCCCCGTCGCTGGCCGACTTCGACCGGGCCCAGATCGGCGACCATTTCCTGAAGATGCTGCACGCCGGCGCCGGCCCGCGTTTCCAGGCCAGCCGCGACCTCGCCCGCTTCATGCTGGAAGGCATGGCCCGGGCCCAGGTGACCTACGACAAGGACGAGCGCGTCGAGCGTCTGCTGTCGGTGATCAAGCGCGCCACCCACATGCTCAACCGCAAGGGCGGCGTGACGGACCTTTGGCCGGAGTAGGTTGACCCTGCGGCACGGCTCAGGCCATCACTGGGTCACACCGCATCCACCGGAGCCGGTCATGAACCCCTTCACCGCTCATCCCCGATCCGTCGGCGAGACCTACGGCCAGCATCTGGGCGTGGCGACCAGCTTCGGCTTCGCGATGATCCTCGGCGGCCTCGCCTCGGTGATCCACGGCCTCTGTCCCTGGCTGTTCCAGACCACCGGCAGCCGTACGGTCAAGCGGCTGTACAACCGCCTGACCGGTCGCGGCCCGGCCGAAGCCGGCTACGGCGACTGGGAAGGCGCGGGGGTCTAGCCGCCGTCAGACCCCCCGTTGGCGCCCTTGACCAACGCGCCTAGGCTTTCGCCGAACCTTCATGGGCGGGGAAATTCAAGATGAGTCGGGTACTGGTCACCGGCGGGTCCGGCTTTATCGGCAGCCACAGCATTCTGCAGCTTCTGGCGGCGGGTCATGAGGTCCGCACAACCGTACGCGATCTCAGGCGCCGCGACGACGTGCTGGCCATGCTGAGACAGGGCGGCGCGGCCGATCCGGGCGAGCGGCTGACCTTCTTCGCCGCCGATCTGGAGAGCGACGCCGGGTGGGCCGAGGCCGTCGCCGGCTGCGACTACGTGCTGCATGTCGCCTCGCCGTTTCCGCCCGCCGTCCCAAAGGACGAGAACGAGCTGATCGTGCCTGCCCGCGAAGGCGCCCTGCGGGTGCTGCGCGCCGCACGGGACGCGAAGGTCAGGCGGGTGGTGCTGACCTCGTCCTACGCCGCCATCGGCTACGGGACCCAGGGGCGGTCGACGCCGTTCACCGAGGAGGACTGGACCGATCCGGACGGTCCCGACGTCCAGCCCTATGTGAAGTCCAAGACCCTGGCCGAGCGCGCCGCCTGGGATTTCATCGCCCGGGAAGGCGGCGGCCTGGAGCTGTCGGTGGTCAATCCGGTCGGGGTGTTCGGCCCGGTGCTGGGGCCGGATTACTCCACATCGATCCTGCTGGTGCAGAGGCTGATGGACGGCGCCCTGCCGGGCTGCCCGCGCCTGTGGTTCGGCTGTGTCGACGTGCGCGACGTGGCTGACCTGCACATCCGGGCCATGACCAGCCCGGCGGCCAGCGGCGAGCGTTTCCTCGCGGTGGCCGGCGACTTCCTGTCGATGCGCGAGATCGCCGGGGCGCTCAAGGCCGGCCTCGGCGCCGAAGCCGCCAGGGTCCCGACCCGGGAACTGCCGAACTGGCTGGTGCAGATCGTCGCCCTCTTCGATCCGGCGGCGAAACAGCTGCTGCCGGAACTGGGCAAGCGCCGCAACGCCAGCAACGCCAAGGCCCGCGAGCGGCTCGGCTGGGCGCCGCGGTCCAGCGAGGAGTCGGTCGTCGCCACCGCCCGCAGCATGATCGACCTGGGGCTGCTCAAGACCTGAGGGTCAGCCCTTCGCCTTCTCCGCCGCGATCCACTGGTCGATGCGCACCTCCAGCAGGTCCATCGGCAGCGGTCCGGCCAGCAGCACCGCGTCGTGGAAGCGGCGGATGTCGAACCTGTCGCCCAGCGCCGCTTCGGCCCGGTGGCGGAGCTCCAGGATCTTCATCTCGCCGATCTTGTAGGCCGTGGCCTGGCCCGGCCAGGAGATGTAACGGTCCAGCTCGATCTCGATGTTGAGAGGCGAGAGGGCGCTGTTCTCGACGAAGCATCGCCGGGCCTGCTCGCGCGTCCAGCCCATCCAGTGCAGGCCGGTGTCGGCGACCAGCCGGCAGGCGCGCCACATCTCGTAGCTCAGGCGGCCGAACTTTTCGTAGGGCGTCCGGTAGATGCCCATCTCCAGGCCCAGCTTCTCCGAGTAGAGCCCCCAGCCTTCCGTGAACGCCGTCATGTCCGCGTCGCGGCGGAAGGCGGGCACCCCCTGCAACTCCTGGCCGAGGGCGATCTGCAGATGGTGGCCGGGCACGGCCTCGTGCAGCGTCAGGGCCGGAAGCTCATAGAGGCCGCGCTGGTCCAGCGCCGAGGTGTTGACCATGTAGCCGCCGGCCACGCCGTTGGCCGGGCTGCCCGGGAAGTATCGCCCGGTGGTGTAGCCGACCTCGATTTCCCGCGGGACCTCGCGAACGCCATAGGTCAGCCGCGGCAGGGTGGCGAAGAACCGCGGCAGCTGGTCGTCGATGCGTTTGGCGATCTCGCTCGCCTTTTCCAGCAGGGCCTGGCGGCTGGTGACATAGAATTGCGGATCGGTGCGCAGGAACCGGAGGAATTCCTCGTGGGTCCCCGTAAACCCGGCCTCGGCCCGGACCGCGTCCATCTCGGCGCGGATGCGGGCGACCTCCTTGAGGCCGATCTCGTGCACCTCGTCCGGCGTCAGGCTGGTGGTCGTGTAGCGGCGGACCAGCCAGGCGTAGTAGGCCTTGCCGCCGGGCATGCTGGAGGCGCCCAGGCTCGCGCGGCTGGCAGGCAGATATTCCTTCTCCATGAAGGTCGCGTAGCGTTGCTGGGCCGGCCGCAGGACGGTGCGCACCAGTGTCACCGCCCGGGCGCGGAAGGCGGCCCGGTCAGCGGCGGGGATCGACGCCGGCAACTGGTCCAGGACCGTCACCGCCTGGTCGCCTTCCGCCGGCGCGGCCGCCGCCTTGCGCGCCTGGGTCAGGGCGATTTCGGCGATGGGACGGGGTTGCACCCAGCCGGTCTTCACGCCGCGCCGGGAGTTGGCGATCTGGTCGTCGTAATAGGTCCCGGCGCCGGCAAGGCGCTTGAGCCAGTTCTCCGCGTCGGCGCGCGAGGACATCGGCGAGCTGACCGCCAGGTAGCCGAAATAGGAATCCAGCGAGTTGTCGCTCGAGAAGGCCAGCCGGCCGGTATCGAAGTCGATGGCCGCGATCTGGTTGCCGATCAGCCGGTCAAGAAAGGCGCGGTTGAGGGCGTCGTCGGCCGACAGACCCTCGGCGGAGATGGCCTTGAGTCGTGTCTGGAACGCCACCAGGGCGACCTTGCGCTTCTGGTCGGCGGCCAGGGAGAAGTCCGGCAGCAGGCTACGCGCCGCAGCGTCGCCGTTCGCGCCGGCCGAGATCGGATCCTGACCGGCGTTCCAGGCTTCGTAGTCGCGAACCAGACCGGCCAAGGCCGCTCCGGCGGCGGCGGGCGCGACGGCCGGGGCGTCGGCCGCGCGGGCGGTCGCCGGGGCGGCGTCCATGGTCGCGGCCAGGGCCAGCACGCTGGCGGTCAGGATCAGCACGGTGGTCCGCTTCATCATTCAGGTCCCCTTGTACAGGCCGCCAAGCTGGCGCCGCGCGCGTCGGGCCGCAAGCCGGGGGCTTGGCGAACCGGCCCGGAGCGGGTCATGGTCCCATCCAATGGATTGGGGGGAGGGGCTCATGAGCTTCCTGACGCGGCGCATCGCCATCGATCGAGACATCGGCCACGTCGAAGGCCACACCGGCCTCAAGGCGACGCTGGGCTGGCCGCATCTGGTGGCGCTCGGCGTCGGGGCCATCGTCGGCACCGGCATCTACACCCTCACGGGCGAGGCGGCGGGCCTGGCCGGGCCGGGCGCGATGCTCAGCTTCCTGATCGCCGGGGCGGTCTGCGCCGCCGCCGCCCTCTGCTACGCCGAGATGGCCACCTTGATGCCCCGCGCGGGCAGCGCCTACACCTACAGCTACGCGGTGATGGGCGAGACGGTCGCCTGGATCGTCGGCTGGAGCCTGATCCTGGAATATACCGTGGTCTGCGCGGCCGTGTCGGTGGGCTGGGCCGGCTACGCCTCGGGCCTGATCCTCAGCTGGTGGCCGGACGCGCCGCAGGTGCTGCTCAAGGGCCCGGAGGCCGGCGGCATCGTCAATCTGCCGGCGGTGATCATCGCCCTGCTGGTCGCCGGCCTGCTGGCGCTCGGCACCCGGGAAAGCGCCCGGGTCAACTTCGTGCTGGTGATCGTCAAGCTCATCGCCCTGGCCGGATTCATCATCCTGGCCCTGCCGGCGTTCAACGCCGCCCACTTCACCCCCTTCATGCCGCAGGGCTTCTGGGCCCATGAGGTCGACGGCGTGAAGATGGGTGTGATGGGCGCGGCCTCGATCATCTTCTTCGCCTTCTACGGCTTTGACGCCATCTCCACCGCGTCGGAAGAGACGAAGAACCCGGCCCGCGACCTGACCATCGGCATCGTCGGCTCGATGCTGCTCTGTACGCTGATCTACATGGCGGTGGCCGCGGCCGCGATCGGCGCCATGGCGCCGGCGCAGTTCGCCGCCAGCGCCGAACCCCTGGCCTACATCATCCGGGAACTCGGCCATCCGAAGGCCGCCTGGCTGATCGGCCTGGCCGCCATCATCGCCATGCCGACCGTCATCATGGTGTTCATGTACGGCCAGACCCGCGTGTTCTTCGCCATGGCCCGCGACGGCCTGCTGCCCCGGGGGCTGGCCAAGGTGCACAGCCGGCTCGGCACGCCGGTCGCCGTGACCCTGTTCACCGGCCTGATCGCGGCCGTGCTCGGCGGCGCCCTGCCGCTCAGCCGCATCGTCTCGGTGGCCAACGCCGGCACGCTGGCCGCCTTCATCGCCACGGCCCTGTCGATGATGATCCTGCGGGTGCAGCAGCCGGCCCGACCGCGCCGCTTCAAGACGCCGCTGTGGTGGCTGGTCGGCCCGTTCGCGATTCTCGGCTGCGCCTATCTGTTCGCGGGCCTGAGCACCTTCACGATGATCGTGTTCGTGATCTGGAACGTGATCGGCCTGGCGGCCTATCTGGTGTGGTTCCGCACGACGAGCGATCTGGCGAAGGCCTGACCGCTCTGGCGGCAGACTTCCCGTCCCGTCGCCAGGTCGAGCAGGCTGCCGACGAAGCCCGCCATCAGTCCGCCGGCGACGCCGGCGGCGGCGGTGCAGAGCATGCCGTCCATGAGGCCTTGCAGGGTGTTCACCGATCCGCCCGCGGGACGCCAGAAGGCTGTCGCGTCCAGAAGGCCGAGGTCCACCCCCATCCAGCCGACGAGGAAGACCACCTCGGCCGTGGCCATGCCAACGCCGGCCCAGCGCAGCTTCCCGAGCAGGGTCGTCGGGTCGAGAGGGGAAGACAGCGGTGTCATCAACGGCGCTCCAGCATGCCTCAACCTAGCTGGCGCGCCGAAGTGTGCTTTGATGCGGATCAACCCCCGAGGGTCAGGCCAGGGCGCTCACCGCCGCCGCGATCGCGTCGCGCAGCACGGGGCGGAGCCGCGCCGCCAGAGCGGCGTCGACACCATGGTCCGCCCCAAGATGAGTGCTCTTGGCGAGCTCCATCTGGATGGCGTGCACGCCGTCCGCCGGCCGGCCGTACGCCCGCGTGATGTAGCCGCCCTTGAAGCGGCCGTTGAGCACCGCCGTATACGGACTGGCCCCGCAGACTGCGAACGCCGCCGCGCTCACCGCCGCGCCACAGGCCGCCCCGTCGGCGGTGCCCATGTTCAGGTCGGGCAGGGTTCCGTCGAACAGCCGCGGCACAACGGCGCTGATCGAATGGGCGTCCCACAGGAGTGCATGGCCGTGGCGGTCGAGCGCCGTCGCCACGGCCAGGGCGAGCGCCTGGTGATAGGGCCGCCAGTAGCGCTCGCGACGGTCGATGATCTCGGCCGCGTCCGGCGTCGCGTCGCGGTACACCGGCTCGCCTAGAAACGTCTCCTCGGGAACCAGCCCCGCGCCCCACTGGCCCGGATAGAGGGGCTTGTTGTCGGGCGGCCGGTTGACGTCGATGACCAGCCGCGACCAGCGGGCGGTGACGGTGGTCGCGCCGAGCGCCTCGGCGAAATCGTAGAGGGCCGGCTGTTCGAAGTCGGTGTCGTCCAGTCGCAGGGCCTCCGGCGTCATGCGTGCGGCGAGGGCGTCGGGGATGTCTGTCCCGACGTGCGGAAAGCTGAGGATCAGCGGCGAGGGGCCGGGGGTTACGAAGGGGGCGGTCATAGCGCGGCGATCCCGCTGAAGCCGCCGCGCAGGACCCTGTCGGTCACGGCCGCGATGTCCGGCGCGAAGTAGCGGTCGCGATCATATGCCGGCGCGAGTGCCCGAACGCGGGCGTGGGCCGCCTCCAGCGGGTCGGACGACCGTAGCGGCCGCCGGAACTCGACGCCCTGCGCCGCCGCCAGCAGTTCGATAGCGACGATGGCGGCGCTGTTCTCCGCCATCTGCGTCAGCCGCCGCGCCGCGTAGGTGGCCATCGAGACATGGTCCTCCTGGTTGGCGCTGGTCGGCAGGCTGTCGGTGCTGGAGGGGTGACTGAGGCATTTGTTCTCGGAGGCCAGCGCCGCCGCCGTTACCTGGGCGATCATGAAGCCGGAGTTGATGCCGGGCTCGGCGACCAGGAAGGCGGGCAGGCTGCTCATGTTCGGATCGACCATCAGCGCCGTGCGGCGTTCGCTGAGCGCGCCGATCTCGGCGAGGGCCAGCGCCAGGGTGTCGGCCGCGAAGGCCACCGGCTCGGCGTGGAAGTTGCCGCCCGACAGCGCCTCGCCGGTCTCGGCGAACACCAGCGGATTGTCCGTCACGGCGGCGGCCTCGATCAGCAGGGTGCGCCCGGCGTTGTCGATCAGGTCGAGCGCGGCGCCCATCACCTGCGGCTGGCAGCGCAGGCTGTAGGGATCCTGGACCCGGTCGCAGCTGTCGTGGCTGTGCCGGATGGCGCTGCCGTCGAGCAGGGTGCGAAGGCAGCGCGCCACCGCGATCTGGCCGGGCTGGCCGCGCGCGGCGTGGATGCGCGCGTCGAACGGCGCGTCGCTGCCGAGCATGGCGTCGGTGCTGAGCGCGCCCGCCACGAGCGCCGCCTCGAAGATTCGCCGCGTGAGGACGAGGCCCTTGAGCGCCAGGGCGGTGGAGGCCTGGGTGCCGTTGATCAGCGCGAGGCCCTCCTTGGCGCGCAGTTCGATCGGCGTGAGCCCGGCCGCCCTGAGCCCCTCGATCGCGGGAACCACCTTCCCGCCGACCTTCAGTTCACCGACGCCCAGCAGGGTCGAGGCCAGATGGGCCAGCGGCGCGAGGTCACCCGAGGCGCCGACCGAGCCCTTCGCCGGAATCACCGGCAGGATGTTGGTCTCCAGCAGGCGCAGCAGCATGGCGATCAGCTCGGGGCGGACGCCCGACAGGCCGCGCGACAGGCCCGCCGCCTTGAGCAGCAGGATCAGCCGCACAACGTCGTCCGGAAGCGGATCACCGACACCGCAGCAGTGCGACAGGATCAGGTTGCGCTGCAGGTCGACCAGCTGGTCCGGGCGGATGGTCTGTTTCGCGAGCAGGCCGAAGCCCGTGTTCACGCCGTAGACGGTTCTTCCCGTCTGCAGGATCTCCTCGATGGTCGCGGCGGAGGCGGCGACGGCGGCCCGGGACTCGTCGGAAAGGACTGCCGCGATGGGGCCGAGCAGGGTCTGCTCGATGACCTCGAGCGGGATCACCGGGCCGCCGATGGCGTGCGGGGTCATCGGGCGGCCTCCAGGCTGGGCAGATCGAGGCCCTGTTCGCGGGCGCAGTCGATGGCGATGTCGTAGCCGGCGTCGGCGTGGCGCATCACCCCCGTGCCCGGATCATTCCACAGCACCCGCTCCAGCCGCTTCGCCGCCTCCGGCGTGCCGTCGGCGACGATGACCACCCCGGCGTGCTGGCTATAGCCCATGCCAACCCCGCCGCCGTGGTGCAGCGATACCCAGGTCGCGCCGCCGGCGGTGTTGAGCAGGGCGTTGAGCAGAGGCCAGTCGCTGACCGCGTCGGAGCCGTCCTGCATCGCTTCGGTCTCGCGGTTGGGGCTGGCCACCGAGCCGCTGTCGAGGTGGTCGCGGCCGATGACGATCGGGGCCTTCAGCTCGCCGCTGGCGACCATCGCGTTGAACATCAGTCCGGCGCGATGCCGGTCGCCGAGCCCGATCCAGCAGATGCGCGCCGGCAGGCCCTGGAAGGCGATCCGGTCCTTCGCCATGTCGAGCCAGCGATGCAGGTGCACATTGTCCGGGAACAGACGCTTCATCGCCGCGTCGGTTTTGAAGATGTCCTCCGGATCGCCCGACAGGGCCGCCCAGCGGAACGGACCGACGCCGCGGCAGAACAGCGGGCGGATGTAGGCCGGCACGAAGCCGGGGAAGTCGAAGGCGTGTTCCAGCCCCTCGTCCTTCGCCACCTGACGGATGTTGTTGCCGTAGTCGAGCGTCGGCACGCCCATGGCGTGGAAGTCGAGCATGGCCTGGACGTGCGGCACGATCGACGCGCGCGCGGCGCGGTCGACCGACGCCGGATCGGCGGCGCGCGCCTGTTCCCAGCGCTCGACGGTCCAGCCTTTCGGCAGGTAGCCGTTGATGGTGTCGTGGGCGCTGGTCTGGTCGGTGACGACGTCGGGTCGCACGCCGCGCCGGACCAGTTCAGGGAACACCTCCGCGGCGTTGCCCAGCAGGCCGACAGACAGGGCCCGGCCTTCCTTCGTGGCGCGCTCGATCCGCGCCAGGGCGTCGTCGAGGTCTTCGGTCGCTTCGTCGAGATAGCGGGTCTCCAGCCGCCGCTCGATGCAGCGACGCTGGCATTCGACGGCCAGCATCGAGGCGCCGGCCATGGTCGCCGCCAGCGGCTGGGCCCCGCCCATGCCACCCAGGCCGCCGGTGAGGATCCACTTGCCGGTCAGGTCGCCGCCGAAATGCTGGCGGCCGACCTCGACGAAGGTCTCGTAGGTGCCCTGAACGATGCCCTGGCTGCCGATGTAGATCCACGACCCAGCCGTCATCTGGCCGTACATCATCAGCCCCTTGCGATCGAGCTCGTGGAAATGCTCCCAGGTCGCCCACTTCGGCACCAGGTTGGAGTTGGCGATCAGCACGCGTGGCGCGTCGGCGTGGGTGCGGAACACCCCGACCGGCTTGCCCGACTGGACCAGTAGGGTTTCGTCGTCGTTCAGCCGCCGCAGGGTGGCGACGATGGCGTCGAAGCTGGCCCAGTCGCGCGCCGCCTTGCCGATGCCGCCGTAGACGACCAGGTCCTCGGGCCGTTCGGCGACGTCCGGGTCGAGGTTGTTCATCAGCATGCGGAGCGCGGCCTCCGTCAGCCACGACTTGCAGGACATCTCGGTTCCGCGTGGCGCGCGGACGATGCGGCTGTTGCTGGGGCTCATGGCAGGTCTCCGAAGCGTCCGGCCAGCCGGAAGGCGTGGCCGGGGTGGATCAGGCGGGCGGCGGAGGCGACCTGCCCCCGGCTCCAGGTGCGGCGGGCGACGGTCAGCACCGGCGCGTCGGCGGCGATGCGCAGCAGCCCGGCCGTGCGGGCGTCGGCGGCCTCGGCCCGCACGATCTGCTCGCCGGCGGCGATCGGCGCTGTGGCCAGCAGATGGGCGGCGGGCGTGCCGGCGGTGAAGTCCTGCGCCAGATAGTCGGGCGCGATGTCGGGCGAGACCCAGCGCTGCTCCAGCTGGATCGGCGTCTCGCCCTCCCAGTGGATGATCTCGGAACGGAACAGCGGCGCGCCAAGGGCGATGCCGAACCGCAGAGCGAGGTCCGCGTCGGCGGCGACGGCTTCCAGCCCCACCACCTCGGCCCGCCAGACATGGCCGCGCGCGGCGACCTCGGCGGCGATGTCGCGGATCTCCAGCGGATGGCTCTCGGCCAGCGGCTCGCCGGCGACGAAGGCCCCGACTCCGGCGCGGCGGACGATCAGGCCTTCGCGGGTCAGTTCGTCGAGCGCCCGGCGCACGGTCATCCGCGCGACGCCGAGTTCCCGGACCAGGTCATGTTCGGAGGCGATGCGGTCGCCGACCCGCCAGCGGCCGGTGCGGATCGCGCCCAGCACGTGGCGTTTGACGGTCTGGTAGCGGGCGGCGCGGGCGGCGGTCATGCGGCGAGCTCGGCGAGGGTCTTGCGGTAGGCGGCGGCGATGGCGTCGCGATGGATGTGCCGGCCGCCGTCGACGATGCGCCGACCGCCGGACCAGACCTCGCGGATCGCGCCCGAGCCGGAAAAGACGAGGCTGTCGAGCCCCAGGTCGCCGGCGCGCCCGGCCAGCGTCGGGTGTTCCGGGTCCAGCACCACCAGGTCGCAGCGCGCGCCGACGGCGATCTCGCCGGTCCGGCGGCCGGTGGGCCGGGTCCCGGCGCGGGCGGCCGAGAGCCACAGGCCCGCGCCGACATGTTCGCCGGTTCCGCCGCTCAAGGTCCGCTTCTGCGCCTGCAGCCGCCGACCGTACTCGAACCAGCGCAGCTCCTCCGGCGCGTTGGTCGTCACATGACTGTCCGACCCGATGCCGAAGGTCCCGCCCGCGCCGAGGAAGGCGTCGGCGTTGAAGAAGCCGTCGCCGAGATTGCCCTCCGTCGACGGACAAAGCGCCACGATCGCGCCGCTACGGGCCAGGCCGGACGCTTCGGCATCTGTCATGTGGGTGGCGTGCACCAGCGTCCAGCGGTCGCCGACCGGCGCATTGGCCAGCAGCCATTCGACCGGGCGCGCGCCGGACCAGGCGACGCTGGCCTCGACCTCGCCGGTCTGTTCGGCGGCGTGGATATGGATCGGCAGGGCCGGATCGGCGGCGGCCAGCACCCGCGCAATCTGCTCCGGCGTCACGGCCCGCAGGCTGTGGAAGGCGAGGGCCTCGGCGCCGCTGGCTTCTAGCAGCCGCAGGAAGTCGTCCGTGGACCGGATGAAGCGGCGCTGGCCGTGCTTCGGCGGCGCCCCGCCGAAGTCGCTGTGACTGTAGAGGACCGGCGCCAGGGTCAGGCCGAACCCGGCCGTCGCGGCCGCCCGACGGTGGGCGTGCGCCGTCTCGGCCGGATCGGCGTAGGGCCGGCCGTCGGGGTCGTTGTGCAGATAGTGGAACTCCACCACGCCGGCGTAGCCGCCCTCGGCCAGCTCGGCGTAGAGCATGGCGGCGATGGCTTCCATCTGGTCCGGCGTCAGCCGGTCGAGGAAGCGGTACATCGCCTCGCGCCAGGCCCAGAAGTCCTCGACCCCGGCCCGGGCCCGCTCGGCCAGGCCGGCCATGGCGCGCTGGAAAGCGTGGCTGTGCAGATTGGTCAGGGCCGGAACCACCGTCCCCGCCACTCGCCCGGACCCGGCTGGATCGGCGCCGGTCGTCAGGCCCGTGATCACGCCGTCTTCGACGGTGATCCGCACGTCGCGCGCCCAGCCGTCCGGCAGGCGCGCCTGGTCGAGGTGAAGGGTGTTGGTCAAGTTGTCTAATCCTGTCTAGACAGGAGCAGACTATCCATGAACCACCGCGGGTGGCAAGACAGGCGCATGCAGCGGATCGACCTTCTCCTGACCGGATGCCGGGCGGCGACCATGACGGTCGGCGGCGCGCCCTACGGCGCCATCGAGGACGCGGTGATCGCCGTCCGCGACGGCCGTATCGTCTGGATCGGCCCGCGCGCCGAAGCGCCGGAATTCAAGGCCGTCGGCACGGTCCGGCTGGACGGCCGCTGGATCACGCCCGGCCTGATCGACTGTCACACCCATCTGGTGTTCGGCGGCGACCGCATCGGCGAATTCGAGCAGCGGCTGAACGGCGCGACCTACGAGGAGATTGCGCTCGCCGGCGGCGGCATCCGCTCCAGCGTGGCCGCCACGCGCGCGGCGACGGACGCCGGTCTGATCCGCACGGCGCGCAAGCGGCTGGCCAGCTTCGTCGCCGAGGGCGTCACGACCATCGAGATCAAGTCCGGCTACGGCCTCGACCTCGAGACCGAGTTGAAGATGCTTCGCGCGGCCCGCTATCTCGACGGCGACGCGCGGGTGGTGACCAGCTTCCTCGGTCTGCACGCCGTGCCGAAGGACCAGGACCGCGACGCCTATGTGGCGATGATTATCGACGAGGCCCTGCCGGCGGCGCACGCGGCCGGACTGGTCGACATCGTCGACGCCTATCTCGAACACATCGCCTTCACGACCGCCGAGGTCTCGCGGCTGTTCGACAAGGCCGCGTCGCTCGGCCTGCCGGTCCGGCTGCATGCGGACCAGCTGGCCGACAGCGGCGGCGCGGCGCTGGCGGCCTTCTACGGCGCCCTGTCGGCCGACCATCTGGAGTTCACCTCGCCGGCCGGCGTCGAGGCGCTGGCCCGGGCCGGCACCGTCGCGGTCCTGCTGCCGGGGGCCTTCGTCGCCCTCGCCGAGACGCAGCGCCCGCCCGTGGCCGCCCTGCGCGCCGCCGGCGTGCCGATGGCCGTGGCCAGCGACTGCAACCCCGGCACCTCGCCGATGCTGTCGCTGCGGGCGGCCATGACGCTCGCCTGCAGCCAGTTCCGTCTGACCCCGGAGGAAGCGCTCGCGGGCGCGACGCGCGTCGCGGCAGGGGCGCTGGGTCTGTCGGACGAGACGGGGACGCTGGAGGTCGGCAAGCTGGCCGATCTGGCGGTCTGGGACATCGAGCGCCCGGCCGAGCTCAGCTACTGGCTCGGCGGCGGCCTGCTGCACCGCTCCTGGCGGGCCGGCGTGCCCGTGGTGGCCTGACCCCACGCTCCGGATTGATCGGTGTCATGGCGCGACGACCGCGCCAGGCCCATCGGACCGCCGGGGCGAGTCATGTCACCGCGGCGTCAGCCGCCATCCAGGAGTTCCGCCTTGTCCGACAAATCCCCCGAGCAGGTCGCCCACAACCGGCGCGCCGTCCGGCTGCGCTTCATCCGTCAGCTGCATTTCTGGGTCGCGGTGTTCGTCGCGCCGAGCCTGCTGCTGTTCGCGGTGACCGGCATGCTGCAGCTGTTCGGGCTGCATGAGGCGGAAGGCGGCTACAAGCCCCTGCCGGTGATCGAGAAGCTCGGCCAGGTGCATATCCACCAGAAGTACGCCCTGCGCCCCGTCCGCGCCCGCCCGCCGCAGGCTGTCGCGCCGGCCGCTGCGAAACCGTCCGCCGCCAGGCCCGAGGCCGAGGAGGACGGCGCGCCGCTCGGCGAGACCCTCGTCAAATGGACCTTCCTCGTGATGGCCGCGGGCATGACCCTGTCGAGCCTCCTCGGCGTCTGGATGGCGATGAGCAACACGCGCCAGCGGCCGATCACCCTGGCCCTGCTGGCCGCCGGGACGGTGTTGCCGATCCTGGTGCTGGCGCTGTAGCGACGACACCCCACCCTCCGTCATCCTCGCGCTTGTCGCGAGGATCCAGGCGCGCAGCGGCTCGCCGTCCAGGCGCTGTCGGGTCGTCGATAGAGTGTCGGTCACCGTGTTCATGGATCGTCGGAACAGGTCCGACGATGACGGCGGAGGGGAGCTAGTTCGCCATCAGCGTCTGGCTGATGCGATAGGCCGCCGGCAGGATCAGCACCCCCATCAGGCAGGGGAAGATGAACAGGATCAGCGGCACCATCAGCTTGGCCGGCAGGCTCATGGCCTTCTCTTCCGCGCGCAGCATGCGCTTGGCGCGCATGTCCTCGGAGAAGACGGTCAGGGTGTCGCCGAGGCTGGTGCCCATCTCCTCGGACTGACGCAGCATGGTCGCCAGCGCCCGGGCGTCGTCGATGCCCAGCCGCTCGGCGAAGCTCGACCAGGCGTCGCGGCGTGAACGGCCGGCCCGCAGTTCCAGCGTCAGGAAGCGCAGATGTTCGCCGAGGTGCACATAGCGGCGGCTCAGTTCCTCGCCGACGCGGGTGACGGCCGCGTCCAGCGACAGCCCGGCCTCCACCGAAGCGACCAGCAGGTCGAGCAGGTCGGGGAAGCCGTCCATGTATTCCAGCTCGAGCTTGCGCCGGCGGGCCTTGATCACCTGGTCCGGGCCCATGATGGCGACGATGGCGAAGGTCCCGGCGGCGAGGATCGCGCCCATGCCGCCCGCGCCGCTGATCGCCCAGGGCACGGTGAAGATCGTCGCCACGGTCGCCAGCAGCAGGGCCACCGCCTTGGCGCCGAGATAGACGGCCACCGACTCGCGGCTGAACCAGCCGGCCTGGATCAGCTTCGCGCGGATCGTCGACAGCTGCGCAGGGTCCTGGATGGCCATGCGGTCGCCCAGTCGCTTCACCCCGCTGACCACGCCGGCGAGGGCCGCCGCGCCGCCGCCGGAGCCGCCGACGGCGACCGTGGCGCCCGACAGCCGCGCCCGCCGACGCGCCCCGACCCGGGCCTCGCGCACGGCGATCAGGGCCGCGCCGCCGACGCCGAGGCTGATCAGGGCGACGGCGAACCAGGTGAGCAGGGTCTGGAGCTGCATCGCGTCCATGGGCGTCAGATCCTCATGTCGATCATCTTGCGCATGACCATGTTGCCGATGAACATCCAGCAGCCGAGGGCGCCCAGGCCCATCTGGATGGTCCGCTCATGGATCACGTCGCCGTAGAAGTGCGGGCTGGCCACCTGCAGGATGGCGAACACCGCGAACGGCGCGGAGGTCAGGATGATCGCCGAGGCGCGGCCCTCGCCCGAGGCGGCCTTGATCTTCAGTCGCATCTTGTGCCGCTCACGGACGGCCTTGGCGTTCATCTTCAACAGGCCGGTCAGGTTGCCGCCCGACCGCTCCTGCAGCCGTATGGTCGCGGCGAACAGGTCGACATCGGGGTGGCGGCAGCGGTCGGCGACGCGACCGACGGCCTGTTCGAGCGTGGCGCCATAGGCGATCTCGTCACCGGCCATGCCGAACTCGCTGCCCAGCGGGTCGGGCATCTCCCGGCCGACGAGCGCCACGGCCGTGGGCACCGGGTGGCCGGCCTCCAGGCTGCGGACAATGATTTCCAGCGCGTTGGGCAGCTGCAGGCCAACGGCCTTGGCCCGTGCCCCGGCCTTGAATTTCAGCCACAGGAACGGCAGACCCAGCGCGAACACCGGCGCCGCGGCGAGGCCCAGCAGCGGGTTCTTCGTCCACAGGAACACCAGCAGATAGGCGCCCAGGCCCAGGCCCGCCGCCGTCAGGGCCCAGGCGCGCGGCTGGTAGCTGACACCGGACTTGATCACCAGGTCGGAGAACCAGCGCACGAGGATGCGGCTGTTGCCGTTCTCGTCCAGCCCGCGCTGCTTGCGCAGTTCGACGACGAGATCGGCGAGGCTGGTCACGGTCTGGGCCGTGGCGAGCCGCTTGTTGACCTTGCGCTTGGTCCCCGCCACCCGCGCCAGCCCCCAGATCGCCTGGGCCGCGGTGAACACCGCCGCCCCGATCAGGATCATGAACACGATACGGGGATCGACCTCGGGCATCAGAGGGCGCTCCCGACGTGGTGCGTGGTTCGACACGCCGGCTTCGCCGGCTGCTCACCATGACGAACGCAAATGCACGTCATCCTGAGCAGCAGCCGCAGGCTGCGTGTCGAAGGACGCACGTTTCCCATCACAGCACCCGCGCGGGATCGAAGTTGGCGGTGTCGAAGTGGATGCCCTTGCGGATCATCTCGTCGAGGCATTTCGGCCGCAGGCCGGTGGCCCGGAATTCGCCGATGACCGTGCCGTCCGGTTCGGTGCTGAGCCGGTTGAAGACGAAGATGTCCTGCATCTGCACCACCTGGCCTTCCATGCCGGTGATCTCGGTGACGCTCATGACCTTCCGCTTGCCGTCCGACAGACGCATGACCTGGACGACCATGCCGACGGCGGCGGCGATCTGCCCCCGCACGGCCTCGGCGCTCAGGGTCATGCCGCCCATGGCGACCATCTGTTCGAGACGGGTGATGGCCTCGCGGGCGGAGTTGGAGTGAATCGTGGCCATCGAGCCCTCGTGGCCGGTGTTCATGGCCTGGAGCATGTCGAAGGCTTCCTCGCCGCGGACCTCGCCGAGGATCACGCGGTCCGGCCGCATGCGCAGGGCGTTCTTGACCAGCTCGCGCTGGCGGATCTCGCCCTTGCCCTCGATGTTCGGCGGGCGGGTCTCCATGCGCACCACGTGCGGCTGCTGCAGCTGCAGTTCGGCCGCGTCCTCGATGGTGATCAGCCGTTCCTTCTCGCTGATCGCCGCGGAGCAGGCGTTGAGCAGGGTGGTCTTGCCCGAGCCGGTGCCGCCGCTGATGACCGTCGAGACGCGCGACTTGACCGCCCCGGCGAGGAACTCGGCGACGCAGGCCGGCATGGCGCCGACGGCGACCAGCCGCTCGAAGCTCAGCGGCTTCTTGGAGAACTTGCGGATCGAGACGCAGGCCCCGTCGATGGCGATCGGGGCGATGGCGGCGTTCACACGGCTGCCGTCGGCCAGGCGGGCGTCGACCATCGGGCTCGACTCGTCGATGCGCCGGCCGACGGCGGCGACGATGCGGTTGACGATGCGCAGCAGGTGATCGTTGTCGCGGAAGCGGATCGGCGTCAGCTCCAGCTCGCCGCGCCGCTCGACGTAAACCTGGAACGGCCCGTTGATCAGGATGTCGTTGATCGACTCGTCCTTGAGCAGAGGCTCGATGGGGCCGAGGCCGACCATCTCGTCGAACACCTCCTCGCCCATCTGGTCGAGTTCGGCGGTGTTCAGGGCCAGCCGGCTGTCGCGGGCGAAGTCGCCGACCAGCCGGCGCACCTGCCGGCGCATCTCGCCCTCGTCCAGCTCGCCGAGCTTGGAGAGGTCGATCTCCTCGATCAGCCGGGCGTGCAGCCGCAGCCGCATGTCGAGCTGTTCGTCCGACACGTGGGGTGCGGCGGCGGGCGCCGCCGGCGTCTCGACGATCAGGACCGGCGTCTGCGCCGGTTCCGGCACGGGTTCCGGGCGCACGGCCCGGCGCAGCGAGAAGCGGCTCATCAGGCGACCCTCGCCTGGTCGCCGCGCACGGCCGGCGAGGCCATCAGCCGGTCGACCAGATCGCCGACGTCCTTGACGATGCGCGACTTGGGCCGGTGCTGGCTGATCGGGCCGCCGAGGTTGGCCGAGGCCGCCGCCGCCTCCCAGTCGGAGGTGATGCCGCCGACCGCGCGGCGCTGCAGGGCCTTCTCCGCCTCGACCATCGAGGGGGCCGGGCCGAACACCCGCTTGGCCAGACGGTTGAGTACGATGCGCGGCGGCGGGCCGTCGGGCAGCTCGGCCTCAATCTCGCCGGCCAGCGACCGCGCGGCCAGCAGGGCCGGCACCGTCAGTTCCGAGACGACCAGCAGTTCATCCGAGCCCGACAGGACATCGAGGGTCCAGGCGCGGCGGTGGCGCGGGGCGTCGACGACGACCGCGTCATAGACCTGGCAGGCCACGTCGAGGATGCGCAGCACGGCCTCGGCCGAGGTCGTATCAAAGGCGTGGCAGTCGCGCGCCGCCGCCAGCAGGTCGATGCCGCCCGGGGCCTGGGAGATGAAGGCGTCGAGCAGCGACGGGTCGATTCGCTCGGGCGCCTGGGAGGCGCGGCTGAGCAGCATGTTGGCCGGGGCCGCGAGATAGGCGGCCGCCGCGCCGTCGGCGATGTTCAGGTCGATCAGGCAGACCCGGCGCGGGCCGGGGAGGCGTTCGGCCAGGGCGCAGGCGATCTCGATGGCGATGGTCGTCGCGCCGGCGCCGCCGACCGCGCCCATGACGGTCCAGCAGCGCGACGGCGCGCTCTGCACCGGCGTCAGGCGGGCGGTCATCAGCGGCGCGGCCGTGGCGGCCAGGTCCTGGACCGTGAACGGCGCTTCCAGCACGTCCGAATGCGGCAGGCGCATCAGGGCCCGCACGAGGGCCACCGGCAGATGCCCGCCGACCAGCAGGGTCGGCGGCGGGGTGGGGGCGCGGCCCAGGGTCGCGATCGCGCCGCCGAGCGCCTCGGCCGTCGCCCCGGTCGCATCGATCAGCACCAGGTCGGGCGGGTCGTTCTGCAGCGACCGGCCGTTCAGGCTGTCGGCGACGGCGGTCTCGATGACCGCGCCCTCCAGCGCCCGGGCGGCCATGTCGACCAGGCCCGTTCCGATGATCAGTACACGTCGTCCAGCAAAGCTCATCTCACGCACCTCACGAACCGGCCGGCGCGGGCTCGGGCCAGGCGGGTCCGGCCGGGGCCATCGCGCGATCCAGGCTCAGGCCGTTGAGGATCACGTCGATGGCGCTGGGCTCGGTGGAGCCCTTGAAGGGATCGGGCGCCAGGGCCCGGCTTTCCGAGGCCGTCACCAGGCGTGGCGTGACCAGGATCAGCAGCTCGGTTTCCTGCTTCTTCCAGCGGGCCGAGCGGAACAGGGCGCCGAGCACCGGGACGTCGCCGGCCCAGGGGATTTGCCGGGCGGTGTTGGCGTAGTCCTGCTGGAACAGGCCGGCGATGGCGAACGTCTCGCCGTCCTTCAGCTCGATGGTCGTCGCCGCCCGCCGCACCAGAATGCTCGGCACCTCGACGTTGGAGAGCCGCAGGCTCTGGCGGTAGTCGAGCTGGCTGACTTCGGGCGCGACCTTCAGGTTGATCAGCCCGCCGTCCTGGACGACCGGCGTGAACTTGAGGTTCACCCCGAACGGCTTGAACTCGATGGTGATGTCGCCCTGACCGGTCGGGACCGGATAGGGGAACTCGCCGCCGGCGAGGAAGGTCGCCTCCTGGCCGGAAATGGCGGCCAGGTTCGGCCGGGCCAGGGTGCGGATCACACCGCGCTCCTCCAGCGCCCGCAGGGTCGCCTCGATGGTCGTCGGCCCGACGTTCGTCGACAGCGTCAGCGTGCCCTGCGGCGCGTTCAGCCCGATCAGGCCGGTGCCCGAGCCGAACACGATGCCGGAGTTGTTCTCGATGCCGATGTTGATGCCGAAGTCCTTCAGGGAGCTGCGGCTGGCCTCGATGATGCGCACCTCGAGCATGACCTGCTGGGCCGCCTCGACGGTCAGGTCGGAGGTGACGCCGCCCGGAGCGTAGCGCTCGGCGATGGCCTTGGCCCGGGCGGCGACCGAGGTCGTCGAGACCCGGCCCGACAGCAGCACGCCGCCGGCCATGGGAATGACCCGGATCGGCTCCCCGGGGAGGGCGTTGCGCAGGTCTGACTGCAGGGACTCGATGTCCTGCGCCACCCGCACGTCGATCACCTCGATCAGGCGGTGGACCGGGTCGTAGATCAGGATGTTGGTCGTGCCGAGGGTCTTGCCGCGGACGTAGACGCTGCGGTCGGTGTTGGCGACGATCTCGGCGATGTCGGGCTGGGCCACGACGATCTCGCCGGCGTTGGTCATCAGCCGGAAGGCGATCGACTTGTCCTTCGGCACGGTGATGACGCGGCTGGGGGCCAGCTCGCCGACCAGCGAGCTGGCGACGACGGCCTGGGCCCAGGCCGGCCCGACGGGCGCGCAGGCGAGAGCCGCCGCGCAGACGATGGCGATGCGACGCATGAGGTCAGCTCCCGAAGCGCTCTGTGGGCACGGACACGGTTTCCCGCTTGCCGCCCTGGGTGATCACGAGGCCGCGCGCGGCCGGGGCTGTCGGGGTCGAAGGGGCGCGGTGGCGCACGGTGATCCGGCGGGCCGGGACCGGGGTGGCGATGGCCCCGGCGCCGACCACGCCGTCGGGCGTGCGCAGCAGTTCCGGCAGGGTCATCGGCTGAAGCTGGGCCACGTCGGTCGAGCCGCTGCGGCGCAGGGCCAGCGACAGGGTGCCGGCCTGACCGGCCGCCGACAGCTTGCCGGCGTCGAGGGCGGTGACTTCCAGCGTCGCGGTCTTGGGCGGCGACTTCTCTGTCGTCGCCGGATCGGCCACCAGGTCCATGCCCAGCACCCGAACATTCTGCAGCACCAGGGTGGCGATGACATTCTTGGTCGTGGCCGACCCCTCGACCGCGCCCGTGCGGGTGATCTCCTGGACGAGGATCACGTCGACCCGGTCGCCGGGCAGGATGTGGCCGCCGCCGCCGGCGACGTCGTCAACCTTGATGGTGTAGGCGCGCATGCCCTGGGCGATGGTCGCGGCGACCGACGGCCGCGCCCCGCCGCCGCTGACCTTGGTCGGCAGGATCGGTTCGTGGTTGACCAGGGCCGTCAGGGTGACCGGCGCGCCGCCGTCCAGGCCGATGACCTGCTGGATCGAGCTGTAGGCGCCTTCCGGCACCGATCCGGCCGGCATGCGGATGACAGTCAGGTTCCTGGCCTCGAGCTTCTGGCCGAAGGCGACGGCCCCGGAGGCCGCGACCACGGGCTTGAGCATCTCCGCCGGCATTTCCGCCGCGCCCGCGCGGGTCGCGCCGGGCGCCGAATTGGGTAGCCAGACCTTGGCGACAAACAACGCCCCGACGCCCAGAAGGGCAGACGCGCCAAGACTGGCGATGGTGGCGACTCGCATGCTGCGGAACCCCCGTAAACGAGCAGCCGATTTTTCGGCGCTCTCCCCGACACTGAAATCAGGATTACAGGTCAGCCCTTGAAATATATTCAACGAATACAATGAAGGGTCGTAAACCCTGTCCGATAGGGTAAGTATTAGGCTTAACGACCGCGAACCATCTTCGCCGCCGGCGCCGCAAGGTTCCACAATTCGGGTAGGCGGCGGCTTGTCGGCGGGCAGGACCGGTCTTCCCATGGCCTCGCGCCGATTTGGCGGACCTGTTCGGGAGTAGGCCATGAAGCCTGTCACGCTCGCCCTCGCCGCCTCGGCGGCCCTGACGTTCCTGGCCTGGCAGGCCCCGGCCTCGGCCGCGGGCCCGGCCTTTGATCCTAAATGCTTCGCCGGCGTCGGCTGGGAGGTCGATCCGGCCTCTGAATCGATCAAGGTCTGGGGCTGCCGTCCGGCGGCCAACGTGCCGGCCGCCAACGCTGACGGCTGGATCACCTACAACCGGCCCGACGCGAACGGCGGCAGCGGCGGCTTCATCATGGGCCGGCTGGTCAATGTCGGCGCGGACGGGACCTACATCTTCGACGTTCAGGACAACGGCGGCGGCAGCGGGACCTTCGGCTATCATGTGATCGGCAAGCCCGACGCCAACGGCGTGCTGATTCCCGCCACCGTGAACATCGTCGCCCTGCCCGGCGACTGACGCTCAGCCGCGGTCGTGCGCGACGGCCCCCGCCACCCAGGTGCGGGCCACCGCCCGGTCGTCGCCCAGCACCATCAGCGCGAACAGGATCTCGCGGATATCGCTGACGCCGGACAGGCGGCGCGCGAGCAGCGGCGTGGCCGCCGGATCAAGCGCGACGAAGTCGGCCTCGCTGCCGACGCGGAAGCTGCCGATGCGGTGATCCAGGCCCAGCGCCCGGGCTCCGCCGAGGGTCGCCAGGTAGAAGGCGCGCAGCGGGTCGAGCGGGCTGCCCTTCAGCTGCGCCACGTTGCAGGCCGTCGCCGCGGTGGTCAGCATCGAGAAACTGGTCCCCGCGCCGACGTCCGTGCCCAGACCGACGCAGACGCCGTGAGCGTCCGCGCGGGCCAGGTCGAACAGGCCGCTGCCGAGGAACAGGTTCGAGGTCGGGCAGTGGGCGATCGTCGCCCCGGCCTGCGCCATCCGGTGCAGCGCGCGGTCGGTCGTGTGGATGGCGTGGGCGAACACCGAACGGTCCGTGACCAGACCGAACCGGTCGTAGGCGTCCAGATAGTCGCGCGACTGCGGGAAGGCGTCGGCGACGGCGGAAACCTCGCGCGGATTCTCGGCCAGATGGGTCTGCATCCAGACATGGTCATGGGCGTGCAGGATCTCGCCGGCCGCCGCCAGCTGCTCCGGCGAGGACGACAGGGCGAACCGCGGCGTGACCGCATAGCCCAGCCGGCCGCGCCTGCCCCAGTCGCGGATCAGGGCTTCGGTCTCGGCGCGCCCGCGCTCGACCGTGTCGCTCAGGCCCTCGGGGCCCAGGTCCATCAGCGACTTGCCGGCGATCAGCCGCATGTTGCGCGCCAGGGCCGCCTCGAACAGGGCCTCGACCGACGCCCGGTGCACCGAGCCGAAGACCATCGCCGTGGTCGTGCCGTTGCGCAGCAGCTCGCCGAGAAACGCCCGCGCCGCGTCGTCCGCATGGGCCCGGTCGGCGAAGGCGCGTTCGGCGGGAAAGGTCTTCTCCTCCAGCCAGTCGAGCAGCTGACCGCTGAAGGCGGCGATCATGTCGATCTGCGGGAAGTGGACGTGGGTGTCGACAAAGCCCGGCGTCAGGATCCGGTCCGGCAGATGGGTGACCGGCACGTCCGCGGCCAGGTCCGGGCCGAGCTCCGTCCACGGACCGCAGGCGGCGACATGGCCGTCCTCGACCAGCAGCAGGCCGTCAGCGTGATGCACGACCGCGCCCGTTCCCGCGCGGCGGGGATCGTCAAGACAGTGGACCAGGGCGGCGCGATAGGCGCGGACATCGGACATGGGGTCAGGTTGGACCCTGCGCCGCCCGCGCTGGCAAGACCAAGCCGTCTCGCGATGGCCCAAGAAAACCGTTTGCGTCACGTGGCGTCCACCGGTCTAGGCGAACGGCGAGCACTCTGATCAGGTGCGACAACCCCATGGATCCGCGACGATGAACCTCGACCTGACCCCCGAAGAACTGGCTTTCCGCGACGAGGTCCGCGCCTTTCTCGACGAGTCCCTGCCGGCCGACCTGCGCATGGCGGGCCAGATGGTCACCAGCGTGTTCATCGAGAAGCAGTATTCGATCCCCTGGCAGAAAATCCTCCACGCCAAGGGCTGGGTCGCGCCGAGCTGGCCGGTCGAGTACGGCGGCTGCGGCTGGAACGAGATGCAGCGCTATATCTTCGCCGCCGAATGCACGCGCGCCGGCGCGCCGCCGCTGTCGCCGATGGGCCTGCGCATGGTCGGGCCCTGCATCCAGAAGTACGGCACGCCCGAACAGAAGGCCTTCTACCTGCCGCGCATCCTGGCCGGGGACGACTACTGGTGCCAGGGCTACTCCGAGCCGGGCTCGGGGTCGGACCTCGCCAGTCTGCAGATGCGCGCCGAGTCGGACGGCGACCACTACGTCCTGAACGGTTCGAAGATCTGGACGACCCACGCCCACTTCGCCAACCGCATGTTCTGCCTGGTCCGCACCTGGGCCGGCGGCAAGCCGCAGCAGGGCATCACCTTCCTGCTGCTGGAAATGGACACCCCCGGGATCGAGGTGAAGCCGATCATCACCCTGGCCGGCGAGCATGAGGTCAACCAGGTGTTCTTCGACAACGTCCGCGTTCCCAAGTCCGGGCGTCTGGGCGAGGAGAACGACGGCTGGACCGTCGCCAAGTACCTGCTCGAGTTCGAGCGCGGTGGCAGCTCGGCGCCGGGGCTGCGGGGCGGCGTCGCCAAGCTGAAGGCGATGGCCGCGAACGAGGCGTCCGACGAGGGATCGCCGCTGATCGACGATCGGGACTTCCGCCTGCGTCTGGCCGAGGCCGAGATCCTCGTCGAATCGATCGAGATCACCGAGCACCGCGTGATGTCGGCCCTGGCCGGCGGCAAGAACCCCGGCCCGGCGTCCTCGATGCTCAAGACCCAGTCGACCGAATGCACCCAGCGCCTCGACGAGCTCGCCATCGAGATCGCCAACCACTACGCCGCCGTCGACCAGCCGGCCGCGCGGGTTCCCGGCGCGAACGAGACGCCGGTCGGCCCCGATCACAGCCTGATCGCCATGGCCCGCTATCTCAACAACCGCGCGGCCTCTATCTATGGTGGCTCGAACCAGATCCAGCGTGACATCATGGCGAAGCTGGTTCTGAGGCTCTAGACGGGAAGAAGGCTGTCATGGCGCATGCGGTCGCGACGATCGGGACGACCAACTGGGCGACACAGGTGGCCGTCGGCCGCCACAGCCTGACCGTCGATGAGCCGATGTCGCTGGGCGGCCAGGACGCCGGGCCCGCGCCCTACGACCTGCTGCTCGCCAGCCTCGGCGGCTGCACGGCCATCACCCTGCGCATGTACGCCGAGCGGAAGGGCTGGCCCCTGACCGCGGTGGAGGTCGACCTGAAGCACTACAAGGACGGCGACCGCTCGAAGATCGAGCGCGTGCTGCACCTGACCGGCCCCCTCGACGCCGACCAGCGGGCGCGACTGGCCGACATCGCCGAACGCACCCCCGTGACCCTGACCCTCAAGGGCGGCGCCGACATCGCCACCACCCTCGCGGAGGCCGCCGCGTGAGCGACGCCGACACGCAGAAGGATCCGGGCAAGATCACCGCCTACGTCATCGGCGACGCGCCGCTGATCATCCGGCCCGCGCCGCTGGAGCGCGACTGGATGCAGGCGACCAACGAGCGGTTCGCCTATCGCTGCCTGCCGCTGAACATCGCCAACGGCCACGGCTGGGAGTTGCTGTCGCCCTCCGGGTTCGCGGCGGGCTGGACCGGCAAGCCGGGCCTCGACGCCGTGCTGATCGGCGCGGACACCGGAACGACCGCCCCCGCCGTCAGCCACTTCGGCCATGGCATCCTCACCTTCCATATCCCGGCCCTGTTCCGCACCGAGCCCGGCTACGACCTGGTGGTGCAGGGGCCGATCAACCGGCCCAAGGACGGCATCTATCCGCTGACCGGCGTGGTCGAGACCGACTGGATGCCGTTCAGCTTCACGATGAACTGGATCTTCACCCGGCCGAACGTGCTGCTGCGTTTCGAGAAGGATGAGCCGATCTGCCACATCTTCCCGGTCAAGCGGGGCGAGGTGGAGGCCCTGACGCCCGAGGTGCGGGCGCTCTCGGACGATCCGGTCCTGAAAGCCGAGTACGAGGCCTGGTCGGCCAGCCGCAACACCTTCAACGCCGACCTTAAGACCCCGGGCTCCACGGCGCAGGCCGAGAAGTGGCAGAAGGTCTACCTGCGCGGCCAGACCGAGACCGGCCAGGTCGCCGCCGGCGACGACCATCGCACCAAGCTGCGGGTCAAGCCGTTCCGCAAGGCGAAGTAGCTCAGGCCGGGTCGACGCGGAACGACCAGATCGGGCCCCTCCACTGGTCGTCGTCCCGCTCTTCCACCGCAAGGTCATGAACGCCGGCCGCGACGAGCGCGCGCGGCCAGAACACCTTGGCCCGGGCGTTGCGCGCGACGACGGCGACTTCCCACGGTCCCGGATGCAGCGCCAGCACCTGACGCAGCGCCTCGGTCGCGATCGCGCCGCCGCGGTATTTCCGGGCGACAAAGAACTCGCCCATGTTGCGCCCGACGTGGCCGCCCTTGTGCGAGTGGGTGTTGATCAGGGCGAAGCCGGCGGGCCGACCGCCGACGCGGATCAGCAGCGGCCAGCGGTCGGCTTCGTCCCAGTAGGTCGCCAGGGGCGGAAACGGCCGGTAGCGGCCGTCCTCCTCGAACACCAGGTCCGTGGCCTCCGGCGGCTCCATCTCGGAGAAATCATACAGGTAGAACTGGAACAGGCCCTCGATGAGGGCCCGCTCCGCCTCGCCGGCCGGCGTCACGCGGACCGGCGGGCCCGCGGGATCGCCAGCCATGTGACGTGCTCCTAGCCTCGTCCGGAGGTCGGAATGTCCTTGAACGCCACGTCCTTGTCCACGCGGATATCGCCGGGCAGGCCGAGAACCCGTTCGGCGATGATGTTGCGCAGGATTTCGTCCGTGCCGCCCTCGACGCGGGTGGCGGGCGAGCGCAGCAGCATCTGCTGGAACCGCGCGCCGGCCGCCGCCTGGGTCGGGTCGGACAGCAGTCCGGCCTGGCCCTGCAGGTCCAGCGCGTACATCGCCAGTTCCTGCATGGTCGCGCCGGCGACCAGCTTGCCGATCGAGTTCTCCGGCCCGGGGGTCTCCCCCTTCGACAGGGCCGAGATGGCCCGCATGCCCGTGTACTTCAGGCCGCTGGCCTTGACCGCGTAGCCGGCGAGGCGCGACCGGACCGACCGGTCGTCGATGGCCAGGCCGTCCTCGGTGCGCAGGTTCATGCAGAAGTCGAACAGCTCCGGGAAGCCGGTCGGCATGCCCGAACCGATCGACAGGCGCTCGTTCATCAGGGTGGTCAGCGACACGCTCCAGCCCTGGCCGACCGCGCCGAGGCGCTGGCTGTCGGGGATGCGCACGTCGGTGAAATAGACCTCGTTGAAGCCCGACTGGCCGTTGGCCTGCTTGATCGGCCGCACGTCGATGCCCGGCGTCTTCATGTCGAGCCAGAACATCGTCAGGCCCTTGTGCTTGGGCACGGTGGGGTCGGTGCGGGTGATGACGATGCCGTAGTCGCTGTGCTGGGCGCCGCTGGTCCAGATCTTCTGGCCGTTGATGATCCAGTCGCCGGAGCCGTCCGTGGCCGGCACGGCGGCCGTGCGCAGACCGGCCAGGTCGGAGCCGCCGGCGGGCTCGCTGAACAGCTGGCACCAGATGTGCTCGCCGGAGGCCAGCGGCGGCAGCAGGCGCTGCTTGGTCTCTTCATCGGCCCAGGCCATGACCGTCGGGCCGCACATGCCGTGGCCGATGATGAACAGGCCGCTGAGCGCGCCGTAGACGCCCTCTTCCTGGCCCCAGATCACGCGTTCGATCGGCGTGGCGCCGCGGCCGCCGTATTCCTTCGGCCAGTGCAGGCAGGCCCAGCCGGCTTCGGCCTTCTTCTTCTGCCAGGCCTTGGAGACGACGATCGGGTCGACGCTCTTGAGGCCATTGTTGGCGAAGCCGCCCTGCTTGAGTTCGGCCTCCAGTTCCTTGGGAGCGTTCGCGTCGATCCAGGCGCGGGCGACCGCGCGGAAGGCGGCTTCTTCGGGTGTGTCGTCGAAGTTCATGTCCGTTGTCCTTCTTACGCGGCGGCCGGAGCGTCGTTGCGCTGGCGCAGGCGGTCGATCAGCAGGTCTTCCCAGGTCGATTGCGAGCCCAGGGTCAGGGCCAGGTTGTTCGACCGGCGGTAATAGAGGTGGCAGTCAAAGGCCCAGGTGAAGCCCATGCCGCCGTGCACCTGGATGTTGTTCTTGCTGCAGTGCTGGAAGGCCTGCGTCGCCGAGACCCGCGCGGTGGCGGCGGCGACCGGCAGTTCGGCGGAACCCGTCGAAAGCGCCCAGGCGCCGTAGTAGGCGTTGGAGCGGGCCAGCGTCGCGGAAACGTACATGTCGGCCAGGATGTGCTTGACCGCCTGGAACGATCCGATCGGCCGGCCGAAGGCCATCCGGTCCAGGGCGTAGTCGCGGCCCATCTCCAGCGCGCGGTCCGAGCCGCCGACCTGTTCGAACGCCAGCAGGATCGCCGCGCGGTCCATGACCTCGGACGCCAGCCGCCAGCCTTCGCCGGCCGGACCCAGCCGCTCGGCCGGAGCGTCCTTGAAGGTCAGCACCGACTGGCCGCGCGTCGGATCGATGCTCTCGACCGTCTCGCGGGTCACGCCCGGGCCGTTCAGGTCGACGAGATACAGGCTGACCTTGCCGCCCTCGCGCGCCGCGACCACGGCCACGTCGGCGATCTCTCCGTCGGGAACCGGAGACTTCGTTCCGCTCAGCTTGCCGCCCGCGATGGCGGCCTTGATCGAGCTCTCGGTGACTCGTCCGAGACCCTCGCCGTAGGCGAAGGTTCCGATCGCCTCGCCGCTGGCCAGCTTCGGCAGCCAGGCGCGCTTCTGGTCCTCGCTGCCGGCGGCCAGCAGGAATTCGGCGGCCAGATAGATGGACGAGGACACCGGCACGGGCGCGATCGCGCGGCCCAGTTCCTCGGCGATGACGCAGAGCTCGAGGTGACCCAGGCCGACGCCGCCGTATTCCTCGGGAATCGCGGCGCCCAGGAAGCCCATCTCGCCCAGCTCGATCCACAGGGCGCGGTCGTAGGTCTGGCCGCCTTCCAGCACGGCGCGGACGGCCGAGGGCGGACATTTGTCGGCGAGGAAGCGCCGCGCCTGGTCCTGAAGCTGTTTCTGCTCGTCGGAGAAATCGAAGTTCATGCGGCCCTCCCGGATTCTTGTTGCGGTGAACTTGAACCGGCTCACCCAACGACAGCCAAGCCCCGCTTGCATGACGTTGCGGCGGGGGCGTCAGATGGCCGCAACGAAGAGGGAGAACGACGTGGATCTGGGACTCAAGGGCAGGACCATTTTTGTCGCCGGCGCCAGCCGCGGCATCGGCCTGGGCATCGTGGAGGCCTGTCTGGCCGAGGGGGCGAAGGTCGCCATCACCGCGCGGGGGGCCGAGGCGCTCGAGGAGACCCGCGCCCGCCTCGCCGGGCAGTATGGCGCGGAGAACCTCTGGGCCATGGCCGGCGACCTGCGCCAGACCGAGGTCATCGAGACGGCCCTGGCCGGCGCCGAGGCCGCGCTCGGTCCGATCTACGGCGCGGTGGCCAATGTCGGCCTGCACCCGTGCCCCCCGGGCGCGGAGGTCGACGACGAGACCTGGGACGCGGGCTTCACCCAGAACCTGACCTCGGCCTGGCGGCTGGCCCGGGCGGCCAACCGCATGATGACGCCGCGGGGCGAGGGCTCGGTGCTGATGATCAGTTCGATCGCCGGCCTGGGCGCCCTCGGCACCCCGCTGACCTACGGCACGGCCAAGGCCGCCATGAACCACCTGACCAAGGAGCTGGCGAAGATCACCGGCGCCTCGGGCATCCGGATCAATACCATCGCGCCGGGCAACATCATCTTCCCGGGCGGGACCTGGCAGGAGCGCATGGACGGCCCGCGGGCGGCCAACTGGCAGCGCTGGATCGACCGCGAGGTGCCGATGAAACGCTACGGCCTGCCCGAGGAAATCGGCTCGGTCGCCGCCTTCCTGATGAGCCCCAAGGCCAGTTTTGTTCACGGGACCATCGTCCCGGTCGACGGAGGACAGACCCGATGAGCGCCCAGACCCCCTACGAACACCTCGACATCCGCATGGAGGGCGAGGTCGCCTGGGCGACGATGAACCGGCCGGACCGGCTGAACGCCCTCAATCCCAGGCTGGTCGACGAGCTGCGCGACTTCTTCGTCGGTCTCTACTGGCGACGCGATGTGCGGGTGGTGGTGCTGCAGGGGGCCGGCAACGCCTTCTGCGCCGGTCTCGACCTCAAGGAACGCAGCGGCGACAACACTGACCGTTCCGTCGGCGCCGGCCTGACGGCCCAGCGCTCGATCAGCGAGATCGTCATCGCCATGCGCCGCTGTCCGCAGCCGATTATCGCCGGCGTCAACGGCGCGGCGGCCGGCGGCGGCTTCGCCCTGGCCCTGGCCAGCGACGTGCGCGTGGCCACGCCGAGGATGCGCATGAACGCGGCCTTCATCCGCATCGGACTCAGCGCCTGCGACATCGGCGTCAGCTACTTCCTGCCGCGCATGGTCGGCAGTTCGGTGGCCGCCGAGTACATGCTGACCGGCCGGTTCATCACCGCCGACCGCGCCCGCGAGCTGGGGCTGGTCAGCTGCATCGTCGAGCCCGATCAGGTCGAGGCCGAATGCCGGTCGTTCGCGAAGGACATGCTGCACGCCACACCGCTCGGCCTGCGCCTGACCAAGGAATGCCTCAACCACGCCATCGACGCCCAGGGGCTGGAGGCGGCCATCGCCATGGAAGATCGCAACCAGATCCTCTGCAGCCAGGACGGCGACTTCGCCGAAGGCGTGCGGGCGTTCCTCGAAAAGCGCGAGCCGGACTACAGCAAGCGCGCCGGTTAAAACCGAAACCGGCGTTCCGGCGCGCCACCAATACCGGACCACGGCGTTAGGCCTCTGCATTCCCTTCAAGCAGAGAGACCTACGCCATGGCCGGACCCAAGGACGCCTCAAGCTCCACCACCACCGTCGGCGCTGGCGGCGAGACCCACCAGACCGCGTCGGCGCCCGAGGCGCGGCTGACGACCAATCACGGCATTCCGGTCGGCGACAACCAGAACTCGCTGAAGGGCGGCCCGCGCGGCCCCACGCTGCTGGAAGACTTCGTCCTGCGGGAGAAGATCCAGCATTTCGACCACGAACGGATTCCCGAGCGCATCGTCCACGCCCGCGGCTCGGCCGCGCATGGCTTCTTTGAACTGACGGAATCCCTCGCCGATGTGACCCGCGCGAAGGTGCTGACCGAGGTGGGCAAGCGCACCGAGGTGTTCGCCCGCTTCTCGACGGTGGCCGGCGGCGCGGGCTCGGTCGACACGCCGCGCGACGTGCGCGGCTTCGCGGTCAAGTTCTACACCACCGAGGGCAACTGGGACCTCGTCGGCAACAACATCCCGGTGTTCTTCATCCAGGACGCGATCAAGTTTCCCGACCTGGTCCATTCGGTGAAGATGGAGGCCGACAAGGGCTATCCGCAGGCGGCCAGCGCCCATGACACCTTCTGGGACTTCATCGGCCTGATGCCTGAATCCACCCACATGATCATGTGGGCCATGTCGGACCGGGCTATCCCGCGCTCGCTGCGCATGATGGAGGGCTTCGGCGTCAACACCTTCCGCCTGCTCGACGAGACGGACCAGGCGACCTTCGTCAAGTTCCACTGGCGGCCCAAGCTCGGCCTGCAGTCGACCTGCTGGGACGAGGCGGTGAAGATCGCCGGCGCCGATCCGGACTACCACCGCCGCGACCTCTACGAGGCCATCGAGCGAGGGGACTTCCCGGAATGGGAGTTCTGCGTCCAGCTGCTGAGCCAGGCCGAGGCCGACGCCCTGCCGTTCGACATCCTCGACGCCACCAAGCTGATTCCGGAAGAGCTTGTGCCGCTGCGCGTGGTCGGCCGGATGGTGCTGGACCGCAACCCTGACAACTTCTTCGCCGAGACCGAGCAGGTCGCCTTCCTGCCGACCAACCTGCCGCCGGGCATCGACGTGTCGGAAGATCCCCTGCTGCAGGGCCGGCTGTTCTCCTACCAGGACACCCAGCTGTCGCGGCTGGGCACGGTCAACTTCCACCAGCTGCCGATCAACCAGGCCAAGGGCTGCCCGTTCCAGAACTTCCAGCGGGACGGGCACATGCAGACCATGGTCCCCAAGGGCCGCGCCAACTACGAACCCAACAGCCTGGCCGACAACGGCGAGCCCGGCGGTCCGCGCGAGGATCCGGACGGCGGCGTCCGCGCCTTCGCCCTGCCGCTCGAAGGCGCCAAGGTCCGGCTGCGCGCCGAGACCTTCGCCGACCACTACAGCCACGCCCGCCTGTTCTATCGCTCCCAGTCCGCCGTCGAGCAGGCCCACCTCGCCAGCGCCATCGTCTTCGAGCTGTCCAAGGTGGCGATCGAGCCCGTCCGTCTGCGTATGCTGGCCAACCTGCAGAACGTGGACGCCGACCTGGCCAAACGCGTCGCCGCGGGCCTGAACATGGACCTGCCGCCGAAGGCGAAGGCCGCGGTTGCGCCGGCCGACATGGACCCGTCGCCGGCCCTGCGGCTGATCGACAAGTATCCGGACAGTCTCGCGGGCCGCGCGGTGGCCATTCTCGTCACCGACGGGGCCGACGGGGCGGTGGTCGCCGCCGTCCGCAAGGCGGTGGAAGCGGCCGGGGCCACGGCGAAGATCGTCGCCCCGAAGGTCGGCGGCGTGACCCTGAAGGGCGGCAAGGCTCTCAAGGCCGACGGCCAGCTGGCCGGCATGCCCTCGGTGCTGTTCGACGCCGTGGCCCTGGTGCTGTCCGACGAGGGTTGCGCCGCTTTGCTGAAGGAAAGCGCGGCCGTCGACTTCGTCAGCAACGCCTTTGTTCATCTCAAGGCGATCGGCTTCACCGCCGAGGCCCAGCCCCTGCTGGACAAGGCCAATGTCGAGCCGGACGCAAGCATCGTCGACCTGGCTGACGGCGCCGACGCCTTCATCGCGCCGGCGGCCGGCCGGCAGTGGGACCGTGAACCGAAGGTTCGCATGCTGGCGTAGAGGTTACCTCCATCAACACGGCCCTTCGGGCCTGCCCAGGATGACGGGCCTATAGACTTCATCATGTTGAGCAGCGCTCGTGGGGCGCGTGTCGAAGCCTGCACGGACGATTGCAACGGCGTCCAATCCGCCCGACCATGCCCCAAAACAAAAGGGGAGGCGCTTTATGGTCACCGTCACACCGAACGCCTCCGGCTTCGGCGCCGAGATCACCGGGCTGGACATCGGCGCGCCGCTGCCGGCGGATCAGCTGGCGGCGGTCAAGGCGGCCTGGGCCCGCCACGGCGTGGTCTGGTTTCCGGATCAGCCGCTCGACCATGACCAGCTGGAGTCCTTCACCCTCCAGTTCGGCGACTTCGGCCACGATCCCTATGTGAAGCCCCTGGCCGACCGGCCGCATATTCTCGAGGTGCGCCGCGAGCCCGACGAGACCAACAGCGTGTTCGGCGGAGCCTGGCACAGCGACTGGAGTTTTCAGGCCCGACCGCCGGCCGCGACCATACTGCACGCCAAGGTGATCCCGCCGGTGGGCGGCGATACCGAGTTCGCCGACGGCTGCAGCGCCTATGAGGCGCTCAGCCCGGTGATGCGGGGCTTCCTCGACGGCCTGACCGCGATCCATTCGGCGACCCGCCCCTACGGCGCGAACGGCCTCTACGCCCGCGAGAAACCAGGCCGGTCGATGCAGATCATCAACTGCAGCGAAGCCGACAGCCAGCAGGCGCATCCGCTCGTCCGGATTCACCCCGTCAGCGGACGCAAGGCCCTGTTCGTCAACCCAATCTACACCCTGGGCGTCGAGGGCATGACCGAACCGGAATCGCAAAATCTGCTGGCCTTCCTCTACGGCCACATGCTGCAGGAGCAGTTCGTCTATCGCCACGTCTGGCGGCCGGACATGCTGATCCTGTGGGACAACCGTTGCTGCCTGCACAATGCGACAGGCGGCTATGACGGCCATCGCCGGGTGATGCATCGCACCACCGTCGCCGGCGAAGCGCCGATCCCTGTCTACGCCTGAAGGAGAGACCTTGGACTTCCAACTCGCCGAAGAGCACCAGATGCTCAAGGATCTGGTCGCCAAATTTGTCCGCGACCAGCTGATCCCGCTCGAACCCGCCGTGCTGGCCCGTGACGCCGCCGGCGAGTCGATCGCCCTGACGACCGAGGAACGGGCGCCGATCGACGCGGTCAGCAAGGAGCTGGGCCTGTGGGGCCTGGATGCGCCCGAGGACGTCGGCGGCGCGGACCTGCCGATGGTCGCGATGGTCGGGGTCTATGAGGAGATGGGCAAGACCATCACCCCCTACGTCCTGCCGCCGGACTCGCCGAACCTGCGCATGCTGATGGCCACGGTGAACGAGGAGCAGCGGGTCCAGTACCTGGCGCCCTACGTCGCGGGCGAGGCCATCAGCGCCATCGCCATCTCCGAGCCCGGGGCCGGCGCCGACCCGGCCGGCATGATCACCAAGGCCGTGCGCGACGGCGACGACTGGGTGATCAACGGCCGCAAGATCTGGATCAGCAAGGCCAAGGAAGCCGACTTCACCGTCACCATGGCGGTCACCGACCCGGCCAGGGGCGCCCGCGGCGGCATCTCCGCCTTCCTCGTCGACAAGGGAACGCCGGGCTTCAACGTGCTGCGGGCCATCCCGATGATCGGCGGCCAGGTGACCTACGAGGTGGTCTACGAGGATTGCCGCATCCCCGGCTCCAAGCTGCTCGGCAAGGAAGGGCAGGGCTTCGCGCCGATGCAGACCCGCCTGTCGACCCGTCGCCTGCAGATGGGCATCTGGGGCTACACCCTGGCCCAGCGCGCGCTGGACATGATGATCGAGCACGCCGGCCAGCGCGAAACCTTCGGCGCGAAACTGGCTGACCGTCAGGCGATCCAGTGGTGGGTCGCCGACGCCTCGACGAAGATCCATGCCGCCCGGCTGATGGCCTACGACATCGCCTGGAAGCTGGATCAGGGTCGCGACGTGCGGGTCGAGATCTCGATGCTCAAGGTGTTCGGCACCGAGCTCGGCTGGGAGGTCATCGACCAGGCCATGCAGGCCTTCGGCGCCATGGGCATGACCAAGGAACTGCCGCTGCAGATGATGGCCGGCCAGATGCGCACCATGCGGATCTACGACGGCCCGTCGGAAGTGCACCGGTGGGTGATCGCGCGGGACCGGCTGGGCCTCAAGCGGTAGGCGACGCGCCCGTCAGACGGCCGGCGGCGCGGGTTCGCGGTCGGGAGCCGAATCCACGTGGGAAATGGCGACGCGGGCGCCGGGGGCGGCGTCCGTGACTTCAAGGGTCGCGTCGAGTTGCTTGACGAGCGCCTCGACGATGCCCGTGCCCAGGCCGGGCTTGGCGTCGGCTGGGTTTTTGGGCATGCCGACGCCGTCGTCGGTGATCGACAGGGTCCAGTCGGCTCCCGTCGTCTCGTAGTTGACGACGATCACGCCGTTCCGCCCGCCCGGGAAGGCGTGCTTGAGAGAATTGATGACCAGCTCGGTCACGATCAGACCGAGGCTGACGGAGACGTCCGCGCTGACAGCGCTCTGGTCCGCGGTGACCCGGATCGACAGCTGGCTATGGTCGCGGATCATCGAGGCGCCGAGGCTCTGGCAGAGCTGGGTGAAGTAGGGTCGCAGTTCGACGTCGCCCAGGCGCGACGTGGCCAGGTGCTGCTGCACGGCGGCGACGGACATCACGCGTTGATGGGCGTCGCGCAGATGCGTACGGGTTTCCTCGGACTGCACCTTGCGCGCGTTCTGCAGCAGCACGCTGGCGATGATCTGCAGGCTGTTGGCGACGCGGTGCTGGACCTCCTGCAGCAGGATGGCCTTTTCGCGCAGCAGATCGTCCTTCAGCTTTTCGGCGATCCGCGCGTCGGTGACGTCGGAAACGGCCAGCAGCAGGCGCACGGCGGCGCCGTCGGCGTCCGCGTAGTCGAGCTTCTGGGCGTTGAGCACCAGCCGCCGCGACGGCTGGTCCGGGCGATTGAGATCCATTTCATAGGCGTCGATGCTGGCGAACCCGGAGGCGGTGGCCTTCAACAGCGACGCCAGCCGCGCGCTGTTCCACTCGCCATGACCCAGCGACCCGATCGGTTGGCCGGTCGCCAGCTCGGCGGCGATGTCGAAGACCCGGCAGAAGGAAGCGCTGGCGCCCAGAACCGTCAGGTCCCCGTCCAGCAGGAGCAGGGGCGCGTTTGAACTCTCAACCACGGCCATGGCGAGGCTGAGCGGCGCGAAGACGGGTTGGGCGGGCTCGGTCGTCATGACGATGACAGTTCTTGGGCCCGAGACTCGCGAAGCGAAAGCCGTACCGGGAGAATCACGCTGCGGAGCTCGTGACCTATGAAGTCAGGCCGCTTGTAAGCGACCCTTGAACAGCAGAAGACTGAAACCTAGCACGGGACCCTGCATTTCCCCCCATCTTTCCTGTGGTTGCAACCGGCGCCCGCGCGCGCATGATCTGAAGACTGATGCCCGATACTTTCGATTACATCATCGTCGGCGCGGGTTCGGCCGGTTGCGTGCTGGCCAATCGCCTGTCGGCGGACCCCCGAAAACGCGTGCTGGTGCTCGAGGCCGGCGGCCAGGACGACTGGATCTGGTTCCACATTCCGGTCGGCTACCTGTTCTCGATCGGCAATCCGCGCGCCGACTGGATGTTCGAGACCCAGCCGATCCCCGGCCTGAACGGCCGCAGCCTGAGGTATCCGCGGGGAAAGGTGATCGGCGGCTCCTCGGCGATCAACGCGATGATCTACATGCGGGGCCAGGCCGCGGACTATGACGGCTGGCGCGGGCTGGGCCTGACCGGCTGGGGCTGGGACGACGTCCTGCCGCTGTTCCTTGCCCAGGAGGATCACATCGCGCCGCCTTCCGAGCACCATCGGTCGGGCGGGGAGTGGCGGGTCGAGCACCCGCGCATGCGCTGGACCGTGCTCGACGCCTTCGCCGAGGCCGCGGCCCTCGAGGGCGTCGCGCCGGTCGGCGACTTCAACGGTGGCGACAACGCCGGCAGCGGCTATTTCCAGGTCAATCAGCGCGCCGGCGTGCGCTGGAGCGCGGCGCGCGGCTTTCTCAAGCCGGCGCTGAAACGGCCCAATCTGAAGCTGGAGACCGGCGCGCGGGTTGACCGGGTGCTGATCGAGAACGGCCGCGCCGTCGGCGTCGTCTGGACCCGCGACGGCCGGACGGTCGAGGCGCGGGTCGGGGCCGGGGGCGAGGTCGTGCTGTCGGCCGGGGCGGTGGCCACGCCGGTGCTGCTGGAGCGATCCGGCCTCGGCGACGGCGAGCGGCTGCGCGCCCTCGGGGTCGAGTCCGTCCGGCACCTGCCCGGAGTCGGGGAGAACCTGCAGGACCATCTGCAGATCCGGCCGGTCTACAAGGTCAGCGGCGTGCCGACGATGAACGCCCTCTACGCCTCGCTGTGGCGCCGGCCGCTGATGGCGCTGGAGTATGCCGTCGCGCGGCGCGGGCCGATGTCGATGGCCCCCTCGCAGATGGGCGCCTTCGCGAGGTCATCGCCTGACCAGGCCACGGCCAACCTGCAGTTCCACGTCCAGCCGCTGTCGCTCGAGAAGTTCGGCGACCCGCTGCATCCGTTTCCGGCCATCACCATCAGCGTCTGCAACCTGCGCCCGAGCAGCCGGGGCTCGATCCACGCGGGCGGCCCCGATCCGGAGGCGAAGCCGCTGATCCAGCCCAACTATCTCGATACCGCCGAGGACGGGCAGGTGGCGATCGAGGCCATGCGGCTGGTCCGCCGCATCGTCGGCCGCCCGCCGCTGGCCCGCTATCGCCCGGCGGAGATGAAGCCGGCGGCGGCGGTCGACGACGACGCCGGCCTGCTGGCCGCCGCGCGCGAGCTGGGCACGACCATCTTTCATCCAGTCGGCACGGCGCGGATGGGTCCCGAATCCGACCCGGACGCGGTCGTCGACGCCCGGCTTCGGGTGCTCGGGGTCGGGGGCCTGCGCGTCGCCGACGCCTCGGTCATGCCGCGCATCGTCTCGGGCAACACCAATTCCCCGACCATGATGATCGCCGAGAAGGCCGCGCGGATGATTCTCGAGGACGCCCGCTAGCCGGGTGATTTTCCCTGGGCGCGCCTCTTGATTTACCCGGCGTCCGTCGAGAGAGACTGTTTTCGAACCGCCGGTATGAAGCGGGCCCAGGGCAGGACGAACGACCATGGCCGATGATCTCGGATTTGATCCGCAGGCGCTGCGGGAAAAGTACCGCCACGAGCGGGACAAGCGGCTGCGCGACGACGCCAACGAGCAGTACCAGGAGATCAAGGGCGACTTCGCCCACTATCTCGAAGACCCCTATGTGGAGCCGGGCTTCACGCGCGAGCCGCTGACCGACGAGATCGAGGTGGTGGTCATCGGCGGGGGCTTCGGCGGCCTGCTGGCCGGCGCGCGGCTGCGCGAGGCCGGCGTCCAGGACATCCGCATGATCGAGAAGGGCGGCGACTTCGGCGGCACCTGGTACTGGAACCGGTATCCCGGCGCGGCCTGCGACGTGGAGTCCTACATCTACCTGCCGCTGCTCGAGGAGCTCGGCTACCTGCCGGTCGAGAAGTACACGCGCGCGCCCGAAATCCTCGCCCACTGCCGGCGCATCGGCGAGCACTTCGACCTCTACCGCGACGTCTGCTTCCAGACCGAAATCACAGACATGAGCTGGGATGAGGCGTCTTCGCGCTGGATCATCCGCACCAACCGCGGCGACGCCATGAAGGCGAAGTTCGTCATCATGGCCAACGGCCCGCTGCACCGGCCCAAACTGCCGGGCATCCCGGGCGTGGAGACCTTCAAGGGGCACAGCTTCCACACCAGCCGCTGGGACTACGACTACACGGGCGGCGACTCGTTCGGAAACCTGACCGGCCTCAAGGACAAGCGCGTCGGCGTCATCGGCACCGGGGCGACGGCGGTGCAGTGCGTGCCGCACCTCGGCGCCTCGGCGAAGGAACTGTACGTCTTCCAGCGCACGCCCTCGTCGATCGACGTGCGCGACAACCGGCCGACGGACCCTGCGTGGGCCGCGTCGCTGGAGCCCGGCTGGCAGCAGCGCCGGATGGACAACTTCAACAACCTCGTCTCGGGCGGGTTCGAGAAGGAAGACCTGGTCGGCGACGGCTGGACCGACATTATCCGCAACATCCTGCTCATCGGCCGTCGCAGCCGCGAGGCCGGCGAGGCGCCGATGGAGCTGCAGGAACTGATGCAGCTGGCCGACTTCAAGAAGATGGAGCAGATCCGCAGCCGCGTCGACGAGCTGGTCAAGGACCCGGCCACCGCCGAGCTGCTCAAGCCCTGGTACAACCAGTTCTGCAAGCGGCCCTGCTTCCACGACGACTACCTGCCGACCTTCAACCGGCCGAACGTGCATCTGGTCGACACCGGCGGACGCGGCGTGGAGCGGATCACCGAAAACGCGGTCGTGGTCGACGGCAAGGCCTACGAGGTCGACTGCCTGGTCTACGCGACCGGCTTCGAGGTCGGCACCAGCTACGCCCGCCGCGCGGGCTACGAGGTGACGGGGCGCGGCGGCCTGACCCTGACCGACAAGTGGAAGGACGGCGTCTCGACCCTGCACGGCATGCACGTGCACGGCTTCCCCAACCTGTTCATCTTCAGCAACAGCCAGTCGGGCTTCTCGGTGAACTACCCACACATGCTGAACGCCCAGGCGCAGCACGCGTCGTACATCATCGCCGAAGCCATGCAGCGCCAGGCGAAGGTCATCGAGGCGACCAAGCCGGCCGAGGACGCCTGGGTCCAGACGATCATCGACTCGGCCCTGATGCGGCAGAAGTTCCAGGAGGAATGCACGCCGGGCTACTACAACAACGAGGGCAAGCCCTCGGCCCTGGCGGCGCGCAACGGCCCCTATGGCAAGGGCTCGATCGCCTTCATCAAGCTGATGGAGGACTGGCGCGCGGCGGGCGAACTCGAGGGGCTGGCGCTGACGGCCTGACCGGCCAGAGGGCGGGACGGGGCTTGCGGCCCGGTCCCGTCCTCGGCAGGTTGCCGGCCGATGGCCGAAATTCGCAAAGTCTCCCTGCTGTATGTTCCGGTCGAGGACCGGCTGGCGTTCGATATCGAGGATGCCGAGGGCGCCGGGACGCGGCTGTGGCTGACCCAGAAGCTTTGCCGGGCGCTGGTCACGGCGCTGGTGCCGATGCTGCACAAGGTCGCCACCCTGCACCTGCCGCCGGAGGCGCGCGACACGGCCCAGTCCTGGGAGCAGGCCGCGGCCATGGCCGAGTTCGGCAAGGTGCCGGGCGTGCGGGTGCCGCCGGACGCCGTCTCGGGCCTGGTGCACGCGGTGCACATCAGTCCGCCGGGCGGCCAGATGACCCTGACCTTTGACTTCGACGGCGGCCAGTCCCGCTCGGTGACCCTGAGCCTGCAGGCGCTGCGCCAGACCCTGTCGGTCATGCACCGGCTGCATGTCGAGGCGGCCTGGCCGCTCGATCTCTGGCCGTCCTGGATCGCCGATCCGGCGCTGGAAGCCGCGGGCGGCGCGGTGAACTGACCGGCGACTTCGCGCCCGGGTTGATGGACATCAATGCGGGCGGGCGAGAGGGGGCCAGTCTGTGACCATGGCCAACGCCCGCATTCTGACGACTGTGATCCTCATGCTCGGCCTGTCGGCCTGCGCCACGACGGCGGAGACCGATCGCGCGACGGGCCGGGGCGGGGATGCGGTGACCCGTCCGCTGCGCGACCTCAGTCTGGTCCAGACTCCCATCCCGCCCGAACTCGCGGCCTCGGCGGCCGCCCCCTACGGCGTGGAGCGCCCGCGCGACTGCAAGGCCCTTGTGGCGGAGATCGAGGCTCTGGACGGCGTGCTCGGTCCTGATATCGACCAGTTGCGCGACAAGGGGCCCGGGTTTGCCGAGGATACGGCGATCGCGGCCCTGCAAAGCCTGTTCGATCTGCCGTTCCGCGGCGTGATCCGCCGCATTTCCGGCGCCGAGCGTCTGGATCGCGACAAGGCGCGGGCGGTGCTCGCCGGCATGGTCCGGCGCGGCTATCTCAAGGGGCTCGCCAGGGCCGCCGACTGTCCGCCGCCCGCCACCGCGGAACCGGGCCCATGAAGCCGGAGATTGATGGCGATCAAAGCACGCCTTCGGGGAATGGCCGACGGTGGCTCAAAGTGGAGAGCACGATCATGGCCTATCGCGACATTCTTGTTCAGATCGATGAAACGGCGGCTTCACGGACGCGCGCCACGGCCGCGGCCGCCCTGGCCGGACAGGTCCAGGCGCAGCTGACGGGCGCCTTCCTGAAATCGGACTTTTTCCGCACCTACCAGGGCGCCGACGCCTTCAACTACATGCCGCCGGAGACGATCGACCGGCTGCTGCAGGACCATGCCAAGGGCGTGGCCGAGGCCGCCGAAGCGGCCCGCGAACTGTTCGAGGCCGCCGCGGCCGACGCCGGGGTCGAATCCCGCTGGCTCGAGCTGGCCGGGGATGACGCCATCGCCCTGACCAGCTGCGCCCGGCGCTTCGATCTGACCGTGCTGCCGCCTGTGGCCCGCACGAGCTTCGGCATCGCGCGGACGTCAGCGGCCGACATCGGCCTGGCCGCCGGCGGCCCGGTCATGGTCATTCCGGACGCCGGTCCCGCGAGGGGCGCCGGCGAACGCATCCTCGTCGCCTGGAAGGGCACGCGGGAATCGGCCCGCGCGCTTCACGACGCCTGGCCGCTGCTGGCCGAGGCGAAGGAGGTCCATGTGCTGGTCGTGGCCCATGAAGGCGAGGGCGGGCCCGAAGGCCTGCTGCAGCGCCACCTCGAACGCCATGGCTGCAAGCCCAACATCATCGTCGACCGGAGCGCCGACGCCTCGGCCGCCGACATCATCTGCCGTCAGGTCGTGGCCCTCGGCGCCGATCTGCTGGTCATGGGCCTCTACGGCCGCGCGCGCCTGTCGGAATTCGTGCTCGGCGGCGTCAGCCACGACCTGCTGACCGCCCCGCCGGTTCCGCTGTTCCTGTCACACTAGCCCTTGCGGCTGGCGCCCTTGGGAAAGGTCTTCCGCAGCAGGGCGGCCACGTCCTTGAGGATGGCGTCGGCCGCCGGATCGGCCAGCAGGGTGTGGATGCCGCCGAAATGGCTGTGTCCCTTCACGGTCAGGCCGAATACCCCCGCCAGATGCGCGTCGAACGCCTTGACCAGGCCGTCGAGCGCGCCGGTCGACCGCACCCAGTGGTCCGGCGCGCCGGAGGTCGTGATCGACAGAAGGCTCTTGCCGGTCAGCAGCGGGCTGGAGCCGCCCGCGCCCGGCGCATAGCCGAAGCCCATGCTCATCACCCGGTCGACATAGCCCTTGAGGATGGCCGGCGGCGCGTTGAACCAGAACGGATAGACGAAAAGGAAGCTGTCGACGTCGGCGAGCAGCGCCCGCTCGGCGGCCACGTCCGGCCGGGGCGCGAAGGGCGTCGTGGCCGGGATCTCATCGGCCTGGAGCCGGGGATCGAAATCCATCGCGTAGAGGTCGCGCAGGATCGCCTCGTGGCCCAGACCTGTGAGCGTCTTCAGGCAGGCCTCGGCGATCGCGGCGTTGAAGCTGCCGGCCTTGGGGTGGGCGAGGATGACGGCGTGTTTCATGACCAGTCTCCGGGATGTCGAATGAGGCGCGCGAAGCCGGGTCAGGCGCCGCGCCGTCCGAGGGCTTCCGCCGTCTGCAGCCAGCTCGCCCGGCGCGCCGGATCGGCGTCGACCGATCCGCCCAGCAGGGTCCGCCGCACGGGGCCGACACCGGTGACCAGGAACAGGCCCTTCTCCAGGCCCGCCAGGCCGTGGCCGCCCAGCACGAAGCGGAACAGTGGCGTCGGCATGCCCATGGGCACGATCAGCCGCGCCGACTTGCCGGTCAGGATGCTCGACATCGCCGCCTGCGGCGAACTCAGCGAGTAGCCGGTGCGCAGCAGCTGTTCGAAGAAGCCCTTGAGCAGCGCCGGCGGCGAGCCGAACCAGATCGGGAAGACGAACACCAGATGCTGGGCGTGCTTGATGAGGTCCTGCGCCCGCTGGATGTCCGGCGCGATCACCGAGCTCTTGTAGTCCTCCAGCGACCGGACCAGGGGAAAGTCGAGCGCGCCGATGTCCAGGCGGCCGACCTCATGCCCCGCCGCCGTCGCGCCCCTGGCGTAGGCGTCGGCCAGCGCCGCGCACAGGTGTGTCTGCGCGGGATCGGGATGGCCGTTGATGACGAGGATGCGGGTCATGCGATCACTCCGTCAGTGGGCGGTGTAGCCGCCGTCGATCACCAGTTCGGAGCCGGTGACGAACTTCGACTCGTCGGAGGCCAGATAGACCACCCCCCAGGCGATGTCGTCGGGCTCGCCCATGTGGCCGAGCGGATGCAGCGACGCGACGCCCTGCCGGGCTTCCTCGACATCCGGCTGGTCCTCGAGGAAGTGCGAGACCATCGGCGTCCAGATGAAGCCGGGGTGGATCGAGTTCACGCGAATCCTGTCCGGCGCGTAGATCATCGCGTCGGTCTTGGACATCAGCCGCACCGCGCCCTTGGACGCGTGATACGGCGGCGCGTCGGCCGCGCCGACGAGGCCGTAGATCGACGAGAGGTTGATGATGCTGCCGCCGCCGGCCGCCTTCAGATGCGGGATGGCGTGCTTGGTGCAGAAGAACACGCCCTTGACGTTGATCCCCTGGACGAGGTCCCACTCGGCCTCGGTGATCTCGTGCGTCGGCTTGCTGGCCCCGGAGATGCCGGCGTTGTTCACCAGCGCGTCGATGCGGCCGAAGTGGGCGGCGATCTCGGTCATCACCCGGGCGACCTCGGCCTCGCTGGAGACGTCGCAACGCCAGTAGCGGGCCTGCCCGCCCCGGTCGCAGATCTCGAGCGCCAGCGCCTCGCCCTCCGCGTCGATGATGTCGAGCACGGCCACGGCGGCGCCTTCGTCGGCCATGCGGATGGCCGATGCCCGGCCGATCCCCAGCGCAGCGCCGGTGACGACGGCGACCTTGTCCTTGAGCCTGTTCATGCGCCTGCCACCCGGCCCGCGCCGGACGTCCTCTGACCGCGCCGAAGGGGCTCGACGCCTGACGCGATCATAGCCCCGAAAATGGGGACCCGCGCCTTGATGTCGCTCAAGGCGCGGTCACAGGCCCGTCAGGCTCAGTCCTTGGCGCGTTCGAGGTAGGAGCCGTCCTCGGTCAGCACGACGATGCGCGTGCCGGCGGCGATATAGGGCGGCACCATCGTCTTGACGCCGTTGGACAGCAGCGCGGGCTTGTAGGACGAGGACGCCGTCTGGCCCTTCATCGACGGCTCGGTGTCGACGATCTCCAGCGTCGCCGTGCGCGGCAGTTCGATGGCGATGGGCGTCTGGTTGTAGATCGACAGCGAGACGGCCATGCCGTCCTGCAGATAGGCGGCGGCGTCGCCGATCACATCTTCCGTGCCGACGTACTGTTCGTAGGTTTCGGGGTTCATGAAGTGGAACCCTTCAGCGTCCTTGTAGAGGAAGGTGTGCTCGCGTTGGTCGACGATGGCGCGTTCGACCATCTCGGTGGTGCGGTAGCGTTCAGCGACCTTCACGCCGTCGGAGATGCGGCGCATGTTGAGCTGGGTCACCGGCGTGCCCTTGCCGGGGTGGATGTTGTCGACGGTGAGAACGACATAGAGCTTGTCGTCGAGCTCAACGACGGCGCCTTTGCGGAGCGAACTGGCGGCAACCTTCACGTGATGCGTCCCTGGTGTTTTGTGGCGGCCCGGTGGGGCGCTCACAATTGTGCTGGAAGAATAGGTTCCCCCGCTCCATAGCGTCCCGAGCCAAAATCGCCAGCAATTCTCGCTTCTTCCCGCCTCCGGTCCCGCCGGGGCGTCGCCTGACCGGAAGTCCCGACCTTGAGCAGCCCTCTTGCAACCCCCTGGTGGAGACCGGACGTCCACGCCGACCGGCGGCCGTTCCTGCTGATCCGCAACCGGATCAAGGCGGCCCTGCGGCGCGCGTTCGAGGACCAGGGCTTCGTCGAGACCGAAGCCGCCTGCCTGCAGGTCTCGCCCGGCAACGAGGCGCACCTGCATGCCTTCGCCACCGAGGCGCTGGACCTGGCCGGCGGTCGCCGGCCGTTCTACCTGCACACCTCGCCGGAGTTCGCCTGCAAGAAGCTGCTGGCGGCCGGGGAGGACAGGATTTTCGAGTTCGCCCGGGTCTGGCGCAACCGCGAGCGCGGCCCGCTGCACCATCCCGAGTTCACCATGCTGGAGTGGTACCGGACCGGCGCGCCCTACGAGACCCTGATGGACGACTGCGCGGCCATCCTGGCGCTGGCGGCGGAGACCGCCGGGACGACGCGCTTCCGCTTCCGCGGCCTGGAGGTCGATCCCTTCGCCACGCCGGAGCGGGTCACGGTGGCGCAGGCCTTCGAGCGGTTCGCCGGAATCGACTTGCTGGCCAGCCTCGCCGCCGACGGGGCGACCGATCGCGATGCGCTGGCGCAGGCGGCCCGCGCCGCCGGCGTTCGCGTCGCCGCCGACGACGCCTGGGCCGATGTGTTCAGCCGGGTGATGGTCGAGAAGGTCGAGCCGAACCTCGGCGCCGGCCGGGCTGTCATCCTGTGTGAATACCCGACCGCGGAGGCGGCGCTGGCGCGGCCGACCGCCCACGACCCGCGCGTGGCCGAACGGTTCGAGCTCTATGCCTGCGGCGTCGAGCTGGCCAATGCCTTCGGCGAGCTCACCGATCCGGTCGAGCAGCGCCGCCGCTTCGAAGCCGAGATGGACGAGAAGGCCCGCGTCTACGGAGAGCGCTATCCGCTCGACGAGGACTTTCTCGCGGCGCTGGCGCTGATGCCAGACGCCTCTGGCTCGGCGCTCGGCTTCGACCGGCTGGTGATGCTGGCGGCCGGCGCCAGCCGCATCGAGCAGGTGCTCTGGGTTCCGGTGGCGCCATGAGCGACGGCCGCACCCTGCGCACGCTGGTTGACCTGTCGGACGCCGGCCTGTTGCCCGCCGCCGGCCTGCCGGCGCTGGAGGCGGTCGCCGCCCGCTACGCCGTGGCGGTCACCCCGGCCATGACCGCGCTGATCGACGCCGCCGACCCGGCGGACCCGATCGCTCGCCAGTTCCTGCCCGACCCGGCCGAGCTCGACGCCCTGCCGATCGAGTCGGCCGACCCCGTCGGCGACGAGACCCACAGCCCGGTCGAGGGGATCGTCCACCGCTATCCCGACCGGGCGCTTCTCAAGCTGACCCACACCTGCGCCGTCTACTGCCGCTTCTGCTTCCGCCGCGAGGTGGTCGGGCCGGACGGGGCGGGCACCCTGACCCCGGCCCAGCTCGACGCGGCCCTGGCCTACATCGCCGCCACCCCGGCCATCTGGGAGGTGATCCTGACCGGCGGCGATCCTTTGGTGCTGTCGCCCCGCCGCCTGCGCGAGGTCATGGCCCGACTTGAAGCCATCGACCATGTGAAGGTCATCCGCTTCCACAGCCGCGTGCCCGTGGTCGCGCCCGAGACCATCACCGACGCGCTGGTCGCGGCGCTGAAGAGTTCGACCCGGGCCGTCTACGTGGCCCTGCACGCCAACCATCCGCGCGAGCTGACCCCTGCTGCCCGGGCCGCCTGCGCGAGGATCATCGACGCCGGCCTGCCGATGCTCAGCCAGACGGTGCTGCTGCGCGGGGTGAACGATGACGCGGCGACCCTCGCCGACCTGATGCGGGCTTTCGTCGAGACGCGGATCAAGCCCTACTACCTGCACCAGGGCGACCTCGCCCCGGGCACCGGCCACTTCCGCTTGCCGATCGCCGAGGGCCAGGCCCTGATGCGCGCCCTGCGCGGCCGGGTCTCGGGCCTGTGCCAGCCGACCTACATCCTCGATATCCCTGATGGTCACGGCAAGGTGCCGATCGGCCCGGGCTACCTCAGCAATGGTCCGGGCGCCGCCTCCCGGGTGGAGGATCCGGACGGTATCCTGCATCCCTACCCGGCCGATCCGGAGCGGACCTGACGCCGAACAGTTGTTCGAAGGTCTTGCCTCGCGAAGGCGATTACGGGAGTGGTGAACCGAAAACCGCCTTTGACCAACACGCGCGATTGGGTCCGACCATGACTGTTCAAGCCACGCCCGAGGGCGCTCGACCGGGGCCGCTCGCCGGGGTCCGGATCATCGACCTGACCCAGTTCATCCTGGGTCCCTACGCCACCCAGACGCTGGGCGATCTCGGCGCGGACGTGATCAAGGTCGAGGAACCGTCGGGCGACCGCCAGCGCGGCAACGGCAAGGCCCCGAAGTCGAAGGAGATGGGCCCCGGCTACATCGCCTTCAACCGCAACAAGCGCTCGGTCAGTCTCGACCTGAAGACCGACGAGGGCCGCGACACCCTGCGCCGGCTGGTCGCGACGGGCGACGTCTTCATCCATAACATGCGGCCCGCCGCCGTGGCCCGGCTGGGCTTCTCGTACGAGCAGGTGAAGGCCATCAAGCCCGACATCGTCTACGTCGAGGCCATGGGCTACGACGACGCGGGCCCCTACGCCGGGCTTCAGGCGTTCGACGATCTGATCCAGTCGGCCAGCGGCGCCTGCGGGCTGGGACAGCTGGTGGACCCGGAGGCCGAGTTGCGGCCCCTGCCGTCCTATCTGGCGGACAAGACCTGCGGCCTGTTCGCGGCGATCGCCACCCTGGCGGCCCTGCGGCACAAGGAACAGACGGGCGAGGGCCAGTATGTCGCCGTGCCGATGCTGGAGTCCTTCACCGGCTTCCTCATGGCCGAGCATCTTTACGGCGAGACCTTCATTCCGCCGACCAGCGGCTTTGGTTTCACCACCGCGATCACCCCGCACCGCAAGCCGATGAAGACCAGGGACGGCTGGCTGACGGTAAATCCGGCCAACGCGGCGCAGTCGGCGAAGTTCATGGAGCTGGGCGGCCTGCCCGGCGCCTACGAGAGCGAGCGCATGACGTCGAAAACCAGCGGCCGCGAAAAGGTCGCCGAATACTACGCCATGATGGGCGAGGCCGCGGCCAGCCACACGACCGAAGAGTGGATGGCGCTCGGCGCCGAGAACTCCATCCCGGTCATGCGGGCCAATACGGCGAAGGGCATCTTCGAGGACGCCCAGCTCAGCCAGACCCTGTTCGAGGAGCGGACGCTGGAGGGGGAGGGCGCCTATCGCGCCATGAAGCCCGGCCTGCGCTTCTCCAAGACGCCGGCCAGCATTCGCCGCGACCCGCCCCGCATCGGCCAGGACACCGACGACGTGCTGGCCGAGCTTGAGGCCTGGGAGGCCGCCGCCAAGGCCTGACCCGGCCGGCTACATGAAGTTGCGCGTGTGCAGGTCGGCGAGCCGCTGGGCCTCGGCGGGCGCGAAGCCCAGCCGCAGCAGCCGCGCCCGGCGTCCGGCGGCCATATCAAGCTTCAGCTGCTGCACGGCGAGATGGCCACGCGCCACCGCCGCGGGATTGAGATCGCCGGCCGCCAGCAGCACGAGGGCGTCGAACACCTCCTCGTTCAGGCCGGCGGTGTCGGCCAGCTCGTCGTGCCGTTGCTCGACGGCGTTCTGCAGGCGGGTCTGGTAGTCGGGCTGGACCGCCAGCCGGTGCTCCAGATGCGCCATGGCGAAGGCCACATGACGGGCCTCGTCCCGCGCGGCGAGACGGCAGATCTGGCGTGTGACGGGGTCGGGCGCATGGTTCTGCAGGAAGGTCAGCAGGGTGATGAAGCTGCCTTCGCCGAGCACGCCGAGCAGGAAGGTCGCCGACGAGAAGTCCGGCGCCAGCATCAGGGTGTGCAGCGAGGCCTGACCGCCGGCGGTGGAGAGTCTCGGCGCCTGTCCACGCAGACCCAGACGGCGGGTGAACACCTCGATGTGGCGGGCCTCGTCGGCGCACTGCAGCGCCAGCACCTGCTGCACCTCGCGGTACTGCGGATGGACCTGGCCGAGGTGCCGGGCGGGGACCACCAGCGCCGCATTCTCGTTCTCGACCAGATAGGTCATCACCTGGGCCACCGCCGCCTCGATGGCGGGGGGCAGGTCGAACGGCGCGTCCCAGTCGATGGCTGTCTCGGGGTCCCATTGCGCGGCCGCGGCCTGACGGTAGAGCTCGCCGGCCGTGGCGGCCCACAGGTCGTCGCGCCGGCTCAGACCGAAGCCGATCGTCGGCCCGCCCGCCTCGACCGTCGCGCCGCGCGCGGCCAGGCCCCAGGCGGGATCGGCGGTCTCCGCCGGCAGCTCGCCCTCGGCCAGCCACGAATGGCCGGTGTCCAGCGCGTCACGCCAGCGGCCTTCGGCCCACGGCCCGCGCGTCACGACCGCCTCGATCCCGCCGCCGGCCAGCGCATGGGTTTCGACGTCGTGTCCCTGCTGGCGGCACCAGGCCGTCAGCTGCAGGTCCCACTCGGGAGCCCGGCCGCGCACGGACAGGCGCTCGCCCGCCGGCAGCGCGGCCAGCGCGCGGCGGACGAGCAGCAGGCCGCCCTCGTCCAGCCCGAGGTCCTCAATATCGATAGTCGGCATGCAGGATGCTTCCGTCGGGGCCGTAGAAGCCCTGTTCGTCGACCGCCGCCGCCAGGGCCGGGTAGAACTCGGTGCGGCCCGGCTTCCACTTCTTCAGCCCTTCCAGCTCCAGCAGCGGCCGGACCTGCGGATCGTCCCACTGCATCGACAGCAGCAGGTCCACGAACCGGTCGATGGCCGCCTGCGGCGCGCCCGGGCTGGTGGTGAAGTTGCAGTGATCATAGGGCTCGGTGCGGGCGATGATCCGCGTCGCCCCGGCCGGCAGGGTGCCGTCGAGGCCGAAGGCCAGGTGGTTCCCGTCGATCATGCAGCTGGCGTCGACCTCGCCTGCCATCAACGCCTTCGCCGCGTCCCGCTCGCCGCCGATGTGGTCGCCGTGCTTGCCGGACAGCACGTCGAAGCGGCGCACCGCGAAGTCCTCGCCGCCGACGAGGCCCGCCTGCTGCAGATGATGCAGCGGCAGCAGGGTCGCCTGGGGCGAGTCGATGGCGCCGACGCCGAGGGTCATCCCCCGCAGGTCGGCCTCGGACCGGATCGGGCTGTCGGCCCGCACGACGATGACCGAGCGCAGGTTGCAGTCCGTGTTGCGCATGGCCACGGCCTGCACCGACTGGCCGCGGCTGCGCGCCATCCGGTCGGCCCGCACCCAGGCGAGCGGCGAGTTCCAGGCCAGGTGCAGCGTGCCGTCGAACTGCGCCTCCACCTGGGCCTCGTAGTTCGAATAGAGAACGTAGTCGAAGGCGAAGCCCTGCCGCGCGAACCAGGCTTTGAACCCTTCCCAGATGGTGACCACCTTGGGGGCGTAGGCGACGGCGCCCATGATCAGCGTCGGTTGGGTCAACGAACTTCCCTTGAACGAGGATGGGGCCGCGGCGACCCCTCCGGTGCGCCTATAGCACGGAGGATCAAGCCCCGGCGTCGGTCTTCGCGGGCGGGATGACGCCGAGATGCTCCGCCCCGCGGGCGGCGGCGAGGGCGACCTGGCGCTGGCGCTCGGCGTAGCCCGCGCGCTGGGTCTCGTCGCGCCGGTCATGGCAGGCGGGGCAGCTGACGCCGGCCTCGTACAGAGGCGAGGCCTGCTCTTCCGCGGTCACCGGCATTCGGCAGGCGTGGCACAGAGCATGCGTGCCGGGCGAAAGGCCGTGGCCGACAGCGACGCGCTGGTCGAAGACGAAACACTCGCCCCGCCACAGGCTGGCCGGCTCGGGGACCGTCTCCAGGTACTTCAGGATGCCGCCGTCGAGGTGATAGACCGCGTCCAGCCCCTCGGCCTTGAGGAAGGCGGTCGACTTTTCGCAGCGAATGCCGCCAGTGCAGAACATGGCGATCTTCGGCGCCGTCCGCCCGGCCAGCAGCGCCTCGCGGTTGGCGCGGAACCAGTCGGGGAATTCGCGGAAGCTGGCGGTGCCGGGATCGATGGCGTTGGCGAACGTCCCGATCTTCACCTCATAGGCGTTGCGCGTATCGATCACGATCGTGTCGGGATCGCTGATCAGGGCGTTCCAGTCGGCCGCCGCCACATAGCAGCCCGCGTCTGTCAGCGGATCGATGCCCGGCTGGCCCATGGTGACGATCTCGCGCTTGAGGCGGACCTTCATCCGGTAGAACGGCATCGCCCCGGCCCACGACAGCTTGACCGACAGGTCGGCGCAGCCGGGCAGGGCGCGGACGTGCGCGAGAACGGCCTCGATGCCCTCGGGCGTCCCGGCGATCGTGCCGTTGACGCCTTCCGGCGCCAGCAGCAGCGTGCCCTTGATCCCGTGCGCCGCGCAGACCCCCTGCAGCCCGTCCCGCAGGCGGCCGCAGTCGTCGAACGCCGCGAACCTGTAGAGGGCGGCGACACAGACGGGCGGGCGGGCTTCACTCATGCCGGGCGGTCATGGTGGGCCGGAGCGGCGGGATCAACCGAAAACTCGTCCGGCCCTAGAAGGCCAGGGTCATCTTCACCGAGACGGTCTGGTTGGACAGCCGGTCGCCGAACTGGCCGGTCCAGCCGATCCGGGCGCTGCCGCGCTCGCCGACCACCGTCACGCCCAGTTCGGTGTCGAACGTCGTCCGGTCCAGACGGCTCTGGACGGCGAACGGAACGACCCCGCCCGGCGCGGCGGTGAAGCCGGCCGTGAACGGCGAAACAGCGCCCGACACCAGCGTGGAGACACCGATACGGCCGTACGGGCGGACATCACGGTCTCCCTGGCTGAACTCGCCGCCGAGTTCGACCTTGAAGCTGACGCGGGTCGTGTCGCTGGACTGACCGGGGATCACCAGATTGAGCGGGCCGGCGCCGGTTTCCGTGACGCCGTCGGTCGAGACGGTCATGCGGCTGACCTCGATCATCGGCCGCGTGTACAGGCTGTTGTCGCCCTGCTGCAGACTGGCGCGGGCTGTCACCGAGCTGAACGTCAGGTCCTGGTCGGCCCGGGCGATCGACACGCCGCCCGGCAGGATCACCTTCCGGTGTGTGGCGATGTCGCTGACGCCGTAGTTGCTCGCCAGGGCGAAGGTGAAGGGACCGGCCAGCCGCTTGATCACGACGCCCGCCTGGAACCGGTCGCCGTCGCCCGAGGCGATCCTGCCCATGCCGGTATCGACGGTCTCCGCCGACACCGCGCCGCCAATCCGCCAGCCGTCGCCGGGAGCGGCTTCCAGACCGAGGGACAGGCCGCTCGACCGCTCGCGATAGGCCTGGTCCTGGGCGGTCCTGTCGAGGGTCAGGGTTCGGCTGCTCAGCCGGCCCCAGAAGCAGCCGTCGTCCGAGCCGTAGGCCTTACCGGCCAGGGCGGGGCAGCTCATCATCGAGTCGGAGAACCGGTCCGAGGCGAAGGTGGTCGCCGCCGCCTGGTCGCCATAAGCCTCGGGGCTGAAGCTGTCGTAGTAGCCGGCCAGCTTGTCCGCGGACGGCTCGAAGAACAGCTGGGCGGCCACCGGCGCGAAGCCGGCGGACGAGCCCGCGGTCTGGATGGCGTTGATGTAGTCGCCGACGGCGGTGCGGTTGGCGTTGAACCCGGCCGGCGAGAAGTCGACCACGTAGTTGAGGTTCAGGTCGTGAGCCGTGGTCTTCAGCGCGAAGCTGGCGACCGCTGACTCCGGCGCAACCAGCGTCAGGCTGGAGGCCGTCATGGCCCCGCCCGCATTGATGATGGTCGCCGTGTGATCGCCGGGCAGCACATAGCCGGCGTTGAGGATGTTCAGGACGAACGAGCCCTTCACGGTCGCGGCGCCGGTCAGGTTGATCCGGTCGATTTCGCCGCTGAGCCCGGTCCGGTGCAGGTCGAGGTCGGTGAGGACCGTGGCGCCGACGGTCTGGTTCAGCGCGCCCTGGACTAGGGTGGTCTGGACCCTCGACAGGCCGCCGGGCGTCAGGACGCCGTCGTTGGTCAGCAGGCCGCCGTTGAGCTTGACGTAGTCGAGAGTCTGGAAGGTCGAGGTCGCGGCGTTGTTGAACGCGTTGACGCCCAGGCCCAGGTCGACGTTGCCGATCACGCCCTTGCGGCTGTTGATCGTGTCGTCGCCGAAGGTGGTGACGATGGCGGCGTTGGAGGCCGCCGACACCACGCCCAGCAGGTTGAAGACGTTGGTCGCGCCGCCGTCGACCAGCAGACCCTTGCCGTAGACCGAGCCGCCGTGGACGTCGCCGTTGATCGTCGCGACGATGTTGCTGGCGGAGAAGCCGCTGCCGGCGTGGCTCTGGAAGAAGGCGCCGACGCCGTCCTTGCCGCCGACGATGACGTTGCCGGTCTGGGTGATCGTGACGGTCCCGGAATTGCCCGAGCCGCCCATCGAGCCGGCGAAGGACAGGCCTATGCCGCTGCCGAACAGGCCGCCGCCGCCGCCGATCGACTGGGCGAAGATGCCCACCGAGCCGTCGCCGAGCAGGATGATGTCGCCGGTGTTGACCACGGTGACGTCGCCGCCCTGGCCGTTGACCGCGTCGAGCGGATTGATCTTCAGCGATCCGTAGTCGGAGTAATCCTCGCCACCGAAAACGCTGAGGTCGCCCCAGCTGGCGATGCCGAGCGAGGTGTCGCCCGCCACGCCGCCGCCGCCGCCGACGCTCTGGGCGAAGATGCCGTAGGCGCCGAAGCCGGCGGTCTGGATCAGGCCGGTGTTGGTGACCGTGACATCGCCGCCGTCGCCGGCCGAGCCGCCGGCCCCGGAGAAGACGATCTGGCCGACGGTGGTGATCGTGCCCTCACCGCCCGTGCCGCCGCCGCCGCCGACGCTCTGGGCGAAGATGCCGTGCGACAGGTCGCCGAAGGTGCGGATGGCTCCGGAGTTGGTGACGGTCACGCGTCCGCCGTCGCCGGCCGAACCGCCCATGCCGCCGATGCCGATGCCCCAGTCGGGCTCCTTGAACGACTCGACCAGATCCTTGGCGGCCAGCACGTTGTTGACCACCGTCAGGCTGTCGGACAGGCCCTGGTGATAGTAATAGGTGGCGTCGCCGTCATAGTCGGTCGCGCCGCCGGTCCCGCCGCCGCCGCCCACCGACTGGGCGAAGACGCCGCGCGCGATCGCGCCGTAGGTGGTGATCGAGCCGGTGTTGGTGACGGTCACCGCGCCGCCGTCGCCGGCCACGCCGCCGGTCCCGCCGATGCTGACCTCGCCCGCCAGGCCCGAGCCGCCGTCGCCGCCGCCGCCGCCGACGCTCTGGGCGAACACGCCGTGAGCGCCCTGGCCGGCCGTCTGGATCAGGCCGCCGTTGGTGACCTGGACCGAACCGCCGTCGCCGCCGCCCGCGCCGTCGCCGCCGATCGCCACCTGGCCGCCCTTGGCGTCGCCCTTGTTGGCGAGGTCGAGGAAGGTGGCGATTTCCGCGCCCTGGGTCGAGATGCGGCCGCCGAAGCCGCCGCCGCCGCCGACACTCTGGGCGAACACGCCGAAGCTGAACGCGCCCTCGGTGACGATCTGGCCCGTGTTGCCGACCACCACCGCGCCGCCGTCACCGGCCGCGCCGCCCTTGCCGCCGATCGAGACGTTGACCGACTGGGCCTTGGAGTTGGAATCGTCTTCCTTGGCCGAGAAGGCCATCGAGAAGCCGCGCGCGTCGCCGCCCGACCCGCCGCCGCCGCCGACTGACTGGGCGATGATCCCCGCCGCTCCGTCGCCGGTCGACCACAGCGCGCCGCTGTTGGTCACCAGAACGCCGGCCCCGTTTCCGGCGACGCCGCCCTTGCCGCCCATGGCGAGCGCGTAGTTGCCGTTCTCGCCCGCGCCGAACGAGCCGGACGCGGAGGTGGCCACGCCGGCGTCACCGCCGCCGCCGCCGACGCTCTGTGCGAATATGACCGTCGCCTGCGCGCCCGTCGTGACGATCACGCCACTGTTGCGCACGGTCACGTCGCCGGCGTCCGCGGCCGTCCCGCCGTCGCCGCCGAGGCTGATGCTGATGTTGTTGCTCTTGGAGCCGAAGCTGGCCGCGCCGGCCCCGCCGGCCAGATAGTCAGACCACTGATTTTCGTCGATGCCGGCCATGCCGCCATGGCCGCCGCCGCCGCCGACGCTTTCGGCGAAGATGCCGTAGGCCAGTTCGCCTTCGGTGGTGATCACGCCGCTGCTGACGACCGTGACGTCCCCACCGACCGAACCGGTCCCGCCCTGGCCGCCGACGTTGGCCGACAGGTTCGTCGATTCCCCGCCCGACAGGGTCAGGGCCCCGGCCGCGCCCCCGGCGCCGCCGCCGCCGCCGACGCTCTGGGCGAACACACCGGTCGCGCCGGCGCCGTGGGTGGCGATGCGGTTGCTCGAGGTGACCTGGACGTCGCCGCCCGCGCCCCCAGCGCCGCCGGACCCGCCGAGGCCGACCGCGATGTTGGTCGACTTGGACTTCCCGAGGGCCGCCGAAACGGCCATGCCGCCCGCGCCGCCGCCGCCGCCCACGCTCTGGGCGAAGACGCCGTAGGAGTCCGCGCCGAAGGTCACGACCTGGCCGAGGTTGCTGACCGTGACGTCGCCGCCGAGGCCGGCCGCGCCGCCCGATCCGCCGAGGGTGAAGCCGAGCGAGAAACTGTCTTCCTTGCCGAGGCTGCCGGACAGTGAGCCCGAGAACCCGCCGTCGCCGCCGCCGCCGCCGACGCTCTGGGCGAACACGCCGTAGGACCGGTCGCCGTCGGTCCGCGTCAGGCCGTTGGCCGTCAGCGAGACATCGCCCGCGTCGCCGCCGACGCCCCCGCTGCCGCCGATCGCGGCCGTCAGGCCGACCGCGTTCTTGCCGGCCGTCAGCGCGCCGCTGACCGATCCGCCGCCGGAGCCGCCGCCGCCGCCGACCGACTGGGCGAACAGGGCGTGGGCGTCGGCGCCCGAGGTCCAGGCGCCGCCCGTGCTGCTGACGATGACGTCGCCCGAGTCGCCGCCGACCCCGCCGGAGCCCCCGACCGACACGCCGATGCCGGCCGAGGTGCCGGATGAGAAGGCCGCCGACAGGGCGCCGGCGAAGCCGCCGGAGCCGCCGCCGCCGCCGATGGACTGGGCCTGGATGCCGTAGGAGCGGTCGCCGAGCGTGGCGATCTGCGCCGTCGAGCTGACCGTGACCACGCCCGAGGCGCCGCCCGCGCCGCCGTCGCCGCCGACGCTGACCGAGGCGCTGCCGGCGCTCTTGCCCGCGCCCACGGCGCCGGTGACCGAGAAGCCGCCCGTGCCGCCGCCGCCGCCGATCGACTGGGCCAGCAGGCCCGCCGCGTCGACGCCCCGGGTGGTGATGGTGTTGGTGCTGGTGACGGTCACGGCCCGGCCGTCGCCGCCAAGGCCGGCCGAACCGCCGACCGAGACCGCGGCCCCGCCCGCCGTGCTGCCGCCGCCGACGCCGAGCGCGCCGCTCCAGCCGCCGTCGCCGCCGCCGCCGCCGACCGACTGGGCGTAGACGCCCGCCGACCGGTCGCCGGTCGTGGAGATCGCGCCGTGCACGGTGACGATGACCTCGTCACCCGAACCGCCGCCCGCGCCGGAGCCGCCGACCGAGACGCCGCCGCCGGCCGCGTTCTTGCCGCCCGCCGCGCCCGCCGCGACCGAGAATCCGCCCGTGCCGCCGCCGCCGCCGATCGACTGAGCCAGCACGCCATGGGCGTCGACGCCGAGCGTCGTGACCGAGGCGCTCGACTCGACCGTGACCCTGCCGCCTTCGCCGCCGTCTCCGCCATCGCCGCCGACCGAGACGCCGACTGCGCCGGCGTTCGAGCCGCCGGCCGCCGCGAGCACACCGCTCCAGCCGCCCGCGCCGCCGCCGCCGCCGACCGCCTGGGCGAACACGCCCGATGACCGGTCGCCGTCGGTCAGGATCATTCCGGCCGTGGTGACGCTGACGTCGCCGGAATCGCCGCCGCCGCCGCCCGAGCCGCCGACGCCGACATTGGCCGCCAGCGCGCCCGAGCCGCCGCCCGCGCCCGCGCCGGACCAGCTGTAGCCGCCCGTACCGCCGCCGCCGCCGACGCTCTGGGCGAACAGTCCGCTGGAATCGACGCCGCGCGTGTGAATCACGCCGCTGGTGTCGACGGTGACGGCGCCGCCGACCCCGCCGCCGCCGCCGTCGCCGCCGATCGACACCCCGACCGCGCCGGCCACGCCGCCCGCGCCGGCCACGGCCACCGAGCCGCTCCAGCCGCCGTTGCCGCCGCCACCGCCGACGCTCTGGGCGAACACGCCCGCCGAGCGCGCGCCGCTCGTGTTGATGGTCATCGGGCCGGTGTGATCGATCACCACCGTGCCGCCGTCGCCGCCGTCGCCGCCGTTGCCGCCGACCGAGACCGCGCCGCTGACGGCGAAGCCCGTGCCCAGCGCCAGCGAGGCGGCGACCGTGTAGCCGCCGTTGCCGCCGCCGCCGCCGACGCTCTGGGCGAAGATCCCGCGCGAGTCCTCGCCGTAGGTGGTCAGCGCGCCGCCGGTGGTCACATGGACGTCGCCGCCCGCGCCGCCCGCGCCGCCGTCGCCGCCGACATTGACGCTGACCGAGCCGAACAGGCCGATGGCCGCGCCCTGGGCCACGCCGCCGTTGCCGCCGCCGCCGCCGACGCTCTGGGCGAAGATGGCCGTCGCCTGGTCGCCGCGCGTGGTGATCGAGCCGGTGTTGGACACCGTGACCTGGCCGCCGAGGCTGCCCGTGCCGCCGGACCCGCCGACCGCGACGCTGACGAACAGGCCGCCGCTGTTGGCGTCGCCGCCGTTGCCGCCGCCGCCGCCGACGCTCTGGGCGAACACGCCGCCGGCGCCGTTGCCCCAGGTGCTGATGATTCCGCCGTTGCTGACCGTCACCGCGCCGCCCGCGCCGCCGCCCGCGCCGTCGCCGCCGATGGCCAGCCAGCCCGCGCCGCCGCCCCCGTTGCCGCCGCCGCCGCCGACGCTCTGGGCGAAGACGGCGTAGGAGCCGGCCCCGTGGGTGGTCACGGAGCCGGTGTTGGTCGCCGTGACCGCGCCGCCCTCGCCGCCGCCGCCGCCGTCGCCGCCGAGCGAGAACAGACCGGCGCCCGCGCCCCCGTTGCCGCCGCCGCCGCCGATGCTCTGGACGAAGATGCCCTGGGCGTTCTCGCCCATCGTGGTGATCGCGCCGGCGTTGGTCGCGGTGGCCGCGCCGCCGTTGCTGGTGCCGCTGCCGCTGCCGCCGATGCCGACGAGGCCCGAGCCCGAGCCGCCGTCTCCGCCGCCGCCGCCGACGCTCTGGCCATAGAGACCGATGGCGCCCGCGCCCTCGGTCAGGATCGTGCCGTCGTTGCCGATGATGACGATGCCGCCTGGGCCGCCGGCCTGGCCGGTCGAGCCGAGGCCGACGAGGCCGCCGCCCGATCCGCCCGCGCCGCCGCCGCCGCCGATGCTCTGGCCGAAGACGCCGAAGGCGCGCTCGCCGGTGGTGTGGATCCAGCCCTGGTTGGAGACGTCGACCGTTCCGCCGCCGCCGGCCGTGGTGCCGTCGCCGCCATAGGCGAACAGGCCCGCGCCCGAACCGCCCGAGCCGCCGAAGCCGCCGATGCTCTGGCCGAAGATGCCGGCCGCGTTGCTGCCGCTGGTGATGATGATGCCGGAGCTGGTGATGGTCACCGTGCCGCCGTCGCTGGTCGTCGCGCCGGAGCCGCCGCCGCCGACGATGCCGGAACCGTTGCCGCCGCTGCCGCCGCGCCCGCCGAGGCTCTGGCCGAAGATGCCCTGGGCGCTGTCGCCGGAGGTGGTGATCGACGCGCCGTTGGCGATGGTCACCACGCCGCCGATGCCGCCCCGTTCGCCGTCGCCGCCGTCGGCCTTGATGCCGGACGCGTCGCCGCCATCGCCGCCGTTGCCGGCCGCGGCCAGGCCGAAGACCCCGTGGGCGTTGTCGCCCGTCGTGACGATATGGCCGGCGGTGGTGATGGTGACGTTGCCGCCGTCCCCGCCGATGCCGCCGTCGCCGCCATTGGCGTCCACGTCGCCCGAGTCGCCCCCGGTGCCGCCGTCGCCGCCGTTGGCGTGGCCGTACACGCCATAGGCGCCCGCGCCGGTGGTCGAGATGATGTGGGTTCCGGTGTCGACGGTCAGGGTCACCGTGGCGCCGCTCTCGCCGCCGTCGGCGTCGCCGCCGTCGGCCAGGGTTTCGTCGGACCCGTCTCCGCCGCGGGCGCCGTCGCCGTTGAGCTGGACGCCCGGTGTGCCAGCCGCCGGCGTCGCGTCTGTGGTGACGGCCTGAACCGTCAGGTCGGTCACCGGCGGGCCCTTGGAGACGCCGATCGTTATGTCGCCGGTGCAGACCACGGTCGACACGCCGACGCAGTCGGCCGCGGCGGCGGGCAGGGCCGAGAAGGCGGCGGCCCCGATGGTCCCGGCCGCGACGATCCGGCCGATCTGCTTGAACAGTTTGCGCGCCAGGGTCTCGAGCCGTACGGCCCGCGCCCGGCTGCGGATGTCGACCACGGTGTCCGTCGCGGGCTCCGGCGCCTGACCGGCCAGCAGGGCGAGGGCGCCGAGCACCGTTTGAAGCCGGACCAGCAGAGCGTCAGGATAGCCCTCGCGCGCCGCGGCGGGAGCCGCCAGCAACCGACCGACGGCGTCGCGCGTCTGGGCCAGCTCGGCCGCCGCTGATCCCAGGCGGGCATGGAGGATCCGGGCGACCTCGCCGTTGGCCGCCTCGCGCCGCCAGCGCGCGGCCAGCAGGTCGAGTGCGTCCACCAGACGCGACAGTCGCAGGACAGCGCCCGACGACGCGGTTACCGAATTCACGACCATGATCTGACGCCCCCGCGGCCGCCAGCGCGGCCGTTAATCATTCTGAACGGTTCGGTGCGCCGGCGTCCACTTCATTCCCCCGGCGGGCGGCCCACTTTGTGGAAATGGCCGATCCGCACAGGCGTCCGGACCCGCTGTCACCCCTCATATATTCACGCTAACGATAGTGAGTATTGACGATCGTCAAGGGCGCGCGGCATGGTGGGTGAAACGCCGACGCGAATGATCGGCGTTCCAGGGAGTGAACGGGATGGGATCAGCCTCGGCCGCGCGGGACGCAGCGCCCGCAGCCCCGGCGGCCGCGCGCCCCGCCAAGGGCGCCTGGTTCGTGCTCGGCATGCTCTGCTTCGTCTATGTGCTGAACTTTCTCGACCGGCAGCTGCTGTCGATTCTCGCCAAGCCGATCCAGGACAGCCTCGGGGTCACCGACGGCCAGCTGGGGCTCATCGGCGGGCTGTACTTCGCCCTGTTCTACTGCCTGATCTCCATTCCCGTCGGCTGGCTGGCCGACCGGACCAATCGCGTGCGGGTGCTGGCCCTGGCCTGCGCCCTGTGGAGCGTGGCGACGATGGGCTGCGGTCTGTCGGCGAACTACGCCCAGCTCGTGGTGTCCCGCATGGCCGTCGGCGTGGGCGAGGCCGGCGGCGTGCCGCCCTCCTACGCCATCATTTCCGACTATTTCCCGAGCGGCCGGCGCGGCGCGGCGATGGGTCTGTTCAACCTCGGCCCGCCGATCGGCCAGGCGCTGGGCGTCGCCTTCGGGGCCGCCATCGCCGCGGCCTATGACTGGCGACTGGCGTTCCTCCTGCTGGGCGGCGTGGGCGTGCTGGCGGCGCTGGCCGTCCTGCTGTTCGTCAGGGAGCCGCGCCGCGGCGGCCTCGACCAGGCGCCGGTCCCGTCGTCGCCCCCGGCGGCCACGGAGGCGGCCGGATTCCGGGCCACGGTGAAGATGTTCTTCTCCCGGCCGTCCCTCGTGCTGATCGCCGTCGCCAGCGGGGTGACGCAGATCATCACCTACGGCGCCGGCAACTTCACGACCCTCTTCCTGATGCGGGAAAAGGGCATGACGCTGCCCGACGTGTCGCTCTGGTACACGCTCGTGGTCATCTTCGGCATGGGGGGCGGCATCCTCGTCTCGGGCCCGGTCATCGACCGGTTCACCCGTCGCTCCCGGCAGGCCTACGCGGTGATCCCCGCCATCTCGCTCACGCTCGCCGTGCTGCCCTTCCTCGCCTTCATCTGGGCGCCGACCTGGCCGGTTGCGCTGGCGTTCCTGCTCGGGCCGACCTTCCTCAACTACTTCTACCTGTCGTCGGCCGTGACCCTGGTCCAGGAGGAGGTCGCGCCGCACCAGCGGGTGATGTCCGGGGCGCTGCTCCTGCTGGTCATGAACCTGACCGGCATGGGTATCGGCCCGACCTTCGTCGGCTTTGTCAGCGACGCGCTGCGCGCCGCCCATCCCGACAATTCCCTGCAACTGGCTTTCCTCTGCCTGCTTCCCGTCTACGCCGTGGCGATCGGCCTGTTTGTCTGGCTGGCCCGGGTGTTGCGACGCGAAGGCCCGACGACCGGAGTCGCCGCATGACCCTGCTCCGCCGCCTGATCTTTCTGGCCGCGCCCGTCGGCTGCCTGCTGCTCGGCGCCCCGGCCCAGGCTGCGCCGGCCGGCCCCGTGGTGGACGCGCCGGCCGGCGCCGTCCAGGGCGTCAGCCAGGCGGGGATCAACAGCTTCCGCGGACTGCCCTACGCCCTGCCGCCGGTCGGCGCGGCGCGCTGGAAGCCGCCCCAGGCGGCGCCGCGCTGGGACGGCGTGCGGGACGCGACGCGGCCGGGACCGGTCTGCGTGCAGAACAGGTCCGGCCCCTACAACATCTACGCCAGCGATCCCGGGCCGATGAGCGAGGACTGTCTGTCGCTCAACATCTGGGCGCCCGCCGGCGCCGCGAAGGCCCCGGTGATGGTCTGGATCCACGGCGGGTCGCTGTGGTCCGGCTCGGGCAACGAGGAGATCTACGACGGCGCGCGGATGGCCGCCCGGGGCGTGATCGTGGTGACCATCAACTACCGGCTCGGCGTGCTCGGCTATCTCGCCCATCCGGGCCTGAGCGCGGAATCACCGGCCGGCGTGTCGGGCAACTATGGCCTGATGGACCAGATCGAGGCCCTGCGCTGGGTCCAGCGCAACATCGCGGCCTTCGGCGGCGACCCGGCCAATGTGACCATCGCCGGCGAGTCCGCCGGGGGGCTCAGCGTCCTGTATCTTATGGCGGCCCCGCCGGCCCGGGGGTTGTTCGCCCGGGCCATCGCCCAGAGCGCCTACATGATCTCGACGCCGTCGTTGCGGACGCGCGCGTTCGGCGAGACGCCCGCCGAGGAGGCCGGTCTGGCGCTGGCGGCCAGGCTTGAGGCGCCCGACGTCGACGCCCTGCGGGCGATGGACGCGGCGAAGCTGACGAAGGCGGCGGCGCAGGCGGGTTTCGCCCCGTTCGGCGTCGTCGACGGCCAGATCCTGCCGCGACAGCTGGTTGAGGTCTTCGACCGGGGCGAACAGGCGCCCGTGCCGGTCCTCGCCGGCTTCAACAGCGGCGAGATCCGCTCGCTGCGGTTCCTCGCGCCACCGACGCCAGCGCTCGCCTCGAGCTACGAGAAGGCCATCCGCGACCGCTACGGCGATCTGGCGGAGGCCTACCTGCGGCTCTATCCGTCGCGCGACATGGAGGGCAGCATCCTCGCCTCCACGCGGGACGCGATCTACGGCTGGACGGCCGAACGCCTGGTGGTCAAGCAGACGGCTCTGGGCCAGCCCGCCTTCTTCTACATCTTCGACCACGGCTTCCCGGCCGCCGATGACGCCGGTCTGCACGCCTTCCACGCCAGCGAGCTGCCGTTCGTCTTCGGCACGCTGAACCGCACGCCGCCGCTCTGGCCCAAGGCGCCGCGCACGCCGGCCGAGGCGCGGTTCTCCGACGCCATGCTCGACTACTGGACGAGCTTCGTCCGCGCGGGGCGACCCGAGTCGGCGGGCTCGCCGGCCTGGCCGGCGTTCGGCGCCGGCCGCGCCTTCATGGCGTTCCAGGACGTGCCGCGCGTCGGCCTTGACCTGTTCCCCGGCATGTATGCGCTGCACGAGGCCGTGGTGTGCCGTCGCCGCGTCGCCGGGACGATCCCGTGGAACTGGAACGGCGGCATCGTCTCGCCGCCGCTGCCGCCGGCGCACCCGGCCTGCCCCTAGTCCTTCAGGGCGTGAAAGCCCGCGGCCATGAACCTGGCGATGCGCGCCTTGACCGCCGGAAAGTCATCGGAGTGGCAGAGGCCGCCCGAAAGCCGGTCGATCCGGCCGGTCCGGGCCAGGGTGTTCATCAGCGACCCGGTCACGAAGTGATAGCCCCAGAAGATGTCCTCCTCGGGCGTGTCGGGCAGCGCCCGCTTGAGGATGGAGACGAGCTTCAGCACGACCGGATCGAAGTGCACGTCCATCAGCGCGGCGCCCTCGGGCGTGTTGCTCACCCGGGCGCAGAAGGCGGCGTAGTTCATCCACGGCTCGCCGCCCTCGATGTAGAGGTCGAGGTCAGTGTCGAGAAACACGTGCAGCGCGCCCTCGACGGTCGGATGGTCGCCGGCCTCCTCGGCGTAGCGGTCCAGGGCCGCCATTCGCCGCCCGCTGGTGACGCTGGCCCGCCGGGCGAACACCGCCTCGAACAGGGCCGCCTTGTCGTCGAAATAGTAGTGCAGCAGGGTCGTGTGGACGCCCACGCGTTGCGCCACGTCCCGAAGCGTCACGCCGTGCAGGCCCTGCAGCGAAAACAGGTACTCGGCCGCGTCGAGGATATGTTCAAGGGTCTCCGCGCGCTGTTCCGCCTTGCTGCGGCGGACCCGCTTGGGCGGCGAACCTTCTGACATCAATCAAACCCCTTCAAGGCTCGGAAGCAGCTGCCGGGGCGAGGTCGTCACGAGGCTGGACCCGTCCCGGCGAGGCTTTCACCCCCGTAGTCGGCACGTAGCCGGTTCTTGTCAATCTTCCCGGTCGCGGCCAGCGGCATGGCGCCGATCTGCAGGATCTGATCGGGCAGCCACCAGTCCGCGACCCTGCCCCGCAGGGCTCCCAGAAGGGTCTGGCTGTCGACCGACGCCCCTTGCCGAAGCTCGACGATCAGCACCGGCCGCTCGCCCCATTTCGCGTCCGGGCGGCCGATGACGGCGGACTGTCCCACGGCCGGGTGGCGGCCGATGATGTCCTCGATCTCCGTCGGATTGATCCATTCGCCGCCGGACTTGATCAGGTCCTTCGAGCGCCCGCAGATCGTCAGGGCGCCGGTCTCGTCGATCCGCGCGAGGTCGCCCGTGTCGAAATAGCCGTCGGCGTCCAGCGCGTCGGCGCTGGCCTTGAAATACCGGTCGACGACGCTGGCGCCCTTGACCTTCAAATGGCCGACCACGCCGCGCTGTTCGGCCAGGGTCCGGCCGTCCGCGTCGGTCAGCTTGAGGTCCAGTCCGATGGGGGGGCGCCCGGCCGCCCGCGTCTCGACGGGCCCGGCGACGGGCGGCGCGACCGTGCCGAGCGGCGACAGTTCGGTCATGCCCCAGCTGGTCTGGACGGTGACGCCGAGGCGTTCCTCCATGCTGCGGATCAGGGCGTCCGGGCAGCTCGAGCCGCCGATGATCACGCGCTTCAGGTCAGGCGTCTCGCCGCCGACCGCGTCCAGGTGGTCCAGAACGCCCAGCCAGACGGTCTGCACCCCGGCGGCGACGGTGACCTTCTCCTCCTGCAGCAGTCGCGTCAGGCTCGCGCCGTCGGCGTTCCGGCCGGGAAGCACCAGTCTGGCGCCGACGGCGGGGGCCGCGAACGGCAGGCCCCAGCCATTGGCGTGGAACATGGGCACGGCGACCAGCACGGTGTCGCCGGCCGTCAGGGCGAAGGCGTCCGCCTGCAACGCCCGAAGGGTGTGGAGGTAGTTCGAGCGGTGCGTGTAGAGCACGCCCTTGGGCTGGCCGGTGGTTCCCGATGTGTAGCAGAGCCCGGCCGGCGTCTCTTCGTTGAACCCGCCCCAGGGCGCGGCGCGGCCATGCGCGCGCAACAGGGCTTCGAACTCCCAGACCCGCGCCGGGTGGGGGCGGGCAGGGACGGCGGCGGCGGTTTCACCCGCTCCGTCCATCAGCACGATGTGTTCGACGCCGGGGCACAGCGGCAACAGCTCGTCGAGCATCGGCGTCAGGCTGGTAGCCACGGCGAGCACCCGGTCCTCGGCCTCGTTGATCATCGCGGCCAGGTGGGCGGCGGTCAGGCGCGGATTGAGCGTGTGACAGACCAGGCCCGCGCCCATGGCGGCGTAGTAGGTCTCGAGGTGATGCTGGGTGTTCCAGGCGAGGGTCGCGATCCTGTCGCCGAACGCCAGGCCCAGATGGGCGAGCGCGCCCGAAAGGCGATTGCTGCGCTCCCGCAGGGCGGCGTAGCCGATCCGGCCTCCTCCCGCCGTCACGACCTCCTGTCGCCCGGACCACTTGGCGGCATGGTCGAGGAACTTGTCGACGGTCAGGGCGTAGGCTTGCATCAGTCAGATCACTCGAAATCCGGATCCCGGGAAAAGCCGGGGTCTCAAACAAAAAAGGCTGGCCGCCTGGCCCTCGCCAGACGGCCAACCTGAAGCGCGGGGAGGAGCGCGCGCTAGAACACCTTCATCAGCCGGATACCGAACTGGCGCGGCGGACCGGCGAAGCGGAGGCCGGAATTGATGGCCGCCACATAGTGCTGGTCGCTGAGGTTGGTGGCGTAGAGGGTGGTGATCAGGTCGCCGTGGGTCCAGGCGAACTGGGCGTTGAAGATGTTGCGATCCTCGATCTTGTCGCCGCGGGCGACGTTCTGGAACAGGGTCGCCCACTGTTCGGACACGTGGCCGTAGTTGAGGCGCGGCGTCAGGGTGTCGCCGTTGGCCAGGGTGAAGCGATACTGGGCCCCGATGTTGAAGGTGAACTCCGGCGCATAGGTCTGGTCCCGTCCATCGAGATTGATGCAGCTCACGCTGGACGGTCCGGTGACCGGGTTGCAGGCCGTAAACGTCGCGCCGCGCGGGTCGGTGGCGTAGAACTGGCCGAGCTCGCTGTGCATCAGGCCCATGCCCGCGTCGACGGACAGCGGCCCGAACACGGCCTCGAGCTGGGCTTCAACCCCGTAGATCTTGGTCGGATTGGGCGTGTTCAGTTCGAAGCCGAAGATCGGCAGGGTCGGGTAGCCGATGATCACCTGGAAGTCGTCGTAGGTGTTGTAGTAGGCGTTGATCTGCGTGCGCAGCCGGCCGCCCAGCCAGCCGGCCTTCCAGCCGGCCTCGTAGTTGGTGACCTTCTCCGGCTCGAACGGCGCGGGCAGGCCAAAGCCCACCGGCACGTTCAGGCCGCCCGGTTTGTAGCCGGTGGCGACGAAGGCGTAGAGGTAGTTGTGGTCGTTGACGGTCCAGCCCAGCGACACCTTGCCGGACACGTTGTTCGACTTGACCGACTGCTCCTGCAGGATCGGAACGGGGCCATACTGCAGCACCGTGATGTGGTTGGTCGAGCGCGAGTCCGAGTAGCGGGCGCCGATCTGGATCTCGAAACCCTTCGGCAACTCAAAGCCCAGCTGCCCGAACACGGCGCTGTTCTGCTTGGGGTTGGTCCCCCACAGATTGTACTCCGTGGCCACGCTGCCTTCCGGCAGGCCGATGATGAATTCCCCCTTGGGGAAGGTGTATTTGTCCGCCTGGAAGTAGGCGCCCAGCACCCATGAGACCGGTCCGCCGCTCGGCGAAATCAGGTTGATCTCCTGGGAATAGATCCGCTCGTCGACCGAGTCCCTGAACGTCATGTTGCCGGAACTGCGGCCGTCGAGGTCGGCGGCGTAGGCGGTGTTGCCGTCCTGGTAGCCGCTGACGGACCGGAGCGTGACGCCGTTGGCGAACACGTAGTCGACCTTGAGGACCGACCGCACGAACTTGTCGACCGCCATCTGGTTGGCGTTGGCCGTGATGTCGAACAGGTCGTTGGGCGAGAGCACGGGATCGGACGGGTAGCCGCCGAAATCCAGGTGGTTGTAGTCGGTCTTGAAGCTGACGGTCAGGGCGTCGCTCGGCGTCCAGAGCAGGCTCAACCGCACACTGCCCATTTGCAGGCCGTCGTTGCCCGTGGCGGGGCCGGTGACGTCGTAGAAGCTGTCCCGCTGCTCGCCGTTGAAGGCGATCCGCGCCGCGAAGGTGTCGCTGATCGGCAGGTTGACGGCGCCCTGGACGGCGACGTCGTTGTAGTTGCCGACCTGGCCGGCGATGTAACCGCTGTAGTTGCCGCCGACGATCGGGTTGTTCGAGGTGACGAACACCGCGCCGCCCGTGGCGTTCTCGCCGACGAACGTGCCCTGCGGGCCCCGCAGGATCTCGACGCTGGCGATGTCATAGTAGGGCTCGGCCGTGAAATAGCCGGGGAAGGTCGCCACGCCGTCGCGATAGGTGATGACGCCCGTCAGGGTCTGCGAATTGTGCTCGGCCTTGCCGATGCCGCGGATGTTGAAGTCGATGCCCTGGCCGAAGTTGTTCACCACCGCCCCGGGGCTGATGAACTGCAGCTGGTCGACGTTGGTGACGCCCTTCTTCTCCAGGTCGCCGCCGCTCAGGACCGTGCCGGAAATCGGCGTCGTCATGAGGTTCTCGCTGCGGCGTTCGGCCGTGATGACCAGTTCGCCGACCGTGCTCGTCTCCTGGCTCGCCTCGGCCTTTGCCGGCGGCGGCGGAGCCGTCTGGGCCGCGGCGGCCCCGCACCAGCCCAGCGTCAATACGGACGCGCCCAGCAGCAATGCTTGAAGTCTCATGTCTGTCCCTCCCTGGCGCCGAGATCGGCGCGCGCTCTTCGGCGCATGGTCAAAAGCTGACACGGGGTTCCGGGATCGTCAACGCTGATTATCACAAGAGTGAATATGTTGCCCATGTTGAGCCGCCCCGGGCTCGGCGGTGTCGATTACGGGCAGGCGGATATCGCCGGTTGCGGCATTCCAAATCCGCACTACAGGGGAAGGCAGCGCGAGACGGGTCCACGGCGACCCCTGATCCCGGCGGGGATGCTGCTCCCGGTCGACGGCTTCTGGTCGCTGACAGCGGACAAGGCCTGCAACCGGCTGCCCCCGCCGGATGGGGCGCTTAGCCTTCGCGCCTGCCTTCCCCGGCTCCGGCGCTCAGGAAGCTCCAGGCGAGGCCGGGCCGGCTAGGGCTCGAACAGCCGGCTCGCGACGCGCTCGAACAGGGTCGTCGGCGGCAGGCCGAACGCGTCGGCGATCCGGTAGAGTTCCAGTGCATCCACGCGCCTGAGGCCGCTCTCGATCTTGGAGACATGAGAGTTGGCCTTGCCGAGGCGTCGCGCCAGCGATCGCTGCGACAGGCCGGCCTCCTCGCGCGCCTCGCGCAGGACGCCGGCGACGACCTTGAGCTGTTCGCTCAGCGCGCGGGGTTGGGGTCTGATCATCGGCGTCTCGGGTGTCAGGCGCGCGGCGTCACCGGCGCCGATCCGTCGACCAGGGCTTCGGCCAGGCGGGCCAGGTTGGCCTCGTGGCGTTCGCGCGTGATGCGGAAGAAACTCATGGCCGCGATGGCGGTCAGGTAGGTCAGCGCCAGGGCCGGAATATAGACGAGGCCGAGGTTGCGGATGACTTGGTCGCTGACCTCGCCGGGCTGGGCGTGGTCGGGGAAGCCGATGGCCAGCAGCACCATGCTGGACGCGAAGATGCCGACGCCGGACACCGCCTTGGCCACGAAGATGCTGGCCGCGAAGAACAGGCCTTCGGACCGGCGGCCGGTGCGCAGTTCTGTCTCCTCGACCACGTCGGCGATCATCGAGGAATGCAGCACCGCCGCGATGCTGGCGAACGTCACGGACGTCATGGCCTGGACAAACAGGATCGGCAGCACGGCCGGGTGGCCGTTGGGGGGGAACAGTCCCGTCAGCCGCAGGACGATGGGCGCGATGCCGATCGTGAAGGACAGCGTCTTGGCCAGGATGGCGGCGTTGCGCTTGCCGAGCCAGCGGGACATCGGCGTGGCCAGCATCACGGCGGCGGCCGACGAGATGAACTGCGCGAAGACGAAGACCGAGATCTGGGTCGCCGTCAGGGCCCAGAAGAAGGTGTTGAAGTACAGGTTCAGCGCGACCGACAGGCCATAGCCCATGGCGTTGAAGATGCCCGCCAGCAGCAGCGGCAGGAAGGTCAGGTCGGTGATCGAGCCGACCATCTCCTTCAGCGTCTGCCAGGGCGTGACCTTGCGGACCGGAGGGGTGCGCAGGAACGGAATCTGGCGGTGCGTGCCAAGGGCCGACGCGAGGATCACCACGAACATGACGACCGCCGAGACTAGGCCGTACATCGAGTAGCCCGCCGGATTGAGCTGGGCCACGGGATGGGCGGCGTCGGCCTTCAGGAACACCCGGAAGGTCAGCAGCGTCATGATCAGGGCGCCGTACCAGATGAACAGGGCGCGGAACGACAGCAGGCTTGTCCGGCCGTGGTAGTCGGTCGTCAGCTCGGGGGCGAGGGCCGCGCTGGGGATCTCGAACAGCGCCAGGAAGGTCCGGATCAGCACCGCCACCACGATCAGGTAGCCGAACAGCGCCGCGTGCGACCAGCCCGTCGGCGGGTTCCAGATGAGCAGGTAGCTCAGCGCGATCGGCACGGCCGAGGCGTACATGAACGGGTGGCGCCGGCCCCAGCGGGAACGGAAGTTGTCGGACATCTGGCCGATGATCGGATCGAACATCGCGTCGATCACCAGGGCGATCATCACGGCCAGGCCCACCGTCGCCGCCGGCAGCCCGACGACCTGATTGTAGAAGATCAGCAGCAGGTACGAGAATCCGTTGTCCTTCAGCCCCAGGGCGACGCCGCCGAGGCCGTAGAAGAACCGGGTCGATCGGCTCAACGGCGGCGGGGACGCGGCGGACGGGGTGTCTGACATGGGTATTCCTGGGGCCACGGGCGTCCGGCTGGCGGACGCCCGGCATCGCGGGACGGGGGGAGGGGTCAGGGAGCCTTGCGGCCGTAGGTGATCAGCCCCGCCGGGTTGAGGTGCGTGTTCGGCGGATACTTCGCCAGCGCCTCCTCGTTGGGCTCGGTGCCCCAGCCCGGGCGATCGGAGATGACGATGTGGCCGTCCTGGATGTCCGGCGCATGGGTGAACAGCTCGTCGTCCCAGGCCAGGCGGTCGATGTCGGTTTCCATGATCCGCAGGTTGGGCGTCGCCGCCGCGAACTGGGCGTTCATCATCGTCGCCAGGTGGCCGTAGAAGTTGTGCGGCGCGACGTTGACGTCGTGGGCGTCGGCCATGGCGGCGATCTTCATCGACTGCCAGGCGCCGTTCCACAGCAGGTCGATGATGGCCACGTCCATGGCCTGTTCGGCGAAGAACGGGTTGAAAGCGGCCGGTCCGACCAGCGTCTCGCAGGAGGCGATGGGATGCCTGCTCTGCTGGCGGATATAGGCGAGCGCCTTGGGATTGAGCGTGTCGAGCTCGATCCACAGCAGGTCCATGTCGGCCAGCGACCGGACCAGGCTGAGGTAGCCTTCCGTGCGGGTGTTGAAGTTCAGGTCGATCAGGATGTCGACGTCCGGTCCGGCCCCGTCGCGCAGCGCCTCGAGGTGCTCGCGGAACCCGTGCAGCAGGCGGCGGTCGACGTTCAGCCCCGGCTCGAACGGCACGCCGAACCCGGTCGCCCAGCCGCGCGGCTTGCGGTCGACGTAGGTGTAGACGTTGGTTTTGAGCGCCTTGAACCCGCGTTCGCGCACCTCGCGGCCGAGCGACACGACGTCGTCGATCGTCTCGATCTCGGGCTGGTAGTACGGCTTGCGGCTGATGCGCCAGGTCGTGCAGTGCGACCAGTAGAGCGGCACGCGATCGCGGATCTTGCCGCCCAGCAGCTGGGCGCAGGAGACGCCGAGCGTCTTGCCCTTGGCGTCGAGCAGGGCGTTCTCGATCGCCCCCATCGCTTGGCCGATCAGGCCGCCGAGCGCGGGGCGCATGGCGCTCTGCAGCAGGGCGAAGATGCGCTCGTGATCCATCACGCCCTGGCCGATCAGGCGCGGCTTCACCTGCTGGATGATCGCGGCGATGCCGGGATTGCCGAAGCCTTCGTCGTACTCGGACCAGCCGACGATGCCTTCGTCGGTGCTGATCTTGACGAAGGTGTAGTTCCGCCAGCCCGCGTCACAGGCCAGGGTTTCGATGTCGGTGATCTTGGGATTGGCGGACATGTCGTTTCCTTGAGAGGTCAGGCGCAGTCGGCGAGGACGAGGTCCGCGCCCTTTTCGCCGATCATGGTGGCGGCGGCGGCGGTGTTGCCGGAGACGATCAGGGGCATGATCGAGGCGTCGATGACGCGCAGGCCCTGGAGGCCGTGAACCCTGAGTCTGGGGTCCACGACGGAGGTCTTCGGATCGACGCCCATCATGCAGGTGCTGGTCGGGTGGTAGGTCGTGCGGCCGGTCTGGCGCGCCCAGTGTTCCAGCTGCGCGTCGGTCGGCGGGTCGCCCAGTCTGTAGACCGGCGCCTCGATGACCTCGGCCAGCGGGCCGGTGCGGGCGATGGTGTCGGCGATCCGCAGGCTGTCGACCATCACCCGCACGTCACCCGGCGTACTCAGATAGTTGCGGTGGATGATCGGCGGCGCCTCGGGGTCGGCCGACCGGATCCTGATCTGCCCGCGGCTCTCGGGCCGGCAGGGACTGGCGTTGATGGTCATGCCGCTGAACGGGTGCGGGTGCAGCGATTTGGGCGGCGTCCCGTCCGGCGCGGCCCCGAAGCTCAGCGGATAGAAGTAGAGCTGGGTGTCCGGCCGGGCTTCCTCCGGGCGGGTCTTCACGAACGCCCCGCCCTGGTTGATGCCGAGGCCCAGCGGGCCGGTCTTCGTCAGCACCCACTGCATGCCGGCCAGAAGCTGGCCCAGGCGCGTGTTGTAGCGGTCGTTCAGGGTCGGAACCCGGGTCTTGTAGGAAAAGCCGGTGAAGACGTGATCCTGCAGGTTCTCGCCGACGGCGGGGCTGTCGTGCACGACGTCGATGCCATGCAGCTGCAGCAGGGCGCCCGGACCGACGCCGGAGTGCTGCAGCAGCATCGGCGAGTTCACCGACCCGGCCGCGACCAGCACCTCGCGGCGGCAGCGGGCCGTCACCACCTTGCCCTTGCGACGATACTCGACGCCGACGGCGCGCCTGCCCTCGAACAGGATCCGGTTGGCGTGCGCGTGGGTCACGACGGTCAGGTTTCGCCGGCCCCTCGCCGGATCGAGAAAGGCGCGCGCGGTGTTGGTCCGGCGGCCGTCGCGAATGCTGAACTGGTAGAGGCCGACGCCTTCCTGCTCCGGACCGTTGAAGTCGGGATTGTCCCGGTAGCCGAGCGCCCGGGCGCTCTGCAGGGCCAGGTCGACGACCGGGGACTGCCGCCCCTTGATGCTGGAGATCTTCCACGGGCCGCCGACGGCGTGTTCCCGGGATTCACCCAGGTCATTGTCCTCGGACCGCCGGAAGTAGGGCAGGACGTCCTCGTATCCCCAGCCGGTGTTGCCCAGGGCCGCCCAGTCGTCGAAGTCCTGCTTCTGACCGCGGATGTAGACCATGCCGTTGATCGAGCTGGAGCCGCCGAGCACCCGGCCGCGCGGCCAGAAATCCGTGCGCCCGCCCAGCTGCTGGTCAGGCTCGGCGACGTAGCACCAGTTGACCTTGCGATCGTAGAAGACGTGGCCGAGCCCGGCCGGCATGTCGATCATCAGCCGCCGGTGCGACCCGCCCGCTTCCAGCAGCAGCACGCGATGCTTCCCGCCGGCCGTGAGCCGGTCGGCCAGGACGCAGCCGGCGGATCCGGCGCCGACAATGATGAAATCGAAGTCTTCAGACATGGGCTCGGGTCTTCATGCGTTTGGTGCGGCGGGCCTCGGCCCGGGTCCGGAGGGTTGAAGGGGAGGGCTCAGACGGGGCGCTCGCCGACCAGGGTGGTGCGATGCAGGACCCGTCGGTGACCGTCGTAACCGCCGGTCGCGTGGTGCAGGACGCAGCGGTTGTCCCAGAGCGTCAGGGTGTCCGGGGCCCAGCGGTGACGCAGGACGAACCGGTCTTCGGTCATGTGGGCGAAGAGGTCTTCCAGCAGAGGGCGACTCTCGTCCGGCGCCATGCCCTCGATGCCGACCGTGTAGCCCGGGCTGATGAACAGCGACTTCCGGCCGGTGACGGGGTGGGTGCGGACCAGCGGATGGCTGGTCCGACGGTCGGCCTCGGGGCTGGACCAGATGGTCATGCCCACCCGCCCGGTCTCCTTGGCGAAATAGCCCTCGGGCCCGTAGGGGCCGGTCGCCGAGTGCCACCCGCGCAGACCGTCCAGCGCGCGCCGGCGACGGCTGTCGAGGGCCTCCCAGGCGCGGGATCCGTCGGCGAAGAGCGTGTCGCCGCCCACCGGCGGGATGATCTTGGCGTGCAACAGGGTCGCCGCGGGTGGCGTTTCCAGGAAGCTCCAATCCGAATGCCAGCCGCCGCCGAACACCGCCACGGTCTCCTGAGGCTCGCGCCTAACCTCGAGAATGTGCGGGTGCCCGGGAAGCGGAGCGGCGTAGGGCTCGTCGCCGAACGCGCCCAGTTGCAGCGAGAGCGCCTCGAGCTGGGGATGGGTCAGCGGCTGGTCGCGGAACCAGACCACCGAATGGCGCGCGAACGCGGCCTGCACCGCGGCGACCTGCGCCGCCGACAGCCCGCCGGAGAGGTCCACGCCGCCGATCTCGGCGCCGAAGCCCTCTGGTCCGGGCTTCACCCAGACCCCTGACGCGCCGACTGTGGCCAGCCCCGAAGCCATGTTTCCTGCACCCCTGACGCGGTTCCGGGCGAACGCCTCAGCCGCGATGTCATGTCAGATGATTGGCCCGGCCGGGGGCTGGCAAGCCGATTCCGGGCCCCGTTCCGGTCGGGGCTGATCGCGTTCGAAAGCGGCTGATCGAATTCTGAAAAGGTCAGCTAAAACAGTCGAATGGCATTGATTTCGATCGACGTTGGCAACTTGCGTCCGGGGCCCGTTACGGGGAATGTTTGGGCCAGCGGTTCGGGCGGGATAGAGTTGCTTCTGGCTGGTCGGGACGCCGCCATGCGGCGCGCAAGGCCGTGAGGATTCCGTGACCCCGGGGAGACGATCTTGAGCACCGCCCTGCGGCCGCCTTCACCGATCGAGCGTCCGGGCGAAGCGTGGTCATGATGACAGACCGGGTTCTCCTCGAAGGCATTATCCGTGGCGTCGCCGCGGGGCTCTACCTCGCCACGGCGATCGTGATCGGGCGGTCCCTGCGGTCGCCGAGCCGGCTGTCCGGATCGCTCAGCTATGTGTCCAAGGCCGCCCACGTGCTGGCCCAGTTTCCCCCGGCGATGGCGCCGCTCGGGGCGATGTACCTGCTGCTCGACCTGCCGTCGGTCGTCGGCGCCAGCCTGGCCTGGATCTTCGTCACCGAGTTCTTCGAGGAGTCGAAGCGCTTTGACCGGCGCAAGCTGATCCCGTTCGGCGTGGTGCTGGTCAACGCGCTGGTCGCCAAGATGGCGCCGCCGGAGATCGCCCGGGGCCTCTGGCTGCTGCACAACTTCATCACCGTGGGCCTGATGTCCCATGTGCTGATCATCGTCGTGCGCAGCTGGAGCAGCGATCTGGTCGAGCGCCGCCGGCTGGTGGTGACCCCGCTCTATGTCTTCACCAGCCTGTATTCGATCGGCGTCGCCTTCGTGCAGACCATGGAGCTGTTCACCTTCGCGGCCCGGCAGCCCTCGATGGTCGCGGCCCTCATGCTGCTGGCCAGCAGCGCGCTCGGCGCCTTCGTCTTCGGCCAGGCCGGACCCGAGCTGTTCCGTCAGAACAAGGCTCCCGAGCCCAGCGTGCATGCGCGCGAGCCGGCCGTCCGGCTGTCGCCGGCCGAGAAGGCGCTGGCCGCCGAGCTGGACCGCCTGATGAAGGTGGAGCGTCTCTACCGCACGCCGGATCTGCGAATTTCCACGCTGGCGCGGCATCTTCGGGTGCCCGAGCACCGGCTGCGCCAGTTGCTGAATCAGGGGCTGGGGTTCCGCAACTTCAACGCCTTCATCGGCCAGTGGCGGATCGACGAGGCCCGCGAGGCGCTGGCGGACCCCGAACAGCTGCTCGTGCCGATCTCGACGATCGCCATCGACAGCGGCTTCCAGTCGCTGGCCCCGTTCAACAGGGCCTTCAAGCGCGAGACAGGCCTGACGCCGACCGAGTTCCGGACCCGGGCGCTGGGCGCGGGCGGCGCGGACGAGGCGCCGGCGGAGGCCTGACCTCCGGCCGGAGGGCGTCAGTCCTCGGCGATCGCGATGTGGATCGCCAGGCCCGGATCGTCGATGTAGTCGTCGCCGGCCTCGACCACGACCTCATGGATCACCCCGGTGAAGGTGTACGGCCGGACGTAGCGGTCGCTGACCGGACTGGCCTCGTTATAGCCGCAGCAGACGCCGCCGGCGGTCGGGCTCCCGGGCCACATATTTTCCATCGGGCCGCTGGCGATGACCTGGCCGTCGCACAGCAGGCTCGCGACGCCGGTTCTGGGCGCGGTCTTGCGGAACTCGAACGCCAGCTGATGGCGGCCGACGGGCAGGGCTGTCTCCGATTCCAGAACCCAGCGCCTGTCGGGCCCGACATACTCGTGAACCAGACGGCCGTTCTGGATGAACAGCACATAGCCGCCGGCCTGGCCGCCGACGGACAGGATGACGCCCTGGCTGTCCGCCGCCAGGTCGACGTCGGCCACGATGCGATAGGACCGGTTCGACACTGACGGCGCGGCGTAGCCGGAAACCCGGTTCATGCCCTGCTCGAACCGCCACCGGGTCCGCGCCGCGCCCCAGTAGGTCAGCAGGACCCGTTCACGGTTGCGGTCGTCGAGCGGCAGGACCTTGTTGCGCCCGGCCTCTTCCCACCAGAGCGCCACCAGTTCGCGGACCTTGTCCGGATAGACGGCGGCCAGGTCGTTCGACTCCGAGAAGTCGGTGTCCAGATGATAGAGCTCCCAGTGGTCGGCGTCGTAGTCGTCGCCCTGGAAGTGGCGGGTGACCGCCTTCCAGCCGTCGGCCCAGATGCCCCTGTTGCCCATCAGTTCGAAATACTGGACGCGCTTGCGAACCGGCGCCTGGGGCGCGTCGAAGGTGTAGGCCAGACTCACGCCCTGGATCGGCATCTGCTCGACGCCGTTGACGACTTCCGGCGCGGTCACGCCGCAGGCCTCGAGAATGGTCGGGGCGATGTCGGCGCAGTGGCAGAACTGGTGGCTGATCTCACCGCCGACGGGGATGCGCGCGGGCCAGTGCACGATCAGCGGATCGCGCACGCCGCCGCCGTGGGTCTGCATCTTGAACCATTTGAGCGGTGTGTTGCCGGCATGGCCCCAGCCCGCCGGGTAGGCGTTCCAGTGCCGGTCGCCGCCCAGCTCATCGATCGCCGCGAGCTTTTCCTCGAAGGTTTCTTCGTGAAACTGGATGTAGCGGCGCAGATTGATGTCGCCGAACGGGCCGCCCTCGGCGCTGGCGCCGTTATCGGACAACAGCATGATCAGCGTGTTGTCGAGCATCCCGCGGGCCTTCAGCCAGGCGGTCAGCCGGCCGATCTGGGCGTCGGTGTGATCGAGGAAGCCGGCGTAGACCTCCTGGTGGCGGGCGCACAGGCGGCGCTCGTCGTCGGTCATCGAGGCCCAGGGCCGGACGTCGGCGTTGATCTCGGTGAGCACGGTGTCGGGCGGAATGATCCCCAGTTCGATCTGCCGGGCGTGCCAGCGCTGGCGCATGACGTCCCAGCCCTCGTCGAACCGCCCGCGATACTTGTCGATGTAGTCGCGCGGCGCCTGGTGCGGCGAATGGCAGGCGCCGAAGGCCAGATAGGCGAAGAACGGGCGGTCCGGCACGCCGGCCTGCTGGTCGCGGATCATGCCGATGGTCTGGTCGACCAGGTCCTCGCTCAGGTGATAGCCGGGACGGTTCGGGGTCGGGATGAAGTGGTTGTCGCTGACCAGTTCGGGGTGCCACTGGTCGACCAGCGAATAGAGAAAGCCGTAGTAGCGGTCGAAGCCGCGCCCGAGGGGCCATTGCCCGAACGGTCCGGCCGCGGTCATTTCGCGGGCGCGGGTCAGGTGCCACTTGCCCGTGGCGAAGGTGCTGTAGCCGGACGGCCGGAGCATCTCCGGGATGGTCGCCGCGTGCGACGACACCTGTCCGAGGTAGCCGGGAAAGCCGGTGCACATGTCGGCGATCATGCCCATGCCGACGGCATGGTGGTTGCGGCCGGTCAGCAGCGAGGCTCGCGTGGGCGAGCACATGGCGGTGGTGTGAAAGCCGGTATAGCGCCGTCCGCCCGCCGCCAGAGCGTCGATATGCGGCGTCTCGATCGTCGAGCCGTAGCAGCCCAGATGGGCGAAGCCGACGTCATCCAGCACGATGACCACTACATTGGGCGAGCCTTTCGGCGGCAGCGTCACCGGTTCGAACCAGGCCTTGGAGTCCTGGTATGTGCGCCCGATCGTGCCGGGCCAGGTGTCTTCAGACAGGGTCATGCGTTCGGATCCGGGCGCCCCCCGTCCCCGGGGGCGCGCTGAGGGCAGGGACGACCTGCGTCACGCGCCAGGGGACGCGCCGATCCGTCCTGAGGGCAATCCACCCCCTGGGCAAGCGGCTGGCCTGAGCGGAAAGTCGGCGGCTAGTCGATTCCGAAAACGACCTGATCGAAGAATTAAAAAATGTTCTTAATCAAAGGGATGTGACGTTTTCGGCCAACGGCGCCCCGCCTTGATCATCGCAGGTCCTCCGTCAAAGCATGACGAGGCGGCCGAGCAGCAGAGACTGCGTTGCGGCCCGGGGGAGGAATACCGATGAGAGTGTCATATCTGAGCGGAACCACGGCCATCGCCGCGGTCATGGCCGCGGGCGTCTGGGCCGGACCGGCCATGGCCAGGGCCGAGGGGCCGCCGGCGGCCCCGACCGAGGTGCAGGAAATCGTGGTGACCGGATCACGGCTGCTCACGACCGAGCAGGCCGAGGCGCTGCCGCTGCGGATCGTGACGGCCGAAGACCTGCGCAAGGAGGGATCGCCGCCTCTTCTGGACGTCATCCGCGCGATGCCGGAAACGGCCGGGTCGATCGGCAATTCAAACTCCTCGCAAGCCGGCAAGGGCCAGGGGTTCGAGGCCGCCGAGAGCGTCAACCTGCGCGGCCTGGGTCCGGACCGGAACCTCGTGCTGTTGAACGGGCGCCGGATGCCTCTGGTGTCGGGCTTCTTCGTCAACACCCGCAACATGCCGATGGCGGCGGTGGGCCGTATCGAAATCCTCAAGGACGCCGCCTCGACGACCTATGGATCGGACGCCATGACCGGCGTCGTCAACTTCATCACCCGGCGTGATTTCGAGGGGCTGGAGGTCGGCGGGGACTACACCTGGATCGCCGACACCGACGGCGACTACAGCCTCGATGCGACCTGGGGCAAGGTCGGGGACAACTGGAACCTGCTGGTGTCCGGCGGCTACCAGTCCCGCGCGCAGCTGAAGGTCATCGACCGGCCCTGGTCGACGCCGCCCTACACGGTCAACCCGGACGCCGGCTGGAACTTCTCGTCCAATCCGGCCCAGTTCCGTCCGGTGGGCGACACCGGCCCCGGCGGGACCCTGGCGCCGCTCGCCGCCATCACGGTCGACAGCGGCTGTTCGACGCTCGGCGGCATCCAGCCGTTCGCCGGGTTCTGCGTGAACAACGTGCAGAAGTGGCAGGATCTGGTCGCCCCGGCGACGACCTGGCAGCTCTATGCCGAGTTCAACTACGACCTGACCGACGCCACGACCCTTCATCTCGAGGCGACCTACGCCCGCTCAGAGGCCCTCGTTCACTATCCGCCGTCGTTCAACCAGCCCAAGCCGATCACCGAGACCGTGCTGCCGGCCAACATCAATCCCGCCAGCTGGATCGCCGGGACCACGCCGCGCCTGTTCAGCAACTGGTTCGTGCCGATGACCAACCCGGGCCTGGCCGCCTATGCGGCGGCCAATCCGGCGCAGTTTCCGGTCGGGACCACGGGCATCTTCATCCCGATCGGCCAGTGGCGGCCCTATCTCGTCGGCGGCAACCCGTTCTTCGGCGACAATCCCGCCAATCCGGCCAACCAGACCCGCGACCAGTCCCAGTACCGTCTGTCGGCGGGCCTGACGGGCGCGTTCGGCGAGGCCGGACACTGGAACGCCGACATCACCTATGGCCGCAACGAGCACACCCTGCGCGGCTATGACTCGTCCGGCGTGATGATCGAACTGGCCCTGCGCGGCCTCGGCGGGCCCAACTGCGCCTGGCAGACCGCGGCGCCGGGCAGCCCCGGCTGCCTGTGGCTGAACCCGATGTCGAACGCGATCGCCAGCGCCCCGGTCAACGGCGTCGCCAGCAACCCCGGCTACAACGCGGCGGTGGCCAACACGCGGGAGCTGGCCAACTGGCTGATGCTTCCGCAGACGCGGTTCCTCACCAGCGAGACCACGGAGGCCAACTTCGGGGTCGACGGCGCGCTTGGGGCGTTTTCGCTCGGCGGCGGCGACATCAAATGGGCTGCGGGCGTGCAGTGGCGCCGGATGACCTTCAACGAGCACGATTCCGAATACGCCGACCGCACCCGCGTCCCGTGCCTGAACTCCCCGCTGGACATCCCCGGCGCGGATGTCTGCACGCCGACGCCCTACACGCCGCTGGGCCTGGCGGCGGCGTTCGCGCCCACGGATATCTCGACGGACATCTTCGCCGCGTTCGCCGAGGTCGTCCTGCCCCTCTCGACGCGCAGCGACATCACCCTGGGCGCCCGCTACGAGGACTACGGATCGGACGGCGGGGCCACCTTCGACCCGCAGATCCGCGCCAAGTTCCAGCTGACCGACTGGCTGGCCATCCGGGGGTCGGCCAGCACCACCTTCCGGGCGCCGCCGCAGACGGCGCTGTCCCCCAACCCGACGGCGTCGATCCCGACCATTCTCGGCCGCGCCACGGCGCTCGACCTGATCGGCAATCCGGATCTCAAGCCCGAGACCGCCTTCACCTACAGCTACGGGTTCATCGTGCAGACGCGGCGCCTCGACGCCGGCATCGACTACTACAACTACGATGTCTCCGACATCCTCACGACCGAGCCGCAGAACGCCATCGTCAACGCGGTCTTCCCGAACGGCGCCGGCGGAGCGAACAACTGCGCCACCGTCGATCCGGACTTCCTGGCCGACCACTTCGTGTTCAACGGCGCCTGCAGCGCCGCCAATCTGTCCAAGGTGCTGCTGCTGCGGATCAACGGCCCGAAGGCGACCTTCAGCGGCGTGGATTTCCGCGCCAGCTATCGCATTGAGGACGTCTTCGGCGGCGACCTGACGATCGGCGGCGTGGGCAACCGGACGGTGAACTACACCTTCGCGCCGTTCAAGGTCGCCGGCCTGCAGATCGCCGGCTTCGACGCCGTCGGCAAGCTCAACGCCGGCACCCTGGCCCACACGCTGCCGGAGTGGAAATGGCAGGGCTACCTCAACTACGAGCGGGGGCCGGTGAACCTGAGGTGGTCGGTGCGCTACAATTCCGAGTACATCGACCAGCGCCAGACGATGACGGCGATCGGCCGGACCATCGACGCCTCGATGCTGCATGACTTCGCGGCCGTGGTCGAACTGCCGCGCAACATCACCGCCTCGTTCGCGGTGACCAACGTGTTCGACGAGGAACCGCCGTTGGCCCGACTGGCCGAAGGCTACGACGCGATGACCTCCGATCCCCGCGGTCGGACCATCCGCACGGGGCTCCGGCTGACCTTCTAGGTCAAGGCGCCAGGGACGGGACCACGCGGACCCTCCGCCGCGTCGTCCCGTCCGGATCCCGGCAACGGGCCTGAACCGCCGCGCGCAGAGATGTGCGTCGGCGGTTCTTTTTCGAGCGGCGTCGGTGTCCCTGCCGCCGGTCGACCGGCTGTCCTGGCCGGTTCGCGGCGTCGATGGCGAAACCGTCCGCCTGACGGCGCCTCTGACGACGCCGGACGTTGTTCCTGATGAGGGTCAGGATATCCTCGCAGCGGCCCTGGAGCGTCAGTCGTGAGTGAAGCCATCAATTCCGCGGAACGTGACCGCCTGGCGCTGAAGCGCCCCGACCTGCTGCGCGAGGCCGCCTGGATCGACGGCGCCTGGGTGACCGGCCCGGCGTCCATCGCCGTGACCAATCCGGCGACCGGCCGGGTGCTCGGCCAGGTCCCCTCCCTCGGCGAGGCGGAGACCCTCGCTGCGGTCGCCGCGGCCCAGGCGGCCTTCCCCGCCTGGGCGGCCCGGGCGGCGAAGGAACGGGCGGCGATCCTGCGCCGCTGGTTCGAGCTGATCATGGCCCATCGCGACGACCTGGCCCGGCTGATGACCGCCGAGCAGGGCAAGCCGCTCGCCGAGGCGCAGGGCGAGGTGGCCTACGCCGCCGGCTTCATCGAATGGTTCGGCGAGGAGGCCAAGCGGGCCTATGGCGAGGTGATCCCCGGCCATCAGGCCGACAAGCGGATCGTCGTGCTCAGACAGCCGGTCGGCGTGGTCGCGGCGGTGACGCCGTGGAACTTCCCGGCCGCGATGATCACCCGCAAGGTCGGTCCCGCCCTGGCCGCCGGCTGTACGGTGGTGCTCAAGCCATCGGAGCTGACGCCGTTCTCGGCCCTGGCTCTCGCCCTGCTCGGCGAGGAGGCCGGGCTGCCTGCGGGGGTGTTCAACATCGTCACCGGGCCGCCGGCGCCGATCGGCGCGGTGATGACCACCGATCCCCGGGTGGCCAAGTTCACCTTCACCGGCTCGACCGCCGTCGGGAAGATGCTGGCCGCCGCCTGCATGGGCACGGTCAAGCGCGTGTCGCTGGAGCTCGGCGGCAACGCGCCCTTCATCGTCTTCGACGACGCTGACCTCGACGCCGCCGTCGAGGGGGCCATCGCCAGCAAGTTCCGCAATACCGGCCAGACCTGCGTCTGCGCCAACCGGCTGCTGGTCCAGGCCGGCGTCTATGACGCCTTCGCCGCCCGGCTGACGGCGCGGGTCAGGGACCTGAAGGTCGGCGACGGCCTCGAGGGCCCGACCGACCAGGGGCCCCTGATCAACGACGCGGCCGTGGCCAAGGTCGAACGCCATATCGCCGACGCCCTCGCCGGCGGCGCCCGGGTCCTGACCGGAGGCGCGCGCCGGGGCGAGACCGGAACCTGGTTCGAACCGACCGTGCTGGCGGACGTGTCGGTCAGCGCCCTGCTGAACCGCGAGGAGACCTTCGGGCCGCTGGCCGGACTGGTGCGGTTCGGGACCGAGGCCGAGGCCCTGGCCATCGCCAACGATACGCGGGCCGGGCTGGCGTCCTACGTCTTCACCCGCGACCTGAACCGCGCCTGGCGGGTGGGCGAGGGGCTGCAGTACGGCATGGTCGGCCTCAACACCGGCCTGATCTCCACCGAGGTCGCGCCGTTCGGCGGGGTCAAGGAATCGGGGCTGGGCCGCGAGGGCTCCCACTTCGGCCTCGACGAATATCTCGAGCTGAAGATGATGTGCCTAAGCCTGGGCGCCTAGCAGCCCGGCGACGGGCGCGGATCAGACGAGCCGGGCGCCGCCCTGGACGCAACGCCAGTCGGTCTCCCGGAAAAGTCGCGCAAGGCCGACCGCCACGGACTCACCCTGCGCGGGTGGGGCAATTCAACAGGCTGGAGGCGGGGGTCACGGCGGTGGGGGCAGTCAGGCGCCAAATTGTCTCCGGTAGTCGACCCTAGCTGAGCCTCGCGGAAAGCATTGAAAGTCCAGCGCCAACCAACTCGGCCAGGCGCTCAGGCTGTTCGGGCAGAATGGCGTGGCCGGCATTGGGGAGCGTGGCGACGGCGACCCGGTCGGGATAGGTCGCCCTGAGCGCCTCGGCGCTTGCGGGCGGCGCGATGACGTCGGCCTCGGCCTGGACAATGTAGATATCGACGGTTCCGCCGCCCGACCAGGACATCACGGGCGTGGCGTGAAGCGCCGTCTGCTGGGCCAGGGCGACGGCCGGATACCAGCCGTCACGCCAGACGGCCGGATCGTTTCCCGGCGCGAAGAAGGCGGTCCGGACGGCCGTAAGATGGGCGTCCGCGGACAGGGACTCATCGAACACATCGCGCAGTGCAGCGGCGGCGTCCGGCGGAATCGGGGCCTGACCGCCGCAGGCCAGAAGGATAAGGCCGGACACCATGTCGGGCGCGAAGGCTGCGGTCGCCCTGGCGACGCGGTTGCCGAAGGCGTGCCCGACAAGAACGGCCGACCGACCGGGGCTGAGGAACCGGACCACCTCAGCCACGTCGGCGGCGTAGTCCTGCAGTGTCCGGGCGGCCGGGCCGGCACTGTCTCCGATCCCGCGCGGGTTGATGGCCGCCGTGCGATAGCCGCTTGCGGCCAGTCGGCCGGCCAGATCATCGAAATCTTCCGCGCCGCGGCCGAGTGACGGGATCAGGACGACGAGGGGCCCCTGGCCCCGGACGAGCACCTCCAGGCAGACGGGCTCGGGGACGCCGTCCTGGCTGTAGCGGATCTGTTCGCGGACGAGGCCGCAATCATCTGGCATCATCGGTCCCCAGCAGGGTTGCGAGAAAGGCGAAGTCGGACCAGTCGTCCGGCCCTGGTCCCCCGGGGCCGGCCTCGCGCATGACCTTGACGATGTCCAGCCGGGCCTGGCGCACGACCGTCAGCTTCAGCGATGGAATGACGTAGAGCATCTGGTGGCCGGCGCCGTTGGCCATGACCAGGTCGGGCGGCAGCGCATCCGCGTGCCGGGATGCGTCATTGAGGCGGGTCACCGCATCGTCGGCCGGAGTCGGGCGCGGCAACCACCAGGTCATGCCGTAGGCCGGGTTGACGCCGCTGCCCTGAAACAATGCGGCGAAGGCCTGCTCGTCGACCAGCCGTGCGCCGTCCACGACGCCGCCGGCCCGGACAAGTTCACCAAACCGCGCCCACGCGCGGGCGCTCATGACCGCGCCCGCGGGCAGCCGGGGGAGCCCGTCGGCGCCGCGAGCCCAGTCCGCGTAGCGCAGCCCGATCGGATCGAGAATGCGGTCGTGAAGGTAGGCCAGCGGGTCAGCCGGCCGGCCGGCGTCGCCGAGCTTGCGTCGCAGGACCTCGCCGAACACCTGGAACGGGGCCGGTCCATACTGGAACCGCTCGCCGGGCGCGGCGCTGAAGGGCATCGCGACGGCGTCGGCGTAGGTCGGGATCACCCCGATCTGACTGGGCAGTCCAACCGTCAGGTTCAGAAGCTGGCGCAGGGTCGCGCCGGCCTTGAGCGGCTCGTTCCGCCATTCCGTGAGGGTTTCGGAGACTCGCTCGTCGAGCGTGAGAAGCCCGTCCTGGACGGCGGCCGCGGCCAGGACGCCGAAGAAGCTCTTTGTCCCGGAGTGCAGGGGGTGGGCGTCATCGACGCCGCCCTCCGGATAGTCCTCCAGAACAACGCCGCCATCGTGGAGGATGAGCAGACTGAGCCCGTCATGCCGCGCGGCATAGGCGCGGGCCCGGTCGAGGCCAGCGTCAGAGAGAGCGGCGACGGCATCTGAGGCAACCATGTCAGGCGGCCATCGCCGACCACATGGCGCGGACCATCGCCATGGATCTGGCGTCGCCCATCGTCGTCCGCTGCATCCGGTTCATCACGTAGGCGTAGGTCGCGCGGGTATCCATATCGATGAGGATCAGGGAGCCGCCGTAGCCGCCCCAGAACAGGGTGTTGGGGTTCGGAAGGGGCAGCATCTCCCCTGGAAGGCCGAAGCCCATGCCGTGCCTCACCGGCCTGCCGAGAATGGGATCGTCTCCCTCGATCTGGATCTCAAGCGCCTTGCGGCAGCCGGCCTCAGAGAGAATCCGGCGGCCCTTGGCGACGCCGCCGTTGGCCAGCAGCACATGGATCTCGGCGACCGAGCGGGCATTGCCGGTTCCGCCGGCCGCCGGGATTTCGGCGCCACGCCAGGCCCGCGTGCGCGTCTGCAGCGGATCGTTGACCGGGTTCGTGAAGGTCCGCCGCATGAGGTCATTGGGGAAGGCGTCAAACGGAGGCGGGCCCTCCGGCGGGATCAGGTCAGCGACCCGGTGGTCATGTTCCGCCGGAAGTCCGATATGGAAATCCGCGTCCAGCGGCGCGGCGATTTCCTCGCGGAACACCGTGCCGAGCGACTTGCCGGTGATTCGCCGCACCACCTCTCCGATCAGGTAGCCCTGGGTGATGGCGTGGCAGCCCGGCGCCGACCCGGGCTCCCACCACGGGGCCTGGGCCGCCAGCAGCGCGGTCACCTTGTCCCAGTCGTACAGGTCGGCAGTCACCAGCGGCGCGTCCCAGCCGGACAGGCCGGCCGAATGGCTCATCAGGTGGCTGACCCTGATGTCGCCCTTTCCGTTGGCGGCGAACTCGGGCCAGTATCGGGCGACCGGCGCGTCGAAGTCCAGCTCGCCGCGATCGGCCAGCAGCAGCGCCGTCAGGGCCGTCATGGTCTTGGTCGTGGAGTAGACATTGACGATCGTGTCCGCGGCCCAGGGTCGGGTCCGCTCCGCGTCGGCCCAGCCGCCCCACAGGTCGACCACCGTCTCGCCCTCGAGTGTGGCGCAGAACGACGCGCCCAGGTCGTCACCGCGGGCGAGGTTGCCGGCGAAAGCCTCCCGCACGGTCGAGAACCTGTCTAGGGTGAAGCCATGCACTGCGGGGTCGCTCATCGGATGTCTCACGTCGACTGGTCTCCCCGACCGGGAGTGTCGCGACACCATGGCGACGCCCGTTCATGGGTCAAGGAAATTTACGCATAAGTATCACTTCGCCCTATCGCGTCGATCTTCATTGTTGGCTAGATTGGTAGGCGGGCTCGCCGCCTTACCTCGGCGACGGCCTGCATCGTCCGGAGATCGCCTATGACGTCAGCACCGACTTCCGCCTCCCGCCTCGACGGCCTGCGCGAGGCCGCGCGTGAAGCCTGGTTCTTCACCCTGCCGCTGATCGAGATGGCCATGACCCGGTCCCGGGAAGCGGCAAAGGGGGGGCGCCTCAATACGCTGAGCCATGTGCGCGACCTGCTGACGCACGAGGCGCGCCTCGTGACGATGCCGAACAACGACACCCTCTACTCCAGCGCCCACCTGGACCTCAGCCAGGGGTCCGTCACCGTGGTGGTTCCCCCCTCCGGTGACCGCTACCTCTCGGTGGCGCTGATGGACATGTATACCAACAACTTCGCCATTCTCGGTTCGCGGACGACCGGCCCGGACGGCGGGACGTTCCGGCTTGTCGGGCCGAACGACGCGGCGGGCGGCGAGCGTGTCATCCGGTCGCCGACCAATGACGTCTGGCTGCTGGCGCGTATCCTCGTGGAGGGGCCGGAGGATCTCGATGGCGCGCGCGCTGTGCAGGCAGGCCTCTCGATCCAGGGGCCGGCGGCGCCGCCGCCGCCGCGACGGGCGCACAGGTCCGCGCCCTGGGCGGAATATCTGGCGAGCGCCGATGCGTTGATGGCCGCCAATCCGCCGCCCGTGACCGATCTTGCGCTGCTGCGGCGGATCGCGCCGCTGGGTATCGGCGCCGGTGAGTTCCATGCCGACCGGTTCACCGCGGAGGAGGGCGCTGCGATCCAGCAAGGGCTCGACCTGGCGCGCGCAACCCTGTTCAAGGTGGGCGGCGCAGCCGCCAACAGCGTCGTCGATGGCTGGATCTATCCGGCCTCCAGCCTTGGCGACTTCGGCCAGGCCTACGGCTACCGCGCTGTCGTCGCCCTGGTCGGACTGGCGGCCCTGCCACCGGTCGAGGCGATGTATATGCGGGGCGCGGGCCCCGACCAGGGACACTATGACGGGACCCGGCTCTGGCGGCTGCATATTCCAGCGGACCGGAAAATTCCGGTCGACGGTTTCTGGTCGCTCAGCCTCTACGAGCCCACGTCAGAGGGGCAGTATTTCTTCGTCGAAAACCCGCTCGATCGATTCCTGATCGGGGACCGCACCCCCGGGGTGGTCTATGGGGACGACGGGTCCCTCGATATCTGGATCGGCCACGAAAGCCCCGGCGTCGGGCTGGAAAGCAACTGGCTGCCGGCGCCCGCTGGTCCGTTCGCCCTGAACCTGCGGGCCTATCTGCCGCGGGCCGAGCTTCTGGGCGGTCACTATCGCTTGCCGCCCGTGTTGCCGGTTGACTGATGACGACGTTCAGGCGACCGAGACCCATGATGATCACCGGCGTGAAACCGTCATGACCAGGACCGCGGCAGGCGCACAGGCGAAGGCGGCCGGGGCTCCGCCCGTCCAGAAGAAGTCGCGCCGCGACCGACTGATCGACGAGGCGGCCCGCCACCTCAATGTGCTCGGTCTAACGGACAGTTCGCTGCGCGACATCGCCGCCGAACTGGGGATCTCTCGCGCGGCGCTCTACTACTACATCGAGGATCGCGAGGACCTCGTATTCCAGGTCTACCGGCGCACCTGCGAGCTGCTGGCCCGGCACCTGGGCGAGGCTGTCGCCGCCGGCCCCAATGCCCTGGATGTGGTGCAGACATTTGTCGCACGTGCCGTATCGCCGGACGAACCTGAGCTCGTGGCCCTGAATGAAATGGGGGTCCTTCGCGATACCGATCGCGAGACCGTTCTGGCGCTCTACGAAGGGGTGGTGTCGCGACTGACCGGCATCCTCGAGGCCGGCGCAACGACGGGAGATATCCGGGTCTGTGACTATCCGGTCGTGGCGCGCACGATCCTGAGCCTGATCCTCGGCGCCGCCGTCATGATCCGCTGGCCCATGGACGGCGTTGACCAGCCGCAGCTGGATCGGAAGCTCTTTGCGGACACCCTGACAGACGTCCTTGCCAACGGCTGGGTGGTCGACAGGAGGGCGAAGATCAATCCGCCCCTCATCGACCTTACGCCTCTGCGGCCAAGATCTGTCGCGGGGTTCGACCGTAAGGGTCTGGCCGCGGCGAAGCGCGACCAGATCCTCCTGACCGCGTCGCGGCTGTTCAATCGCAAGGGCATCGACGGCACCTCACTGGACGAGATCGCCGCCGAGCTGTCGGCGACCAAGCGAACGCTCTACCAGTATGTCGGCGACAAGCAGGCCATTGTGTCGGCCTGCTACGGACGGCTCGTAGATCAGAACCGCTATATGCAGGCCCAACTCGACATTCAGCGTCGATCCGGCGTGCCGGTTCTGGACTGCGTGGTCAGCCAGCAGCGCGCCGGCGCGCTGGTGTCGATGATGGAAGACGTGGAGTTTCTCAGGGTTACGACCAGCTACGTGAACCTCCCGGAACTTGACAGGGCCGAGCTCAAGGCGCTCGGCGCCGAGGTATTCCTGCGGTTCAAGAGACTGCTGGAGGGGCTGTATCAGGAAGGCTTGATCCGCGACGTCGATCAGAACTGCCTTCTCATGCAGATGCCGCTCGCCCCCAACTGGCTTCCCAGGAGCCCCATCGAGGGCGGCGCAGAGCGCAAGATGGAGATCGCGGTCGAAGTCCAGGATGTCCTGCGTCTCGGCCTGAAACCCCTCTAGGCTAACCGCCCGGGCTCATTTCCGTTGCGGTTTCCTCGATGTCGGCGGGCGAAAGGGGCGCGTACTGCAGCCCCTTGAGGAGACCCGAGACCAGGACACTCGTGGCGGCGACGCCGCTGAGGCCGATGACCATCCAGATCATCGCGTCATAGTTCCCGTTCCGGTCGAAAATGGCCCCGCCAAGCACTGCGCCCGCCACGCCGGACAGGCCGGCGATCAGGCCCAGCAGACCCATGATCATCCCGTAGGATCGAAGGCCGAAGTATCGCGCCGCGAAGAAGGCCAGGACGTCGCCGTCCGAGCCCTGCGAAAGGCCGATCAGGGTCGCGCCGGCGAAGAGTAGCCAGAAGGGAGCGCCCGGAACCAGGAACAGGCTGGCTCCGATGATCGGCAGGGCCATGGCCACGAAGGCCACGCCGGGCGACCAAAGCCTGTCGAGCAGCACGCCGCAGACAAGGCGGCCCGTCACGATGCAGGCGACATACCAGGATCCGAGCAGTGCGGCGGTCGCGCCGGGGATCCCGCGATCGGACAGCAGCGGCTGGAACTGACTGGCGAAGGCGCCGATCGCGACGCTGACGGCGAGCATGCAGACCGCCATCAGCCAGAACCGGCCATCGCCGAGCGCCTGACGGAACGACAGGCCCGCGATGTCTTGCGCCGCTTCGCCTTCGGTCTCCGGGGCCGGCGGTGACGTGCGCGTCGCGAGGCCGAGGAAGAACCAGGACCCCAGCCCCATGACCAGGGCGACGGGCGCCATCATCGCGAAGCCCGCGCGCCATCCCCAGAGGGCTATGACGTGCTGCAACAGGGGCAGCACGGCGATCGCGACAAAGGCGTTTCCGCTGATGCCGATCGCCAGGGCGAGGCCTCGGCTGTGGTCAAACGCCGCGACCAGCGGACGCATGAACACCAGCGGTGCGGTCGACGGCCCCGCCAGAACGCCGATGAACACCATGATCGCGAGATAGATCCAGAACGGACCCGGCATGGCCGCGAGCATCAGGTAGGTCAGCGCGAACAGAAATCCGCCCGCGAAGATGAAGGGTCGGGCGCCATGCCGATCAACCGCGGCGCCGAGCCAGGGACCGGTCAGGGAAACGATGAGCGCGCCGACGCCGCCCAGGGCGATCTGTCCGCGTCCCCAGCCGAACGCCTCGCCGAGAGGCTTGATGAAGAGGCCCGCGACGTTGCTGTACAGGCTGATGCCGGCGGCCGCGCCGAGCGCCGCGCCGACCAGCGTTGGCCACCCCTGCCGCCATTCCTGCCGTCGACTGCCCATGCCCGCTCCCCCGCCTGGTCCCCGTTTTGGCGACGCCGCCACAGGCTACATGCAACACTTCAGCGCCAATGGATACGGATTTGTCAAAATCGCTTGACGCACTGTTTTCGACAGGGTGGTATGCGATACCAGAACGTAAAATGATCACCGGCTTGAACCGTTGATCTGGCTCCGAGGGGGAGGCGACACCATGATGATTTCAACTGCGCGCGATCGGGCTTCGGCGGTGAAGCGGCTGCTGCTGGCCGGCGCCGCCTGCATTCCGCTCGTGGGCCTGCCCCTGACGGCCCAGGCCGCCGATGAACCGAACGACGCGACCGTTGGCGAGCTCGTCGTCACCGCCCGCCACCGGGTGGAAAACGTTCAGGATGTGCCGGCGGCGGTCTCGGTGCTTGGCGGCGAGACTCTCAGCAACACCAATACGACCAACATCACCCAGCTGTCCGAGATGCTGCCCAGCGTGCAGTTCACGGCCTACAATCCGCGCAATTCGCAGATCAATATCCGCGGCCTCGGCAGCGCCAGCAATCTCGCCAACGACGGCCTGGAGCCGGGGGTCGGCTTCTACGTAGATCAGGTCTACTACGCCCGTCCGGCCTCGGCGACGTTCGATCTGATCGACATCGACAGCGTGCAGGTCCTGCGGGGGCCCCAGGGCACCCTCTACGGCAAGAACACCACGGCGGGGGCTGTCGCCGTCTCGACGGCCGCGCCGACCTTTGATCCCGAAGCCCGTGTCGAGCTGACCGCCGGCGACTATGCCTATGCCCAGGGCAAGCTCTCGGTCTCCGGTCCACTGTTCGGCGATACGGTCGCCGGTCGCCTGTCGGCCTCCTACACGACCCGCAGTGGCTTCTACACCAACGTGGCGACCGGGGACCAGGTCAACAGCTACCGGAACCTGATGCTGCGGGGGCAACTGCTCTTCAAGCCGTCGGACACCTTCAGCGTCCGACTGACCGGCGACTTCAGCCAGCAGAACACCAACTGTTGCGCCCAGGTCCTGTCCGACATCGTCACGCCCTCCAACGGCGCCGACTTCGTCGCGATCTCGCAGCACTTCGGCTACACCCCCGTCGTCGAGCCGTTTGCGCGCCGCACCAACACCAATGTCGAGGTCTTCGCGCGGCAGGAAACCGGCGGCGCCTCGGCCGTTGCGGAGTGGGATCTGCCCGGAATGACGGTCACGTCGGTCACGGCGTGGCGCTACTGGGACTGGACGCCCTCCAATGACCTCGACGCCAGCCCGCTGGACCTGTTCCGTCAGGCCAGCGTCTCGGACAACCAGGATCAGTACAGCCAGGAACTGCGGATCGCCTCCACGGGCGAGAACACGATCGACTATGTCGCGGGCCTCTACTATTTCCGCGAAGACCTGAAGAACGAGACCATCACCGAGTACGGGGCCGCGGCGGCCTACACCTACGTCAGTGCGGCTGTTCCAGGCGCAGTGCTGGAAGGCGTCCGGACTGTCGGCGACGGCAAGATCAAGTCCACCAGCTATGCCGCCTACGGTCAGGCGACGTGGCATCTGACGCCGCGTCTCGATGTCACCGGCGGCCTGCGATACACTTATGACAAGAAGGCGGGGACCTTCGACCAGGTGGCCAGCGGCGGCGTGCCGCTCGTCGGCATCCCGCTGGTCTTCTTCACCGCCCTCCGCGCCGGCTTCGCGCCCAACATCAGCTACGACGCTGCGGACAGTGACCGGAAATGGTCCGGCCAGCTTGGCATGGCCTATGACGTCTCCGACGACGTGATGATCTATGCGAACGCCGCGCGCGGCTACAAAACGGGCGGCGTCAATCTGGCCGCGCTGCCGACGGCCGTGCCGAAGATCATCGCGCCGGAACAGGTCGACAGCATCGAAGCTGGCCTCAAGACCCGTCTGTTCGATCGTCGCATGACCCTGAACCTCGCCCTCTTCCAAGAGACGGCCAAGGACTACCAGGCCAACATCTACGACGCCGCCCTGGTGAAACTCTATCTTGCCAACGTGCCGGAGGTCCGCACGCGCGGGCTGGAGTTCGACATGCAGGCTCGGCCGGTCGACCAGCTGTCGCTCTACGCTTCCGGCGCCCTGACCGAGGCGACCTACACCGACTATCCTGCGGCGGCCTGCGGTCTCGAGAACATCACCCTGGCGTCCTGCGATCTGACCGGCGGCCAGGTGGCCGGCGTGCCGAAGTGGGCCTGGTCGGGTGGCGGCGAGTACCGCGCGCCGGTGGCGCTCGGAGAACTCTTCGTCGGCCTCGACTACTCGTACCGCTCGAAGATCGGCAGCACCGGAAACTCCCGCTACACCGAGCTGGAGGGGCGCGGCCTGGTCAACGCCCGGATCGGCGTCCGCTCGGCCGACGGTGGCTGGACGGCCTACGTCTGGTCCAGGAACCTGCTCGACGAGGCGTACCTCACGACAAAGGTGCCGATCGGCAACAACGGCGGCCTGTTCTCGAACGTCGGCGATCCCCGGACGGTGGGTGCGACCCTCCGCGTCGACTTCTAACCCTCATCGGGCGCCCTCCCGAATGGACGCGTCTTGACGACCGGCCGGACATCCGGAAGTCAGGACGCCCCGTCCTGTCGCCACCGCACGGGCTACGGCCCGTGTGGTGGCGTCTCTTTTCGCGCACCAGGTTTCTGACCATGACCCAGCCCGACAGCCGCCACCTCGTCGACCCGCAGCTCCTGCCGATGCTCGAAGCGTTTCCGACCGTCGCCATCAGCGCGGAGATGCTGCCGGCGATGCGCGCCCGGCCGCCGTGGTTCCCGGTCAGTCCCGATGACGTCGCCCGCACCGACCTGACCGTGCGCAAGGTCCCGGGACCCGCGGGGGCGCCGGAGGTCGAGGTCTGGATCTATCGACCACGCGGCGCCGCCGGCCCGCTGCCCTGCATCTTCCACATCCACGGCGGCGGTTATGTCGCCGGCGACGCCGCCCAGAACGAGGGGGGGCATCGTCCGCTGGCCGCCAATCTCGGCTGCTGCATCGTGTCGGTGAACTACCGCCTGGCGCCGGAGACGCCGCATCCGGGGCCGGTCGAGGACTGCTACGCGGCCCTGGCCTGGCTGTTCGCCAACGCCGGCGAGCTTGACGTCGATCCCGCGCGGGTCGGCGTCATGGGCGAAAGCGCGGGCGGCGGCCTCGCCGCGGCGCTGGCGCTGCTGGTGCGGGACCGCGGCCAGCACCGCCTGGCCTTCCAGCATCTGATCTATCCGATGCTGGACGACCGGACCTGTGTCGCGAGCGACCCCCATCCCTTCGTCGGCGAGTACATCTGGACCGCCCACAACAACCATTTCGGCTGGTCGAGCCTGCTGGGCCACGCGCCCGGGGGCGACGGCGTCTCGCCCTACGCGGCGCCTGCCCGGGCCGAAGACCTGTCCGGACTGCCGCCGACCTTCCTGTCGACCGGCTCGCTCGACCTCTTCCTGGAGGAGGACCTCGAGTACGCCCGACGCCTGCTGCGCGCCGGAGTGCCGGTGGAGCTGCACGTCTATCCCGGCGGCTTCCACGCCTTCAACGTGGCGCCCGGCGTGACGATCGCCGCCATGGCCCGACGCGACAGCACCGACGCCCTCGCCAGGGCGCTGGCGTAGAACGCCGGGGCGGCGACTGCGGGCGCAGAGTCAGGAGGGGTCCGGTCTGGCAGCCTACCCTGCCGATTTGCCTGCCCGGCGCCGGAGGCCCCGAGCAGGCCACCGATGCGTGTCTGGTCATCCTGGGGGTGCCATTGCACGGTCGCGGAAACCCGCTTGGTGCGATCTTCGGGTTCGTGCTCGGACGGGTCCTGAACCATCCATGTGCACAGGGAAAACGGCGGCTCACGCTTCCACCGTGCCTTGCATTGAACAGTCGTCACGGCACGACCCGTGCCCCGATCTTGGCGGCGCTGGACAGCGAAGGTTGTGGTCGCGCTGGTTTGACGGGCCACCTCGCCGACCAGCTTCTTTACGCCGACATACGCAACCACCTCTGCACAGGCGACGCGGTCGTTTTGTCAAAGCCCTGGTTGCGGATGTCTGCTTCCCACGCTTCTCGGAAGTTGGCGGTGTCTGCTTCCAGGTCGGCGGAATTGCCCACCTTTCACGTCTGGCAACTCCCAGGGGGGCAAAATGCTTGGGTCCCGCCAAATGGAAACCGGTGTGGGCCTGCCCAACTTAGAAACAGTAACACCGGGGCCCTGGCAAACCTCAGGGCTCGCCCATCGGAAACCGGTGCTGGTTGTCACTTGGCGCGTCCACAGTCGAGCGGCCGGGGCTGGTCCGCCGTCACAGATGGGGCTCCGCGAAAAAACGCCGCAAATACGCGGCCGGGTCTGCGTTGCCCTGGCGAGGGGGGGCTGTCGTTGTCGGGCCGCATTGAATTAGTGAACCACTACGCGCGCGCGCGCGAAGGGGCGGCTCACTAAAAGAGCGGCGTGCGTTTTGCTCGGGCTCGACTGTCTATGAGCGACGTTTTTGGGGCCCTAGTTGGGGCGCCGACATTTCAGTTGAAAATAATCATTTAAAATCAAGCCCTTATGGGCTCGGGTGGCGGAGAGGGTGGGATTCGAACCCACGGTGCCCTTCCAGGCACGCCGCATTTCGAGTGCGGTACATTCGACCACTCTGCCACCTCTCCGTAGACGCCGGGTGTAGGGGGCCTGGACCCCCTGAGTGCGAAGGCGCGGAACCTAGCGACGCGTTCCTCCGAACGCAAGCGGCTGTTTGCGGTTCAGGCTCTGGGCCAGAGTACGGCCTGGGTGCAGCGGAACAGGGCCATGACCCTGCCGGTGTCCTGGTGGCGCACCTCGGCGTCCCACAGCTGGGTCGTGCGGCCGCCGTGGACCAGCCGCGCCTCGCAGGCGACGACGCCCTCGCGGGCGGTGCTGATGAAGTTGGTCTTCAGCTCGATCGTCGTGAAGCCGCTCGCGCCCTCGGGCAGGGAGGCGACGCAGCCGTAGCCGCAGGCGCTGTCGGCCAGGGTGATGACGCTGGCCGCGTGCAGGAAGCCGTTGGGGGCCATGTGGTGCTTGGCGACGGTGAACCGGCCGCGGACCAGGCCGCGCTGGACGGTCTCCCATTCCATGCCGAGGATCCCGGGCAGGTGGCCCTTCTGGCCTTCGGCGAACCGCGGCGCGAGCTCGATGACGGTGTCGGTCATTCAGAAGGCCCCTCCACGGCCCTGGCCGCCGGCGAAGCGGGCGGCGCCGGCGACGGTCTCGCCGGACTTGAGCGTATCCAGACCCAGCGCGATCTCGCGCGCCGTGGCGGCGTCCCAGTCGAGGCTCCACTGGTCCAGCGCCGAGCGGCGGTCGTTGCGCAGGCAGCCCTGCGGGAAGGCGGCGATCTGCCGGCCCAGGGCGATCGCGGCCGACAGCGCCTGACCGTCTTCGACCACGCGATTGGCCAGGCCGATGGCCAGCGCCTCCCCGGCGTCGACCGGGCGACCGGTCAGGATCAGGTCCATGGCCCGCGACTGGCCGATCAGGCGCGGCAGGCGGACGGTGCCCAGATCGATCAGCGGCACGCCGAACCGGCGGCAGAACACGCCGAAGGTCGCGCCGCGCGCGGCCACGCGCAGGTCGCACCACAGGGCCAGCTCCAGCCCGCCGGCCACGGCGAAGCCCTCGACGGCGGCGATCACCGGCTTGGACAGCTGCAGGCGGGTCGGGCCCATGGGGCCGAAGTCGCCGGCCGGCTCGACGCGGTTGCCGCCGCCGCCGGCGATGGCCTTGAGGTCCGCGCCGGCGCAGAAGTTGCCGCCGGTTCCGGTCAGGATGGCGACAGACGCCGCGTCATCGGCGTCGAACGCCTTGAAGGCGTCGTACAGCGCCCGGGCGGTCGGGCCGTCGACGGCGTTGCGCCGCTCCGCCCGGTCGATGGCCACGACGGTGATCTCGCCGTCGCGCGTGAGGGTTACGGTCATGGTCCTGCTCCCGCGAAAACCGGTCCGCCCACTGTGAGCGGGCGCCGCGCGGGGAAGGCAAGTCGTTTTTCGAAACGGTCCTAGGCCGCGACGGCGTCCGGGTCCGGCTTCTCCAGCTGGCCTTCCCATTTCGCCACCACGGCGGCGGCGACGGAGTTGCCGACCACGTTGGTCGCCGAGCGGCCCATGTCGAGCACCTGGTCGACCGCAAGGATCAGGGCCAGGCCCGCCTCCGGCAGCTTGAAGTAGGCCAGGGTCGCGGCGATCACCACCAGCGAGGCGCGCGGCACCCCGGCCATGCCCTTGGAGGTGACCATCAGCAGCAGCAGCATGGTGACCTGCTGGCTGACGCTCATCTCGATGCCGTAGATCTGGGCGATGAACAGGGTGGCGAAGGTGCAGTACATCATCGACCCGTCCAGATTGAACGAGTAGCCGAGCGGCAGGACGAAGGACGCGACCTTGCGGCTGACGCCGAACTTCTGCAGCGCCTCAAGCGTGCGCGGGTAGGCGGCTTCGGAGCTGGCGGTGCCGAAGGCCAGCAGGGTCGGCTGCCAGACGCTGGCCAGCAGGCGGAAGATGCGGGGGCCCACGAACAGCAGCCCGGCCAGCGCCAGGGTCGTCCACAGCACGCCGAGCGACAGATAGAAGCCGCCGATGAACTTGGCGTAGATCGTCAGGATCTCCACCCCGTACTGGGTCACGGTCGCGGCGAGGGCGGCGAAGATCGCCAGCGGAGCCAGCCGCATCACATAGCCGGTCACCTTGAGCATGATGGCGGCCAGCTGCTCGACCAGCACCAGCACCTGCGGGGCCTTGTCGTCGAGGCTGGCGACGGCCACCCCGATGAAGATCGAGAAGACCACGATCTGCAGGATCTCGTTGTTGGCCATCGCCTCGAAGATCGACTTCGGGAAGACGTGGGTGATGAACTCCTGCAGCGTGAACTTGGCCGTATCGACGGTGGCCGCGGTCGCGTCGGGGACCGGCAGGGTCAGGCCCACGCCCGGCTGCAGCAGGTGGACCATCCCCAGGCCCAGCAGCAGCGAGACCAGCGAGGCGGAGATGAACCAGAACATCGTCTTGGCCCCGACCCGGCCGACGCTGCCCGCGTCGCCCATGTGGGCGATGCCGGCGACGAGGGTGGAGAACACCAGCGGCGCGATGATCATCTTGATCAGCCGCAGGAAGACGTCGGTGACCACCTTGAACCAGCCGACGATCTGCTTGATCTGCTCGGGGTCGTGGAAATGCTGGTTGCACCAGGCGCCGACGGCGATCCCCCCGACCATGGCGATAACGATCAGCAGCGTGAACAGGCGATTCATGCGGGGTCCCCGGAAATCCGAACACCCTTTTTCACCGGGATCGCGCGCCGCGTCCATGCGCATGCGCTAGAGTGCCCCTTCGGCGGAGGAGCGGACGGCCATGCGCAGTGATCTGGACAGTCTCGCGAAGACCCTCACCGCCCTGATGCTACGGGCGGCTCCGGAGATGACCGTCAAGGCGGCCGGCGAGCGCGGCGTGCATTTTCTGGCGTCCTGGGACAACCCGCGCATGCCGGGCCAGCCGATGTGGTTCGGCGGCGTGCAGAGGATGAAAAACTACGTCAGCTACCATCTGATGCCGGTCTACAGCCACGCCGCCCTGGCCGCGACCATCCCGCCCGGGCTGAAGGCCCGCATGCAGGGCAAGAGCTGCTTCAACTTCCGCGCCGAGGACCCCGCGCTGTTCGAGCAGCTCGAGGCCCTGACCCGCGCGGCCGCCGCCGCCTACGCCCGGCCGTTTCGCCTGGAAGGCGCGGGGCGGGCGACGCGCATCGTCACCTGACGGTCAGGTCGAGGCGACCTTCATCGGCAGGAAGCGGCTGTTGCGCAGCAGGCCGGCGGTCACCAGCGACACCAGCACGCCGACCGGGAAAATCTCGACGAAGGTCATCGGCAGCCGGAACAGCGGATTGGCGTACTGCGTCCGGAATCGCTCCATCTCCGCACTCATGCGGGCGACCTCGGCGGCCGAGTCGCCCTTCGCGCGGGCGGCCGCGATCATCGCCCGGCTGTAGTCGTCGATGAAGGCGAAGTGGGTCGCGTGAAGGGTGATCTCCCAGGCGATCGTGTAGATCACGCTGGCCACCACGCTGATGCCCAGTCCGGCCAGCAAGGCCGGCAGGAAGCGGATCACGCCGCCCAGCGTACGGTCGCGATAGCGTTTGACGCCGACGAAGGTCAGGCTGAGCGCCAGCAGCATGACCAGGTAGCCGGTGACCATCGAATGGCTGCCGTGACCCGGCTGGCCGAAGATCATCATCAGGTTCATCGGCAGGGCGACGACGGCGCCGGCGGCGAGTCCGAAAATCAGGATGGTGCGAAGCATGGGAGTCCCCCGTTGTTTGACGGCCGCAGGAGAAGCCGTCCGGTCGCTCGCGAACAATCGCCCAAAAGGGTGATTTCGGAAAACTCGCCCGAAGGTCCTACGGGATCAGGCGCAGTTCGCGGGCCCGCAGCACGGCGTCCGTCCGGCGCACGGCCTCGAGCTTCTCGTAGAGCCGCGCGATGTGGGTCTTGACGGTGTTGGGCGACAGGTTGAGTTGCCGCGCGATCTCCTTGTTGGACCGCCCGGCCGCCAGCAGGCCGAGCACCTCGTGCTCGCGGCGGGTGATGCCGAGCGCGGTCAGCGCTGGCGTGTTGGTCTCGAATCCGCCCGCCGCCACCGGCCGGAACAGCCGCGCCCCGACCCACACGCCCAGGCCGAGGAAGCCGGCCGCGACGAGGCCGACCCATACCTGCCCGGCATGGGCCCGGGCCCAGAGCCGGTAGTCCAGCCACTGCAGCGCCACCGCGCCCAGGGCCAGGACAAGGCCGTAGATCAGCACCGTCTTCCACATGACCGGCGAGCCTAGGGGCGGTTTTCCGCGCGCGCCAGTGCGGCGGTTTGCGACGGTTCGGAGAACCCTGCTCGCCCCCGTCTCGCCAAATTGGTTCCATGTCGCTATAAGCGGTCATGACACATGAGAAAGAAGCAGCCGCCATCGTCGAGCGGCTTATTGAAGAATACGAACGGTCCGTCTCCGCCCTGAGGGGCGCCCTGAAGACCTTCCTGACAACCGGAACCCGCCCCGACCCCGCCCTGCGGGCCGATGGCGCGTTCGTGTATCCCGAGCTGCGGATGCACTGGAGCGGCGAGAACGGCTACCCGCGGATCAGCCGCGCCTACGCCCGCATCGGCCTGCCCGGTCACTACGCGACCACGGTTACGCGGCCGCACATGTTCCGGGACTACCTCGTCGAACAGCTGGCCCTGATGATCCAGGACTTCGGCGTCGAGCTCGACGTCGGCCGGTCGATGCAGGAAATCCCGTTCCCCTATGTGCTCGACGGCGGCGACATCGCCATGGCCGACGTCAGCGCCAGCGAGATCGCCCGCTGGTTCCCGACCACCGAACTCGCCCACATCGGCGACGAGGTGGCGGACGGCCTGTGGGATCCGGTCCTGGAGGCGTCGCGGCCGCTGGCCCTGTTCGACGGCCTGCGCACCGACTTCTCGCTGGCCCGTCTCAAGCATTACACCGGCGCGCCGGCCGAGGACGTGCAGCAGTACATCCTGTTCACCAACTACCACCGCTACGTCGACGAGTTCGTCCGCTGGGGCTGCGAGCAGCTCAAGGCGCCGGGCACGCGCTTCACCGCCCTCTCGGCGCCGGGCAACATCACGGTGACGAAGGACACGCCGAACCCGGAAATGACCGTGGCCAACGGCCCGTGGCGACGTCACCAGATGCCGGCCTATCACCTGATCGCCGAGGGCGGGCAGGGGGTCACCCTGGTCAACATCGGCGTCGGTCCGTCGAACGCCAAGACCATCACCGACCATCTGGCCGTGCTGCGGCCCCAGGCCTGGATCATGATCGGCCACTGCGGCGGCCTGCGCGGCAGCCAGACGATCGGCGACTACGTGCTGGCCCACGCCTATCTGCGCGACGACCATGTGCTGGACGAGGTCCTGCCGCCGGACATCCCCATCCCGTCGATCGCCGAGATGCAACGGGCGCTCTATGACGCGGCCAAACAGGTCAGCGGCGAGAGCGGCGAGAGCCTCAAGCGCCGGCTGCGGACCGGCACGGTGGTCACCACCGACGACCGGAACTGGGAGCTGCGCTACACCTCCTCGGCCCTGCGCTTCAACCAGAGCCGCGCCGTGGCCATCGACATGGAAAGCGCCACCATCGCCGCCCAGGGCTATCGCTTCCGGGTGCCCTACGGCACGCTGCTGTGCGTCTCGGACAAGCCGCTGCACGGCGAGATCAAGCTGCCCGGCCAGGCCAACGCCTTCTACGAACGCGCCATCAGTCAGCACCTGCAGATCGGCATCGCCACGGTCGATCTGCTGCGCGCCGAGGGCCCCAACCTACACTCGCGAAAGTTGCGGGCATTCGACGAGCCGCCTTTTAGATAGAGCTTTTCCGACGGGGCGTTTCGGCGTATGTTGAGATGATGGCTGGCTCCCCAAGATCCACCGATGAAGAAGCGCCACTTGAGGCGCAGCCGACCGGCGTTGCGGAATCGGGCGCTGTGTTTGAGGCCCAGGTTCGCGACCGCTGGTCGATTGCCCGGGAGCGATGGGAAGAGCACCAGAGAACAGACGCTGGCACAATGTCGGTGGATGAGTTCATTGCTGAGCTGACCGCGGAGATCGAAAGGCGGCAGGCCGCCAAGGCTTGAAGCGGCGCGTCGAAATCTCGACCCTGGCTCGACGGGATATTCGTCGCCTGTCCGACTTTCTGAGCCCTAAGAATCCAGGAGCGTGGAGGGCGGCCGTTGCGGCAATCAGCGACAGGCTCAGGTCGCTCGACCGGATGTCCGAGCGTGGCCATCTTTCGCCGGACGGCGAGCTGCGCGAGGCGTTCGTGCGCTTTGGTCGCGCCGGCTACGTCATCCAGTACCGGATAGCGCCGGGGGAGGTGTACGTCCTCCGCATCTTCCACAGCCGCGAAGAGCGGTGACACGCCGGTTCCCATCCGCTATCGCACCGCAGCGAAGATCCGGGAGCTCAGCGCCGTGACCGACAAGACCGAGGAAGCCGGCTGGGCGACCGCGAAGACCCTCGCCGAAGCCCTGCCCTACATCCAGATCTATGACCGCGAACGGGTCGTGATCAAATACGGCGGCCACGCCATGGGCGAGGACAACGTCGCCAAGCTGTTCGCCGCCGACGCCGTGCTGCTCAAGCTGATGGGCCTGCATCCGGTGATCGTGCATGGCGGCGGGCCGCAGATCTCGGCCATGCTCGACCGCGCCGGGGTCAAGTCGACCTTCATCGACGGCCTGCGCGTGACCGACGAAGCGACGATGGAAGTGGCCGAGATGGTTCTGTCGGGCGCCATCAACAAGGAAATCGCCAACTGGATCACCCTCGCCGGCCGCGAGGCGGACGTTCGGGGCGTGGGCCTGTCGGGCAAGGACGCCCGGCTGATCACGGTGACCCGCGCCCGCCGCACGAAGAAGGATCCGGACAGCAACATCGAGCAGGTCGTCGACCTGGGCTTCGTCGGCGAGCCGCAGAAGATCGACCCGACCCTGATCGAGGTGCTGATCGCCTCGGAGCATGACTACATCCCGGTGATCGCGCCGATCGGCGTGTCGGAGTCGGGCCAGACCTACAACGTCAACGCCGACACGGTCGCCGGGGCCATCGCCGGGGCGCTGAAGGCCAAGCGCATGCTGCTGCTGACCGACGTGCCGGGGGTCAAGGACGCCAACGGCGACCTGATCCGCCAGATGACCGTCGCCGAGGCCTTCGAACTGATCCGCACGGGCGTCGCCAACGGCGGCATGATTCCCAAGCTCGAGACGGCGATCGCCGCGATCGACGCCGGCGTGGAAGCCGTGGTCATCCTCGACGGCCGCCGCCCGCACGCCATGCTGGTCGAGCTGTTCACCGAGCACGGCGCCGGAACCCTGGTGAAGGCGTGAGCGACCTCACCCACATCGACACCTGGCTGTTCGACCTCGACAACACCCTCTACCCCATCGAGAGCGAGGTCATGACGCTGGTCGCCGGCCGGATGACCGACTTCACGGAGCGGGTCACGGGCCTGCCCCGCGAAGAGGCCCGGGCGATCCAGAAGCGCTACTACCATGAGCACGGGACGACCCTGGCGGGCCTGATGGCCAATAACCACGGCATCGATCCGGAAGACTTCCTCACCGCCGTCCACGACGTCTCGCTCGACGCCCTGCAGCCTGATCCGGCCCTGACCGCCGGGCTGGAACGGCTGCCCGGCCGGCGGCTGGTGTTCACCAACGGCTCGGCCAGCCACGCCGAACGCGTCCTCGAGAAGCTGGGCATCGCCCACGTCTTCGAGGACATCTTCCACATCGCGGCGGCGGGCTACATCCCCAAGCCCTCGCCGGTGACCTTCGGCATGATGATCGCCCGCCACGGCGTGACCGCCGCCGGCGCCGCCTTCTTCGAGGACAGCGAGCACAACCTCGCGCCGGCCGCGGCGCTGGGGATGACAACGGTACTGGTCGGGCCTCACGCCGCCGAGTCGACCGCCGCCTTCGTTCACCACCGCGCCAGGCACCTGGCCGACTTCCTCAACGCCATCCGGGTGAAGGAACCTGACGCATGACCGCCGTGACGCTCGCTGATCTGGAAACCGAGATTGAAGCCGCGTGGGAGGCCCGCGCCGACGTCTCCACCGCGACGCAGGGGCCGGTCCGCACGGCCGTCGAGGAGACCCTCGCCCTGCTCGACTCGGGCAAGGTCCGCGTCGCTGAGAAGATCGACGGCGAGTGGGTCGTCCGCCAGTGGGCCAAGAAGGCGGTGCTGTTGTCGTTCCGCCTGAACCCCAACACGGTCATGCGCGCCGGGGCCATGGGCGGCGCGGTCGGCCCCTGGTGGGACAAGGTGGCCAACAAGTTCGATGGCTGGGAAGCGCCGCAGTTCGAGGCCGCCGGCTTCCGTGCGGTGCCGGGCGCGATCGTCCGCCGCGGCGCCTATGTGGCGAAGAACGTCATCCTGATGCCGTCGTTCGTGAACATCGGCGGCTTCGTCGATGAAGAGACCATGGTCGACACCTGGGTCACGGTCGGCTCCTGCGCCCAGATCGGCAAGCGGGTCCACCTGTCGGGCGGCGTCGGCATCGGCGGCGTTCTGGAGCCGCTGCAGGCCAACCCGACGATCATCGAGGACGACTGCTTCATCGGCGCCCGCTCCGAAGTCGTCGAAGGCGTCATCGTCGGCCAGGGCAGCGTGCTGTCGATGGGCGTGTTCCTGTCGGCCTCGACCAAGATCGTCGATCGCAAGACCGGTCAGGTGCACATCGGCAGGGTGCCGCCCTACAGCGTGGTCGTCCCGGGCAGCCTGCCCGACCCGCACGGCGTCGGGCCGAGCCTCTACTGCGCGGTGATCGTCAAGACCGTCGACGCCCAGACCCGCTCCAAGACGTCGATCAACGATCTTCTTCGGGACTAGCCACGCGCACCGTCTTCCCCTTAGGGTTGCGTCGGGGGAATAGCCATGCAGCGTCTGAAGGCCCTGTTCAGCTTCCAGGGGCGGGCCTCGCGCCTGGCCTACTGGCGCGTCCAGCTCTGGACGTCGCTGGTGATCGTCGCGCTGTGGGTCGTGACGATCTTTGTCGCTATGGGCGCCGGCGACATCGCGGCGGTACCGCTTGTCCTGATCCTGCCGGTTCTGGCGATCAATGTGGCCACGCTGGTTCGCCGCCTGCATGACCGGGGCAAGGGCGCGCGATGGCTGCTGGTCTTCTGGGCCATCCCGTCAGCCTGCTTCATCATCGCCCAGTTGCTGACGGACAGGACCGGCGACGGCGGCGTCGTCGCCCTGGCCGCGCTCGGCGTCGGTCTGCTCTTCGAACTGTGGGCCATCGTCGAGGTCGGGTTCCTGCGCGGCGTGACCGGGCCCAACCGGTTTGGCCCCGCGCCGGCGCCGTACCGGCGCGGAGGGCGCTCCGCGCGCACCTGACGGGTTCCCGTCCTTCATCCCCGATGATCCACAGGAAAGCACAGCGTACACGCGTTCCGGCGTTGATCGCACCCGAGACTTGTTGTCTCTGGCCGCTGCTGGGCAGGCAGCAAGTCACGAGACAATTGAAATGCCATCCATGATTAATGCGGAGCGTGTCTTTTCGATTGATTATACGCGTAACTCGAAAGTGGGCGCGTCGTTTGGGGCAGTTAACCTTACCGGATTTCTTGGCGTTGAGCCGACGTCTGAAGCCGGTCGGGTCGAGAGCCGTCCCGCGCCGCCGCCGCCGACCGATCAATGGGTCACCGACTATCTGGGCCAGGACGTCTCACGCTTCTTCTACAAGTGGGGCGGGTCGTTTTCGGCGGTGCTGGTCCGCCTGCGGAACCGGTACGACGGCGACCTCGACCAGTTCCTGATCCATCTGGTGTTCATGCTCACCGAACTGGCCTCGGCCAACGCCGTCGTCGAGGCGAGGGCCAAGGGCGCCACCACCGTCATCCGCCGACGGCGGGGACTGAACATCCTGAGCCTCGCCGACATCACCCGAATTCCCCGCGAGAGCGTCCGTCGGAAGCTGGCCGTCATGGCTGACCAGGGGCTGGTGGTGCGCGAGCCGGACGGCCTCTACTACCCGGGCCCGGGCAGCGACATCGACCGGTTCTTCTACACCCTCAGCCCGCTGTTCTGGGATGGCGCGCGGCCGGGCTAGGGCCGCTCCGTCTGGTCCATCCAGCGCCACAGCTCCCGCAGGCCCTGGGCCCGGCTGGCGGCGTCGGCGGAGCGCACGGGCGGCAGGCCGATCAGTCGCCGGGCGTCATTGACGTCGAGGATGTCGCCCGGGGCCGCGATCAGGCCGCGACGCCTGGCGAACTTCATGAACCGCGCCCGTCCGCAGTCGAGGCTGGTGGCCGCCTCACGCACGGGAGCCGGCAGGAACGACCCGTGCAGCGTTCGGCCGAAGGCGATGATCCAGGCATTGCGGCAAGGCGCCATCGCCTCGGTCAACTGGTCCCACCAGATGGCCGGGATCGGCGGCGCCTCAAGGTCTTCTCCGGCCTCGTCGGCTCCGGTCACCGGGCTGCGGCCGCGCACGAAGACATTGACGGCCACGTCTCCCCGGTCGTCGACCAGCCCGAACTGGAACAGATGCGCGAACCCGTCCGCCGAGATCGACCGGACATGCAGGTAGTACCGCTCGGGGTGGGCCGGCTCCGGCCGGGCCGGCGGCGGCGCGGCGAACGGACCGGGGACGCGCCGGCCGCGGGAACGGCCGAACAGGTCGAACAGTCCGGGCGGCGGGAGCGGGGTCTCGAAATGCAGCATGGCGTCCTCCTGAAGCTGACCGGCTGATCTGGCCGGGGCGGCGGCGCGCTGGGAATGAAAGGCGCGCCCGCTCCGGGCGGCTCAAAACGGGTATGTCAGGGGTGGCGTCGCGCGGGTCCGCGCCCGGGCTTTGCGTGATCGGCCGCCTGGCCCTAAACGGTGTCGGATGACCCTGATCGATCCCGTAGACCTCGCGCGCGACCTGATCCGCCGCCCGTCCGTGACGCCGGCCGACCTCGGCGCCATGGACATCGTCCACCAGGCGCTGGAAGGCCTCGGTTTCACCTGCCGGCGGATGCGCTTCGGCGAGATCGAGAACCTCTACGCCCGCCGCGGGACGACGAGCCCCAATCTCTGTTTCGCGGGTCATACCGACGTGGTGCCGGTCGGCGACGCAGCGGCCTGGACCAGCCCGCCGTTCGACGCCGCCCTGGCCGACGGCGTGCTGATCGGGCGCGGAGCGGTCGACATGAAGGGCGGCATCGCCGCCTTCATCGGCGCCGTCTCCGCCTACCTCGCCAACCACGACCCAAAGGGCTCGCTCAGCTTCCTGATCACCGGCGACGAGGAAGGCATCGCGCTGGACGGCACGAAGAAGGTCGTCGAGGCGCTGGCCGCCGAGGGCGAGGTCATCGATCACTGCATCGTCGGCGAGCCCTCAAGCTCTTCGCGGCTGGGCGACATGATCAAGATCGGCCGGCGCGGCAGCATCAACAGCTGGATCACCGTCGAGGGGATCCAGGGCCACGTGGCCTATCCACACCGCGCGGCCAATCCGGTCCCCGTGCTGATCGACATCCTGTCCCGCCTGCAGGCGCGGGTGCTCGACGACGGCTACGAAGGCTTCCAGCCGTCGAACCTCGAGGTCACCACCATCGACGTCGGCAACACGGCGACCAACATCATTCCGCGCGAGGCCAGGGCCCGGCTGAACATCCGCTTCAATCCGTCCCACAAGGGCGCTGAACTGGAGGCCTGGATCGCGGAAACGGCCGCCGCCGCGGGCGAGGGCTTCAACGGCAGGGTCGAGGTGACGTCGATCATCAGCGGCGAGGCCTTCCTGACCCGCCAGGGCCCGTTCACCGAGATGGTCGCCGCCGCGATCCTCGAGACCACCGGCGAGACGACGGACATGTCGACGACCGGCGGCACCTCCGACGCCCGCTTCATCCGCGCCCTCTGCCCGGTGCTGGAATTCGGCCTCGTCGGCGAAACCATGCACGCGGTCGACGAGCGCGTGCCGGTCAGCCAGATCCGCGACCTGCAGGCCGCCTACCAGCGGATCATCGAACGCTATTTCGAGACGTTTTCGGCATAGCCGACGCCGGTCAGGTACAGGCCGTCGGCCGGGGCGACGGGACCGCAGGCCGTACGGTCTCTCGCCTCAAGCGCCGCGACCAGGTCGGCCTTCGTCCAGCGACCGATCCCCACCTCGGCCAGGGTGCCGACCATCGACCGCACCTGCCGATGGAGGAACGAGCGCGAGGCGAAGGACACATGCACCTCCTCGCCCTCGCGGCGTACTTCGGCGACATCAAGCGTCTTCATCGGCGACTTCGCCTGGCACTGCATGTCGCGGAAGGTGGTGAAGTCGTGGTGGCCGGTCAGGGCCTGGGCGGCGTCATGCATGGCGTGCGCATCCAGCGGCTTGCGCACATGCCAGACCCGGCCCCTGTCCAGCGCCGGCGGCGCCGGCCGGTTGAGGATGCGATAGAGATAGCGCCGCTCGGTGGCCGAGAACCGGGCGTGCCAGTCATCATCGACCGCCTGCGCGTCGAGCACCGCGACCGGCTCGGGCCGCAGGTGGGCGTTGAGGGCGTCGCGCACGACGTCGGCGGGCCAGGCCTTCTGCAGGTCGACATGGATCACCTGGCCGGTGGCGTGCACGCCGGTGTCGGTGCGGCCGGCGGCATGGATGCGGATTGCCTCGCCGGAGAAGCCCAGCACCGCCGCCTCGATCGCGCCCTGTACGCTGGGCAGCGACGCCTGGGCCTGGAAACCGCGATAGGGCCGGCCGTCGTACTCGATGGTCAGGCGATAGCGGGGCATCAGTCCAGCGCCATCCCGGCCGCGACCGGAAAGCCGCGCAGGAAGTCGGCCGCGTCCTGGGCCGACTTGCCCTCGCGCTGGGCCCGCAGCAGCCGCACGGCCCCCTCGCCGCAGGCGACCAGCAGGCTGTCGTCCAGGGTGGATCCCGCCGGCCCGGCGCCGGTCTCGACCCGGCTCAGCAGCGCTTTCACGCGGACAGGCCCCTTGTCCGAGGCCGCCTTGAACCAGGCGCCGGGGAAGGGCGACAGGCCGCGGATGTGGCGGTCGACCTCGACCGCGGGGCGGGTCCAGTCGATGCGCGCCTCTGCCGGCTTGATCTTCTTTGCATAGGTCACGCCCTCGGCGGCCTGTGGCGTCTCCACGGCCGTTCCGGCCGCGATCGCCGCCAGGGTCGGCGGCAGCAGGCGGGCGCCGGCTTCGGCCAGGCGGTCGTGCAGCGTGCCGGCCGTGTCGAGCGGGCCGATGCGCACCGTCTCGGTCGCCAGCACGTCGCCCTCGTCGAGGCCGACACTCATGCGCATGACCTGCACGCCGGTCACCGTATCGCCGGCCATGATCGCCCGCTGGATCGGCGCGGCCCCGCGCCAGCGCGGCAGCAGCGAGGCGTGGACGTTGAAACAGCCGAGCCTGGGCGCATCGAGCACCTCGGCGACGAGGATCTGGCCGAAGGCCACCACCACCGCGGCGTCGAGGTTCAGCGCGCGGAAGTCGGCGATCGCTTCGGGCGTCTTCATCGAGGCCGGGGTGCGGACCATCAGGCCGCGCGCCTCGGCGAAGGCGTGGACCGGCGAGGGCTGCAGCGTCTGTCCCCGGCCGCGTGGCGCGGGCGGCTGGGAATAGACGCAGGCGACCTCATGCCCGGCCGCGAGGATGGCGGCGAGGCTCTGGACGGCGAAATCGGGTGTTCCGAGGAAGGCGAGGCGCATGGGCGGGGTTTAGCGGCGCCGGGCTCCGGGCGAAAGGCTCAGGGAACCCGGGGCTTCACGGTTCGTTGAACGAGGGAACGAAACTCGGGAAGGGAATACTCCATGCGCAAGATCCTCATCATCTCGCTGGCCGCCGCCGGACTGGCCCTCGGCGCCTGCTCCAAGGAAGACCGCACCCAGGTCGGCGAAGGCGCCGCCGCGGTCGGCGGAGAGGTCAAGGAAGCCGCGCACGAGATCGCGGCCAATCCGGACGTGAAGGAAGCCGGCGCCGCCATCGGCAACGCCGGCGCCGAAGCGGCCGACGCGGTCAAGGACACCGCCGGCGAGGTCCAGGACGGCGTGGCGGACGCCTCGGCGGACGCAAAGCGCGAAGCCGAAGAGTCCCGCGCGGCGACCGGCGATACGACGCGGCGGTAAATCTCATGATGACGCTCCCCGCTTGCGGGGAGCTGTCAGGCGGAGCCTGACTGAGGGGCAGCGCCAGAGCCTGCCGGACTGTTCTGAATTCCGGTCGTTCCGGAGAGTCCGGCGCAGACCCCTCCACCATGCTCCGCATGGTCCCCCTCCCCACCGTGTGGGGAGGAACGGGCTCTACGCCGCCCGGGCGGCCTTCTTGACGCTCTTGATCGCCCGCTCGCGCTTCAGCCGCGACAGGTGGTCGATAAACAGCACGCCCTTGAGGTGGTCCATTTCATGCTGGATGCAGACGGCGAACAGGCCGCTGGCGTCCTCCTCGACGGCGTCGCCGGCGTAGTTGAGGTAGCGGACCTTCACCTGGGCCGGCCGCTCGACGTCGTCGTAGATCTCCGGCACCGACAGGCAGCCTTCCTCGTAGGAGGCCAAGTCCTCGGAGGCCCAGACGATCTCCGGGTTGACGAAGAAGCGCGGGTTGCGCCGGTCAGCGTCCTCGCCTTCGCCGGCGCCCGCGCGATCGCCCAGGTCCATGACGATGATCTGCTTCGGCACGCCCACCTGCACGGCCGCCAGGCCGATGCCCGGCGCGGCGTACATCGTCTCCAGCATGTCATCCATCAGCAGGCGCAGATCGTCGGTCACGCCGCCTTCGACGGGCGTGGAAACCTGCTTGAGCACCGCCAGATCGGCGGTGTTGTCGATGGTGAGAATACGGCGAACGGTCATGACGTTCACGAGGTAGGGGCGGCGTCCGGACCCGTCAAGACGGGCGCATCGGCGGCGGACAGCTTGTTGAGCGACCGCACGGCCGTCTCGACCGGCTCGATCACGGGCAATTCCTTGCCTTCGTGGTCGACCTTCAGGTCCTCGAACCGGCGGGCCTGGGTCAGCACCTGGCCCTCCAGCGAGCCGACGAACTGGTTGTAGCGGCTGACCGCCGCTTCCAGCGCCTTGCCGACGCTCGAGGCGTGCCCGCCCATCACCGACAGCCGCTTGTAGAGCTCGCGACCGAGGGCGGCGATCTTGTCGGCGTTGGCCGCCTGCTCCTCGACCCGCCAGCCGTACGCCACGGCCTTGCACAGGGCGAACAGGGTGGTCGGCGTGACCAGCAGCACCCGCTTGTCCATCGCCTCGGTCATCAGGTCGGGCATCCGGTCCAGCGCCGCGGCGAGGAAGCCGTCGCCGGGTACGAACATGGCGACGAAATCGGGCGACCGCTCGCTGCCGAACTGGTCCCAGTAGGCCTTGGACGACAGGCCCTGCATGTGACTGCGCACGCTCTGGGCGTGTCGCGTCAGGGCGGCGTCGCGCGCCGCCTCGTCGGTGGTCTCCTGTGCGTCCATGAAGGCGTTCAGCGAGCACTTGGCGTCGATGGCGAACACCGCCCCGGCCGGCATCTTCACCTTCACGTCTGGGCGGCGGCGACCTTCCTCGGTGTCGAGGCTGAACTGCTCGACGAAGTCGTACTGCGCCGACAGGCCGGCGGCGTCGAGCACGTTGCGCAGCGTCTGCTCGCCCCAGCGGCCCTGCACCCCCGCGCCCCGGCGCAGGGCGGCCGACAGCTTGCGCGCCTCGGCCTGGGTGGCGGTGGAGGCCTCCATCAGGGCGGTGATCTGGGCCTTCAGGCCGCCGGTTTCCTCGGCGCGGGCCTTTTCCACGGCGGTGACCTGGGCCTCGAACTTGGCCAGCGACTCGGCGACCGGCTTGAGCTGTGCGTCCAGCCGCTGCTGGGCCATGAGCTCGCGGTTGCGGAAGGTCTCGTCGGTGCGCTTGAGCAGCGCCTCGGCCGTCGCCGTCGCGGTCTGTTCGGCCTGGGCCCGCAGATAATCGCCGAGGGTCGCCCGGGCGTCCTCCTGCAGCCGCGCCCGCTCGACGGCGCCGGCCAGCTCCGTCGCCAGCTTCACCGACTGTCCGCGTTCGCGCAGCCACAGCATCAGCACGCCGAGAAAGGCGAGGGCGAAGACAGCGGCGGCCGCGAGGGCGATGGTCGTCGGATCGTTCATGCTCCGTTCCTAGCGGGAATCGCCCCCACGGCCAATCCTCTCCCGTGAGGGAGAGGGGGACCCTGCGGAGCAGGGTGGAGAGGGAGGCGGCGGGTTTATCGGAAGGGCCGGAATTCGGGAGGGGGCCGCTCGCGTTCGCGCCGGCCCCTCCACCGCCCTCCGGGCGGTCCCCCTCCCCGCTTCGCGGAGAGGATTGGCGTTACGCCGGCCTTCTTGCCCTGAGCGCCTGGGCGATCGTCCCATCGTCGAGCCAGTCGAGGTCGCCGCCGACCGGCACGCCGCGCGCCAGCATGGTCACCGGCACGCCCGACGGCTGGAGCCGCTCGGCGAGATAGTGGGCCGTGGTCTGGCCGTCGACGGTGGCGGGCAGGGCGAGAATCACCTCGCGCACCTCGCCCTGCGAAACCCGGTTCAGCAGCTCGGCGACGCGCAGCTTTTCGGGGCCCATGCCGTCGAGCGCCGACAGCAGGCCGCCCAGCACATGGTAGCGGCCGCGGAAGGCGCTGGCGCGCTCGAGCGCCCAGACCGAGCCGACCTCCTCGACCACGCACAGCAGCCCGCCGTCACGCGTGCGGTCGGCGCAGATGGCGCAGGGGTCGGAGGTGTCGAGCGAGCCGCAGGTCGAGCAGGTGCGCACCTTGGCCCGGGCGTCGACCATGGCGTCGGTCAACGGGTCGAGCAGCTGTTCGCGTCGCTTCAGCAGGGCGAGCGCGGCCCTGCGCGCCGACCGGGGCCCCAGCCCCGGCAGCTTGCCCAGCAGCGCGATCAGTCGCTCGATCTCGGGTCCGGCGGTGGCGGCCATGAGTCCGTGCTTATCGCGTTCGCGGAATGGGGGACAGTTTAAGCTGTCCCCTGGGACAGCTTAAACTGTCCCCGCTGCGATCACCCCTCCGACGAATTGAACAGCCCCGCCTGGGCCATCTGGTCGCGGATCATCTCCGGGTGCTGGGTGACCACCAGGTCGTAGGCTTCCAGCTCGCCGGGCACGTACCAGTGGATCTTGTCGGTGTGGTAGGCGGACCAGACGGCTTCGGCCACTTCGCGCGGCGGGGTCAGGCGCCACATGCCCTCGGTCGGGGCGTTGACCTTGGCCTCGTCAGGGAGGATCGGCGTGTCGATCAGGCCGGGCAGGGTGTCGGCCACCCGCACGCCGGCGGCCTTCAGTTCGACGGACAGGGCCTCGGTGAAGCCCTTCACCGCGTGCTTGGTCGCCGAATAGACGGCGATGTTGGCGATGCCGAAGATCGCCGAGCTCGACGAGGTCGAGAAGCACAGCGAGCCGGGCGTCGCCTTCAGATAGGGGATGGCAAGGTTGATGCCGCTGAGCACGGCCACCAGGTTGATGTTGATCACCGCCATCACGTCTTCCCAGGCCATGTCCTCGAACGGACCGCCCCGGCCGATGCCGGCGTTGTTGAACATCACGTCCAGCCGGCCGCCCGTCGCCTCGGTGAACTCGGCCAGGGTGGCGCGGTAGGCGTCGCGGTTGGTGACGTCGAGCTCGCGGACCAGGCAGTTGTCCCAGCCCAGCTCCTGCTCCAGCGCGCGCAGGCCGTCCTTGTTCACATCGACACCGCCGACGTACCAGCCGTTGCTGGCGAACAACCGGGCTGTCTCCAGCCCCATGCCCGAGGCCGCGCCCGTGATGAAGATCGCCTTGCGGCCGCCTGCTTTGGACATGGTTCAACTCCCTTGATGGTCAGCGCATCTGGCGGCGCGGATCCATGGTGCGTCCTTCGAGACGCTCGCTTGAGGCTCGCTCCTCAGGATGACGACTACGGGGAATCCAAAACTGCCCGTCATGCTGAGGAGCGGACCCTCGGGTCCGCGTCTCGAAGCACGCAGGAAGGCTCAGTCCTCCTCGACGTCCTCGTCGGGATTGACGCTAACCGCTTCCCCTTGCGGAACCGCAAGCTGTCGCACGCCGAGCAGTTCGGCGCCGGGGAAGGCCTCCATCACCGACATGACGAAGGGGTCGGCGAGGATCGCGTCCCTGGCCTCGCGCTCCTCGCGCTTCTGCCGTTCCCAGGCGCTTTCGGCCCCGCCGCCACCGGCGGTGGCCACCAGCCAGGTCTGGCCGGTCCATTCCTTGAGCTTCTGCGACAGGCGCCGCGTCAGGTCGGCGGGCGCGCGGGGCGCGGGCTCGAACTCGATGGCTCCGGGGCGGAAGCTGATCGGCCGCACGAACTGCTGCACGTCCATCATCAGGGTGATGTCGCGCTTGCTCTGGATCAGCGCCAGCACGTCGTCGAACGAGGCCAGGGTCGGGGCGGCCTCGGACGAGGCCTGCAGGGCGGGCGGCGCGATACGCGCCTGGGCGATCGCGCCGGCGGGCCCGAACGCGCTCGCGCCGCCACCGCCGCCCGAAGGCGCATGGCCGCCCGCGCCGCCGCCGACCGGTTCGCCGTCGCGCAGCGCCTTCAGCGCCTCTTCAGGACCGGGCAGGTCGGCGGCATAGCACAGCCGGATCAGGGCCATCTCGACGGCGGCCTGCGGATCGGGCGCGCGGCGCACCTCCTCGTAGCCCTTGAGCAGCATCTGCCACAGCCGCGACAGGGTGCCGGCCGAGGCCGTGGCCCCGATGGCGGTCAGGCGCGCGGCCTGGTCCTTCGGCAGGTGCAGGGCGTCGGGGCCAAGCGCCTTGGACACCGAGGCGGCATGGCTGTGCTCCAGCAAGTCGAGCATCACCTGGGCCGGATCGACGCCGAAACCCCACAGGTCGCGGAACTGGGCCAGCGCCTCGCCGGTCTTGCCGCTCATGACGTGTTCGAACAGGGCGATGGTCAGGGCCCGGTCGGCCAGGCCCAGCATGTCGCGGACCACGGCGGCGGTGACCATCTGGCCGCGGTCGGCCTGGACGATGGCCTGGTCGAGCAGCGACAGGCCGTCGCGCACCGAGCCTTCGGCCGCGCGGGAGATCAGCGCCAACCCCTCGGCGTCGACCAGGGCGTGCTCGGCCTCGGCGATGCGGCCCAAATGCTTGACCAGCACGTCCGGCTCGACGCGGCGCAGGTCGAAGCGCTGGCAGCGGGAAAGGATGGTCACCGGCACCTTGCGGATCTCGGTGGTGGCGAAGATGAACTTGGCGTGCGGCGGCGGCTCTTCCAGCGTCTTCAGCAGCGCGTTGAACGCCGCCGTCGACAGCATGTGCACTTCGTCGATGACGTAGACCTTGTAGCGCGCCTCGGTCGGGGCGTAGCGCACCCCGTCCAGCAGCTCGCGCATCTCGTCGACCTTGGTGCGGCTGGCGGCGTCGAGCTCCAGCACGTCCATGTGCCGGCCCTCGACGATGGCCCGGCAGTGGCGGCCGTCGACGGTCAGGTCGACCGACGGCTGGTGGACGGTGTCGCTCTCGAAATTCAGCGCCCGCGCCAGCAGGCGGGCGGTGGTCGTCTTGCCGACCCCGCGCACGCCGGTGAGCATGAAGGCGTGGGCGATGCGGCCGCTGGCGAAAGCGTTGGTCAGGGTCCTGACCATGGCCTCCTGGCCGATCAGGTCCTCGAAGGTGCGCGGCCGGTACTTGCGGGCCAGCACGGTATAGGCCGCGCCGTCGCCGGGAGCCTGGCCCTCGGCCGCGCCTTCGGGCGGGGCAGGGGCCGGCGTCACCTCCGGCGCGCGCTCGGGCGCGCCGAAGATGTCCGCGGTGTCGGGATCGCGCTCCGGGAGGTCTTCCTCCCAGGGCGGCGGTTCCAGCGGGGCGTCAGTGTCGGCCATTCGGGTCGGTGCGTCCTTCGACACGCCCGCTGCGCGGGCTGCTCAGGATGACGAAAATCCTGAGTCTCCACTCTACGTCATCCTGAGCAGCGCTCGCCAGAGCAATGCGTCCTTCGACACGCCGCTTCGCGGCTGCTCAGGATAACGCAGCTCTGTGCACGTCATGGAGAGCAGCAGCCGAAGGCTGCGTGTCGAACCACGCAAACAATTTCAGCGAAACGGGGAAGGGTGGAGACCGGACAACGACCCGGAGCAAATCTCGTTGTGGCTGCTGCCTTCCGGCCCTGACCAGGTTGGCGAGGCGTCCGCCCATCGCCGATCTCCAAGGCCTATATCGTGGATCGGAGGGGCGGATGCAACACCTCCTCCATCTCCCTCCCCCTCGTGGGGAGGGTGGACGGGCGAAGCCCGGCCGGGTGGGGAAGCCGGACGCAGCCCTGATGCCTCCAGAACGGCCCTCACCGCCCCACCCTGACCGCTTCGCGGTCGTGCCTCCCCATGAAGGGGAGGGAGGGCTTGCCTCGCAACGCCGTTGGTGGAAACAAGCGCCCATGGCCCTTTCAGCGATCTCCAACGTCTTTTCCGGCAACCCCCTGAACCGCGTCAGCGAGCGACGCGGCGACCAGGACTGGCTCGACGGCCTGCTGGCCGATCCGGTTTCCCTCGCCATCCCCCTGTGGAACGGTCAGCCCCTGACCGAGAAGAGCAAGGACGGCGGCGTCCAGCTGGCCTATGTGCCGGCGAAGATGGGCCTGGAGCTGGCCGGCGGGGTCTGGGAGCGACTGCTGTTTCTGGGTCTGTGGAAGGACACCGCGGTGTTCGCCGTCGACATGGAGGGCGGCCTCGATCCCTGCGACGGGCCGCTGGAGGGCGTCGGCGAGTTCAAGGACCTGCGCGCCGTCGCCACCGTCCTGCCGTCCGCGGAGGCGGCCATCGCCGCCACCGCCAAGGGCATGTTCGAATGGCGCCGCAAGCACCGCCACTGCGCCGCCTGCGGCGAGCGCAGCGAGGTCGCCGAGGCCGGCTGGAAGCGCGTGTGCGTCAGCTGCAAGGCTGAGCACTTCCCGCGCACCGACCCGGTGGTGATCATGCTGGCGACCTTCGAGGGCAAATGCCTGCTCGGCCGCCAGGCCATCTGGCCCAAGGGCATGTACTCGGCCCTCGCCGGCTTCCTCGAGCCCGGCGAGACGATGGAAGAAGCCTGCGCCCGCGAGCTCTACGAAGAAGCGGCGCTGACCGCCACGAAGGTCAGCTACCACTCGACCCAGCCCTGGCCCTACCCGAACTCGCTGATGATCGGCCTGATCGCCGAGGTCGACAGCAACGACGCCCGGCCCGACCAGACCGAGCTGGAAGCCGTCCGCTGGTTCACCCGCGACGAGGCTCGCCAGCTGATCAACGGCGGTTTCGACGGCTGCTTCGCCCCGCCCGCCCTCGCCATCGCCCACCAGCTGGTGAAGAGCTGGGCGGAGGGGGAATAGACTTCAGTCCTCCCCTCGTCAGAGGGGAGGGGGACCACGCGGAGCGTGGTGGAGGGGGCGGTGCGAACGCGAGCCGTCCCATCCTGAATTCCGGCTTTTCCGGCAACGCCAGCGCAGCCCCTCCACCAGCCTTCGGCTGGTCCCCCTCCCCGCTTCGCGGAGAGGATCAAGGGCCTCACCCCTTCGCCACATCCAGCACGACGCCGATCGTCCAGGTCGCCAGGACGATCGTCGACAGGACAAAGACCAGAAACCGGACCGCCACCGCATTGACGGTCACCTGCACCAGGCTGTGGACCACGCGCAGGCCGACATAGCCCCACGCCAGGCCCGCCGTCAGGGGACTCTGCAGTCCGAGCAGATAGGTCAGGAACGCCAGCGCGTAGAAGATCGTCGGCTGTTCCATCAGGTGATTGTAGTTGTCGGCCGCCGCGCGGACGCCGTCCGGCAGCCCGCTCAGCGAGCCCGGAAACCGCGCGTCCTGCGGCTTGATTCCGGCCTTGTTCATGGCCGGGATGCGCGTGACGTACATCCACAGCCAGATCAGCAGCGACCAGACGATCAGCGCCAGAACCGGCGCCAGAACGGACTCAAGAAGGGGCTTGCCCTGGATCATGTTCGCCTCCCCAGCGATGTTGTGGGGCGAGGCTACGACGGGCGCGGGTGGCGCGAAAGGGAGTAGGGCATAGGGAGGTAGGGAGTAGCAAACGGGAGGCGCGGCGTCGGCGGCGCGCGTAGGTCGAACTATTTCCTGCTCCCCAACACCTACTCCCTGATCGCTAGACCCGGTCGCGGAACGGATCCGCCGGGAACACCCCGAGGATTTCGATCGTCTCGGAGAAGTAGCCCAGCTCCTCGAGGGCCAGGGCCAGGCCCCGGTCCTCGGGCCGGCCGTCGACCTCGGCGTAGAAGAAGGTCGCCGTGAAGGCGCCGCCCTCCATGTAGCTTTCCAGCTTGGTCATGTTGACGCCGTTGGTCGCGAACCCGCCGAGCGCCTTGTAGAGCGCTGCGGGGATGTTCTTCACCTTGAAGCAGAAGCTGGTGATGCAGCGGCTGGTGAACGGCGGCGGCGGCGGGGCCTTGTCGGCCGTCATGACGAGGAAGCGGGTGGTGTTGTGCCGCTCGTCCTCGATGTCCCGCAGCAGGATGTCGAGGCCGTAGATCTCCGCGGCCAGCGCCGGGGCGATGGCGCCGTGCGTCGGGTCGGGATGCTGCGCCAGGGCGCGGGCCGCGCCGGCGGTGTCGCCCACGGCCTCGGTCTTCACGCCCAGCTTCTTCAGCGAGTTGCGGCACTGGTGCAGGGCGATGGCCATGCTGGAGACGGTCTTCACCTGCTCCAGCTTGACGCCCTTGTTGACCATCAGCTGGAAGCGGATCGGCTTGAACCGCTCGCCGATGATCTTCAGGCCCGAGCTCGGCAGCAGGTGGTGCACGTCGGCGACGCGGCCGGCGATCGAGTTCTCGACCGGAATCATGCCCAGTTCGCAGGCGCCGGACTTCACCGCGTCGAAGGCTTCCTCGAACGTCGGATAGGGCGCGGCCTGGTGGCCGGGGAAATAGGTGCGGCAGGCCTCGTGGCTGTTGGCGCCGGGTTCGCCCTGGAAGGCGATTTTGGGAAGAGGGCTCATGGGTGGGCTTTCGCGTGGTCCCGCGCCGCCTCAAGGTCGGCCGGGTTGTCGACGGAGATCGGGGCCTCGTCCGCGACGGCGGCCCAGTACGAGAGGCCCATTTCCAGGCCCCGCAGCTGCTCCAGCTTCTCGCGCCGTTCGAGGGGCGAGGGCGGAGCGGTGTTAAATCGCTCCAGCGCCGCGCGGCGATAGCCGTAGATGCCGATGTGCCGCCAGACGGGACCGTCGCCATAGAGGGTCGACCGCGTGAAGTAGAGCGCCCGGCCGCTGGCGCCGTCAGGCTCCATCGCAAGCACCGCCTTGACCACGTCCGGGTTGGCGCGGTCGGACGGCGAGGCCTCGGTCGCCACCACGGTGGCCACGTCGCAGTCCGCCTGGCGCGCCAGCAGGCCGGCGCAGGCGGCGATGATCGTCGCGGGCACGAACGGCATGTCGCCCTGCAGGTTGATCACCGCGTCATGGTGTCCGTCGGGATCGACGCTGGCCAGGGCGGCGAGGATCCGGTCGGAGCCGGACGGCAGGTCGGGATCGGTCAGCACGGCCCGGCCGCCGGCCGCGGTCACGGCGTCGACGATCGACTGGTCGCCCGCCGCGACCAGAACCGGCCCCACGCCGGCCTTCTCCGCCTGACGCAGCACCCGGACGATCATCGGCACGCCGCCGATATCGGCCAGCGGCTTGTTCGGCAGTCGGGTCGCCGCCATGCGGGCGGGAATGACGGTGATCGGGTTCATGGCGCGCCATCTGGATCAATTCGGGCCAACCGGAGCGGGACCCCGGCTTGCGCGAGGGGCGGTAGCGTGTAAGAGAGCGCGGCGCAACAAGGGGCGCGTTGGGGGATTCTCCCGGCGCCGGTTCAGGCCCGAGCGCCGGGCCGTCTAGAGGACTGAGACAGGCGGACATGAGCGATCTGACGTTCAACAAGATCGCCGGCGGATTGCTGGCGACCGGACTCGTCATTTTCGGCCTGCGCGAGCTGACCACAATCGTGTTCGAGAAGGAGCCGCCCGAAAAGGCCGGTTACGCCGTCACGGTGGCTGAAGCGGCGGGCGAAGGCGCGGCGGTTGAAGTGGCGCCCGACTGGGGCACGGTCATTCCCGTGACCAACCCCGAGGTCGGCAAGGCCATCTCGGCCAAGTGCGGCTCCTGCCACAACTTCGACGCCGGCGGCCCGAACGGGACCGGGCCGAACCTCTACGGCGTTCTCGGCCGCAAGATCGCCTCGCACCCGGGCTTCTCCTATTCGCCCGGCATGACCGAATTCGCCGCGACCCACCCGGTCTGGACCTGGGATGAACTCGACCAGTTCATCAAGGCGCCGCAGAAGCATGTCGCCGGCACCAAGATGGGCTTCGTCGGCCTGAAGAAGCAGGAAGACCGGGTCGCGATGCTGGCCTACCTGCACACCCTCGGATCGACCCTGCCGCTGCCCGCGCCGGCGCCCGCCGCCCCCGCGGCCACGCCGGCTCCGGACGCCGCCGCCGCCGGGGCGCCTGTCGCG
>NZ_JBXAQC010000006.1:0-267123 GCF_058806855.1 Caulobacter sp. GW821-FHT12F03
GCCGGGGCCGGCTTCGTCGCCGCCGGAGTCGCGGCGGCGGCCGCCGGCGCGGCAGGCGGGGTCGCGGCGGCGGTCTGCGCCGGCTGCGGCGCGATGGCCGTTCGGGCGGCGGCGAGGCTGCTGTTGGCGGCGAAGCGGGTGGCCAGGCTCTCGGTCATCTTCTTGGCCACGGCCGGGTCCATCTGGGCGAGGATGGCGGCGAGCGTCCGCTCCTTCATCTTCGCGGCGATCGGCAGGCGGACGGAATCCTCGAGGATCGCCATGCGCGCGGCGGCGTCCTTGGGCTTCATCGCCGAGAACACGGCGACCATGCGGGTCACCTCCGCCTGCTGCTGGGCGTCGGCCTGGCCGAGCAGGCCCTGGATGTCGCCCTTCAGGGCGTCCAGCGCCTTGACCCGGGCGTCGAGCTTGGCCTCGGCGGCGGCCAGCAGCTGCAGCTGCAGGTCGATGTCGCCCTCGCGCTGGTCCAGCTCGCCGCGACGGGCGCTGAGGCTCTGCAGGGTCTGCAGTTCGGCGGGCGACAGATTGGCTTCACGGGCCAGTTCGGCGGCCGTGGGGGCGCAGACGGCGGCCGGCTTCGGCGCGGCGGCGGCGACCGGAGCGGCCGGACTCACCTGGCCCGGCTTGCCGCCGGCCAGATCCTCGGCGAAGGCGCGCGCGCCGCTGAACAGGTCGGGGACCGACTTGGCGCCGGCCACGGCGTTGACCGCCAGGACGCCGGCCACGGCGATGCCCGCCAGCGGCAGGATGCGGGGCATGTTTTTCATCGGCGGCCTCCATGGATGGCGCGCAGGTGTCCCGCATCGGCATCCGGCTCAAACAGGTCATCGTCCACGCGCGCCTTCGAGCGCGGCGTGGCGACAGGTTCCGGCCGCACGTAGACGTCGCGCTCCCGCACGGGCGCGCTCGCCGCCGGCCGGGCGTCAGTCTGCACGCCCGGGGTTGAGGAAGCGGAAACGCCGCGCTCAAGGCGGGTCGCCAGGGCCTTCGCCGTCTCGATCCGCTCGGCCAGGGTGTCGGCCGCCTCGTCGGTGGCGGCGCGGAGGTCGGCCAGGCCCTGCTCGGCGCGGGCGGCGGCGGTGTCGAGCTCGGACACGGCGCGGGCGAAGCTGTCGTGGCTGTCCTTGAGCGCCTTGAGCCGCCGCTCCAGCCGCCAGCCGAAGGCCAGGGCCGCCAGCAGCAGCCCCGACAGGAGCAGGTTCATGACGATGGCGACGGCGCTCATGTGAGCCTCTTCTGCACGGCCTGCTTGGCGGCCGGGGTCAGGGGCGCCTCGCAACGCACGGCGATGTGGTGATTGCGACGCCCCATGCGCCCCCGAGTCAGGGGAATCGTGCCGGCGCGCAACTCAATCAGGCTGTCGGCGGTCGCATTGAGCATGAAGGTGTCGCCGACCTTGAGATTGAGCACCTTCGAGAGGCCCACCTGCTGCTCGTCGAGCACGGCGCGGACCTCCATCTGCGTGGTCCACAGCTCGGTGGCCAGGTGGCCTTCCCAGATGTTGTCGCGGCCGAACTTCTCGCCCATGAACTGCTGCAGCAGCATTTTCCGGATCGGCTCGAGCGTGGCGTAGGGCAGCAGCAGCTCGATGCGCCCGCCGCGGTCTTCCATGTCGATGCGCAGCTTGACCAGGATGGCGGCGTTGGCCGGACGGGCGATGGCCGCGAAGCGCGGGTTGGTCTCCAGCCGGTCGAGCACGAAGTTGACCGGTGTCAGCGGCTCGAACGCGGCCTTGGCGTCGGCCAGCACCACCTCGACCATCCGCTGCACCAGCACCCGCTCGATGGTCGTGTAGGGGCGGCCCTCGATGCGCATGGCCGCCGTGCCGCGGCGACCGCCGAGCAGCACGTCGACGATCGAGTAGATCAGGTTGGAGTCGACCGTCAGCAGGCCGTAGTTGTCCAGCTCCTCGGCCCGGAACACCGACAGGATGGCCGGCAGCGGGATCGAGTTGAGATAGTCGCCGAAGCGGATCGAGCTGATGTTGTCGAGGCTGACCTCGACGTTGTCGCTGGTGAAGTTGCGCAGCGAGGTCGTCATCAACCGGACCAGCCGGTCGAAGACGATCTCGAGCATCGGCAGGCGCTCGTAGGACACCAGCGCGGAATTGATGATCGCCCGGATGCCGGTGCGCTCGGCCGCATCGTCGTCGCTGAGGTCGAAGCCGAGCAGGCTGTCGATCTCGTCCTGGTTCAGGATCCGCTCGGAGCCGATGAGGGCGTCGTCGGCCCCGCCCGCGTCCCAGTCGCCGCCCGGCATGGGCGCGCTGTCGGCCGCCGGGGCGTTTTCCTGGGCCCACTGGGCCATCGCGGCCTGATCGTCGGATTCGTCTGCCATGGGTCGCGCTTCAGCCAGGCCGGGGCCTAGTTGATCAGCATCTCCTCGATCAGGACGGCGTTCACCTTGGTCGGGGCGGCGACGAGGTTCACCCGGCGGAGGATTTCCATGCGCAGCTGGTAGCTGCCCTGGCTGCCCTGCAGATCCTCGGGACGCAGCTCGCGCAGGAAGGTCTGCAGCATGTCCTGCAGGCGCGGCATGTTGGGGTTCAGCACGTCGGCGGCTTCCTCGTCGGGAAGTTCGAAGGTCAGCTTGAGCTTGAGGAAGGTCGGCTTGCCGTCGGCCGTCTGCATGTTCACGACGATGTCGGGCAGGGTGTAGAAAAAGACCCCGTCGGGGCCTTCCTTGACGGTCGCCGCGCCGGCTTCCGGCTTTTCGCCGCCGCCGCCGTGACCGCCTTCCTTCTTCTTCGGTTTCTTCGGTTTCTCGTGACCGCCGTGCGCGCCCGCCTCGGCCGCCGGCTTGGGCTTCATGAAGAAGAACGCGGCCCCGCCGCCACCGCCCAGCACCAGCACGGCGGCCGCGCCGGCGATGATGATCATCTTCATCGGCAGCTTTTTCTTGCCGCCGGCCGCGCCGTCCTCGCCTTCGGCCGCGCCCTCACCTTCGGGGGCGGCTTCGGCTTCCTTGACCTTGTCCTTGGCCACGCGCGCGGCTCCCTAGAATCCTTGTCATCCTTTCATTGGTTCACGTTGGTTAAGGATCGGTTTTGAAGGGCGGCCGAATGCGCCCGGCAAGAACCGCCGGGCGGCGCCCGTTAACCATTCTGCTTGCTGAAATCATTGAGCTTTTGGACTGGCCCGAAGGTTGCAGGGCCGGAGGCGTCGCAAACCGCGTCGAATTCGCCCAGGGAGACCCGTCATGGACAACGCGATGTACGTCGCCCTGTCGCGCCAGATGACGCTGCAGCGCGAGCTGAATATCGTCGCCAACAACATCGCCAACGTCGACACGACCGGGTTCAAGGTCGAGGGCGCGATGGTCAAGACCGACCCCTCCACCGGGGCGAAGATGGTCGACGGCCCGCCGAGCCTGAAGTTCGTCATCGACGACGGCGTGACCCGCGACTTCAGCCAGGGCGCACTGCGCCAGACCGACGGGACGTTCGATCTCGGCATCGAGGGCCAGGGGTTCTTCACCGTCCAGACGGCGGCCGGTGAACGCTACACCCGCGACGGCCGCTTCACCCTGGGTCCGGACGGCAAGCTGACCACCCAGGCCGGCGACGCGGTCCAGGGCGAGGGCGGCGACATCGTCGTCGATCCGACCCAGGGCCCGGTGACGATCGCCGCCGACGGCACCGTCAGCCAGGGCGCGACCAAGGTCGGCAAGATCTCGGTCGTGACCTTCGACGACCTCGCCAGCCTGTCGAAGACCGGCGACAACCAGTATCGCAACACCTCCAACCTGCAGCCCCAGCCGGCCAGCGCCGCGCGCGTGCACCAGGGCATGCTGGAGGGCAGCAACGTCAACTCGGTCCTGCAGATCACGCGCCTGATCGAAATCAGCCGCGCCTACGAGAGCATGGCCAAGACCATCGAAAATTCCGCCGAACTGTCCCGTCGCTCGGTCGAGCGTCTGGGGCGGGTGGCTTGAGGGAGTAACGTCTGATGCAGGCTCTTCGCACCGCGGCGACCGGTATGGCCGCGCAGCAGCTGAACGTCGAGGTCATCTCGAACAACATCGCCAACATGAACACCGTCGGCTTCAAGCGCCAGCGGGCCGAGTTCCAGGATCTGCTCTACCAGAACCTCGAGCGGGCCGGCGCGCAGTCGTCCGACCAGGGCACGGTGGTTCCGACCGGCGTGCAGATCGGCGGCGGCGTCAAGGCCGGCAGCACCTACCGGATCACCGGCCAGGGGGCGATGACCAACACCGAGAACACCTACGACCTGGCCATCCAGGGACGGGGCTACCTGCAGGTGCTGCTGCCGACGGGCGAGACCGCCTACACCCGCGCCGGCAACCTGTCGCTCAACGACCAGGGCCAGCTGGTGACCGAGGACGGCTACCAGATCCAGCCGTCGATCACGATCCCGGCCGACGCCGTCGACGTGACCATCTCCAAGTCCGGCCAGGTCCAGGTGACCAAGGCCGGCACGGCGGCGCCGGAAGTCGCCGGCCAGATCGAGCTGGCGACCTTCATCAACGAAGCCGGCCTCGAGGCCATGGGCGACAACCTGTACATGGAAAGCGGGGCCTCGGGCCCGGCGACGACGGGCGCCCCCGGCACGGTCGGATTCGGCAAGCTGCTGCAGGGCTACACCGAAGCCTCGAACGTCGACGCCGTCAGCGAAATCACCGCCCTGATCATCGCCCAGCGCGCCTACGAGATGAACTCCAAGGTCATCACCACGGCCGACCAGATGCTGCAGGCCGCCAACCAGGTGAAGGGCTAGTATGCGCCGCGCCCTCCTCGTCGCGCTCTGCGGGGCGCTGATCGGCACGCCGGCGCTGGCCGGGACGGTGACGCTGAAGGCCGATGTCGCCGACGGCGACGGCCGGGTGACGCTGGGCGACCTGTTCGACGGCGCGGGCGGCGCGGCCGGCGTGCTGGTCGCGACGCGCACGGGCCCGTCGGTGGTGCTCGACGCCGCCGCGGTTCAGGGCCTGGCCCGACGCTCGGGCCTCGACTGGAGCAACCCGCAGGGCCTGCGCCGCATTGTCGTGCGCGGCGGTGCGGCCGAGGGCCCGTCCGCCACGGCGCAACGCGGCAACGTCGAGGTCCTGACCTGGGCCCGCAGCCTCAACGCCGGCGACATCGTCCAGCCCGAAGACATGACCTGGACCAAGGTGTCCGGCGCTCCGGCCGATGCGCCGCGCGACGCCGACGCGGTCATCGGCATGGCCGCCAAGCGTCCGCTGCGTGAAGGCGCGGTGGTCTCCCAGCGCGACGTGACGGCCCAACAGGTCATCAAGGCCGGCGACACGGTCCAGGTCACCTGGTCCGACGGCGGCATCAGTCTGTCGCTGCAGGCCAGGGCGCTCGGCGCCGCGGCCGTCGGCCAGAGTTTCAATGTCCAGAATCCCGCCTCGAAGAAAATCATCGAGGCGGTCGCGACCGCGCCCGGACAGGCCGTCACCGGCCCCGAGGCGCAACGGCTGAAAGCCGCCGGCTCCCCACAGTACGCCGCCCGCTAGAGGATTCAGTCTGATGCGTATCGCCACCCTCGCCGTCCTTGCCCTCGCCCCCCTCGCCGCCTGTTCGACCGTCAAGGAGGCCGTCGCCGGCCCCGAGCTGGCGCCGATCGGCTATCCGGCCGCCCTGGTGCCGCAGCAGCAGATGGTCCTCGCCGCGCCCGGCATGACCCCGCAGCCGGCCAGCGCCAATTCCCTGTGGCGCGCCGGCGCCCGCGCCTTCTTCGTCGACCAGCGCGCCTCGCGCATCGGCGACATCCTGACGGTGCAGATCGACATCGACGACTCGGCCCGCACGCAGAACAACACCACCACCTCGCGGACGGCCAACCAGACCATGGGCTTCCCGCACCTGTTCGGGCTGGAAAGCTCGCTGGGGAAAATTCTGCCGGGCGGGTTCGACCCCGCGGCGGCCATCGAGACCGGCTCGACCAGCGCCAAGGCCGGCGCCGGCGCGGTGACCCGCTCGGAGAAGATCAGCCTGACCGTCGCGGCCGTCGTCACCGGCGTGCTGCCCAACGGCAACCTGGTCATCCAGGGCACCCAGGAAGTCATGACCAACGGCGAAGTGCGCCGCCTGACCGTGTCCGGCATCGTGCGGCCTGAGGACATTTCCGCCGCCAACACCGTCAAACACACCCAGATCGCCGAGGCCCGCATCGCCTACGGCGGCCGCGGCGACATCAGCCGCCAGCAGCGGACTCCGGCCGGTCAGGCCGTGGTCGAACGGTTCACGCCGTTCTGACCCGGACGGGCGGTCTTAATACTTCTGAACTTCGTCCAGTTCGGCGCGTTCCCTCACTGCGAAGGAGCATTCCGATGACCAGACTGCCCGCCCTGATCGCCGCCGTCGCCTGCGCCGCCCTCGGCAGCTGCGTGGCCAGTCCGGCCGCCCCCGGTTTCGCCTGGAGCTACCAGAACAACGCCGGGGAAGGCCCCAAGCTGGCCTACGGCGCGCCGTCCTCCGACAATGTCGTGCTGATGATGACCTGCGAGCCCGCCGCCCGCCGCGTCGACGTCTCGCTGATCGGCGGCTCGCCGCAGGGCGGGCTGGTGCTGGCCTCCGGCGACGCCCGCCAGACGGTTGCGGCCGGGCTTGTGGCCTCGCCGGACGCCGGCCAGATGATTGAGGGCTCGGCCCACATCGCGTCCCCCGCCCTCGCCCGCTTCGCCCGCACCGGCGACCTCTCGCTCGTGGACCGCGGCCGGACGGTCCGTCTCGACGCCACGCCGCTGGACCGCGCCAGCGTCAGCCGCTTCTTCGCGGCCTGCAGCGCGTAGGTTGCACAGCGCGCGAAAGCTCTACCAGCACTAGGAATCGCCCCGCCAAACCGGATAGGGTCGGGCAGGCCTCCCGTGTCGAGGAAGGCCGGGTGCGGGGGACTTCCAGTGAAGCGTTTGATGATGTCGACGGCGGCGTGGCTCGTGCTGGCCGCCGGTGCTGCAACGGCGCAGACCCCGCCCCCCGCCTCGGCCTTCGGTCGCCTTCCGGCGCTCGAGACGGCCGCCATGTCCCCCGACGGCAAGACCATCGCCATGGTGGGCGGCATGCCGGGCAAGCGCCTCCTGACCATGGCGCCGCTCGACGCCACGGCCGTTTCGCGGCTCGACCTCGCCGACACCCGTATCTCGGACATCGAATGGGTCGACGGACGGTTCGCGCTGCTAAAGATCGTGGTCTGGGAAACGGTCGGGCCGCGCGAGGCCTACAACTTCGAACGCAACGTCGTCGTCGGCGCGGACGCCCGGTCCGCCGGGCAGCTGTTTTCCACCGGCGACGTGGCCAACTACGCCATCGCCCAGCCGGTGATCGGCATCACGCCCGGGGACAAGCCGTTCGTGTCGGTGCTCGGGTTCGACTGGTCGGCGCGGGCGTTGTCGACCCGGGATTCCCGCATTTCCACCGGGGGCGAACAGCCTCTCCTCACCGTGGTCTGGAAACTGGACATCCCCAGCGGCCGGGCGTCGATCACCGACCGCGGGACGCCCGAGACCCGGTTGTTCGACGTCGACCTGACCGGCCAGGCCCGGGTCCGGCAGGACAGCAGCGGCCCGACCGGCGGCTGGATTCTCAAGGCGCGCGCCAAGGGGCAGTCGGCCTGGAAGACCGTCCTGAGCGGCGACACCGACGAGGATTTCCGCAGCGTCCTGGGGTACAGCGACGCGGACGACTCCCTCTATCTGGCCGCGCGCCAGCCCGACGGCGCCTCGGCCATCGTGCGTCAGAGTCTGGCCAGCGGCGAGACCACGGTGGTCGCGCCGATCCCGGAAAACCGGTCGCCCGAGCTCGTCTGGGACCCCTACCGGAAGTCGCCGATCGCCGCCGTCTCCCAGGGCGAGCGGCCGGAATACACCTGGCTCGATCCGGAGATGGGGGCCGTCTTCGGGGTCTTCGAACGCGCCTTCAAGGGCAAGCGGGTCTCGCTTGAAAGCTGGTCACGCGACCGGATGCTGTTCCTCGCCCGCGTCGACGCCCCGGACTCTCCGCCGGTCTGGTACCTGTTCGACAAGTCCCGCAAGGAGCTGTCGCCGATTGGCGAGGCCTATCCGGAACTGGCCGGCGTCGCCTTGGGCAAGACCAGCTGGGTGACCTACAAGGCCCGCGACGGCCTTGAAATCCCGGCCTATCTGACCCTGCCGCCCGGCGCGCCGGCGACCGGCGGCAATCTGCCGCTGATCGTCCTGCCCCACGGCGGGCCGGCGGCGCGCGACAGCTTCGGCTTCGACTTCCTGGTCCAGTTCCTGGCGACGCGCGGCTATGCGGTGCTGCAGCCGCAGTTCCGCGGCTCCTGGGGCTTCGGCAACGCCTTCGAAGCGGCCGGCCGGCGCGAATGGGGCGGCAAGATCCAGACCGACCTGCTCGACGGCGTGGCCGATCTGGCGGGCAAGGGCGTTATCGATCCGGCCCGGGTCTGCATTGTCGGGGCCAGCTTCGGCGGCTACGCCGCCCTGGCCGGCGTCAGCCTCAATCCGGACGCTTACAAATGCGCCGTCTCGGTGGCCGGAGTCTCGGACCTTCCGGCCTTCATCGGCGACGCGCGCCACACCTACGGCGAAGAGTCCGACACCCTGGCCTGGTGGACCGCGAACATCGGCCGGTCGATCGCCGACCGGACCCTGCTCGACAGCAGTTCACCGGCCCGGCAGGCCGCCCGGATCACCGCGCCGGTGCTGCTGATCCACGGCGACCGGGACACGACCGTCAGCCCGCGTCAGACCGAGATCATGCAGCAGGCGATGCAGGCCGCCGGCAAGCCGGTCGAGGTGGTCATCCTCAAGAACGACGACCACTACCTGTCCTATTCATCGACGCGGACGCAGATGCTCGACGCCGTGGGCGCCTTCCTGGCGAAGCACCTGCCGGTGACGCCCTAGGCGTCAGGCCCGACGGCCGGCCGTGCTGACGTTGGTGACGCCGAGCGCCGCAAGGGCGCCGGCGGCGATGCCCTCGGCGTCGAGGCCGGCCTGGGCGTACATGAGGTCGGGCTTGTCCTGGTCCTGGAACACGTCCGGGAGAACCAGGGTCCGCACCTTCAGGCCGCGGTCCAGCGCGCCGTGCTCGGCCAAGGCCTGCAGCACGAAGGCGCCGAAGCCGCCCATGGCGCCTTCCTCGACGGTGATCAGGGCCTCGTGCTCGCGGGCCAGGCGCAGGATCAGCTCGATATCCAGCGGCTTGGCGAAGCGGGCGTCGGCCACGGTCGCGGTCAGGCCGCGCGCGGCCAGCAGGTCGGCGGCCTTGAGGCTTTCGCCCAGGCGCGTGCCGAACGACAGGATGGCCACGGCCGAGCCCTCGCGGACGATGCGCCCCTTGCCGATCTCCAGCGGTTCGTTGATCGCCGGCATGTCGAGGCCGAGGCCCTCGCCGCGCGGATAGCGGAAGGCGCTGGGCCGATCGTCGATGGCCGCGGCGGTGGCGACCATGCGGGCCAGCTCGACCTCGTCGGCGGCGGCCATCAGCACCATGCCGGGCAGCGCGCCCATGAAGCCGACATCGAAGCTGCCGGCGTGGGTCGGGCCGTCGGCGCCGACCAGGCCAGCCCGGTCCATGGCGAAGCGCACCGGCAGCCGCTGGATGGCCACGTCGTGCACCACCTGGTCGTAGCCGCGCTGCAGGAAGGTCGAATAGATGGCGCAGAACGGCTTCATGCCGTCGGCCGCCATGCCGGCGGCGAAGGTCACCGCGTGCTGCTCGGCGATGCCGACGTCGAAGGTGCGGTCCGGGAAGGCCTTGCCGAACAGGTCGAGACCCGTGCCCGACGGCATGGCGGCGGTGACGGCGACGATGCGGTCGTCCCTCTCCGCTTCCTTGACCAGCGCCTGGGCGAACACCTTGGTGTAGCTGGGCGGGCCGGCGGCGGCCTTGGCCTGCTCACCGGTGATGACGTTGAACTTGACCACGCCGTGGTACTTGTCGGCCGCGTTCTCGGCCGGGGCGTAGCCCTTGCCCTTCTGGGTCACGACGTGAACCAGCACCGGCTTGCCCTCGAAGTCGCGGGCGTTCTTCAGCACCGGCGTCAGGGCGTCGAGGTCATGGCCGTCGATCGGCCCGACGTAATGGAAGCCCAGCTCCTCGAAGAAGGTGCCGCCGGTGACCATGCCGCGGGCGAACTCCTCGGCCTTGCGGGCGGCCTGCTGCAGCCGCTTGGGCAGGGCCCCGGCCATGTGGCGGCCGATCTTGCGCAGCGACTGGTAGCCGCCGCTGGAGACCATCCGGGCCAGATAGGCGCTCATCCCGCCGACCGGCGGGGCGATCGACATGTCGTTGTCGTTGAGGATGACGATCAGCTGCTTGGTCGTCTCGGCGGCGTTGTTCATCGCCTCGTAGGCCATGCCGGCGCTCATCGAGCCGTCGCCGATGATCGCCACGACCTTGTTTTGCTCGCCCTTGGCGTCGCGCGCCGCGCAGAAGCCGAGCGCCGCGGAGATCGAGGTGGCGGCATGGGCCGCGCCGAACGGGTCGTATTCGCTCTCGGCCCGCTTGGTGAAGCCCGACAAGCCCCCGCCCGTGCGCAGGGTCCGGATGCGGTCGCGGCGGCCGGTGAGGATCTTGTGCGGATAGGCCTGGTGGCCGACGTCCCAGATGACGATGTCCTTCGGCGTCTCGAACACATGGTGCAGGGCGACGGTCAGCTCGACCACGCCCAGACCCGCCCCCAGATGCCCGCCGGTCACCGAGACCGCGTCGATCATTTCGGCGCGAACTTCTTCCGCCAGCTGCTTCAATTCCGGAATGGAAAGGCCGCGGGTGTCGGCGGGCGACGAAATCTTGTCGAGCAACGGCGTAACGGGGGGCATGAAAAATCCGTCGATTACGAATGTCCGCGACGAAAGCGCGGTTACGAGTTCCGGTCCAGCACGAAATCGACAGACGCCCGCAAGGTTGCGGCCCGCTCGCCGAACATATCGAGATGGGCGCGGGTCTGGTCGGCCAGATGAGCCACCCGTTCCTTCGCCGCGTCGATCCCGAGCAGCGTCACATAGTTTGTTTTGCCGAGCGCCGCATCCTTGCCGCCCGCCGCCTTGCCCAGCTTGTCCGGATCACCTTCGGCGTCCAGCAGGTCGTCGACGATCTGGTAGGCCAGGCCGAGGTCCTGTGCAAAAGCCATCAAGGCGTGCCGCTCGGCGTCCTGGGCGTGGGCGATGATCAGCGGGATCTCGAAGGCGAAGGCGATCAGGGCGCCGGTCTTGAGCCGCTGCATGCGGGCGACGCCGCCGAGGTCCTCGCGCACGCCCAGCAGGTCGATCATCTGGCCGCCGGCCATGCCCTGGGCCCCGGAGGCGTGGGCCAACTTGCGCACCAGCTCGGCGCGGACATTGCCGTCCGGATGGGTGTCCGGGTGGGCCATGATCTCGAAGGCCGCCGTCTGCAGGGCGTCGCCGGCGAGAATGGCGGTGGCCTCGTCATACTGTTTGTGCACCGTCGGTCGACCGCGACGCACGTCGTCGTCGTCCATCGCCGGCAGGTCGTCATGCACCAGGCTGTAGGCGTGGATGCATTCCAGCGCGCAGGCCGCGCGCAGCACCGGCCGTTCCGGCAGGTCGAACATCTTGCCCGTCTCGAGCGCGAAGAACGGCCTCAACCGCTTGCCGGGTCCCAGCGCCGCGTAGCGCATCGCCTCCATCAGCCGCGTCTCGGGACCATCGGCGCGCGGCAGCAGCGCATCCAGCGCCACCGTCACGACATCGGCCGTCTCGGCGATGCGGCGGGCGAGGTTCACGAGAAGTCGGCCGGCTCGACGCCGCTCGCTGAACCCTGGCTGAGCACCACCTTCTCGACCCGCAGACGCGCCTGCTCCAGCCGCGCTTCGCAATGGCCCTTCAGCGCGGCGCCGCGCTCGTAGATGGAGATCGACTCCTCCAGCGGGGCGGAGCCGGATTCCAGCCGCTGGACGATCTTCTCCAGTTCGGCGAGGGCTTCCTCGAAGCTCAGGGCGGCGAAGGCCGGATCGATGGCGGGGGCGTCGGTCATGTCGTGTTCCAGGCGAGTTGGGCCAGCCTAGAGAGGCGCGGCCAAGCGGGCAATCGGCCGATTCCCCCGCAGCGTTAATTCCGCTCGAACGTGCGGGCCCGCCAGTAGCGGAATCCCTGGTCCTGCGTGCAGCGCCAGCCCTGACGTTTAAGGGCCTCGCCGATCATGGTGTTGAAGAAGCCGTGCGCGACCACCAGCACGTCCTGGCCGTCGCGGGCCATCTCGGCCAGCAGGCCGGCGGCCTGGTCGGCGCGGGCTTCCGCCTCGGCGCGGCTCTCCTCGCCGGCGTGATGATCGAAGAACCACCACCAGAAGCGGGAGATGAAGCCCCACAGCCGGGGCGACAGGTGTAGCCAGGCCGGAAACGGCGGCGGCGGCAGCGGCGCCTCGACGAACAGCGGGTCCTGGGCGAAGGCCCTGCCCTGGCACACGGCCTCCGCGGTCTCCCGCGACCGTGGACGGGTCGAGGCGATCACCGCGCCGGCCCGGCCGGCGACGGCCTTCAGGTCCTCGGGCGCGGACTGCCCTTCGCGCAGGCCCTTCGTTTCGTAGACGCCCCACCACCGGCGATAGCCTTCGGCGTTGAGCAGCACCTTGCGGGACAGATCAGGCTCGCCGTGGCGCGCGAGCACGACCGCGCCCGGGCGAGCGGCGTCCGGCGTCGTCGTGGCGCCATCGGCGGCGAGAACCTCGGCCATGATCCCCCGGGGCTGGTGGAAGAGCGCCGCGCATGACGCGGACCGTCCCCCGGCGCCCCGTCATCCCTCCTGCAACGCCTGCACATGCGCCAGGGCGGACCGCCCGAGCGCTTCCAAGTCGTACCCACCCTCAAGGGAGGACACAACCCGACCTTTCGCGCGCCCCCGCGCCACCGCCATGATCGCACGGGTGGCCCAGGCGAAGTCCTCCGCCTCCAGCGACTGGCTGGCCAGCGGGTCGCGGGCATGGGCGTCGAACCCGGCGGAGATCAGGATCAGGTCGGGTTCGAAGGCGTCGACCTGGCTCATCAGTCCCTCGAACACCCTGCGCCATCGCTCGCGCGGCGCATGGGGGCCCACCACGCCGTTGACGATGTTGCCGACGCCCGTCTCCGACGGGTCGCCGCTGCCGGGATAGAGCGGCCGCTGGTGGATCGAGGCCAGGAACAGCGTCGGCTCGTGCTCGAACGCCGCCTGGGTGCCGTTGCCGTGGTGCACATCGAAATCGACCACCGCCACCCGCGCCAGCCCTTCCGCCTGGGCCACGCGGGCCGCCACGGCGAGGTTGGAATAGACGCAGAAGCCCATCGCCCGGTCCGGCTCGGCGTGGTGGCCCGGCGGCCGGACGGCGCAGAAGGCCCGCTCCAGTTCGCCCGCCGCCACGGCCCGGACGGCGGCGATCGGCGCGCCGGCGGCACGCCGCGCCGCCTTGAGGCTGCCGATGTTCATCGCCGTGTCGGGATCGAGCCGGACGAGGCGACCCGCCTCCCCCGCCGCGCGGATGCCGTCCAGATAGGCCCGGTCATGGACGCGCGCGAGGTCGGCCTCCGTCGCCTGCGGCGCCTCGCGCCGGTCGAGCCGCAGCGTGGCGTCGTCGGCCAGCGCGTCCAGCACCGCCCCGAGGCGTTCGGGCCGCTCGGCATGGCCGGCGCCCTGGTCGTGGCCGAGCATGGCCGGATGGCTGTAAAGGGCGAGGGTCATGGCGGCAGGCTACAGGCGACCCGCCGCCCTGCGAAGACCGCGCCGACGGAAGGTGGCGCCAAGGAACGTGTCAGGCTGTGTCACGCCGTCGCCCCGGGAGCCCTTCAATGCGCCGCAGCCTCCGCCTCGTCGCCCTGCTTGTCGGCCTGCTGGTCGCCGCACCGGTCCCGGCGGCGGCCGCCGCGACGGCGCCGGCCCCGGCCGCCTGGAGCCAGGCCGGCCCCTACCGGGTCGCCCAGATCGAGGGCGAATGGCGGGACGCGCGACGCGACCGGAGCGTGCCGTACCTGATCCGCTATCCGGATGGCGCGACCGGGCCGGTCCCGGTGGTCATCTTCTCCCACGGACTCGGCGGGAGCCGGCGCGGCGCGGCCTACTATGGCGAGCATCTGGCCAGCCACGGCTATGTCGTGGTGATGGTGCAGCATCCGGGCTCGGACGTGTCGATCTGGAACGGCGTGCGGCCTGACCCCGGCAATGTCGACCAGGGTTTGCTGGCGCGGGCCATCGCCGACCCCAGGGCGACGCTGAACCGCTTTCTCGACATCCCGTTCGCGCTGGACCAGCTGACCCTGATGAACGCGGCGGACGGCCCGCTGAAGGGCCGCATGGACCTGACGCGCATCGGCATGTCGGGGCACAGCTTCGGCGCCGTGACGACCCAGGCCATGGCCGGCCAGGTCTATCCCGGCGGCCGTTCGCTGCCCGAGCCGCGCTTCACCGCCTTCCTGGCCATGAGCCCGTCGGCCGCCCGCGACGGCGACAACGCGGCCGCCTTCGGGTCGATTACCCTTCCCTTCCTGTCGCTGACCGGCACCGAGGACAGCTTCACCGTCGGCGCGGGCCAGACCCCGGCCGAGGTCGTCGCCGGCCGCCAGCAACCCTTCGCCCATATGTCGGGACCGGACATGCTGGTGCTGCTGACCGGCGGGGATCACATGGTCTTTTCCGGACGGCAGGAGGTCGGCGCTCCGGCCCGGCCGAATGATGCGCGCCATCGCCAGATCATCCTCGCCGCCGCCCTGGCCTGGTGGGACGCCTGGCTGAAGGACGATCCGACGGCGCTGGCGTACCTGCACGACGGCGGGCTGGCGGCTTTCGCCGGCCCGGACGCCGCCGTCCGCTGGCGCGGCCCGACGCGCTGACCGGGCGCTTGCACGGATGCGGGCGGGCGTTATTCAGGACCTCATGTCCGCCCCCACGATCCGCCGCGCCGGTCCCGACGACGCCGAGGCCCTGAGCCGCATCGGCGCCGATACCTTCACCGAGACCTTCGGCCACATGTATCCGCCGCAGGACCTGGCCGACTTCCTCGTCTACGCCTACGGCCTGGACCGGACGCGCGCCGATCTGGCCGACCCGGCGAAGGCGTCCTGGCTGGTCGAGGCCGACGGCGCGGCCGTCGGCTACGCCCTGGCGGGTCCCTGCGACCTGCCGCACGAGGACGTCACCCCGGCCTGCGGCGAGCTGAAGCGGCTCTATGTGCTCAAGGCCTTCCAGGGCGGCGGCACGGGCTCGCGCCTGCTGGCCGAAACCCTCGCCTGGCTGGAACGCGACGGCCCCCGCCCCCTGTGGATCGGCGTCTGGTCGGAGAACTACGGGGCCCAGCGGCTCTATGGCCGGATGGGGTTTGCGAAGGTCGGCGAGTACGAGTTCCCCGTCGGACAGACGCGGGACCGGGAGTTCATCCTGCGGCGGGGGTAGCCTGCGTGGTTCGAGACGCCCGGCTGGGGCCCAACTCCTCACCATCACGGGCGCTTGTGTACGTCATCCCGAGGAGCGATCCGTCGGCATCCCCCGGACGTGATCCGGGGCTTGAAGGACGCATGTCGGCGCTCGAAACTGGACAAGGCGGCGGTTGCCCCCCATCCTGATCCAAACAACCGTTCGACACCCGAGAGTCCGCCATGTTCATGAACTTCTTCACCGCGCTGCGGGAGGCCAAGGTCCCCGTGACGCTGAAGGAATACCTGATGCTCATGGAGGCGATGGACAAGGACGTCATCGACCACAAGGTCGAGGACTTCTACTTCCTGTCGCGCTCGGCCCTGGTGAAGGACGAGAAGAACCTCGACAAGTTCGACCAGGTCTTCGGCCATGTGTTCAAGGGCCTGGAGATGGTTGGTGACGCCGGCAATCCGGAGATTCCGGCCGAGTGGCTCAAGCTGCTGACCGAGAAGTTCCTGACCGACGAGGAGAAGGCCCAGATCGAGGCCATGGGCGGCTTCGACAAGCTGATGGAGATGCTCCAGAAGCGGCTGGAAGAGCAGAAGAAGCGCCACGAGGGCGGCAACAAGATGATCGGCACCGGCGGCACCAGCCCGTTCGGCGCCAACGGCTACAATCCCGAAGGCGTGCGCATCGGCCAGGACAAGGGCCGCCACGGCAAGGCCGTGAAGGTCTGGGACAAGCGCGAGTACAAGAACCTCGATGACTCCGTCGAGCTGGGCACCCGCAACATCAAGGTCGCCCTGCGCCGGCTGCGCAAGTTCGCCCGCGAGGGCGCGCCGGACGAGCTGGATCTCGACGGCACGATCAAGAACACCTCGCGCAAGGGCTACCTCGACATCACCATGCGCCCCGAGCGCCGCAACAAGATCAAGGTGCTGATCTTCTTCGACATCGGCGGCTCGATGGACAGCCACATCAAGCTCTGCGAGGAGCTGTTCAGCGCGGCCCGCACCGAGTTCAAGAACCTTGAGTTCTTCTATTTCCACAACTGCCTCTACGAGAGCGTGTGGAAGGACAACCGCCGCCGCCAGACCGAGAAGCAGAACACCTGGGACGTGCTCCACAAGTTCCCCAGCGATTACAAGGTGATCTTCGTCGGCGACGCGACCATGAGCCCCTACGAGATCACCTATCCGGGCGGCAGCGTGGAACACTGGAACGAGGAGCCCGGCGCCATCTGGGTCGACCGCGTGACCCAGATTTATCCCAACGTGGTCTGGCTCAATCCGACCGCCGAGCGCCACTGGGACTACACCCAGTCGATCGGGGTGATGAAGCAGCTGGTCAATGACCGCATGTACCCGCTGACCATCGACGGGCTGGACAAGGCCATGCGCGAGCTCGTGCGTGGCCGCTGAGGGCGCGCAGGCGGCCAACGCCGACCAGATCGCCTACTGGAACGCGGCGGCGGGCGAGACCTGGGTCGACCAGCAGGACCGGCTCGACCGGCAGCTCAAGCCGCTCGGCCTGACGGCCATGGCCGCGCTCGATCCGGCGGCCGACGAGCGCCTGATCGACGTCGGCTGCGGCTGCGGCCAGACCAGCCTGGAGCTGGCCGGCGAGGTCGGACCCGACGGGTCGGTGCTCGGCGTCGACATCTCCGCCCCGATGCTGGCCGTCGCCCGACGACGCGCCGCCGAGGCGGGCCTGACCAATGTGCGGTTCCTCGAGGCCGACGCCCAGACCCGCGCCTTCGCCCGGGGCGGCGCGGACGGCGTGTTCTCGCGCTTCGGGGTGATGTTCTTCGGCGACCCGCCGGCCGCCTTCGCCAACCTGCGTCAGGCCCTGCGGCCGGGCGGGCGGCTGGCCTTCGTCTGCTGGCGTCCGCTGGCGCTGAACGAGTGGATGCTGCTGCCGATGCGGGCGGCGCTGGAGCACCTCCCCCCGCCCCCGCCGCCGGCCGATCCCTGGGCGCCGGGGCCGTTCGCCTTCGCCGACCCGGACCGGGTGCGCGGCATCCTCACCGAGGGCGGCTTCAAAGGCGTCGAGATCGACGCCCATGACGCCCTGATCGGCGGCAATACGCTGGAGGAAACCGTCGCCCTGTCCCTGCGCGTCGGCCCGCTCGGCATGATGCTGCGCGAGAACCCGGACCAGCGGGACCGGGTCATCGACAGCCTGCGCGCGGCGCTGGAGCCGCACGCCGGCCCCAGCGGCGTCTTCCTGCCCGCCGCCGTCTGGATCGTCACCGCGACAGCCTGAGAGCGTCCATGAGCGGTCCGCCCAACGTCATCATCATCATGGCCGACGACCTCGGCTACGGCGACCTGGGCTGCGACGGCGGGACGATCATCCGCACGCCGAACCTCGACCGGATGGCGGCGGAGGGCACGCGGTTCAGCGACTTCTACGCCAGCGCCAACCTCTGCACCCCCTCGCGCGCCGGCCTGATGACCGGCCGCTATCCCGTGCGGATGAACCTGGCGCACGAGGTGATCCAGTCGCCCGAGGACCGGGGCCTGCCGCTGAGCGAGCTGACCCTCCCCAAGGCGCTCAGGCCCGCCGGCTACGCCACGGCCCTGATCGGCAAGTGGCACCTGGGCCACCGGGGCCAGTACTGGCCGCCGAACGTGCACGGCTTCGATGTGTTCAAGGGCCTGCCCTACAGCCACGACATGCAGCCGCTGGCGTATTTCGAGAAGGACGGCGACGCGCCCCTGACCGAGAGCCCAGTCGACTTCCCGAAGCTGACCCAGCGGTTCTTCGCCGAGACGCTGGCCTTCGCCGAGGCCAACCGCGATCGGCCGTTCTTCACCCTGCTGGCCCTGACCGCGCCGCATGTGCCGCTGGTGCGCAACGACGACAGGACCTGGGATTCCCCGGCCGGCGCCTATGGCGACGTGGTCGAGGAGATCGACCGCAATGTCGGGACCCTGCTCGACCGTCTGAAGGCGCTGGGGCTGGAGGAGAACACCCTGGTGATCTTCACCTCCGACAACGGGCCGTGGTTCGAGGGTTCGTCAGGGCCGTTCCGCGACCGCAAGGGCGGCTCGGGCTTCGACGGCGGCTATCGCGTGCCGTTCATCCTGCGCCAGCCGGGAACCGTGCCGGCCGGGGTGGTCACCGACGCCATCGCCAGCAACCTCGACCTGCTGCCGACCCTGGCGCGGCTGGCGGGCCAGGCCCTGCCCGAAGACCTGGAGCTGGACGGCGCGGACATCGGCGAGGTGATCTTCAAGGGCGCCCCGTCGCCGCACGACCAGATCCTCCTGTTCGACAACACCAAGGTGGCGGCGATCCGGACGGCCGACTGGAAGTTCGTCACCCGGGTGCATACGCGCGGCTGGCGCCTGAACCTCGGCCGGTTCAACTACCCGCTGCTGTTCGACATCCGCCGCGACCCCGGCGAAAACTACAGCGTCGCCTCGCTGCACCCCGAGGTCGTCGCCGAGCTCAAGGCGCGGCACAAGGCGGCGCGGGACAAGTACGAGCCGATGGTCGACCTGTTCCCGCCCTGGGTCCGCCCGTCGATCGCCGACTGGCATCCCGACTGAGGCCTCAGAGCACACAGCCGCCGTTCCCGTCGGCCGCGCCGGTGTAGAGGTTGGCCGTCGTCCCGCTGACATTGCCGGTGATGGCGGGGCCAGTCGGAATGTCTGGTGGACCCTCCATTTCGGTGACACCTCCTGGCACAGATAGTGCAATAATCCGCTGGTATCGCCTTCGGGCGCCTTGTTGAGACGCGTGTGACCCAAGTGCAGCAACGTCGTACCGCGCTTCCGCCGCCCCCGTCGGACGCCGCGCGCACGCTGGCCCTGGCCCTTAACCACGAAGCCGTTGATCGCGAGATCCCCCACGCCCGCCGCCAGGCGATGCCGGGTTTCGCCGAACTTGCGCGGGACATCGTCGAGATCTGGGGGCCCCACCCCGGCGAGGTGGGCGAGATCAGCCGCCTTCTGCGCGACATGGGCCGGTTCGCGGCCGGCAACTGGGCCATCTACCTTGAGGCCACGCCGGGCGGCCTGACCACGGCGCGGATGAGCGAGTCGCTCAAGCGGACGACGATCTCGGGCCCCGGACGGGCCCGGGCCCTGCTCGCCTACCTGAGGTTCATCGGCTACATCGAGCCGGCGCCGCACGCGGGGGACGGCCGTACGCGCCACTTTCACACCACGGCGAAGATGCGGCGGGCCTTCGAGCAGCGGATCCGCCGCGAACTCGAAGTGCGGGCGCGGCTCGATCCGGCGATCCCCGCGCTGCTGGCGCGCTTCGACAGCGACCCGACGGCCTTCGACGCCTTCTTCGTGACGATCAGCGAGGTCAGCTTCGCCAACATGGAGCTGGCCGCGCCGCGCAAGAACGAGCTGGACCTGTTCTCGGACCGCTACGCCGGCCTGATCATCCTGTGCGAAATGCTCCAGCGCGGCGCGCCGGGCGACAGCTTCCTGCCGCGCGGCCCGCTGGACTTCACGGTCGCCGGCCTGGCCGCCCGCTGCGAAACCTCGCGCATGCAGGTGAACACCCTGCTGTCACGGGCTCGCCAGGCGGGCTTCCTGATCCCCACGGGAGACGGACGCGAACGCCTGAGCGAACCGTTGCTGCGGAACATGGAAGGTCTGATCGCGGGCACCACCGACATGGTCATCGGCTGCGCCCGGATCGTCATGGGCGGGCCGGCGACGATCTTCGACTGATCGCCGCCCGGCCCTCCGGGATTTACAGCACCCAGCCGCCGTTGGTGTCGCCGCCGCCCGTGTAGAGATTGGTGGTGGTGGCGGCGTGGTTGCCGGTGATCTCGACGCGCAGGTCGGCGTAGCCGTCGCCGTCGACGTCGAGCTGCAGCACCGTGACCCCGCCGCTGAACGCCAGGGTCGCCTGGCCGGCGACATGGGTGAACTTGCTGACGAAGGTGAAGGCCTGGTCGCCGGCGAGATTGACGTTGGCGTCGATGGCCGAGAGGTCGATCCGGTCGTTCGAGTTGAACGCCAGGTCAAGGATCTTGTCCTTGTCGGCCGACTGGCCAAGGCCGGTGCGGTGGATGTCGAGGTTGGTGAACACGAAGGTGTCCGAGCCGCCGCCGCCGGTCAGGGTGTCCTCGCCGTTGCCGCCGTACAGGGTGTCGTTGTCGTTCTCGCCGTAGAGTACGTCGTTGCCGTCGTCGCCGTAGAGGGTGTCGGCCCCGTTGCCGCCGTACAGCGTATCCATGTCCCCCATGCCGTGCAGCACGTTGTCGCCGCGCGTGCCGATGATGGTGTTGCGCACGTTGCTGCCGGTGCCGTCGATGTTGCCGGCGAGCACCAGCAGGGTCAGGTTCTCGACGTTGGCGGCCAGGGTGTAGGTCACCGAGGACTCGACCGCGTCCGTGCCTTCGCCAGCGCCCTCGGTGATCGTGTCGAGGGTGTCGTCGACATAGTAGGTGTCGTTGCCGAGGCCGCCGGCCATCGAGTCCGCGCCGGTCCCGCCGTCGAGGATGTCGTTGCCCCAGCCGCCGATCAGGGTGTCGATCCCCGCATCTCCGTACAGGGTATCGTTGCCGACCGAGCCGTCGAGGGTGTCGGCGCCGTTGCCGCCGCGCAGGGTGTCGGCGCCGCCGTCGCCGTTGATGTTGTCGTCGCCGTCCAGGCCCGACAGCACGTTGGCCGAGCTGTTGCCGAGGATGACGTTGTCCGCCGCGTTGCCCGTGCCGTTGATCGCCCCGCCCGGCGCGGCCAGGGTCAGGTTCTCGGTGCCGTCGCGCAGGGTCCAGGTGATCCGGCTGATGACCTCGTCGGTTCCGTCGCCGCCGGTCTCGTCGGTGGTGTCGCCGACGTTGTCGACGACGTAGTAGTCGTTGCCCGTGCCGCCGCTCATCCGGTCGGCCCCGACGCCGCCGCGCAGGTAGTCCGCGCCCGCGCCGCCGCTGAGCGTGTCGTCGCCGTCGCCGCCGTCGAGCAGGTCAGCGCCGTTGTCGCCGTTCAGCACGTCATTGCCGGCTTCGCCGTAGATCGTGTCATTGCCGTCACCGCCGCTGACGGTGTCGACCTCGTCGCCGGCGTGAATGGTGTTGGCCCCGCCGTTGCCGGTGATGACGTTGCGAAGCGCGTTGCCGGTGGCGTCGATATCGCCGCCGCCGGTCAGGGTCAGGTTTTCGACATTGGCGCCGAGGCTGTAGGTGATCGCCGCCCGGACCTCGTCGGTGCCCTCACCGGCGTTCTCGGTGACGCTGTCGCCGCCGACATCGACATAGTAGATGTCGTTGCCGAGGCCGCCGGTCATGACGTCGGCGCCGGTCCCGCCGTCGAGCGTGTCGTTGCCGCTGCCGCCGTCGAGGGTGTCGATCCCGGCGTCGCCGTTGAGGGTGTCGTCGCCGACCTGGCCGTTGAGCGTGTCGGCGCCGTCGCCGCCGTTGACCGTGTCGTTGCCGCCGTCGGCATTGATCGTGTCATTGCCGTCCATCCCTGACAGGACGTTGGCCGAGGCATTGCCGGTGATCAGGTTGTCGAGGGTGTTGCCCGTGCCGTCGATGGCCCCGCCGACCGCGGCCAGGGTGAGGTTCTCGATGTCGGTCGCAAGGGTGAAGGTGACGCGCGTCACCACGGTGTCCGTGCCGCTGCCGCCGGTCTCGTCCGTCGTGTCGAGGACGTTGTCGACGACATAGACGTCGTTGCCGTTGCCGCCGAACATGGCGTCGGCGCCCGTGCCGCCCCGCAGACGGTCATTGCCGTCGCCGCCGGTCAGCGTGTCGTCGCCGTCCAGGCCCTGCAGGATATCGTCGCCGGACGTGCCGGTGAGCACATTGGCCGCGCCGTCGCCGGTGAAGGTGTCCGTCTGGGCCGTGACACCGACGTTGACCGTGGAGCCGTGGCTCGCGGTGTTCTGGTAGTACTGGATGGCGTCGCCCGTACCGAGCAGCACGTCCGCGTCGTTGTCGCCGTCGAGATCAGCGAACACCGGCGAGGTGTTGAACCCGATGTCGACGCCGTCAAAGGGGTTGGCCGCCCCCGTCCGTTCGGTGAAGACAGGCGCGCCCGCTGTGCCGGTATTCTCGAAATACTGGACCGTTCCGTCAAAGTTGCCCAGCAGGAGATCAAGGTCTCCATCCTGGTCCACGTCATGGAAGGTCGGCGACGCCCGGCTCGCGGTGATGCTGTCGAACGGGTTCGAAGCCCCGGTCCGCTGGGTGAAGGTCGGCGCCGCCGACGAGCCGGTATTTTCGAAGTAGGTGACGGCGCCGTCGACGCCGAGGACGAAGTCCAGATCACCGTCATTGTCGAGATCGGCGAAGGCGGCGTTCGGGATCGCGCCGACACTGATGCCGTCGAACGGGTTGGCCCCGCCCGTCCGCTCCGTGAAGACGGCCGCCGCGGCGTTGCCGGTGTTCTCGAAGTAGCGGTAGTCGCCGAAATAGCTGCCCGCGAACAGGTCGTAGTCGCCGTCGCCGTCCAGATCGACGAGGGTGGACGTCGCAAAGCCGCCGAGATTGATGCCGTCGACCGGGCTGGCCGCTCCCGTCTGCTCGACGAACACCGGCGACGTCGCGGAGCCGGTGTTCTCGAAATAGTGCACGAAGCCGCCGCCGTCGGCGACGATCAGGTCCAGATCGCCGTCTCCGTCGAGATCCGCGACCGTCGGCCGGTTGTAGCCGCTGACCGTGCCCGCATCGAACGGGTCAGCGGCGCCGACCAGCTGGGTCACCGCGAAGGCGCCCTGAATGTCATGGCCCGCCGCATCGAAGACATTGATCGTCAGCGTCCGGCTGGACGTCGGCGTGTCGCTGCTGTTGGCGTAGGTAAGATTCTCGATCAGGGCGTCGATGGCCGCGGACGTCGCGTCCGCGTCGAAGGTGATCGTCAGGGCGCCCCCGGCGCCGCCCACGGCGACACCGAACACCACGCCGCCGTAACTGACCTCGCCCGTGCCGCTGTTGTAGCTGATCTCTCCGGGGTTGTTGCCGACGGAGCGGATCGAAACCGTGTCCTCCGCCAGCAGCCCCGTCACCGTGAGGCGGCCACCGTTGAAATCGTCATCGACGTCGGTGAACACCACGCTCGAATCGATGACCTGCGGGGTGGCGTTGACCGTGTTTTCGAGGAAGACGACGGTATCGAGACCGGAGAGGGCGGGAGCGGGCATGGTCTTCAATCCTCCAGCCGGTCGCCAGTCGGCGTACGTCGGCGGTTGCCTGGAACAACCCGGAAATGAAAGCCTTTCCGGTTTGGCTGACTGGACGCAACGATGACGCGAGAATCAGCTTTTCGTACAAGCCAATATCTCATGACACCCTGCGTCGCGTTGACCCAAGGCAAGACATTGAAACGCTTTATGGCGCGTTAAACGCCGGCGCGGCGCGCGCCGGGTGCGTCGCCACGCCACAGCAATCGAACAACTGTTCATCGCCTCTTGCGCGGAGACGCGGCGCCCGTAAAGCTGCCGTCACGGAACGGAAGGGCTGCGTTTTGAGTCACACTGACGATCCCGGCGTGGAGCCCAAGACTCCCGAGGCCGAGGCCGCCACCAAGCAGCTGGTGTTCAACGCCGCCGAGCGGCTGTTCGCCCTGCACGGATTCCAGAACGTCTCGGTGCGCGACATCACCGCCGAGGCGGGTGTCAATCTTGCCTCGGTGAACTACCACTTCGGCTCCAAGGACGCCCTGCTGTTCGAGATCTTCCGGCGCCGGACCCAGGAGCTGAACCGCGACCGCGCGCGGATGCTGCACGAGGCCGCCGACCGCAACGCCGGCAAGCCGCCGGTGCGCGAGATCCTCACCGCCCTGTTCGCCCCGCCGCTCAAGTGGCTGGACCCGTCGAACGACCGGCGCATCTCGCTGCAGTTCCTGATCCGCGCCCGCAGCGAGGGCACGGCCGAAATCCGCGAGGTTCTGGGCAGCGACGTCAGCCACCTCAAGCGCTTCGCCGACGCCCTGCTGGCCGCCCTGCCCGGCCTGGCGCCGGAGGAGGTCTACTGGCGGCTGCACTTCGTGCTGGGGATGATCCACCAGAACCGCTTCATGGAGCTTGACCGGCTGCACGTCCTGTCCGGCGGCCTGACCCGCGAGGGCGAGGTCGACGCCCTGCTGGAGCGGATGCTCGACTTCGCCGAAGCGGGGTTCCTGCGCTAGGGGCGGGTCCACGACCTTGAATCCGGCCACGCGAGGTGTCATTATGACACCTTCCGTCGGAGCCTTGCCATGGCCGCCCGCAATTTCGCTTCCGTGAAGCTGACCAGCGCCTTCGTCGAGGATGCCCGTCGCGAAGCCGAGCTCGTCAACCGTTCGCTGGGCGGCCAGATCGAGCACTGGGCCCGTTTGGGCCGGGCGCTGGAAAGCGCCCCGGGCATGCCGGTGAGCCGGGTGCGCGAGACGCTGGAGGGAAAGGTGACGCTGCGCACCCTTTCACGCGATGAACAGGAAGCGGTGCTCGACCAGATGCATGACCGGTTCAGGACCCCGCCGGATGACGAGATCGCCGCCTACGCGGCTCTGGCGGACCTGCCCGGCGCTGTCGGGCTCGACGACGAGGGCAAGCTCGTCCAACGTCCGCTCAAGCCGCGGCTTCGCAAGGCGAGCTGAGTTTCCCGATGGCCGCTTTCGCGCCGTCGCCGACGTTGTTCATCCTCGCCGGACCCAACGGTGCGGGCAAAACCACCTTCTACAGACACCGGCTTGCCGGAAGGCTGGACGCGGAATTCGTCAACGCCGACGAATTGGCTCTCAAGACCTTCGGCCATGTGGCCGAGACCATCGAAGAGTCCGCCGAGGGCCAACGTCTTGCAGACCTGCGGCGGCGGGAACTGATCGGGGCGGGCGAGGATCTCGTGGTGGAGACAACCTTCTCGCACCCCTCCAAGCTTGACCTTCTGCAGGCCGCCCGGACGCGGGGCTATCGGATTGTCGTCTATCATCTCAACGTCGAGGATGCGGACATGGCGGTCCTCCGCGTCCGGGCCCGGGTGAGGCAAGAGGGCCATCGGGCGCCGGAAGATCGCGTCCGGGCCCGCTACGCGCGAAACCAGCCGCTCATACGGAGCGCCGTGCTGAGCGCTGACCGCGCCGAAGTCTTCGACAGCAGCGGGCTGGGCCGGGCTCCCAGGCTCCTGATCAGCTTTGTCGATGGAAAGGCCACCGAGGTCGGCGCGCCCCTCCCCGACTGGGCGATCAACCTTTACGGCGGCGACCTGCCATAGTCCGTCTCTCGCGATACGGAGACAGGCGCCGGCTGTCGCCGGACCCGGTCCTCCTCGCCTAACCGCCCCGCTTCATCGTTTCGCGGGCGATGACGATCTGCTGCACCTGGCTGGTGCCCTCGTAGATGCGGAAGATGCGCACGTCGCGGTACAGGCGCTCGATGCCGTAGTCGGCGACATAGCCGGCGCCGCCGAAGATCTGCACGGCCTTGTCGGCGACGCGGCCGACCATCTCCGAGGCGAAGTATTTGGCGGCGGCGGCTTCCAGCACGATGGTCTCGCCGCGGTCGCGCTTGCGCGCGCCCTCCATGACCAGCGCGCGCGCGGCCATGCACTCGGTCTTCATGTCGGCGATCATGCCCTGGATCAGCTGGAACTGCGCCAGCGCCTGGCCGAACTGCTTGCGCTCGCCGGCGTAGGCGACGCTGTCGGCGATGAGGCGTTCGGCCACGCCGACGCACAGGGCGGCGATGTGCAGCCGGCCCTTGTCCAGCACCTGCATGGCCACCTTGAAGCCCTCGCCCTCGTTGCCGAGGCGGTTCTCCACCGGCACCCGCACGTTGTCGAAGGTGATGTCGTGGATCTGGGCGCCGTGCTGGCCCATCTTCTTCTCGGGCTTGCCGACGGTGATGCCCGGCAGGTTGCTCGGCACGAGGAAGGCCGAGACGCCGCCGCCGCCCTTCACGTCCGGATTGCTGCGCGCCATGACGGTGAACAGCCCGGCCTTTCCGGCGTTGGTGATGTAGCGCTTGGAGCCGTTCAGCACATAGGCGTCGCCGTCGAGGATCGCGCGGGTCTGCACCGCGGCGCTGTCGGAACCGGCTTCCGGCTCGGTCAGGGCGAAGGAGGTGACGACCTCGCCCGACGCGACGCCGGGCAGCCACTTCGCCTTCTGCTCGTCGGTGCCGAACATCACCAGCCCCTGGCTGCCGATGCCGACGTTGGTGCCGATCTCGGAGCGGAACGCCGGGCTGGCGCGGCCCAGTTCGAACACCACCAGGCATTCATCTTCCATCGACAGGTCGAGGCCGCCGTATTCCTCGGGGATCGAGATGCCGAACAGGCCGAGGTCGCGCATCTCCTGGACGATCGCGTCCGGCACCTTGTCGTTCTCGGCCACCTGGGCCTCGAGCGGCCGCAGCCGTTCGGTGACGAACCGGCGCAGGGTGTCGATGAACTGGTCCCGGGTTTCGGCGTCTAGGGCCATGGTGGCGCGTCCCTTGTGTCGGTTTGTTTTGCCGATGCAGTAAGGGAGGGCGACGCAAAGGGGAAGCCTCCCGTAACGTCAGGGACAGACACCCGAGGCGTCTGTCCCTAGCCCGTGTTCCGCAGGCCCGCCGCCACGCCTGCCACGGTCAGCTGGATGGCCAGCCGCAGTTGTTCGTCCTGGTCGCCGGCGCGGCGACGGGACAGCAGCTCCAGCTGCAGGAAGTTCAACGGATCGACGGCCTGGGCCGCCAGCTCGACCGACTCCAGCAGGTCCGGGCGATCGTCGAGCAGCTGGTCGCCGCCGCGGATGGCCAGGGCGATCGCGACGGCCTGCTCGTGCTCGGCGCGGATGGCGTCCATGATCGCGCCGGCGTTGGGCACATCATGGGCCAGGCCCGCGTAGCGCGCGGCGATGGTCATGTCGCTCTGGGCCAGGGCCAGCTCCATGTTCGACAGCAGGGCGGCGAAGACGTCGAACTCGCCGGCCAGATCGGTCAGCTGCGGGATCGTCAGCCCGGCGCGCGCCACGCCGCCGGCGAAGCCGAACCAGCCGGGCAGCATGAACCGCGCCTGCGACCAGCTGAACACCCAGGGGATGGCCCGCAGGTCCTCGATCGCGCGGCTGGCGGTGCGCGAGGCCGGCCGGCTGCCGATGTTGAGCTGGACGATCTCGCTGATCGGCGTCGCGGCCCAGAAGAAGTCGGTGAAGCCCGGGGTCTCGTAGACCAGCGCGCGGTAGGCGGCGAACGAGCCGGCCGCGAGGGCGTCCATGGCCGCCGTGGCCTTCGCCGACGGGCCGGTGGCGCGGCGGTCGTTGCTGGCGATCAGCACCGAGGCGACGAGGCTTTCGAGATTGCGCCGGGCGGTCGGCTGGTCGCCGTAGCGGCGGGCGATCATCTCGCCCTGCTCGGTCATCCGGAGGCGGCCCTGCACCGTGCCGGGCGGCTGGGCCAGCACGGCCTCGGCGGCGGGGCCCCCGCCCCGGCCGACCGAGCCGCCGCGGCCGTGGAAGATGCGCAGGCCAACGCCAAGCTCGTCACAGACGGCCGCCAGGGCCGAGGCCGCGCGCGCCACCCCGCGCCGCGAGGCGACGTAGCCGCCGTCCTTGTTGGAGTCCGAATAGCCGACCATCACCTCCTGCACCGGCCTGTCGCCGAGGATCGCGCGGGCCAGCGGCAGCTCGAGCCAGCGGCGCAGGATGGCCGGGCCGTGGTCGAGGTCCTCGATGGTCTCGAACAGCGGCGAGACGCGGACATGGGCCCGCGGCTGCGCGCCGCCCCGCACCAGCCCGACCTGGGCCAGCAGCACCAGCGGCTCGAGGATGTCCGAGAGGCTGGCCGTCTTGGACACGACATAGGCGCCGATGGCGTCGGGGCCGTAGAGCGTCACCGCCTCGGCCGCCGCCTCGAGCGTGGCCAGCTCGCGCATGGTCTCCTCGCTGTAGTCGGCGAAGGGCGAGCGCAGCGGGCGCTGGTGAGCCATCTCGCCGAGCAGCAGCGCGACCCTGGCGTCCTCGTCGAGCGCCAGATAGTCGATGTCCTGGCCGGACCGGGTGATCAGTTCGGCGACCAGCCGCTCATGCACGTCGGCATTCTGGCGCATGTCGATGGCCAGCAGGTGGAAACCGCAGACGCGCGCGACCTGCAGCAGGGTCGTCAGGCGCGGTCCGATCAGCCGCTCGCCGCCGTGCCTGGCCAGGGAGTCCCGCACCGTCTCCAGGTCGGCGACGAACGCGGCCGGACTTTCATAGGGCCGGACCGAGGCCGCCGGCGCGGTCGTGGCGAAGGCGACCATCGCCCCGGTCAGCGACAGGGACGTGGCGCACAGCCGGTCGAACACCACCTCCAGCGCCAGCCGATAGGGCTCGTCGGCGCGATGGATCGAGGCGTCGTCGGAGGTCCGGGCCAGGGTCAGCAGCGCCTCGGACGCGCCCTCGTAGACGTCGGAAATGGCCAGGTCGGACCACAGCCGGCGCACCTCGGCGGCGTAGACATCGAGGATCACCCGCGCCTGGGAGCTCAACGCCAGCCGCAGGGTCTCGCCGGTGACGCCGGGATGGCCGTCGCGGTCGCCGCCGAGCCAGCTGCCCAGCTTGAGCATCGGCGGCACGTCGCCGCCGCCGCCGATCACATCGCTCCAGTTTTCGTAGAGGTCGATCAACGCCGGCAACATCGAGGTGCGCACGATCGACAGGGCGTTGCGGATCTCGTCGCGCACCGTGATCTTCTCGGGGCGGTGCAGGCGGGTGCGCCACAGCAGCGCCACCTCGCGGAACAGGCTTTCGCGGATGCGCTTGTCGAGGTCGACGGGCAGGTGGTGGCGGCGCAGCGCCATCAGCCGCGAGATCTCCGCCTCGCGGTCGACCAGCGCCCGGCGGCGCACCTCGGTCGGATGGGCCGTCAGCACCGGCACGACGTTCAGGTCGGCCAGGGCGTCGGGTCCGAGCCCCAGCGACTCCAGCGCCGCGGCGACGGTGCGGGCCGCGTCGCCCTGCCCCTCGTCCTCGGCCTGGCGGCGGCGGCCGGCGACGTCCTCGCCGATGTTGGCCAGCATGGAGTGGCAGGCGAACGCCCGGGCCAGCAGCATGCCCTCGTCGGGGGTCACGGCGTTGAACAGGAAGCCCAGATGCGGGGCGTCGCCGCCTTCGGAGGCCGCGCGCCGGGCGCTGCCGACCAGGGCCGCGGCGTCCTCCCCGTCGAGATAGCCGATGGCCTCCATCAGGAGGTCGTCCATCAGCTTCACGTTCTGCCGCACATGCCGGCTGGTGGGGCCGGAAGCCGACCGGGGAATCTGCAAGCTCAGGGGGCGCGCCATGGCCATCCTTCTGTCAAAGCGGCCCCTCGATCACAAGCAATGACAGCCGATCCTGTTCCCGGCGCGCCTAGCCGAGATCGCCCGCCGCGGCGTCCAGCAGCAGGTAGGCCCGGCCGCCGTCGGAGGCCAGCAGGGTCCCCGCCAGCAGGCCGCTGCGGTCGCGCTCGCCCGCTTCCTCGATCATCCCGCCGAAACGCTGCAGGAAGCGTTCGGTCTGGCCGCGCATGGCGGCGTCGGAGAACAGGCGGCGGACGAGACGGCGGATGGCGGCCGGGGCCAGGCGGCGGACCACCTCGCGCGCGCCCTCGACGTCGCGCGTCTGGACGGCGGCGGCGATCTCGTCGATGCGGTTGCGCGGCAGCAGGGCGGCGGGGTCGATGCCCATGCCGGCGATTTCGGCGGCCATGCGCTCGGCCAGGCTCTCCGGATCCCCCGCATCGCTGTCGATCGAGGTCAGCAGGTCCTTCCAGCTCCAGCCGCTCTCGCCGGGCTCGTGCGCGGGCTGGGGCGCCGGCGTGCGACCGCCGGCGGTCTCGAACACGCTGCGGAATTCCTCGTCCGTGGCGGTCGGCGTCAGCTTGAGGCGCGGGCGAAGGCCGGCGGCCTCGGCCGAGGGCGACGGCGGCGCCTCGGCGGCGCGGATCGCCGTCTCGACGCGCTGGGTGCGGCTGGCCCCGATGGCCGGCGCGGCGTTGCCGGCGGCCCCGGCGACCACACCCATGACCTTCACGGCCTCGCTGAGCATGTCGTAGTTGCGACGGACGCGTTCCTGGAAGGTGGCGTCGATCGTCTGGGTCTCTTCGGCGGCGCGGCGCGCCGCGGCCAGCAGGTCGTCCATGCTCTGCTCGACCGAGACGCGGACTTCCTCGACCCGGGCGCGGGCGGCCTCGGGCAGGCGCGAGGCGCGGGCGTCGACCTCGCCGAGCATGCGCTCCAGTTCGGCCAGGGCGCCGCGGGCGGAGGCGGCCCCCTGCTCCAGCTTCTGGGCCGTGGCGGCGCCGGCCTGCTCGACCATCTGGGCCGACTGCTCGATCAGGTCGCGGGCCTCGGTCAGGCGCGCCTCGAACACTGCGTCGGCCTTCTGGTGCGCGGCGAAGGCGGCTTCGCTCAGCTGGTCGACACGCTGGCTGGCGGCCTCGGCGTGGCCCTCGGCCACCTCGCGGGCGGCCTGGGCGGCGGCGCCGAGCCGCTCGATGGCCTGCTTCAGATCATCTTCCAGACCGTCGCGCTCGCGGGCCGCCGCGGAGCCGACCAGCGAAAGCGCCTGGGCGGCTTCCTCGCCGAGCGCGGCGCGTTCGGCGCGGGCGTGTTCAGTCAGGGCCTCGAAGCGCTCGGCGGCGTCGGCGATCAGCTGACGCAGGGCCTCGGCGCCCTTGGCCGCCTGTTCGCCGAGGTTGGTCGCGCCCTCGGTGGCGTGGATCATGAACTCGGACAGCTGCGCCGTGCGGCTCTCGGCCAGGGCGGCGAAGTCTTCCTGATCGGCGCGCAGGGCGTGGGCGACCGTGACGAGCGACGCCCGCTGCTGGGTCAGGCCCTCCTCGACCAGACGCATCTGGTCGCCGACGCCGACGCCGGCCGTCTCCAGGCGGGCGACCTGACGGGCCAGGTCCTCGCCGGCCACGCGGGCGGCGTCGCTGGCCTCGCCCGCGGCGGCGGCCAGATCGGCGGCGCGGGCGGCCAGGGCGGCCTCGGCCTCGCGCAGCTGGGTTTCGGCCAGGTCGGACGCCTCGGCGACCATGCGGGCCTGGCTGGTGATGGAGTCGGTGACGGCGGTGGCGCGGGCGTCGAGCTCGCCGCTCAGTTCGGCCAGCTGTTCGCGCTCGGCGCCGAGCGTCGTGGCCAGATCGGCGGCGACGCGGGTCGACTGGGCGGCGGCGGCGGCGAGACGCTCGGTCTCCTCGGCCATGGCCTGGCGCAGCGCCAGCATGGTCTCGCGCGCCTCATGGGCGGCGCCGGCGGCGCTGTCGATCTGCAGGCGGACGGACTCAATCACCGAGCCGGTTTCGGCGGCGGCCATGGCGGCCGGACCGAGCAGGCGGGAAGTCGTGTCGCGCGCCCGGCGCACCTCGGCGGCCAGTTTGCGGCCCTGAACCAGGGCGTAGGCGGCGACGAACACCAGCGCCGCCGGGCCGATGGCCAGGACGGCGAACAGGCCGAGCGCGAGCGGGTCGTCGCCGAGCGGTTCGATCTTCCACCTCCAGCCCAGCGCGAACGCGACGGGCGCCACGGCCCACAGGGCGCTGACGAGAAACGCGCCGATCCAGATCGGGCTGCCCGAGGGCTCCTTGATCTTCTCGGCGCGGTACAGGACCGCCGGCGGCAGCGGCGGCTCGGCGTTGGGTTCGACCGGTCGGACCGGCGTCGGCGGCGCGGCGTCCTCGGCGGCCATCTCGACCATCGGCGGCGCCTGGCGGATCTCCAGTTCGGCCTCGAGCGACGGCGGGGCGTCCAGCTCGCTTTCGGCGATCTGTTCAGCGACCTGCTGCGAGGCGGCGACCTCGCGCGACACGCGGGAGAAATCGAACGGAGAGCGGGGCTTCCTGGCCGTCATTCGCGGGTCGCGGTCCTGCAGGGGCCAAGAAGACAAAATGCCGCGCGATCGCCGGCCCCACACCTCGCGCGCTGGGAGAAACCTAACGGTGAAACTCGCCCGGGAAAAGGGCTTGAAAAGGTTTCGTTAACGTCCGCCCCGTGACGGACGGTCGCGCAGGCTCAAACAACGTGAACCGGGGTCCGTCTGACCCCCTGGCCGGGGCAGGTCGCGGGCGTTTCGCGCGGCGTCGGGGCGGCGCGCCGGTCCGGATTTGCGGGGGCCGAAACCGGGGCGACGGGCCGCGCGAAGTCGGCCTCGACCCCGAACTGGGCGAGGACCACGGAGGCGCCCCACAAGACAAGCGCGGCGATGATTTCGAGCAGAGCCTGCACGGCCCGTCCCCCGACCCCGGATAGCGACGTTATCCGTCAGGACTCGCCGCGCTTCAACCGCCGGGGGCATGAAGTTTTGGTCATCATCCGCGCGTCACCGCGCCGTGGCGGCGGCCTCAGGCTGATGGAACGTCGCCTCGACGTCGAACCAGTCGACCGGCAGCACCGCCAGGTACTCCTGCGAGCCTCCCGGCGGCAGCGACCGGCCCAGCACCCGATAGGTGACGTAGACCTTGCCGTTGGAGATCAGGATCGCCGGATACTCGACCCGCCCGACCGGCGCGATGGCCTCCAGGTCGCGGACGCCGCCCCAGGTCAGGCCGCCGTCGTGGCTGACCGCCGAGGACAGCGTGAGCCGCCGGCCGAACTGGGCGCTTTTCGGCCCCAGACAACAGCGGTTCCAGATAACCATCAAGGTTCCGTCCGGCCCGGGCAGCCGCACCGCCTCGCCCGGCGAGGCCCCGGTGACGAGGGTTGTCGGCGCCGGCGCTGTCCAGTGCTCTCCCCGATCGGTCGAGGTCGTGGCGTACAGGCCGCCGGCAAGGGTGCGGCCCAGCATCAGCAGCGAGCCGTCGAGGCGCTCGACGATACTGGCCTCCCAGAAGCTCGGCAGCACCGACATGCCCTTCGGCGCGCGGTAGCCGGGGATCATCACCGGCACGTTGATGGTCTGGTCTGACACCTTCCAGCTGCGGCCGTTGTCGTCGGACCGGGCGACGCGGGTGGCGTCCTGCTCGGGATTGACGCTCAGCTTGACGTGCAACGGGATCACCAGCCGGCCGCTCGCGAGCACCGTCAGGCGGTCGTGAGCGCTGGTGCAGTAGGCGATCGGCGGGCAGACCGGGACCGGATCGGACCAGGTCTTTCCCTCGTCCCTCGACCAGCGGAACACCTTGTCGGCGACCGCGCCGTCGGTGATGCGGCTGTAGCTGACGCCGAGTTCGCCCGAGGCCAGACGCGCCAGCGCCGGCTGCACGGCGCTGGGCCCCGGGCCATGGAACAGGGTGCGCGGGCGGGTCCAGGTCCGGCCGTCGTCGCCCGAGGTCATCACCGCGATGTCGGCCGGCCAGTGGTCGATCGACACCCCGGCCTTCTTGCGATGGCGGGTGACGAGATGAAACAGCCGCCCGTCCTTCAGACGGATCGTCGCCCCGGCGCCGTTGCGGACATAACCGTCGGCGACCGGGACCATGAGCGCGCCGCGCAGGCCGCCGACCTCGCGGGCCAGGGGATCGTCGCCCCGCGGCGCGCAGGCTGTCAGGGCCATCAGGCCCAGCAGAACGCCCCATCGCCTCATGCCGCCGCCCTCGCCTTCCGCCCGGCCACCGCGAGCCGCCAGGCGCCGATCAGTCCGACCAGCGCCAGCCCCGACATGCCGAGATAGCCCCGCGCGCCGGCCACGTCATAGAGACGGCCGCTGGCGAGGGTCGCAAGCCCGATGATCAGGCCGCCGGACACGGCCGAGCTGATGGTCTGGGCCGCCGAGGCGCTGTGGGCCGGGGCGTTGCGCTCGATGAGCTGCAGCGAGCCCATGAACACCGCCGCGAAACTGAGGGCGTGCAGGGTCTGCAGAGGAAACAGCAGCCAGACCGGCGGGGTGAAGGCGAAGGCCGTCCAGCGGACCGCGGCCGCGACCCCGCCGAGGATCACCAGCCGCTCGGGGCCGAGCCTTCGCCGCAGGGGCTCGCAGAACCACATGAAGGCGATCTCGGCGGCCACGCCGGTGGCCCACAGCAGGCCGACCACCGTCGCGGGCACGCCCTGGGCTTTCCACAGCAACGCCGAGAAGGCGTAGTAGAAGGCGTGGGTCGCCTGGATCAGCGCCGTCGAGCCGACCGCCAGCAGGAACGGCCGGTTGCGCATCAGGTCCGACACGCCGCGCCAGCGGTCCCGCCGGCCGGGCCGCTCGCCCGTCTCATGCACCGGATCGGGCGGCAGCAGGAAACGCGCGGCCAGGGCCACCGACAGGCCGGCGGCGCAGATCCAGGGGATGACGATGTCCGGCCCAAGCCGCGCGATCAGCGCGCCCATGCCGATGTTGGCGACGACGAAGGCCATCGAGCCGATGCCGCGCGGCAGGCCGTAGTTGAAGCCCTCCGTCCGCGCCCGGCGCATGGTCAGCACATCGCCCAGCGGGATGATGGTGGACAGGAAGCTGGAGGCCGCCAGCCAGAACACCAGCCAGGGCCCGAAGCCGCTGACCAGGCCGATCAGGCCATAGCTGGCGCCGCAGGCCGCGCCGAGCAGGATCATCGGCGTGCGGCGGATGCGGAAGCCGTCGGCCCAGACCGCCAGCGCCGGGGCGATGATCACCCGCGCCAGCATCGGCGCCGACAGGATCACGCCGATCTGCAGCCCGCTGAGGCCATGGGCGCGGAACCAGACCGGCATGTAGGGCAGGCTCGCCCCGGTGCCGATGAAGATCGAGCAGTAGAACAGGCCGAGCAGGGTGGCGCGTGACATGCCCCGCGCTAGCAGAGTCGGGCCCGTTTAGCGAACCGCCGCCTGGAACAGGACCGGCCAGTCGTCGCCGGGCACGCCCCGGCAATCGGGCATCAGCCGCATCGACAGCACCTGGAAGGCCTTGCCGTCCCAGATCCACTGGACCTCGTCGCCGCAGTCGCCGAGGCCCCTGCCCTTGGCGAAGCTGCCGAGAATGCGGGTGTCGGGGTCGTAGTCGAGGTTCATCGGGTCGCTGATGCTCGTCTGCTCGAGGCCGGCCGGCAGCGGCAGACTGATCAGACGGGGATTGCGCCCCGCCTCGTCGGCCAGGATCAGGCTGTGGACGGCGTTGTAGGCCCCGAGACTGCAGACCGGCGCGTAGAGCACGACGCCGGGCGACAGCCGGGCGATCAGCGGCTCGACCGCGCGGTCCTCCATGTCCTCGCAGTCGCCGACGAGCTTCATCACCGGGGCGGGGACGGCCGTTGGAAGGCCGGTCTGCGAAACCGCCGCGCCGGCGGTGATCACCGGGGCCGGCGGGACCACGATGGCGGTCGGCGCTCCCGTCCCGCGACCGAGCGCAGTCGGCGAGCCGATCCGGTGTTGCTGGTCGTCGATCCACAGCATGGTCGCCGCGCCGCCGGACAGCGACAGGGTCATCGGCGGCTTGCCCTTGCGGGCGATCGACAGGGTCGATCCGTCCCGCGCGGCGAGCGCCAGGGCGCGGCCGGCCGCCACCGGAACCTCGGCGCGCCAGAAGCCCGTGCCGTCCTGCACCGGCGACAGGACGCCCAGCCCGGCGACGGGCTTCCCGTCGATGGTCAGGGCCCAGGGGCCGCCGCCGACCTCGGGGTCATCCTCGGCGTAGATGGCGATGACAATCGCGACCGGCGCGCCGGCGTCGCCCGCGCGTTCCAGCCGCAGCCAGGCGACGTCGGCGTCGTCAGGCGCATAGGTGAAGGCCACGCAGGTGTTGCGGTTGTCGCAGACCGCCGACCAGTCCCGGAAGCTCTTCACCCCGGCCGCCCCGGCGCCCCCCGCCGTCAGCAACGTCAGTCCGGCGGTCAGGGCGACGAGGGTGCGCATGGTCAACTCGCGGGCAGAGGCGGCAGGTCGAGGCGACGCGCCTCGGCCATCTGAACGTAGAGCCCCCGGATGACGGTATCCAGAGCGGCGTCGCGGGCGTTCTCCACGGCGATATGCAGCGCGATCAGCGCGCGGCGCAGGGCGGCGTTGGCCGCGTCCAGGGCGGTCAGCGACAGATCGCCGTCCTCGCCCGCGGCGGCCTCGGCGAACGCGGCGCCATAGGTCGGCGCCGAGCGGGCCAGAAGTTCGCGGATGGCGCCGTTTTCCCACACCCGGGCGGCGATGCCGCGTTCGGCTTCCTGGGCGCAGAGCAGGCTGATCATGCCGGTGACGGCCACGCGGCTCTGCAGGAAGTCGCCCGTCGACTCCGGCGGCGGCGGCTCCATCAGGGCGATGAAGTTGCCCTGCAGCAGTTCGGGAACGGTCGGGGTCATGCGAGCGCCTCCAGCGCGGCGAGCCGGTTGGCCAGCACCAGGTCCTGCTGGCGCGCCGTGTACCAGCCCGACAGGCCGAGCACGGGATCCCTGAAGCCGCCGGCGCGGAACTCCTTGGCCGAAGAGGTCCAGATGGCCTGGCCCTTGACCGAGGCGAACAGGTCCCACCAGGCCAGGGCGGCCGGATCGACCTTGAGGCCGCTGGCCCGTTCCCAGATGGCGATGGCTTCCTCGCGCGGAACCATGCCCGAGACCCGGTCGGTCTCGCCGTAGCACCAGAGCGGCTCCATGGCCCAGCCGAGGTCCTCCAGCGGATCGCCGATGTGGGCCATCTCCCAGTCCAGCAGGGCGATGACCTTGCCGGCGCCGTCGTGCATGAAGTTGCCGGTCCGGTAGTCGCCGTGCACCACCGACAGCTTCTGGGCCGGCGGCGGCGGGCTGGCGCGCAGGCGGCGGATGCAGGCGCGCACGATCGGCTGCGGATGCTCCTCGTCGGCGTCGATGACGCCTTCCCAGTAGTCGAGTTCCTTCTTCCAGCAGGCGTCCAGCGCCGGGGCCGTGGCGGCCTCGGCGATCGGCAGGGTCGCCGGGTCGGCGGCCGCGATCTGGCCGAGGTGGCCGAAGAACTGCTCGCCGATGGCCCGTGCGTGCTCGCCGTAGGGGGCGACGGTGAACGGGCTCTGCGCCTTGCCGCCGTCGATGCGGCCCATGATGAAGAACGGCCGCTCGAGTTCGGCGCCCTCCTCTTCCAGCGCCACCGCTTCAGGCACCGGCAGGCCACAGCCGAAGAACGAGCGGAAGGCGAGGAACTCCAGCTTCCGCTCGGTGTCGATCAGGCTGCCCACCGGGTCGCGGCGCAGGATCAGGCCGCGCGTCCCGCCGTTGACCTCGACGTCGAAGCGATAGGTCTCGCGGCTCGCCCCGCCCGGAATGCGGGCGATGGTCGTGACCCGCGCGGGCGTCTCCCAGATGCGGGTCAGATAGGCTTCGAGCTGGTCCTGCAGTGTCACTTGGCCATGTCCATGATGCCGGTGAAGCCCGACGGGCCATGCGGGCCGATGACCAGCTGCTCGAGCACGCCCCGGCCCTTGCGCACCTTGCCGGCGGCGTCGGTATAGACCACGTCCGACAGCGCCTGGACATGCAGGTTGAACGGCAGGGTCGGGTCGGCCTCCGACAGTTTGATGTCCTCCCGCTCGACCGTCAGCTGGCCGTGCAGCTGGCCGTGGCCCCAGGTCGGATGGGTATAGCCGAGGCCCATCATCTGGAACTCGTAGATCGGCTGGAAGGCCACCGACCCGGCCGGCTTGCCGTAGTCGTCGGTCAGGGTCACGACCGCGCTCCTGGCGTGGCGGGAGTTGCTCTTCCACTCAATGGCGGCGGCGCCGTTCAGGTGATGCATCTGCTCTTCGGTCGAGCCGTCCGGCGTCCAGACGGCCCGGGTGTTCCACGGCCGCCCGGTCGCGTCCTCGTTGCTGTGGAAGAAGAAGCTGCCATCGTCGAAGCTCGACGGCGACCACAGCCAGTAGAACTGCGGGGCCGAGGGCGGGACCACCTCCTGGCTGTCGCGGAAGCCGACGGGCCGCACGCCCCACGACCGGTCGCGGGTGCCGACGAAGCCGTCGACCGAGCGGCGCTCGCCGTCCAGCTCGATCCAGCCGGTGTAGTGGCCGTTCTGGGTCAGGCGGGTGTAGTCCATGAAGGTGCGCGTGCCCTGGCGACGGACGAAGCGCGGCTCCTCGATCGGATGGGCGCGGCTCTCGAAGGTGATCTCGGCCTTCAGGCCGTGCTCGGGCGAGTCGACGCTGAGCTTGAGGCGGTGCAGCGGCTCGAGGATCTCGATCGCCACCGGCCCGACCTTCAGGTCCAGCCGGTCGACCAGCCAGCCGCTGGCGTGCAGCGCCGTCTCGACGCCATTGCGCACGACCACGAAAGCGGCGTCGACGACGTTCAGATGCGGATAGACGCCGAACGCGGCGGCGAAGAAGTCCTCGCCGGCCTGCGGATGATAGCCGTTGAAGAAATACCGGTCGTAGAAGTTCCGGTCGGTCCCCGAATAGGCGACCGGCTCCGCCGTCTGGTGGATCGGGAAATCGTCGCCTTTGGTGAGCGCCATGGCCTTGTTCCTCCAACGGCCGGTCGCTTCTCACAGGAGCGTTTCAGGCCTACAGCCTCCAAAGTGAACGATGACAACCTGACTAGGCAACCGTGACGGTGGGGAAAGCATGACCGGCTGGACGAGACGCACCTGGATGACGCTGGCGGCGATCAGCGGATTCGCCGCCGTGGCCATCGGCGCCTTCGCCGCGCACGGGGTTTCGGACCCTGTGGCGAAAGACTGGCTGAAGACCGGCGCGACCTACGAATTCATGCACACCATGGCGACCTTCGCCTGCGCGACCTTCATGAACATCGGCGCGAGGCGGGCGCGGTTCGCCCCGGCCTTCTTCCTCGGCGGGACGGTGCTGTTCTCGGGATCGCTCTACGCCCTGGCGCTCGGCGGGCCGCACTGGCTGGTGTTCGCGACGCCGCTGGGCGGGGTCGGCTTCCTGATCGGCTGGGGCGTTCTCGCCTGGGCCGCGCGCGGCGTGGATCAGACCTAAGGGGACTGGTTTGCCATTGCGGACGAAACGCGGCGGCTCCACTCTTCCTCAAGTCGAGGCGATCAAGACATGAAGCGAACGGCAGTCACTCTGACAGTGATCGCAGCGATGGCGATTTCGTTGACCGTTCTCTCCGTCATCATGGCTCGATCGGCGAATATGCCGTCCTGCTCCGCCAGAGTGGGTGAGATCTGCATCACCAGAACGAGCGACGGTCCGGTTCTCGAAGGGGTCGAAAGGTCCTCGCAGATCGAGATGGAGCGGTACGCCTTCTCGTTTCGGAGCGCTTCGGGAAGCGCGTACGAACTGATCGTCATCAGGGACGAATCCCTGAATGAGATCAAGGCGCGCCCAGCGCGCGGAGCCAGCACATCGCGGATTGAGACCCGGATGTGGAACGGAGCGAAGGCAAGCGCCTACGTCATACGCGGCTCTGTGCCCGGTGTTTCCGTCAAAATTTGCGTCGAGTCGTGGCTATGGCCGCAGTGTAGTGGGTCGGGGACCTTGACCCGTCTGACGGCCTATCGCGGCTAGGCGCCGTCGAAGTCAGGCCGCCGCGCTCTTCCTCGGCAGCGCCAACCCCCACAGCGCCGCGCTCGAGCCCAGCAGACAGACCATCATCACCGCCGCCATCGGCCGGGCGGTGCCGTCGTGCAGCACGCCGCCGAGCCAGGAGGCGAACGCCCCGGCCGCGAACGACAGGCCGCCCATCAGGGCCGAGGTGGAGCCGGCCCGCCTGGGGTCGACGTTCAGCGCCCCGGCCATGGTGTTGCCGGCCATCAGGCCGTAGCTGGCGAGGCAGGCGAACAGCAGCGGCAGCACCAGCCATTTGCCGCCGAGCCCCGTCAGGGCCGACAGCACCAGCAGCGCGCCGAAGCCGAGCGCCGCCAGACTGGCGCGGGCCAGCACCTGGTCGGGCGAGATCCGGCGCAGGAGGATACGGTTGACCTGGCCCGCCCCGATCACGCCGAAGGCGTTGCAGGCGAACACGATCGTGTAGAGGAACGGGGTGAAGCCGTAGGTCTCGATCATCAGGCCCGATGACGAGGAGATGTAGGTGAACAGCAGCGCGCCGTTGAGCCCGCCGCCGACGCAGTAGCCGATCAGTCGCCGGTTGGAGAGCAGCGCGCCGTAGGCCCTGAGCGGACTTTCGGACCGCGCCTGGAGCGCGGTGGCCTCGGACCGGCTCTCGCGCAGTCGGAAGAACACGGCCAGGCCGCAGAGCGTGCCGAATGCGGCCAGCACCCAGAAGATCGCCCGCCAGCCCAGCGCCTGCAGCACCACCGCGCCCGACATCGGCGCGAGGATGGGGGCCAGGCCCATGATCAGGGTCAGCAGCGACAGCATGCGCGCCGTCTCGGTGTGGTCGAACAGGTCGCGGACCACGGCCCGCGCCACCACGGCCCCGGCGCAGCCGCCCAGCGCCTGGACAAAGCGCGCCGCGATCAGCCACTCCGGTCCCCGCGCCAGGGCGCAGGCGATCGAGGCGGCGACATAGACCACGACGCCGACGAGGATCGGAATGCGACGCCCGAAACGGTCCGACGCCGGCCCGTAGAGGAACTGGCCGATGGCCATGCCGAACAGGAACACCGCCAGGGTCGCCTGCTGCTGGCTGGCGCTGGCGTGCAGGGCCGCCCCGATCGACGGAAAGGCCGGCAGGTACATGTCGATCGACATCGGCGCGAACGCCGTCAGCGATCCGAGCAGGAAGACCAGGCCCCAGGGCGTGGCGGACGGGCGGGAAGGTGCGGGCGAAGGGTTCAAGGTGGAGCGTGTTTAATGCGATGCATTCCGATTGTCTCCCTCCCCTTGCCTTCCCCGACGACCACCCGTCAGGGTCGGGAAAAACAGATGGGGAAACGCCAGATGTCCGCTCTCAACGCCATGATGCCGCCCGTGCAGTACGCCGACGTCAACGGCATCCGCATGGCCTACTACGAAGCCGGCCCCGAGGGTCAGGGCGTGCCGCTGGTCTTCTGCCACGGCTTCCCGGAGCTGGCCTTCTCCTGGCGCCATCAGTTGAAGGCGCTGTCGGAGGCGGGCCGCTGGGTCATCGCGCCCGACCAGCGCGGCTACGGCCTGACCGACCAGCCGGCCGACGTCCTGAGCTACGATCTCGAAAACCTCTGCGCCGACCTGATCGCCCTGCTCGACCAGAAGGGCATCCAGAAGGCCATCTTCGTCGGCCACGACTGGGGCGGCATCATCGTCTGGCACATGGCCATCCGCCATCCCGACCGGGTCGCCGGGGTCATCGGCCTGAACACGCCGTTCAACGCCCGCTCGCCGGTCGACCCCATCGCCATCATGCGCAAACGGATGGGCGACCGGATGTACATCGTCCACTTCCAGACGCCGGGCGAGGCCGACGCCGTGCTCAACGCCGACGCTCGCAAGGTGATGGACATGTTCCTGCGCCGGCCCATCGACATGCCGGGCGCGTCCCAGGGCTTCGCCTCGGAACGCAAGGAGGGCGATCCGTCGCTGTTCGCCATGGTCGACGCCATCGCGGCCTACGACCCGGCGGTCGACCCCCGGCCCTTCTTTCTCACCGACGAGGAGTTCGAGGCCTTCGTCGAGACCTTCGAGCGCACGGGCTTCACCGGCGGCATCAACTGGTACCGCAACTTCACCCGCAACTGGGAGCAGTCGGCGAACCTCGAGTACCGCGTGCGCCAGCCCAGCCTGATGATCATGGCCGAGAAGGACGCGGTCCTGCCGCCCTCCTCCGCCGACGGCATGGAAAACCTGATCCCAGACCTGGAAAAGCAGCTGGTGCTGGGCTCCGGCCACTGGACCCAGCAGGAGGAGCCCGAGCAGGTGAACCGGCTGATCCTCGACTGGCTGGGGCGGCGGTTTCCGCTGTAGTGCGACCTTCGACACGGCGCTTCGCGCCAACCCAGGATGACGTACGCCAGGGCAGGTCATGGTGAGCAGCGCCCGCCGGGCGCATGTCGAACCACGCAACGTGTCGGGGCTCGTTTGTCATTGGCCCCGGCGCCTCCGCGGCGCTAGAACAGCCGTATGGATCGTTCAGCGTCTCCGTCCTCCCCCGGTCATTCCAGCTCGCGCCGGAGCCTGTATCCCGAGGTCGAGGCCTACAACATCGGCTGGCTGCCGACGGGCGGGCCGCACGAGCTGTACTACGAGGAATGCGGCAACCCGAAGGGCAAGGCGGCGGTCGTGCTGCACGGCGGCCCCGGCGGCGCGATCAACCCGACCATGCGGCGGTTCTTCGACCCGGCGAAGTGGCGCGTGGCGCTGTTCGACCAGCGCGGTTGCGGCAAGAGTCGGCCCAACGCCAGCCTCGAGGACAACACCACCTGGTCGCTGATCGAGGACATCGAGCGGCTGCGCGAGCATCTGGGCGTCGAGAAGTGGACCGTGTTCGGCGGCTCCTGGGGATCGACCCTGGCGCTGGCCTACGCCATCACCCATCCCGAGCGCGTCGAGGCCCTGGTGCTGCGCGGCGTGTTCCTGCTGACCCAGCGCGAGCTGAAGTGGTTCTACCAGGACGGGGCGTCGTTCCTGTTCCCCGACGCCTGGGAGCGGTTCGTCGGGCCGATCCCCAAGGGCGAGCGGCACGATATGATCGCCGCCTATCACAAGCGGCTGGTCCACTCCGACCGCAAGGTGCAGGCCGAAGCCGCCGCCGCCTGGAGCCAGTGGGAGGGCGACACCCTGTCGATCCGCGGCCCGGAAGCCCGCCCGCCGAAGTTCAACGAGGTCGATTTCGCCATCGCCTTCGCCCGCATCGAATGCCACTTCTTCGCCAACAAGGGCTTCTTCCCCGAGGACGGCTGGCTGCTGAAGCAGGTCGAGAAGATCCGCAAGATTCCCGGCTGGATCGTTCAGGGTCGCTTCGACGTGGTCACGCCGCTGGAAAGCGCCTGGGCGCTGCACAAGGCCTGGCCCGAGAGCCGCTTCAACATCATCTGGGACGCCGGCCACGCCTCGACCGAGCCGGGCGTCATCGATGCCCTGATCCGCGCGACGGACGAGGCGGCGCGGCTTAGGTAGGGGCCAGGGGCCAGGGGCCAGGGGCCAGGGGCCAGGGGCCAGGGGCCAGGGGCCAGGGGCCAGGGGCCAGGGGCTAGGGACTAGGGGCTAGGGGCTAGGGGCTAGGGGCTAGGCAGAGCGTTTGGCTGGAAGCGTGCTCTTCAATCTGCGTTTCAGGGAGCCGAGCATTCTCCCGACCTCGTCCGACAGCGCCATAGCCGTCGACGCTCGCTCCGCCGGAAGCAGGCCGGTCCGCACAGCGAGCACCAGGAGCGTTTCTGTCTCGGCCAGCGAGCCACCGGCGATACTCAGGAATTTCAGAAATTCGCGTGGACCCGACCGCGCATGTCCTTCCGCGATATTTGCCGGCACCGAGACGACCGATCGCAGAACCTGGCTTGTCAGTCGATACTGCTCGGCCTGGGGCAGCAGCCGGGACAAACGATAGACCTCTTCCGCCAGGTCCATGGCCCGCCGCCAGACAACGAGATCCTTGTAAGACGTTACGGGCGCCATCTAGCCCCTAGTCCCTAATCCCTAGCCCCTCATACACGCGCATAGGTCGCATAAATAGGCGCCAAAGCCAGCGGCTACATCAACGAGCCACGCCCGCTGGTGACTTCAGAATACCTGTGCACTCGCACCGACTGCACCAGCCCGAACCCGATCATCACCGTCATCATGACGGTGCCGCCGTAGCTGAGCAGCGGCATCGGCACGCCCACCACCGGGGCCAGACCCATGACCATGGCGCCGTTGATCAGGACGTAGAGGGCGAAGGTCGCGGTCACGCCGGCGGCGGACAGGCGGCCGAAGTGGCTGTGGCTGACCGAGGCCATCCGCAGGGCCATGAAGATGATCGCCCCGTAGAGGAACAGGATCGAGAAGCAGCCGGCGAAGCCGAACTCCTCGGCCAGGGTGGCGAACATGAAGTCGGTGTGTTTCTCGGGCAGGAAGTCCAGCTGGCTCTGACTGCCGAGACCATAGCCCTTGCCCAGCAGCCCGCCGGCGCCGAGCGCGATCTTGGACTGCAGGATGTGATAGCCGGCGCCCTTCGGATCGTTCTCCGGGTGCAGGAAGGTCAGGATCCGCTGACGCTGGTAGTCGTGCAGCACGAACATCACGAACGGGATCGCCGCGCCGACGCCGAGCACGACGCCGGCCCCGATGACGCGCCAGGACAGGCCGGCCAGGATCATGATCGCCAGCCCCGTCGCCGCGATCAGGATCGCGGTGCCGAGGTCGGGCTGCAGCGCCACCAGCAGGGTCGGCGCGCCGATCATCGCCACCGGCACCAGCAGCCACCAGCTCAAGCGGGCGTTGTCGGCGGAGATGCCGTGGTAGAACCGCGCCAGCGCCAGCACGATGCCGATCTTCATCACCTCGGACGGCTGGAAGCGAAGCGGCCCCAGCTCCAGCCAGCGCTGCGCGCCCTTGGCGCTGTCGCCGACGAGATCGACGCCGACCAGCAGGATCAGCGCCATGACGTAGACCGGATAGGCCGCCGCGAACCAGACGCGCAGGTCGACCATGGCCAGCACAATCATCATCACGAAGAACACGGCGAAGCGGATCAGGTGCGGCGCCGCCCACGGCATCCACGAGGACTCGGCGGCCGAGAACATCATCATCCCGCCCGCCCCCGCGATGAGGCAGAGGATCAGGCAGAAGGTCCAGTCGATCTCGGTGAACTTGACGATCAGCCGATCGCGTTCGCCGGGACGGGTGAGGCCGCCGCTGAGGGTCATGGGAGCGTTCCAGGCGGCGTGGGCGGCGGGGGGCCGACATCGGCGGGCAGCGGCGCGGCGCCCTCGACCGGCGCGTTGGGGTCGATCTCGGGCATCGGCAGCGGCTTTTCGATCCGCGCGCGCAGTTCCGGGTCCTTGAGCAGGGCCACGCGCATGACCTCGCGGGCGCGCGGCGCGGCGGCCGTGGCGCCGCCCAGGCCGCCGTGCTCGATCAGCACCGAGATGGCGTAGCGCGGATCGTCGATCGGGGCGAAGGCGATGAACCAGTTGTGGTCTTTCAGGGACCAGCGGACGCCGGCGCTCTTGCGCGACTCGCCGGTCTTGAACACCCGCACCTGGGCCGTGCCGGTCTTGCCGGCCATGAGGATGTCGCCCAGGCCCAGCTGGCTCTGGCGATAGGCGGTGCCCGAGGTGTCGTTGGCCACGGCGATCATGCCGCCGCGGACATAGTCGAGCAGCTCCTTGGAATACGGCAGGTCCGGCACGGCGTCGCCGTGCGGCTGGTCCACCCCGCCGACCGACTTGATCAGGCGCGGATTGAGGGCCTTCTTGCCGTTGGCGAGGCGGGCGGTCATCACCGCCGACTGCAGCGGGTTCACCGCGATCAGGCCCTGACCGATGCCGTAGTTGACGGTGTCGCCCGGAAACCAGGTCCGGTTGGCCGGATTGCGATTGGCCTTCCGCTTCCACTCGGTGGAGCCAACGATGCCCTTCTTCTGGCCCGGAATGCCGATGTCGAAGGTGCCGCCGAGGCCAAAGGCGTGAGCCGCGGCGGCGATCGGATCGGGTCCGACCTTCAGCGCCGTCTGGTAGAAATAGATGTCGCAGGAGTTCTTGATCGCGTCGTGCATGTTCTGCGACCCGTGCCGGCCCCAGCAGTGCCAGGTCCGGCCGCCGAAGTCCCAGCTGCCGCCGCAGTTGACGCGGACCTCGGGGTTGACCCCCGCCGACAGCGCGGCCAGCGCCACCATCGGCTTGAAGGTCGAGCCCGGCGGGTAGGTGCCGCTCATGGCCTTGTCGAGCAGCGGCTTGCGTTCGTACTGCGCCAGCGCGCGGTATTCCGGCCCGGCGAGCCCCTTGACGAAGCGGTTGGCGTCGAAGCTGGGCGTCGAGGCCATGCACAGCAGGTCGCCGGTGCGGCAGTCCATCACCACGATGGCGCCGCTCTCCTCGCCCATCACCTCGAGGGCGCGGTTCTGGATGTCGGCGTCCAGGGTCAGGCGGATTTCCTTGCCCGGCGTGGCGGGAATGTCGCCGCCCGGATCCTGGCGCACGACGCGGCCGCGCGAGTCGACCTCCTGCTTCTGCGCCCCGGCCTTGCCGCGCAGTTCGACGTCGAAGGCCTTCTCCACCCCCTGCCGGCCGATGCGGAAGCCGGGATTGTAGAGCAGCGGGTCAGGGCTGATGCCGGCCTTCTTGGCCGCATCGATATCCTTGTCGTTGACCCGCGCCACATAGCCGATGACGTGGGCGAAGGCGCCGCCGTAGGGATAGACCCGCACCTCGCCCATGTCGGCGGTGACGCCGGCGAGCTCCGGCGCGCGGACGTTGATGCGCGAGAACTCCTCCCAGCTCATGTCCTCCATGACCTGGACCGGCGCCTTCTTCGGCGCGCGCTTGATGTCCTTGATCAGCCGGTCGCGCTTCTTGGGATCGATGGCGACCAGGGTGGCGATGTCGTCGACCGTCTTCTCCACGTCCATGTCCGTCTCACGCGAGACGAGCAGGCGGAAGTTGGGCCGGTTGGAGGCCAGGGTCACGCCGTTGCGATCGAGGATCAGGCCGCGCGGCGGAGGCACGAGGCGGAAGTTGAACTGGTTGGACTGGGCGAGCTTCTGGTAGCGCTGCGCCTCGACGATCTGCAGGTGCACCAGCCGGCCGGTCAGGGCCAGCAGGCCGGCGCCGGTCAGGCCGCCCATGAGGAACGCACGCCGGGTAAAGGCGCCCTGCTTCTCGTTGACCTCGCTGAAGAAGATTGTCGGTTCGCTCATCGGAACCTCACGTCCGCGTCTTCGAAGCGGTCGATCAGCCGGTGGGCGAACGGATAGAGGATGGCGGTGGCGAGGAACTGCCAGATCACGCCGACGATGCTGGGCGCGGCCTTCACGTCGAGCATGGTGATCAGGTAGCCGGCGGTCAGGGCCGCCAGCGTCATGCCGGCGTACCAGGCCCACATCATCGGCCGGCTCTGGCCGGTCATCATGTTGCGCATGGCAAGGGTCACCGCATAGGCCAGCAGCAGGGACACGGCCCACAGCCCGAGCGCGCCGCCCCAGTAGAGGTCGAGAAACAGGCCCATCAGCAACAGCACCACCGGCGCCAGGATCGAGGGCCGGATCACCGCCCAGCCGAAGGCGCAGACCATCGGAAAGACCGGCTCGGGCAGGCGCAGGCCGAACAGCTGGATCGGGGCCGCCAGCAGGATGGTCGCGCCGATGCAGAGCAGGGCCGGCACGCCGATCCAGCGCCAGGGGTCAAGCGGCCGGGCGGCCGAGAAGCTCATTGAGCGGGCCTCGCCGCGGCGGCGGGCTTCGGCGCCGCGGTCGCGGGCGGTGTGACGGGCTTCGCCGCCGGCGCCGTGGCGGGCTTCGGCGGCGGCGCGGCGGTCGCAGACGGGGTCGCCGGGGGCGTCGCGGGCTTCGGCGCCGGCGCCGGGGCGCCGATGATGCGCTCGTCAGGGTTCTCGGTGATCACCGGTGGCAGATGGGTCTGGGCCAGGGCGGCCTGGTCGGCCAGCTGCGAATAGTCCTTGAACTTGAGGATGCGGACCCAGTCGATCGCGCCGGCGTCGGCGTCGAGCACCACGCGCCAGCGGCCGTCGAGGCCCTTGACCGCCCGGCCGACCGGCAGGCCGCGCGGCAGCACGCCGCCGTCGCCGCTGGTCAGCACCCGGTCGCCCTGGTGCACCGCGTCGCGGCCGCGCAGGTATTCGAGTTTCGGATTGGGGCCGCCGTCGCCGGTCAGAATGGCGCGGGCGTTGCTGCGGTCGATCATCACCGGGGTGCGCGAGGCCACATCGGTCAGCAGCAGCACGCGGCTGGCGCTGCCCGACACCCCGACCACCCGGCCGACCAGGCCGCGCTCGCTGAGCACCGGGAAGCCGACCACCACGCCGGCGTTGGCCCCGGCGTTGGCCAGGCGGGCGTTGGCGAACGGGCCGCGCGAGTCCGTGACAACACGGGCGGTGACCATCGGGATCGGTGGATCGGTCTGCACCCCGAGCATGGCCCGCAGGCGTTCGTTCTCGTCGCGCAGACGCACGGCTTCGTCCGCCTGCGTCTGCAGGCCGACGATCACCTTGTGCAGGCGGCGGTTTTCGTGGGCGACGGCGACGTAGCTGCGCAGCCATCCGAGCAGGTCGCCGGTCCAGCGGCCGGGCGCGGCGACCGCGCCGCCGACGGGGGCCGACACCGTGTCCACGGCCTGGCGCGCCGCGCCGTAGGCTTCAGTCTGGAACGTTTCGCGACGGTCGCTGAGCAAAATCGAGACGCCCACGACGGCGCAGACGATCAGGGCCACCACTGCCATCCAGGTCAGCGGAACCTTCAATTCGCCGAACGAATCCTGACGCAGAGCCACCCGATGTCTCCGTCAGGGCCACCCCCGGCCCCGACTCATATGCTGATGTTACGCGAGAGTGCTTTCCAGCACGCCCTTCATCCACTTCGGGTGTTCAAGAACCTTGCCACAGCCGAGCGCGACGCAGGACAGCGGGTCATCGGCCACCGTCACCGGCAGGCCGGTGTGGTCGCGGATCTCGGCGTCGAGCCCGCGCAGCAGCGCGCCGCCGCCGGTCAGCATGATGCCCTTGTCGGCGATGTCGCTGGCCAGTTCCGGCGGCGTGGCTTCCAGCGCGACCTTCACGGCCTCGACGATCTGGTTCACAGGTTCGGCCAGGGCGTCGGCCGCCTGCTTCTCCGAAATGCGCACCTCGCGGGGAACGCCCTGCATCAGGTCGCGACCCTTGACGTCGATCGACAGGCCTTCGCCGTCGGCCGGCGCGCGGGCGGTGCCGATTTCCTTCTTGATCCGCTCGGCGGTGGTCTCGCCGATCAGCAGGTTATGGTGGCGGCGCATGTAGCTGATGATCGCCTCGTCCATCTTGTCGCCGCCGACGCGCACGCTGCGCGAATAGACGATGCCCGAGAGGGACAGCACGGCCACCTCGGTGGTGCCGCCGCCGATGTCGACGACCATCGAGCCGGTCGGCTCATGGATCGGCAGGCCGGCGCCGATGGCCGCGGCCATCGGTTCGTCGATCAGGCCGACGCGGCGGGCCGAGGCGTTGAGGCAGGAGTCGTTGATCGCGCGGCGCTCGACCGCGGTGGCGCCGGACGGCACGCAGACGATGACCTTGGGGTTCACGAAGCCCTTGCGGTTATGAACCTTGCGGATGAAGTGCTTGATCATTTCCTCGGCGACTTCGAAGTCGGCGATGACCCCGTCGCGCATCGGACGGATGGCTTCCATGTGGCCCGGCGTGCGGCCCAGCATCTGCTTGGCCTCGATGCCGACGGCGTGCACGATCTTGCGGCCGCCGACATTGCGAAGCGCCACAACGCTCGGCTCGTTCAGCACGATGCCCTTGCCCTTCATGTAGATGAGGGTGTTGGCGGTGCCGAGGTCGATGGCGATGTCATTCGAGATGGCGCCGAAGAGTGAGCCGAACATTCAGAGCCTTGAGTCTGAGAGCTTTTGGGACGGGCGAGGCAGGGCCTGCAAGCCTTGCACCAATCCGCGAACGCGCCCTCCGGACGCAGCATCGCCGGGTGGCAGGGCAAGCTGACGACACGCCGTGTGCACCGCGAACGTGTTGATTTCAAGGTCTATTGCGGCGGCGTCTTAACCGAACGCCGCGAGGATCACCCCGACCGCCGTTACGCCGCCCGCCAGCCATTGGCGCAACGTCACCTGTTCGGCGAAAAGCCGGCGTCCGGCCAGCGCCGCCAGCGGCATTTCGACCACCCCCACCGCGCGCACCGGACCGGCCGGCGACAGGGCCAGGGCGGTGAACCAGCCGGCCGAGGCCAGGGCTCCGAACAGGCCGGCCCCCAGCGACACGCGCCAGGATCCCAGCGCCGAGCGCAGCGAGGGTCGGTCCCGCATGGCCATCCACAGCGTCAGTCCGGCCGACTGCATCGCCTGGACGATCGCCACGGTGACCAGGGCGGCGGGGATGTGATGGACCGGGTCGAGCGCCAGGGCGCTCTGGCGGAAGGCGTTGGCCGAGACAGCGAAGCAGAACCCCGACAGGGTCCCGAGGCCCGCCGCGCTCCAGTCGCGCACCGGCTCGCCCGTTCGCGGCCAGGACAGCACCACCAGACCGGCCGAGGCCAGCAGCACCCCGCCCCACCCCGGCAGGCTCAGATGATCGTGAAACACCAGCAGCCCCAGCAGCGCCGCGAACGGCAGGCCGCTCTGCTGGAACGCGGTGCCCAGCGCGAAGCTCGAGCGATGCATCGCGGTCAGCAGCGCCGCCGTGGCCCCCAGCTGCATCGCCCCGCCGAGCGCCGCCCAGGCCAGGGTCACCGGCGTGACCCGCAGGTCCGACGGCGTCAGCAGCAGGACCACGGCCGAGAACAGGATGCTGAACGGCAGGCCGAACAGGAACCGCACCAGGGTCGCGCCCCACGGCCCGGCCCCGGTCAGCAGGCTGCGCTGCGCCGCGTTCCGCGCGACCTGAAAGCCGGCGGCCGCGACGGTAATGGGAATCCAGAGCATGGAGCGGGGCTAGAAGCCGCTCGCGATCGCCGTGTCGGGCTTGCCCTTTTCCTTGCGGGAAAAGAGGTTGTTGAGCGCGTTGACATAGGCCTTGGCGCTGGCGGTGAGCGTATCGGTATCCGCCGCCGCGCCGGTGGCGATGCGGCCGTCCTCTTCCAGACGCACCGACACCTGGGCCTGGGCGTCCGTGCCTTCGGTCACCGCGTGCACCTGGAACAGCCGCAGGGCGGCCTTGTGCGGCACGATCTCGTGGATGGCGTTGAACACCGCGTCGACCGGACCGTCGCCGCTGGCCTGGGCGCTCTTCTCGACGTCGTCGACGGCCAGGGTCAGCTCGGCCGACTGGCCCTCGGTGCCGGCCACGACGCGCAGGTGCACGACGCGGATGCGTTCGGAGCCGCGCGCCAGGGCGTCGTCGACCAGGGCGATCAGGTCATCGTCGAAGACGTGCTTCTTCTTGTCGGCCAGTTCCTTGAAGCGGACGAAGGCCTCGTTCAGGGCGTTCTGGCCCAGGTCGTAGCCCAGCGCCTTCAGCTTCTCGCGGAACGCATGACGACCTGAGTGCTTGCCCATGACCAGGTTGGTGGCGCCCTGCCCCACGTCCTCCGGCTTCATGATCTCGTAGGTCTCGGCGTTCTTGAGCATGCCGTCCTGGTGGATGCCGCTCTCGTGCGCGAAGGCGTTCTTGCCGACGATGGCCTTGTTGAACTGCACCGGGAACCCGGTGATGGCCGAGACGTAGCGGCTGGCGCGGGTGATGTGGATCGGGTCCACCTCGCTGTCAAAGCCCAGGGTCTCGCCGCGGACCTTCAGGGCCATGACGATCTCTTCCAGCGCCGCGTTGCCGGCGCGCTCGCCGATGCCGTTGATGGCGCACTCGACCTGGCGGGCCCCGCCCTGCAGGGCGGCGATCGAGTTGGCCACGGCCAGGCCCAGGTCGTTGTGGCAGTGGGCCGAGAAGACCACCTTGTCGGCGCCGGGCACGTTGGTGATCACGTCCCGGAACATGGCGGCGTACTCTTCGGGGAAGCTGTAGCCGACGGTGTCGGGCAGGTTGATCGTCGAGGCCCCGGCGCGGATCGCCGCCTCCACGCAGCGCAGCAGGAAGTCGCGCTCCGTACGGGTGGCGTCCTCGGCCGACCATTCGACGTCGCCGCACAGGTTGCGGGCCCGGCCGACGGAGGCGGTGACGGCCTCCAGCACGGCGTCCGGCTCCATCTGCAGCTTCCACTTCATGTGCACCGGGCTGGTGGAGATGAAGGTGTGGATGCGGCCGCGCGCGGCGGGCTTGATCGCCTCGGCGCAGCGGTCGATGTCGACGGCGGCGGCGCGGGCCAGGCCGCAGACCGTGCTTTCGGTGACGATCCGCGAGATGGCGCGGACGGCCTCGAAGTCGCCGTTGGAGGCGATCGGGAAGCCGGCCTCGATGACGTCGACGCCCATCTCCTCGAGGATCTTGGCCAGCTCGAGCTTCTCGTCGTGGCTCATGGAGGCGCCGGGCGATTGCTCGCCGTCGCGCATGGTGGTGTCGAAGATGATGACGCGGTCGCGCGAGGCGGCGGATACGGGGGCGGTCATGTAACGTCTCTGCAAAGGTCGAATGCCGGGATCAGGGTGCGGATCAAAAAAGCCCCTGAGCGCCAGGCCGCGGTCGTGCGGTCAGGCGGACGCCCAGGGGCGGCTAAGCCCCAGCGCGAGTAGAAGCAGATCGGCGCGATCACGTTGCATGCCTGACGAATACCGGAATCCCGCGATTCAAGCAACAGTCTTGCGCCGGAGCGCGCTCGAAGCCGCGCCGGCGCAAGAACTTTCCGTCTGAGGACGACCTACTCCGGGCGCGTAACGATCGGGAAGCCGCCGGCCGGCTTGTCGAACCAGCCGACCAGCTTCTGCAGGGCGAACGGATTGCCCGACACCTTGGCCTCGCCCGACGCCACCTTCGGCGCTAGCGGGGCGCCGGTGAACAGCGACTGCATCAGCAGGGCGCGCGGCAGGGTCAGGGTGGCGTCGGCCTTCGCGTCGTCCGCCGCCGCCTCGGCCGTCAGGACCCCGTGCCGGACCTGGACGAGGTAGCGCTCGCCCCGGTCGGTGAACACGAACAGGATGCGCAGCTCGCTGTCGCCGGCCTTGGCCGGATCCAGCCGCACGGCCAGCAGGTCGAAGATCATCGGCGACGGCAGGTTGGCGATCATGTCGCTCGACCCGGCCGCCGGGGTGGCCTTGATGCCGTTGCGCAGTTCGTCGGCGCCGGTCAGGTACATGTTGCGCCACAGGGCGCTCTCGGCCTGGTAGCCCATCTGGTCGTAGGCGCGCGCCAGGGCCTCCTTCGCCGCCGTGTCGGTCGGCGCCGACAGGACGATGTTGTTCAGCAGGATCGCCGCCCAGCGGTAGTCGCCCTTGTCGTGGGCCGCCTGGGCCAGGGCCCGGACCTTGTCGGCGCCGCCCATGGCCTCGACATAGCGCGCCGCCTCGTCGGCGGGCGGCAGGGTCGCCAGATGCACGGGGTTGGCGTCGTACCAGCCCATGTAGCGCTGATAGACCGCCCGGCTGTTGAAGCTCATGGTCCCGTAGTAGCCGCGGTTGAACCACTCGCGCGCCAGCACCGGCGGCAGGGCGATGCGGTTGGCGATCTCGTCGGCGACATAGCCCTGGTTCATCAGCCGCACGGTCTGGTCGTGCAGGTATTTGTAGGCGTCGCGGTGATCGGCCAGGTAGCCGCGCACGACCTCCCCGCCGAACCGCGGCCAGCCGTGGCTGGTGAACATCACGTCGGTGCGCGGACCGTAGAGCGCCAGCGACTCCGACAGGTAGCCGGCCCAGGCCCTGGCGTCGCGGACCAGCGCCCCGCGCGGCGTCAGCACATTGTGCATGGTGGCGTTGGCGTTCTCGGCCATGCACAGCACGCGCAGGTCGGGGAAGAACAGGTTCATCTCGGCCGGCGCCTCGGTGCCCGGCGTGATCTGGAACTCCATCTTCACGCCGTCGACCGTCAGCACCTGGCCCGTGTGGTCGATGTTCACCGTTGGGGCGATCAGCGTCACCGTGCCCTTGGAGATGCCCTTGCCGATGCCGGAGCTGACCTGGCCGTCGACGCCCGGCGTCAGGCCGTAGCCGAACTGGAAGGTCGCCCGGCGGCTCATGGCCACGCCGGCGATGACGTTCTCGCTGACCGCCTCCTCGAGGAAGCCCTTGGGCGCGATGATCTGCACCCGGCCCGCGTCGACGTCAGCCTGGCTGACGATGCCCTTCACCCCGCCGAAGTGGTCGGTGTGACTGTGGGTGTAGATGACCGCCACGATCGGCCGGGCGCCGAGCTTTTCGGTCACCAGGGCGTAGGCGGCCTTCGCCACCTCGGCCGTGGTCAGGGGATCGATGACGATCCAGCCGGTCTGGCCCTTGATGAAGGTGATGTTCGACACGTCGAAGCCGCGCACCTGCCAGATGGTGTCGCTGACCTGGAACAGCCCGCTCTTCGACAGCAGCTGCGCCTGCCGCCACAGGCTGGGGTTCACCGTGTCGGGCGCCTCCCCCTTGAGGAAGTCGTAGGCCGACAGGTCCCAGGCCACGACGCCGTCGGCGCGGCGGATGACCGGGTCGGCCAGACTGCCCATGAAGCCGCGGGTGGCGAAGTCGAAGTCCTGGCGATCCTCGAACGGCAGGGACTTCTTCAGCGCCGCCTGGGCCTTGCCGGTGGCGGCGGACGGCGCCTCGGCGGCGGCCGCCGGGCCGGCCAGCATCAGCGAAGCCGTCAGAACGGCGAACAGTCGGCGCATGGTTTCCTCCCGGGTCGTCTTGTTACCGGCCGTGGTAGCGGATCACGGCCGTAAGATTGACACCCGGGTTACAATCAGCGGCCGGCGTCTTCCCGTTCGGCGTCATCCTCGCGCCGCCGAAGCCACGATCGGGCCACCCAGGCGCCGCCGACCCAGATGACCGCCGCCAGGACGATCAGCACGATGTGCTGCAGCCCGCCGCCGCGCAGCACCTGGACCATCGAGTTGCCGGCGAAGGCGGTCAGGGCGATCTTCGGGATGATGCCGATGGCCGTGCCGCCGAAGAAGTCGCGGAACCGCATCGGGGCCACGCCGGCGGCCATGTTGACGACGATGAACGGCGCCGCCGGCACCAGCCGCACGATCAGGCTGGCCATGAAGCCGTTGCGGCCGATCAGCTTCATGAACCGCGCCACGCCCTCGCTGGCGACGTCGCGGATCAGCCGCCCGCCGAACGCCCGGCCCAGCCAGAAGCCGATGGTCGAGGAGAACAGGGTTCCGATCCAGCTGTAGGCGAGGCCCGTCCAGGGCCCGAAGGCGACGACCGCGGCGGCGATCAGCACGAACTGCGGCACGCCGATGAAGGCCAGCACGGCGAACGCGCTGACGGCCACCGGCAGGGCCCACGGACCGTGCGCGGCGCCGAGCCACTGTTCGACCGTGGTCTCGCTGTTCAGGCCCAGCAACGGCGCGGCGAACAGAAACACCACGCCGACCCCGCCGAACAGCAGGAAGGCCACGACGACGGTCCGCCAGGCCTTGGCGTCCATGTTCATCAGAAACTGGAAGGCGCGCTTCATCGCCAAGGCCTCGCCGATCACACCCCGGGGGTCAAGCACGATCAGGCCGCGGTCGCGCCTCGCGGAGCGTCACCTGAACGACGCAAAAACGCACAAATATGGTCCAGACGGGCCTGGAGCCCAATTCGGGGGGTGTCGTGCATTGACCTTACTCAATGCGGGGGCAATCGGGTTAACAGAACATTGATCGATCGGGGCGATCGGGTGCGATGAAGACGATAGTGGTGACATCCCGCAAGGGCGGCGTGGGCAAGACCACGGTGGCGGTGAACCTGGCCCTCGCGGCCTACGCGTCCGGGGCGCGGGTCCTGCTGGCCGACATCGACCCGCAGCGCTCCGCCACCGACGCCCTGAAGGCGCGGACCCGGCCGGGGCCCTCCGTGGTCGAGACCGCCGCCGGCAAGCTGTTCCAGCTGCACATGGCGGCCAGCCGCGAAGGCGTCGACCTGCTGGTCATCGACACGCCCTCGACGCCGGAGGCCGAGGTGGCCATGGCGATGAACCTCGCCGATCTCTGCGTGCTGGTCAGCCGGCCGAATTTCCTCGACGTCGCCTCCGTCGTCCGCTCGTCGGAGGCCGTGCGTCGGCTCGGCCGCTCCGGCGTGGTGGTGCTCAACCAGGCCCCGCCGAGCCGCAAGGGCGTCGAGCCGCCCGCGGTGCTGCGGGCGATCGAGGCGTTGCGCTTCTGCGGCCTGCCGCTGGCCGGCGTCGGCCTGCGGGCGCGCGCCGTCTACCAGGCGGCCATCGCCCATGGCGTCTCGGCGGGAGAATGGGAGCCCAATTCGACCGCCGCCCGCGAGGTCGCCGGCCTGTGGCGCGATCTGGGACGCCGGCTCGGCGTCGAACGGGCCGTCGAAAGCGCCTGATCCGCCCTTACCGGCCGCCGTTTCGTTGCGCCGCAGCACGCGCGCGTCTATGACCCCGGGCAATCCTGACACTCCGAGTCCGGGGAGCCCCGAAGAACCATGTCGATCGAGTCCCAAGCCCTGCGGCGCATCGCGCCGTCCGCCACCATCGCCATCAGCGCCAAGGCCCGCGCCCTCAAGGCCGCCGGCCGCGACGTGATCGCCCTGTCGGCGGGCGAACCGGACTTCGACACCCCCGACAATATCAAGGACGCGGCCATCGCCGCGATCCGCGCCGGCAAGACCAAGTACACCGACCCCGACGGCATGCCCGAGCTGAAGGCGGCCATCTGCGCCAAGTTCGCCCGCGAGAATGGCCTGACCTACACCCCGGCCCAGGTGCATGTGGCGCCGGGCGGCAAGCCGGTGATCTTCAACGCCCTGATGGCCACGCTGAACCCCGGCGACGAGGTGATCATCCCGGCGCCCTACTGGGTGTCCTATCCGGACATGGTCCTGCTCGCCGGCGGCGAACCGGTGACCGTCGAGACCACGGTCGAAACCAACTTCAAGCTCGATCCGAAGGCCCTGGAAGCGGCCATCACGCCGCGCACCCGCTGGCTGATCCTCAACAGCCCGTCCAACCCGACCGGCGGCGCCTACACCCGCGCCGACCTGCAGGCGATCGCCGATGTGCTGCTGCGCCATCCGCAGGTCTGGGTGCTGACCGACGACATGTACGAGCACCTGGTGTTCGACGACTTTGAATTCACCACCATCGCCCAGATCGAGCCGAAGCTCTACGACCGCACCCTGACGATGAACGGCGTGTCGAAGGCCTACGCCATGACCGGCTGGCGCATTGGCTACGCGGCCGGTCCGGTCGAGCTGATCAAGGCCATGGGCAAGATGATCAGCCAGACCACGTCCAACCCCTCGTCGATCAGCCAGTGGGCGGCGGTCGAGGCGCTGAACGGCCCGCAGGACTTCATCAAGCCGAACGCCCGGCTGTTCCAGACGCGCCGCGACCTGGTCGTGTCGATGCTCAACCAGGCCCAGGGCATCCACTGCCCGACCCCGGAAGGCGCCTTCTACGTCTATCCGTCGGTGGCCGGCCTGATCGGCAAGACCGCGCCGAGCGGCAAGGTCATCGAGTCCGACGAGGACTTCGCCACAGAGCTGCTGGAGAGCGAGGGCGTGGCCGTGGTGCACGGCGCGGCCTTCGGCCTGTCGCCCTATTTCCGCATCAGCTACGCGACCAGCGAGGACATCCTCGAGGACGCCTGCGGCCGGATCCAGCGCTTCTGCGGCAACGTGAAGTAGGACCATGGCGGTCGGCCCCTTCGACGATGACCTCTGGACCGTCGGCGAGGCCGAGGCGGAAGACGGCGTCTCGATGATCGTCCGGTTCCGCTCGCACCTGCCCGCCCCGGCCGCCCGGGCGGACTGGCCCCATCTCGTCCAGATCGGCTGGTCCTGCGAGACGGCCAACGAAGACGGCATGCCGGACGATGTCGAGAGCGGCCTGCAGGACGCGTTCGAGGACGCCCTGCTGGCGAGCGTCGACGCGCGGGGCGACGGCGTCCAGGTCGCCAGCCTCACCGGCGGCGGTGTGCGGGAGTGGCGCTACTACACCCGCGATCCGGAGGCCTTCTTCCGAACGCTGAACGAGGCCCTCGGCAGCCATCCCGAATACCCGCTCGACTTCGGCGTGTTCGAGGACCCCGAGTGGGAAGGGCTGGCAGAACTCCTGCCGCCCCGGAACTGAGCGCAGCCCGCATTGCGGCCGGGGACATATACCGTCGGCACATGTCCCCAAATCCTACCAGGCCGGTGTTTCCAGCGCGGCGGCCTGGGCCTCGCAGCCGGTCGGCGCGGGGCCGGCGGCCACGGCGGCGGCCAGTTCAGCCTTCGCGGCCTCGAGGTCGGCGCGGAATTCGGGCGAGCCGTGCTCGGCGGCGACGACCGCCGCGCCGATGATCTGGCCGGCGTCGACGGAGCTGGCGTTGTGCACGCCGCAGATGGCGCGCCCCGTGCCCACGGCCCTGGCGCGTTTGAGGATCGCCACCGACCGGCCGGGCAGCATCTCGGCGAACACCAGGCCCGCGGCCCAGCCCCAGGCGGCGTGGCCGGACGGATAGTCCCAGTTGTCCTCGGTTTCCGGCAGGGCGCCGCAGGTCTCGCCCGGATCGACCTTGTAGGGCCGCGGCCGCAGGTAGGCCTTCTTGGGTCCGTAGACCGCCCGCGTCACGTCCGGGGCCATGTGGAGGATCAGCTTCGTCGTCGCCGGCATGGTCGCCAGGTTGATCTGCACGCCGATGGCGCAGCTCATGTTGTTGACGATCATCCGCTCATTGAAGTCGGCGACCGCCATGTCCCAGCGCGGCGAGCCCTTCATGGCGCGGGTGGCGCGGAAAATGGCGCGGTCCGCCTCCGCCTCGACCGAGCCGGGCGCGGGCGGCGCGCCGATCAGGCCGGTGGTGTTCAGCCCGGTCTGGCCGAGGTAGCCGACCCGGGGAATGTCCTGGGCGACGGCCAGCCCGCCGATCGCTGCGGCCACGACGGCGACCGCCGTCAGACCCAAAGCCAGGCGTTTGCCCATCGCACCGTTCCCCCGTCGTTTCTGATTCCCGACAGGCTACAGGCCTGCCGTCGCGGAATGGACAGAGGGTCGGCGACTTAAAACAGGATGCCGGGGCGACGACTGACGCCGCCGCCCCGGCAAGGATGTCCTACCAGCGGTAGCGGCCGCCGAGGGTGACGGCCGTTTCCGACCAGGCGTCGTTCCAGCGGTAGTTCACATTGACGAAGGCGGAGACGCGTTCGTCCTTGCTGAACACGTCCAGACCACCGCCGACTTCACCGAACACGCCCTCGAACTGGTCGGTGACCAGGATGTCGGGGCCGCCGTTGACCAGCGTCGTCTGGCCGTCGCCGTCGAACTCGTCCCAGACACGGGCGATCGCCGTCGTCTTGACCTTGAACATGTCGTACTCGGCGACATGGCCGATCCGCGCGCCGAGGTTGGCCCGCAGACTGGTCGTGTCGTCAAAGGCGACGACGCCGCCCGGCACGGTCAGGTCGTCGATCGAGGTCCGGACGTAGGCGACGCCGGCCAGGGGCTCGATGAAGCTGCGCTCGCCGAGCGCGATGCGCCAGCCGCCCTCGATCTGGCCGCCGACGGACGAAACGCCGCCGTTGGCCCGGGTCGTCGTGCCCGGCGCGCCGGGGACGCTCGGCATGGAGTAGATCATGTCGAGGTCGAGCGCCGTGACGCTGGCGTCGAGGAACAGGCCGCCGCTGACGTAAGAGCCGTACAGGCCGTACAGGTTGCCCTGCAGGCTGGCCTGGGTGTTCGAACCGGCGAAATTCACGTCGGTGTCGAGGTAGCCGACGTCGGCGCCGAGGACCCAGGCCGACGTGTCGCCACCGCCGCGGACCAGATCAATGCCGCCGACGACGGCGACCGTGCTCTGCTCATAGCCGGTGTCGAACACGAACGGGCCGCCCGGCCCGGCATAGGTCTGGGCGAGTTCCCGCTCGGCCTGGCTGCCGACGATCTTCATCCAGATGCCGGCGCCGGACTGGCCGCGCCCTTCGAGGCCGTCGCGCAGGTCGGCCTGACGGTCGAACCACACGCCGTTGGCGGTGTACCAGGCGCTGGTGGCGGCCTGGCTGACGCCGACGAACTCGAACACTTCACTGTCGGGCGCGCTGACCAGGGCGACCTGCGTCGTGCCGACCGGGGTCAGGTGATAGAAGAACAGGCCCGTATCCAGGGCGCCGGCGCCGTTGCGCAGGGTGTAGCCCGAGGAAGTCGGGTCCAGCGAGAAGGACCCGGCCGCGATCGAGCCGCCCGAGGCGTCGACCAGCACGATGCCGGTCGGGTTGAAGGCGCCCGGCAGGGTGTTGGTGTTGTTCACCCGCAGCAGCGTGCCGCCGGAGACAGCGCCGCCAGGAAGGCTGACGCAGTCGGCCACGGTCGCGGCGGAGCAGTTGGTCTGGCTGGCGGCGCCAAGGAAGGCGTCGAGCGCGATGACCGAGCTGCCCGAACCGACGAACGTCGTGCCGCCGCCGGTTCCGCTGATCACCAGACGGTCGTTGGTCTGGCCGTCGGTGGTCGTTCCGTTGAGGCTGCCCAGCAGGATCAGGCCGCTGTTGTTGAAGCGCTCGAGGCCCGTGATCGTCAGGGTCGAGGCGCCGGTCGTCTCGCCGACGACGATGCGGCCGGCGTTGGTCAGCACGTCGCGGGGCGCGACGCCGGTGTCGGGTCCGAAGCTGAAGGTCGTCGCGCCGCTCGTGGCGATCAGACCCGTCGCGCTGTTGTTCAGCAGGTCGTTGCCGCCGCTGAAGGTGGTCAGGCCGGTGGTGTGCCAGCCGGCCGCGCCGCTGTTGTTGACCGTCACGCTGGAGCCCGCGCCGAGGCCGGAGAAGTCCATCCGGCCATCAATGCGGCCGGCGTTGTTGACCGTCACGCTGCCGTCCTGGGCCCGGATGGCGAGGTCGCCGGCCGCGCCGGCGATGGTGGCGTTGGTCGACCGGATCGTGCCGTTGTTGTTGATCGTGACGCGCTGGCCGACGGGGCTCGCGACATCGACGACGGCGGTCGTCGCCGACGTCCCCAGACCCCGCACGACGCCGCCGGCGTTGACCGTGACGACGCCGCCGTTGACGCCGCTGGCCTGGATGCCGTTCGCGCCGCCCGTCAGCGCGCCGCCGGCGACGACGGTGAAGGCGCCGTTGCTGACGATGTTCATGCCGTCCGCGCCGGCCGTGACCGTGCCGGTGGTGGTGACCGCGGTGGCGCCCGTACCGTTGTTGACGACCGTGACGCCGTTGCCGGTGGCGAAGATCGCGTTGGCCGTGATCGCGATCCGGCCGGCGCTCGTCGGCTGGGCGATCGCGGCGGAGATGCCGTCGCCGCCGACCGGGGTCCCGCTGACGCCGACCGAGCCGTTGCTGGTGATGGTGATGTTGCCGTCGTTGACGCCGTCAACGCCGCCGTCGCCCACGCCCAGCGACAGGGTGCGGATGCCGCCGGCGCCGCCGGTGACGACCTGGCCGGCCGCCGTGGTGACCGCCACCGAGCCGCGCGCGGTGTAGGCGTCAATGGCGAAGCCGTTGCTGGAGGTGATCGCGCCGGTCGTGCTGACCGTCGTGTTGCCCGACTGGAGCGGCGTACCGAAGATGAAGACCGGCAGGGTCGAGGCGACAATGGCGTCGCCATTGGCGGTCACGCTGCCCGCGGTCACGGTCACGCCGTCGCCGCCGAAGGCGGTGATGCCCTGGCTGCCGGCCCCGGTCGCGCTGACCGAGGTGCTGGTCACGTCGGCCGAGCCGCTGTGGTTGGGGTTGACGGTGATGCCGGTCGCGTTGGCGCCGGTGGTGATCACCGAGCCGCTGACAACACGGGCGAGACCGGTGCTGCTCGACGCCTGGATGCCGGTGGCGTTGTCGCCCGTGGTCGTGACGCGCGTGCTGCGGACCGTCGTCGCGCCGAACGTGCTGGCGGCGGTGATGCCGGCCGCGTTCGCGCCGTCGGTGCTCAGGGTGTTCGACGTGACGCTGACGACGCCGTTGTCGCTGGTGGCGTTGATGCCGCCGGCGGCCACGCCGCGCGTGCTGACGAAGTCGGACACGACGGTCACGTCGCCCGTATTGGTCGTCGCGTTGATCCCGGTGGCGCCGTCGCCGAGCGTGGTGATCGAGGACGTCGTCAGAGCGATGTCGCCGTCGGCCGAGGTGGCGAACACGCCGACCGCGTTGCCGCCGGAGGTCGTGACGGTGTCGATGTCCGCGGTGATGTCGCCGGCGTTGGTGGCGAGCAGCACGCCAAAGGCCCCGGTGTCGCTCGTGTTGATGGTCACGCCGGTGGGCGCGTCAACCGTGATGGTCTCGGTCGGGCCGGCCTGGATCACGAACAGGCCGATGCCGAACGATCCGCTGGTGTCGACGGCCACGCCGTCCTGCATCTGGATCGTGAAGTCGGTGGCCGGGACGTAGAAAATGCCGTTGGCGTACGGATTGCCGGCGGGCGTGCAGACCACGGACGGGCCGACGCCGCATTCGTCGGCGGCGAGCGCCGTCGCGGGCGTCAGGGCCAGGCCGCCGATGGCGAGCAGGGCCGCGCCGGCCGTCGAGGCCATCAGCGACGACGTCGCCATCCATACGGTGCGGCGAGCCAGGAATTTCGAATTGAGCAATATACGCCCTCCATGCAGCAAAACGCGCGCCCGGGGCGCGCGATGCAAGACTACTTCACGGGGGACCCCGCGATTGTTAGCTGAACGTCGCAATATTATTGTTGTTCCGTCGGTGGCGACAAATTGTCAGAAACAATAGAAGCTGAAATATAGTCTACATCTGCGCCACCGGATTGCGGCGAATTTGAAGTCTTCATCAGGAATCGGCGGAACTTCCCGTTGCCGGAAGCGGCCGGTCTTCGAGTGTTCGCAGGCAGTCGCCGGCGGGTGGGCTGATGTCGCGCCCGCCGCGCGGCGGTCTGGCCTTGCCGAGCCTTCCCGGACGCGCGGCGCGACCCGGCAGATTCCCGCTTGCGCCTGTCGCGACGGAACGCGGCAGGGTCGCCGCCAAGCCTTCGCCCGGAGCCGCGCCATGACCACGACCGACCTGTTCGATCCCTGTGAATTCAACGGCCTGCGGCTGCAGAACCGCATCGCCCTGTCACCGCTGACGCGCACCCGGGCGGACATGGCCGGCAAGGTCGGGCCGCTGCAGGCCGAATACTACGCCCAGCGCGCCTCGGCCGGCCTGCTGATCACCGAGGCCACGGCCGTGACCCCGGGCGGCCGCGGCGGCGCCTACTGCCCCGGCCTGTGGGACGATGACCAGATCACCGGCTGGAAGCTGGTGACGGACGCGGTGCACGCCAGGGGCGGGCTGATCTTCAGCCAGCTGTGGCACGCCGGCCGGCTGAGCCACTCGACCCTGTCGAACGGCGCCGGCGCGCCGGTGGCCCCCAGCCCGATGAGGCAGCCGGGCCAGATGTTCGTCGAGACGGGCTTCGCCGACTACGAGGAAGCCCGCGCGCTCGACATCGCCGAACTGCCGGGCCTCGTCGACAGCTACCGTCAGGCCGCCGTGCGGGCGAAAGCCGCCGGCTTCGACGGCGTCGAGCTGCACGCCGCCCACAGCTACCTGATCGACGCCTTCCTGCGTGACATGACCAACCACCGGACCGACGCCTACGGCGGTTCGATCGAGAACCGCGCGCGGCTGCTCGTCGAGGTGCTCAAGGCCCTGGTCGACGTCTGGGGCCCCGAGCGGGTCGCGATCCGCCTCGCCCCCATCGGCCACGCCTACAACGCCTGGGACAGCGACCCCGAGCCGCTGTTCACCCATGTCGTCGAGCAGCTGAACGCGCTGAACATCGGCTGGCTCGACCTGGTCGAGGGCGACACCGGCATATCCCGCGACTGCGAGCCGTCGTTCGACCTGCAGAAGCTCCGCCGCCTGTTCAGGGGCGTGACCATCGCCAACAACCTCTATGACCGCGAGCTGGCGCTGAAGGCGCGGGCGGAGAACACCGCCGACATGGTCGCCTTCGGCCGGGCCTTCATCGGCAATCCGGATCTTGTCGAGCGGCTGCGCGTCAACGCCCCGCTGACCGACGCCCCGCGCCAGAGCTACTACGGCGGCGGCGCGCGGGGCTACACCGACTTCCCGACCCTGGCCGAGGCCGGCTAGGGCCGCGCCCGGCGGATAAGGGTCGGCAGGTCGCCGCAGCGGCGGATCACCGGCGCCATGGCCCAGCGGACGCCGAGCGAGCTGACGCTGAACCGGAACGCGCCGCTGGAGACGACGATCGGGCCCTTCGCCTCGTAGAGGGCCTGTATCGCCTGCAGCACAGCGCGGTCATCGCCCCGGCCGGTCCGCTGCACCACCCCGCGATAGGGCAGCCGGACCCCGTCGAGCCGCAGGGCGACCGGGCGTCGCCCCTCGATCACCGTCAGCAGGCCGCGCCCGGGCCTGAGGCCGGCCATCGGCCCGTCGATGACCAGCACATAGGTCGGCCGGGGACCGCCCAGACAGGTGACGCTGAGACTTGAGCCGTGATCGTCGCCGATGGCGGCGACGGGGTCGCGGCCGGCCGTCTGGCTGATCCAGACCCAGCCGCGGGCGTCGGCCGTGGTCGCGCCCGCCAGGAGGGCGAGACCGGTCAGACCCGCCAGGACCCGCCTCATGGCGCGGCCTGCGGCGGCGGCGGCGAGGGGTGGCGGGCGATCACCGCCCGGGCCACGGCCCGCATCAGTTCCTGCCGCGCCTCGAACGGTTCACGGGTCTGGCCGATCATCACCGCCACCGCATAGACCCGCCCGTCCGGCGCGGTCAGCAGGCCGACGTCGTTCTGGCCCGTGGCCAGTGATCCCATGACCTGGCCGGTGCCGGTCTTGTGCTGAAGGGTCCAGCCCGGGGCCAGGCCGCCCTTCAGCCGCCCCGCGCCGGTCTCGGTGCCGGCCATCAGGCGCAGCAGGTAGGCGGTCGACTCCGGCGACAGCAACTCGCCGCGCTGCAGCCGGCCGAGGGTGTCGACGATGTCCAGCGGGCTGGCGGCGTCCGGCGGGTTGGCGAGATAGGCCTCCAGCGCCGCGCGGCGTTGCGCCGCCGGCAGCTTGTCGCGGTCTTCCCAGAAGGTCCGGCCGAAGCTGTATTCCGGTTTCCAGGTCAGGCCGGCGGCGCGCGTCTGCATCTCCTTCTCGCCGGGCCCGAAGCGAATCTCGCCGAGCGACTTGCTGACGATGGCCACCTGCACGGCCCACGGTCCGCCGACCTTGCGGATCAGGGCGTCGTTGGCGGCGTTGTCGCTTTGCTGGATCTCGGCGGCGAGCAGCTGGGCGATGCTGGCGCGGTAGCCGCCCGGCCCGACCTTGTCGCGCAACGGCTGGTGGAAGACGCTGAGGTCCTCCCGGTGAATCACCACCGTGTCGTCGAGCCTGAAGTCGCCGCGGTCGATGGCGTTCAGCACGGTGATCGCCACCCACAGCTTGCTGACGCTCTGCTGCGGCAGATGGGCCCGCCCGTTGAAGTCGACCGACCAGCCGTCGGCGACGTCGAGCACCGCGATGCCGGCCTGGCCGTCGAAGGCATGGCCCAGTTCATCAATGTCGGCGCGCAACAGCTGCTGCTGGGTCGGCGGCGCCAGCGGTTGCGGCGCGGACAGAAGGTCGGCGCGTTGGACCCACGGCGGCGAGGGCACGGCCGATAGCGCGGTCAGCACGACGCCGCCGATCAGAAGTCCGCCCAGAAGTGACCTGCCCCGCGCCATGGCCGCATTTGACCACCGTCAGCGGCCCGCGGCCACCGGTCTAAAGCGTCAGGCGATATCGCGGAAATAGGGCTCGACGGTTCCCTGCAGCTTCACGGTCATCGGATTGCCGTGGCGGTCGAGGGTCTTGCCGACCGTCAGCCGCACCCAGCCCTCGCTGACGCAGTACTCGTCGACGTTGGTCTTTTCCTCGCCCTTGAAGCGGATGCCCACGCCCCGCTCGAGAATCGCCGCGTCGTAGAAGGGGCTCTTCGGGTTGGTGGCGAGGCGGTCGGGAGGGGTGTCGCTCATGTCGGTCGGCTTTCAACGCGTGAAGGCGCGGTTGATAGCCATCCTCGCGGCGGATTCCAACGAAAACCCCTCGTCCCGAGGGACATCCCCTCCCCGCTCGCCCCGGCGAAGGCCGGGGCCCAGATCACAGGAGTCCGGTCTGTGGGCGCCTGCCCGAGACCGGAACTGCATCCGGATCCCGGCCTTCGCCGGGATGAGCGGATCGGGAACGGGCTAGTGCTTCTCGCGCCAGGCGGCCTTGGCGGCGTCGGCGGTCACGTTCAGGTGGACCTTTTCGTCATCGACGAAATCGACCCAGGACGTGGGGATCAGGTGGTGCTTGAAGCCCGCGCCGAGGTCGAACTTGGCCAGTTCGATGTCGGTCCCCATCACCTTGTCGACCTTGCCGACGTGCTTGTCGTCCGAGCCGACCACTTCGAGATGTTCGCGAATGAGAGAGGCGTCGATCATGGTATTGTCTCCGGTCATCAAAGGGGCGCCCCGCCTTGGCCAACTAACGGGTACAGCCCGCAGGCGGTTGCGCGTCGACCGTCGTTCTTGTTCAGTCCCGTCTCCGGTTTGCTGAAGGTTTCTGCATGAAGGCCCTCCTCGTCGCGGCGCTGCTCGCCCTGGTTCCCGCCGCCGCCCTCGCCCGCCCGGGCCTGGACGCCAGCATCGGCCCCGATGGCGTGACCATCACCGACAGCGACCAGCCGGTGCTGTTCTACCGCACCAAGCCGTCCGACCCTGCGGTCGAGCCCGGCCGGCTGAACTACATCCACCCGCTCTACGCCCCGGACGGCACGATCCTGACCGAGGACCGGCCGGCGGTCCTGCCCGAGCAGCGCGGGGTGTTCTGGGCCTGGCGGCAGGTGCGGCTCGGCGACGAGACGGTCGCCGACGGCTGGGCCATGAAGGGCCTGACCTTCTTCGTGAAGCAGACCAACTTCGGCGGCGAATCCAACGGCGCGGGCGTGCTGACCCTGCAGGTCGACTGGATCGTCAACAGCCGGCCCGAGCTGCTGTTCGTCGCCCGCGAGGTGACCAGGGTGCGCATCCAGCCGCTCAAGGACGGCGCCCGGCGCATCGACATCGAGACCACCCTCACCCCGCTGGTCGACGGCCTGTCGCTCGGCGGCAGCGACGACGCCAAGGGCTATGGCGGGTTCGCCGTGCGGCTGGTGGCGCCCGACAGGCTGGTGTTCGGCTCGGCCGGCAAGGCGGTCACGCCCCAGGCGACGCCGGTCACGGCCGGCCCCGCCATGGGCTTCTCCTGGCCGGGACAGCCGGGCCTGTCAAAGTGGGCCGTCGGCATGGCCTGCAAGGTCGACGGCCGGCCGATAAGCCTGTGGATCCTGCGCCGCGAGCCGTCGATGCAGAACTGCGTCTGGCCGGGCCGCGCGCCGGTGGCCCTGACCCGGGGAAAGCCGCTGCGCCTGCAGTCGACCCTGATCGTCCGCCCGGCCGGCCAATGACCGAGCCCGTCAACCTGAACCGCTTCCGCAAGGCCAAGGCGAAGTCCGAGGCCAAGGCCACGGCGGCCGAAAACCGCGTGCGCTTCGGTCGCTCCAAGGCCGAACAGACCCGTGTCCAGGCCGAGCGCGAGAAGGCCGAACGCGACCTCGACGGCAGCAAGCGCGATACGTGACCGGCCTCCTGAAGAAGCGCTCGGTCAACCTGCACGGACACGCCACCTCGCTGGCGCTGGAGCCGGAGTTCTGGGCTGTGCTGGATGCGGCGGCGGCGGCGGACGGCGTCAGCCTGTCCGGCCTGATCGCGCGCATCGACGACGGGCGCGGCGAACGCCCGCTGGCGAGCGCCTGCCGGGTGTTCGCGCTGGAAAGTGCGTCGTTGCTCCCCGCTCGCGGGGAGCTGTCAGGCGGAGCCTGACTGAGGGGCAGAGCCGAAGCATCCGGAAAGAAATGAAGTCGGCTGCCGGCCGACGGCGTGCTTCAGAAATGTCCGATGACGGCGCCGCCGCCCCCTCCACCACGCTGCGTGTGGTCCCCCTCTCCTCTGCGAGGGGAGGAGTGATCAGGACCAAGCAAAGACGGGAGCCAGGCGCTGCGGCAAGACCGGCCGGAACGACTGTCGACCGGTCATCCCGGCTCCCGCCTTCAGAGGATTAACGCCGGACCGTCGCCGATCCGTCGCTTTGGTCTCGCTACGGCTTGGGCAGCGGGGCGTCGGGCAGCTGCGGGGCCTCGATCTTGACGTCGACGGACTTCGCCGGAACGGGCGACTGGCCCGAATAGATCATGAAGGCGACGATCGCGACGACCACCACGAGACCGCCGACGATGAAGGCCAGCACGGGCACGCCGCCGCTGGAGGAGGATTGATCGGCCATTGGAGTTTCCTTCCGGATTGGATGTGATCCGGATAACGGCGCCCGATCGCTGCCGGTTCCGCTTAAGCCCGGCGCATCGTGTGCTACATATGTTCCAAATGTCCGACTCTCCCCTGCCCCAGACCCGTATCAGCGACCTCGCCCGCGTCGACGCCGCGCCCGGCTATCTCGACGGCCTGAACCCCGAACAGCGGGCGGCCGTGGAGGCCGTCGACGGGCCCGTACTCGTGCTGGCCGGCGCCGGCACGGGCAAGACGCGCGTACTGACCACCCGCCTGGCGCACATCCTCGCCAGCGGCCGGGCCCGGCCGTGGGAGCTGCTGGCGGTCACCTTCACCAACAAGGCCGCGCGCGAGATGCGCGAGCGGATCACCCACATCATCGGCCCGCAGGCCGAGGGCCTGCGCTGGCTGGGCACCTTCCACTCGGTGGCGGCCCAGATCCTGCGCCGCCACGCCGAGCTGGTCGGCCTCAAGTCGAGCTACACCATCCTCGACGACGACGACCAGGAACGGCTGATCAAGCAGATCCTCCAGGCCGAGAACATCGACGCCAAGCGCTGGACGCCCAAGACGCTGTCGGGCCTGATCGATCACTGGAAGAACCGCGGCTGGACGCCGGACCGGCTGCCGCCCTCGGAAGGCGCGGTGTTCGCCAACAACCGCGGCCAGCAGCTGTACCGGATGTACCAGGAGCGGCTGCGGGTGCTGAACGCCTGCGACTTCGGCGACCTGTTGCTGCACAACCTGACGATATTCCAGCAATACCCTGACGTTCTTGCGGAATATCACGACCGCTTCCGCTACATTCTCGTCGACGAATATCAGGACACCAACGTCGCCCAGTACCTCTGGCTGCGGCTGCTGGCGCAGAAGCGGCAGAACGTCTGCTGCGTCGGCGACGACGACCAGTCGATCTACGGCTGGCGCGGGGCGGAGGTGGACAACATCCTGCGCTTCGAGCGGGACTTCCCGGGCGCGGCGGTGATCCGACTGGAGCGCAACTACCGCTCCACCAGTCATATCCTCGCCGCCGCCAGCGGCCTGATCGCGGTCAACAAGGGCCGGCTCGGCAAGACCCTGTGGACCGAGCAGGACGGCGGCGAAAAGGTCCGCGTGCGCGGCGTCTGGGACGGCGAGGCCGAAAGCCGGCTCGTCGCCGAGGAGATCGAGCGCTGGAAGAAGAGCGGCCGCAAGTACCGCGACGCCGCCATCCTCGTGCGCGCCAGCTTCCAGATGCGGGCGTTCGAAGAGCGCTTCGTCATGCTGCAGATTCCCTACACGGTGGTCGGCGGGCCGCGCTTCTTCGAGCGGGCCGAGATCCGCGACGCCCACGCCTACCTGCGGCTGGTCCAGTCGCCGGACGACGATCTGGCCTTCGAGCGGATCATCAACGTGCCGAAGCGCGGCATCGGCGACACCACGGTGCAGAAGATCCTGCAGATCGCCCGCGGCGGCGGCGTCTCGGCCGTGACGGCGGCGCGCGGCATCGTCCAGACCGACGAGCTGGCGGCCCGCACCCGCACGGCCCTGGCCAACTTCATCCGCGACCTCGACCGCTGGAGTCACCAGTCGGCGACGGGTGTGCACCACGACCGCCTGACCGAGGTGATCCTCGAGGAGAGCGGCTACACCGACGCCCTGCGCCTCGACAAGGGACCGACCAGCCAGACCCGGCTGGAGAACCTCAAGGAACTGGTCCAGGCCATGGCCGCCTTCGATACCCTGGGCGACTACCTGGAGCACGTCTCGCTGGTCATGGACCTCGACCGCGGCCGGGGCGACGACGCGGTGCAGATCATGACGCTGCACGCGGCCAAGGGGCTGGAGTTCCCACTGGTCTTCCTGCCGGGCTGGGAGGAAGGCGTCTTCCCCAGCCAGCGCAGCATGGACGAGAAGGGCGAGAAGGGCCTCGAGGAGGAACGCCGCCTGGCCTATGTCGGCGTCACCCGCGCCCGCGAGGAGGCGCGCATCAGCTTCGTCGCCAACCGCATGGTCTACGGGCGCTGGACCAGCCAGCTGCCCAGCCGCTTCGTCGACGAACTGCCGCTGGCCAACGTCGAGGCCAGCAGCGAGACCGGCTACTACGGCGGCGGCCCGGGCATGGCCCAGCCGACCTCCAGCCGCTGGGACGACGACCGCACGTTCGGCGCCGGCTACTCCTCGCCCGGCTGGAAGCGCGCCCAGGAGCGCGGCTACCACGGCGGCCCGGCCGGCCGCACCCAGGTGCTGGAAGGCGAAGGCAAGCTGGTCGCCGTCTCGGAAAGCTACGCCGCCAGCGACTTCAAGCGCGGCGACCGCGTGTTCCACATCAAGTTCGGCTACGGCAAGGTCGCCGCCGTCGAGGGCAACAAGCTGACCGTCGACTTCGACAAGGCCGGGACCAAGAAGGTGCTCGACGGGTTCGTCGAGAAGGGGTGAGGACTTCCGGGACCGATAATCCCGGGACAAGGCGGGACAGTCACGAGACACCCGCCCCAAATCGTCGCCCGCCGAGCCCACGCCGTGTCAGGCGGCCGTAGAATGGCTGGATGAAGGCGTACGAAGATCAGGGGACTGGACCAGCTGTCGCTTGGGACGGCTTGTCCCGTCCCCTGATGGCGCCGGACAGGACAGGTTATCCAGCCCCAAGGGACAGGATAACCTGTCCCCGCGCTCCCCGCGCTCCTCCCTGGAGGCCACCTTCTGCCGCAAGGGCGGAAGCAGGCGCTCGCCGGGACACCCGGGACACCGCCGCGCAACCATCCGCCGTTTGCCGCGCTCTGCCTGCGCAAAGCGATGGAGACCGCGATGATCCTCATGCCCCTGATGCTGGCCGGTTCGATGGCCTTCGGCCACGGCGCGGCCGTGGACCAGCGCCCCTACGCCGCCAGCCGGGCCAACGCCATCATCGAGGCCGCCGCAGGCCAGGGCGCGACCGCCGCGGCGCCGGAGGCGACGCCCGTGCGCTACCCCAGCGCCGATGGCGATATTCTGGCCGGCCTCGGCCAGCCGATGTCCATCACCCCGATGCCCCCGGGCAGACCCGGCACGACGGTGCTCCCGCCGAAGTCCAGGCCGTCGACCGACACACGCGACGTCGACGGCACGGGTCTGCTGGGTGGCCCGCGGCAGTAGGCTCATTCCGACGTCATGGTGAGCAGCGCCGAAGGCGCGTGTCGAACCACGCAGGCTGTCCGTGCGTCCTTCGACACGCCGCTTCGCGGCTGCTCAGGATGACGTGGAGGGTTTGCCGACGCGACATCCCCCAATCTGGCAAATCCCTTGCTGCGCAGGCTCCGACCTGCGCCGCATTGGGACATTGGGCATGACCAACCGCATTCTTCCGCCGCTTTCGACCGACCAGAAGAAGATCGTCCGCAAGGAGATCCTGCGCTTCAACCACCGGCTGGAGCAGACCGGCCTGTTCACCGACGCGGCTCTGGCGACCCTGCTCGACGAGCATCCGCGCGACGAGGTGACCATCTGCACCATGCGGCCCAACCCGCCGGCCGACGAAACCTGGATCGCCGGAGAGGCCAACGGCCTGTCGGGCGAGGAGTTGGTGACGGCCGCCCGCACCGGCACCCTGTGGGTCTCGCCGCGCAGCGCGATGACGAAGAACCCGCGCTACAAGGTGGTGTTCGACCAGCTGATGGGCGAATTCTCGAAGGAAACCGGCCTGCCGCACCTGTCCGCCGACGCGGCGGTGCTGATCTCCAGCGCCAACATGGGCATCTTCTTCCACGTCGATCCGGCCGAGACGATGCTGTGGCATATCCGCGGGCACAAGACGATCCACGTCTATCCGCCGCGCGAAGAGATCGTCACCGAGGCCGCGCTGGAAGCCATCCTGCTCAAGGAAAATCTGTCCGACCTGCCGTGGAGCGCCGCGTTCGAGGACCACGGCCTGCCGGTGCCGCTGAAGCCCGGCCAGGCCGCCTTCTGGCCGCAGCACTCGCCGCACCGCGTGGTCAACGGCGACGATCTGAATGTGTCGATCTCGGTCGAGTTTTCCTCGCCCCAGTCGGTGCTGACCAACAGCGTGTTCTACACGCACGGCCGGATGCGCCGGGCGTTCGGCTGGGCCCCGAAGTCGCGCGGCGTGATGCAGGCCCTGGCCCCGGCCAGCCTGCTGGTCGCCAAGGCGCTGAAAACCTGGGCCCCGCCGGCGCACAACGTCGAGCGCGCGCACGTGCGCCGCTTCGACGTCGACCTGTCGGCCCCGGGCTGCGTGCGCTGGCGCGAGGGCATGGCGCCGGACTGGGCGCAGCCCGCCAAACCGGCCAAGGCCGCGCGCAAGTCGACCCGCCGCCGCACGGAAGACCGCAAGGCCGCGTGACGTCGCGCGTCCCTGAGGCTAAGGGGACGCCATGACCGAACAAGCCCTCCAGATCATCGCCCGCGGCCCGCGCGCCCTGGCTGAAGCCGCCGCCGAAGCGCTCGACGCCAATCCCATGCTGGAGGGCGCGACCTACTCGATCCTCGAAGAGGACGAGGACAGGGGCATCTGGCGCATCGACGCCTTCCCGACCTCCACCGAGGAGGCCGAAGGCATCGAGGCCAGCCTGATCGCTTCGGGCGGCCTGACGGTCGTCGTCGAGGCCCTGGCCGACGCCGACTGGCTGGCCATGGCGCTGTCCGGCCTGCCGCCGGTGCGCGAGGGCCGGTTCTTCGTCTACGGCGTCCATGACACGGGCCGCGCCCCGGTCAACGCGGTCAAGCTGCGGATCGAGGCCGGCGCGGCCTTCGGCACGGGCCACCACGGCACCACGGCCGGCTGCCTGAAGGCCTACGACGACCTGCTCAAGTCCCGCCGCTTCGGCCGCGTGCTCGACGTGGGCTGCGGCACCGGCGTGCTGGCCATCGCCGCCGCCCGCACCGGCTCGAAAAAAGCCGTCGGCACCGACATCGACGGTCCGAGCGTGCGTATCGCCAACGAGAACGCCGTCGAGAACGCCGCGAAGGCCCGCTTCGTGCACGCCTCGGGCCTGAACCACCGGCTGGTGCGCCAGGACGCGCCCTACGACCTGGTGTTCGCCAACATCCTCGCCCCGCCGCTGGTCGCCCTGGCCCAGGACATCAAGGGCGCGCTGAAGCCGGGCGGCATGGCCATTCTGTCCGGCCTGCTGCGGACCCAGGAGCGCCGGGTGAAGGCGGCCTATCTGTCCAAGGGCTTCCGCGTGGTGCGCCGCATCCATCGCGACGCGTGGGCCACGCTGGTCCTGCAGCGGGGCTGAGCCGGAACCGCAGTTACCGCGCGGCGTTGTCTGCCCGTCGGGGGCTCATCCCCGTGGAGGGCTGCCCATGACCTACACCGATCCCCAAACGCCGCCGCCCGTCGACAACCGTTCGGCCGGGCCCCGCGGCACGAACACCACGCCCTGGGTCGTCGCGGCGCTCGTCGCCGTGGTGGCGATCATCGCCGTCGCCTTCATGGTCACCAACCAGACCGCGCCCGAGCAGGACGAGACCGCCGTCACCCAGGCGCGTGACCTTGGTCGCGCCGAAGGCGCCCTCGCCGGCGCCCAGTCCACGCTCGATGTCGCTCGTGACGCCGCCAGTGAAGCCGCCGCCCGCACCTCGGCCGACGCCGCCAACGCCGCGGCCGAAGCCCGCGCCGCCGCTGATCGCGCGGCCCAGAGCGCCAGCGACGCGGCGACCAACGCCAGCGACCGCAGCAGGGAACCGGCCCCGACGACTGAACCGCCGCAGCAGTAGGCGGTCAGACGATCTGCATGACCGCGCCGTCCAGCGCCATGAGGCCGATCTCGACCTCCATGTGCGGATGTTTGGCGAGGATGGCCGAGCGCAGGGCGTAGAGCTGCTTCACGTGGCTCTTCAGCTCTGTCTCGGGGTCCTTCACCGAGGCCTCGCCAAGGATCATGCGGTAGGCGCCGCAGTCGCGATGGTCGAGCACCATCACGCGATGGACCTCGTGCAGCTCGATCGCCAGATCGAGGTGCTGCCAGAACACCTCGGTCCAGGCGGGAAAGCGATCGTTGAGCGCCCCCAGCGACGCGCCGGCCAGGACGACATGGTCGTATTTGTCCCGCAGGCCGCGGGCGTCCATGTAGGCCTCGATCTCGTTGGCCAGCCTGAAGTCCATGCAGGTCAGCAGGAGCATTTCCGTATGGCCGCCCGCCCTGGCCACGCCCGGCGGCAGCATGGAGAGCAGGCTGACGCCGGCGCCGAGCGCGACGGCCTGGAGCGCGCGACGGCGTGACATGGGAACGGGCTGGGAGGCGGTGCAACAGGTCATGGGCGCTCGACGAACGTGGGTTGATGGCGGAACCGTGGAGCGCGCCGGTTAGCAATCTGTTTCGCGCTGTGGCGCGACCGCCGCCGGATGAATAGGTTAGCGCCATGCGCCAGACCTTCGATGAATCGACCGACCCGACCTTCGGCCCGCGTCACGTGCCGCTGATCCGCGCCGCGATGCAGGCCCAGGGCCTCGACGGCTTCCTCATCCCGCATGAGGACGAACACCAGAACGAATACCTGCCCGAGGCCAATGACCGGCTCGCCTGGGCCACCGGTTTCACCGGCTCCGCCGGGGCGGCGGTGATTTTCAGGGAGCGGGCGGCCGTGTTCGTCGATGGCCGCTACACCCTGCAGGTCCGCGAACAGGTCGACTCGTCCGTGTTCGAGATCCGCGACCTCGTCGACGGCGGCGTGCCCGCCTATCTCGAGACGGCCGGCAAGGGCGCCGTGGTCGGCTACGATCCCCGCCTTCACAGCCCCGCCGCCCTGGCCGGCCTGCGCGCCGCCGCCGAGAAGGCCGGCGCCTCGCTGAAGCCGGTCGATCCCAACCCGCTCGACGCCGCCTGGGGCCAGAGCCGCCCGGCCCAGCCCACGGCCCCGGTCGTGCCCCAGCCGCTGGAATTCGCCGGCGAAGAATCCGCGGCCAAGCGCGGCCGCATCGGCGAGGCGCTGGCCCGGGATGGCGCCGACGCCGCGGTGATCACCGCCCCCGCCTCGATCGCCTGGCTGTTCAACATCCGCGGCGGCGACGTGATCCGCTCGCCGCTGCCCATCGGCCAGGCGATCCTGCGTTCGGATGGCGCGGCCCGGCTGTTCCTCGACCCCGCCAAGGTGACGCCCGACCTGCCGGCCTGGCTCGGCAACCAGGTGACGCTGGAGGCGCCCGAGGCCCTCGCCGCCGCGCTGTCGGAGCTGAAGGGCAAGACTGTGCTGGTCGACCCGGCGCAGTCCTCGGCCTGGTATTTCGACACCCTCGCCGCCGAGGGGGCGACGGTGCTGCGGGGCATGGACCCCTGCACCCTGCCCCGCGCCTGCAAGAACGCCGTCGAGCTGGCCGGCACGGCCCGCGCCCACATCCGCGACGGCGCGGCGCTGACCAACTTCCTCCACTGGATCGCCACCGAGGGGCAGATCAACCCGCCCGACGAGAAGGAGGCCGTGGCCAGGCTGGAAGCCTTCCGCGAGGCGACCGGCGCGCTCAAGGACCTGTCGTTCGACACCATCGGCGCGGCCAACGGCCACGGCGCCCTGCCCCACTACCGCCCGACCGAGCGCAGCAACGAGCGCTGCGCCGAAGGCTCCCTGCTGCTGGTCGACAGCGGCGGCCAGTACCTCGACGGCACGACGGACGTGACCCGGACCATGGCCATCGGCGCGCCCTCGGCCGAGATGAAGCACCGCTTCACTCTGGTGCTGAAGGGCCACCTGCATCTGGCCCGCGTGCGCTTCCCGGTCGGCACGACCGGCTCGGCGCTCGACGTACTGGCCCGCGCGCCGCTGTGGAACGCCGGCCTCGACTACGACCACGGCACCGGGCACGGCGTCGGCGTCTACCTCGGCGTCCACGAGGGCCCGCAGCGCATCGCCAAGGCCCCCAACAGCGTCGCCCTGCGCCCGGGCATGATCCTCAGCAACGAGCCGGGCTACTACAAGCCGGGCGAATACGGCATCCGCATCGAGAACCTGCAGTACGTCACCGAGGCCGTCGACGTGCCGGGCGGCGAGCGGCCGATGCTGGCGTTCGAGAACCTGACCTGGGCTCCGATCGACCGGGCCTGCATCGACGTCGACCTGCTGACCGACGAGGAGACCGCCCAGCTGGACGGCTATCACGCCCGGGTGCTGGAGCTGATCGGGCCGCTGGTCAGCGACGAGGTTCGCGCCTGGCTGGAAACCGCGTGCGCGCCGCTCTGAACGGGTCCACCCTCCTTCCCTGACCAACTCGGGGGAGGACCGTCATGTTTGTCGGACACTACGCCGCCGCGCTCGCCGGCAAGGCCATCGCGCCGAAAGCGCCGCTGTGGGCCTACGTCGGGGCCGCGCAGCTGATCGACATCGGCTGGAGCAGCCTGGTCATGGCCGGGGTGGAAACGGTCCGCTTCGACCCGGACCTGCCCGGCAGCCCGCTCATCCTCGACCACATGCCCTGGACCCACAGCCTGCCGGCCGCGATCGTCTGGTCGCTGGCGGGCCTGCTGCTGGCGCGGTGGCTGCTCAAGCTGCCCTGGGGAACGGCCCTGGCCGTGGGGCTGGTCGTGTTCTCGCACTGGGCCGCCGACTGGCTGGTGCACCGGCCGGATCTCGAGGTCTGGCCCGGCGGCCAGAAGGTTGGGCTGGGCCTGTGGAACCTGCCCGGCGCGGAGAAGACACTGGAGATGGGCCTGATCGCCCTGACCGGCGGCTGCTGGCTGTGGAACCGCGGTCGCTTCGGACGGACGGCCTGGCCGGCGCTGCTGTTCCTGCTCTACCTCGTGACGCTGCAGATGATCGGCGAGCTGTCCGCCCCGACCGGCGACGCCTTCGCTTTCGCGCGGCTGGGCCTGTCGGTCTACCTCGTCACGATCGCCGTCGCCTGGCTCGCGGACCGGGGCCAGCACCGGGACGAAGCCTGACCTGACGCGGATTACAAAGGTTTCACTCGACCTTCCGCGCCGGCCCGAAAATAGTAGTAGTCATGACAACTACTATTGCCGAAGACAGCCTGCGCGACCTCGGGTTCAGCGCCATCGAGGCGCGGGTCTATTGCGAACTGGTCCGCGCCGGACCGGCCACCGGCTATCGTCTGGCCAGGGCCGTCGGCAAGGCGCCCGCAAACACCTACCAGGCCCTGGAGTCCCTGCTGTCGAAAGGCGCGGTGATCGTCGATGACAGCGAGGCCCGGACCTGGCGCGCGGCGGCGCCCGGCGAACTGCTGGCCGGACTGAAGGCGACCTTCGACCGGCGCGGCGCGGCCGCCCTGGCGGCGCTCAGCACCATCGACATGGCGACGCCGGATGACCGGCTCTACGCGCTCAAGAGCCGCGACCAGGTCCTGGCCAAGGCCCGGGCGATGATCGCGGGCGCTTCTTCCGTGGTCCTGTTCGACCTGTTTCCCGAGCCGTTCGAAGCCCTCCGTCAGGACCTTGAGACGGCCGCGGCCGCCGGCATCGTCGTGGCGGGCCTGGTCTATGGGCCGACCGAGACGACCGTGAGGGTGGCGATCACCGGTTCGGCCCCCGAAGCCGCCGGGCGCTGGCCGGGCCAGCAGATGACGCTCGCCGCCGACGCGCGCGAACACCTCGTCGCCCTGCTGGCCCACGAGGGCGATCAGGTTCTGCGCGGGCTTTGGAGCGACAGCGCCTATCTGGCCTGCCTGCAACACAGCGCCCTGTCGTCGGAAATCCGCCTCTCCGCCCTCCCGCCCGGCGACGATCCGTTCGCCGACGTCGCCCTGCTGACCCTGCGCCCGCCCGGCCTCACCCACCTCCTCGGAGACCGTTCATGACCCGCACCTCCGCCCTGCTGGCCTGCGCCGCCGGCCTCGCCCTGATCGCCGGACAGGCCGCCGCGGCCGATCCCGCCGCGATCCTCGTCGACCGCTATGTCGCCTGGCGCGGCGGCCCCGCCTTTGAGCGCGCGACCGGGGTCCACGCCACCGGGACGGCCACCGACGGCCGCTTCGGCGGCTCCGTCGAGCGCTGGATCACGGCCGGCCACGGCCGCGACCGCTTCGCCTTCGGCGCCCTGACCTCCGATTCCGCCTACGGGCCCGACGGCGCCTGGACGGTGACCCTCAGCGGCCAGATCGAGGCGCCCTCGCCGGCCGAGGCCGACGCCGCGCGACGCCGCGACCTGCTCACGTTCGACGACGCCCTGCGCGGCGCGGCCGGCGCAACGGTCACCCTGGCCACGCCGGAGACCCTGGACGGCGCGCCCGTCTCGGTTCTGCACGTCACCTTCGGCGGCCCGGACGCCTACGACCTGCTGATCGACCCGTCGACCGGGGCCCTGAAGGCCGAGCGGCGGCTGGAGGACGGGCGCAGGACGCTGGTCCGGTACGACGACTGGCGCACCGTCGAGGGCGTGCGCATGCCCTTCGTCGAACGGCTGCAGGAGGAGGGCGACCCGATCGAACGTCGCCTGACCTTCACGGCCATGGACATCGACCCCGCCGTCGGGCCGGCCGTCTGGACCCCGCCCGCGCCGCGGCAGGTGGCGCGGTTCGCGCCCGGCGTCCAGGCCACGGCGCCGCTGCCGTTCGAGTTCTTCCTCGGCTCGCGCATCTACATTCCGGCCACCGTGGCCGGCCAGGAGACGCACGTGCTGCTCGACAGCGGCGCGGAGACCACCGTGCTCGACAGCCGCTTCGCCGACGCCGCCTGGATCAAGGTGTCCGGCGTGGTCACCGCCGTCGGTACGGGCGGTCGCCAGGAGGCGCAGCTGGCCTCCGGCGTAACCATCCGCATCGGCGATGTCGAACTGAAGGACCTGACCGTCGCCCTGGTCGACCTGTCGAGCATCGAACAGGCGATCGGCCGGCCGATCCCGGTGATCCTCGGCAAGGAGGTGCTGAACGCCCTGACGGTCGAACTCGACTTCCAGGGCAAGACCATCGCCTTCGCCGACCCGGCCCGATTCACGCCGCCGGCCGGCGCGGTGGAGGTGCCGGTGACCTCGGCCAACGGCATCCGCTCCGTGCCCGTGTCGATCGAGGGCGGTCCGCCGGTGCAGGTCGACTTCGACCTCGGCAACGGCTCGGCGTTCCTCGCCTATTCGGCCTGGTGGAAGCCGGCCGGAACGCTGTCCGACGGCCGGCCGGTGTCAAAGACGCTTTCCGGCGCCATCGGCGGCATCAAGACCCGCAGCATCGCCAGCTTGCGGTCGGTGACCTTCGCCGGCGTGACCTTCCATGACGTGCCGACCGTGTTCTTCGACGACGACGGCCAGAGCGCGGAGAGCAACCGAACCCTGGGCAACGTCGGCATGCCGATCCTCAGCCGCTTCCGGCTGACGACCGACTACGCCCACAACCGCCTGTTCCTGACTCCGCTGCCTGACGCCGCCGCCCGGCCCTTCTCGAAGGATCGTTCGGGCGTGCTCGCCCGTCCGGCCCGCGACGGCAAGGCGGAGATCCTGCTGATCGCACCGGGCTCCCCGGCCGAGGCCGCGGGCCTGAAGGCCGGCCAGATCCTGACGGCGGTCAACGGCCTGGCGCTGACCGGCGACAACGCCGCGGCGATCCAGGCGCTCCGCACCCTGCCCGTCGGGTCGAGCGTCAGTTTCACCCTGTCGACCGGCGAGACGCGGACGGTGGTGCTGAAGGACTACTTCTAGGCCGTCAGCCCGCGCCGATCAGCGCCAGCCACTCGTCCTCGGTCAGCACCTTCACCCCGTGCTTCTCGGCGTCCTTCAGCTTTGAGCCGGCGCCGGGACCGGCGACGACGAGGTCGGTCTTCTTCGATACCGAGCCGGCGGTCTTGGCGCCCAGCGCCTCGGCCTGGGCCTTGGCCTCGTCGCGGGTCATCTTCTCCAGCGCCCCGGTGAAGACCACGGTCTTGCCGGCGACGGCGGTGTCGGTCTTCGCCTTGGGCAGGGGCTGGATCTCGTCCAGCTCGGCGACCAGCGCCTCGACCAGCGCGCGGTTGTGATCCTCGCGGAAGAAGTCGGCGACCGACTGGGCGGCCACCGGCCCGACCCCGTCGATGGCCGAGAGCGCCAGGAAGGCCTCGCCCGGCGCGCCGGCGGCGGCGGCCTTCGTGGTCTCGACAAAATCGCCCCAGCTCTCGAACCGGTCGGCCAGCGCCCGGCGCGCCGGGGCGGCGAGGCCGGCGGCGGCGTGGTCGATCTTCTGGCTCATCGGCGCCTGCGGCCAGGGATCCTCACCCAGCGTCGGGGCGAGCGCCAGCAGCTGGTCGCGGGCCTTGGGGCCGAGGCCGTGCAGGGCCGTCAGCTCGACATAGGCGGGGCTCGGCGCCTGCTGCGAGGCCGCCATCACGGCCGCCTCCAGCTCGGCAAAGCTGTCGAAGGCCCGGGCCAGGTGGGTGGCCGTGGTTTCGCCGATGTCGCGGATGCCAAGGCCGAACAGGAAGCGGTCGAGACTGATCGTGCGGCGGGCGTCGACGTTGCGGACGATGTTGGCCACCGAGGTCTCGCCGTAGCCCTCGCGCTCGCGAAGGACGGCCAGCCGCTCCTCGTCCCGCGCCAGGCGGAAGATGTCGGCCGGCTCGGTGATCCAGCCCTCGTCGAGAAAGGCCTGCAGCTGCTTCTCGCCCATGCCCTCGATGTCGAACGCCCGGCGCGAAACGAAGTGCATCAGGTGGCGGATCTTCTGGAACGGACAGGCGAACTCGCCGGTGCAGCGGCGGGCGACGGTGATCGCCCCGCCGGCGGTGGTTTCCTGAACCACCGGCGTCTTCAGCGGACAGATGCAGGTGGTCGGGAAGGCGTACGGCTCGCCCCGGCCTGGCCGGTCGGCGTCGACGGGCCCGAGGATCTGCGGGATCACGTCGCCGGCCCGCTGCAGGGTGACGGTGTCGCCGATGCGGATGTCCTTGCGGGCGATCTCGTCGGCGTTGTGCAGGGTGGCGTTGCGCACCACGACGCCGCCGACGGTCACTGGGTGCAGCCGGGCGACCGGCGTCAGGCTGCCCGTGCGGCCGACCTGGATGTCGATGCCCTCCAGCACGGTGGTCGCCTGCTGGGCCGGGAACTTGTGGGCGATGGCCCAGCGCGGCGAGCGCGAGACGAAGCCCAGCCGCTGCTGCCAGTCCAGCCGGTCGACCTTGTAGACCACCCCGTCGATGTCATAGGCCAGCGTCGGCCGGGCCGCGCCGATCTCCCGATAGACCCCGATCAGGCCCTCGGCGTTCTCCACCCGGCGCGAGCGGTCGTTGGTGGTGAAGCCCCACTCCGCCAGATGCTTCAGGGCCTCGCTCTGGGTCTTCGCGAAGGCCTCACTGATCTCGCCCCAGGCGTAGGCGAAGAAGCGCAGCGGCCGCTTCGCCGTGATCGCCGGATCGATCTGGCGCAGCGAGCCGGCGGCGAAGTTGCGCGGGTTGGCGTAGGTGCGCTGGCCGGCCGCCTCGGCGGTGGTGTTGAAGGCCTCGAACTCGGCCAGCGGCGCATAGACCTCGCCGCGGATCTCGATCACGTCGGGCCAGCCGCGGCCGGACAGGCGTTCGGGAATGTCCTTCAGGGTGCGCAGGTTGGCGGTGATGTCCTCGCCGGTCCGGCCGTCGCCGCGCGTCGCGCCGCGGATCAGAACGCCCTTCTCGTAGCGGATCGAGGCCGACAGCCCGTCGATCTTCGGCTCGGCCGTGAAGGCCACCGGCTCGCCGGCCGGCAGGTCGAGGAACCGCCGCACCCGGGCGACGAAGGCCTCGACCTCGTCGTCGGCGAAGGCGTTGTCGAGGCTGAGCATCGGCACGCCGTGCGCCACCGGCGCGAACTGCTCCGATCGGGAGGCGCCGACGCGCAGCGAGGGGCTGTTGTCGCGCACCAGATGCGGAAAGCGCGCCTCGATCGCCTCGTTGCGGCGCTTGAGCGCGTCATAGTCCGCGTCGCTGATCACCGGCGCGTCTTCCTGGTGATAGCGGATGTCGTGCGCCGCCAGCTCGTCGGCGAGTCGCTCGAGCTCGAGGACGGCTTCGGCTTCGGTCAGGTCGGGGACGGGCGTTTCGGTCATCAGCCTGAGGTGGTTCGATTCGGTGCGTGGTTCGAGACGCTCGCCTGAGGCTCGCTCCTCACCATGACGGACACTATGGCAGCCCACCCCCGTTCGTCATCCTGAGGCGCGGCGAAGCCGCGTCTCGAAGGACGCCCTAAGCCCCGATCAGCGCCCGGGCGGCGGCGCGGGCGGCGTCGGTCACCTCGGCCCCGGACAGCATGCGGGCGATCTCTTCCTCGCGGGCGTTGGCCGACAGGGTCTCGACCGCCGTGCGGATAGAGGTGTCGTCGCCGCTCTTGCTGATGCGCCAGTGGGCGTGGGCGCGGGCGGCGACCTGCGGACTGTGGGTCACGACCAGCACCTGGGCGTCGGCCGCCAGCCGGCGCAGGCGCAGGCCCACGGCGTCGGCCACGGCCCCGCCGACGCCCTGGTCGACCTCGTCGAAGATCATCAGCGGCTGGGCGCCCTGGGTCCGGCCGGCCAGCGCGGCCTTCAGGGCGAGGGCGAAGCGGGCCAGTTCGCCGCCCGACGCGATGGCCTCCAGCGGCCCGAACGGCGCGCCAGGGTTGGTGCAGATCTCGAAGGCGACACGGTCCATGCCGGACGGGCCGGCCCGGTCCTCGGGCAGCGGCTCGACGGCGGCGCGGAAGCGGGCCTTTTCCAGCTTGAGCGGGGCCAGTTCGCCTTCCACCGCCCTGGCCAGCCGCTCACCGGCGGCGCGGCGCTCGGCCGACAGGGTCGCGGCGGCGGCGGTGTAGGCGGCGCGGGCCTCGGCCTCGGCGGCCTCGGCCAGCTTCAGCGCTTCGCCGGACGTCTCCACGGCCCGCAGTCGGGCGGCGAAGTCGGCGCGTACGGCCGGCAGGGACTCCACCGGAACCGACAGCTTGCGGGCCATGGCGCGCAGGGCGAACAGCCGCTCCTCGGCCTCTTCCAGCCGTTTGGGGTCGAGGTCGAACGCCTGGGCGGCATGATCGATGGCCGCCTCGGCCTCGCGGACCTCGCTGACGGCGCGGTCGACGGCCTCGGCGGCGGCGGTCAGGCGCTGGACGGCCGGACCATCGGCGGCCGCGCCGGCCTGGATCGCCCGCTCCCGCGCCCGCTCCAGGGCCCGGAAGGCCTGTGACAGGCGGTTGGCCGTGCTTTCCCCGCCCAGGGCGTCGCGGGCGGCGTCGACGTCGCTGAGGGCCTTCTCGGCGGCGCCCAGCAGGGCGCGTTCCTCGGCCAGGGCCGTCTCCTCGCCCTCGCGCGGATCGAGCCGGTCCAGTTCGCCGAGGCGAAGGGTCAGCTCCTCGATCTCGGCCTCGGCGTTGGCGGCCTGGTCGCGCAGGACGCCGGCCCGCTCGCGCGCGGCGCGCCAGGCGCTCCAGGCCGAGGCGACCGCGCCCAGCGACACGCCGCCGAAGGCGTCCAGCAGGGCGCGGTGGGTGCGCGGATCGAGCAGGCCGACCGTCTCGTGCTGGCCGTGCACCTCCAGCAGCAGCGCGCCCAGCTCCTTGAGCGCGGCGACGCCGGTGGCCTGGTCGTTGACGAAGGCGCGGCTGCGACCGTCGGCCGACAGCTGGCGGCGCAGGACCAGATCCTCGTCACGCTCGTAGCTCAGGCCCTTCTCGTCGAGCAGGGCCCAGACGGCGTGATCGGCGGGCGGGGAGAAGATGGCGGTGGCGCTGGCCTGCTGCGCGCCGCGACGCACGAGGCCGGCGTCGGCGCGGGCGCCGGTCGCCAGGCCCAGGGCGTCGAGAATGATCGACTTGCCCGCGCCCGTCTCGCCGGTGAGCGCGGTCAAGCCGGGGCCGATGGCGAGATCAAGCGCCTCGATCAGCACGACGTCGCGAATGGCCAGCCCGATCAGCATGACCGCAGTCTAGCCTGATTTTCGGAAAGTCAGTGCCCCAACAGGCGACCGAACAGACCCTTTTTCTTGGGCTTGGCCGGGGCCGGCGTCGCGGCCGGCGCGCCGGCTTCCGCCGGAGGGGCGACGGACGGCGGCGCATGCTCGCCGGGAGGGGGCAGCGCCGTCCCGCGGTTCAGCAGGCGGTCGAGGTAGCTGCGCTTGGCGCCCGGCGTCTTGGGCTCGACGGCCGGCTGCAGGCCGCGGTCGGTCAGCAGCTTGTAGGCGTCGGAGTACCAGGCGTCGCCCGGGAAGTTGGCGCCCAGAACGGCGCCGTTGTTGGTCGCTTCCTGGATCAGGCCGACGGTCAGGTAGCATTCCACCAGGCGGTAGAGGGCTTCGGGCGTGTGCGTCGTGGTCTGGTACTTGTCGACCACGGTGCGGAAGCGGCCGATCGCGGCCAGCGTCTGGCCCTGGTTCAGGTAGTAGCGGCCGATGGCCATTTCCTTGCCGGCGAGCTGGTCTCTGACCATATCGACCTTCAGGCGGGCGTCGGCGGCGTATTCACTGTTGGGGAAGCGCTGGATGACTTCCTGCAGCGAGGCGAGCGCCTGCTCGGTGGAGGCCTGGTCGCGACCCACGTCGACGATCTGCTCGAAGTAGCAGATGGCCTTCAGGTAGTAGGCGTAAACCACGGACGCATTGCCCGGGTAGAGCTGGATGAAGCGCTCGGCGTCCTTGATGGCGTCGGCGTACTGGTTGCCCTGGTAATGGGCGTAGGCGGTCATCAGGACCGCGCGACGCGACCATTCAGAATAAGGGTGCTGGCGCTCCACTTCCTGGAAGTAGGTCACCGCTTCGCCCCAGCGATGCTGGTCGAGCTTGTAGGCGCCCGTCGAGTACAGCAGCTCGACCGGCCGCTCCTCGTACGCCAGGCGCGGCTTGGGCTTTTCACGGGCGCAGCCGGCCGCGACCATGGAAACTGTGATGGCGAGGATGAGAAGGGCCGCCCGGCCAGTCGATCTAGGAAGCACTTACCCTCACCTCGAACCAGTTCGCGCGCCCCCGGGCGCAGCTCACGGCTTCTACACCACACAAAGGCGGGCGCAAATGCGGCGGAGACCGCTTAACCGACCTGAGCGAGCGCCGGCGCGAGCGTGCGCATGCGCCAGGCCTGCGGATTGGCCATCAGCGCACGCACCAGAAGGTTGTTCAGACCGTGCCCGGCGTACAGGCCTTCGAAGCGGGCCATCAGCGGCGCGCCGAGCACATAGAGGTCGCCGACCGCGTCCAAAGCCTTGTGGCGCACGAATTCATCCGGGCGGCGCAGGCCTTCGGGATTGAGCACGCGGTCGCCGTCGAGGACGACGGCGTTCTCCATCGAGGCGCCCCGGGCCAGGCCGGCGGCGCGCAGGGCCTCGACGTCCTTGAGGAAGCCGAAGGTCCGGCAATCGGCCAGTTCTTCGCGGAAAGACTGTTCGGTGATTTCCAGATCGACACGCTGGCGGCCGATCGGCGCCGAGTCGAACTGGATTTCGAAGGCCATCTCGAAGGTGTCGCAGGGCAGCAGGGCGGCGGTCTTGTCGCCCTCGGACACCTGGATCGGCTCCAGCACCTCGATGAAGTGGCGCGGCGCTTCCTGGCGGCGGCGACCGGCGCGGTCGAGCACCTGGACGAAGACTTCGGCCGAGCCGTCGAGGATCGGCACTTCGGGACCGTCGAGCTCGACGACGGCGTTGTCGATGGCCAGCGCCGACATGGCGGCCATCAGGTGTTCGATGGTCGAGACGGCCACGCCGTCGGCGTTGTTGATCACGGTGCCCAGGCGGGTCTGACCCACGGCCTCGGCCGACACGCGGATGGCGTTGTCGCGGTCCTTGATGTCGGTGCGCACGAAGGTGATGCCGCTGTTGGCGGCGGCGGGACGCACGGCGACGCGCACATGGGCGCCGGTGTGAACGCCCACGCCCGCGAAGATCACGGGGCCGGCCACGGTATGCTGATGATAAGCCGACACGGACACGAGAAGACCTTTGACTAAATGCCGAGGGCCGACTTCGACCGCTCAACGCCCCACGTGCCATTTAAGGACGATGCTGCACCGCCGCAAAACAAACCCTGTTTCGGATTGTAACCCTCGCAAACCCTTGAAACATAAGAGCTAAACGACAAATCCCGGCCGGACTGCAACAGTCCGACCGGGATCGTTTGTGCTGGCGGTTGAGCCGGGAGCCCGGCTTTTCCCGCGTGAGGCTAGTTGGCCAGGCGGCGCAGGAAGCTCGGGATTTCGAGATCCTCGCCTTCGTCGGCCTGGGGCTCTTCCATCATCTGCGGCGCGACGGCGGTCTGGACGCGTCCGGTGGCGCGCACGGCGGGCGGGCCCTCGTAGCGCTGCTGTTGCTGCGGACGGCCGCCGAACAGGCTCAGGAAGCCCTTCCGCTGCTGGCGGCTGTCCTCGAAGTGCGGGTCGGCATAGAGCGGCGCGTCCAGCTCGCCCTCTTCGGCGACCAGCGGATCGACGATGACAGTGCGCGGCTGTTCGACACGCAGGGTGTGCTGGGCCGGCGGCGTGATGACCGGCGGCGGCGTCGGGGCCGGCGGCGCATCGAAGGTCAGTTCCGGCTCGGGCTCGTAGCTGGGCGCCGGCTCGAAGCGCTGGGCTTCGGCGCGCGGGGCCTGCCAGGCCGGCTCGGCGGCGCGGACCGGCTGCTCATAGACCGGCTCCGGCGCGGGCTGCTGGGCGATCGGCTGGACCGGCTCGACGATCAGCGGCTTGGCCGTGGCGTTCACACGCTGCGGACGGGCCGGTTCGATGGCGGCGATCGAGGCGCCGTCCATGCCGGTGGCGACCACGGAGACCCGGATCGAGCCTTCCAGCGCCGGATCGAAGGCCGCGCCGAAGATGACGTTGGCTTCCGGGTCGACCTGGTCGGTGATGGCGTTGGCCGCTTCGTCGACTTCCAGCAGGGTCATGTCGAGGCCGCCGGTCACGTTGACCAGCACGGCCTTGGCGCCCTTGAGCGAAACTTCGTCGAGCAGCGGGTTCTGGATGGCGTTCTGGGCGGCCATCAGGGCGCGGTCTTCGCCCGTGGCCTCGCCGGTGCCCATCATCGCCTTGCCCATCTCGGTCATGACCGTGCGGACGTCGGCGAAGTCGAGGTTGATCAGGCCCGGCAGCACCATCAGGTCGGTGATCGAGCGGACGCCCGAGTGCAGCACCTGGTCGGCCATGCCGAACGCTTCGGCGAAGGTCGTGCGCTCGTTGGCGACGCGGAACAGGTTCTGGTTGGGGATGACGATCAGGGTGTCGACGTAGCGCTGCAGCTCGGCGATGCCCGCGTCGGCCAGCCGCATGCGGTGACGGCCTTCGAAGTGGAACGGCTTGGTGACCACGCCCACCGTCAGGATGCCGCGCTCCCGCGCGCATTTGGCGATGATCGGCGCGGCGCCGGTGCCGGTGCCGCCGCCCATGCCGGCGGTGATGAACACCATGTGGGCGCCGTCGAGGTGCTCGCCGATCTCCGGCGAGGATTCCTCAGCGGCGCTCATGCCGACTTCCGGGTGGGCGCCGGCGCCCAGACCCTGGGTGACCGTGACGCCCAGCTGGATGCGGCGATCGGTCTTGGCGAACTGAAGCTGCTGGGCGTCGGTGTTGGCGACGACGAACTCGACGCCCTCCAGCCCGGCTTCAATCATGTTGTTGACGGCGTTGCCGCCAGCCCCGCCGATACCAAAGACAACGATCCTGGGCTTCAATTCGGTCGTTTGAGGCGCATACAGCTTCATAGTCGGGACCCCGCGTCCAATTGTTCTTTCGAACGTGCCGACGATCCACCCGCCGGGAATGCCTTACGGCGGGGTTAACATCGGACCCACATCGTTAATCGGCAGTTAACCGCATAGCGTGAGTCGCGAGGGGATCGAGACGTCTGCGGATGAAATTTGTTGATTCGTAAGGGGTTGCGCGAATCAACGGTCGCTACTTGCTACAAATTATCACGGAGCCACGCCGCGACCTTGGCGACGGGCCCCGCCCCGGGATCAAGCGGTTCGCGACGCACGCGGGCGCCGGCGAGAGCCTTGGCGGAAACGGCTTCGCGCGGACCGAAGGCGGCGCGGTGCAGGATTCCGGCGGCGGCGCAGAAGGCCGGACCGGTCACCGCGTCGGCCAGATGCGGCACGCGCCGCGGACGGCCCAGCCGCACCGGGCGGTCGAACACGCGCACGGCCACTTCCCGCACGCCGGCCAGCTGACTGGCGCCGCCGGTCAGGACGATGCCGGCGCCGGGCTCGATCGCCGCGCCGGAAGCCTTCAGCCGTTCACGCAGCAGCTCGAGGGTCTCCTCGACGCGCGGCGCGATGATGCCCTTGAGCAGCGAGCGTGGAGCGATGACCGGGCTGGCGCCGGGATCGTCGCCGCGCGGCGGGGCCTCGATCATCTCGCGGTCCTCGTTGGCCGAGGCGATCGCCGACCCGTGCAGCGTCTTCAGGCGCTCGGCGCCGGCGCGCGAGGTCGAGAAGCCGCGGGCGATGTCCTGGGTCACGTGCTCGCCGCCGACGGCGAGACACTCGACGTGGACCAGGCTGCCGCCGCTGAACACGGCCGCCGAGGTCACGCCCGCGCCCATGTCGATACAGATGGCCCCGAGGTCCATCTCGTCTTCCTCGAGGGCCGCCAGGGCCGAAACGAACGGCGCGGCCACCACGCCCTCGAACTGCAGGTGCGCGCGCTCCACGCAGTGTCCAAGAGTCTGGAAGATGGTCTCGGCGATCGAGACGACCACGAGGTCGACGCCGAGCGACTTGCCGAACATGGCGCGTGGGTCGCGCACGCCGCGCTGGGCGTCGACCGACCAGGCGATCGGCAGGATGTGCAGCGGCCGGCGGCCGGGCAGCCGGATCTGGTCCAGCGCCGCGGCCAGCGCCCGCGAACAGTCGTTGTCGGAGATCGGCCGGGCGCCGATCGACACGCGGGCCGACACGCGGTCGCTGCGCATCTGGCCGCCGGCCGTGGCGATGGTCACGCCCTGGACGCTGACGCCGGCGACCGACTCGGCCCGCTCGACGGCCAGGGCGATGGCCTCGGCCGCCTCGTCCATGCTGGAAATGGTCGCGCCCTTGACGCCGCGCGACTGGACATAGCCCACGCCCGCCGTGGTCAGGGTGCGGTCCGACCGGCGCACGCCGTCCGGCTTCATGACGAAGCAGGCCACCTTCGAGGCCCCCAGATCGACCGCCGCGATCACCGGCTGACGGGCGAGCGCCGCCTTCAGGCTGTCGCCAGCCTGTTTGCGATCATCCTGCCGCGTCAAAGTCTTTGCCACCCGATAGCTCCCAAAAGTCCTATGCGCCGTCCGAAGCGAGAGGCTCGCCCGGCAACGGCGCCCCGCGCGGGCGGACGGCGACGACGCCGGGCTCACGCAGGTCGATTCGTTCAAATCCAAGTTCGAGGATGCGCTGACGCTGATCGAGCTGGTCCAGCTGGATCAGGGCCGACTCCTCCTCGACGGCCGGCAGCTGCACCAGCCCGCCGTCCTTCAGCCGCAGGTCCCAGCGACGGCCGTCGACCCGCACGATGGCTTCCAGCCGTTCGACCAGACGCGGCCGCGAATTGACTGCCTGGAGGATCTGGGCGGCGCCTTCGTTGGCCCCCTCCCCGACGATCAGCGGCAGCTGCGGGAAACGGCCGGCGTCGGCCTCCGGAATGGGATTGCCACCGGCGTCGATGACCAGGGTCCGGCCGTGGTTCTGCCAGACCGCCAGGGTCTGGCGTTCGCGCACGGCGACGACCAGCGTGTCGGGCAGCAGGCGCACGACCTGCGCCTCCTGGACCCAGCCCACGCGCTCGACCGATTTGCGGACCGCTTCCAGGTCGATGTCGAGGATCGGCTGGCCCAGCTGCAGGCCGGTCGAAGCCAGGATGGACCGCTCCGCCATCGGCGAGGCGCCCTGGATGTGAACGCGGGCCAGCTTGAAACCGAGACCCGCGGTCTGACCGGCGACGGCCTGCTGCGTGTTCTGGGCCAGCGCCTGGGCCCGGTGACCTGTGGCGAGGGTGACGACCAGACCGACGCCGAACACCACGCCGGCCGCCATGATGGCGATGCGGGGCGGCAGGCCAACGCCACGGGCAGCCCGCAGCTTGGCCGCGGTCTGAGGCCCCTTGGCGGAGGCGCGGGGTTTTCCCTGGCTGACGGGCGCTTTGGCCCTGGGCCTGGCGTTACTGCGCCGAGCCCCCCGCAATGTCGCGGGCATACGCGTCCTCCACGATCCAGAGCACCAGTTGGTCGAAACTAATTCCGAGATGGGCCGCCTGCTCAGGAACCAGAGAGGTGGGCGTCATTCCGGGCTGCGTGTTGACCTCCAAGAGGACCAGAAGACGCTTAACGGGGTCATAACGAAGATCACTTCTGGTCACCCCCCGGCAACCAAGAGCGGCGTGGGCGAGCTCGGCCAGGCGCAGGGCGCGGTCGAAGTCTTCCTGGGGCATCCGTGCGGGCACCACGTGCTGGGAGCCGCCTTCGGCGTATTTGGCGTCGTAATCGTAGAATCCGGTGGTCGGAACGATCTCGGTGACCGTCAAGGCCTTGCCGTCCCTGACCGCGACAGCCAGCTCGAGCCCGGCGATGTAGGGCTCGATCATAACTTCGTCACCATAGGTCCAGGACGGCGCGACCAGCTCCTGCGGCGGCCGGTTGGCCCCGTCGAACACCAGAAACACCCCGACCGAGGAGCCTTCGGCGTTCGGCTTCACGACGTAGGGCGGCTCCATCACGTGACGTTCGGCCGCGGCGAAACGATTGAAAAGGCCGCCGCCCGGCACCGTCACACCGGCCGCAGCGAGCACGGCCTTGGACTTGGCCTTGTCCATGGCCAGCGCCGAGGCCAGCACGCCGCAGTGGGTGTAGGGAATGCCGATGGTCTCAAGCACGCCCTGGACGCAGCCGTCCTCGCCCCAGGCGCCGTGCAGGGCGTTGAAGCAGACGTCGGGCTTGAGGGCCGTCAGGACCTGGGCGAGGTCGCGCCCGGCGTCGACGCGGCTGACCTTCGCGCCAAGATTTTCCAGCGCCGTGGCGCAGGCCGCGCCGGATACGAGACTGACCTCGCGCTCGGAGGACAGACCGCCGAGCAGAACGGCGACGTGGCGGCCGGCCAGGGGAAGGGACATGCGGGGCTCCAGTAGGTTCGGCGGTGCTTTAGCCGCGATAGCAGGCGGGTGTTAAGCCGTCGCCGCCATCGCGTGGATATTCAGCGGAGAGCCCCGCCGGTGGATCAAGGCGCCTTCGCCGGCTCGACCGCCGGCTTCGGGCGGTAGTCCGCCTCGCTCTGGGCCAGCAGGTAGAGCAGCGAGGCCCAGGCGGCGACGTTCTGGTTCAGCTGGGCCGGGTCGACCTTGTCGATCGTGTCGTCCCCCGAGTGGTGCAGGTCGAAGTAGCGCAGCGCGCTCTGGCGCAGGGTGAACACGGGCACGCCGGCCTCCTGCAGGCCTTCGGTGTCGGAGCCGCCGAACGGCGCCGGGTCGCGCGAAACGTAGATCTTCAGCGGGGCCAGCACGGTGGGCAGCTCGGCCAGGGCCGGGTCCTTCATCGCGTCCTTGGGCAGCATCAGGCTGTAGATGGCGTCGGCGCCCAGATCGCTCTCGCTGGCCATGACGATGTTGGGAACCTCGGCCTTGTGCGCGGCCAGATAGGCCTCGCTCGAGCCGCCCGATTCCTCCGAACCCCACATTACCACGCGGATCGTCCGGCGCGGATGCTGCGGCAGGCCGCCGATCAGTTTCGCCGCGGCGGTGGTGATGGCGATGCCCGAGGCGTCGTCGATGGCCCCCGTGCCCGGATCCCAGCTGTCGAGGTGCCCGCCGATGACGATGACCTCCTCCGGCTTGCCGCTGCCCGGGATCTCGCCGGAGATGTTCCAGGCCACGCCCTTGGGATCCAGGGTCGAGGCCAGGTTGAGCTTGATGCGGACGGGGCCGCGCGCGGCGAGCCGCTCGATCAGCTCGGCGTCCGGCACGCCCAGCGCGGCGGCCGGAATCTTCGGCGCGTCGTCCGCGTAACCCAGCACGCCGGTGTGCGGCAGGCGGGAGTCGGACGTCGACACCGAGCGCATCAGGAAGGCGACCGCGCCGCGCTTCGCCGCCTCGGAGGCGCCCGAACGCCGCACGATGCCGGCGGCGCCGTAGCCCTGGCCGTCCTGGGTGCGGGTCATCGGGGCGGTGACCACCGCGATCTTGCCGTTCAGCGAACCGACCGGCGCGGCCAGCAGGGCGGCGTAGCTTTTGAACACCACCACCTCGGCCTCGATGCCCTTGGGCGGCGTCGGCACGGTGCGGCCGAGGCCGAGGATCGACAGCTGGAACGGATAGGGGCCGGTGATCGAGGCTGACTCCGCGCCGCGGATCCAGCTCGGCTTGGCGAATTCCTCGACCTTGATGTTGGTGAAGCCCATGTCGGTGAAGGTCTTCACCGCCCAGTCCTTCGCCCGGGCCATGCCCGGCGAGCCGACGAGGCGCGGCCCGACGGTGGTGGTCAGATCCTCCAGCACGGTCCAGGCGGTGGTGTCGGTCAGCGCCCGGTCGCGCAGAGCGGCGGCGGTGTCGGCGGGCTCGGCGGCGAAGGCCGGCGTCGCCAGAAGCGACAGGGCGGCGAACAGGGCGATGCGACGCATGGCTTACTCCTTGTCCGGCAGAGGTCTGCCGATCCGTTTGATTTCCCAGTCGAGCTGGATGCCGGTGCTGGCCAGAACGTCAGCCCGGACCGCTTCGCCGAGGCCTTCCAGGTCGGCGGCCGTGGCCTCGCCGGTGTTGATCATGAAGTTGGAATGCAGGGGCGAGAACATCGCGCCGCCAAACAGCTTTCCGCGCCAGCCCGCCTCGTCGACCAGCTTCCAGGACGAGTGGCCGGGCGGGTTCTTGAAGGTCGAGCCGCCCGTCTTGTCGCGGATCGGCTGGGTGGTCTCGCGGCGGGCGGTGATCTCGGCCATGCGCGCCTTGATGGCGGCGGGGTCGTCCGGCGTGCCGCGGAAGGTCGCGCCGAGCACGAGGACGTCGCCGTCCTGGATCGCGCTGTGGCGATAGGTGTAGCCGAGCTCGGCCAGCGGCATGTCGCGCACCGCGCCGGTGCGGTCCATGACCCGTGCGGACTCCAGCACATTGACCGTCTCGGCGCCGTAGCAGCCGGCGTTCATGACCACCGCACCGCCAACCGTGCCGGGAATGCCGGCGTAGAATTCCAGTCCGGCGATGCCCGCCTCGGCGGCCTTGCGGGCCAGGATGGCGTCCGGCACGGCCGAGCCGGCGCGGATACGGCTGTCGCCCAGCGCCTCGACCGAGTTGAAGCCGCGCCCCAGCCGGATGATCACGCCGCCCACGCCGCCGTCACGCACCAGCAGGTTGGAGCCGACGCCGATGGCCATGACCGGCACGGCCGGGTCTAGCGCCTTGAGGAACTCAGCGAGGTCCGCCTCGTCCTCCGGCAGGAACACGACATCCGCCGGCCCGCCGACGCGGAACCAGGTGAACGGCGCCAGCGGTTCATCGCGCAGGAGTTTGCCGCGGACGGGCGGGAGGGAGTCGCGCCAGGTCATCTTACGACGAGCCGATCCTTCTCAAACCGCGCGGGCGCCGGCCTGTTGAGACGTTCGGTCCAAACTGGGTCGAGCATCGCCATAAGGCGCTCTTGTTCTCCGTGAGCATGGCCGGCCATTTCTCGAGTGATGAATTCCAGGACCTTGGCCACAAAGACGTCCGCGTCTTTCTCGTTTGCGATTGTGAACGCGCCCCCGCGTTCAACGAACAACAGCGAAAAGGCGCCGCCCCGCCGCCCGCGACGAATCCAGGCGCCCCCGACCGATGCGGGCGGCATGGAAAGCCATGGGAGCAAGGTTTCGGGCGCACCGATCGCCGCCGCCAGCTCGCGAATCCTGCGATCAATTTCCTCAATCGCCGGATCAACCAACGTCGAGCGCCTCCAACTGCCCCGGCAGGGCATAGGACCAGCTGGTGATGTCCCCGGCGCCGAGCAGCACGACGATATCGCCGGCCTTCGCCTCGTCCTTGACCAGCGCCGCCAGCGCGGCCGGGCCGTCCAGCGGGATGGCGCGGCGGTGGCCGTAGCGGCGCAGGCCCTCGACCAGGGCGTCGCGGTCGACGCCCTCGATCGGCGTCTCGCCGGCCGTGTAGACGTCGGCCACCACGACCACGTCGGCGTCGTTGAAGCAGGCGCTGAACTCGGCCATCAGGTCGCGCAGCCGGGTGAAGCGGTGTGGCTGGACCACGGCGATGACCTTGCCCTCCCCGGTCACGGCGCGGGCGGCGGTCAGCACGGCGCTGATCTCCACCGGATGGTGGGCGTAGTCGTCGATGATCCGCACGCCGTTCACGACGCCGGTGGTGGTGAACCGGCGCTTGACCCCGCCGAAGGCCTTCAGGCCCGCGCGGATGGCGTCCGCCCCGACGCCCAGCTCACGCGCCACGGCGATGGCGGCGCAGGCGTTCATGACGTTGTGCAGCCCGGCCATCGGCAGGGTCAGGCCCTCGTAGCGGATCGGCTCGCCCTCGCGCGGGCTGATCTGCACGTCGAACCTGGCCCCGTCGGGACCCATGGTGATGTGGGTGGCGCGGACCTCGGCCTGCGGATTGGTGCCGTAGGTCACCAGCCGGCGGTTCTCGACCCGGGCGCTCAGCGCCTGGACCTCGGGGTGGTCCACGCAGATGGCCGCGAAGCCGTAGAACGGGATGTTCTCGACGAAGTCCTGGAAACCCTTCTTCACCGCCTCGAAGTCGCCCCAGTGGTCGAGGTGCTCGGCGTCGATGTTGGTGACCACCGCGACCGTGGACTTGAGCTTGAGGAAGGTGCCGTCGCTTTCGTCGGCCTCGACGACGATCCAGTCGCCCTCCCCGACCTTGGCGTTGGTGCCGTAGGCGTTGATGATCCCGCCATTGACCACGGTCGGGTCCAGCCCGCCGGCGTCCAGCAGGGCGGCGATCATCGAGGTGGTGGTGGTCTTGCCGTGCGTACCGCCGACGGCGACCGAGAACTGCAGCCGCATCAGCTCGGCCAGCATCTCGGCGCGGCGCACCAGCGGCAGCCGGCGCTCGCGGGCGGCGACCATCTCGGGATTGTCGGGCTTGACGGCTGTCGAATAGACGATCGCCGAGGCGCCTTCGACCTGGCCGCCCTCGTGGCCGATGAAGATGCGCGCGCCCAGCTTCTCCAGCCGCTCGGTGTTGGCCGACGCTTTCACGTCGGAGCCCTGCACGGTGTAGCCGATACGGATCATGATTTCGGCGATGCCGCTCATGCCGATGCCGCCGATGCCGATGAAGTGCACGGGGCCGATTTCGAAGGGGACGGGTCGTCGACGCTGGATCATGGGCGGTGGATTAGACGAAATTCGTCGACGCTAAAACCAAGCACAAGAAATGCGCATCTCGATTGCTTTTCGCTTCAATACACGTTAAACGATATATACCCAAGGATGGAGGTTACGAATCATGCGGAAGGCGGACATCGCTGCGCTGATCGCAGCCCTCCTCGCTGCCATTGCACAATCGGCCCTTGCGAACATGCCCCCGGCGGTCACAGCGCCGGCTGTGGATTACGATTTCCCGCACCACGCGATGGATGGCCATTCTCCGCCACGCTCTCGCTGGCAGGCCGCCCAGCTGGAGTGTGACGCCACCGGATTGGGTGGTGGGTCGTGCCCGTCATTTCAGCGTTGCATCGAGGGCTGCTACCTCGATTTTGAAATCGAAGTCGGGATTTGCGTGTCACTCGGGGCGGCCCTCGCTTCTAATTGCATCGGCATATCCGCAAACAGGCTAAGGCGGTGCAAGAGGGACTGCGGGGAAGGATTGGGCTAGAAGCTCAACAAATGGGAGTTACGCTCGACCTGATCGCGTTGCGGCTCGACAATGGCATCGCGGTCAAATCCATTGTCACCGTCAGAGATCCCGTGCGCTTGGACTGGGCGGATCACGGCTATCAGGCGCGTCTGACGATTTCTGGTTTCACGGAGCTGGATATGAACGCCTACGGCGGCAGCGCGATTCAGGCCCTCGAATATGCGATCCAGTTCGCAAGGGTCGAACTCATGCTGCACAGCGGCGTATGGCGGTACGAAGGCCCTGATGGAAATCCGATCGACCTGATCTATCCGCAGATTGAGATGCCGATTTAGAAAGCGGCTTACCCCAAGGCTGTCCGCTCGACCAGATCGGCGAGTTTTTCCGCCGCGTCCGGCCGCGCCACCGAGCGGGCGCCGGCGGCCATGCGGGTCAGCATGGCCGGATCCTTGAGCATGGCGTTGAGCGCGCCGGCGAGGCTGTCGACGGTCAGTTCGTCCTCCAGCGCCACGGCCGCGGCGCCGGCGTCGGCCAGCAGTTTGGCGTTGAAGCGCTGGTGGTCGTCGGCGGCGATCTTCAGCGGCACCAGCAGCGACGGCTTGCCGGCCACGGCCAGCTCGCAGACCGTGGAAGCGCCCGCTCGGCCGATGACCAGGTGGGCGGCGGACAGACGACCGGCCATGTCGCGGAAGAAGGGCGCCACCTCGGCCTTGACCATGGCGTTGGCGTAGATCCGCCGGGCGTTGTCCATCGACTCCTTGCGGGTCTGCTGCTGCACCTGCAGCCGTCCGCGGATGTCTTCGGGCAGGCGCAGGATCGCCTCGGGCGTCAGTTCGGACAGCAGGCGCGCGCCCTGGCTGCCGCCGGTGACCAGCAGCCGCAGCGGGCCGCCGGGCTCGGGCGCCTCATAGGGCTGGTCGTAGAGGGCGCGGATCTCCGGCCGAACCGGACTGCCCACCACATGGGCCGACCCTTTCACCTTCGCCGAGGCGAGTTCCAGCGTCGGAAAGGCGCAGGCGACGGCCGTGACCCTTGACGCGAGGAAGCGGTTCACCCGGCCGAGGACGGCGTTCTGTTCGTGGATCACGGTCGGCCGGCCCTGGGTCAGGGCCGCCAGCAGCGACGGCAGGGACGGATAGCCGCCGAAGCCGACGACGACCGCCGGGTCCATGCGCTTGAAGATGGCGCGGGCCTGCAGCGTGCCGCGCAGCACCGCGACGCCGGCCTTGGCCATGCCCATCGGATCGCCGGATTTGGCCGTGGCGGCCGACAGGCTGATGCGGATGTCGGCCGGGAACTTGTCGGCGTACATCGCGCCGCGATCGTCGGTGGCGAGCAGAATCCGCCAGCCGCGCCGGATCAGTTCCTCGGCGAGGGCCTGGGCGGGGAACATATGGCCGCCGGTGCCCCCGGCGGCGACGACTGCGACGCGTTGTGCCATCGGCGACGTCTTAGGCGAAAGCGCCGGCGCGGGCGAGGCCCTCGCTGGTGGCGTAGGCGCCGGGCCGCCTGCGGGTCAGGCCGAGCGCCATGCCCAGCGTCAGGCCCATGGCCAGCATCGAGGAGCCCCCATAGCTGATGAATGGCAGGGTCATGCCCTTGGTTGGGATCATGTTGAGGTTCACCGCCACATTGATCAGCGCCTGCAGGCCGACCAGCACGAACAGTCCGGCCGCGGCCACCTGCTCGAACGGATCCGACAGCCGCAGCGACTTGTACAGGCCCCGCACCACGAGGAAGGCGAACAGGCCGATCAGCGCCAGCGAGAAGACCAGACCGTACTCCTCGGCGAGCACCGAATAGGCGAAGTCGGTGTGCATGTCGGGCACGCCGCGCTTCATCACGCCTTCGCCGGGGCCGCGCCCGAACCAGTGACCGGCCCAGATCGCTTCGGACGCCTGGGTGATCTGGTGCTTGTCGGCCTTGTCGGGGCTGAGGAACATCTCGACGCGCGCATGGACGTGCGGCAGCAGGAAGTAGGTGCTGCCGAGACCGATGACGGCGACGACGCCCAAGCCCATGATCCAGCTGATCGGCACGCCGGCCATCCAGAAGACGGCGCCGAACGCAACGGTGATCAGGATCGTCTGGCCCAAGTCGGGCTGGGTGATCAGGAGCCCCACCGCCAGGAGATAGAGGAAGAAGGCGATGAACACGCCGGGCACGCCCTCGCCCTTCTGGCCTTCGGCGAACATCCAGGCGACCAGCACGATCAGCGCCGGCTTCATGAATTCGGACGGCTGCAGGGTGAAGCCGGCGAAATGGACCCATCGGGTCGCGCCCTTGGCCTCGTGGCCGATGAACGGCAGCGCGGCCATGACAAGGATCATCGCCAGATAGATGAAGAAGGCCGCCCGCCGGATGGTCCGGGCCTCGAGCATCGAGACCCCGATCACCAGCCCCGCCGCCAGCACGCCGAACAGCGACTGGCGGACCGCGAAGTGGAAGGCGTCGTCATAGTGCAGCCGGGCGGCCGCGGCCGGGCTGGTGCCGAACGACAGCAGCACGCCCAGCGTGATCAGGGTGAACACGGCTCCGAGCAGCCAGCGGTCCATCGTCCACCACCAGTTGCCAACGCGCGTGGTGTCCGAGCGGAGAAAGGTGTGCGGGCTGTAGCTCACGCGCGCGCTCCCTTGAGGGCGGGTCGCTGGAGGGATCCGACGGCGGCGCGGAAGGCTTCGCCGCGGGCCTCGAAGTCACTGAACTGGTCGAACGAGGCGCAGGCCGGCGAGAGCAGGACGATGGCGTCCTCCCCGCTGGCCTCGGCGTCGGCGAAGGCCGCGGCCGTGGCCGCCTCGAGCGTGCCGGACTGGACCCAGGGCGCACGGCCCTCGAGCACCTTGGCGAAGTCGGCGGCGCCCTCGCCGATCAGGTAGGCCTTGGCCACGCGGCCGAACAGGTCGGACAGCGGCGCGATGCCGCCCTCCTTGGGCTGGCCGCCGGCGATCCAGTAGACGCGCGGATAGCTGCTCAGGGCCTGGCGGGCGGCGTCGGCGTTGGTCGCCTTGGAGTCGTTGACGAAGCGGACCCGGCCGATCATCGCCACCGTCTCCATGCGGTGGGCGAGACCGGGGAAGGTCATCAGGCCCTCGGCCGCCTCTTCCGCCGGCACGCCCAGCGCGCGGGCCGCGGCGTAGGCGGCGGCGGCGTTCTGCCAGTTGTGCCGGCCCGGCAGCGAGCGGGCCCGCAACAGGTCGGCGACCTCGATGACGCGGTCGCCGGTGGCGTCGTAGAGCACACCCTGGATGGCGTAGACGCCGCGCCCCATCGAACGGCCGGCGCTGATCGGCCAGATGGTCCGGTGGTTGGCGGCGGTGATCTCGGTGCAGATGCGCTGGCACCAGGCGTCGTCGACGCCGATGATCGCGGTGTCGCCCTTGGTCTGGTTCAGCAGCACGCGCCGCTTGGCCGCGACATAGCCCTCCATGCCGCCGTGGCGGTCGAGGTGGTCGGGCGAGATGTTCAGCAGCACCGCCGCGTCGGGCTTGAGGCTGGAGGTCAGATCCAGCTGGTAGGACGAGGTCTCCAGCACATAGACGGCCCCGCCGTGCATGTCGGGCAGATCCAGCACGCCGATGCCGATGTTGCCGCCGATGCGGGTGTCGCGGCCCGCGCTGGCGCAGAGGTGGCCCAGCAGGGCCGTGGTGGTCGACTTGCCGTTGGTGCCGGTGATGGCGGCGACCCTGGGCCGCTTGTGCGCCGGCGCCGCGTTCACGGTCCGGGCGAAGAGTTCGATGTCGCCGAGAACCTCGACGCCGGCGGCCCGGGCCATCTCGACGGTCCAGTTGGGCTTCGGATGCGTCAGCGGCACGCCCGGCGACAGCATCAGGGCGGCGAACGACGACCAGTCAGCGGTCTTCAGGTCGACGACCGGAAAGCCTTCGGCGGCGGCGGCCGCGCGGCCAGCCTCCTTCTCGTCCCACAGCGCCACTTCCGCGCCCCCGGCGACGAGCGCGCGCGCGGCCGTCAGCCCGGTCCGGCCGAGACCGAACACGGCGACCTTGCGTCCCTCGAAGCCGCGGATGGGGATCATGGCGAGCTCTGCGCCTCCTAGCGAAGCTTGAGGGTGGCGAGGCCGAGGAAGGCCAGCATCAGTGAGACGATCCAGAAGCGGATGACGACGGTCGATTCCGCCCAGCCCAGCTTCTCGAAGTGGTGGTGGATCGGCGCCATCAGGAAGATGCGTTTGCCGGTGCGCTTGAAATAGGCGACCTGGATGATGACGCTGAGCAGTTCTGCGACGAACAGGCCGCCGATGATGGCCAGGACGATCTCGTGCTTGGTCGCCACCGCGATCACGCCGAGCGCGCCGCCGAGGGCCAGGGAGCCGGTGTCGCCCATGAAGATCTTGGCCGGCGGGGCGTTGTACCAGAGGAAGCCCAGCCCGGCGCCGATCAGCGCGCCGCAGATCACCGCGACCTCGCCCACGCCCGGCACGAAGTGGACCTGCAGGTATTCGGCGAACACGTAGTTGCCGACCAGATAGGCGATCAGGCCCAGCGCCGCCGCCGCGATCATCACCGGCACGATGGCCAGGCCGTCGAGGCCGTCGGTGAAGTTCACCGCGTTGGAGAAGCCGACAATGACCACCGCGCCGAACGCGACATAGAACCAGCCGAGGTCGAGCAGCAGCCGCTTGAAGATCGGGAAGGCCACCGAGGTCGACAGTTCCGGCGCCTCGGGCGACTTGCCGCCGAACTTGATCAGGATGATCACCGCCGCGAAGGCGATGGCGAACTGGATGACCAGCTTCACCGGCCCGGACACGCCGGCCGTCGTCTGTTTGGTGACCTTGTCGTAGTCGTCCATGAAGCCGAGCACGCCGTAGCCGGCGGTGACCATCAGCACGACCCAGACATAGATGTTGGTCAGGTTGGCCCACAGCAGCGTGCCGCCGATGGCGCCGGCCAGGATCATCAGCCCGCCCATCGTCGGGGTGCCGGCCTTCTCGATCACGTGGCGCTCGATGCCTTCCTTGCGGATCGGCTGGCCCTTGCCCTGTTTGGCGCGCATCCAGTTGATGAAGCGCGAGCCCATCGCCACGGCGATGATGAAGCCGGTGGCGGTCGCCATGCCAGTGCGAAATGTCAGGTATTTCAGCAGGTTCAGAAATGGAACCGCATCCCGCCAGTCGGCAAGGAACTGCAACATCAGGCCGTCTCCCCCGTAACGTCCAGGGCGGCCAGGGCGGCGGCTATCACGCTCGCCCGGCTGCCATTCGACCCCTTGACCATGACCAGATCGCCCGGCTCCACGGCCGACGCGATCCGCGGCGCCAGATCGGCCGCCGCTTCCGCGTAACCGCCCCGACGAGTCGGCGGAAGGGCGTCCCACAGTGATTTCATCATCGGCCCGGCGCAGAACACCTGGTCGACGTTCGCGGCCTCGATCGGCCCGGCCAGACCCGCGTGGAAGGCCGGCGCGTCGGGGCCCAGTTCCAGCATGTCGGTCAGCACGACGATGCGCCGGCCGCGCGCCTGGCGGGCGCCGAGGGTCCTGAAGGCGGCGGCCATCGAGATCGGATTGGCGTTGTAGCTTTCGTCGATCAGCGTGAAGGCGCCGCCGGCGATGCGCACGGTCTTCTCGGCGCCCCGGCCGGCCAGCGGCGCGAAGTTCGCCAGGGCCTCCAGCGCGATCGCGCGGTCGACCTTCATGGCCTCCAGCGCCAGCAGGGCGCAGAGACTGTTCAGGCCCCAGTGCACCCCCGTCTGCAGCAACGGGTAGCTGAGCGCCTCGCCGTGGATCACGGCGCGGACGCTGGCGGCGCCCTGCGCGGCCGTGAAGTCGACCAGCCGGGCGTCACAGCCCTCGGCCGAGCCGAACGACAGGACCCGCGCCCCAGCCGCGCGCGCGTGCTGGGCCAGCATGTCGAACCACGGGTTGTCGGCGTTCAGCACCGCCACGCCGTCCGGCTCGATGCCGTCGAAGATCTCGGCCTTGGCGCGGGCGACGCCGGCCTCGCCGTCGGGGAAGTTCTCGATGTGCACCGGGCCGACCGTGGTGACCACGGCGACCTCGGGCCGGACCATCTTCGACAGCGGCGAGATTTCGTCGGCGTGGTTCATCCCGATCTCGAACACCGCCCGCTCCGTCGCCCACGGCATGCGGGCGAGGGTCAGGGGGACGCCGATATGGTTGTTGTAGGACTTGACCGACGAGTGCCAGCGGCCCGCCCCGGCGAGGCCCGCGGCGATCGCCTGGGTGACGCTGGTCTTGCCCACCGAGCCGGTCACCGCCGCCCGCAGCGCCACCGAGCGGTCGCGCGCGGCGACGCCGAGCGCCTCAAGCGCCTTCAGCGTGTCGGGGACCAGCACATGGGGTCCCTCGACCGGTTTCGAGGCCAGCACCCCGGCCGCACCCGCGGCGAGCGCGCCGGGCGTGAACGCGTGGCCGTCCCGCTCGCCGGTCAGGGCGACAAACAGGTCGCCGGGATCGACGGCGCGACTGTCGATCGAGACGCCGGTCGCCTCGAACGGCGCGCCGACGACCTGACCGCCCGTGGCGGCGGCGATGTCGGCGGAGGTCCAGAGCGCGTCAGCCATGGGCCATCTCCAGCCCGAGGGCCGCGGCCGTCTCGGATACGTCGTCGAAGGGGTGGTTCACGCCGGCGACCAGCTGGCCCTGCTCATGGCCCTTGCCGGCGACGACCAGCACGTCGCCCTCGCCCAGCAGGGCGGCGGCGGCGCGGATCGCCTCGCGGCGGTCGCCGATCTCGCGGGCGCCGGGCGCGGCGGCCAGGATCTCGGCGCGGATCGCTGCCGGAACCTCCGACCGCGGGTTGTCGTCGGTGACGATGGCGACGTCGGCCAGTCGCGCGGCGATGCCGCCCATCTGCGGGCGCTTGCCGCGATCCCGGTCACCTCCGGCGCCGAACACCACGATCAGCTTGCCGGCCGTGTGCGGCCGCAGCGCCTTGAGCACCGTCTCCAGGCCGTCCGGCGTATGGGCGTAGTCGACATAGGCCTCGCCACCGCGCGGCCCCGCGCCGACGTGCTGCAGCCGGCCGGGCGCGCCGTTCAGGTGCTCCAGCGCGGCCAGAACGGCGGCGGCGTCTTCCCCGGCGGCGATGCACAGGCCGGCGGCGACCAGCGCGTTGTCGGCCTGGAAGGCCCCGGCCAGCGGCAGCCGGATGTCGAACGACCGGCCGTCACGCTCGACCGTTAGCCGCTGGCCGTCGGCGGTCAGGCGGCGGGACGTCAGGCGCAGCCCCTGCCCCGCCTCGCCCGTCGACAGCACGGGATGGCCGGCGTCGGCCGCGGTCTTCGCGAACACGTCGAACTGGTCGCTGTCGGCGTTCAGCACGGCCGTTCCGCCCGCCGGCAGCAGGGTGTCGAACAGCCGCAGCTTGGCCGCCCGGTAGACGCCCATGGTGCCGTGGTAGTCGAGGTGGTCCTGGGTCAGGTTCAGGAAGCCGGCTGCGGTCAGCTTCACGCCGTCGAGCCGGCGCTGGTCGACGCCGTGCGAGGACGCCTCCAGCGCCACATGGGTCACGCCGTCGGCGGCCAGTTTCGCCATCAGCTCGGCCACGTCCGCGGCGTCGGGCGTCGTCAGGCCCGGCGGGGTGATCTGGATGTCGGCCTCACCGGCCCGCGAGACGGTGACGCCGAGCGTCCCCATGCTGGCGGCCTTGCGGCCGAGGCGGGCGAAGATCTGCCGGCAGAAGGTGGCGACCGAGGTCTTGCCGTTGGTCCCGGTGACCGCGACGCAGACCGGCGGCTGCGCGCCCCAGAAGGCGGCCGCGGCCAGGGCGTAGGCCCGGCGCAGATCCGTCGCGTGGATCACCGGCACGTCGGCGCGGCTCACGTCGTCGGGGGCGAGGATGGCGGCCGCGCCGGCGGCGACCGCGCCGTCGACAAAGGTCCGGCCGTCCACCTTCGAGCCCGGCATGGCGGCGAACAGGAAGCCCGGCCTGACCTTGCGGCTGTCGGCCGTGACGCCGGTGATCAACGGATCGGGGCCTACGGCGCGCCCGAGGATCTGCGACAGCGGCGCGCTCACAGCCCCGTCTCCGGCGACGCCCCGGCGGCGGCCGGCGCGGCGGCGCGCGCCGCGATCAGGGTCGGCGCGCCATAGGTCGGGGTCATGCGGCGCGGCACGCCGAGGAAGGGCGCGATGCGGTCGATCGTGCGCCCAACCGCCGGGGCCGCGACCCAGCCGCCGGTGCGGATGCCGCCCTTCGGCTCGTCCATCAGGATCAGCACGAAGTAGCGGTCGGCGTCGACCGGTCCCTCGGTCGGGAACACGGCGGCGAACGAGCCGACCTGCTTGATGTTGCTGTAGGCGCGGATCGTCGGATCGTACTTCTCGCCGGTGCCGGTCTTGCCACCGACCGACAGCCCCGGCGCGTCGGCCTTGCGGCCGGTGCCCTCGACGACGTTGCCGCGCATGATCTGCAGCATCGAAAGGGTGGTCTGTTCGGACACCACGCGCTCGCCCTGCGGGCGGTAGTCGGCGGGCATCTTGCGGATGGTCAGCGGGATCATCCGGCCACCGTTGAGGATGGCGCCCATGGCCTGGGCCAGGGTCAGCGGCGAGACGTCGATGCCGTGGCCGAACGAGACGCTGGCGATGTCGTCGTCGTCCCACTTCTTCGGCGTCAGCGGCCGGGCGGACTCGATGAGCTCGACCTTGGCCCGGCGGGTCAGGCCGAACAGGTTGAAGTAGCGCGTCAGCTGTTCGTTGCCGATGGCGTGCGCCAGCAGGGCGGTGCCGATGTTGGACGAGTGGTTGAACACCTCGCGCAGGGTCAGAATGCGGTTGGTGCCGTGATAGTCGTGGATGGTGCGGTAGCCCATCTTCAGCGGCGTGCGCGCGTCGTAGGTCGAGTCCGGCGTGGCGACCCGCGTGTCGAGACCGATGGCCACCGTGAAGGCCTTGAAGGTCGAGCCCATCTCGAACACCGAGGCGGCGGCGCGGTTCAGCTTCTGGTCGGGCGTCGCGCGCTGCTGGAAGTTCGGGTCGAAGTCCGGCCAGCTGGCCAGGGCGAGGATCTCGCCGGTGTGGATGTTGGTGACGATGCCGACGGCGCCGTTGGGATGGAATTCGTTGGCGGCGGCGGACATCTCCTCTTCCAGCGCCGCCTGCACCCGCACGTCGACCGACAGGGCCACGGGCTTGCCCTCGGCCCCGGCCTTGAGAATGTCGGCCTGCAGCGCCCGCTCGGCCCCGGCGAGGCTGGCCCCGCCCTTTTCGGTGTAGCCGATCAGGTGGGCGGCCAGCGGCCCCAGCGGATAGACCCGGCGTTCCTCCGGCTCGAAGATCAGTCCGGGCAGGCCCAGGTCATGAACGCGGGCCTTTTCGGCCGGCGTCAGGCCGCCGATCAGGAAGGCGCGCTTTTTCGCGGCGAGAGCCCGGTCGACCTGGGCGGGCGTCAGCTGCGGCAGCGCCGCCAGCAGTCCGGCCTTCGTCTCGCGGCGGCTCCAGACGTCCTTGAGGTCGAGCGACAGCGAATAGTGGATCAGGTTGACGGCCAGCAGCCGGCCCTCGCGGTCGACGAGGTCGGCTCGCTCCGGCGCGCCGGCGACCGCGCCGCCGGTCCGGCCCGCGTGGGCGAAGGTCGCCGACCAGACGGCGCCCAGGCTCATCACCACGAAGCCGACGGCGAACACCGACATGACGACGAAGATGCGGATGCGGGTGTCATTCTCGGCCCGGCCGTCGGCGTGCGCGCGCTCGAAGGCGTGCTCGACCCGCCAGACGCGCTCGATGATCCAGCGCCAGATGGCCGGATACCGCTGCGGGGTCAGGTCGGCGATGCTCATGGGACGGGCACGCTGACGGTCGAGACCGCCTGGGGCGTGGGGTGACGATTGGCGACCTCGGCCAGGGTGTCGACGGACGCTTCCTGCCGCGCGGCGACCGGGGCCATCTCGAGGTAGCCGCGGGCCAGCCGCTCCAGCCGCTCGGGCTGCTCCAGGTGGGCGACCTCGGCCTCGAGGACGCGGATGCGCTGCTTTTCCTTGTCGATGTCGGTCTCGACCCGGGCGATCTCGTTGCGTTCCCGGCCGGCGATGGTCTTGGCCAGGTTCACCCCGACCGCGAGGATCAACAGCAGGGCCGCGAAGACGATGTTCACGGTCCGGAAGCCGCGGATGCGGTGGTTCAGCACGGTCGACATCATGCCGCGTCCCTCCAGGCCGGCGCATCGGTGCGCACGCCGGCGCGCAGCTTGGCCGAACGGGCGCGGGGATTGGCCGCGAGTTCGGCCTCGCCGGATTCGATCGCGCCCCTGAACGGCAGCTCGAAGGTCGGCGCGGGCCCGCCCGCCACCGGCGGGGCGTGACGCGAGCCGCCCGGCAGGTTGCCGGACCGGGCGGTGAAGAAGGCCTTCACAATGCGGTCTTCCAGCGAATGGAAGGTTACCACCGCCAGGCGGCCGCCGGTCTTGAGGATCTTTTCGGCCGCCACCAGCGCGGCCTCAAGCTCGGCGAGCTCCTCGTTGACGGCGATGCGCAGGGCCTGGAACACCTTGGTCGCCGGATGCGTCTTGGCCCCGCGGCGGCCGCCCAGCGCCTTTTCGACCACCTCGGCGAGGTCCAGGGTGCGCTCGAACGGCTGGGTCGCGCGGCGGCGAATGATGAAGGACGCGATGCGGCGGCTTTCGCGCTCCTCGCCGTACAGCCAGATGATCCGCGCCAGCTCGTCCTTTTCCAGCGTGTTGACCAGATCGGCGGCGGTGGGACCCTGGTCGCTCATGCGCATGTCCAGCGGTCCGTCGCGCATGAAGGAAAAGCCGCGGTCGGCCTCGTCCAGCTGCATCGAGGAGACGCCGATATCGAGGGCGATCCCGTCGACCGATCCGGGCGCGAAATGGTCGCCCATTTCCGAGAAGCGGGCCTCGATCAGCTTGAACCGGCCAGTCGCTTCCAGCGGAGCGGCGAAGCGGCGGGCGGTCGGGTCGCGGTCGAAGGCCACGACCTGGGCCCCGGAATCGAGAAAGGCGCGAGCGTAGCCGCCCGCGCCGAAGGTGCCGTCGATGATCAGCTCGCCCGGTCCGGGCCTGAGCACCCGGGTCACCTCGTCGAGCAGGACGGAGAGATGCGGCGCCTCGCTCATCCGGCCGCCTCCGCCAACCGGGCGCGCTGGGCGGCGCGCAGCTGCGCCAGGCCCGTGCGGGCCGTTTCGCGGGCGGCGGCCCGGTGCGCCTGGAAGGCGTCGCGGGTCCAGATCTGGAAACGGTCGCCCATGCCGACCACCGACACCCAGTCGGTCAGGCCGACCATGTCGCACAGGGCGGGCGGCAGGGTGATGCGGCCGGCGTCATCGAACGACAGCCGCGACATGCCGCCCAGCACGCTGGTCTCCAGCGCCGAGCGCAGCGGATCGCCGAACGGCAGCTCCTCGATCAGGCCGAGGTAACGGTCGAACAAGGCTTTGCCGCCACCTTCGAGGCAATCGAACTCGATCGAGGGAAAACAGAACACGCCGTCGAACGGCTGGCCGACAGCCGCGCGGAAGTCATGCGGCACGACGATGCGGCGCTTGCTGTCCAACTGCTTGTCAAAGGTCGACAGGAACACGTCGCCCAATCCCCGCCCAACGTCGCCGAACCCCATCCGGCGACAGCAACTGGGTTAACATGGGATAAAATGGGTGGCAATGACACTCGACCCCGTTTCTTCACGAAAACAACTATGTCGCGGCCACTGGTGGTTAACGCGCGTAAACTATCCACAGAACATACAATGAACGCGTTAATAACACCGGGGATAACCTGCCCGTTTGCAGTCTAGCGATGGGGAGGAAGGCGGATCAGACGGCCTGTAAGCCGGGTTCTGTGCCAACGCCCTTGCGGGCGCGCGACGATCATTCCTCTGGACCGCCCCTTGCGGGACGGTTCTCGCGACCAACCCGGACGCCTCGGGCCGGAGACGGCCCTGCTCCGCAGTATCCGCCGATTGCGCGGCGGACATACGGGGCGCGGAATCCCTATTCGGTCTTGCTCCAGGCGGGGCTTGCCATGCCGTCCGTGTCACCACGTCCGCGGTGGGCTCTTACCCCACCCTTTCACCCTTCCCGCCGCCGAAGCGGAGGAGGTTTGCTTTCTGTGGCGCTATCCCTCGGGTCACCCCGGGCGGGCGTTACCCGCCGCCTTGTCACCGTGGAGCCCGGACTTTCCTCGACCCCCGAAGGGACCGCGATCGCCCGGCCGTCTGATCCGTCGCGGTATGTGGGCGATAGCGGGTGTGGGGTCAATGACGGTGCGTCCTTCGACACGGCCCTGCGGGCCTGCTCAGGATGAGGTGCTTTAGCGCTACTCCACGTCATGGAGAGCAGCGCGCAGCGCGTGTCGAACCACGCAATCTTTATCCACTCGCCCGGAGCACCGCCATCAGTCGCGCCCTCGTCAGCCCGTCCGCCACGCCGTCGAAGCGGGTCTGCACCCAGTGACGCTGGAAGGCCGTCACCGTGTCACGGGTCTTCGGGTCGAACCGGCCGGTCGGGGCGCAATCGTAGCCCAGCCGGGTCAGGCCGGCCTGCAGGGCGAACACGCCGACGCCCTCGGCGCCCTCGGCCAGGGGCTCGCCCGGCGCCGGGTCGGCCTCGGCCCAGACGCCGTGGCCAGCCTCGGCCAGCTGCTTCCAGGGGAACAGCTCGCCGGGGTCCTGCTTGCGGTCCGGCGCGACATCGCTGTGGCCGAGAATGCGGCTGTCCTCGATCTCCCAGCGCGTGCGGATGTCGCCGACCAGGGCGATCACCGCCGCGATCTGCGCCTCCGGAAAGGCGCGGTAGCCGAACTCGTGGCCGGGATTGACGATCTCGATGCCGATCGAGGCGTGGTTGACCCCCTCCTCGCCCTTCCAGAACGAGCGGCCGGCGTGCCAGGCGCGGCGCTCCTCCGGGACCAGCCGGAAGATGCGGCCGTCTTCCTCGACCATGTAGTGGGACGAGACCCGCGCCTCGGGATCACGGAGCCGGGCCAACGCCTCCGGGCCGGTCTTCATGCCGGTGTAGTGCAGCACCAGCATGTCCGGGACCTTGGTCCGGGCGTCGAAGTTGGGCGACGGCGCGTCGATGAATGTCAGGGTCATTGGGCGCGGTTCCGGATGGCCATCAGCAGCGGCATCACATGATTGGGCCGCAGCGCGATGATCAAGACCCCCAGCAGGGCCAGGGTCGCGCCGAGGGCCATGCGGCCGTCGAAATGATCGTGGGTGATCCAGACGCCGAGCCCGATGGTCGCCAGCGGCGTCATCAGCGTCAGCGGCGAGATCAGGGTGGCCTCATAGCGCTGGATCAGCATGTAGTAGAGGGTGTGACCGATCACCGAGACGACGACGGCGGAGAACACCACCGCCGCCACGAACGGCCAGCCGGCCGCCAGCGACGTCGCCATCTGGTCGTGCTCGGTCAGGACGCTGAGCCCCAGCAGCGGCCAGAGGGACGAGAACCCGACCCAGGCCTGGAACTGCAGCGGCTTCACGCCTTCCATCTGCTTCATCATCACCGCGCCGAGCGAGCCGGCGAAGGCCGCGCCGGCGATCAGCCACAGGCCCGCCGACATGGCCAGGCCCGTCGGATGCCACATGACGACCAGCGCGCCGGCGAGGGTCAGGGCGATGCCGAGCCCCCGTCGCCAGCGGACCTGCTCGCCGAGCATCAGCATCGACATGAGGGTGGTCATCGGCACGCCCAGCTGGACGATGATCGAGGCCGCCGACGGGCTGGCCGTCTTCAGGCCGATGAACAGCAGCGCGAAGTTGCCCCCGCCCATCAGCAGCGCCACCGCGATCAGCCGCCACAGCGGCCGCGGGGCCGGAAACAGCCAGGGGATGGTGCACAGCGCCACCAGCGCGAACCGCACCGAGGCATAGAACAGCGGCGGCACGCCCCACTGGGCGACCACGATCTTGCTGACGATGTTGTTGAACGCCCAGACGAGACAGACAAAGACGAGCAGGGCGAAGTCGCGCAGGGCCATGGGCGACCTCTAGTCCGGTTTCGTGACGGAAGGCGAGCGCCAAGACGACCCCGGCGTCACCGTTTGCGCGTGAACCGCAACGCCGTGCGCGTCTCCGAGAAGGCGCAGACCTTGTTGTCGACCAGGCCGTGCGCCCGGGCGGCGGCCATCACCTCGACGTCGCGGATGCGCAGCAGCCTGCCCTTGAGCGAGACGATCCACAGGGCGCCACGATCGGCCAGCCTCGGGATGACGTCGGGCAGCCGGTCCAGCTGTTCCGGGGAGTCTGCCCCAGGATCAGCATATCAAGTTCGTTGAACGTGTTCGTCAGAATGGCGCGAGCCGCGAGTTCCGCTTCGAACCCCGGCTCATCGAGGTCGAGGATCGCCACCCTCATCCCCGCCGTCACGCCGAGCTTGTCGAGCCGACCGGGCGGATTGGCGATGGAGCTCGCCCAGCGCGCCGCCTGAACGGCGCCCAGTGTGAACCGCGACCCGTCCGCGAGGACGAGATCGCCGCCGTCGGCCGCGACGCCCCTCAGCGCAATGCCCTCGAACACCCGGCGGGTCGCGCCGCGGAAGACCAGCCGGGGCGCTTCCCACTGCAGCCGACCGACGTCCTCACCGTCGGCGAACCGGGCGGGAACGGCGGCGACGTCCCTGCCCATCAGATCTGCGCGCCGGCGGTGGCGTTCAGCTTGCGGCAGGTGTCGGCGAAGGCCCGGCGCAGGGCCTGCGGCGGCGCGGCGATCGGGCCGAAGTGCTGGGCGCCGTAGCTGGCGCTGATCGGGCGGCCGCTGGCGATCGCCGTCAGCAGCAGGTCGTCGGCCGGCGCGGTGGCCCGCACCAGGGTCGCGTCCGGATCAGCGACGTTGCCGGCGACCAGCGCGAAGGCGTCGTCGCCGGCGCCGAGCGTCAGCCGCTCCTCGCTGCCGATCGGACGGAAGGCCTTGGCCACGACCATCAGGCCGTCGCCCCGGGCGCAGACCAGGCTGAGCGGCGCCTCGGCTGTCTCCGCGTTGGTGACCCAGGCCATCTCGACGCTGTTCTTGCCGACGCCGAACGCCCAGCGGGCCGTGGCCGACGGCGTCGGCGCGGGCGCGGCGGCCGGCTTGCAGCCGGCCAGCGCCAGCGCGGCCAGGACGATCAGCGCCGGCCCGCGCATCACATGCCCTTGAAGTTGGCCGGGCGCTTCTCGAGCAGGGCGTCGACCCCCTCGATATGGTCCTCGGTCAGGTGGCTGATCGCCTGGGCGGCGGCGCTCATCTCCATCAGGGTGTCGTAGCTGGTGGTCTGGCCGTGCTTCAGCAGGGACTTGCCCAGACGCAGGGCATGCGGCGGCTGCTGGGCGATCTTCTCGGCCATGGCGATGGCGGTGGCCATCAGCTCGTCCCCGGGCACGACCCTGCTGACCAGGCCCCATTCGCGGGCGGTCTCGGCGTCGATGACGTCGCCGGTGAACAGCAGTTCGCAGGCGCGGCTCATGCCGATGGTGCGCGGCAGCAGCCAGGCGCCGCCGTCGCCGGGGATCAGGCCGAGCTTGAGGAAGGTCACGCCGAACCGCGCGTCGGCCGAAGAGATGCGGATGTCGGTCATGCAGGCCACGTCGCAGCCCAGGCCGATGGCCGCGCCGTTGACGGCGGCGATTGAGGGAACCTCCAGGCCGTAGATCGACCGGACGATGCGGTGGATGTTGTTGCGGTAACCGTCGCGCAGGTCGATGCCGTTACCGGCGAAGGCCCCGGCCCGGGTCTTCATCGCCTTGACGTCGCCGCCGGCCGAGAAGGCCCGGCCCGCGCCGGTCAGCACCACGCAGCGCACGTCCCGATCGGCGTTGATCGCCGCGCAGGCTTCAGCGACCTGGTCGCCGTCGCCCGGCGCGCCCAGGGCGTTCATCGAGTCCGGCCGGTTGAGCGTCAGGATCGCGATGTGGCCGCGCTTTTCGGTGGTGATCAGGCTCATGGTCGCTTCCCCGGTCGGTTGTTGTGGTGTGCGGCTTCCTTAGCCGCCCCGGAGCCGCGCGTCATCGGTCATGCGAAGCAGGGTTTCTGTGGATAACGGCGATCCTTGAAATATCCTGACCTAGCGGAAAGGAGTCCCCGCGTTTGCACCGACGATCCACAGGTTCTTCCCGAACGCTGCACAACACGGGTTTCCGAAGTCGTTGCGCCCGGTCCCGGGCGGTCGCAGAGTGAACCCGTCGAGAGGAAACGCGGCGCGGGCGAGACGGGAAACCGGAAGGCCAGGCGGGCGGGACGCTCCAGGAACCAAGGACCGGAGGGAGACCTTCGGAGACCGGACCAGGAGCGGATCATCAAGGACCGGGCGCAAGTCCGGACACCGGCGATCCAGGACCTCCAGACCGCAGGACCCGCAAGGGTTCTGGGTGAGAGGGCGAAGCGGCCGGGCAACCGGAAGCTCCGTCCTCTTGCTCGTTTGGGGCCCGTTTTTCCAGGCCCGCCTCGTCTCGACGTCATGGTGAGCAGCGCGGAGCGCCTGTCGAACCACGCGCCCCACCCCGCTCCGTTCCATTCATGGACCCTTGGCGGCCAGCGGCCGGTCGGAAGGCCCATGATCTGACGCAAGGCGACTTTCGCCCATCGCGCGGCATAATGCGTGTTGCATCAAGAGGGTCGCCCGTGAGCTCCGTTCCGATCGTCTACTTTTCCGACGTCCTGTGCATCTGGGCCTACATCGCCGAGCTGCGGCTGGCCGCGGTGCGTCAGGCCTTCGGCGACAAGGTGAGCATCGAACAGCGGTTCTGCCCGGTGTTTGGCGACACAGCCCGCAAGATCCCGACCACCTGGCGCGAGAAGGGCGGCTACGAAGGCTTCAACGCCCACCTGCGCCACTCGGCCGAAGCCTTTCCCGAGATTTCCATCCACCCCGACCTGTGGCTCACCGTCCGCCCCGCGTCGTCCATGGGCGCGCACCTGTTCCTGAAGGCCGTGCAACTGGACGAAGCCGACGCCGGCTGCGTGCCCGGATCCGCTGACGAGACCCTGCGCGCGATGCGCCGCGCCTTTTTCGAAGAGGCGCGCGACATCGCGACCTGGCGCGTGCAGTGCGACGTCGCGGCGGCGGCCGGGGTCGACACGGGCCGCATCGAAGCGCTGATCCGCGATGGCCGCGCCTTCGCGGCCCTGGCCGGCGACTACCAGGAGGCCGACGCGCTGCGGGTCCAGGGCAGCCCGACCTATATCCTGAACGAGGGGCGCCAGAAGCTCTTCGGCAACGTCGGCTTCCGCATCATCGAGGCGAACATCCAGGAATTGCTGCGGACGCCCCAGCCGGACCAGGCGAGCTGGTGCTAGGCCGGGCGGGAGAGCCGGCCATCTCTCCCTTGGCGCCCCATCGAAGCCGACCTACCTTGCTCCGGCAGAAGTTGGGGACTCCGCGCATGACCACACGCCGTCAGATGATCGCCGCCTCGCTGGCGGTTCTCGCCGCCGCCTGCGCGCCCAAGCCCAAGGCCCCGACCGGCCGCAAGACCATCCGCTTCGCCACCGACTGGCGCGCCCAGGGCGAGCATGGCGGCTTCTACCAGGCGCTGGCCTCTGGCGAGTACGCCAGACGCGGGCTGGACGTGACGATCATGCAGGGCGGGCCCAGCGTGAACGTGCCGCAGCTGCTTGCCGCCGGGGCCATCGAGATGGGCATGGGCTCCAACAGCTTCATCCCGCTGAACATGGCCAACGAGAAGGTGCCGGTGAAGGCCGTCGCGGCCTTCTTCCAGAAGGACCCGCAGGTGCTGATCGCCCACCCCGGCACGGGCGTGACGAAAATCGCCGACATGGCGGGCCGGCCGATCCTGCTGGCCGACGCCTCGAAGACCGCCTTCTGGATCTGGCTCAAGGCCAAGTACGGATTCACCGACGCCCAGGTGCGCAGCTACAACTACAGCCTGGCCCCGTTCCTGTCCGATCCGCGGGCGATCGTGCAGGGCTACCTGTCGAGCGAACCCTACCAGATCGAGAAGGAGGGCCACTTCAAGCCCGAAGTCTTCCTGCTCGCCGACGAGGGCTACCCCGGCTACGCCACCATGGTGCTGGCGCCAGACAAGATCATCGACTCCGACCCCGACATGGTGCGCGCCTTCGTCGAGGCCAGCGCCGTGGGCTGGAAGGACTATCTGCACGGCGACCCGGCCGCCGCGGACGCCCTGATCCTCAAGGATAATCCGGAAATGACTGCGGCCCTGCTGGCCAACGCCCGCGACCAGATGCGCCTGCACGGCATCGTCGAGTCCGGCGACGCGGCCGGCGGCAATGTCGGGGCCATGAGCGAGGCGCGCTGGGCCGAGTTCTTCCGCGTCACCTCAGGCCAGGGCGTCTATCCGAAGGACATGGACTACCGCCAGGCCTTCACCCTCGATTTCGTGACCCCCAGGGCGTGACGGCGGCCCTCGCCAGCGTCGAGGTCGACTATCGCGGCCGCCGCGCGCTGGGGCCCGTCGACCTGTCCGTGGGCGACGGCGAGATCGTCGCCCTGGTCGGACCGAGCGGCTGCGGCAAGTCCACCGCCATGCGCCTGCTGGCCGGGCTGGAACAGCCGACACGCGGGACGGTCGCGCGCACGGCCGGGCGGGGCGAGACCTCGCTGGTCTTCCAGGCCCCGACCCTGGCGCCGTGGATGAGCGCGGCGGCCAATGTCGCCCTGCCGCTGGAGCTGGCGGGGATCGCGCGCGGCGAGGCGCGTGACCGGGCCCGCGAGGCGCTCGAGCGGGTCGGTCTGGGCGCGGCGACCGAAAGCCGCCCGGCGCAGCTGTCGGGCGGCATGGCCATGCGGGTGTCGCTGGCCCGGGCCCTGGTCACCCGTCCGCGCCTGCTGCTGCTCGACGAGCCGTTCGCGGCGCTGGACGAGATCACCCGCCGCACCCTCGCCGACGACGTGCTGTCGCTGTGGTCGGACCTCAAGCCGGCGATCCTGTTCGTCACCCACAATGTCGAGGAGGCCGTCTACATGGCCTCGCGCGTCATCGTCATGACCGCGGGCCCCGGCCGCATCGCCGGCGAGGCCGTCGTCGAGGGGCCGATGCCGCGTCCGCACGGCTTCCGCACGACCGAGGTCTTCCGCCGGACGGCCGAACAGGTGTCCGACCTGCTCGCCGCGGGCATGGAGCGGGCCGCGTGAAGCTGCTGACCGCCATCGCCGCGCCGCTGGTCTTCGTCGGACTGCTGCTGCTCGGCTGGGAAACCGCCTGCCGCGTGCTGGAGGTGCCGAGCTACCGCCTGCCCGCGCCCTCGGCGATCGGCGAGGCGCTGGCCGGAAACCTGCCGCTGCTGGCGGCGTCCGGCTGGAACACCCTGGCCACAGCGCTGTGGGCCCTGCTCACGGCGAGCGTGCTGGCCAGCCTGCTGGCCTTCATCGCCGGCCTGAGCGGGATCGTCGAGCGGGCGATCCAGCCGGTCGTGGTGACCCTGCAGGTGACGCCGGTGATCGCGATCGCGCCGCTGGTGACCATCTGGGCCGGACTGGAGCACCCCGAGCGAGCCGTGATCGGCCTGGCGGCGGTGGTGGCCTTCTTCCCGATCTTCTCCGGCGCCCTGACGGGGCTGAAGGCCGCGGATCCCGATCTCGAGCGGCTGTTCGACCTCTACGGCGCGACGCGCTGGCAGAAGCTGACGCGGCTGCGCCTGCCGACGGCCGTGCCGTTCCTGCTGCAGGGACATAAGGTCGCGGCGGGCCTGGCTGTGGTCGGCGCGGTGGTGGCCGAGTTCGGCGCCGGATCGGGCGGCTCACAGGGCCTCGCCTGGCGGATTCTCGAGGCCAGCAACCGGCTTCAGACCGCCAAGGCCTTCGCCGCCCTGTTCGTTCTGGCCGTGATGGGCGCGGGCCTCTACGCCATCCTGCAGGCGGCGGAACGTCGCGCCCTGGTCTGGTGGCGCGGCCGTTAGGCGCGGATTAAGCGGCGTCGGCTAGACCGGTCGGGTCCAGTCGATCGGAAGCGTCATGCGTCTCGTCCTCGCCATAGCCGTCTTGACGGCCAGCGCCGCCGGCAGCGCCCAGGCCGGTGATCGTTACGGCTCCACCGTGGCCGCCCCGCGCGACGCGACCGTCGCCGTCGCCGCGCCCTATTCGGGTCCCCTGCTGAACTGGTCCGGCAAGGCCGCGCCCGCTGTTCCCCAGACGCCGATGACCGCTATCGCCCCACCGGTCATGACGCCGGGCGGCCTGTATCGACCGGCGTTCGCGCCCCAGGCCCCGACACCCCAGGCTCCGATGGTTCAGGCGCCGGTCGCCCAGACCCCGCCGACCCAGCCCGCGCCCGCCTACGCCAGCGCCTGGACGCCGCCGGCCGCCGCGCCGCAAAGCCTCTACAGCCGCCCCGCGCCGGTCGCGGCTCCGGCCGCCGCCCTCGCTCCGCCGCCCGGTCCTGTCCCGGCGCTGGGCGGGCTCTATGCGACCAACGCGCCGCGCTTCTATTCGGTGCATCGCCCCTATGGCGAGACGCCCGATCCGATCCCGATGCCGCCCGCCGGCGCCCAGACGGCGTTCCGACCGGAAGCCAGCCTGGCCGGCGCCGTGGCGCTGAGCGGCGTCGGCGACGGCGTGCGCGGCGACGACGCGGGCGACGATGACGGCATGGCCGGCGTCGGCGCCGCCGACGAGGCCGACGAGGCCGCCCGCGCGGCCAAGCGTGACGCCGAGCGCGCCGCCGCCCGACGCGCCGCCGCGACCGGAGGCGGCCAATGAGCGCCGACGTCGCCGGCGGCAGCCGTCTGCATGACCTGATCGCCCTCGCCCGCGAAAACGACAGCGGCCGCCGCCGTGAACTGCTGCGCGGCGTCACCGACCTGTTCTTCTCCGGCGATCGCCACGGACCTTCCGAACTGGCCCTGTTCGACCAGGTCCTCGGCCAGCTGGCCGGAGAGATGGAAGTGGCCGTCCGCGCCGAGCTGGCCCAGCGCATGGCGCAGGGCGCGGGCGCGCCGATCGGCCTGATGCGGTCGCTGGCGGCCGACGAGATCGATGTGGCCCGGCCAGTGCTGCAGCATTCCTGGGCGCTGAGCGAGGCCGACCTGCTGCAGGTCGCCCAGACCCATGGCCAGGATCATCTGCGCGCCATCTCGCAACGCCACTCCGTGCCGGTGTCGGTCTCGGAAGCCATCGTCCAGCGCGGCGACGACCAGACCCTGGGCGTCCTGCTGCGCAACGAAGGGGCCAACCTGTCGCGCCAGGCGCATGAACAGGTGGTCGACCGCGCCAGCGTCAATCCCGCGCTTCACGAGGCGGTGGTCAATCGCAAGTCATTGCCGATCGACCTGCTGAACGAGATGTACTTCGTCGTCGAGGCGCAGCTGCGCGACCAGATCCTGTCGCGCAACGCCGAGATCGACCCGGCGGAACTGGACGCCGCCCTCAGCGCCGGCCGCAAGCGCGTCGCCCTGGGCGACGGCGCCCTGCCCGCCGACTACGCCGAGGCCGAGGCCGTCGTCCGGACGATGAAGGCCAAGGGCGAGATCAGCCCGCGCACCCTCGCGGCCATGCTGCGCAATCGCGAGACGACCAAGTTCCTCGTGGCGCTGGGCGTGCTGGCCAACATCGACTTCCACACGGCCCGTCTGATCCTGGAGCGCAAGGAACTCGACGCCCTGGCCATCGTCTGCAAGGCGGCGGACTTCGATCGCAGCCTGTTCCTGACGTTCACCGTGCTGATCCTCGATCGCGACGGCGACGCCATGGCCCGCGCCAAGGCCCACGGCGACCTCTACACCGCCCTGCCCCGGGACGCCGCCCTGCGCACCATCCGCTTCTGGCGCATGCGCCGGGCGACCGGGGATGTCGCGGCGGCCTGACGGCTAGTGTAGCCGCCAGATCAGGGGAACGCGGATCGTCCCGCCCTCGACGGACTTGCCGTCCGCTGTCGTGGTCGACATCTGGAAATAGGGCGCGAGCCTGATCGTCGCTTCCCCAAAGCCCATGCCCGGCGGGGTTTCCTCGACCACGTCGCAGTCCGTGAGCCGCCCGGTGGCGATAATCCGGCAGACCATGGTGACCCGGCCCGACGCGTTCGCGCTCACGGCGACCCGCGGATAAACCCTGGCCATGTCATCGCCGGAAGGACGCCGGATCCAGTGCGGCGACGAACTGGTGTCGGCGGTGTCCGTCGGCGGCGGCGTGAGCGTCCAGGTGATGGGCAGCCGCACCTTGCGCCCCGCGGTGGCCGCCCCGGCGCGGTCCCTGGGAGCCATCCTGAAACGGGCGGCGACCCTGAGCGCGGCCTTGCCGTAGTGCTCGCCCGCGGTCTCTTCCAGCACCTGACAGGAGTCCAGCAGGCCGCGGCCCGACACCTTGCATTCGATGACCGCCCGGCCCGACGCCGTGGCGTCCTCGGGCCGGAAGCGGACCATATCCTCACCGGTGGGCAGGGTCAGCCAGACCGGCTGCGTCACCAGACCGCCGACGTGAGAAGGCGGCGCCGACGCTTCGGATGGCGCCAGAAGCATCGCGATCAGCACGGCGATCATCGGAGAACCCCACTACAACCGCAGGGACCCTAGATCGGTCAGCCTCGCGCGCGCAAGCGCTCCAGCGCCTGGTGGGCCAGGTCGGTCAGGGAGCGCATGCCCTCCTCGGAGAAGACGTCCATCGCCGTGACCAGGGCCACCGCCGCGGCCCTCAGCGCGGCATCGTCGCGGCCGGTGATGTCGGCGCGCGTCTCGTAGAGGCGGGCCAGGTTCAGCTGGGTGATCGCCCAGGCGACCGGTTCGGCCGACGGCTTGAGGCGGCAGAGTTCGGTCTTCAGGGCGGCCACGGCGCAGTCGAGCACCGCGAGATCGCCGGTCATCTCGGCCTGGCGGCCCAGCGCCATGGCCCGACCGCCGGCCGCCTGGGCGCGCAGGGCCAGCACGGGCTGGTCTTTCAGCACCAGTTCGGCGCGGTCGAAGCAGGTCACCGCCTGTTCGAAGGCGCGGGGATTGTCGCTGGTCTCGCCCAGCACGATCAGGGCCTGGCCGAGCCCGGCCTGGATGCGGGCCCAGTCGAGCGGACTGTGCTCCCGGGCGACCTGCTCCAGGGCGGACGCGATGGCGTCGACGCCGTCGGCGGCGGCGGCGACGTCGCCGGTCAGCTCGGCCAGCAGGCTCAGCGCCGCGCCTTCGGCCGCCCGCGTGCGGCCCCAGGTCAGGGGCTCGACGGCGACATCGAGCGTCGCGCGGGCTGCGCGGGCCTCGCGCAGGCTGTGGTCGATCAGGTCGCGGTCATGCAGGGTCGCGCCGGCCAGGGCCAGCAGGTCGGCGCGCGCCACGCGCTGTTCAACGGCCATCAGGCGAGCGGCCGGACTGGCCCGGCCCGCGCTGGCCAGGGCGGCCAGCGGCGCTTCCCAGGCGGCGGCCAGGGCGTCGACGTCCTCGCCGGCCGACAGGGCCGCGCGGCCGCGCAGCCCGGCCAGGGTCGCCCCGGCCAGCGCGGCGCCGACGCCGGACGCCGAGGCGGCTTCGCCCAGCACGCGCTCGGCGGCCGCGACAAGTCCCTCGTCGCCGAACAGGTCTGCGCCCAGCAGGGCGCACAGTCCCTGCTCGGCCTTGGCCCGGGCGACGCCCGAGGCCTTGTGATGCTCCGTGAACAGCTTGGCGGCGGCTTCGGCGCTGGAGGCCGCCTTGCGCAGGGCCGTGGCGTCGCCCGAGCGGCGGGCGACCTCGCGCCAGGCGACGGCGGCCTCGATCAGCCGCGTGCCGCGATCCCGGACGCCGAGACGGCCGGCGGCGATGTCGGCGCCGCGCGCCTCGTTGATCAGCAGGCGAAGGTCCAGCAGCTCCAGCAGGGTCGAGTCCCCGCCGGTCAGCCCGTCCCTGTAGACGCCGGCGACAGGCTCGCCTCCCAGGAAGCGGCGCAACTCACGACCGAACTCGAACATGCGACGCCTGCTCCCCGGCGAATTCCGTCCCGGCCCGGAACATCCGGTGGGCGGTCTTCAGGGAAGGAGCAAAGCGCGGTCCCAAGTCCTTAACAAGGCGTAAATTTCTTCAGTATGGTTAACGCAGGACGTCAGGGGCCGCGTACCGAAGGTGCGCGTTCCCGCTACCCGCGCTCCCGCGTTCGCAGGAACTCCAGGTCCGGGTAGCGTTCGCCCACGTAGTTGATCTCCCAGGCCGACTTGCCGAGGAAGATCGGGGAATTGTCGATGTCCTCGGCCATGGCCGTGCGGTGGGTCGAGGCGAAGGTCTCGATGGCGGCGGCCGTGCCGTGCAGCCAGCGGGCCTCGGCGTAGGGCGACGGTTCGAAGACCACGTCCAGCTGGTATTCGTTCGACAGACGGTCGGCCATGACCTCGAACTGCAGCTGGCCGACGGCGCCGACGATGAAGTCGGAGCCGAGGATCGGCCGGAACAGCTGGGTCACCCCCTCCTCGGCCAGGCCTTCCAGCGCCTTCTTCAGGTGCTTGGCCTTCAGCGGATCCTTGACCCGCACCCGCTGAAGGATTTCCGGGGCGAAGTTGGGCAGGCCGGCGAAGCGCAGCGTGCCGCTCTCCGACAGGCTTTCGCCGACGCGCAGCACGCCATGGTTCGGAATGCCGATGACATCGCCGGCGTAGGCCTCCTCGGCCAGCTCGCGGTCGGAGGCGAAGAACATGATCGGCGCGTTGACGCTCATCTGCTTGCCCGGCGCCTCGCCGCGCACCCCGGTCGAATAGGTCTTCAGCTTCATGCCACGGATGAACTTGCCGCTGGTCAGCTTGAAGAAGGCGATCCGGTCGCGGTGGTTGGGATCCATGTTCGCCTGGACCTTGAACACGAAGCCGGTCACCTCGGGATCACCCGGAACCACCTGGGTGTCGACGCCGGCCTTCTGCGCGGCGCGCGGGCGGGGCGGCGGCGCATAGGCGGCCAGCGTCGCCAGCAGTTCGTCGACTCCGAAGTGGCGCAGGGCCGAGCCGAAGATCACCGGCGTCATGTGGCCTTCGAGGAAGGCCTGGTGGTCAAACGGCTTGGACGCCTCCTGGACCAGCATGGCGCCCTCTTCCAGCTCGTCGCGCTCGTCGGGCGTCAGCAGGGCGTCGATGGCGTTCGACTTGAACGGCACGGGCGCGGGATGGCCCTCGTCGCGGTTCTTGCTGAACGGGATCAGGGTCTGGGTCCGCAGGTCCATCATGCCCTTGAACCGCCCGCCCGAGCCGGCGGGCCAGTAGAGCGGCGCCGGGTCCAGCGCCAGCTTGCTGGCGATCTCGTCCAGCAGGGCGAACGGGTCCTGGGCCTCGCGGTCCATCTTGTTGATGAAAGTGACGATCGGAATGTCGCGCAGGCGGCAAACCTCGAACAGCTTCAGCGTCTGCGGCTCGATGCCCTTGGCGGCGTCGAGCACCATGACGGCGGCGTCGGCGGCGGTCAGGGTGCGGTAGGTGTCTTCCGAGAAGTCCTCGTGGCCCGGGGTGTCGAGCAGGTTGAACATCAGGCCGTCGTGGTCGAACGTCATCACCGAGGCGCTGACGGAGATGCCGCGCTCGCGCTCGATCTTCATCCAGTCGGACCGGGTGCGGCGGTTCTCGCCGCGCGCGCGCACGGCGCCGGCCGCCCGGATGGCCCCGCCGGCCAGCAGCAGGTTCTCGGTCAGGGTCGTCTTGCCGGCGTCAGGGTGACTGATGATGGCGAAGGTGCGCCGGCGCGCGGCTTCAAGGGCGGTGGCGTTGGACATGGCGGCGGGAGGTAGCGGTCCCGGCCGCGCTTGTCACCTGTCCGTGGCGTCGTCGCCTTCGCCTGGCCCCGCCGCGTCGACCGTCTGTCCGGCCCTGGCCTGGGTGATCAGGGCGGCCGCCGCCCGGGCCAGGCCGCCGCCATGCGGGTTGTTGGCCAGCGGCGTGAGCAGGACGATGGCCTCGGCGAAACGCTTGCGTTTCATCAGGCCTCGCGCCGCGCCGAGTGTCACCGGTGCAACCTGCGGCGCGAGGGCATGGGCCTTCAGCAGGACAGCCAGGGTGTTGTCGGTGGGATAGTCGGCGTCGACCGACCGCGCCTGGGCATAGTCATAGAGGGTCTGGTAGCGGTTGCCGTCCAGCGCGAAGGCCTTGCCCAGCCAGGGCCGCGCCTGGGCATAGAACTCGGCCCGGCGCGCGGGCTCGGCCTGCCCCGCGAACAGCCGGCTGAGCGCCATGAGCCAGGCGGCGTCGACGTCGGTCGCATCCGCCGCGAACCGGCGCTGGAGAATGGCCTCCCCGGCCGCGCGATCACCGAAGGTGATCTCGGCCCGGGCCAGGGTCAGCTCCGCCAGACGATCACCGGGGAACCGGGCGGCCTTCGCGCGGATCTCTTCCAGGAAGGTGGGCTGATCGGCCGCCGGAACGCCGCTCTTCAGACGCTGGCCCTCCAGCAGCAGGGCGTCCGCCGACGGGGGCAGTTCGGTCAGCACCATCTCCGGCGTCGTCCGTCCGTCCCTCGGATAGCGGATGCCGGGCGTCGATTGCAGATAGGCCTTGAGCGTCTTCTCGGCGCTGGCGAAGTCCATGCCGAGCGCGGTCTGCAGGGCGGCGGCGGGATCGGCGCCCCGCGCGACGGCCACCGTATAATCGGCCAGCCTCGCCCGCCGCGCGGGATCGCTCAGCATGTAGTGCGTCAGCAGCCAGGACTCCGCGTAGAACATCGCCCCGACGCTGTTGGGGCCCCGGCCGGTCCCGGTCGGCGGCGAGAGGATGGCGATCTGGTTCAGGGGCAGCCACGGGATGTCGGTGAGATTGCGGGCCCGCCCCGTCGGGGCGACGCCGACCTCGATGGCCCCCGCCTCGATGCGCGTCGCGCCGAAATACTCGGCGTAGCCCTCGACCAGCCAGGCCGGATAGGCCGCCTGGAAGTTTTGCAGCATGAAGTGGTGGACGTATTCATGGAACAGGAATCGCCGCCCGCTCTCGGCCCCGCGCTCGCCCCGGATGGCCACCGCGTAGATGTCGCCGAGGTTGGCCCGATACACGCCGGCGATCGACTCCGACGCCGTCGGCATGACCCGGGACAGGTCCTTCGGCCCCGCCACAAGATAGATGTCGAGCTTGCGCGCCGGCTGGCCCGCCGGGTCCAGGCCGTGGGCGGACCGCAGCAGGGCGTCGAAGTCCTCGAGGTCCGCCGCGTACCGCCGAAGACCCGCTTCGGGCCCGTCACTGTACAGCACGAAGTGGGGCGTTTCCGCCCGCATCCACTTGGCCTGGGCGGCCGGAGCCGCGAGACCGCCCGCCAGAACGACGCCCAGCGCCAGCGCGGCCAGGACCCTCGGAACCACACGCCTGAACATCAGACCCTCACTCACCGGCGGCCAGCGCCGCCTGTACCCGTTTCATCAACTCGCGAGCCTTGTCCACCGAGTCGCCGCCGTGCGGGCTGTTGACCAGCGGTTTGAGCAGGGCTTCGGCTTCCCGCCAGTGCTTCCGCGCCATCAGCACCTGCACCAGCTCGAACCGCAGGCTGTCGACCTGCGGCGCGCGCTTGTAGGCGTTGACCAGCAGGGTCTGGGTCTCGAGCGTGGGAAAGCCGGGCTCGCCACGTCGCGACTGGGCATAGGCGTAGAGGATGCGATAGTCGGTCGGCGCCAGCTGCGCGGCGCGCTGCAACAGGGCGCGGGCGTCGGCCCGGAGGCCATCGGACTTCGTCTCGTCCTCCTCTTCGCGCGCCTGATCGAGCAGGTGGTCGCCGAGGACGAACATCGCGTCGGCATCCTCTGGATGGGCCTTGATCCAGTCTTCCAGCAGCGCCCGCCCCCGGGCGGGGTCGCCCAGCTCAAGCTCGGTCTGGCCGAGGGCCAGGGTCGCCAGCTGGTCCACCGGGAACCGCGCTGCCCGGGCGCGGATCAGGTCCGGATAGCCGGGGTTGGCGTCCTTGTAGTAGTGGCCGACCAGTTCCAGCCGGTCGAGCAACAGGGCGTCGGCCGACGCCGGCATTTCGGTGATGGTGATCTGCGGCGCGGTGAAGTCGGTGCGTTTGTACTGGATGTAGCGCAGGCCGGTGTTCATGTATTTGCGCAAGGCCACGTCCAGGGCGTCGGTCGACTGGCCCGTCGCCGCGACCATGGCCTCCACCGGATCGGCGCCGCGGGCCACCGCGGAGGCGTAGGCCTGGAACTGCTTGAAGCGCTCGGGATCGCTCATCAGGTAGTGGGTCAGCAGCCAGGATTCGGCGTAGAAATCGCTCCAGCTCTTGCCCCTGGGGCCACGCTTGTTGGCCAGAACGTCGGCGATCTTCAGCCAGGCGCCGTTGCGCAGTTCGTCCGACCGCCAGGTGTTGACCCGTCCGACCTCGACGAAGTCCCCCTTGATCCGGGTCATGCTGTAGTATTCGGCGTATCCCTCGACCATCCAGGCCGGATAGGCGCTGGGGAAATTCTGCAGCATGAAATGGTGGGTGTACTCGTGACGGATGGTCACCGAGTCATCATCCGCCGAGCCGGCCTCCAGCACCGCCACGGCGAAAGTGTCGCCGCCGCCGGGGCTGTAGTAGCCGGCCACCGCGTCGCCGGCGCCGTTCCAGGTCCGTTGCAGGTCGTCGCGATCGCGGACCAGATAGATCGGCAGCTTGCGCGGCGGTACGCCGGCCTCGGGCAGGCCGTGGCGAAACCGCAGCACGCTGTCGAACGTCTCCATCTGGATGACGTAGTCGCGCAGGGCCGCCTCGCCGCGGTCGCTGTAGACGATAAAGCGCGGGCTTTCGGCTCGCAGCCACTTGGCCTGGGCCGCGGCCGGCGACAGCAGCAACCCCAGGGCGGCGAGCAGCGCCCCGCCCCAACGGTTCAATCCCCACATCGCCTGTCCCCCGAACGCGCCCATGGCCGGGCTTCAGGTTAAGCAGGAGGGCTGAGGGGCGTAAAGGTTGAGTCGTCCCGCGCGCGAATAATCGTCGCTTCAGGCGGCGAGGCGGCGCCAGACCTGCCGGTCGGCCTCGACCGTGGTGAGCCCGCCGTTCTTCTGGCGCTCGTAGAGCAGACCCATGACCTCGAAGCCGATCTGGCAGTAGCGCGACTGAACCTGGTCGAGCGGACAGCCGACCGCGGTGGCGACGAACAGGGCCGCGTTGACCTCGGGAGTCTTGGCGACGATCAGGGCGGCGAGGCGTTCCGCGCGCTCCAGATCATGATGCGGCAGCAGGGGATCCTCGGAAAACAGCTCGGCGCCGAGACGATCGACGAACTTGTGCGTCAGCCGCGCGAACCGGCGCGCGGCCACCGGCGGGGCGAGGCTCAGCGCATCGAGATTCAGAACGACGTCGTTCATCAGGAAAAGCATGACGGGGGCACAGCCGGGGCACAGGAAAAAGCAGACGCTCCCCTATGGCCCGGGCGGACTTTCGGTCCGGTGTAGAAAGGCGGTTAACGGCGCCGTTAACCCTGCTCGACGGGCTCGACGAGGAAATGCCGGCCCTGGGCGTCGTCGATCTCGACGATCCAGACGTCGGGGTCGATGCGCAGCGCGCGCTGGGCGTAGGCGTCGAGTTCCGCCTCGTCCTGCGAGGCCAGCGGCTGCATCCAGACGCGCTCGCCGTCGCCGCGGGTGGCCTCGCTGTAGAGGCGGGTGATCCCGGCCCGGCGGTCGACCACCTTGACCAGCACCGCCCCGGCGCGCGGGTCGCCCTTGCGGATCACCATCGGGAAAGCCCCGCCCTGCTCGGCGCGCCGGATGAGAGCGCCAACCCAGATGTCCGTGGAAAGAAGCAAGACCCAACCCGCTAACCGAACCGCAACCCGCACCCCCTAGGGTGCGCCGGCCTTGTAGAAGCATACGGGAAAAGACGAGAGCATGACGAGCCCGCGCTCAACGACCGGCCGTCGGTGGCGCCGCGGATTGCTCGCCGTGGCGATCTGCGCCGCGCCGGCCGTCGCCTTCGCGCGCGGCGCGCTCGATCTCTATTATGAGCGATCGGTGATGGTGGCCGCGGACGAGCGTTGCCACCTGTTCGATTCCGGGGTGGCCGTCGCGCTCGACGCGGCGCGGGTCCAGGCGCGCGGGGCGGCCCTGCGCGGCGGCTCCAGCGAGGACGCCCTGACCGGCGCCGCCGACCGCGCGCGGGCCAAGGCCTGGGCCGTCGATTGCCGCTCGCCGGACGTGGTCATGGCCGCCGACCGGGTGAAGACCGCGTTCAAGGGCTATTCCCGCATCGCGCGGCTGACCTATCCGGGCGATCTGGCCAACTGGGACGCCAACCGCAACGTCTCCGTCGACGGGCCCGTCTGGCGCCTGTCGCAGCCCAGCCGGTTCGGATGGGACAGCATGGTCTTCGGCATGGGCGGCAAGACCGGACAGGGCGTGCTGCTGGCCTCCGCCAGTTTCGCCGACAAGGCGTCGCCCTACGCCGTGCGGCTGGTGATGCGCGACGTGACGCGCACCTCGGGCCCGTATCTCGATCGCCGTCAGGCCGGGCCGGACGGCCGCATCCCGCTGGCCGGGCGGCTGCCGCCGTCGGCCACCCGCGCCTTCTCGGCCGAGGCGCGCAGCGCGGCCTCGACACGCCTGGCTCCCGGCGGCGCAAAGTCCGCCCTGCTGGTGCGCTTCCCGGCCGAGGCCGTGCGGGCGCTGACGGCGCTGGATACGCGGGAGGCGGTGATGGTGGAGTTCGTCTTCGCCGGCCGCGACCGCGACACCGTGCGCCGCGCCTATGTCGAGGTCGGCGATTTCGCCGCAGGGCTCGCCTTCCTGAAGGTGGACGCCCGCTAGCTAGCGCTGCGGATTGAAGGCGATGACGTTGTCGCCCAGCGGCGGCGGCGCGCCGCGTTCCGGCCGCTCCAGCACCGGCAGCCGGACCGTCACTGACGTCCCCTCGCCCACCGTGCTCTCGATGACCATGTCGCCGCCGTGCAGTTCGGCGAACGACCGCACCAGCGACAGGCCGAGGCCCGTGCCCATCTGGCGCTGGATGGCGTCGCCGGCCTGTTCATAGGGCCGGCCCAGCCGGTCGAGGTCCTGGCGCGAGATACCCACGCCGGTGTCGGCCACGACCAGTTCGAAGTCGCCGTCATAGCCCTGGGCCGTGACGGTCACCGAGCCGCCCTTGGGCGTGAACTTCAGCGCGTTGGACACGAGGTTCAGCACGATCTGCTTGATCGCCCGGCGGTCGGCGTGGACGTCCAGCGACGCCTGGGGCAGCACGCCCCGCAGGCTGACGCCGGCGCCGTCGGCCTGCACCCGCAGCAGGCGCAGCGCGGCTGACACGGCCTCGCGCGCGTCGAAGAACTCGCGGGACAGCTGGAACCGCTCGGCCTCGATCTTGGACATGTCCAGCACGTCGTTGATCAGGTCCAGCAGGTGGCCGCCCGACTCGTGGATCAGGTCGCCGTACTCGCTGTACTTGTCCGGCAGCGGGCCGAACATGCGGGCGCGCATGATGTCCGAGAAGCCCATGATGGCGTTCAGCGGCGTGCGCAGCTCGTGGGACATGTTGGCCAGGAAGCGGGTCTTGCCGGCGGCGAGGCTCTCGGCGTCCTGGCGGGCCTGTTCCAGCGCGGCCTGCCGGTCGCGCTCGGCGGTGGCGTCGCGCATCACCGCAAGGATCAGGTTTTCCTCGACCCGGCGCAGGGTCACGGCGATCCAGCGGTCCATGGCGCCGACCGGCGTAAAGCCGACCTCGGCCGCGCCGTCCGCCGACGCCTTGCGCAGGCCGTCGAGCACGGCGTTGCGATCAGCTCCCGGCAGGGCGACCGCGCCCAGGCCGATCGCCTGCAGCGACTCGCGCGACACGCCCTGCGGCGTATGGCCGAACATCACCCGCACCCGCCCGTGCGGATACAGGGACATGACCAGGTGCGGCTGTTCCTCGAGGATGGCGCGCAGGCGCTCGACCTCGTCGTCGAGGCGGACCTCCCGGCGGTTCACCTGACGTTCGATCATGATCAGGCCGGCGCCGAGGCCCAGGCCCGTGGTGGTCAGGGCCAGCAACCCCATCCAGAAGGCGACCATGCCGGTCGGCGGGGCGGGCGCGAAGCCGGCCAGGGCCGCGATGGCCGAAACCGCGCCGGCGACCAGGGCCAGGGCCGCGCTCTGCGCCAGCCGCCGTCCGCCGCCCTGGGCCGCGGAGGCCGCGACCGGGGCCAGGCACCAGGCCGCGAGCGGGCCGGCGACGCCGCCGGCGAGAATACAGGCCAGGCCGCCGGCGGCGGCCCACAGCGCCAGCATCCAGCCCTGGGCGCGCCGCGACTGGCGACGACGGGTGAGCAGGGCCACCGCCGCGGGCAGGCCGCCGACGAACAGCGCCGGGGCGACAGGCCAGAGAGTTCCGGGGTAGGCGATGGCCAGGGCGACGAGGGTGAGGGCGACCGCCGACAGCCAGGCGACGGACCACACGCGCCCATCGCGCGCCAGATCCGCGTGCGGCGCCGGAGCGATGCCCCCTTTCGGGGCCTCGTCGGACTCGCTTTCGCCCACTGTCTTTCGTCCCCTCGCTCCATTCAGGAGCCTGACCCGGACAGTAGCGGGCCCGGGCCCCCGGCTCCATACCGCTCTCCCCGTGGGCGACGCGTTATTCGGGAATGCTCGCCCCGTGACCTGTGGACAGAAACTGATTCGTAAGTGTGTTAGCCCATTTTGGGGATTTCGTTGTTGAGGCCAACCCCGGCCATGTCCAGGCCCGACCGGCCCCGTGAAGCGTCCCAGACCGCCGATCCGGAGGATCGCGCGAAGGCGCTGGCCCGCGAGTCGGCGGCGCTCGACGCCGCCAAGCGCGCTTTCCTGCGCACCGTCAGCCACGAATTGCGCACGCCGCTGAACGCCATCATCGGCTTTTCCGAGATTCTGACGGCCGAGCTCTATGGCCCGCTCGGCGCGCCGCAGTACCGCGAGTACGCCGAGCATGTGCGCCAGAGCGGCTACAAGCTGCTGCGGCTGGTCAACCAGGTGCTCGAGGTCGCGCGGCTGTCGGGCAAGGCGATCGACCTGGCGCTGGCGCCCCAGCCCCTCGATCACGTTCTGGACGACGTGCGCGACCGCCTGCGGGAAGACCTGCGGGCGACCGGGGTGCGGATCGTCGTCCACGACGTGGACCGGCTGCCCGCGGTGCTGGCCGACGCCAAGGGCCTGCGCACCCTGTTGTTCAACCTGATGCAGAACGCGCTGCTGCACGGCGGCGCGGGCGGTCTCGTCGAGGTCTTCGTCCGTCGCCACGACAACCGCGTCGAGATCGAGGTGCGCGACCATGGCGCGGGCGTCGACCCGGCCGATCTGCCCCGCCTGCTGGCGCCGTTCGAACTTGGCCAGGACGTCCAGATCAAGACCAGTCGCGGGGCCGGCCTGGGCCTGCCCATCGCGCGCCTGCTGGCGGAGTCGATGAACGGCCATCTGACGCTGTCTTCGGCGCCGGGCCAGGGCCTGTCCGCCGTGGCGACCTTGCCCGCCGCCTGACGGAGCCTTAAGTGCCCGGCGCATGACCTCACCGATTGACGCCGCCCTGGACGACCTGGCCGCAGAGTTCGAACTGCTCGGCGACTGGGAAGAACGCTATCGCTATGTGATCGACCTCGGACGCGAACTGGCCCCGCTGAGCGACGCCGAGCGGTCGGACGCCAACAAGGTGCGCGGGTGCTCCAGCCAGGTGTGGCTGGTCACCGAGCCGCTGGACGACGGCAGGGTCCGGTTCCGCGGCGACTCCGACGCCCATATCGTCCGCGGCCTGATCGCCGTGCTGATGCGGCTGTACGCCGACCGGACGCCGGCCGAGATCCTGGCGTTCGACGCCGGCGCGGCCTTCGCCAGGCTCGGACTCAGCGGCGCGCTGTCGACCCAGCGGGCCAACGGCCTGGCCTCGATGGTCAGCCGCATCCGCCGCGACGCCGAGGCGCTGGCTCAGCCCAGGCCGTAGTGGGCGGCGAGCCGGCCGAGCGCCAGCTTGAGCACCGCCTTGCCCGACCGACGCGGCAGGCCGAGCGACCGTTCCGCCGCCTCCAGCGCCGTCCCGGCGAAGCAGACATGTTCGAGGATTTCGCGCAGGCCGGGACCGACCGCGGCCAGGGCGGCGGCGATGCGCCCCTTGGCCTGTCTCGCCCGTTCCGCGGGGTCCAGCCCGGGTCCCCGGCCGGCGCGGGTCCTGGGTCCCGCGTCCCAGGCCATGGTCAGGCGGCCGACCGTGCCAGCGACCACGAGGTCGTCGCGCAGCTTCTCGGCGGCCGCGATCTCGACCAGCGTCAGCCAGGCTTCACCGCGCGCGTCGCGCCGACGGGCCAGCCAGGCGATCGGCGACTCCCCGAGATTGACCGTCGCCATGGTCCGGCGTCCGTCCGGGTCCGTGACCAGCCGCCGCCCTTCGAGGATGCTCGGCCGGCCCGCCCGCGACGGCGCGTTGTCGGGCGCGCGCGCCAGCCGCCAGCCGCCCTCCGGCCGGACCTTCAGCCCCGGCGTGTCGGTCAGGGCGATGAACTGCGGCTCGTCGAACGCCAGGGCCGCGCGCCGTCGCCGGTCGGACGAGAGGCGTACGACATAGGCGCCCTCCCCGATCTGGTCGATCCACGCGTCGGGCCGAGCGAGGGCCCGCGTCACGCGGGTGACGTCCGGGACCGTCACGGCGCCCGCTCCCAGGCCGCCGGCGCCTGCCGCACACAGTCCTCCAGCGCGGCGATGCGGGCGTCCATCTCCGGGTCGTCGCGCAGGTCCTCCACGATGCGCACGGCAGAGCCGGCCGTGGTCCGGTCGCGGCCGAAGGCGAAGGCGGCGCGGGACAACGGCCAGGACAGGGTCACATGCGCCAGATAGAGGGCCAGCTGGCGCGCGCGCGTCACGGCCTGGTTGCTGCGCGTGCGGGCCGCGATCTCGCGGGCCGGCAGGTCGACGGCCAGGGCGACGAGGCTGGTGATGAAGGCGGCGTGCAGCCGGTCCCGGCGGAACTCGGGCGGCAGGCCGTAGAGATCGGTCTGGTCGTGGGTGATCATGGCGTCCTCATCGGCGCGGCGCCGGGGCCGCGCGTCGACACAGTGTGATCGGCGTCGACGAAATGAGGATAATATTCCTACATTCGTGCAGGCAATAGGAAAATTATCAAATCCCTGCGGGCGCTTGGCGGATATCGGCGGGATTTGTTCGGCGGTCCAGGCGGGCCGGACGGCGCGATCAGGCGGCGCGGATGCCGCTGCCGGTGTCGCCATGGACGCCCACGACGGCGTCGTATCCGAGGATCATGTCGACGTCCCGGCCATTGGACGCGAGCGGCAGGCGCAGCCAGAGCAGGGACATGTGGCCCGCGCCGCGCCAGGCCAGGCTGTGACAGCCCACGCCCGGCCGCCGCTCCTCGACCACCTTGTCGAGTTCCGCGCGCCAGTAATCGGCCGCCTTGGCGCCATAGACGTCGCCGAGGGCCCGGCCGGTGATCTCGCGGCCATAGACGCTGTAGAGGCCGGTGCCGGCCAGACGCAGGCGGTAGTCCCGACGCTCGCCGGGCACGATGTCGATGAGGCTGACGGTGGGCAGCAGGCGTTTGAAGTCTTCGGGACGGATGTCCGCCCGGCCGGGGAGCCGGCCGGCCTGGCGCAACGAGGCCCAGTAAGCGAACAGCTCTTCATGGGCGCGGGCGGCTGTCGCCGAAGCGCCCAGTTGCGCGGCCATCTACAGAATCCTTAACAACCCCTTGGAATCACCAGTGATTCACTATCGCTTAACCGGCGAATCGGGGGCAAGCGAAAATGACGGGGCGAGGCGAACTTTCGCGGCGCGAGTCAAGCATCGAGCGAAAAAGATGAGTCTTCACAATGGAAAGGGGGCGGCGAGCCGAGCCCGCCGCCCCCTCTGAACGGATGTCTGAAGCGGCGTCCTAGCGCTTCTTCTTGGCCGCCTGGCGGCCGCCCTGGCCCAGACCCATCTGCTTGGCCAGGTCCGACCGCGCCTTGGCGTAGTTCGGGGCGACCATGGGATAGTCCTTCGGCAGGCCCCACTTGGCGCGATATTCTTCGGGGCTCATGTTGTACTTGGTGCGCAGGTGGCGCTTCAGCGACTTGAACTTGCGGCCGTCCTCGAGGCAGACGAGGTGGTCGGGCGTGATCGAGCGGCGAACCGGAACGGCCGGTTCCTTGGGCGCGATTTCAACCGTCACCGAGCCGCTGGCGACTTCGGTAAGCGCCTTGTGGACGTTCTGGATGAGATTCGGAATATCGTTGGCTGCCACGGAATTGTTGCCGACATAGGCGGACACGATGTCCGTCGTCATCTCGATGATCGCGGATTTGTCTTCCATCTGACCTTGTTCCATCACGGTAGAGATTGAGCACGACCGGAATCGGCACGCACGGATTCAATTGGCCGCTGCATATAGCGCCGCAAACCACGGCACAAGCTTTTCAATCATAGAAACGGACGCAAATACTCCCGGGCCCGGTAATTGATGCAGGCGATGCTTCAATTACGCGCCGCGACTTCACTCACGCGTTTCTGGTTTCGCGAAGGAATTCAGCGTCGGCGCAGGTCGCCGGACAGGGCCAGCATGGCCGCGCGCTGGGGCTGGGAGAACTCGTCCAGCGCCTCTTCGTCGCCGTCCCGGATGGCCTTGATCAGGGCCGGCGTCAGGGCCGAAGACAGCGACCAGTTCCAGTAGCGCAGCACCGTTTGCGCCCGGTCGACCGCGATGGTGTCGAACAGGGTCAGGATCCGCTCCAGCCCCGGATTGACGTTGCCGGCGGCGTCGGCCTCCGGACGCCGCAGCGCCCGCCAGAGCAGACGCACGTTATTCTTGGGCAGGCCGGTCGCCTTGCACAGAATGGCCAGCGGCTCGCCGCCCGGATCGGTGAAGATCTTGGCCCCGGTCATCGGCTTGAGACCTGACAGGTAGGAGATCTCCTCGGCCACCTCGCGGGTGAAACTCTCCGACGCCACCTGGACCGCCTCGTCGAGGCTTTCGAACGGACTCTTGGCGATGGCCGCGCGGTTGCGCTGGCGGCGCTCGATGAACTGCAGAGCCTTGCGGGTCAGGGGATCCTGCCAGTTCTCGTCGGCGGCCATGGCGAACACGTCGCTGACCGCCTCCTGCAGAACCTCGCGCGACACGGCGAAGCGCTGGAGGATCACCCGGCGCGCCTCGGCGTCGGACCACCAGAACATCACATAGGCATGACTGGGGCGCAGTTCGCTGCGCCGCAGGAGCAGCGGGATGTGGCGCGGATGGTCGCGGGTGCCGGCGACGATCGTCTCGATCGCCTCATGGCTGAGCTTGGCCAGGTCGTTGCGCAGCAAGGCTTCGATGACCGGCGGCTCGTCATGCTGGACCAGTTCGTCGCCGACCACCTCGTTGAGCCCACGGCGCGAGGCGATCAGCCGGCGGTGTTCGGTCGTGGCCGTCCGCACGCAGTCGATCAGGTCGCCGTCGCCGACCGTGGCGCTGTTCTCCAGCAGGGCGCGGGCGACTTCGAGGTCGTCGCGCATCAGCAGGCGGGCGAGACCGGTGGGAATTTCCGAGACGTTGGCGATACGCCGGGCGATGCGCACCCGCTCCTCGATCGCCGCCTCGCGGAGCAGCTCGATCAGCAGGTCGGCGGTCATCGACCGCTCGAAGGCGTTCACCCGGCTGCCCGGCAGACAGACCACGTCGGCCAGGCGCTTGAGCAGGGTCGTCCGCGAGCGCGCCGTCGGCCGGGCGGGCGGCTCATCGCCGCGCGCCGGACCGAGGTCAGTCTGATCGAAGGCGGATCGGGCGGCGGGTTCGCTCATCGGACTCGGGGGGCGGAAGAGGCGCGGCGCGGGAACGCGCCGCTGCCCCCCGATGACAACAGACCCTTGTTAACCGGTCGTGACCGACGGCTACTTGAACTCGCGCTTTTCCCAGTACGGCCAGATATCCGGCAGGTCGGCCGAAACCTTGTCCGGATAGGCCGGAGCGCGCTTCTCGAGGAAGGACATGACGCCTTCCTTGGCGTCGCCCTGGGCGCCGCGGGCCATGATCGCGCGGCTGTCGGACATGTGGGCGTCCATCGGATGGGTCGCGCCGGCGTTGCGGTAGAGCAGCTGGCGGGTCAGGGCGATCGAGACCGGCGCGGTGTTGTCGGCGATCTCGCGGGCCAGGGCGTAGGCCGCCGGCAGCAGGTCCTCCGGCGCATGCAGCGAACGGACAAGCTTGCCGTCGAGCGCCTCCTGGGCGCCGAAGACGCGGCCGGTGTAGCACCACTCCAGCGCCTGCTGCAGGCCGACGATGCGCGGCAGGAACCACGACGAGGCGGCTTCCGGCGTGATGCCGCGGCGGGCGAACACGAAGCCGAACTTCGACTCGGTCGAGGCCAGGCGGATGTCCATGGCCAGCTGCATCGTCACGCCGATGCCGACGGCCGCGCCGTTGACCGCGGCGATGACCGGCTTGAGGCTTTCGTAGATGCGCATGGTCAACAGGCCGCCGCCGTCGCGGTAGACGCCGTTGACCTTGTTGGCCTCGCGCGGATCGCTTTCCTGCTTGGCATAGTCGAAGGTCTTCTCGCCGCCGCCGAGGTCCGCCCCGGCGCAGAAGGCCCGACCCGAGCCGGTGACCACCACCGCCTTCACCGCGTCATCGGCGTCGGTCATGTCGAACGCCTTGATCATCTCGGCCATCATCTGGGCCGTGAAGGCGTTCATCCGGTCGGGCCGGTTCAGGGTGATCGTCGCGACCCCGTCCTTGACGTCATAGAGGATGGTTTCGAAGGTCGGATTGGCCATGACAGGCTCCTGCTCTGGATCATTGCGGCGGATGAAGACCGCCGGACGCGGGGGAAGGCAAGAGGGCTGATCAGGCCGCCTTGCGACCCGGCGTGAAGCTGACGCCCAGCTTGCGGATGGCGTGGACGAAGTTGTTGGGGGCGATGTCGATCTCGCCGTTCCAGCGCATGTCGGGGAAGCGGGCCAGGATCTGGCGGTAGGCCTCCTCCAGCTGGATCTGCGCCACGCGCTTGCCGATGCAGGTGTGCGGGCCGTAGCCGAAGGCGATGTGCTTGTCGGCGTTGGCGCGGGTCACGTCGAGGCGGTCCGGATCAGCGAACACCGCCGGGTCGCGGTTGGCGGCGCCGTAGTACATGACGACCTTCTCGCCCTCGGCGATGGTCTGGCCGTTGATCTCGGCGTCGCGGGTCGCCGTGCGGCGCATGTAGATCACCGGGCTGACCATGCGGATGAACTCGTTGACCGCGCCCGGCAGCAGGTCCGGATTGGCGATCAGCTTCGCCTGCTGGTCGGGGAACTCGGTCAGCAGCTTCATCGAGCCCGACAGGGTGTTGCGGGTGGTGTCGTTGCCGGCGAACACGATCAGCAGCCAGGAGCCGTCGAGGTACTCGTCGCTCAGCTGCTCGCCCTCGACCTGGGCCCGGGCGATGGCCGTCAGCAGGTCCGCCTGCGGGTCGAGGCGACGCTTGTGCAGCATGTGCCGGCCGTACTCGAACATCTCTTCGACGTTGTTGTTGAAGTCGGCGATGAACTGCATCAGCTCCAGCGTCGGGGCGACGCCGGCGGTGGCCTGCTGGGTGGCCAGGTTCTGGGCCATCTCCAGATAGTGCATCCACTTGAGGAAGCGGGGCCGGTCTTCCGGCGGCACGCCGAGGATCTCGCACAGGGTGAACAGCGGCAGGACTGCGGAGAAGTTCTCCACCAGGTCGCACTCGCCCTTGTCGGCCATGGCGTCGAGCAGACGGGTCACCTCGCCCCGCACCTTCTCCGTCACGCCACGCAGATAGGACGGAGTGAAGTAGGGCATGTGCTCGCGACGGAGCTGCAGATGGTTCGGCGCGTCCATGTTGATCATGGCGTCCATCGAGGCGCGGTAGAGCAGCGCGTGACGCTGTTCGGGACGGCCCTGGGCCATCAGGATGCCGCCGCGCTGGCTGGAGAAGGTCTCCGGATCGCCATTGACGGCCATGACGTCGGCGTGGCGCGTCACGGCCCAGAAGCCCGGGCCTTCGTGGCGCGACTCGGAATGCCACATGACGGGCGCCTGTTCGCGCATGCGGGCGAAATCGGCCCACGGCTGGCCGCCGGCGAAGCTGAGGATGTCGGTCAGATCGACCCCTTCCAGGGTCGGGTAGGTCGTCGGAAAATTCGGTCCGGCGCGGCCGTCGACCGCCGTCTCGCTGATCAGTTGCATGACCGCATACTCCCCAAAATATGGCTGGCGGGGGGGACCATAGGCGCGCGGCCCGCCGGGGCAATCGTGACCTTGCGTCACCTGACGCCACGGCGCCCTTCCAGAACGGCTTCCGCGTCCGTAAGGTGATCAGCGATCAGGCGCGCGCAAGACGTTCCGGTCATCACGACATCCGGGAGCGAACGCGTGGCCGACATCATCGAGGCGGACTACATCATCGTCGGGGCCGGCAGCGCCGGCTGCGTGCTGGCCAATCGCCTGAGCGCCGACGGCAAGACCAAGGTGCTGCTGCTGGAAGCCGGCGGCGACGACCGTCCGACGAAAAACCCGTCGCAGTTCATGTCCAACCTGATGATCCACGTGCCCGTCGGCTATTCGCAGACGCTCAAGGATCCGAAGGTCAACTGGCTCTACACCACCGAGGCCGATCCCGGCACGGGCGGCCGCCAGCACGTCTGGCCGCGCGGCAAGGTGCTCGGCGGCTCGTCCTCGATCAACGGCCTGCTCTACATCCGCGGCCAGGAGGCCGACTACGACAACTGGCGCCAGCTGGGCTGTGAAGGGTGGAGCTGGGACGACGTCCTGCCCTACTTCCTGCGCTCGCAGCACCAGGAGCGCGACGCCGGCGCCCTGCACGGCAAGGGCGGCCCGCTCAACGTTTCCGACGTGACCACCACCCATCCCGTGTCGGACGCTGTGGTCGACGCCTGCGAACAGGCCGGCATTCCGCGCCGCGCCGATCTCAACGGCGGCGACCAGGAGGGCGTCAGCTACTACCAGCTGACCGTCAAGAACGGTCAGCGCTGCTCGGCGGCGGTCGCCTATCTGCATCCGGTGATGGGCCGGGACAACCTGCGGGTCGAGACCAACGCCCTGGCCTCGAAGGTGCTGTTCGAGGGCAAGCGCGCCGTCGGCGTGGCCTTCACCCAGAACGGCGTGAAGAAGACGGCGAAAGCCAGGGCCGAAGTGATCCTGGCCGGCGGGGCGGTGAACTCGCCGCAGTTGCTGCAGCTTTCGGGCGTCGGTCCCGGCGCGCTGCTGCGCGAACACGGCATCGAGGTCGTGGCCGACCTGCCGGGCGTCGGCGAGAACCTGCAGGACCACTACGTGATGAGCGTCCGCTACCGGCTGAAGCCGGGCGTGATCTCGGTCAACGAGCTGACGCGCGGCCCGCGGTTCATCGGCGAGGCGATGAAGTTCCTGTTCCAGCGCAAGGGCCTGCTGACCCTGTCGGCGGCGCACATCGCGGTCTTCTGCAAGTCGCGGCCGGACCTGGCCCACCCCGACATCCAGTACCACATCCTGCCGGCGACGATGGACGCCGACAAACTGGCCAACGAACAGAAGATGGAGCTGGAGGGCGCGCCCGGCCTGACCATCGCCCCCTGCCAGCTGCGCCCCGAGAGCCGCGGCCACATCCGCATCAAGTCGGCCGACCCGACCGTCTACCCGAGCATCGTTCCCAACTATCTGGCCGACAGCCTCGACCAGGAAGTGGCCGTGGCCTCGCTGAAGATCGGCCGCCAGATCGCCGAGCAGAAGGCGCTGGCGCCATACATCGATCACGAAATGAACCCGGGACCCGAGTTCCAGTCCGACGAGATGCTGCTGGAGTACGCCCGCGGCGCCGGCACGACGATCTATCACCCGGTCGGCACCTGCCAGATGGGCAATGGCCCGCAGGCCGTCGTCGACGCCCAGCTCCGGGTTCACGGCGTGGAGGGCCTGCGGGTCGTCGACGCCTCGATCATGCCCCGGCTGGTCAGCGGCAACACCAACGCCCCGACCATCATGATCGCCGAAAAGGCCAGCGACATGATCCTGGGCAAGGCCACGCCGTCGGCCCTCGCCGCCTGAACCCCTACAGTCTTTCCTCAAGTCGAAGCGTCTGAACCATGCACCCCTTCCTCCACGCCCAGTCCCACCCCGATCGCGCCGCCTACATCATGGCGGGCACCGGCGAGACGGTGACCTACAAGCAGCTGGACGAGCGCTCGAACCAGGGCGCGCACCTGTTCCGCTCGCTCGGCCTGCAGCCGGGCGATGTGATCGCCATCTTCATGGACAACAGCCCGCGCTACTTCGAGATCGCCTGGGCGGCCCAGCGGTCGGGGCTCTACTACACCTGCATCTCGTCGAAGCTGACCACCAGCGAGGTCGAGTACATCGTGCGCGACTGCGCCGCGAAGGTGTTCATCGCCTCCTCGACCGTCGGCCCCATCGCCGACGAGATGCCCGCCGTGATCGGCGATCTGAAGCTGTACATGACCGGCGACGCCCGGGCGCCCTACGAGAGCTTCGAGGCGGCGCGCGGCAAGATGCCGACGACGCCGATCGCCGACGAGACCGCCGGTTCGGACATGCTCTATTCGTCGGGCACGACCGGCCGCCCCAAGGGCGTCAAGCCGGCCCTGACCGGCCTGCCGATCGACGCGCCCAACGCCCTGCAGATGATGACCCAGGGCCTGTTCGGCTTCACCAACGACTGCGTCTACATCTCGCCGGCGCCGCTCTATCACGCCGCCCCGCTGCGCTGGTGCATGAGCGTGCACAAGCTCGGCGGCACCGTGATCGTGATGGAGAAGTTCGATCCGGAAACGATGCTGGCCCTGATCGAGAAGTACAAGGTGACCTGCGGCCAGTTCGTGCCGACCCACTTCGTGCGCCTGCTGAAGCTGCCCAAGGACGTGCGCGAGAAATACGACGTCTCGTCCCTGACCTCGGCCGTGCACGCCGCTGCGCCCTGCCCGGTGCCGGTCAAGGAACAGATGATCGACTGGTGGGGTCCGATCATCCACGAGTACTACGCCGGCACCGAGGGCAACGGCTTCTGCTACATCGGCTCGGCCGACTGGCTGAACCACAAGGGGTCGGTCGGCAAGGCCGTGCTGGGCGAGCTGCGCATCTGCGACGAGGAGGGCAATCCCCTGCCGCCGCGCACCGAAGGTCAGGTCTATTTCGAGAACGGCCCGCCGATCACCTATCACAATGACCCGGTGAAGACGGCCGAGAGCTACAACAAGCACGGCTGGACCAGCCTGGGCGACGTGGGCTGGGTCGACGAGGACGGGTTCCTGTACCTGACCGACCGCAAGAGCTTCATGATCATCTCCGGCGGGGTGAACATCTATCCGCAGGAGATCGAGAACCTGCTGATCGGCCACCCCAAGGTCGCCGACGTGGCCGTCATCGGCGCGCCCGACGAGGAGATGGGCGAGAAGGTCGTGGCCGTGATCCAGCCGGCCAACTGGGCCGACGCCGGCGAGGACCTGCGCGTCGAGCTGCTGGCCTACGCCAAGGCCAACCTCAGCCATGTGAAGTCGCCGCGCATGCTCGACTTCATGCAGGAACTGCCGCGCCACCCGACGGGCAAGCTCTACAAGCGCCTGATCCGCGACACCTACTGGGGCAAGTCGGACAGCAAGATCGTCTGATGGCGAAGATCGTCAGGATCGGCGGCGCCGGGGGCTTTCTCGGCGACTCGTCCGTGGCCGCCCCGCAGCTGCTGCGCGGGGGGAACCTCGACTACATGATCCTCGACTACCTGGCCGAGGCGACCATGTCGTCGCTGGGCCAGCTGCGCGCGGCGCGGCCCGACCAGGGCTACGCCCGCGACTTCACCGACTGGGTCTGGAAGGACAATCTGCGCGAGCTGAAGGCGCAGGGGGTCAGGATCATCACCAACGCCGGCGGACTCAATCCGCGCGCCTGTCGCGCGCGGATGGAAGAGCTGGCCGCCGCCGCCGGCCTGTCGTTCCGCATCGCCGTGATCGAGGGCGACGATCTGGCCGGACAGCTGCCCGACCTGGCCGCCCGCGGCCTGACGGAGATGTTCACCGAGGCGCCCTTCCCCGATCCTGGCAAGGTGTTCAGCGCCAACGCCTATTTCGGCGCCGGCCCGATCGCCGCCGCCCTGGCCGCCGGGGCCGAGATGGTCATCACCGGCCGGGTCGTCGACAGCGCCCTGACGCTGGGCCCGCTGATGCACGAGTTCGGCTGGACCGAGGCTGATCCTGACCTGCTGTCAGCCGGCTCGCTGGCCGGGCACGTCATCGAGTGCGGGGCCCAGGCCACCGGCGGCCTGTTCACCGACTGGGAAGATGTCCCCGACTGGGCGCACATCGGTTACCCGGTCATCGAATGCCACGCCAACGGCGACTTCATCGTCACCAAGCCGCCGGGCACCGGCGGCCTGGTCTCGCCCGCCGCGGTGGCCGAACAGATCCTCTACGAGGTCGGCGATCCGCAGGGCTACGCCCTGCCGGACGTGATCTGCGACTTCACGGACGTGCGGGTCGAGGCGGCCGGCGAGCAGCGGGTGCGGGTCACCGGCGCGAAGGGCTATCCGGCCAGCGGCCGGTACAAGGTCTGCGTCACCTGGGGCGACGGCTTCCGCTTCATCGGCGCCATGCCGGTGGTCGGCCGCGACGCCGCCCGCAAGGCGCAGCGCCAGGCGGACGCGGTGCTGGAACGGGTCGGCGAGATGCTGCGCGACCGCAACCTGCCGCCGCTGCGCGACCAGCGCGTCGAGATCCTCGGCGCCGAGGCCAGCTACGGGGCCAACGCCACGCCGCAGGCCCAGGCCGTCCGCGAGGTCGTCGCCCGCATCGGGGCTGAGCATGACGACGCCGCCGCGCTGGGCCTGATGATGCGGGAGTTCGCCTCCCCGACCACCTCGATGAGCGTCGGCACCACCGGCTGGTTCGGCGGCGCGCCGACCATCACGCCGGTGGCCCGGGTGTTCTCGATCCTGCTGCCGCGCGAGGACTTCCCGGCGACCGTGTCGATCGGCGACCAGACCCTGACCATCACGCCGACGGCCAGCGGCGGCCACGATCCCGCGACGGTCATCGCCCCGCCGCGTCCGGCCGATCCGGAACCGGAAGCCGACATGGTCACCGTGCCGCTGGTTGACCTGGCCTGGGCCCGGTCCGGCGACAAGGGCGACGCCTTCAACATCGGCGTCATCGCCCGCGACCCGGCCTTCCTGCCGTGGATCCGCGCGGGCCTGTCGGAGACGCGGATGCGGGCCTGGTTCGCCCACGAGTTCGAGGGCGCGGTGAATCCGAAGGTGGTGCGCTACGAACTGCCCGGCATGACCGCGCTGAACCTGCACTTCATCCAGGCGCTGGGCGGCGGGCAGTTCTCCAGCCTGCGGCTCGACCCGCTGGCCAAGGGCAAGGCGCAGCAGCTGCTGGACATCGGCATCGATGTGCCGAGGAGCCTCGCGCCCCGGCGCTGACGGCGGTCTGCAACGGCCGCTTGCCTGCCCCTGCGTCGCCGGCGCTCAAATGCGCCAACAGCCCGGCCACGGAAGGTCGGCGATCCTGGGAGAACAGCCATGAAACTCGACAGCAGCGTTTCCGCCGTGGTCACCGGCGGCGCGTCCGGTCTCGGCGCGGCGACGGTCAAGGCCCTGCGCGACCTCGGCGTGAAGGTCGCCATCTTCGACCTCAACCCCGAGACCGGGCAGAAGACGGCCGACGAGCTCGGCGCGCTGTTCTGCGAGGTTAACGTCATGGACGAGGCGTCGGTCGACGCCGGCTTCGCCAAGGCCCGCGCGGCCCACGGCCAGGAGCGCTACCTGGTCAACTGCGCCGGCGGCGGCCGGGGCGGCAAGACCATCGCCCGCGACAAGCAGACCGGCGAGATCAAGCCGTTCGTGGTGTCCGATTTCGAGTGGGTGCTGGGCCTCAATACGGTCGGCACCTTCCGCTGCATCGTCAAGAGCGCGGCCGGCATGGCGACGCTCGAGCCCGACGAGGACGGGGCCCGCGGGGCGATCGTCAACACCGGCTCGGTGGCGGCCGAGGACGGTCAGGTCGGCCAGGTCGCCTACGCGGCCTCGAAGGCGGCCATCAAGGGCATGACGCTGGTCATCGCCCGCGACCTGGCCAACGAGGGCATCCGCATCAACACCATCCTGCCGGGCATCATGGCCACGCCGCCGATGCTCGGGGTCAAGACCCGTGCGCCGGCGATCTTCGACAGCCTGTCGGCCTCCGTGCCGTTCCCGCGTCGCCTGGGCCATCCGGCCGAGTACGCCGACCTGGCCGTGACCATGCTGCGCAACGGCTACTTCAACGGCGAGACCGTCCGGCTGGACGGCGCCATCCGCATGCCGCCGCGCTAGGCGCGGCCGTTAAATCCAAGGATGAATAAAATGTCGAAACCCCTTCGCGCCCATACCGCCGTCGGAGAAGAGTATCTGGCCAAGGGGACCGTCGAGGTCCGGCACGCCTTCCCGTTCCCGCCGTCGGCGGTCTGGGCGGCGCTGCTGGACGGCGAGGCCTGGACCCAGTGGCTGCCGATCACCAAGGTCACCTGGACCAGCCCCAGGCCGTTCGCCGTCGGCACCACCCGCACCGTCGAGGTCGGACCCCAGGTGATCGAGGAGACCTTCTTCGCCTGGGACGAAGGCAAGCGCATGGCGTTCCGCTTCGAGCGCTCGTCGCTGCCGCTGTCGGCCGCCGTCGAGGACTACCGCGTCGTTCCGACCGCCGGCGGCTGCGAGCTGGTGTGGCTGGGCAAGGCCAGCGCGCCCTTCCCGCTCGGCTGGCTGATCTCGCGCCAGCTGGCCGGCGGTCTGAAGGCCGGGATGCCCAAGCTCGAGGCGCTGATCGCGTCGGATCCGAAGCGCTTCGGCCTGTAGGCCCTCAGCCGCGCCTCTCGATCAGCACGCTCTGGACCGCGCGGCCGAAATAGCCGTCGCGGTCCGCGAGCCGGGCGAAGGCCAGGGCCCCGCCGCTGTCGCCGACCCAGGTCTCGGCGTCGAGCAGGATCCAGCTGCCGACCGGGTTGCGGGCGAAGCTGACCGACAGGTCGGCGTTGATGTAGGTCCATTTCTCGAAGTCGAGCACCGACGAGACGCCGTTGCAGAAGTCGGCCGTCAGGGCCGCGCGGACCAGGGAGGAGGTCTCCTCGCCGTCGATCATCGGCCGGTCGGCGCGGAACCAGACCGCGGCGGGACCGGGCTTGCCCCATTCGCCGCGGGCGATTTTCGCCGACATGCCCGAGCCGAAGCCGTGGCTGGATCCGAAGCCCGGCGCGCGCGGCTCGTCTTCCGGCGGGGCCTCGAACGTCAGGGGGCGGAAGCCCTCGTGCGGCGGCAGGTCCTGCGGCTCGTCGCGCAGCTTGAGCACGCTGGCGCGGACGCACTCCTTGCCGGCCGCCAGCAGCCGGACCTGCAGCAGCTGGATCTTGCGCCCCTCGCGGATCACCTCGGTCTCGATGTCGAGCACGCCGACGGGCACCGGCCGCAGAAGGTCGACCGTCATGCGGGCCACGCGCATCGGCCGCTCGGCCGGAAAGCGCTCCGCCGCGCGGGCCACCAGGGCGCTGGGCGCGCCGCCGTGCTGCATCGTCGGGTCCCAGGGCCCGGCCGCGAACGGCGTCGCCGTGGCGCGCTCGCCCTCGACGCTGAATACGTAGTCCATCACCCCTCCAGGATCGCTCGCGGCCTCACATCGGGGTTTGCCGCTGCGGAAATCAACAGGGGGCGCCGTTGCGTCGCGGTTGAAACCGCCTGCGGCAAAGGGCATGGAAGTCCCAACATCTGTTTGAAGGGAACTGCGCCATGAAGGAAGTCGACTACAAGGATCTGGCGAGTCTGGTCGGTCAGGAGATCGGCGTCTCGGACTGGGTCCAGATCACCCAGGAACGCGTCAACCAGTTCGCCGAGGCGACCGGCGACCATCAGTGGATCCACGTCGACGTCGAGCGGGCGACCCGCGAGATGGGCGGCCCGATCGCCCACGGCTACCTGACCCTGTCGCTGATCCCGTTCCTCGGCGCCGGCCTGCTTAAGGTCAACGGCGTCACGCGCGGCATCAACTACGGCAGCGACAAGGTGCGCTTCACCAACATGGTCCGCGTCGGCAAGAAGGTGCGCATGCGCCAAAAGCTGCTGGCCGTTGAGCCCAAGGCCGGCGGCCTGCAGATGAAGAACGAGTGCACCATCGAGATCGAGGGCGAGGACCGTCCCGCCTGCGTCGCCGAGACCATCTCGGTCATCTACGGCGGATAGATCGCCAACCGGCCTGACCGAGGGGGCTTCAGCATCGCTGGCGGTGCCCCCTCCGTCTCGCCTTCGGCGATCCACCTCCCCCAGAGGGGGAGGATCCGGACAGCAGACACAGCAACGGCCGCGGATCGCTCCGCGGCCGTTTTCTGTTGGCCGAAGGGCCGACTATTCCTTGAAGGAACGGTCTTCCTTCATGCGCGCCTCGAAGGCGCTGATTTCCTGGTCGGCCTTGTCCTTGGCGTAGCCGTAGCGTTCCTGGATCTTGCCCGCGAGCTGGTCGCGCTTGCCGGCCACGACCGTCAGGTCGTCGTCGGTGAGCTTGCCCCACTGTTCCTTGACCTTGCCGGTCATCTCTTTCCACGAGCCTTCGATACGGTCCCACATGGCGATACTCCTTGCATTGGGGGGCGTCCGGGAACGCCGTGCAGGAGAAACCGCCGGGAGCCGTCAGGGTTCCGCCGCTTCTTCGGCGGAGGCGGCCTTGGAGCCGGCCGGCGGGGGCTCGGACCGGCGCTCCGCCGGCGGCGTGACACCGTCCAGCATGGCGATGGTCTCGCGGATGAAGCGGGCCTGGGTGACGATGCCGATCTCCAGCCGCTCGCCCGACAGCTCGACCTGCTGGGTCAGCATGCCGGCGATGAACTGGACCTCCTGCGCCTCGCCGGCGCCCGGCCGGCGGCGCGCGGCCTGGGCCATGAACACCGGCCCGCCCGAGTTGCCGGGGAACACGCTGAAATCGAGCAGGAAGGTCGGGAAGGCCGTCGAGGGCGACAGCGGGTAGGACGCCACGCGACCAGAGCGCAGGATCGGGAAGCCCGCCTGGTTGGCCGCAAGACCGCGCGGGAAGCCCAGCGCCATCATCTCGTCGCCCGGCCCGAGGGCGTACTTGTCGAAGGTCTCGTCCTGGCCCAGCCAGGCCAGCGGAATGGCGGCGCGGGCGAACTCCGGCGGCGCCTCGATGACGATGGCCGCGACGTCGCGGGTCGGATGCCGGGTCCACAGCGGCTTGCCGCCGTCGCGGATGGTCAGGGGTTCGGGATCATAGCGCCAGCCGCCGTCGGACAACTGCACGCGGTAGCCGATCTTCGCCGAGGCGATCGGCATGCGGTCGAACACGTGGCCGGCCGTGACCAGAACGACCCGGGGCTTGCCCTCCGGAGTCGGGGCGTTGACCAGGAAGGCCGTGCCGACGGTCCGGGTGCCGTCGCCGAGCGGCTGTTCGAGCTGAACCGTCGCCTTGATCAGGTCAACCGAAAGGTCCCAGGCCATTGACGCCCCCGCCGGTACGCTTACTTCGGGCCGTTCGCGCCCGTCTCAAACACCGCGTGCATTTGACCAGAACCACGCCCGCGCACAAGCTGGCGTCCTGCCGCACCCGGAGTGTTGATTCATGAACCGGCGAAACCTCCTGGCCGCGTCCGCGGCCGCCGCACTATCCAGCATCGTCACCACCCGGAGCGCCATGTCCGCCGTCGCCAAGCCCGTCCCGCCCGTCGCCCGCAAGATCCCCAAACGCACCGAACAGCTCGGCCGGGTGCGCGTCGACGACTACGCCTGGATGAAGGACGACAACTGGCAGAAGGTCCTGCGCGATCCGACGCTGATCAAGGCCGACGTCAAGGAGCACCTGACCGCCGAGAACGCCTACACCAAGGCCATGCTGGCCTCGACCGAGCCGCTGCAGGCCACGCTGTTCGAGGAAATGAAGGGTCGCATCAAGGAAGACGACGCCTCGGTCCCCGATGCCGACGGACCGTGGGAGTACTACACCCGCTTTGAAACGGGCGCGCAGCACCCGATCCACGCCCGGCGGCCAAAGGGCAAGACCACCGGCGAGGTGATCCTGCTCGACGAGGAGGCGGAGTCGAAGGGCAAGGCCTTCTACCAGGTCGGCTCGGCCAGCCACACCGACAACCACGCCCTGTACGGCTGGGCCGTCGATGAGCAGGGCTCGGAGGTCTACCGCATCCATGTGCGCGACATCGCCACCGGCAAGATGGTCGGCGAGCCGGTCGAGAGCGTCTCGGACTTCGTCTTCTCGCCGGACTCGAAGTGGATCTTCTGGACCCTGCGCGACGACAACGGCCGCCCGGCGAAGATCTATCGCCGGCCCGTCGGCGGCGGGGCCAGGGACGACGTGCTGGTCTACGACGAGCCGGACGAGGGCTTCTTCATCGGCGCGGGCGTGACCCAGTCGCGGCAGTGGATCGTCATCGGCTGCGGCAACCAGGAAACCAGCGAGGCCTGGCTGATCCCGGCGTCGGACCCGACCGCGAAGCCGAAGCTGGTCGAACCGCGCCAGGTCGGCGTGCGGTACGATGTCGATCACTGGAACGACCACTTCGTGATCCGCACCAACGCCGACGGGGCCGTCGACTTCAAGCTGGTCACCGCGCCGATGGACAAGCCCGGCAAGGCCTCGTGGGTCGACTGGGTGCCGCACCATCCGGGCACTCTGATCCTCGGCACCGCCGCCTTCCGCGACCACTTCGTGCGACTGGAGAAGGTCGACGCGGTCAACCGCATCGTTATCACCGCCAAGGGCGGCGCCGAGCACGAGGTCGGCTTCGATGAAGCGGCCTACGCCCTCGGCCTCGACGGCGGCTACGAATACGCCACGACGACCCTGCGCTTCACCTACACCTCGATGACCACGCCGCGGCAGTGGATCGACTACGACATGGCGACCCGCGAGCGGACGCTGCGCAAGACCCAGGAGATTCCGTCCGGCCACAATCCGGCGGACTACGAGACCCGCCGGCTGAACGCGAAGGCCGCCGACGGGGCCGAGGTGCCGATCTTCGTGCTGATGAAGAAGGGCACGAAGCTGGACGGCTCCGCGCCGCTGCTGCTGTACGGTTACGGCAGCTATGGCATCTCGCAGGAGCCGACCTTCTCGATCCGCAACCTGAGCCTGGTGAACCGGGGCTGGATCTGGGCCACGGCCTGCCCGCGCGGCGGGGCCGAGAAGGGCTGGAGCTGGTTCCTCGACGGCAAGAAGTTCAGGAAGAAGAACACCTTCACCGACTTCATCGCCTGCGCCGAGCACCTGCACGCCGCCGGCTATGGCAAGCCCGACCGGACGGTGGCCTACGGCGGCTCGGCCGGCGGCCTGCTGATGGGGGCGATCACCAACATGCGGCCGGACCTGTGGGCCGGGATCATCGCGGCCGTGCCGTTCGTCGACGTGATCAACACCATGAGCGACACCAGCCTGCCGCTGACGCCGCCGGAATGGCCCGAGTGGGGCAACCCGATCGAGGACCCCGAAGCCTACGACTACATGTACAGCTACAGCCCCTACGACCAGGTGGCCGCGAAGCCTTATCCGGCCGTGCTGGCGACCGGCGGGCTGTCCGACCCGCGGGTGACCTACTGGGAGCCCGAGAAGTGGACCGCCAAGCTGCGGGACATGACCACCAGCGGCAATCCCGTGCTGCTCAAGATCAACATGGACGCCGGCCACGGCGGCGCCTCGGGGCGGTTCGAGTTCCTCAAGGAGATCGCCCTCGACTACGCGTTCGCCATCTGGGCGGTGGACCGGGGATGGACAAAGGCTTGATCCTGCGCGCAGCGACGGCGGGCGACGCGGAGGCCCTGGCGGCCATCTACGGCGACGCCTGCCTGCACGGGACCGGCACCTTCGAGGAGGTCCCGCCCGGCGCTGCGGCCATGGCCGAGCGGCTGGCCGCGATCCAGGCCAGGGGGCTGCCCTACTACGTGGCCGAGCTGGACGGGCGGGTCGCGGGCTATGCCTACGCCTCGCCGTTCCGGCCGCGCACGGGCTACCGCTACACCGCCGAGGACAGCGTCTATATCGCCCCCTGGGCCAAGGGCAGGGGTCTGGGCAAGGCGCTGCTGACGCCGGTGATCGCCGACTGCGCGCGGCTGGGCCTGCGGCAGATGATGGCGGTGATCGGCGGATCGGAGAACGCGCCGTCCATCGCCCTCCACCGCTCGCTGGGCTTCGACCTCAAGGGGGTGATGACCGGCGTCGGCTTCAAGTTCGGCCGGTGGATGGACATCGTGATGATGATGAAGCCGCTGAACGGTGGGACGGCGACCCTTCCGGAGGGACCAGGGCTCCCGCTGGGCGGGGGGTAAAATGCGTGGTTCGAGACGCTCGGCTGATGCCTCGCTCCTCACCATGACGGGCATAGGTGTTCGTCATCCTGAGGAGCGATCCCTCAGGATCGCGTCTCGAAGGACGCATTGCCATCGCCACGCCTCCTCCCTACGTTCCGCGCCATGCAGGCGCTGCGCACCCTGATGATGGTCCTGATCGCGACACTGTTCGTCGCGGGCGGGACCGCGCGCGCGCTGCCGATGCCGGCCGGGCAGCCGCCCTGTCACGAAGCCCCATCCGACCATCGCAAGTCGATGCCCGTGCAGGCGGCCATGACCTGCTGTGTCGGCTGTCTGCCCGCGCCGGTGGACAGCGGCCCCCTGCCCGGCGTCCTGCCGGCGCAGCGCCCGGTCTACCCGGTCCTCGAGACCCGTCTGGACGGCCGCGATCCCGCGCCCGAGCCCGGACCGCCCCGTCTTCCCGTCTGAACCCTCGAACTCCCGCATTCGTTCTTCAGACAGAAGGAGGGTCCGATGACCCCCAATACCCGTACGCGCCTGTTCGGCGCCACCGTCCTCGCCACGAGCCTGATGCTCGCCCCCGCCGCGTTCGCGCAGGACCACGCCATGCACGATATGCCGGGCATGGCGACCCCCGCGCCTGCCAAGCCCGTCCCGGCTGACGCCGACATGGCGCCCATGGATGACATGGCCGGCATGGGCGGCATGATCAGTCCGCTGGGCCCCTACAGCGCCAACCGCGACGCCGGCGGCACGGCCTGGCAGCCCGACGCCACCCCGCACGGGGGCGTCCACCTGATGAGCGGCGACTGGATGGTCATGGTCCATGGCGAGTTCAATCTCGTCGCCAGCGACCAGTCCGGCCCCCGGGGCGACAGCCGGTCGTTCGCCGCCGGCATGCTGATGGGCATGGCCCAGCGCGATCTCGGCCCCGGCACGCTGCAGATAAAGGCCATGGTCAGCCCCGACCCGCTGATGGGGCCCGAGGGCTACCCGCTGCTGCTGGCCACCGGAGAGACGGCCGACGGCAAGACCCACCTCGTCGATCGCCAGCACCCGCACGACCTCTTCATGGAGCTGTCGGCCAGCTACAGCCTGCCGGTCGGCGAGAAGGGCAGCCTGTTCGTCTACGGCGGCCTGCCCGGCGAGCCGGCGTTCGGGCCGCCGGCCTTCATGCACCGCACGGCGGGCATGGACAGCCCCGAGGCGCCGATCAGCCACCACTGGTTCGACTCGACCCACGTCACCTTCGGCGTGGTCACCGGCGGCTTCACCTGGGACCGCTGGAAGGTCGAGGCCTCCGCCTTCCGCGGCCGCGAGCCGGACCAGAACCGCTGGGACATCGAGACCGGCGACCTCGACTCACGCTCGGCGCGGATCAGCTTCAACCCGACGGACAACTGGTCGCTGCAGGCGAGCTGGGCCGACATCACCAGTCCCGAGGCGCTCGAGCCGCTGGTCGACGAGAAGCGGGTGTCGCTGAGCGCCCTCTATGGCCGGGCTTTCGGCAGCGCCGGCTTCGTCTCGGCCACCGGCGGCTGGGCGCGCAAGGACAAGGACGGCGAGACGCTTGACGCCTGGCTGTTCGAAAGCGCCATCCAGTTCAACGACGCCTGGACCGTGTTCGCCCGCGCCGAGCAGGTCGACCAGGCCGAGCTGGCCCCGGGGAACATCTACACCGTGCGCAAGGTGTCGCTCGGCGCGATCCACGACTGGCGGCTGAGCGACGACATCAAGCTGGGCGTCGGGGCGCTGATCAACGGCTTCGACATCCCCTCGCCCCTGTCCGCAAGCTATGGCGACACCGGCGGCGGTATGGCGTTTGTCCGGCTGAAGATCGGCTAGCGGCGAGGATCCTGTTCCGCTCATCCCGGCGAAGGCCGGGACCCAGATGGCGGACGCGCTGTTGGCCCGTCAACTCCGCGCCCGTTGATCTGGGCCCCGGCCTTCGCCGGGGTGGGCGGGCTATGTCAGTCCCCCCGCAGGGCCCTCGCCAGCGCGGCGGCGTCATAGGGCTTGTCCAGCGCGGTGACGTCGTCGAGCCCCTCGACCGCGCCGCGGTCCGTGTACCCGCTGGCGAGGATGATGCGCAGGTCGGGGCGCCGGGCCCGCGCCTGCTTCGCCAGATCGTCGCCGCGCATGCCCGGCAGGCCGATGTCGGTGAACAGGATGTCGATCCGCGCGTCGCTGTCGAGGATCGCCAGCGCCTCGCGGGCGTTGGCGGCTTCCCGCACCGCGAAGCCGAGGTCGCCGACCATGTCGATGGCCGCCGCGCGGACCAGCCCCTCGTCCTCGACGACCAGAACGGCCTGACGCTCGTCGATCAGGCAGGCGGCGACCTTGCGGGCCAGATCCGCCTTGCCGTAGGGCTTGGACAGCAGGGCCACGCCCTCGTCGAGGCGGCCGTGATGGACGATGGCGTTCTCGGTGTAGCCGGAGGTGTAGAGCACCGTCAGCCCCGGCCGAAGCGCCCTGGCCTCGCGGACAAAGTCCGGCGTCTTCATCGTGCCGGGCATGACCACGTCGGTGAACAGCAGGTGGACCACCTGCTCGCCGCGCAGGATCTCCAGCGCCGCGTCCGGCCCGTCGGCCTGGATGCAGTCATAGCCGAGATCGGTCAGCATGGCGCAGGCCGCCTCGCGCACGGCCGCCTCGTCCTCGACCACCAGCACCACCTCGCCGTGGCCGCCGACCGGCGGCTCGCGACGATCGACCTCGGCCTCCGCCCTGCGGGTGCGCGGCAGGTAGATCTTCACCGTCGTACCCTGGCCGGGCTCGCTGTAGATCTGGATGTGGCCCCTGGACTGCTTGACGAAGCCGTGGACCATCGACAGGCCGAGGCCCGTGCCCTTGCCTTCGACCTTGGTGGTGAAGAAGGGCTCGAACACGCGGGCGATGGTCTCGCGGCTCATCCCCTGCCCCGTGTCCGACACGGCCAGCATCACGTACTGGCCCGGCGCGATATCGGCGTCGCGGGCGGCGTAGCGGTCATCGAGGGCGGCATTGGCCAGCTCGATGGTCAGGCGGCCCCCGCCCGGCATGGCGTCGCGAGCGTTGATCGCCAGGTTGAGCAGCGCGCTCTCGACCTGGGCCGGGTCGGCGATGGTGTTCCACAGCCCCCCGGCGATGACCGTCTCGACCTCGATCGCCTCGCCGAGCGTCCGGCGCAGCATGTCTGCCATGGCCTGGACCAGCCGGGCGGGATTGACGACCTCCGGCTCCAGCGGCTGGCGGCGGGCGAAGGCCAGCAGCTGGCGCGTGAGGTCGGCGGCGCGGTCGGCGGCGTGGGTGGCGTTGGCCAGCCGGGCGAGCGCCTTTTCGTCGGTGATGCCCCGCTCGATCATCTCGAGATTGGCGCGGATGACCTGCAGCAGGTTGTTGAAGTCGTGGGCCACGCCGCCGGTCAGCTGGCCGACCGCTTCCATGCGCTGGGCCTTGCGCAGCTGTTCCTCGGCCCGCTCCCGTTCGGTGATGTCGCGCGACGAGCCGACGATGCGGGTCGGGCGTCCGGCTTCGTCGAACACCGGCGCGAGCAGGGACTCCCAGGTGACCACCCCGACACCGGGCACCTCGGCCGAGTCACGCATCGCCGTGGCCCGGCCCGTCTCGATGACGCGGCCGTACATCTCGACCAGACGCGGCCCCATCACCGGGAAGGCCTCCATGACGTCGCGGCCGCGGTAGGGGGTCATGTCGCCGCCCAGCAGCTTCGCCAGCGCCGGGTTGAAGTCGCCGATCAGGAACCGGCCGTCGGGGGTGACCTCGAAGGTGTAGAGATAGTCCGGGATGTTCTCGAACACCGCGCGGATCAGGCTGTCGGCCTCGCGCTTGCCCGCCTCGGCCGCGTCGCGCTGCTCGAGGGCCCGTCTCAGGTCGCGGTTGCTGCGGGCCATGGCCGCCACGGTCAGGGCGAGCCCGATCAGGGCCAGGCCGCCGAGGCCGAGGGACAGCCAGAGGGTTTTCTTTTCCTCCGCCTCGGCCACCGCCTGGCGGCGGGCCAGCAGGCCGTTTTCCTCGGCGACGATCTCACCGACGATGACGCGGATGCGGTCCATCTGGATCTTGCCGAGGCCCGTGGCGATGTTCGCCCGGGCGCTGTCGACCCTGCCCGCGAGGCCGAGGTCGAGATTATGCTCGAGGATGTCCAGGCGTCCGTCCATCGCCTCGGCCAGACGACTGACGCGCGCGGCCTGGGCGGGATTGTCGGCGACCAGCGCCCTGAGGTGCGCCATCTGCCCGGGGATGCGCGCTTTCGCCGTACGCCAGGGCTCCAGATAGCCATCAACGCCGGTCAGGAGATACCCGCGCTGGCCGGTCTCGGCGTCCTGCAGGCTGGAGAAGAGGCTGCGCGCGGTTTCCAGCACCTCGTGGGTGTGGGTCACCTGGGCCTGGCTCTCGCGCAACGACACCGACTGCGAAAACGCCGTGTAGGCCGTCAGCGCGGCCAGCAGGGCGATCAACAGGATCGGGGGAAGCAGAACGCGCCTCAAACTCACGACAGACATCCGATCTGGGCCGCCTGGGCGGGTACAAGGGCAAAGGTCAGGTTAGACGAGCCCGAGCGTGATGACCACTGGTGGTCGCGCCGTGTCAGCCCTTGACCGGTCGTTGTCCCGGGCGCGCGACGACGCGCCGTCTCCGCCCGCCAACCGCGCGCATGACGCCGAACCATCCGCCGCCGACCAGGCCTGTGGCGAGGGCCAGCGCCAGCAGCGCGGGCGGCGGCGGGGCCACCCGGAACACCGCCGCCAGCGGCGGGACCAGGAGAATGACCGACAGGACCGATCCCGCGATCGCGGCGATCGCCCAGTAGATGCGGCGGTGCGGCGCCAACAGGCGCGCGCCGGATGTCGAGGCGTCGGCCAGGGCCAGCACGAGATTGCCGGTGACCAGCGCCAGGAACGCCAGGCCGCGGGCTTCGGCCTCGGAGACGTGCGCCAGCCCCCAGACGTAGAGCCCCAGGACGCCCGCCAGGACTCCCAGGCCCTGAATCAGGGCAAGGCCGATCTGCGCCGGACCGAAGAGGGCCTCGTCGCGACGCCGCGGTGGTCGCCTCATGGCGGTCGCGCCGCCGGGCTCGGCCTCGAACACCATGGCGCAGACCGGGTCGATGACCAGCTCCAGAAAGACCACGTGCATCGGAAACAACAGCTGCGGCAGGCCCAGCACGACGGGGATCAGGGCCAGGCCGGCGATCGGCACATGGATGGCCGTCACATAGATCAGCGCCTTGCGCAGGTTGACGAAGATGCGCCGGCCGAGCCTCACGCCGCCGACGATGGACGCAAAGCTGTCGTCCATCAGCACCAGGTCGGCCGACTCGCGGGCGACATCCGTACCCTTCCTGCCCATGGCGATGCCGATGTGGGCGGCCTCGAGCGCCGGGGCGTCGTTGACGCCGTCGCCGGTCATGGCGACGACCTCGCCGGCGGCCTTGAGCGCCTCGACGATCAGCAGCTTCTGCTCGGGCGCGATGCGGGCGAACACCCGCACCCCCGGCAGGCGCGCGGCCAGCGCCTCCGGCGACAGGCCGGCGATCCCGGGCCCCTCGAGGACCCCGCCGCTGACGTCGAGACCGGCGGCGGCGGCGATGGCCATGGCCGTCGCCGGATGGTCGCCGGTGATCATGACGACGGAGATGCCCGCCGCCCGGGCTTCGGCGAGGGCGGCCGGAACGTCGGACCGCACGGGGTCGAGGAACCCGACCAGACCCTGGAACTCGAACGGCGCCGCGCCGGGGTCGTCCGGAAAGGCCCCCTCCACGGCGCAGGCGGCGACGCCCAGCACGCGCAGGCCGTCGGCCGCGAAGCGGGTGACGACGGCCGTCAGACGTTCCACTTCGTCGGGCGTCAGGCGACAGAGGGCGAAGATGGCCTCCGGCGCGCCCTTGGCGGCGGCCATGCGGGTCTCGCCCGCGCCGCGCCAGGCCTGGATCACCGCCATCCGCCCGGGCCGCAGGGGCCAGACCCGTTCGGGTTCGATCCCGGTCTCCGCCGTCGCCAGCAGGTCGCGCACGGCCCGGTCCATCGGATCAACCGGGCGGACCGCCGACGCCAGACCGGCCGTCGCGAGCAGCGCCGCGCAGGGGCCGGCGCCGACGCCCGGCTCGTCCGCCGTGACCGCGCGGTCCCCGGCCTCCGTCCAGAGGCGCGCCACCCGCATGCGGTTCTCGGTCAGGGTGCCGGTCTTGTCGACGCAGAGCACCGTCGCGCCGCCGAGCGCCTCGATCACCGCCCCACGCCGGACCAGCACCTGGCGGGTCGCCAGCCGCCAGGCGCCGAGGGCGAGGAACACCGCCAGCACCATGGGGAACTCTTCGGGGATCAGGGCGATGGCCACCGTGATCCCCGCCAGGGTACCCGCCACCCAGTCGCCGCGCAGCAGGCCGTAGGCGGCCACCACCACGGCGCAAAACCCGATCGCCATCACCCCGAGCCAGGTGACCAGCCGGCCGGCGGTCTTCTGCAGCGGCGTCGGCTCGTCGACGATCGTGGCGAGGGAGACGCCGATCCGGCCGAGCGCCGTGCGCGGGCCGGTGCGGCTGATCCGGGCCACTGCCTGGCCGGCCACGACCAGCGTGCCGGAATAGAGATGGGGGCCGGTTTCATCGCCGGGCGGCCGGTTCGGATCGGGGTGCTCACCGGCCTCGAGCGGGCGCTTGGACACCGGAGCCGATTCGCCGGTCAGGGCCGACTCGTCGACGCGGAGCACGTCGCCGGCCACCAGCAGGCCGTCGGCCGGCAGGCGTTCGCCCTCGCCGATCAGGACGATGTCGTCGGGCACAAGCTCGCGCGCCTCGATCAGCCGTTCGACGCCGGCGCGAATGACCCGGGCATGGGGTTGCGACAGGTCGCGCAGGGCGGCCAGGGCGCGCTCGCTGCGGGCCTCCTGGAGCACGACCAGGCCGATGGTCGCCAGTGCGCCGCCCATCAGGAACAGCCCCTCGGCCAGGTCGCCGAGGAACAGATAGAGGGCGGCCGCGCCGACCAGCAGGAGGAACATCGGCTCCCGCATGGTTTCCAGAATGATCCGGAGAACGCCGCGGGCGGGCGGCGGCGGCAGGGCGTTGGGGCCGTTCTCCGCCAGCCGCCTCGCCGCCTCCAGATCATCAAGCCCCCGCAGGGCCTGCTCTTCCATCTGCATGTTCCCGGTCTGGGCGGCGGGCGCGCCGGGCGTCAGTGCGACAGCAGAACGGGACAGACCGTGGCGCGCAGGGCGTAGTCCGTCGCCCCGCCGAGCAGGAACTCCTGAACGCGCGAGTGGCCGAAGGCGCCCATGACCAGCAGGCGCGCGCTCTCGCGTTCGAGGTAGGCCTCCATGGCCACGCCGATCGTCTCGCCGCCGATGTCGATCTCGTCGCGGACCGCCGCGACGCCGTGCATCAGCAGGTGCCGCACCGGATCGACGCCCAGTTCGAACGTCGCGCCGGGCTTTTCATTGACCACCGTCAGCACACGGACCAGCCGGGCCCGCTTGAGCAGCGGCAGGGCGTCGGCCATGGCGCGGGCCGCGCCGCGACTGCCGTCCCAGGCGACGACCGCCACCTCGGGCCAGACCGCCAGGTCGCCCAGCGCGCCGGGCTGGAAGATCAGCACCGGACGGCCGCAGCCGAAGACCACCGTCTGGGCGACGTCGAGCTGGCGGTCGATGCCGGCAAGCCGCGGCAGCAGGCAGAGATCGCGGGTCATCGCCCTGCGGGTGATGTCGCCCGCCCGTTCCAGATAGTTGGTCCGGCCAAGGATCGCCGCGTTGAACACCCCGGCGGCCGTGGCGGCGGTCGTGAAGTGCTCCAGGCCGGTGCGGCAGGCCTCCCGGCAGCGTTCCTCTTCCTGGCGGCCGAGCGCGCTGAGGCCGATCAGATAGTCGGCCAGGCGGTTGCTGTGGACCGGGATGTCGATCTCGATCGCCAGGCCGGTCAGTTTCGAGCCCAGGCTGGCGGCGAGGGCGACCGATTCGTCGATCAGCGCGACCGGCATCGGCGCGGGATAACTGTCGATATGCAGCAGCAGGTCGAGGTAGGCCATCGGTGCAACTCCGGCGAAGGATCGCGCGAAGGTCTCACCGACCGAACCGGTCGGCCTTGTTCCATGTCATGGTCTGGTGGCGCGGACCGCGATAGCCGGACTGACGCGTCTGGTCGCCAGCATGGGCGCGGCGGGCGAGTCCGGGTCTGCGATCCGGACATGAGGGGAAGAGGTGGCTGGGGAACTAGGACTCGAACCTAGAATGACGGTACCAAAAACCGCTGTGTTACCATTACACCATTCCCCAGCAGGAACGGCGCGGCTCCGGGGAGCCATGCGTCGCGAGGCGGGTCAGATAGCGCAGGCGCGGACCGGATGCAACGCCGTGTGAAACGGTTTCTATGGTCGCTTGCGGTCCAGAGAAGTCGCCTCTATAAGCCGCGTCCTTACGTCGGAGTGTAGCTCAGTCTGGTAGAGCACCGTCTTCGGGAGGCGGGGGTCGAAGGTTCGAATCCTTTCACTCCGACCATCTTTCCCGCGCCCCGCGAAATCCTGATTCAGAACGATTTCGCGGGGAGTGTGTCCCCGTGTTCATTTGACGCAAACGCCGACCCATATAGCGTGAGCGTTCAGTCCACCCGGGGTTCCCGATGAAGCAGTTTCTCCTGACCATGGCCGGCGTCTTCGCGGGCCTGGTGTTGTTCTTCGTATTGATTCCGTTCCTGGTCATCGGCTCGATGATCGGCGCGGCCAGCAAGCCGAAGGACATGACGCCGGCCCAGGCCGTGCTCGAGCTGGACCTGCGCGGCGGCCTGACCGACCAGGACCCCCACAATCCGTTCGCCGCCTTCTCCGGGCCGGGCATGAGCGTCGTCTCGGTGATCGAGACGCTGCGCCACGCCGAGGGCGACGACAAGGTGAAGGCGATCTTCGTGCGCCTGCCCGAGGGCGGCATGCCGCCGGCGGCCGCCGACGAGCTGCGCCTGGCCTTCCTGCACTTCCGCAAGGCCGGCAAGCCGATCTGGGCGCACAGCCAGGGCCTTTACCCGTCCGGCGCGGTGCTCTCGACCTACATGCTGGGCGCGGCGACCGACGCCCTGTGGATGCAGCCCGACAGCTCGTTCCAGGCCGTGGGCTGGGCCAGCGAGGACATGTTCTTCAAGCGCTTCTTCGACAAGTACGGCGTCAAGGCCGAGTACGAGCAGCGCATGGAGTACAAGAACGCCGTCAATCCCTACCTCTACAGCGACTACACCCCGGCGCACCGCGAGTCGGAGACGGCCTGGATGGGCTCGATCTACCGCACCGGCGTGCTGACCGCCGCGATCGACCGCAAGAAGGAGCCGGTGGCGTTCGTGCGGATGGTCGAGGCCGGCCCCTACTCCGCCGAAGCCGCCGCCCAGAAGGGCCTGATCGACCGGGTCGGCCAGGTGCGCGACGCCTCCGACGCCCTGATCGCCCGCGTGGGCGGCAAGGCCAAGCTGATCGACTTCGACGACTACATGAGCCACGCCCTGCGCACCGAGCGGGCGGCGAACGCCCTGGGCGGCAAGCCCGTGGTGGCGGTGATCGGCGCCGAGGGCCCGATCATGACCGGCCGCGGCGGCGGCGGGAATCCGTTCTCCGGCGACGACACCGTCTGGTCCGACGACGTGTCCGAAGCCTTCTATGACGCCATCGAGGACAAGGATGTGAAGGCGATCGTCTTCCGCGTCTCCTCGCCCGGCGGCTCCGACACCGCTTCGGAACAGATCCTGGCGGCCGTGAAGGCCGCGCGGAAAGCCGGCAAGCCGGTCGTGGTGAGCATGGGCACCTACGCCGCCTCCGGCGGCTACTGGATCAGCTCGCAGGCCAGCGAGATCATCGCCCAGCCGACGACCCTGACCGGCTCGATCGGCGTCTATGGCGGCAAGTTCGCCCTCGGCGACGCCCTGGCGCGGTTCGGCATCGACGTGCGCTCGACCGCCGTGGGCGGCGAGTACGCCAGCACTTTCGGCACGAGCTCGGGCTTCTCGCCGACCCAGCGGGCCGCCTTCTCGGCCTGGATGGACCATATCTACAACGGGTTCGTCTCGCGGGTCGCCGAGGGCCGCAAGCTGCCCGTCGACCGGGTGCGTGAAATCGCCAAGGGTCGGGTCTGGACGGGCGTCCAGGCGCGGCAGTTGCACCTCGTCGACCAGCTCGGCGGCTATTACGACGCGATCGACCGGGCCAAGGCCCTCGCCAACCTGAAGGGCGAGGTCCGCGTGCGGCACATGGAAGAGTCGGGCTCGCCGTTCGAGGCCTTCAGCAAGATGTTCGGCGTCAGCTCCAGCGCCATCCGCACCCTCGCTGCGGCCGGCTGGGTCATGGGCGATCCGCGGGCCTCGGCGATCCTCGACGAGATGGCCGCCAGCCGCCTGCGGGCGAGCCCGTCCGGCGCGGCCGTGCTGGCCCCGACGCCGATCCACCAGGGTCGGTAGCGGTCAGCCCGCCTCGAGGTCTTCCGGCGACAGCACGCCGCCGGCGACGAGGATGTCGGTCAGCGGCCTGAGGCGGTCGCCGTAGGCCTTCCAGCGGCCGACCGACGTGGCGTAGACCGCGCGGCGGACCTGGGCGGCGCTGGCCGTGGCCACCGGGGCGGCGTTTTCGTGGAACGCCAGCACCGCGTCGTCCCAGGGCAGGCCCAGCCAGGCCAGCAGCGCCCTCGCCTGCCCTGCCGGATCGGCGACGACGTCCTCGTAGACCACCTCGCGGAAGCGGTCGGCCGGCAGGGCCTCGCGCCAGTGGGCCACCAGCTGGTCGAAGGCGAGATAGAACCGCGCCGTCGCCTCCAGCGAATAGGTCCAGTCGTAGAAGGCGAAGCTGGTGGAAAACACCTGGCGGAACAGCGCCAGGCAGCTGTCGACCGGATGGCGACGCAGGCAGACCATCCGCGCGTTGGGCAGGGCCGCGTTGATCAGGCCCGCATAGAGAAAATTCAGCGGCGTCTTGTCCGTGAAGTGGTCGCCGCCCGGATGGCGCGCGCGGATCGCCGCGAGATAGTCGGCGCCGAGCCGGCCCATCGCCGCCGGCGGCAGGGCGCGCAGGGTCGCCCCGTCCATCAGCTGGCGGGACGGCGCGCCGGCCATGCGGCGGGTGTTGATCGCGAAGTCCATCGGCTCGCCGGCCGAGACCACCGCCGGATGGCTGATGATCATCCGCTCGACCAGGGTCGTGCCGCTGCGCGGCAGGCCGAAAACGAAGATCGGGGCGGCCGAGGGATCGCCCGGCGCCGCGCCGGCGGACTTCGGGGCCGTGCCGCGCGCGGCGGCGAAGATGTCGGCCTGCCAGGCGGCGAGGCCCGTAGCGGCGGCGGCCTTGGCCGCCTTGGCCCGCACCAGCCAGTCGAACGACTCCGCCGGGCGGCCCATGTCCTCGAAGGACTTGGCGAGGGCGTGGCCGATGCGCAGCCGTCGGTCGGCGTCGCCCGAGGCTGCAGCGAACAGCCGCTCCAGCGCGGGAATGAAGTTGTCCTCGGGCGTCTGGGTGACCAGCTGGACGAGGGCCGAGATCGGCTTGTCGGAGGTCGGATCGAGCGCGACCGCGCGGCGCCAGGCGGCCTCGGCCGCCGCGAGGTCGCCAACATACTGCTCGGCCCAGCCGAGATTCAGCAGATAGGCGGCGTTGTCAGGGGCCAGGCGGGCGGCGTTTCGAAAGCACAGCGCCGCTTCGGCCTGCCGGCCCGCGCGGCTGAACACCACGCCCAGGGTGTCGAAGGTGCGGGGATCATCGGGGCCGAGCGCCAGGGCCTGGGTCGCGGCGGTAAGCGCCGGCCCCTCGCGATTGAGGCCGCTCAGGCAGCGGGCCAGACCCGCGCCCCAGGCGGCATTGCGCGGATTGATCGCCAGGGACCGCTGGAACAGGTCCGCGCCCTGGTCGAACACGCGCTGGTCGGCGGCGATCTCGCCCAGCAGGGCATAGGCCTCGCCCTGGCGGTCGTCGATGCGGAGGACTTCGAGCGCCAGGGCATGGGCCTCGCGCGGCTGGCCCTGTCGGTAGTGGGCCCGGGCGCGGCCAAGAAGCGAAGACAGAAGGGCGGACATGGCTTGGGCCTAGCGGTCGCCGCGACAAAAGAAAAGGGCGGCGGAGTTTCCTCCGCCGCCCCATTCAGGTGTCTGACTGGGTCAGATTACCACTTCTTCGAGATGTTCACGAAGAGGCTGCGGCCAACCAGGTCGTACTGGTTGAGGGCCGCGGTGCCGAGCCGGAACTGGCCGGTCGAGGCCGACGGGGCCCGCTCGTCGAACAGGTTCGAGATACCGGCCACGAACGTCCAGTCGTCCATCTTACGGCGGACCGAGATGTCGTGATAGGCGGTGAACTCGACGTACTGCTTGAAGTACACCGGCACGCCCGCGGGCGCGACGTTGGTGCAGGGGACCTGCACGGTGCAGTACTTCGTGCTGCGGAACACGTCGCTGCCGGCCAGTTCGGTGTCCGAACCCTTGCCGATCAGGTCGGTGGACCAGTTGAAGGTCCAGTCGCCGTGGTCGAAGCGGGCGCTCATCTGGCCGGTGAAGTCCGGACCATCGTAGCCGTTCGTCGTACCGTTGTAGTCCGAGCGATCGCCGCCCAGCTGCAGCGTCGTGACGTCGTGCAGCTGCCAGGTGAACTGACCGTCCAGCGTGAGGCGACCAGCGTCGAACTCGTGCTGGTAGCGGTAGGTCAGGTCGATACCGCGGTTAATCTGCGACGCGATGTTCGTGTAGTCGTCGTGAACGAGCGTGATGCCCTGCGCCGGGGTGCCACGCGTGAAGAACGTGGAGGAGCAGAACGGGTTGGTCGCGAAGTTGGCGCGCGAGTAGCACTGGTTCAGGATGTTGGCCGCGCCGAACTTGGTGACTTCGTCGTCCACCTGGATGTCGAAGTAGTCGATGGCCACGTTCAGGTCGATGAAGCTGGGGGTCCAGATCACGCCCAGGGTGTAGGCCTTGGACTCTTCAGCCTTCAGGTTGGTGCCGCCCGAGGTCATGATCAGCGCCGAACCACTGGTGCCGCCCGTGTAGCCGACCGGCAGCATCGGACCCAGCGGGTTGGTGCCGCAGTTGAACACGATGTCCGGATCGGTGCTTTCGTCCCAACGGACGCAGGGGTCGATCGAGGTCTGGCCGAGGAAGCCGGTCTGGCCGCCCAGGTGTTGCTCGTACAGCGCCGGGGCGCGGAACGAGGTGCCGTAGGTGGCCCGGACGCGGAACGCCGGAACGATCTGCCAGTTGGCGCCGACCTTGTAGGTGCTGTTCGAGCCGTAGCTGTCGTAGTCCGTGTAACGGCCCGAGAGCGACAGGTCGAAGCTTTCGATGCCCGGCAGGCCCTTGAACACGGGGATCGCCAGTTCGCCGAACAGTTCCTTGACGGTGTCGTCGCCCGCGGTGCGGCCGGCCGAGGTCAGGCCCCAGATGTTGTAGCTGGCGGCGGTCGCCCCGGGGGTGTCGTCGATCTCTTCGTGACGCCAGGAGAAGCCGATGGCGGCGCCGAGCGGACCGGCCGGCAGGGTGAACAGGTCGCCCGACAGGCTGCCTTCGACCAGGTCCTGGTCGTAGGTGGTGGTGCCGGTTTCGTTGCCGAACAGGAACAGCTTTTCAGCGTCCGTGAAGGCGCCGGACAGGACGCGGCTGCTCAGCCACGGAATGCCGCCAGCCGGCAGGGTCGAGCAGTTGCCGCCCGGCAGGGTGTTGGAAACCGTGATCGCGGCGTTGTTACAGGCCGTGGCGCCGGTCGTGGCGACGACGCGGTCGTTATAGATGATGTCGCCGGTGTATTCGCCGTCCGAACGCGAGAACTGGTAGTAGATGTCCCAGTCCCAGTTGTTCAGGAAGGCGCCGTCGAACGTGCCGCGCAGGCCGAGAACGCCGCGGGTGTAGTCGATGTTCTGCGTGAAGCTGTACGGCGTGGCGATGATCGGCACGGCGCTGGCGCCGACCAGGTTGCCCCAGGTGTTGTTGGGGTTGCCGACGGCGACGGTCGGGAACAGCTGACGGACGCTGTCCTGCTCGGACTCACGACGGTTGAACAGGAATTCGCCGTAGAGTTCGGCGCCCGGCGTCAGGTCGAAGCCGAACGAACCGAACACGGTCGAGCGCTTCACCGGGCTGATGACCGTGCGGCGCTGATCGTAGGGCGAGTCGTAGTTGGCGTAGGGGTAGGATTCCGGGAAGCCGGCGCGGGCCGCGCGGATCAGCGCAGCGACGCCTGCCGGACCGAGGGCCGTCGGCTGGGTGCCGGCGGTGGTCGGATAGACGCCGGCCAGGGCCGGGTCACGATACTGGAACGTGCCGCCGAAGCCCGCCAGCTGGAAGCCGTTGTTCAGCAGGTTGTAGCACTTCGGCTGGCCGTCGAGGCCGAGGTAGTCCTTGCGGGCGTGGGTGGTCGGGTCGAACAGGTAGTCCGCCGAGCACGACAGGTTGTCGCGGTCGCTGCGCAGCAGGGCCTTCTGTTCCGAGTAGTCGGCCGACAGGGTGACGTAGCCGCGGTCGAAGGTCTTGCCCCAGACGCCGTTGAAGCGGAGGTATTCGCCGCCCGGCTCTTCACCCGTCTTGTAGAAGGCGCTCAGTTCGGCGCCGTCCAGGTTCGACTTGGTGATGATGTTGACCACGCCGGCCACGGCGTCGGAGCCGTAGATCGACGAGGCGCCGTCCTTCAGGATTTCGACGCGCTCGATCGACGAGTTGGGGATGACGTTCAGATCGACCGGGCCGACGGTGCCGCGCACGCCGGCGGGACCAACGCGGCGGCCGTTCAGCAGGACCAGGGTGCGGTTGGCGCCGAGGCCGCGCAGCGAGATGGTGTTCACGCCCGGGCCGCCGTCGACGACGAAGCCGGTCAGCATGTTGTTGACCTGGAACGAGCCGCTCGCGATCGTCGACTGCTGCAGGATCTCGGCGGTGTCCACCAGGCCCTCGAGGGTCGAGGATTCGGCCGTGATGATCTGGACCGGAGCCGGGCTGGTGAATTCAGAGCGCTTGATGCGCGAACCCGTGACGACCAGCGCCTCGACTTCGGTGTCGTCGTCGCTGGCCGTGGTGGCGGCCGGCGGCGTGGTCGCGGGCGCCGCTTGGGCGAACGAGACGGTGGGGGCGGAGACGGCGAGCGCGGCGGCGAAGCCGGCGATCACGGTCGAACCCATAAGAATCTTGCGGTCCAGCATTTGGTTTCAAATCCCCAGTAGCCCGATGAATCAACGCTCGCGGACGAACGTTCACGGGATACCCATCCCGCGCGGTTTAGCGAAACTAGCAGCTTCGATCCCGCCTACAAGAATGATGACGCAATTTAGCCCCATAGCCATCGGGGCGTAACAATCTCGCCACAGTTTCCCCGCCGACGGGCATTCTGTGCCCCCGGCGCAATCAGATCGGGAATGGCAAGATCAGCTTGGCGAAACCGTGTTTGCGGTTAGATTGCCCGGGCACAGCCGCCCCGCGGCCGTATTCATCGCGCTCATCTCGTGTCTGCGGGGAATGATTCCCGTGGTCAACGAGCGTCCACCAGTCTCTGAGGGGTCACCGTGACGCCGCAATTTCGCAAATTCTGGATCGCCGCGGGAGCCGTAGCGCTCCTCGGCCTCGCCGCGGTCGTTCCGGGCCAGGCGAGGCAGGCCGCTTCGCCCGCGACCGCTTCGCCCAGCACCCCGCCAAGCGCCGAAGACTTTGGCCGCGAGGCGGCCATCAAGGGCGTCAGCGTCTCGCCCGACGGCAAGCATATCGCCGCCATCCGCTCGCCGGACGGCGTGAAGGCCTATGTGTCCATCTGGGAAACGGCCAACATGGCCAAGGCCCCGGTCAACCTGCTGTGCGGCGACCGCTCGCAGTGCCTGAGCGTCGGCTTCCTGAAGAACGACCGGATCGTCGTCCAGGTGCGCCAGACGATCACCGAGGGGGCCACCCGGACCCACCTGTTCCGCTTCTTCACCACCGACCTCGAAGGCAAGGTCTGGCGCAACGCGCTGGGAACCACCGACCAGACCCAGGGCCCGAACGCCCGCGTCGCCTCGACCCTGCCGACCGACCCGAAGAACATTCTGATCCAGAGCTTCGAGGACGGGAACTACTACAAGCTCGATCTCTACACCGGCGGACGGCGCAAGACGTTCACCTCGTCGGACAAGTTCGGCGACGAGCAGATCGACCTGACCGGCGAGGTTCGCGCCCGCAAGTCCGTCGATTTCGAGAACGGCAAGGTCTACATCGCCCAGTGGATCCGCAACCCGGCCAACGATCAGTGGGAAGAGCACTTCCGCTACTTCGCCGCCGACCGTGAGCCGACCGACATCGTCGGCTTCAGCGAAGACCCCAACATCATCTACGTGCGCAGCACGGTCGGCCGCGACAAGGCCGCCATCTTCGCCTACGACATCGCCAACAAGAAGCTTCTCGAGTCCATTTTCGAGATCAAGCTGTTCGACGCGGACGGCGTGGTCCAGTCCGACGCCGCCGCCTCCAACGGCAAGCTGCTGGGCTTCACCTACAGCGGCGAGGTCACCAAGACCTACTGGGTGGACGAGCGGATGGCCTCGATCACCAAGGGCCTGCGCGCAGCGCTCGGCGTGACGACCGTGCCGATGCAGTGGACCGACATCGCCACCGGCGAAAAGTCGCGCTACTCCACCGCCGACGGCGCCGATGCGTCGATCAACAGCTGGTCCGACGACTTCAAGTACGTCATCGTCGTCAAGTCCGGCCCGAGCCAGCCGCCGGAATACTTCCTGCTGACCGACGGGACCAAGCTGAGCCCGCTGGGCGCCTCGCGGCCGTGGATGAACACCGCGGCCCTCGGCGACACCCGGATGGTGCAGTACGCCGCCCGCGACGGCCTGATGGTGCCGGCCTTCCTGACCACGCCGAAGAAGTCGATCTACGGCGCCGGCCCCTACCCCACGCTCATCGTTCCGCACGGCGGTCCGTGGGCGCGGGACTTCATGGGCTGGGACGGCACCGGCTGGACGCAGTACTTCGCCGCCCGCGGCTACGCCGTGCTGCAGCCGCAGTACCGTGGCTCGGACGGCTGGGGTCAGCGTCTGTGGCGCGCCGGCGACGCCGAGTGGGGCCAGAAGATGCAGGACGACAAGGATGACGGCGCCAAGTGGCTGATCGCCCAGGGCATCGCCGCCCCGGACCGCATCGCCATGCACGGCTATTCCTACGGCGGCTACGCGGCCATGGCGGCCTCGGTGCGGCCCAACGGGATCTACCAGTGCGCCATCGCCGGCGCCGGCGTGGCCTCGATCGACCGCTTCCGCGAGCTGGTCAACCAGAGCCGCATCGGCCGTGAACTGCAGCGCCCGTCGATCCAGGGCCTGTCGCCCGCCGATCACGGCCCTGAGGTCTCGATCCCCGTGTTCCTGTATCACGGCGACCGCGACCAGACGGTGCCGATCGGCGAGTCCGAACGGTTCGTGGCGGCGCTCAAGGCCGCCGGCAAGCCGTACAAGTACCTGCCGATCAAGGACATGGGCCACCAGTCCAACCGCTGGGAGCCGGGCCAGATCGCCCAGGTCCTGCACGCGGTCGAGGACTACCTGCGCACCGACTGCGGACCGGGCGGGCTCTAGCCTTCAGATCCACGGACGGACAAGGACGAAGGGCGGGGAGCGATCCCCGCCCTTTTTCTGTGGGCGATGGCGTGGGCGGGGACCTGCACTTCAGGGCGTGTCGCCATCAGCCTTCAGCGGCAAGGGACAGGTACCGAAGACGGCACATGTCCCCGGTCTTCTCTTGCGGCCTCCCCCGGCCCGTCATGCTCGGGCCTGTCCCGGGGATTCAGGAGCACCATGGCGGCCTGGGCGAACGCGCCATCGCCGCGCTGACGACCAGGGCTCGTGTGCATGGGGCCTCGAGACAGGCCCGAGGATGACGGATGCGGGGCGTGGGTTCGCGACCTCCACTGTCGCCAGCGAGGTTGGGGAGGGTGCGGCGCGCTCCGGTCTGCCCGGATGTCTGTTGGGGTAGTCGTCGCAGAGGGACAGGCCGTCACGCGCCGCGAAGTCCGTTATCCGGCAGCCGCCGGTGGGCAGCGGTTTTAACGCTTAGCCGGCAGAAGCCTCCGGCGGGCGGGTGGCGGCTGACCATCCCCGGACCGTGAGCGTAACCCCCGCCCACCTGACCCCGCTCGAACTCCATCCCGCCGCCGCATCGGATCGCCTGGCCGAGACGCCCTCCCCGTGCGGCGGGATGGCTTGAGGATAGGCATGCCCCCGGGAGGTGATGCGCATTCGATTTCACGCGGTCGGACAGCGCCCGCGGACGCGTGGGAATTCAGGGGGTTGGGCGCGGGGAATTCAGATTGGCCCGCGGAGCATCCTCCCCACGAGCGAAGCGTGCTGGGGAGCGGGACCCTGCGGAGCAGGGTGGAGGGGGTGCGCCGGATAAGCCGGAACGGGCGGCATTCAGGATGGGGCCGCTGGCCGTCGCGTCGCCCCCTCCACCGCCCTTCGGGCGGTCCCCCTCCCCCTCGCTGCGCTCCGGGGAGGATTGGCCGCGCACTAAGAAAAAGGGCGGCGGACCGAAGTCCGCCGCCCCAATTCAGGTCTGATCGGTGGATCAGAACTTCAGCTTGCCACCGACGTAGAAGTAACGACCGATCACGTCGTAGGAGTTCGGATCGGTGTTGCCGTCGTTGGCGTTGTCGAACACCGGCGGCTCTTCGTCGGCGATGTTCTTGATGCCGCCGAAGATTTCCACGGTGTCGTTGACGGCCCACTGGGCGTTGATGTCGTGGTACCAGTAGGAGTCAACGCCGGTGTAACCGCCGTCGGCGAAGGCAGGGATGTTGCCCTGGTTGTCCATCGCGTCCCAGTAGGAGCCCATGTAGGTGAAGCGGACCGGACCGATGTCGTAACCGACGCGGAGGACGGCCTTATATTCCGGCAGCGTGGCCGAGATATTGTAGGCGCCGATCGTGCCGGCATAGTCGATGCCGTCCAGCACGTAGCTGTCGAGCTTGGTCAGGTTCAGCTGGAAGTCGATCTTGTCGCCGAAGGATTCCGGCTTGCCCGTCCACCAGTCCATGCCCAGGCCGTAGGTGACGCCAAGGTCGATGCCCTTGGTTTCCAGCGAGGACACGTTGCCGAGCGGAACGCGGATCTTCAGTTCGCCCGTGGAGTCACGGTAGGTCAGGGCGCCGACGGCCGCATCGTTACAGGCCGCCGAAGCGAAGCTGCCCGAGCTGTAGCAGGCGTTGATGGTGCCCTGCGTGCCGCCGTTGATCGAACCGATGTAACCGTCGACCTTGATGTCATAGTAGTCGAGGGTCAGCTTCAGGCCCGAGATGAACTCCGGCTGCCAGACCAGGCCGATGGTGTAGGTGTCGGACACTTCTTCGGCGAGGTTCGGGTTGCCGTAGAAGAAGGCTTCGAGCTGCGAGTTCGGCTGGACGTAGTTGATCGTGTTCGGGTTGGCGCCCAGCGAAGCCGTGCACATGGCCAGGATGGTGGCGTTGGTGACCGGAGTCGCCGCGCCGGTGCCCGGGTTCGCCGTCGAGCAGGGATCGGTCGCCGCGGGGAAGCCCTGGTCACCGGCCTGGAAGAGTTCGAACACGTTCGGGGCGCGGCTGGCGCGCTGGTACATGGCGCGGAAGCGGAGACCGTCGAAGGGCTCGTATTCACCGCCGGCCTTGTAGCTCGTGACGTTGCCGACCGAGCTGTAGTCGGACCAGCGAGCGCCGAGTTCCAGGCCCAGGTACTTCACGCCCGTGACGTCGGAGACCAGCGGAACCACGGCTTCACCGTAGATTTCGCCGACGCTGTAGCCGCCCGAAACGGCCTTTTCCATGTTGAAGCCGAAGATGTCGCCCGAAGCGTGGGAGGCGTCCGGCGTGTAGGAGAAGGAGTCTTCACGATATTCAACACCGACGGCGACGGCGACGTCGCCGGCCGGCAGGGTGAACAGCGAGCCCGAGGCGACGGCCGAGGCCGTGGTGCGCTCGAAGATCGTCTGGTCGGTGAAGTTCAGGCGGATGAAGTTCGCGCCCGCCGTCGAGATGCTGCCGGCGCCGAACAGGTTGACCGGCGTGCAGGTCGGGAAGATCGCGAGAGCCGCGGCCGAGCAGGCGGCGGTCGTGCCGGACTGCGAGGCGTACAGGCGCGAACGCGACACGTCGTTGCGGGTCGCGTCGGTGAACTCGGTGCGGCCGTAGCTGAGGTAGCTTTCGACCTTCCAGTCGTTCGGCAGGTCGACGTTCAGGCCGAAGTTGACGTTGAACGTCTTGTTGTTGTGGTCCTGCTGACGGGCGCCGACTTCAACCATCCGGCGGCGGAACACGGCGTTGCCGAGCGGGTTCGGACGCGCGGCGAGCGCAGCCTGGGCCGACGCCGACAGGAAGGGGTTGGTGACGGCGATGCTGATGCCGGTCGCCGGGGTCGGGGCCAGCTGGGCGCCGTTACGGTTGTCGGTGTAGTCAACTTCGAAGTTGGCTTCGACGGCGTCGGTGATGTCGTAGCGGCCGAGGACGGTGGCCGTCCAGCGCTCGTCGAACGACATCAGCGGGTTGACCGGCGAGAAGTTGTACCGGTCGTTGACCGCGGCGGTCATGTCGAAGTTGTTGCAGAAGCCGCGGACGGCGCCCGACGGGCTGAACGACAGGTCCTTGCGGGTGGCGTTCGAGGTACAGCCCGGCGCGGTGGCCTGGGCGACGAAGGGGTTCAGCGGCTGGTTGTCGAGACGACCGGCGACGCCCGTGGCCGAGCCGCCGGCGTTGCTGTAGTAGGACCACGGACGGTCGGTCAGGTCCGGCAGGACCTGGTCGCGATCGTAGTAGGAGATGTAGGTCGTGACGTTGCCGCGGCCGTCGGCGGTGTTGGCGCCGGCCAGCAGCGACAGGTTGAACTGCTCGCCATCGCCGAAGCCCGAGATGCCGTACTGGGTGCCCAGTTCCAGGCCTTCGTAGTTCTTCTTCAGGATGAAGTTCACAACGCCGGCCAGGGCGTCCGAGCCGTACACGGCCGAGGCGCCGCCCGTCATGACTTCAACGCGGTCGATGAGACCGGTCGGGATCGTGTTCAGGTCGGTCGAGGAGAAGCCCTTGGTCGCCGGCGTGGTGCGGCGGCCGTTGACCAGAACCAGGGTGCGCTGCGGGCCGAGGCCGCGCAGGTCGACCGTCGACGTACCGTCGGACGGGTTGTTCGAGGCGGCGGTGAAGCCCGGCACGACTTGCGGCAGGGCGTTCAGGATCTGCTCGACCTGCAGGCTGCCGGTCGTTTCGATCTGTTCCGACGTCACGGTGGAGACGGGGCTGTTGGCCACGTAGTCCTGGCGCGCGATGCGCGAACCGGTGACGACGACGGCGTCAACCGTGGTGTCCTGCGCGAACGCAGGGACGGCGGCGGCGATGGCCGCACCGCAGATGATGGTGGACGCCAGCAGGCGGCCGCGCGTGGATTGGAGCCTCAAGTTATTCCCTCCGGTTCAGCGCGGGCCGGAAAGCTCCGGCAGCCACGCCCCCTCTAAAAGTCTGGACGAATAAGACTCCGGACGCCCTTAGACGTCCGGTTGCGGCGATCCTTGCTCTCCGCACAATCGAGGGTCAACGATCATTGCAAGACCGTCACATCACGGACGCCGCGATGTCGCACTTTGGCAACAGAACGGCGGTCGGCGGCCCGAATTGAGGGCCGAATTCCCGACCGTGGCGCACAGGCGCGCGAAATTGACCCCGGCGCGTCGCTTATGGGGCGAATCGGCGCCGCGTCATTTCGGCTTCACGCACAGCCAGCGGGTCCGGTGGTGGTCCAGCAGGTTGTCGACCCAGCCGCTGATCTCCGGCCGCACGAGGTTCTTGTTGACCAGGTAGTAGACCGGCGCGATCGGGGCGTCCTCGAGCATGATGTGCTCTGCCTTCGCCATATAGGCCGCCCGTTTGGCGACATCCGGCTCATGATCGGCCAGGGCCATCAGCCGGTCGTATTCGGGGTTGTTGTAGTCGCCGTAGTTCTGCGGCCCGTAGAAGGAGCGCTGCAGGTCGAGGAAGCTGGTGGGGTCGTTGTAGTCGGCGACCCAGGAGGCGTCCGCGACCTGGAACGCGCGGCTGCGGTAGTCGGCGTAGGCGATCTGGGTCTCCTCCTGGGCCAGGGTCACCTCGACGCCGATCTCCTTCCAGTCCGCCTGGATCGCCGGCATGAACTGCATCGGATCGGGCGTGTTGCGGTGCTTGATCTCGAACTTCAGCGGATGGCCGGGGCCGTAGCCGGCCTCGGCCAGCAGACGACGCGCCTCGGCCTGACGCTTCGCCAGCGGCCAGCTCGCCCAGTGGGCCGGCTCCGCCCCCGCCCCGTAGTTGGCCACGCCGGGCGGGGTGAAGGTGCGGGCCGGGACCTGCCCGCCGCGCAGCAGTCTGTAGGCGATGAAGTCGCTGTCGACCGACATGGCCAGGGCCTGGCGCACCCGCTTGTCGCGGAACGGCGGAAAGCCGCTCTTCGGGTTGTTGTTGAACGCCAGGTAGACGACGCCGAGGTAGGTGTTGGTCCGCACATAGCCGGGCATCTTCGTGCGCAGGTAGGCGATGCGATTGGACTGGATGTCGGCGTTGAGGTCCAGCTCGCCGCGGGCGACCCGGCGCTCGGCCGAGATCGCGTCGCTGGTGGGGTAGTAGTAGACCTCGTCGACGCAGACCTTGTCGGCGTCCCAGAACCGCGGGTTCTTCACCGAGCGCACGTAGTTGCCCAGGCGGAATTCCTTGAGGACATAGGGGCCGTTGCCGACGAAGTGCTCCGGCTTGATCCAGTCCTCGCCCCAGCGCTCCACGACGTGCTTCGGCACCGGGTACATGGTGTGGTGCTTGGCCAGCTCGACCAGATAGGGCGCGGGATGGTTCAGTTCGATGCGCACTGTGCGGGCGTCGGGCGCCGAGACGCCGAGCGTCTCCGGCGGGGCCCTGCCCTCGTTGACCGCCTGCGCGCCCTTCACGAGGAAGAAGACCGAGGCGTATTCCGAGGCCGTCTTCGGATCGAGCAGCCGGCGGAAGGAAAAGACGAAGTCGTCGGCCGTGACGGGCACGCCGTCCGACCAGGTCGCGTCGCGCAGGTGGAAGGTCCAGACGAGGCCGTCCGGGCTGACGTCCCAGTGGGTGGCCATGCCGGGGATCGGCTTGCCGGCGGGGTCGGACTGCGTCAGGCCGACGAGCATGTCGCTCTGGATGCGGTCCTCCCAGGTGCCGGTCGACAGCTGCGGGTCCAGCGTCTGGGGCTCCGAGGCGTTGCCGTACTGCAGGCAGACCTTGCCCGGCGGGCAGGCCGGCCGCGAGGGGGCCGACTGGCCGCAGCCCGCGAGCGCCAGCACGGCCGCCCCGGCGAGGAAGAGATTGCGGATCACGCGGCCCGGCCGTTCAATGGCGGCCACAGAAGTTCGGGAGTCGCCCATGTCATCGCTCGCCCTGCGCCGGAAGACCGCATTCATCCTGGCCGCCGGAGCGGCCGTCGCGTTGACCGCCGGGGCCGGTCTGGCCGCCTCGCCGATCAAGGGTCGCGCCGCGCCCCTGCAGGCGGTGGTCGACTGCCGCAAGGTGGCCGACCCGACGCAGCGGCTGGCCTGCTACGACGCCGCCGCGGCCTCGCTGGACGCGGCTGAGCAGGCCGGCGAGGTGGTGGTGGTCGACCGGGCCCAGGTGCGAGAGGCCAACCGGGCCGCGTTCGGCTTCAATTTCCAGATGCCGACCTTCATGACCGGCGGCAAGGCCGAGACGATCGACAAGATCACCGCCACCGTCGACTCCGCCAGCCAGGACGCCACCGGCAAATGGGTGTTCCGCATGAGCGACGGCGCGGTCTGGCGCCAGGTCGACAATGAGCGGGTCTCGCGCGATCCCAAGCCCGGTACGACCGTGGAAATCCGCTCGGCCGCCATGGGCAGCTTCATGATGACCATCGGCTACAGCCACCTGCGCGTTCACCGCGACAACTGAACGGGCCATCTCACCGGTCCTTCGGGTCGAGGGCGTCCCGCAGGCCGTCGCCGATGAAGTTGAAGGCCATCAGGGTCACGATCATCGTCGCCGAGGGGAAGATCAGCAGCCAGGGGGCCATCTCCATGTCCTGCGCCCCCGTGGCGATCAGGGTGCCGAGCGAGGCCATCGGCGGCTGAACGCCGAGCCCCAGGAACGACAGGAAGCTCTCGGCGATGATCACCGCCGGGATGGTCAGGGTGACATAGACCACCACCGGCCCCAGAAGGTTGGGCACGATGTGGCGGAAGATGATCTGGCCGGGGGTCAGGCCCGCCGCCCGCGCCGCCTCGATGAATTCCTTGCTCTTCAGCGACAGGGTCTGGCCACGCACGATGCGGCTCATGGTCAGCCACTCGACCGCGCCGATGGCCAGGAAGATGAGGAAGATGTTCCGGCCGAACGTCACCATCAGCAGGATGACGAAGAAGATGAACGGCAGGGAATAGAGGGTGTCGACGATGCGCATCATGATCTCGTCGATGCGCCCGCCGAGGTAGCCGGCCGTCGCGCCCCAGATCACGCCGATGACCAGCGACACGCTGGTCGCCACAACCCCGATGGCCAGCGACACGCCGAGCCCGGCCAGCAACCGGGCCAGCAGATCGCGCCCGAGCGAGTCGGTGCCCAGCAGGTGGCCGCTGCGCAGCGGGCCCATCCAGATGTCGGTCTTGGTCACCTTGTCGTAGGGAAACGACACCAGGAACGGGCCGACCACGGCCAGCACGACCATCAGCGCCAGCACGATCATGCCGGCGACGGCGGCCTTGTTGCGCAGCAGGCGGCGGGTGGCGTCGTCCCAAAGGGAGCGGCCCTTGACCGCGTTCTGCAGCAGCGCCGCGCGATCCGGCGATCCGGGGATCATGTCGAGCACGCTCATGACAGCCTCACCCGGGGATCGAGCGCCGCGTAGATCATGTCGGCGATCAGGTTCAGCACCAGGATCAGCACGGCGTAGACGATGACCATGCCCATCACGACCGTGTAGTCGCGCTGCAGGGCGCTGTTGACGAAGAACTTGCCCAGCCCCGGCAGGTTGAAGATCTTCTCGACCACCAGCGAGCCGGTCAGCAGGCCGGCGGCGGCGGGACCGAGATAGCTGACCAGCGGCATCAGCGCCGCGCGCAGGGCGTGCTTGCGGACGATCAGATGCTCCGGCAGGCCCTTGGCCCGGGCCGTGCGGATGTAGTTGGAGCGCAGCACCTCGATCATCCCGGCCCGGGTCAGCCGCGAGATGATGGCGATCTGCGGCAGGGCCAGCACGGTGATCGGCAGGACCAGATTGGCCAGCGCCCCGTCGTTCCAGCCGGCCGTCGGCAGCCAGCCGAGCTTCGAGGCGAACACCAGCACCAGCAGCGGCGCGGTGACGAAGGTCGGGATGCAGACCCCGAGGATCGCCACCCCCATGGTCAGGTAGTCGGCGATGCGGTTCTGGCGCAGGGCGGCGATGACGCCGAGGCTCACCCCCACCAGCATGGCCAGCAGGATCGACAGCACCCCCAGGGTGGCGCTGACCTTGTAGTTGTCCTGCAGGATCTCGAGCACCGTCTTGTTGCGGTACTTCATCGAGGGGCCGAAGTCGCCGACGGCCACGCCCTTGAGGTAGTTGAGGTATTGCTCGGGCAACGGCCGGTCCATGCCGAAGCGGGCCATCACGGCCTTCTCCACTTCAGGCGACAGCTGGCGTTCGTTGACGAACGGGCTGCCCGGCGCGGCGCGCATCATGAAGAAGGCGATGGTCACGACCAGCAGCAGGGTCGGGACGGCCACGAGCAGACGGCGGAACAGGAAACGCAGCATGTCGGCTCACTGGCGCGGCGTGTTAACCGCAAAGGCGTTGCGAACCTTCCATCGGGCTCCGATGATGTCAACGAACCGCAGTGGGGATGACTCCGACATGACCGAATTTCGCCGCGTGACCGAGGACTTCTCCGTCAGCCCGCAGATCGCGCCCGAAGACATGGCGGTGGCCGCCGCCCAGGGCTTCACCCTGGTGATCAACAACCGCCCCGACGGCGAGGTCACGGGCCAGCCGACCAGCGCGCAGATGGAAGCCGCCGCCCGGGCGGCCGGCATGGACTATGTCCACATCCCCGTGACCGGCAGCCCGACGGACGAGCAGATCACCGCCAACCGCGTGGCCATCGAGGACGCCGACGGCCCCGTGCTGGCCTTCTGCCGGTCCGGAACGCGGTCGATCGTCACCTGGTCGATCGGCCAGGCGCTGTCGGGCGTGCGGTCGAGGAGCGAGCTGTCGGCCCTGGGACGCGGGGCCGGGTATGACCTGTCGGGGGTGCTGGGGTAGGCGTTTTCACCCTGCTCCCCACGCGTGGGGAGCTGTCAGGCGGAGCCTGACTGAGGGGAAGCGCCGGATCGTCCGGCGATGCCGGAAGGCTCACGGCAGTCTTGCGGGCCGTCCGGGAGCGACTGCGCCGCCCCTCCACCGCGCTCCGCGCGGTCCCCCGCTTCGCGGAGAGGAGTCTGGTCAGTGACCGCCCAGCGTCACCCTTGCCGCCATCGCCGAGGGTTCCGGCTCGCAGCTGGCCAGCACCAGCTGCGCCGCGACGAGACAGAGGAAGGCGAAGGCCGCGCGCTGGAGCCGTTTTGAGACAAAGATCGCCGCCGCCGCCGCCATTGTGGCCTTCTCCCCTGCTGTCGCGGGGCGCATCGCAAGTCCGGCGCCGGACGATGCATCACAGGTCCGTCACGCAGCCGTCGTTTGTCCGTGATCCAAAATCCACTAGTTAACGGCGTCGACGCGGCCTCGGGGGCGGCGAAGGAAACCGAATGGCCGGCGCGCTCTGGACGTCAGATCTCCACTTCGAGGGTGGACGCGTGAAGGTCCGCACCACCGGGGCGGACCTGGCGATCGATCGTGGCCTGATCGTCGATGTGGCGCTGTGGAGCGCCTACTATATTCCCGTAAAGCTCAAGGGCCTGGTGACGTCGCTCGTCCGGCCCGGACCGCGGGTGTGGTTCGCGCCGGACGTTCCCCGGCCGTGGTACCTGCTGTGGCTGGCCGCCTGCTGGGGCGGGGTGCGTTTCGCCCGCTCGCCGGCCGGCGCCGACGCGGCGATCTTCTTCGAGGACCAGACCATCAGCCGGCCGCCGGCCTGCGACCTGGAGCGGCGGTTCAACTTCGGCTGCGACGACGTCTCCAAGAGCCATGTGGCCAGCGTGTTCGAATACGTGTTCGGCTACGCCCTGACCGTCGATCCCGAGACCTGGACCGGCCCGGCCGTGGAGAAGGGCGAGGACAACGGGGCCCATGACGGGCGCATCGTGCAGTGCCCGACCGCGCCCCTGCCCGGCCGCGTCTACCAGCGGGTCATCGACACGGTCGACGGCGACCATGTGGTCGACCTGCGCACGCCCTGCATCGGCGGGTCGCCGGTGCTGACCTTCATCAAGCGCCGCCCGGTGCGCGACCGCTTCGCCAACTACAACAGCTCCGTCTCGCTGCACCGGCCGCAGGACCTGTTTTCGGCCGGAGAGCTGGCGACCATCGAACGGTTCTGCGCGGCGATGCGGCTCGACTGGGGCGGTCTCGACATCCTGCGCGACCGCGCCGACGGACGGCTCTACATTGTCGACGTCAACAAGACCGACATGCCGCCGCTGCGCCTGCCCTGGCGGCAAAAACTCGAAGCCATTTCAAGACTGTCAAAGGCGTTGCTGACCATGATCGACGGCAAGATTCCGGAGGCGGGCGCATGATCCCCTTCGTTCGCGAGGTGACGTTCGAATACGGCGTGGTCGACCGGCTGACGCCGCTGATCCGGCGGGTGGTGGCGAAGAACCCCGGGCCGTTCACCTATCTGGGCACCGGCACCTACATCATTGGCAACGGCGAGGTCGCCGTGATCGATCCCGGCCCCGACATGGACGATCACCTGGAAGCGATCCTGGCGGCGACCGCCGGCGAGCGGATCACCCACATCTTCGTCACCCACAACCATATGGACCACTCGCCGCTGGCCCGGCCGCTGGCCGCGCGGACGGGGGCGACCATCTACGCCTGCGCCAAACAGGGCGTGGCCACCGAGTCCGAGGTGCGGATGGAGGCCGGCGACGACCGGACCTTCGTTCCCGACGTCGGTCTGTGCGACGGCGGGACCTTCCCCGGCGCCGGCTGGACGATGGAGGCGATCCCGACGCCGGGCCATACCTCCAACCACATCTGCTACGCCCTGCTGGAAGAGAACGCGCTGTTCTGCGGCGACCACATCATGGGCTGGTCGACGACGGTGATCAGTCCGCCCGACGGCGACATGGGCGACTATTTCGCCAGCCTGGAGCGGGTCAAGGCGCGCAACTTCACCACCCTGTGGCCCACCCACGGCCCGCCGATCACCGAGCCGGGGCCGTTCGTCCAGGCCTATATCGACCATCGCCGCGACCGCGAGGCGCAGATCGTCGCCGCGCTGAAGGCCGGGTTCACCCGGATCAAGCCGATGGTCGCCGAGCTGTACAAGGCCGTCGACGTCCGCCTGCATCCCGCCGCCGCCCATTCGGTGATGGCCCACATGGTCCAGCTGGTGAAGGAAGGCCGCGTCCTGTGCGACGGCGAGCCCGCACTGGACAGTGAGTACCGGCTGGCGGATTGAGTGTGCTCCCCACCCGTGGGGAGCTGTCAGGCGGAGCCTGACCGAGGGGCGGCGCCGGCGCGAAGAGAGGCCTCGCTGAAGCGGACGTCGCCGACGGTGGTGTTCCGGTTTGTCCGGACGCCCGGCGCAGACCCCTCCACCGCGCTCCGCGCGGTCGCCCTTCCCGCGATGCGGGGAGGATTGGCGATCTTACCCCGCCAGGGCCTGAACCAGGCTTTCGATGCGGCGGCAGTTGGCGCCCATGTCGCGGTCGCCGGTGCGGCGGATGGAGCGCAGGTCGATGCGGGCGCCGGCGCCCGCGGGACGGACACGGACCACCACATCATCCTTGAAGCCGTAGAGCAGGCTGACGGCCGTGGCCTCGATGCGGCCCTGGGCCGGGTCCTCGGTGATGATCGACATGCCGGCGTTCCGCACCACGGCGCGGGCCGCGGCGAAGGCCTGGGCGGCGTTGGCGGCGAGGGTCACGGGACGGGCCGCCGGGCAGGTCTCGGCGTTGACTTCGGCCACCGGCCGGCCGGCGTAGGCGCGTGAGCCCAGCGGCAGGATCGGCGAGGGATCCACCGGATTGGCGCCCGGCCCGCGCACCTTCAGGGCCGTGGGCGAGAACATCAGCGGGTCCTTCCAGTCGGTCGCCACATCGTGGATCGAGGGGATGCGCATGTCCCACAGGCCGAGGCCGATGAAGGCGCCCCAGGTCAGGGCCGTGACCACCAGGGCCAGCAGGGCCTTGCCCCACAGGCGCGAGAACCCCGCGAACACCGCCACCAGCATGCCGATGATGCCCGTCAGCACGCCGACGAGGGCGATGGCCGGGGCCCAGCCGAGCGACTCGGTCGGTCCCTGGATCAGCATGGCGTCGAAGCCCTGCTGCTCGGTGATCAGGCCGAAGCGGGTGGCCAGGGCGCCGACCAGGGCCATCGCCGCCGGCGCCAGGGCCGCCAGCAGCGCGAAATCCAGGTAGCGGTCGGCCCAGCCCCGGCCGGCCTTGGCCTTCGCCTTCTTCTTGCCCTTCGCGCGCTTGCGGTCGCCCGCAACGGGCAGCGGGGCGAAGGCCAGGGGGGCGTCGGTCGCCGACGGCGCGGGGCCCTTCACCGGCGTCGCCTTGAGCGACAGCGGCGCCTCGGCGGCCGGCTTTTCGCCGGTCATCGGCGTCATGTCCGGCATGCCGGGCAGCGGCGGGGGGACCTCGCCGTCGTCCTCAGGCTCGGAGGAGGACCAGGCGAGGTGTTCCCCGGCCGGAGGTTCGGCCGCGGGCGCGACCTTGTCTTCGAATTCGGCGTCCACGGGTTCATCGGCCCCGACGGCAGCTGCCAGGCTGGCCGGGGCCTCAGATTTTCCCGCGGGAGTCTCCGGCGCGGCGGGCGCCGGATCGGGCGTATCGGGCGGCTCCGGGGCGTGCAGCACCGGATCGGGCTCGGCCTTCATGGCCACCGTGGCGGCCACCGTCGCCGCCGCCAGCACCGGCGTGGCCGGCAGGACGTAGTCCTTCATCCGCTCGCGGATCAGCTTCTTGTCGATCTTGCCGGTCGCGCCCAGCGGGATGTCGTCGACGAAGGCGACATCGTCCGGCATCCACCACTTGGCGATCTTGCCCTCGAGGAAGTGCAGCATCTCTTCCTTGGTGGCGGTCTCGCCCTCCTTGAGCTTGATCAGCAGCAGGGGCCGCTCGTCCCACTTGGGATGCGGCAGGCCGATGACCGCCGCCAGCGCCACCTTGGGGTGGCCCATGGCGATGTTCTCGATGTCGATCGTGCTGATCCACTCGCCGCCGGACTTGATCACGTCCTTGGCCCGGTCGGTGATCTGCATGAAGCCTTCGGGGTCGATCGTGGCGACGTCGCCCGTGTCGAAATAGCCCTCGTCGTCGAGGATGCGGCCGCCGGCGCCCTTGAAGTACTCACGCACCACGAACGGGCCGCGGACCTTGAGGTGGCCGAAGGTGCGCGCGTCGTGCGGCAGCTCGCGGCCCTCGTCGTCGGTCAGCTTGAGGTCGATGCCCAGCGGCGGACGGCCCTGCTTGAGCTTGTAGGCCATCTGCTCGTCGTACGGCAGGGCGGCGACACGGGCGTTGGGCGTGCCGAGCGTGCCGAGCGGCGAGGTCTCGGTCATGCCCCAGGCATGCAGCACCTCGACGCCGTAGCGGTCGTGGAAGCCGCGGATGATCGCCTCCGGACAGGCCGAGCCGCCGATGACCACGCGCTTGAGGCTGGTCAGCTTGCCGTTCGTCTTGTCGAGATGCTGCAGCAGCATCTGCCAGACCGTCGGCACGGCGGCCGAGAAGGTGACGTGCTCGCTCTCGATCAGCTCGTGGATCGACTCGCCGTCCATCTTCGCGCCCGGCATGACCAGCTTGGCCCCGACCGCCGGCCCCGCGAAGGCGATGCCCCAGGCGTTGGCGTGGAACATCGGCACCACCGGCAGGACCGTGTCCATCGCCGAGACGCCGAGCACGTCGCGCTGCAGGCCGACCAGGGTGTGCAGGTAGTTGGAGCGGTGCGAATAGAGCACGCCCTTGGGATCGCCCGTCGTGCCCGAGGTGTAGCAGAGGCCGGCGGCGGTGTTCTCGTCGAAGCCGCCCCAAGCGACATCCGGGCTGCTGCCCTCGACCAGGGTCTCGTAGGTGTGGGCGCCCTTCCACTGGATCGTCGGCACGCCGTGGATCTGGAACGGCGTCATGTGATGGCTGTCGGTGAAGACGATGACATGCTCGACCGACGGACAGTGGCCGAGAATCTCCTGCAGGATCGGCACGAAGGTCAGGTCGACGAAGATGATGCGGTCTTCGGCGTGACGGATGATCCAGGCGATCTGGTCGGGGTGCAGGCGCGGGTTCAGCGTGTGGCAGACGGCGCCGATGCCCATGATGCCGTACCAGGCTTCCATGTGGCGGGCGGTGTTCCAGGCCAGGGTCGCGACGCGGTCGCCCGGCCGGATGCCCAGGCCCAGCAGGGCGTTGGACACGCGCTTGGCGCGGTCATGCATGTCGGCATAAGTGGTGCGCACGATCGGCCCTTCGACCGACCGGCTGACCACCTCGCGGTCGCCGTGCCACCGCTTGGCGTGATCCAGGATGGTGTCGACGGTCAACGCCGACTGCTGCATCAGGCCCTGCATGCCTGGACTCCCCTACTGCTCTTGCGGCCGGACCCTAGCGGCGCCGGGCGTTGCGAGCAACGCGAGGCGCGCGGAGCGGGAAAATTCACCATGCCCACCGTTGGCAAACGCGCCGCGTTGTGGCCGATAGTCCGGCATGAGCGACGCCCCCGCCGATCCGACCGTCCCGCCCCTGCTGATCGCCGTCGCCGGCGGGTCGGGATCGGGCAAGAGCACCCTGGCCGGGGCGCTGGAGGCGCGACTGCCCGCCGGGACCGTGACCCTGGTCATCGAGGACGCCTATTACGGCGACTACGGCGGCCAGCCGGGGTTCGACGCGGCGACGTTCGACTTCGACGACGTGACGGCCAAGGACCACGGCCTGCTGGCCGAGCATCTGCGGGCGCTGCGCGCCGGCGCGGCCGTCGAGGCCCCGCTCTACTGCTTCGAAACCCACCGGCGGCTGGCGTCGGTCGACACCATCGCGCCCGCGCCGCTGATCGTCGTCGAGGGCGCGCACCTGCTGTGCACGGCCGAACTGGCGGCGCTGTTCGACCTGAGGATCTTCGTCGACACGCCGCCGGACGTGCGCTTCATCCGCCGGCTGATCCGCGACCAGGCCCAGCGCGGCCGGACGGCGGATTCGGTGATCCAGCAGTACCTGGCGACCGTGCGACCGGCGCATGAGCGGCTGATCGAGCCTTCGCGGGCGCGGGCCGACGTCGTGATCGCCGATGACCGGGGGGCGGTGATTCCCGACGATCCCGCCGAACTGGACCGCCTGCTGGCGCCGGTGCTGACCCATCCCCTGCTGCGGCCCTGGGCCTGAAACCCAAATTGAGGCGCCCCGTTCTTGCCGGTATGGATTTTTCGCCTATAGGCTGAGTTTCATATTGGTTTGGTTCGGGTTGTTCATGTCCACGTCGCAGGGGGATTCGCGCTCGGCGCGCAAGCGCAAGCATATCCTGGACTCGGCCCGCTCAATCTTTGCGCGAGAGGGCTTCTCGCATGCAGGCATGGAACAGGTGGCGCGCGACGCCGGCGTCTCCACCGCTACCCTCTATGCCCATTTCCCCGGCAAGGCCGATCTGTTCCGGGTGGTCATCGAGGACAACATCGCCGACATCGCCGGCCGGGTGCGGCACACCGCGACGCTCGACGGAGACGCCCGGACACGGCTGAACGCCTCGGCTGCGCCTACGCCGCCTTCTACTGCGAGCCGACATCGCGGGCGACGTTCCGCATGGTGGTCGCCGAGCGGCGACGGTTTCCCGAACTGGCCGACCATTTCCAGGAGCGCGGCCGGACCGAACTGGCCGGGCCGCTGATCGACATTCTCGAGGAGCTGTCCGCGTCCGGGCAGATCGTCATCGACAAGGCGTCCTGGGCGGCCGGACAGCTGCAGGGCATGATCGAGCACGCCACGCTGACGTTCGGACTGATCGCGGGCGACGACGTCGTGCCGAACCGGCCGGTCGAGGCGGTGGTCGCCGACGCGGTCGAGACCTTCCTGGCCCGCTACGGCGCCCGGGGAAAGGGCGTCTGATCCGCGGTCATCCCGCGGTCACGGGAACAGCCGGCTCGTCGTCCAGCCCGTTACCGAGCGATTGAACACCAGGCGTTCGTGCAGCCGGAACGGCCGGTCGCGCCAGAACTCGATCGACTGCGGCGTGAGGCGGAAGCCCGACCAGTGCGGCGGGCGCGGCACCTTGCCCAGGCCGAAGCGCAGGCCGGCCTCGGCGACGCGCTTGCCCAGCTGCATCGGCTCGGTCATTGGCCGCGACTGGTCCGAGGCCCAGGCCCCGATCTGGCTGTGGCGGGCGCGCGAGGCGAAATAGGCGTCGGCCTCCGCGTCGCTGACCGGCGCGACCGTACCGCGCACCCGCACCTGGCGCCGCAGCGACTTCCAGTGGAACAGCAGGGCCGCCACGGGATTGGCCGCCAGCTCCCGGCCCTTGGCGCTCTGCAGGTTGGTGTAGAAGACGAAGCCGTCGGCATCGACATCCTTCAGCAGCACCATGCGCACGTCCGGCATGCCGTCGGCGTCGACCGTGGCCAGGGCCATGGCGTTGCCGTCGCTGACCTCCGAGGCATGGGCCGCCTTGAGCCAGGTCTCGAACAGATCGATCGGATCGCCCTCCGGCAGCAGGGGCAGAGGCTCGGCCTCGGTCACCTGTTTGACGTAGTCGGCCTCGGCGGGCGACGGCGGGATCAGCTGGGACTTGTCGGTCATGGGTCACGATATAGCGCGGCCGGCGCGTTTGTTCAGCTTAACTGACCATTGACCCTGTTCCCTCACCTTGCCCGCCATGACCGGGGACGGGCGCAACATGACGGCGCGACTGGCGCGCGCACGGCTCGGGGTCGGACCGGGCGCGGACGAGCGCGCGCTGCGCGCCGCGTTCCGCGAGGCGGCCAAGCGCGATCACCCCGACCGGCCGGGCGGCGACGCCGTCGCCTTTCGCGAACTCGTGGAAGCTTACCGCGTCCTCAAGGCGACCGGACCCGAGCCGCTGGAGCACGCGCCGGTTCCGGCCGCGCCGGCGCTGCGCCGGGCCGAGCTGGAGATTCCGCCGGAGATCGCCGTGCTCGGCGGGCTGGCGCTGGTCGAGGCCGCCGACGGCCGGCGGCTGCGCGTGGCCTTGCCGCCGGGCATGCGGCCGGGCGAGGCGGTGCGCGCCGGCGCGGAGTCCTTCACCGTCGTAGTGCGGGGCGACGGCGCCATCGTGCGCGGCGACGACCTGTGGATCACCGCGCCGGTCGACCCGGCCATCCTGACCGACGGCGGCCGGGTGGCGATCATGACCCCGCGCGGCGAGCGCACCGTCTGGGTCAACCGCAAGGCCGGCGCGCGGGCGCTGGTGCGGCTGCCGGGCGAGGGTCTGCCCGCGCGCGACGACCACCGCCAGGGCGACCTGTTCGTGCGCCTGGCGGCCGGCGCGGCGCGCGCCGAAGGCCCGGCCCGCAGGCTGCTGCGCCAGTTCGCCGCCGCCTGGGCCGCCTGATGCGGCCGCGCGGCTTTGTGACCCGCGAACCTTTGGTCTAGAAGGCCCGCCATGTCGCACAACACCTTCGGCCATCTTTTCCGCGTGACCACCTGGGGCGAGAGCCACGGCCCGGCGCTGGGCTGCGTGGTCGACGGCTGCCCGCCGGGGCTGTCGCTGACGGCGGAGGACATCCAGGTCTGGCTCGACCAGCGCAAGCCTGGCCAGGGCAGGTTCGTCACCCAGCGCCAGGAGCCGGACGCGGTGCGCATCCTGTCGGGCGTGTTCGAGGACGACCGCACCGGCGGCCCGGTGACCACCGGCACGCCGATCAGCCTGATGATCGAGAACACCGACCAGCGCTCGAAGGACTATTCCGAGATCGCCCGCGCCTTCCGGCCGGGCCACGCCGACTGGCCCTATTTCGCCAAGTACGGCGTGCGCGACTATCGTGGCGGCGGCCGGTCCTCGGCCCGCGAGACGGCCGCCCGGGTGGCCGCCGGGGCCGTGGCCCGCAAGGTCATCGCCGGCGTCACGGTGCGCGCCGCCCTGGTGCAGATCGGCCCGCACGCGGTCGACCGCGACCGCTGGGACTGGGACCAGACCCGCGAGAACAGCTTCTGGTGCCCCGACGCCGACATGGTCCCCGTCTGGGAAGAGCACCTGGAAAAGATCCGCAAGGCCGGCTCCTCGACCGGCGCCGTGGTCGAGGTCGAGGCCGTCGGCGTCCCCGCCGGCTGGGGCGCGCCGCTCTATGGCAAGCTCGACGCCGAACTGGCCGCCGCCCTGATGTCGATCAACGCCGCCAAGGGCGTGGAGATCGGCGCCGGGTTCGCCTCCGCCGCCCTGACCGGCGAGGAGAACGCCGACCAGATGCGCATGGGCAACGCGGGCCTCAGCTTCCTGTCGAACAAGGCCGGCGGCATCCTGGGCGGCATCTCGTCCGGCCAGCCGGTGGTCGCCCGCGTGGCCTTCAAGCCGACCTCCTCCATCCTGACCCCGCGCGAGACCGTCACCGAGGCCGGCGACGAGGTCGAGCTGCGGACGAAGGGGCGGCACGACCCGTGCGTGGGCATCCGCGCCGTGCCGGTGGTCGAGGCCATGACGGCGTGCGTGCTGGCGGACGCGTTCCTGCGGCACCGCGGCCAGACGGGCGGCGGGGCGTACGCGCCGGGGGCTGACGGGCGGGGGTAGGCCTTTGTCTCCCGCGCCCGTCAGCCCCTCAGCGCCAGAGCAGTATTGCGACCGCCGTGTACAGGGAAATCCCGACTGTCAGATTGAAGGGAAACGTGACGGCGAGCGAGGCGGTCACAAAGACGCCGGGATCAGCCGTCGGGGCGGCCATGCGCATGGCGGCCGGGACGGCGATGTAGGAGGCGGAGCCGGCGAGGATCGCCAGCAGGGCCGCATCGGCGAGCGGCAGTCCCGCCCAGCGGCAGAGACCCAGGGCCGTCATTGCCGAGAGCAGCGGAAAGCCGAGCGCAAACGTGATGACTCCGGCCGTCAACCTGCCCCGGGATTCGAGCAGTCGGCGGGCGGCGATCAGGCCGACGTCGAGCAGGAAGAAGCACAGCGCGCCCTGGAACAACGGGCCAACGAATAGCTCCAGCCGCGCCATGCCGGGCTTTCCGGACAGGAGCCCGATCAGAAAGCTGCCCAGCAGCATGACGGTCGGCGCGCCCACCAGGACCTCGCGCAGGACTTCGGGGCGGCGGGTCGCCCCGCCCGCAACGCTGTTCATCAGGACCAGCGCCGTGAGGATCGCCGGCGTTTCCATCAACGCCAGAACCGCCGCCATATAGCCTCCTGGCGCCAGCCCGAGGGCGGCCAGATGTTGCTGACCGGCGGCGAAGGTCACGACTGACACTGATCCGTAGGTCGCCGCCAGCGCACAGAGGGTCGGCCGGTCCAGCCGGGTCATGCGACGCAACAGGAAATAGGCGATGAGGGGCATGAGGGCGCTGAGCGCCAGGCCGATCGCTCCCGCCAGATGGAAGTCGCCATGGACGCCCGCCGCCCGCGCCTCGACCCCGCCTTTGAACCCGATGCAAAGCATAAGATACAGCGAAAGTCCTTTGGCCACAGGCTCGGGGATCGACAGATCCGACCGGGCCAGGGCCGCGGCCGCTCCCAGGAAAAAGAACAGGATGGCGGGGGCCGTGAGCAGCTCCAGGCTCGCGACGAGATCAGGCATGGAAATGGACTCCGTGGGTGGAGCGCCGATATGGGCCAGCGCCTGTCCATGCGGAAATTTATTGACATCATGCGATCGATAACCATTTGAAATGGCATGGGCGAACGGCTGACGACCTTGGATCTCGATCTGTTGCGGGCCTTCCTGGCGGTCGTCGAGACCGGCGGTTTCACCAGCGCCGCCGCCCGTCTCGGAAGGACCCAGCCAGCGGTCAGCCTGCAGATTCGTCGCCTGGAGGATCAGCTCCACGCGCCGCTGTTCCTCCGCGAAGCCAGATCCGTAAGCCTGACCACCGAGGGCGCGGGGTTGTTGCCGCAGGCCCGTCGGTTGCTGCGGCTGCACGATGAGATCATCGCCGCGCTCGGCGACGGCGACCTGGAGGGTGAGGTGCGGTTCGGGGCCCCCGAAGACATCGCCACCATGCACCTGCCCGGCATTCTGGGCGCGTTCGCCCGAAGCCACCCGCGGATCAAGCTGGCCGTGACCTGCGACTACACCGCCAATCTGCTGGACCAGTTGTCGCGCGGCATGCTGGATCTGGCGTTGATAAAACGGGAGCCGGTAGGGCCCGAACTTGGAGTCAGGGTCTGGCGCGAGCCTCTGGTCTGGGTGGCGATCGAGGCCGCCCTGGCCGAGATCACGCCCCTGCCCCTGATCATTGCGCCGGCGCCAGACATCTATCGCAAGCGGGCCCTGGGCGCGCTCCAGCAGGTTGGCATTCCCTTCCGGGCGTCCTTCACCTCGCCCAGTCTGGCGGGCCAGATGGCCGCTCTTCGCGCGGGACTGGGTGTGGGTGTGCTGCCGGCCGCGATGGCGCCAAGGGATCTGACCGTTCTCCACGCCCCGCTTCCCCCATTGAGCGACAGCGAGATCGCCCTGATGGTCGCCCGCGGCGCCGGCGGCCCCGCCGGCCTGCTGGCCCAGGAGGTGTTGCGCGCGCTCGAACGCGGACCGCCGACAGCCTAGCGTCAGTGCTCAAGACCGCTCATCCCTGCAACGCTGACATGGCGCTGGCCCGGCCGCACGCCTTGACACTGACCGCTGGTCAGTAGTTAATGACTCCCGGTCATTAGGGAGCGACCCCATGCCCAGACCCGTCCGTCGCCGCCTCCATCCCGAGGCGCGGAAGCTGGAGATCATCGAGGCGGCGGAACGCCTGCTGGCCGTCGACGGCGCCCGGGTGCGGGTCGAGGACGTGGTACGCGAGGCCGGCGTCGCCAAGGGCACCTTCTTCCTCTACTTCCCCAGCTGGGACGACCTGCTGGAGACCGTGCGCCAGCGGCTGGTGACCGAGTTCGACCGGACGTATCCCCTGCCCACCGAGGCCGAAGGGCCGATCGACTGGCCGGGGCTGGTCGAGTCCCAGGCGGCCGCCTTCATCGACTGGACCCTGTCGCGGCGGGGCTTCGGCGACGCGGTGTTCCACTCCGATTTCGCCGAGCGGCGACCGCTGGCCGACAACGGCATCCTGCGCCTGTCGGCCGTGATCCGCGCGGGCCAGGAGGCCGGGGCGTTCGGCCCCGTCGATCCCGATCCCACCGCGCGGCTGCTGTTCGCGGTGATCCACGAGTCGGCCGACGCCGTCGCCGGCGGGGCCGACCGCGAGTCCACGCTGGCGGCGCTGCGGACCCTGCTCCGCCGCGCGCTGGCGCCCTGACCGTCACAGAAGGAGGACCTGCCCATGAGCGAGACCGCCGTGAACGTCCGCTACATCGTCGGCGACGTGCAACAGGCCGTCGACTGGTACGTCGGCCACTTCGGCTTCCGCGAGCAGATGAACGCCGCCCCGGCGTTCGCCTCGGTGGAGCTGGGCCCCCTGCGGCTGCTGCTGAGCGGTCGGGCCAGCTCGGCCGGGCGCGCCATGCCGGACGGACGGCTGCCCCAGCCGGGCGGCTGGAACCGCTTCCAGCTGGTCGTCGCCGACATCGCCGCGGAGGTGGAACGCCTGAAGGGCCGCGGCGTGACCTTCCGCAATGACATTCTCTCGGGCCCCGGCGGCTCGCAGATCCTCGCCGAGGACCCGTCCGGCAACCTGGTCGAGCTGTTCCAGCCGGCCGGACGGGGCTAGCCGCCTGGTTACCGGGGCGGCGGCAGCTGCGACAGGATGGTCGCGGCGTCGAAATAGTCGCGCCAGTAGGTGATCAGGCCGCCGTGCACCTCGAAGACGCCGGTCACCGGCAGCTCGACCCAGCGGTCGCCGAAGAGGTGCCGGTCCAGGCGTTCCAGAAAGACCACCGGGCCCGCCGCGGAGGCCCGCAGCACGCGGAATTCGTTTTCCACGGTCGGGCCGAAGAAGGGTTCCAGCACCGCGCGGATCGCGGCCGGGCCATGCACCGTGCCGAGCGGCGGGGGGTTGGTGTATTCGCACTGGTCCGAGACGAGCCTCAGGGCGTCGTCGTAGTTCAACGGCTCCATGAGCTTCATGAACCGGGTGACGGTGTCGAGGGGCGTCGCGGGGGCTGCCGACATGAGGATCTCCGTGAATTGCAGGTCGCCATGGTCAGGACCCGTCGCCTCCGGCGCAATTACCCACGGGGTTATGGGCGGCCGGCCGCGGCGCCGCGGAACAGCGCCTCCGTCTCCGGATCGGCAGGGAACAGCGTCTCGATCCGCAGCTCGTCGGCGGTGACATCCTGGGCCGTGCCGAACGTGGCCACCACCGCGAACATCGACATCTTCAGGTCACCGACCTGCATGTTGAACGCCATCACCGGCACCAGGGCGGCATCCACGGCCGACCAGAGGATGTCGGGGTCCTGAAACGGCGCGAGGTCATCGAGCACCGCCTTCATCTCCAGCCCGGCCAGGGTCTCCGCCTCGCGCTGGGCGCGCCGCCACATCAGCGGTCCGACGGCCGCCCAGTTGGTGACGAACGGGCGAATGCCCTGCGGGTGGAAGAACAGCCGCATCAGATTGCGCTCCCCTCCGCCCACCCGGGTCCAGATGTCATCGCCGAGCATGGCGCCCAGCAGATCGAACGGCCGGTTGGACAGGCGCACGTTCCATGCCCGGTCCAACGCGATCGCCGGAAAGGGCTCGTGCGCCTTGAGCATCATCTGCACGGCGGCCATGACCTGACCCATCTGCGGGTCATCGAGGGCGCGGGAACGGAAGACCGGCGCGAAGCCCGCCGCCGCCAGCCAGTCGTTGCGATCGCGCAGCGGCACGTCGAGCGTCTCGCTCAGCTGCAGGATCATGGTGCGGCTGGGGTTGGCCCGGCCGGACTCGAGAAAGCTGACATGGCGCTGGGACACCCCGGACGAGAGCGCCAGATCCAGTTGCGACAGCCGCCGCTTCTGGCGCCACGCGCGCAACAGCCGGGGAAAGCCGGCTTCCGTCCGCGGACGCAATTGCGGAGACACTGACATTCCCGACCCCTCACCGCCTCTCGCCTGTGTCACCCACCGCGCGAAGCGGTTCAATGACCCGCAAGGTAATTGCCGCGCCTGACCGTCGAGACCAGTCTGGCCGGACAGGCAGGGCGGAGATGGCGATGAGCGGGTTCTGGCGCGGGTGGTTCGCGATCTGGTGTGTCTTGATCGGCCTGTTCGGCGCGGTGCTGTCGGGCGGAGCCTTCGAGGCGACAAGCGGGCCGGTCCGCCTGGTTCTGGCCGGCCTCCGGGGGCCGGGCGAGGCCCTGTTCGATCCCGCGTTACGGTTCAGTCTCGCGGTAATGGGCGCGGTGTCGATCGGCTGGGCGGTGACGCTGTTCGCCGTGATCAGGGCCGCCATCGCCCTCGGCGACCAGGGTCGGCCGCTGTGGACCGCGGTGTCCGCCGGCATGGTCAGCTGGTTCCTGATCGACAGCGCCCTTTCGGTGGCGACGGGGTTCGGGCTGAACGTGGTCCCCAATCTCGGTCTGGCCGGGATGTATGTCGTGGCCCTTGTCGGCAGCGGGGCCCTGAAGCGGCCGGTGTGACGGCGGGGCCTAGTCCGCCCGCGTGAAGGCCATCTCCCAGTTGGTCTCCCAGGTCGCGCCGTCGTCGGCGGAGAAGGCCTGGCGCCATTCGCAGGTGGTCGCGGTGATCGCCGACCAGAGGAAGCGGACCTTGATCGGGCGCCCCTCGAACAGGTCGTCGCCGTAGAACGCGCCGACGCCGTTGTCGAACCGGCCGTGGACCGGCGGGTCGATGTCCGGGCAGCGGGCGTCCAGCCACCAGATCGACCAGCGGCGCAGGGCCGGGTCGAAGCGGCGGAAGGTCGCCGCCGCATAGCCGCCTTCCGGCAAATCCAGGACGTTGTCGTCCATGTTGCCGAGGCCGCCGAGGATCTTGCGCATCACGCAGGTCCCGTCGAACGCGGTCCAGTCGGCGCAGCCCGCCAGCCGGGCGTTGAGACGACGGTGGCGGATCGTCCAGCGGCCGACGAGGAAGTCGAAATCCTCGCGGCCGTCGCGGATGTCTGCGGCTGTGGTCATGGGCTGAAGGCTCGCGTTGTCGTGACGTGGAGCTGCCTCATACCCGTTGCCTGGACCCGGACCTGTCAGCATGGTGGCGGGGTCGGCGCCGACCGTCGATAATCTGGCACCAGATCAGTTGCAATTGGTCACGCCCCTTCCTATCTCTCCTGTCGAAAGGGAGATACCCCATGATTGATCGCAGGCCTTTCGGGCAGCTCGGCCACGCCAACCACGGCTGGCTCAACGCCCGTCACCACTTCAGTTTCGCCAACTGGTACGACCCCGCCCGCATGGGCTGGGGCGCGCTGCGGGTCTGGAACGACGACGAGATCGCGCCGAAGTCCGGTTTTCCGCCGCACCCGCACAACGACATGGAAATCATCACCTATGTCCGCACCGGCGCGATCACCCACCAGGACAGCCTGGGCAACAAGGGCCGCACCGGCGCGGGCGACGTGCAGGTGATGAGCGCCGGCACGGGCATCCGCCACGCCGAGTACAATCTCGAGGACGAGACCACGACGCTGTTCCAGCTGTGGATCGAGCCGCGCGAGCGCGGCGCGCCGCCGTCCTGGGGCCAGAAGCCGTTTCCGAAGGCCGACCGGTCCGGGAAGTTCGTCGCCCTGGCCAGCGGCTTCGGCGAGGAGGGCGCGCTGCCGATCCGCACCGATGCGCGGGTGCTGGGCGCGACGCTGAAAGCCGGCGAGTCGACGACCTATGCGCTGGGCGAAGGCCGCCACGGCTATCTGGTGGCCGCCGTGGGCGAGGTTTCGGTCAACGGCGTGACGCTGAACGCCCGCGACGGCGCGGCCATCAAGGACGAGCCGCTGCTGACCATCACCGCCGCCGCCGACGCCGAACTGGTGCTCGTCGACTCCGCGTGAAGTCCCCAAAACCGGGCAAGTGGGTGAACGGGTTCAGCTTTTTCGTTTGACCGGCCCGGAACGAGCCCCCTACGAGTTACCGTTCCGTAATGGAGGTCCGGCGACATGACGTCGCCGGACCCGTCGGTTCAGGGACCTCGCCGCCGTGCGCTTCGATCTCGTCCGGATCATGCTGGTCGACGACAACCACCACATGCGGGTGCTGTTGACGGAGATTCTGCGCGCCATCGGCGTGCGGTACATCCACGAGGCCACCGACGGGGCCGAGGCGCTGCAGATCATGCGCATGCACCAGATCGACGTGGTCATGACCGACCTGGCCATGCAGCCGCTCGACGGCATCGACTTCGTCCGCCTGCTGCGCAACTCGCCCGACAGCCCCAACCAGATGTGCCCGGTGATCATGATCACGGGCCATTCGACCTCGCGCCGGGTGGCCGAGGCGCGCGACGCCGGGGTCAACGAGTTCCTCGCCAAGCCGGTCACCGCGCGCGGCGTCATCGAGCGGATCGGCGAGATCATCGAGCATCCGCGGCCCTACGTCCGGGCCGACGACTATTTCGGCCCGGACCGTCGACGCAAGGTCGAGGGCCATTACGCCGGCCCCTGGCGTCGCAGCAGCGACCCGCAGCCTGAGGCCTGACCGGCCATTCTTTCGTGCAGTTTGACCGTCAGGGTGGCGGCGATCCTGGAGTTTCGCCGATGACCCCGCGCCGCCTTGTTCCGCTTCTGGCCGTGATGGCCGCCGTCGGCCTGCAGGGCTGCGTGGCCACCGTGGTGGGCGCCACGGCCGGCGCCGTCGTCGGCGTGACCGGCGCGGTGGTCGGCACGGCCGCCAGGGTCGGCGGCGCCGTGGTCGGCGCGGCGATCCCCGACGGCGACCGGAAAAAGAAGAAAAACAACGACCGCAGGGACTGATCCCCGCCGATCAGGGCAGGCCGAGATACTTGTGGGTCTGGACGCTGAGACGCCACTGCGGATGGGCCAGGCAGTAGGCCACGGCGGCGGCGGTGTTGGCCTCGCGGTCGGCGGAGTCCATCGGCTGCAGGTAGAAGCGCTCGAAGTCGAGCGCGGCGAAGCGCGCCGGATCCACGCCCGGCTGGGGATAGACCAGCTTCAGCTCCTGACCCGACGTCTGGACCACCGGGGCGTTTGCCTTGGGGCTGACGCAGATCCAGTCGACGCCCGGCGGGGCCCTGAGCGTGCCGTTGGTCTCGACCGCGATCATGAAGCCGCGCGCGTGCAGGGCCTCGATCAGGGGTTCATCCAGCTGCAGCAGCGGTTCGCCGCCGGTGCAGACCACCAGCCGGTTGTCGGCCGGGCCGGTCCACGCCGCCTCGACCGCCGCGGCCAGGGCGTCGGGCGTGACGAACCGGCCGCCGCCCTCCCCGTCCATGCCGACGAAATCCGTGTCGCAGAAGGTGCAGACGGCCTTGCCGCGGTCCTGCTCGCGTCCGCTCCACAGGTTACAGCCGGCGAACCGGCAGAACACCGCCGCCTTGCCGGCCTGGCCGCCCTCGCCCTGCAGGGTGAGGAAGATCTCCTTGACGCTGTAGGTCATGGGGCGGTCGCCGGGCGACCGTCGGCGACCCAGGCGTCCCAGCCGGCCGCGCGCAGCTCGCAGGCCGGGCACTGGCCGCAGCCGTAGCCCCAGGGGTGACGCTCGCCACGCTCGCCGCGGTAGCAGGTGTGGCTCTCCTCGACGATCAGGCTGACCAGCGAATCGCCGCCCAGCGCCGCGCCGAGCCGCCAGGTTTCCGCCTTGGTCAGCCGCATCAGCGGCGTTTCGATGCGGAACGTGCGCTCCATGCCCAGATTGAGAGCCGCCTCCATCGCGTCGAGCGTGTCGCGGCGGCAATCGGGATAGCCGGAGTAGTCCGTCTCGCACATGCCGCCGACCAGGGCCGTCAGCCCGCGCCGGTCGGCCAGGGCCGCGGCGTAGACGAGGAACACCAGGTTGCGGCCCGGCACGAAGGTCGAGGGCAGACCGCGCGCGGTCATCTCGATCTCGCGATCGGCCGTCAGGGCCGACTCCGCCACCGCCCCGAAGCCGCGCAGATCGAGCACGTGATCCTCGCCCAGGCGCTCCGCCCAGGCCGGAAACCGCTCCAGCACGCCGGCGCGAACCCGTTGCCGCGCCTGCATTTCAACGATGTGACGCTGGCCATAGTCGAAGCCGACCGTCTCGACCCGGGCGTAACGGTCGAGCGCCCAGGCGAGACAGACGGCCGAGTCCTGCCCCCCGGAAAACAGGACGAGGGCGCCGTCGGCGAGCGGGGGCGTGGGGGTCATGAAAGGGGCTTTTCAGGCGGGTCGGAACGAGGATCGTCGGCACGGCTTCTGTACACGACCCGGCCGTCCGCCGAAACGGCGCCGCGATCCTGTCCGGCGGGTATCGGACCGCGCGGCTCCCGCAAGGGGCGAAGAAGTCGTTTTCCAAGCGTGGCAAGGCGCCGCAGGCCTGCAACACCAAGGTGAAAAGCGGCAACTTGACGGCGTTTACGTGACGGCGCCCGTTGACACCCGCCCTTTGCCCGTATCGAATTCGAGGAAGCTGCGGGGGGATGTGTCGTGCGACCCCGGTGGTAAACAAAGCGCGATATACGAGGAAACAACGACGCCGCCGAGCCCCCTGGATGGGGCCGCGCCGTCCGGGGAGGGTTACGAATGACCGAATCTCTGCGCCTGCGCAGTCTGCTTATCGCCGGCGTGTCCGCCGCCGCCATGCTTGGCGGCGCGGCACAGGCCTTCGCCCAGGACACCACCGTCGGTGAAGTCGTCGTGACCGCTCAGCGGCGCGAAGAGTCGCTGCAGGAAGTCCCCATCGCCGTTACGGCAATTTCCAGCGAAGCCCTGCAAAGCCAGCGCATCGAAGGCGGCCAGGACCTGCTACAACAGGTTCCCAACGTCAGCTTCGGTCGCGGCAACTTCGGCGGCTATAACTTCCAGATCCGCGGCATCGGTTCGGCGGCCGTGTCGGTCACCGGCGACGGCGGCGTGGGCATCCACTCCAACAACGTCCCGCAGATCAGCAACAACCTCGGCGACGCCGACTTCTTCGACGTGGAACGCGTCGAAATCCTGCGCGGCCCGCAAGGCACCCTGTACGGCCGCAACGCGACCGGCGGCGTGGTCAACATCATCACCGCCAAGCCGACCGACCAGTTCGGCGCCTCGATCACCGGCGAATACGGCAACTACGACTCGACCCGCGTGAAGGGCTTCGTGAACCTGCCGATCGGCGACATGCTGTCGTTCCGCGCCGCCGGCATCGTGCTGAAGCGCGACGGCTTCTTCGACAACACCTACCTCAACGACACGCAGGACGGCCGCGACCTCTATTCGACGCGCTTCACGCTGGCGTTCAACCCGAGCGACACGTTCAACGCCTACCTGATGTACTCGAAGTTCAACGAGGACGACGACCGCAACCGGGTCGGCAAGCAGCTCTGCCGTCACGATCCGGGCAAGGCCACCGTCGGCGGCGTGGCGACCAACTCGGTCACCGCCAACTTCCTCAGCCAGGGCTGCCAGAACGGTTCGATCTACGGCAACGCCAACTTCGGCGCCTTCAACACCGCTGAAAGCCTCGCCGGCTACTACGGCACCGCCATCGCCGCCTTCACCGGCCAGCCGCTGGCCACCGGCGACATGAACGCCACCACCGTCATCAGCAGCGACCTGCGCTCGATCGAGTCCTCGCTCGACCCGCAGTACAAGAGCACCGGTGACGCCTATGAAGCCTTCGCGTCCTGGGACGTTACGGACACCCTGACCGTCTCGCTGCAGGGCGCCTACACCGAGGGCACCTACTTCACCCGCGCGGACTACAACCGCTCGGTGCCCGCCGGCAGCTTCAACCCGCTGTTCACCGTGCCCGGCGTCGCCACGGCCGGTGTGGTCGCCGACCCGCAGGTCGGCACGTCGAACAAGCTTCGGGTGCAGGACATCCAGAGCGGCAACAGTGACCAGTCGACGGTCGAACTGCGCATCCAGTCGTCGTTCGACGGGCCGTTCAACTTCAGCGCCGGCGTCAACGGCATCGAGTTCAACGCCCAGAGCGACTACTTCGTGTTCTCGAACGGCCTGAACGTGCCGGCCGAAATCCTCTTCCCGGCCTCCACGCTCGACCTGGGCAACCCGCCCACCCGTCGCAACGCGTTCAACACCTTCGACAACCGCACCGTCTATGGCCTGACCTCGCGGTCGGCGTTCGGTGAAATCTACTGGCAGCCCACCGACACCATCAAGGTGACGGGCGGCCTGCGCTTCAACCGCGACCAGAAGACCGCCGAGACCTACAAGACGACCCTGCTCGGCTCCAGCACCGGCGCCACCCAAAACCAGGTGACGACGTTTGAAGAGTCGACGGGCCGCATCAACGTCGACTGGACGCCGGACCTGTCGTTCACCGATCGCACCCTGATCTACGGCGGCTTCTCGCGCGGCTACAAGCCGGGCGGCTTCAACCCGCCGGGCGCGGTTGGCCTGGGCGGCACGCCGGACGCCTTTGCGCCTGAATTCGTCAACGCTTTCGAATTCGGCATGAAGAACGTCCTGATGGGCGGCAAGATGGTCCTGAACCTGACGGCCTTCCAGTACGACTACACCGGCTACCAGATCTCGAAGATCGTGAACCGCACGTCGGTCAACGAGAACATCGACGCCAAGATCAAGGGCCTCGAACTGGAATCCATCGTCGAGCCGGTCGACAACCTGCGCTTCAACCTGACCGTCGGCTACCTCGACACCGAGATCACCGGCGGCGACTCGATCGACACCCTGGACCGCACGCAAGGGACGGCGGGCTGGCAAGTGCTGAAGGACCTGACGACGTCCAACTGCATCGCCAAGACCGCTGACCTGGCCGTGGCCCAGACGATCATCAACACCCCCGGACACTTCGGCCTGCCGAACCCGAGCACGGCCAGCGGCGGGGCCATCTCGCCCCTGTTCAGCAGCTACAACTACTACATGAGCTGCTCGGGCATGCAGGTCCTGGCCGCCATCCAACACTCCGGCGTTCCGCTGGGTCTGAGCACCTCCAGCACCTCGGCGATCGTCAGCGAAGGCTTCGCGGTCGATCTGCAAGGCAAGGAGCTGCCCTACGCGCCGAAATTCACGGTGTCGTTCGGCGCCCAGTACACCTGGGTGATGGGCGACTGGGCCGTGACGCCGCGGGCCGACTACTACTGGCAGGATGAGCAGTTCTCGCGAATCTACAACTCCTCGCATGACCACCTGGACGCCTACAGCATCGTCAACCTCTCCCTGGTCGTTGAAAACCAGAGCGCCGGCTGGCTGCTGCAGGCCTACGTGAAGAACCTCGGCGACGATGACTCCATCCAGGCGTCCTACGTCACCGACGACTCGTCGGGCCTGTTCACGAACATCCAGATCACGGACCCGCGTCTGTACGGCGTCTCGATCACCAAGTCCTTCTAAGCCGCAAGGCCTTTGAAGACAGGAACGGCGGGGATGCAAATCCCCGCCGTTTTTCTTTGTCCGCCCGGCGCTTAACCTCTCTTCAAGCGCAATCTGTCAGGGTGAGGGTCGAATTGACCCCTGCGTGCGACCCGATGGACACCTTTTCCACCTTTGCCGACCGTCGTGCGCCCTTGCCGGCCGGCTCCAGCTGCGCGGCCGCCGCGGCGCGTTTCGCCGCCGAGCCGGAGGCCCTTGTGCTGGCCGTGACCGAGCGCGAGCAGCCCGTCGGCCTGGTCACCCGCGACGTCATCCTGTCCCAGACCGACGGCGAGCGCCTGGTCGACGCCGTCATGGACGCCAGCCCCGCCATCGCCGAGGCCGGTCTCTCGCCCTGGGGCTTCCGCGAACACCTGCTGGCCACCCGTCCCGAAGCCCTCGGCCGTGGCTTCATCATCGTCGAGGACGGCCGCTATCTCGGCGCGGGGACGCCCGCCGTGCTGCTGTCGGCGCGCCGCGCCCGACCCGCCCCGAAGCAGGATCCGGCCGCGCTGCTGGTGCAGCGCATGAGCGGCGAGATCCTGCGCCACCTGGAAGGCGTCGCCGACTTCACCGCCCGCCTGGCGCGCCAGAACCTGCCGCCGGACGCCCAGGCCTGCGTGCGCGCCATCAGCGAGACCGGCGACGACCTGACCGCCCTGATGCGCCGCGCCGTCGACCTGCACGAGGCCGACCTGGGCGTGTTGTCGTTCAATAACCATCCCTGCCAGCTGCAGCCGTTCATGGACACAGTGGACGCGCGCTGGAAGGCCCGCGCCGCCGCCAGCGGCCTGACGCTGCTGACCGCCTACGACGGCGATCCCGAGGACGCCGCGCAGATCGACGAGGCGCGCCTGCTGCAGGTGTTCGACGCCCTGATCTACCGCGCGCTGAACGAGACCCGCCGGGGCGCCATCGAGGCGACCCTGAAGGTCCGCCCGACCGCCGACGGCCTGATCCTCGAAGGCCGCGTGCGCGACGCCGGCAGCGAGATGTCGCCGCAGCGGCTGGCGCGCATCTTCGAGCCCGTCTCGACCGGCGACGATCCCTCCGAAGGCCTGTCGGTCAGCCTCGGCATGGCGCTCGCCAGCCGCATCACCACCAGCGCCGGCGGCGTGATCCACGCCGAAAGCAATCCGGGCGCCGGGGTGACCGTGGTGTTCGAGTTCATCGCCCGCACCGCCAAGTCCGCCGCCTCGTCCGATCCGGTGGGCGCCGCCGCGCCCGATCACGCGGCGCACATCCTGATCGTCGACGACAACGCCACCAACCGCATGGTCGCCGAGGCGCTGTGCGAGATGTTCGACTGCACCTCCGAACAGGCCGTCGATGGCCTGGAGGCGCTGGACGCCGTGCAGGCCCGCCGGTTCGACCTGATCCTGATGGACATCAAGATGCCGCGCATGGACGGCGTGGCGGCGACCCGGGCGATCCGCGCCCTGCCCGGCCCGGTCAGCAGGACGCCGATCATCGCCCTGACCGCCAACGCCGACCCCGAGGACGTGCGCAACTATCTCGAGGCGGGCATGAACGACGTGGTCGAAAAGCCGATCAAGGCCGAGCGCATGCTGGCGGCCCTGCAGGCCGCGCTCGACGCCGCCGACGCGCAGTCAGCGGCGGCGTAGGCCACCCCTTTCGACCTAGTCGTTGGGGCGCAGGCGGGACGGGCAGCGTTGCACCGTATCCATCGAGGACCCCGTCAGCACCGGCCGGTCATAGCCGCCGTAACCGTAGCGGGTCGCGACGCAGGCTGCGTCGGGGTCGAGCGGCGCGGTCAGGCCGTCGTATCCGTACCCCGGCTCGCCATAGCCATAGCCGTATCCGTAGCCATAGCCGCCCTTTGACCGGCTGTAGCTGAGCGCCAGCGTCGACGCTTCGCCGAGCGGGATCACCGCGATGACGGACCCGCCGCGATAGCCGTTCGAGCCGACCGCCAGCGACACCTCGCCGTGAATGCGGCGGTCGGCGTCGCGGTCGGCCCCGGCGAGATCGGCGCGTGACAACGCGTCCCCGGCCGAGGGCGCGAGGTACTGGTCGATCTGCTGCCGGGTGGACAGGGGCGAGCCGCCGCCGGCCGGCGCCGTGCTGACAGGGCCGTCCACGGGCGGCGTCCGCGCCGACGCCTGACCGGCCAGGGCGAGGACGGCGACGAAGGCGATGGCGGCTGGACTGTGCATGACGCTTCCCGGGCTCCGGGGGAGACGCGGGAGCCGTCCGGACCCTAGGCCCTGCCCGGGAGCGGGAATAGGGCGCGATCGTGTAAAGATTGAAACGGGCCCGCCAGCGGCCCGGGTTCGGGAAAAAGTGGTAGCTGGGGGCGGGATCGAACCGCCGACCTGTGGGTTATGAATCCACCGCTCTAACCATCTGAGCTACCCAGCCACACGCGACGGCAAATCAATCCGCGAGCGCGAGAGGCGGCCTTATACGGGCGCATCGGTTCCGCTTCAAGAGCGCGTCATGCGGCTTGGGAAAGCGCGGCTCAGCGGATAGGGTCCCGCTCACATGAGCGTGCTCCATCTGCTCGGGTCCGGCGGTGACGGCGGCGCCGAGACCTACTTCGTCGACCTCGTCACGGCCCTGCATCGCGCGGGGGTCGCGGAGGCCTGCGCGATCCGCCGGCACGCCGCCCGTGGCAAGGCGCTGGCCGAGGCGGGCGTCGTCAGCCGCGACTTCGGCTTCGGCAGTCCGCTGGACATCCTGACCCGCCCGGGCGTGGCCGCCTTCGGCCGGCGCATGGATGCGAAGGTGATGGTCGCCTGGATGAACCGCGCCGCGCGCCACACCCCGACCGGGCCGTGGAAGCGGATCGGCCGGCTCGGCGGCTACTACAGCCTGAAATACTATCGCGGCTTCGACCATCTGGTCGGCAACACCCGGGACATCGTCGACTGGGTGATCGCCCAGGGCTGGCCGTCGCCGCAGGTCAGCTACATCCCCAACTTCGCCGGCGGGACCGAGGAGGCCGCGCCGGTCAGCCGCGCCTCGCTGGACACGCCCGAGGGCGTTCCCCTGCTGCTCGGCATGGGCCGGCTGCACGACGCCAAGGCCCATGACGTCAGCCTCAAGGCCCTGACGCTGATCCCGGACGCCGTGCTGTGGATCGCCGGGTCCGGCGCGCTGGACGAGAAACTGAAGGCCATGGCCGGCGCCCTGGGCGTGGCCGACCGGGTGCGATTCCTCGGCTGGCGGCAGGACGCGGCGGCGCTGTATCGCGCGGCCGACGTCTGCGTGTTTCCCTCGCGGTTCGAGCCGCTGGGCAATGTTGTCATCCAGGCCTGGGCCCACGGCCTGCCCGTGGTCGCCGCTGACAGCCAGGGACCGGGCGCGCTGATCCGCGACGGCGAGGACGGCTTCCTGACGCCGGTGGACGACGCCGAGGCCCTGGCCGACCGGGTCAAGGCGGTGCTGGCCGACCCGATGCTGCGCATCAGGCTGATCCAGAATGGCCACGCCCGCGTCGAGGCCGAGTTCGCCGAGGCCGCCGTGGTCGCCGAATGGCGGCATCTGTTCTCGCGGCTGGGTGAAGGCTGATGTGCGGCATCGCGGGCATTCTGGGCGTCACCGACCCGGCGCAGGCCGAGCGCGATGTGCGGGCGATGATCGAGCGCATCGCCCACCGCGGGCCCAACGGCATCCGGGTCGAAAGCGGCCCGGGCTGGTGCGTGGCCCATGCGCGCCTCTCGATCATCGACCTTGAAGGCGGCTGGCAGCCGCTGCACGCCGCCGGCTCGACGATCATCGGCAACGGCGAGATCTACAACTACCTGGAGCTGACCGAGGAATTCCAGCTGAAGGGGAAGCTGGCGACGGGCTCGGACTTCGAACCGCTGCTGCATATGTATGCGCAGGAGGGGGAAAAGGCCTTCGAGCGGCTGCGGGGCATGTACGCCTTCTGCCTGATCGGATGTGACGGGCGGACCTGGCTGGTGCGCGACGGGTTCGGGATCAAGCCGCTGTATACTACCCAACGCGGCCAAGGCACGGCCTTCGCCTCCGAACTAAGGGCCTTGCCTGGCCCTACGCCTGAAGCCCTGACCGGGGCGTCAGCTGACAATGCGGGCGAGGTACTGGCACTGGGCTATGGGATCACTGATCCGCAAGCCGCAGAAAACGTTATACGTCTGCGCCCGTTAGAAGGCTTTCAGGTCACGACCGGCCACGGGCTTCTGGGTTTCCGGACGGGCAGTTTGCTATTCGAACCCTCGAACACAGGCGGCGCTCGGAGGCCGGTTCCATCGTCGTCTCTCGGGGATGCAGAGTTGCTCGATCGCCTCGACGCGGTCCTTGAGGATAGCGTGACTGTCCATCAGCGGTCGGATGTCCCCTACGGCCTGTTCCTGTCGGGCGGGATCGACAGCAGCGCCATCGCGACCTTGATGGCCCGCCTGAACGAACGCCCGGTCACCGCCTACACCTGCGGCTTTGACGCGCCGGACGCGCGCGACGAGCGGGGGGCGGCCGAGCGGGTCGCGAAGGCGCTGAACCTCGACTGGCGCGAGACGACCTTCGGCGAGGAGGACTTCTGGCGCATCGCGCCACAGGTCGCCTGGGCCCTAGACGATCCGACCACCGACTACGCCTGTCTGCCGACCTACAAGCTGGCCGAGGCCGCGAAAGGCACCCTGACCGTGGTGCTCAGCGGCGAAGGCGGGGACGAGCTGTTCGGCGGCTATGGCCGCTATCGCCGCGCCCTGCGGCCGGCCTGGCTCGGCGGGCGACCGGCAGAGCCGCAGATCGACGCGGCCTTCCTCAAGGATGGCGGCAAGGGCGCCCTTGCACGCTGGCGGGAGGCGTCGGCGCCGCCGCCCGGCCTCTCCCCCCTCCAGCGCGCCCAGTATGCCGACATCGCCACCTGGCTGCCCAACGACCTGCTGCTGAAGCTCGACCGGATGCTGATGGCGCATGGGCTGGAGGGCCGCACGCCATTCCTCGACAGGGAGGTCGCGGCCTTCGCGTTCAACCTGCCGGACCGGATGAAGGTGCGCGGCAAGTACGGCAAGTACATCCTGCGCAAGTGGCTGGAGCGGCACTGCCCGGCGGCCGAGCCGTGGGCGAAGAAGAAGGGTTTCACCGTCCCGGTGGCCAGCTGGATCGCGCCGCGCGCCGGGGACCTGGGTCCGCGCATCGCCGGGGTGAAGGCCGTGGCCGAGACCTGCGATGTCGAGGCCGTCCGCGCCGTGTTCACCGACCCGGCCCAGGCCCACAACCGCTGGCCGCTGATGGTCTTCGCCCTGTGGTCGCGGATTCACCTCGAGGGCGCGGAACCCCGCGCGGCGCTGGCCTCTTTGACCGGGGACGCCTGAGGAGACTGCCGCCATGCGCCCTGCCCCGCTCGCTCTCGCCGCCCTGATCCTCGCCGCTTGCGGCGGACAGCCGTCCGGCGCCCAGACCGCCGGACAGCCGCTGGAGACCCGGCCGCCCAACGCCGAAGGCCAGACGCCGGCCTTTCCCGGCCAGACCCGCGCGCCGCTGGTCAGCGCTGGCGTGACCTTCGAGGTCCAGACGGTCGCCACGGGCCTCGACCATCCCTGGGCCATGGCCTGGCTGCCCGACGGCCGGATGCTGGTCACCGAGCGGGCCGGCCGGCTGCGCATCGTGGCGAAGGACGGGACCCTGTCGGCGCCGGTCGACGGCCTGCCGAAGGTCGACGCGCGCGGCCAGGGCGGCCTGCTGGACGTGGCGCTGTCGCCGGACTTCGCGACGGACGGGCTGATCTACTGGACCTACGCCGAGCCGCGCGACGGCGGCAACGGCACGGCGGCCGCGCGCGGCAAGCTGGTGGTCGAAGGGGCCCGGGCGCGGGTCGAGGCCGTGCAGGTGCTCTGGCGCATGACGCCGACGCTCGACTCGACCATGCACTTCGGCGGCCGGCTGGCCTTCGCGCCGGACGGCCACCTGTTCATCACCACGGGCGAGCGGTCGATCCTGCCCGGTCGCGTCCAGGCCCAGCGGCTGGACGGGACCCTCGGCAAGGTCGTGCGCATCAATCCCGACGGCTCAATTCCCAAGGACAATCCGTTCGCGGCCGTGACCGAGGCGAACCGGTCGATCTGGTCCTACGGCCACCGCAATCTGCAGGCGGCGGCGATCAACCCGTGGACGGGCCGGCTGTGGACAGTCGAACATGGCGCCAAAGGCGGCGACGAGCTGAACATCCCGCAGGGCGGCAAGGACTACGGCTGGCCGACCATCACCTATGGCGAGGAGTATTCGGGCCAGCCGATCGGCGAGGGCATCACCGCCAGGGCCGGGATGGAGCAGCCGGTCTACTACTGGGATCCGGTGATCGCCCCGTCGGGCATGGCCTTCTATGACGCGGCCCTGTTTCCGGCCTGGAAGGGCAGCCTGTTCGTCGGCGGCCTGTCGAGCAAGAAGCTCGTACGGCTGACGCTCAGGGGCGACCGCGTGGTCGGCGAGGAATGGCTGTTGCAGGACCTTGGCCTGCGCATCCGCGATGTGCGGGTGGGGCCGGACGGTGCGGTTTATGTCGCCACCGACGACGCCGACGGGAAGGTGCTGAGGCTGGTTCCGAAGAGCTGAGCCGAACTGCGTGGTTCGAGACGCTCGGCTGCGGCCTCGCTCCTCACCATGACGACTATCGGTGAAGCCCAACCCTCCACGTCATCCTGAGGAGCGATCCCTCAGGATCGCGTCTCGAAGGACGCAGGGCATTGATCAGTCCTGCCCCAACCGCACCGCCACTTCCTCCCCGATCGCCAGCGAACTCGTCAGGCCCGGGCTCTCGATGCCGAACATCGCCACGAGGCCCGGCAGACCGTGCACGTCCTCGCCGTCCAGCCGGAAGTCCGGTTGCGGCTCGTCGGGACCGTGGATCTTCGGGCGCAGGCCGGCGTAGTCGGGCGACAGGTGGTCCTCCGGCACGGCGGGCCAGAACTTGCGGATATAGGCGGCGAAGGCCGCGGCCTTGGTCGGGTCGACCGAATAGTCCTCGGTCTCGACGAACTCCAGATCGGGGCCGAACACCGCCTGGCCGCCGAGGTCCTTGCGGTAGTGGGTGCCGAGCGCGCCGTGGATCGGCGGCGGATAGATCAGGTGCTCGAACGGCGCCTTGCCGGCCAGACGGAAGTAGACGCCCTTGCCGAAGTGGCGGGCCGGGATCCTGTCGGCCGGGAAGCCCTCGATCAGGGCCGCCACCGCCTGGGCGCCCAGGCCCGCGGCCGTGACCAGCCTGCGCACGGTCAGGGTCGTCGGCGCCTCGCCGCCGGCCCGCACGCTGAACCCGCCGCCCGGCAGGGGCGTCGCGCCCTCGAACGGCGTTGAGGTGACCACCGCCCCGCCGTGAGCCTCGATCTCGCCGACCAGGGCGGTCATGTAGCCGTGGCTGTCGAAAACGCCGCTCTCCCGCGACAGCAGGGCCATGTCGCACTTCAGGCGCGGCTCCATGGCCATGGCCGCCGCGCCGGTCAGCCGCGCCATGCCCTCGACGTCGTTGATCCGGGCCTGTTCGAGAATGGCGTCGAGATGCTCGACCTCGGCGGGGCCGTTGGCCACGACCAGCTTGCCGCACTTGCGGTAGTCGACGTGGTGCCTGTCGAGGAAGGCGTAGAGCAGCCGGCGACCCTGGACGCAGAAGCGCGCCTTCAGCGAGCCGGTCGGGTAGTAGAGTCCGGCGTGGATGACCTCGGAATTGCGCGAGGACACGCCCTGGCCGATGATCTTCTCCTTTTCCAGCACCACCACGGACAGGCCGCGCTGCGCCAGGGCGTAGCCCGTGGCCAGGCCCACCGCGCCGGCGCCGACCACCATCGCGTCGAAGTCGAAGTCACTCATGTCCAAGGCGTAGACCACGGCGGCCGGTCAGGCCAAGCTGTGATTTCCGCAACGGACGAGCAGACCATGGCCTTCGACATCGCCACCGCGCAGCGGCCCACGGGGGCCAGCGCGGCGGCCCTCGATCTCTACGAGACGGTGCTGGCCGGGCATCAGTGCTTCATCGGCGACCCGGTGCGGGGATTGCGCGCGGCGCTGGCCGACAGTCCGGACTTCGTCATGGCGCATGTGTTCCTCGGCTACCTGCACGCGGCGGGCACCGACGCCGCCCCGCTGCCGGTGGCCCTCGACTGCCATGCCAGGGCGCTGGCCCTGCCGGCCAATGACCGCGAGGCCGGCCATGTGACGGCGCTGGGCCATATGGCGCGCGGCGAGATCGCGGCGGCCGCGCGCGTGCTGGGGGACGTGTCGGCACGGTATCCCCGCGACGCCCTGGCCCTGCAGATCGGCCAGCTGCTCGACTTCCTGCGCGGCGACGCACGGATGCTGCGTGACCGGATCGGCGCCGCCCTGCCCCACTGGACGCCGGACATGCCCGGCTATCACGCCGTGCTCGGCCTGCACGCCTTCGGGCTGGAGGAGACCGGCCACTACGTCGCCGCCGAGGCGACCGGGCGGCGGGCGATCGAGATCGAACCGCGCAACGGCTGGGCGCAGCACGCCGTGGCCCATGTGCTGGAGATGCAGAACCGCCGCGAGGAAGGCGTCGCCTGGATGCGCGAGGACCTCGCCCGCTGGACCGGCGACAGCTATTTCCAGGTGCACAACTGGTGGCATCTGGCGCTGTTCCACCTGGGGCTGGGCGACACCGACGCGGCGCTGGCGCTGTACGACGATCCCATCTGGGGCGACCGGTCGGAGCTGGCCTACAATATGGTCGACGCCTCGGCCCTGCTCTGGCGGCTGCAGCTGCAGAGCGTCGACGTCGGCGACCGGTGGGGCGAGCTGGCCGACCGCTGGCAGCCGGCGGTGGCCGAGAGCCTCTACGCCTTCAACGACGCCCACGCGGCCATGGCCTTCGTCGGGGCCGGACGGACCGACGCCCTGGCGGCCCTGCGCGAGGCCCAGGCGCGGGCGATCGCCGCCGGCGGCGACAACGCCGCCTTCGTGCAGGTCGGCGAGCCGGTGGTGCGGGGGCTGGCCGCGTTCGGCGAGGGCGACTGGCGCGGCGCGCTGGCGGCCCTGCGGCCCGTGCGGGACGTGGCCCACCGCTTCGGCGGCAGCCATGCCCAGCGCGACGTCATCGACCTGACGCTGGTCGAGGCGGCGCGGCGGGCGGGCGACCACGGCCTTGTCGCCGCGCTGGAAGCCGACCGGGCCGCCGCGCGGTTGCGCGTGATCGATTAACACCTTATAGTTGTCTTCGCGGGACTGACATCCTCGGGTGGGCCGGAGACCTGGCCCGTGATCCTGCTGCTCAACGCCGCCAACCGCGACGCCTTCCGGGCGCTGATGGACGACATGTTCCGCATCCGCCACGAGGTGTTCGTCGACCTCAAGGGCTGGGAAGAGCTGCGCCGGTCCGACGGTCGCGAGACCGATCCGTGGGACAGGGCGGACGCCGCCTATCTGCTGGCCGTGGTCGACGGGCGGGTGCTGGGCGGGGCGCGGTTCAACGGCGGCGGCGGACCGACCCTGGCCGGCCAGATCCTGCCCGAGCTGTTCGCCGACGCCCCGCCGATCGGCGAGGATTTCCTCGAGATGAGCCGGCTGTTCGCCCGGTCGCATGCGGCGCTGAAGGACCTGCTGAGCCCGGTGATCAGCGAGCTGCTGGTGGCGGCGGCCGAACTGCAGCGGATCGTCGGCGGACGCGGGGCCCTGACCATCATGGAGCTGAAGCTGGCCCAGGCGCTGCTCGCCTGGGGCGGCCATCCCGAGCCGCTGGGCCTGCCACAGCGCACGCGCGACGGGGTGCTGGTCGGGGTGATGACCCACGCCACCGCCATCGCCGCCCGCAACCTGCGCCGGGCGCGCGGCCAGACGGGGCCGGCGATCTGGTGGGCCGACGGGCCGGACGAGGCGCCCCGGCTGTATGCGGATGTGCTGCGGGTTGATCCGGTGGGGCCGGACTGGCGGCCGCCGGCGGGGTTCACGCCGCTGGAGCGGGTGCACCTGCGGCCGGAGGAGATGGCGGAGGCCTACTGGCGGGAGAGGTTGGGGTAGCTGACGCATCTTTCCTCTCCCGGAGGGAGAGGGGGACCATGCGGAGCATGGTGGAGAGGGAGACGCCGGCGCTGGATGACCCCGCGCGATCCCGTCTGTCAGCTGTTCATCCCTCTCCGACCCGGCTCCGCCGGGCCACCTCTCCCTCCGGGAGAGGATGGTCTGATGCCGGGGACATGTACCGCAGGTACGTGTCCCCCAATCGAGCGGCTACGGGTTTAGGGGACACGTACCGTCGGTACATGTCCCCGCTCCACCTACCCCCACTCCGCCCAGAGCGCCGCCTCGTCGGCCTTGGCCGTCTTCACCGCCGCGTCCTTGATGTGGCCGTAGCCGCGGATCTGCTGCGGGACGGCGGCGATGCGAGCGGCGAGCGGCAGGCGTTCGGCGGTCAGGCCGGCGAGGATCATGTCCAGCTGGGCCTCGTAGGAGACGATCAGCCCGCGCTCCATCTTCCGCTCCCCGGTCATGCCGAAGATATCCAGCGGACCGCCGCGCAGGCCCTTCATCCTGGTCAGCAGCGGGAACACCAGGTCGATCATCCAGCCGCCCAGGGCGATCTTCTTCGGCTTGCCGTCGGCGTCCTTCGGGGCGATCAGCGGCGGGCTCATCCACACCTTGACCTTGCCGCCCTTGAAGGTGCCGGCCAGCTCCGAGGCGAACCGGCCGTCGGTGTAGAGCCGCGCGACCTCGTACTCGTCCTTGTAGGCCATCAGCTTGTAGAGGTTGACGGCCACGGCGCGGGTCAGGGCCTCGCCGCCCAGCGGAGCCTCGGCCGCCCGCACCTGGGCGACGCGCCTGGCATAGCGGTCGGCGTAGGCGGCGTCCTGATAGGCGGTCAGCTCGGCCGTGCGTTTGGCGATCAGGTCGTCCAGCGCCATGGTCTCGGGCGTGGCGACCGCGTCTTCCGGCTCGCCCCTGAAGTCCGGGTCCATGGCGGCCTTGCGGCCGACCTCGAAGGCCTGGAGGTTGGACTCGTAGTCCACGCCGTTGAGCTTGATCGCCCGATAGATGGCGCGGCTGGAGATCGGGATCACGCCCTTTTGCCAGGTGAAGCCCAGCATGATCATGTTGGCGTAGATGCCGTCGCCCAGCTTGTGCTCGGCCAGGGCCTGCGACGGGCAGGCCTCGTAGCTCTTCGTCGCCGCGGCGATCTTGCGGGCCATGCCGCCGGTATCGAAGCGCACGTCGCGGTTGGTGACGAAGTCGGCGGTCGGCGAGAAGTCGGCGTTGCCGAAAGCGCGCGTGGTCTTCTTGGAGAACAGCGCCAGGCCTTCCGGACTGGCCGCGACCAGCAGGTCGCAGGCGATCAGCACGTCGGTCGAGGCCGCCGGCACGCGGCCGCCGACCACGGTGTCCTCGCGCTCGCCGATCTTGACGTGGCTGAACACCGAGCCGCCCTTCTGGGCCAGACCGGTCATGTCGACCACGCTGGCGGCGCGGCCGTCGACGTGGGCGGCCATGGCCAGGATCGAGGCGACCGTGGTCACCCCCGTGCCGCCGATGCCGGTGAACAGGATGCGGCGCACCCCGGTCAGCGGCTCGAACTCGGGCAGCGGCGTGGCGTCGGCGGTCAGGGCGGCCATCTTCTGGCGGGTGGCGTTCTCGGCGCCCTCCAGGGTGATGAACGATGGGCAGAAGCCGTCGACGCAGCTGTAGTCCTGGTTACAGGTCGACTGGTTTATCTTGCGCTTGCGGCCGAACTCGGTGTTCAGCGGCTCAACCGAGACACAGTTGGACTTGACCGAGCAGTCGCCGCAACCCTCGCAGACCAGCGGGTTGATGAACACCCGGCGCGGGGCCTTCTCCATCGTGCCGCGCTTGCGGCGACGGCGCTTCTCGGTGGCGCAGGTCTGGTCATAGAGCAGCACCGTCACGCCGGTGGTGTCGCGCAGCATGCGCTGGACCTTCATCAGGTCCGAGCGCGGGAAGATCTCGACATTGGGGGCCAGGTCGGTGACGGCCGCGTAGCGATCGACCTCGTCGACGACGATGACCGTCTTCGTCACGCCTTCGCTGGCCAGCTGGCGGGTGATCTGGGCGGGGGTGAAGCCGCTCTCGGCCGCCTGTCCGCCGGTCATGGCCACCGCGTCGTTGAACAGCAGCTTGTAGGTGATGTTGGCCCCGGCGGCGATCGCCGCCCGGATCGCCAGCGAGCCGGAGTGGTTGTAGGTGCCATCGCCGAGGTTCTGGAAGACGTGCTTCTCGGTGGTGAACGGCGCGGCGCCGACCCAGGTCAGGCCCTCGCCGCCCATGTGGGTGTTCAGGTCGGTCGAGGGGTCGTTGAAGCTGGCCATGTAGTGGCAGCCGATGCCGGCCAGGGCGCGGCTGCCCTCGGGCAGGCGGGTCGAGGTGTTGTGCGGGCAGCCCGAGCAGAAGAACGGCTTGCGTTGCTGGTCGCTGGCCAGGGTGACGGCGGCCATCGAAGCGGCCGAGACCTTGTCGAGATAGGCCTGGGCCCGTTCGCGGTGCGGGCCGTCCGGCAGGTAGTTGTAGAGGTCGAGCGCGATGGCCGCGACGGTCAGGGAGCCGGTCTGCTCCATCAGCGGCCGGCCGTTCTCGTCCTTCTTGCCGATGATCCTCGGCCGGGCGTGGGCCGGCAGATCGTAGAGGACGGCCCGGGCCTGGTCCTCGATCAGCGGCCGCTTGTGCTCGATGCACATCAGCGTCTCGAGGCCGGCGGCGAAGGCGCGCAGCCCCTGCGGCTCCAGCGGCCAGGGCATGCCGACCTTGTAGATCGAGACGCCCAGCGCGGCGGCTTCCTCGAGGCCCAGGTCCATGGCCTGGAAGGCCTCCAGCACGTCCTTGTAGGCCTGGCCCGAACAGACGATGCCGAGGCGCGGCCGCGGCGCGGCGAGCGCCACCCGGTCGATGCCGTTGGCGCGGGCGAAGGCCAGGGCGGCCGGGATGCGGTAGTTGCGGAGCCGCTGCTCCTTGTCCATCGGCTGATCCTTCAGCCGGATGTGCAGCCCGCCGGGCGGCAGGGCGAAGTTGTCGGGGACGACGTGTTTGTGGCGGTCGAGCGAGACGTCGATGGTCACGCCGCTGTCCATGGTGTCGGCGAGCGCGATCAGCCCGACCCACAGGCCGCTGAAGCGCGACATCGACAGGCCGAGCAGGCCGTAGTCGAGCACCTCCTGCACGTCGGCCGGCGAGAGCACCGGCATCTCGAAGTCCTGGAAGGCGTATTCCGACTGCGACGGCAGGGTCGAGGACTTGCAGTTATGGTCGTCGCCGGCGACGGCGATGACGCCGCCCTTGGGCGTCGTGCCGGCGAAGTTGGCGTGCTTGAACACGTCGCCCGTGCGGTCGACGCCCGGCGCCTTGCCGTACCACATGGCGCTGACGCCATCGAACTTCGCGCCCGGGAACAGGTTGGCCTGCTGGCTGCCCCAGACGGCCGTCGCGGCGAGGTCCTCGTTGAGGCCCTCCTTGAAGACGATCTCATGGCTCTTCAGCAGCTTGCCGGCGCGGTTGGCCTGCTGGTCCAGACCCCCGAGCGGCGAGCCGCGATAGCCGGAAACGAACCCCGCCGTGTTCAGCCCGTCACGCAAATCGAGGCGCCGACGGTCGAGCATGACACGGATCAATGCCTGCACGCCGGTTATGAAGGCACGACCGTTTTCGAGCAGATATTTGTCGTCTAGCGTCACATTGTCGTGGCGCATTGAAAAATCTTTCCTGTGACGGGGTCGGTTCGGCTTGCAAGATCATACAAGCGCGGCGAAATTGCTTGCCAAAGCCGTGCCCCTTTCACCGTGCAGTTCGGCACGATCAGGGCGCGGAACGGCATATTGGGGGAAAAAGGTTTGGCAGAGCAGCTAGACGCGGTTGACGCAAAGATTCTCGATCTCATTCAACACGACGCGAGCCTGTCGGTTGCCGAAATCGCCGAACGCGTCGGCCTGTCCTCCAGCCCCTGCTGGCGGCGGATCAAACGGCTCGAGGACGCCGGCATCATCCAGCGCCGGGTGACCATCCTCGACCGCGAACAGCTGGGCCTCGGCTTCGAGGTCTACTGCACCGTGAAGCTCTCCCTGCCGACCAAGGAGAACCTCGAGCAGTTCGAGAGCAATGTGATCAAATGGGCCGAGGTGGTGCAGTGCGCCACCGTCACCGGCGCGGCGGATTACGAGCTGCGCATCGTCACCCGCGACATGCACGCCTTCGACGACTTCCTGCGCGACAAGATCCTCAGCCTCGGGCTGGTGTCGAACATCGAGAGCCGCATCGTCATCCGCGGCGTGAAGAACACCACCGCCGTGCCGCTGGGCATGGTCAGCCCCTATGTCAGCCCGCACGGCTAGGGTTTTCGGGGCGGCGCTGGCCGCCCTTTTGCTGATCGCCGCCGCCGCGCCGGAAGGACGGCTGGCGCAGTACCAGCGCCTGCGTCGCGAAGGCGCGGCCGCCGTCCAGACCGGTGACCTCGACAAGGCCCTCGAGTCCTTCCGGGAAGCGCTCGACCTGTACCCCGATGTCCCGGGATCCTACATCCGGCTGGCGCGGGTTCAGGCCGCCGCGGGCGACCTGGACGCGGCCCTGACCAATGTTCAGCTCTACGCCGGCATGGGCCTGCTGTTCGACGTAGACAAGGATCCAGCGCTCAAGGCCCTCGCACAGCTGCCGGGCTATGCCGACGTGGCGGCGCTGTTCACGCAGAACGCCGAGCCTGTCGGCGACATCGAGGCGGTCGCCACGCTCAGCGGCGCGCCCGAGCTGATGGGCGAAGGCCTCGTCAACGACGGTCAGGGCTGGCTGCTGGGGACCGTGGCGGGCCGGACGATCGTCCGCCTCACACCGGATGGAACGACGCCCTTTCTCAAGGCGGACGCCGATACCGGCGCCATCTTCGGACTGGCGATCGACGCGCGGCGGGGCGTGCTCTGGGCCGCCGAAGCCAGGGGCGACGGCGTGCCCGGCGCGGCGGGGCCCGCCCGCACCGGATTGCTCAAGGTCTCCGTCCGGGACGGGACCATCCTCGCGCGCTACCCGCTGCCCGACGATGGCGCACGGCGCCAGATCGGCGACCTGGTGCTGGCGAAGGACGGGACCGTCTACGCCACGGACTCGGTCGGCGGCGGCGTCTGGCGGCTGAAGCCCGGCAGCGCGGCGCTCGACCCTGTGGTCGAGCCGGGCCACATGGCCTCGCCACAGGGCATGGTCCTGTGCCCGGGCGAGACAGCGATGCTGGTCGCCGACTACGCGACCGGCCTGCACCGGGTCGACCTGGCCAGCGGTGAAGACCGGCCGCTGGAAGGGCTGATGGCCGGTCTCGCCGGAACCGACGGCCTGGTGGCCGCGCCCGGGTTCGATTTCGGTCTGCGGGGCGAGAAGCCGTTTGCGGCCGTGATCACCCAGAACGGTGTTTCGCCCCAGCGCGTTATGCTGCTGCAGATCAATCCCGGCTGCAGCGAGGTCGAGCGGACCATGGTGCTGGCGGCGAACCTGCCGGGCATGGATGACCTGTCGCTCGCCGGCGTGCGCGGCGCCGAGGTCGTCTTCGTCGGCCATGCGCGCTGGGACACGCGGGCCGATGACGGGCGCCTTGTGACGCCCGCGCCGGGACCTGTCCGGGTGTTCCGCCTGACCCTGCCGAAGGGCATGTTCTGAGCCGTCCCCTCTTCCCGTCCGCGAGAGCAGGGGCCATCTTCCGCGATCCGCCCCCCTGACCAGGAGCTCTCCATGATCGACCTCATCCTCGACCAGCACCGGCGCGATCTCGGCGGGTTCGAGGTCGGCCGCGTGCTGCCCCAGGCCGCGCGGCGGATGGTCGGGCCGTTCATCTTCTTCGACCGCATGGGCCCGGCCGACTTCCAGCCCGGCTTCCCGCGCAGCGTCGACGTGCGGCCGCATCCGCACATCGGCCTGTCGACCCTCAGCTACCTGTTCGACGGCGAGATGACCCATCGCGACAGCGTCGGCTCGGACATCGTCATCAAGCCGGGCGAGGTCAACTGGATGACCGCCGGCAGCGGCATCACCCATTCGGAGCGGTTCGAGGGTCTGCGCGCGCACGGCGGGCGAATGGACGGCATCCAGACCTGGCTGGCCCTGCCCAATGAGGCCGAGGAGACCGCGCCGGCCTTCTCGCATCACGCCGGCGACGCGGACCTGCCCTTCTACCAGGGCGACGGCATGACCGCGCGGCTGGTGGCCGGCTCGGCCTTCGGGGTGAAGGCCAGCGTGCCGGTGTTCTCGCCGCTGTTCTATGTGCACTGGGAGCTGGGCGCGGGCGTCACCGCGGGCCTGCCGGCGGAATACCCCGAGCGCGCGGCCTATATCGCCAAGGGCAGCGTCGAAATCGACGGCCAGATGATCGGCGAGGGCCAGATGGTTATCTTCGAGCCGGGCCAGACCGTGCCGATCAAGGCCCTGACGGCGGCGAGCGTGATCCTGATCGGCGGCGAGCCGGTCGGCGAGCGGTTCATCGAGTGGAACTTCGTGTCCTCCAGCAAGGACCGCATCGAACAGGCCAAGGCCGACTGGCGCGCCGGCCGGATGAAGCTGCCGGACCTGGATGATGGGGAGTTTATTCCGCTGCCGTAGGGCAGACAGGGGTTAGGGGCTAGGGGCTAGGGGCTAGATGCAGTGCGACAGGCCAACTAACCCCTAGTCCCTATTCCCTAGCCCCTACCAGGGGCCTTGCCTCCGCCCCAATTGCGAACCATTCTCAACTGGAACGCAATCGCGGAGGCGACGATGATTCTCCAAGGCCTGGGACCCGGTCAGATCGCCCGACTGTTGCGGGCCGAACAGGAGCGGGAGCCGGTCAGCGACTGGCTGCTGTTCGGGCCGACCGATCCGGAAGTGGTGGAGGTTGAGCCGCCGGAGGAACCGTGGCTGTTGGCGGCGGAGTGAGGGCGTCGGGCGGCGTGCGTGGTTCGAGACGCGGACCTGAGGGTCCGCTCCTCACCATGACGACCCGATTTGCAGCCCAACCTTCTACGTCATCCTGAAGAGCGAGCCTCAAGCGAGCGTCTCGAAGGACGCAGGCTCTAGCCGACCTTCAGCGCCTTCCTGGCCGCCAGGCCGTATTCCATCCCGGTCCACAGGGTCACCGCCACGGCGACCCACAGCACCACGTTGGCGGCCATCATCGCCTGGTGCACCAGGGCCATGTCGCGCGGCAGGTCCCAGAAGCCCCAGCCGGGCACGAACAGCTGTCCGGCCAGCGCCACCAGCTGCAGCGTCGTCTTCCACTTGGCCAGCAGGGTCACCGGCAGCTTCAGGCCCTTCGGCGCCAGGGTCTCGCGCAGGGCGCTGACGGCGAACTCGCGGAACAGGATCAGGCCGCCGGCGGCCGCCACCATCCAGGAGCCGAGGATCGCCAGTCCGACGACCGCCCCGGCGACCAACACCTTGTCGGCGATCGGGTCGAGGATCGCGCCCAGCAGGCTCTCGACCTTGTACCGGCGGGCCAGCCAGCCGTCGAAGAAGTCGGTCACCGCCGCGACGACGAAGCCCCAGAAGGCCGTGAAGTAGAGCGTGCTCTGGACCGTCGCCGGATCGGCGCCCTTGCCCGCGGCCCACATGGCGAACGGCTGCGAGGCCAGCCCCAGCATCGCCAGGAAGACCACCAGGGTCAGGATCAGCCGCAGGCCGGTGAGGATGTTGGGCAGGTGTTTCATCGGGGTTGAGTAGCGGGTTTTGGCGCGGGGGCCAATGCTGTGGCCGGTCCTCCCCAGCCTGCTGGGGAGGGGGACCGCCGGGACGGCGGTGGAGGGGCGGCGCCGGCCCCAGCGGCCCTATCCTGAATTCCGGTCCTCCGGGCTGGTTCCGCGCAACCCCTCCACCATGCTCCGCATGGTCCCCCTCCCCGCGGTGCGGGGAGGACTGACGGCTCTACTTCCGGAAAAAGTCGTGGATCCGCTGCGCCAGCGGCTCGCTGACGCCGTCGACCTTCATCAGGTCGCCGACGGTGGCCTTGCCGACCTCGCGGGCGGAGCCGAAGGCGTGCAGCAGGGCGCGCTTGCGGCCGGGGCCGACGCCGTCGATCTCGTCGAGCGGGTTCTTCTTCATCTCCATCGACCGCTTGGTGCGGTGCGTGCCGATGGCGAAGCGGTGGGCCTCGTCGCGCAGACGCTGCAAATAATACAGCACCGGACTTTTCGGCTCGAGCATGAACGGCGTCTTGCCCGGCATGAACATCCGCTCCAGCCCGGCGTCGCGGTCCGGGCCCTTGGCGATGCCGACCACCGGGATGTCGTCCACGCCGAGGTCGGCCATCACCTCGAGCACCGCGTCGAGCTGGCCCTTGCCGCCGTCGATCAGCACCAGGTCCGGGCGGGCGCTGTCGTCGCCCTCCTCCTCTTCCTTGACCAGGCGGGCGAAGCGGCGGCGCAGCACCTCCTTCATCATGCCGTAGTCGTCGCCGGGGGTCAGCTCGGTCCCCTTGATGTTGAATTTGCGGTACTGGTTCTTCTGGAAGCCGTCGGGCCCGGCCACGACCATGCCGCCGACGGCGTTGGTGCCCTGGATGTGGCTGTTGTCGTAGACCTCGATCCGCTCGGGCGGGCTCTCCAGCCCGAAGGCCTCGGCCACCCCGGCCAGCAGTTTCCCCTGGGCCGAGCTCTCGGCCATCTTGCGGCCCAGCGCCTCGCGGGCGTTGAGCACAGCCTGGTCGACCAGCGCCTTCTTCTCCCCGCGTTTGGGCTGGACGATCTCGACCTTCCGGCCCGCCTTCATCGAGAAGGCCTCGCTGAACAGCTCGTGCTCGAACGGCTGGACGTTGACCAGGATCGACCGGGGGATCGGCCGGTCGTCGTAGAACTGGCCGAGGAAGGCGCTCATCACCTCCGCGTCGGTGTCGCTCCTGTCGACGCGCGGGAAGTAGGCGCGGTTGCCCCAGTTCTGGCCGGCGCGGAAGAAGAACACCTGCACGCAGGCCTGGCCGCCCTCGGCGAACAGGGCGAACACGTCGGCCTCGTCGACCGTCTCGGGATTGACCTGGGTCTCCTGGGCCACCGACGACAGGGCGCGGATGCGGTCGCGCAGGCGGGCGGCGCGTTCGAACTCCAGCTCGTCGGAGGCCGCCTGCATCTGTTCGGACAGCCGCTGCATCACCGCCCGGCTCTTGCCGCGCAGGAAGGCCTCGGACTCCTCGACCAGCTTGGCGTAGTCGTCGAGCGCGATCAGCCCGGTGCAGGGCGCGGCGCAGCGGCGGATTTGATGCAGCATGCAGGGCCGGGTGCGGCTCTCGTAGACGCTGTCGCTGCAGGACCGCAGCAGGAAGGCCTTCTGCAGGGTGTTGAGCGTGCGATTGACGGCGCCGGCCGAGGCGAACGGGCCGAAATAGTCGCCCTTGATGGTGTGGGCTCCGCGATGCTTGCGCAGCTGCGGCGCCGCGTGATCGCGGCGGATGACGATCTCGGGGAAACTCTTGTCGTCGCGCAGCAGCACGTTGAAGCGGGGCTTCATCTGCTTGATCAGGTTGATCTCGAGCAGCAGGGCGTCGGTCTCGGTGCGCGTCGAGACGAACTCCATCGACCGGGTCAGGTCGACCATGTGGGCGATGCGGTTGGTGTGGAAACGGCCCTGGGCGTACTGGATCACCCGCTTCTTCAGCGAGCGCGCCTTGCCGACATAGAGCACCTCGCCATCCTCGCCGATCATCCGGTACACGCCCGGCGCGTCCGGCAGCCGCCTGGCGTGGTCGGCGATGAGGGCGGCGCCCGTGAGGGGGATGTCAGCGGCGGTGGTCACGCGTAGAGATATAGGGGAGTCGGGCGGGGCTGGTCAGGGGGTGTTGGCAGCAACACGACGCTGTTCCTCCCCGCTCGCGGGGAGGGGGACCATGCGGAGCATGGTGGAGGGGTCAGCGCCGGACGCGCCGGAAAGACCCGAATTCAGGATTGGGCCGCTCGCACTCGCGCCGCCCCTCCACCGCCCTCCGGGCGGTCCCCCTCCCCGGCTACGCCAGGGAGGAAGGGTCAGCGCCTACCGCCCCTTCCACTCAGCCTTCCGCTTCTCCCCCCAGGCCGCGACGCCCTCGCGGCGGTCTTCGGTGGGGGTGAGTTCGTTGTAGGCGGCCAGTTCGACGGCGATCGCCTCCGCCCCGCCCAGCACGGCCGTTTCCCGCGCCACGCGGCGAATGTTGCGCACCGACAGCGGCGCGTTGGCGGCGATGCGTTTGGCGAGGTCGACGGCTTCGGGGATCAGGCCGGCGGGGTTGTAGACGGCGTTGATCACGCCCCACGCAAGCCCCTGGGCGGCGGTGAACGGGTCGCCGGCGAGCAGGATCTCGCGGGCGCGGCGCTCGCCGGCGGCGCGGACCAGGTTCTGCACCCCGCCGAGGCCCGGCATGATGCCCAGCTTGACCTCCGGCAGGGCGAAGCGGGCGCTGTCGGCGGCGTAGATGAAGTCGCAGTTCAGGGCGATCTCGAAGCCGCCGCCGTAGGCCGCGCCGTTGACGGCCGCGATGACCGGGACCGGCAGGGCGACCAGGGCGTCGCGCATGGTCTCGAACAGGACGTGCTGCGCCTTCCACTGCGCGTCGGTCATGCCGTCGCGCTCCTTCAGGTCGGCGCCGGCGCAGAAGATCTTCGCACCCGCCCCGGTGAGGATGATGACGCGCGTGGCGCCGGGCGTCGCCAGGTCGGTCCACAGGGCCAGCAGCTCCTCGGCCATCCGGGTCGACAGCGAATTGCCGGCCTCGGGCCGGTTGAGGGTGACGAGCAGCACGCCCTCGGCGGGAGTCTCGGTGAGCAGGGTTTCGAAGGCTTCGTTCATGGGGGGAAGGGATAGCCGTTCCTGTCGCTCTCTTCCATTCCTCTCCCGCGAGGGAGAGGGGGACCCTGCGGAGCAGGGTGGAGAGGGAGGCGCGAGGGTTGGCGGGGATGGGCGGATCGCCCGTGCCTTCATCGGCGACCCGTTGTGTCTCCCTCTCCACCAGCCTCCGGCTGGTCCCCCTCCCCCTCACGGGGGAGGAAGGAGAACGGGACGGGCTCGACCTACCGCGTCCCGTACAGCCGGTCCCCGGCGTCGCCCAGGCCCGGCAGGATGAACCCTCGCTCGTCGAGCGTGCGGTCGATACCCGCGGTCCAGATCGGCACGTCAGGGTGGTCGCCGCGCAGGGCTTCGATGCCTTCGGGACAGGTCAGGATGCAGACGAAGCGCAGGTCCTTCGCCCCCTCCTCCTTCAGCCGGTCGACGGCGGCGCGGGCGGTGACGCCGGTGGCCAGCAGGGGGTTCATGACGATGACCTGGCGCTCGGCCATGGTCTCGGGAACCTTGAGATAGTACTCCACCGCCGCCTTCGTGCCCGGGTCGCGGTAGAGGCCGATGTGGGCCACGCGGGCAGAGGGGACGAGGGTCAGCATGCCCTCCAGCATCCCCTCCCCGGCCCGCAGGATCGGGGCGAAGACCAGCTTCTTGCCGGCGATCTCCGGGGCGGTGGTGGTCTCAAGCGGCGTCTCGACCGGCCGGTCGGTCAGGGCCAGGTCGCGCGTGACCTCGTAGCAGAGCAGGGTCGAGATCTCGCGCATCAGCTCGCGGAAGGTCTTGGTCGAGGTGGCCCGGTCGCGCATGCGGCTCAGCTTGTGCTGCACCAGCGGGTGGTCGACGACGGTGACGCCGGAGAACTTGCGCATCAGAAGACGGTCCCGTCGCTGGTGATGGTCAGGGGCGGGCCGCCGCCGTCGCGCCGGTCGCGGGCCAGCACGCGCCCGGCGGCCCAGGTGCCGCCTTCGAGCACGCGGGCCAGCGGGAAGTCGGCCTCGGCCACGCCCAGCCGCTCGCGCACCAGCGGCGCGATGCGGTCGAGCAGGGCCACGGTCATCGAGCGCCAGCCGACCACCAGCGGGTCGCCGACACCATGCACGCGGGTCAGGTCGAGCGGGTCCCTGAGGACCAGCACGCCGTCATCGATGAACAGGCCGCCGTTGCGGTATTCGGCCAAGCCCGTCAGGCCGTCGAGGCTGTGGACGGTGATGCCCGCCTCTTCCAGCGGCTCGATCAGGCTGTAGGCCAGCCATTGCGACAGCTTGTGGATCGGCACGAGGCCGTCGGTGGCGTCGTCGCGTTTGATCGCCGGATGGCGCCAGGTGTCGCCAAGCGGCAGGCCGCCGAGGCTCAGGCGGTTCTCCCAGATGGGGCCGAGCCGCTCGAGCAGCACCTCGAGGATGACCGGCGCCGGCAGGCGGCCGTCCGTCGCGCGGGCGGCCATCACGTCGAACAGGTCGCCGGGCCGGCCGACCGCCGCGCCCAGCCGGCGCAGCAGGGCCGCGCGGCCCTCCAGCCCGACCAGCGGATTGCGGTCGGAGACCTGGAAGGCGTCGGCGAGGGCGGCGGCGGTCAGGTTGGCCAGGTTGTCAGCCCGCAGCCGGTCCTCGGCGGCCGACAGGGCGCCCGACTGGAACAGCCGCAGGCTGGCGACGCCGAGGCCTTCGGAGCGGCTGGTCTCGGTGCAGGTCGGCGCGTCGAGGTAGCGCCAGCTGGGCCCTGCGCCCGCGTCGAGCAGGACCGAAGTGATGGCCAAGTCGAAGGCCGCGCGGGCTTTCGTCTGCGCGTCCGGCCAGTCGGCCGTGGCGGCCAGCTCGGCCCACAGGTCGCGGCCGCCGACCACGAAGTGCCGCCAGCGCGCGTGGAACGGCACCTGCAGCGTCGGGTACTGCCCGCGGATCACGCCGGCGACGATGTCGGCCGCGGCCGGCAGCCGGGCCAGGTCGACGCGCCAGTCGGCGAGGCCGCCGGCCTCGGCGATGGCCAGCATCTCATGCGCCCGCTCGCGCACCGCGGCGGCGGAGAGCAGGGTTCGGGCGGCCTGCATTTCACTAGTCATGGTGAGCAGCGCTCGAAGAGCGCGTGTCGAACCACGCAAACCGCTTGTGCGTCCTTCGACACGCCGCTGCGCGGCTGCTCAGGATGACAGCCATTTTTGCTTGCACCCGCCCGGCCTCAGAACTCCCCAAGATCACGTCCCACCGTCTTCTTCAGGTCTTCGGCCGAGGGGGCGCCTTCGGGGGTGAAGTAGCCGGCGGCCTTCTTGGCCTCCATCTCGACGCTGGCGTCATCGGGGATCAGCCAGGCGGGGATCGGCACGCGCTCGCCGATGGTGATGCCGCCCTCGACCAGGGCGTCGTGCTTCATGTTGGACATCGAGACGAAACGGTCGATGTGCTTGATGCCCAGCCAGTGCAGCACGTCCGGCATCAGCTGCTGGAAGCGGGCGTCCTGAACCCCGGCGACGCATTCGGTGCGTTCGAAGTAGGTCGCGGCCTGGTCGCCGCCCGGCTGGCGCTTGCGGGCGTTGTAGACGAGGAACTTGGTCACCTCGCCGAGCGCCCGGCCCTCCTTGCGATTGTAGACGATCAGGCCGGCGCCGCCGTTCTGGGCCTCGAGCACGGCCTCCTCGATGCCGTGGATCAGATAGGGGCGGCAGGTGCAGATGTCGGAGCCGAACACGTCGCTGCCATTGCACTCGTCGTGCACGCGGCAGGTCAGGCGGCGGGCCGGATCGGCGATCGCGGCGGGGTCGCCGAAGATGTACAGGGTGATGCCGCCGATCGGGGGCAGGAACACCTTGATGTCCGGCCGGGTGACCAGCTCGGGGTACATGCCGCCGGTCTGCTCGAACAGGGTGCGGCGCAGGGTGGTTTCGTCGACCTCGAAGCGCTCGGCGATGCCGGGCAGGTACCAGACCGGATCGAGCGCGGCCTTGGTCACGGCCACGTCGCGGGTCTCGTGGATCACCGTGCCGTCGATCTTCAACCGGCCGGCGTCGATGGCGTCGCTGATCTCCGGCAGCGTCAGGCGGGCCTTGGTGATGGCGATCGAGGGGCGGATGTCGACCCCCTCGGCCACCTCGGCGGCGAAGTCCTGCTGGATGCGGTGGCCCCACGGATCGAGCGAGACGATCTTGTGAGGATCAGCCCACTGGCCGAACGGGCCGACGTCGACGACCGGCGCGGTGTCGGTCAGGTCGGGCCGGACCAGCGGATTGAGCGCGCCGGACGCGATGGCCAGCGAGCGGTAGATGGAATAGGCGCCGCCGTGGGCGCCGATGGCGTTGCGGTCCCCGCCCGCATTGACCGTGGCGACGACCGGGCCGCGCTCACGGGCGGTCGGGGCGCCCCAGGTCAGGGGGAAACGGCTGGGCGAGCCTGATCCCGGGTGGGATGTCAGGCGGATGTGGCCTTGGCGATTTACAGACATTCAGTTCGCGCGCGCTCGGCGCCTCCAGAATCGAAAAGGCTCCTCCCGGTTTTCGCCGGCGAGGAGCCTTTGAGCGAGGATAGTGCTCCGGAGATTTCGACTTGGCAAGCGGCGGAAAAGCGGGCCCGGTCGGCGCGATTACTGGGCGTTTTCGCGGGCGATGCGCAGCAGCAGGGTGTCGCCGTCGAGCACCTCCACCGCCAGGTGATGATCGGACTCCTCGAGCTTGCGCCGCGCGAGGTCGGCGACCAGCGCGTCCGCGCGGGCATCGATGAAGGCCAGCGACGGCACCGAGTACCGCGCATCCCAGATGTAGAACGTATAGGTGCGCAAGCCTCGATCCCCGTTTTGGGTATAGCGAGGTGATACATAACATGCGGGTTCGACACGGTGTGTCGTCTCGCCGACATCCGGCGCGCCTTGACCCCGGCGGCCCGAAACCGTGGAATGGCGTCATGACCGACACCGACGAAGACTTCATCCGCGGCCTGCCCAAGGCCGAACTGCACCTGCACATCGAGGGCAGCCTCGAACCCGAGCAGATGTTCGAGTTCGGCCGGCGCAACGGCATCGACATGCCGTTCAACTCGGTCGAGGAGGTGCGCGCCGCCTACGCCTTCTCCAACCTGCAGGACTTCCTCGACATCTACTACCAGGGCGCAGGGGTGCTGCAGAACGAGCAGGATTTCCACGACATGGCCATGGCCTATTTCCGCCGGCTGCACGCCGACGGCGGGGTCCATGCCGAGATCTTCTTCGACCCGCAGACGCACACGGACCGCGGCCTGCCCTTCTCGATCGCCATCGACGGCCTGCTGGCCGGGATGAAGACGGCCGAGCGGGAGCTGGGCATCAGCTCGGGCCTGATCATGTGTTTCCTGCGCCACCTCGACGAGGACTCGGCGATGGCCACGCTGAAGGCTGCCGAGCCGTGGCTCGAGCATCTGGTCGGGGTCGGGCTGGATTCCTCCGAGGTCGGACATCCGCCGTCTAAGTTCCAGAAGGTGTTCAAGGCGGCCAAGGAGCGCGGCCTGACGCTGAGCGCTCACGCCGGCGAGGAAGGCCCGCCCGACTATGTCTGGGAGGCGCTGGATCTGCTGAAGGTCGACCGCATCGACCACGGTAACCGGGCGCTTGAGGATCCGGCGCTGGTGCAGCGGCTGGTGGCCAGCGAAATGACCCTGACCGTCTGTCCGCTGTCGAACCTGAAGCTCTGTGTGGTGAACGACCTGAAGGACCACCCGATGAAGCGGATGCTGGACCTGGGTCTGAAGGCGACCTGCAACTCCGACGACCCGGCCTATTTCGGCGGCTACATCGGCGAGAACTTCGTCCAGACCGCGCGGGCGCTCGACCTGTCGCGGGCGGAGATCGTGACCCTGGCGAAGAACAGCTTCACGGGGTCGTTCCTCGATGAAGAGCGGGTCGCGCTGCACCTGGCGGCGATCGACGCGTATGCGGCCTAGGGGACATGTACCGCAGGTACGTGTCCCCCAATCGAGGGCGCGGGCTTAGGGGACACGTACCTTCGGTACATGTCCCCGTCTTCAACTAGCCCGTGATGCGGTAGCGGCCCTGACGGTCGGGGCAGACGCGGACGTAGCGATAGTCCGTGCGGCCGCCGTATTCGGTCGGGGCGGCCGCCAGGCGGCAGCCGCGACGGTAGTAGTCGTTGTAGCCGTACTGGCCGCTGCGCTCGCCGCGATCACGGTAGTAGCGGGCCTCGCGGTAGGGGATGGTTTCGCTCTTGCTGTACCAGTAGCCCCTGGCGTCGCAGCGGGCGCTGTCGCGACCGATCTTGGCGCCGAGACCGCCGCCGACCACGGCGCCGAGCACCGCGCCTTCGGTCTGCACATCGCCGGCGGCGACATTCGAGCCGATGGCCGCGCCGGCCAGGGCGCCGATGATCAGGCCGGCCGCGGTGTTGCCGCTGCGGCGCTGCTCACAGGGGCTGTTGCGATAGCGGTCGTAGCCGCCCGTGGAGGCGTCCCGGCCGTAGTAGCCGGCGTCGTTGGCCGCGTAGCCCGGTTCATAGCGCCAGGCGCCGTAGCGACGTTCGTAGGCGCCGCGGCCGTAGCGGCGGTCATAGGCGGCCTGGTCGCGCAGATACTGGGCGCGCTTGGCTTCATAGGCGCGACGCTGGTCGGCGTAGGCCGACTGACGGTCGCGGTAGGCCTCCTGCTGGCGCTGGTAGTCGCCCTGCTGCTGTTCGTAGGCGCGTTGCTGGGCGTTGTATTCGTCCCAGGTGGGAACGCGGCTCTGGGCGAGCGCGGCGCCGGCGCCGGCGCCGAGAGCCAGCATGCTGGCGAGGGAGAGGGCTATGGTCCTGGTCTTCATGGTCGTCGCTCCGTTTCCTGACTGGGCGGAGCGGAGACCGGTCCTGCGACCGGCCGACGCTCTCGCGAGCGCCCAACCCCCGATACGCTGACAGAACGCGGGTCACGTCAACCGGTTGCGTGCGCGGAGCGGGGACATGCACTTCAGTGCGCGTCCCAGCAGCCTTGAAGCGGTTGGGGACACGGACCTGCCGTACAGGTCCCCGGTGTCAGAGCTGGTCCGTCCGCGTCGGCAGACCCAGCAGGATGCGGCCGGTCAGCTCGTACATCGCCGGCGCGACCATCGCGTGGTGGGTGATGACATTGGCGTCGCGGAAGCGGCGCTGCAGGTCGTTGTCGAGATAGACCGCCGATCCGCCCATCATGTCGTAGGCGACCTTGCTGACGTCGGCGGCGGTCTCGGCGGCGTGGGCGCAGGCCAGGCGCAGGCGGTTACGCGGCTCGGTCCCGGCCTCACCCGACTGAACAGCGGCCCAGAGGACGCCGATGGTCTCGAAATAGTGGGCCCGGGCGGCCGACAGTTTCGCCACGGCGCGGGCGTAGTCGGCCTGGACCACGTTGCGCTCGGCGGTCACGCGCTGCGATCCCGAGGCCTTGCGGGTCTGGGCGGCCGTTCCGGCGGCCAGCAGGGCGCCGCGCGCGTTGCCCAGCGCCACACCGGCCACGCCCATGGCCAGCAGCCCGAACACCGGGAAGCGGGCCAGCGGCGTGTCGACCGTCACCGGGTCGGCGTGCAGGGCGACGCTGCGCGCCTTCGGCACCCGCACATCCTTCAAGGCGAAGTCGAGACTGCCGGTGCCGCAAAGGCCGGCCGTGCGCCAGGTGTCGATCAGTTCGACCTGGTCGGCGGGGAAGATCATCATCCGGTGCAGCGGCTGGCCGTGATCGTCCTTGAGCGGACCATCAGGGCCCATCAGCACCGCGCCGCCGGCGATCCAGGCGGCGTTCTGCGAGCCGCTGCCCCACTGCCAGCGGCCGTTGACGATCCAGTGGTCGCCATCCTCGACCGCCCGGCCCATCGGCGCGAAAACCCCGGCCGAGATGACGCCGGGCTCGCCGAACACCTCGCGCGCCGCGCCGGCCGGCAGCCGGTTGGCCATGGCCCCCATGGTCGCGCCGATCATCACGCACCAGGCGGCCGAGGCGTCGGCCTGGGCCAGGGTCTCGAGGGCCAGGGCGATCTGCGCCGGCGGGGTGTCCTGACCGCCGAGGGCGGCGGGCAGCACCATGCGGAACAGGCCGGCGTCGGCGAATTTCCTCGCAAGATCGGCGGGCAGGCGCCGGACGCTTTCCATCTCGGGCGCGCGGCGATTGATCTCCTCGGCGAAGGACTGGGCGACGGCGACGGCGTTGAAACTCATGAGGGCAGTTTCCAGAGCGCGGCGAGGTTGTTTCGCTGCATGTTCGAGGAGCCGCCGACAATCGGCATGCCCAGCAGGTCGCGCACGTTACGCTCGATATCGTAGTCCGCCGACATCGCGTAGGCCCCCATCACCCGCTGGCAGGTCAGGGCGATCTCGACGCCGGCCTCGGCGATGAACAGCTTGGCCATGCTGGTCTCCGCCGCGCAGGGCTCGCCGGCGTCGGCCAGACGCGCGGCGTTCCACAGCATCAGGCGGCAGGCCTCCAGCTTGGTCTTCGCGTCGACCAGGGCGTGGCGCACCGCCTGGTGGCCGCCGATCGGCTTGCCGAACTGCACGCGATCGTGGGCGTAGCGCCAGGCCTCTTCCAGCGCCGCCTGGGCGATGCCGAAGGCGCAGGCGCTGATCTCCAGCTTCTCGATGTCGAGCGCCCGGCCGGCCAGCATCTTCCAGCCCTGGTTCCATTTCTCCGGCCCGCCGACGATCGCCGACAGCGGCAGCCGGACGTCATCGAAATGGACGTCGGACGAGAGGGTGTAGCGCAGGTTCACATGGTCGATCGGGGTGATGGTCACGCCGGGCGCGTTGGTCGGAATCAGCACGAAGCTGAGGCCATTGCGGGCGGGGGCGTCGGCGTCCGAGCGGACCAGGCAGTAGATGTAGTCGCTGAAGTCCGCGCCGGTGCACCAGCGCTTGGCCCCGGTGATGACGATCTCGTCGCCCTCGCGCCGGGCGCGGGTGGTGACCTGGGACAGGTCGCCGCCGACGTCGGGCTCGGACAGGCCGTAGGCGAAGAACAGCTCGCCCCGGGCCAGCTTCGGCAGCAGGGCGGCCTTCTGCTCGGGCGAGCCGTTCTCGACGATGTTCATGCCGCCGTAGAAGGCGCACTGGATGAACGGCCCGGCGAGGAACGATCCCGCCCGGCACAGCTCCTCGATGGCCGCGACGGCCGCGAGGATGTCCGGGCCCGTGCCGCCGTACGCATCGGGAATGGTCAGGCCGCAGAGGCCGATGTCCGCCAGCTGGCGGAACAGGTCGCGCGGGAAGGTGTGGCTGCGGTCCCATTCGCGGCGCTTCTCGCCCGGGGCTTTCTCCAGCACGAACCGCTGGAGGATCGCGCGCAGGGCGGTGACGTGTTCGGGTTCGGGGGGAAGGCTCATGCGCGGTGAGACCCTGCGTGGTTCGAGACGCGCTTCGCGCTCCTCACCATGACGAGCTTTTGTGTCGCCCATCCCTTCCGGTCATCCTGAGGAGCGAGCCTCAAGCGAGCGTCTCGAAGGACGCACGATGTCAGCCCCATCCCTATTCCCCCGTCAGGTTCATCGGCCGGCGCTCGCGGAAGGCGGCGACGGCCTCCTTGCGGTCGGCGGTCATGTTGGAGAGGGACTCGTAGGCCACGGCCGCGTCGCTGGTGGCGACCATGATCTGCTTGAGCGCGATGTTGGCCGTCATCTTGGTCCAGCGCACGGCCCAGCGCGGGTTGCCGAGGATCTTGCCGGCAATCTCGTCGACCTTTGCGTCGAGCTCCCGCGAGGGCACCGCGTAGTTGATCAGGCCCATGCGCGCGGCCTCGGGCGCCGACAGCAGGTCGCCGGTCATCAGCAGTTCCTTGGCGCGGGCGAAGCCGATCAGCTGCGGCCAGATGATCGCCCCGCCGTCGCCGGCGACCAGCCCGACCTTCACATGGGGATCGCCGATCTTGGCCGTCTCGTCGGCGATGATCACGTCGCACAGCAGGGCGATGGTCGCGCCAAGCCCCGCCGCCGCGCCGTTGAGCCGGGCGATGACCGGCTTTTCCAGGTCGAGCAGACCACTGACGATACGCTTGGCGTCATAGGCGATGGCGCGGAACTTCCGGGGGTCGCTGATCTGCTCGTCGAACCAGTCGAAGTCGCCGCCGGCGCAGAAGGCGCGGTTCTCGCCGGTCAGGATGATCAGGTCGCTGTCCTCGTCGTGCTGCAGGTCGACGAACAGCTCGGCCAGCTCGTCGTGCATGCGGGCGTCGACGGCGTTCACCGCGTTGCCGCTAAAGGCGCAGATCAGCATCCGGCCGTCGCGGCGGAAGGTGAAGCGCTGGTAGTCCTCGAACTTCATCAGGCGGGATCCCCGGAAACGCGCACCAGCCGGCGGCCGAAATTCTCGCCGCGGAACAGTCCGCAGAAGGCCTCCGCCGCCCGCTCCAGGCCGTCGAACTCCTCGATGGCGAACTTCAGCGAGCCGTCGGCGATCCAGTCGGCCATCTGGCTCTGGGCGGCGCCGAACTGGCGGATGTCGTCGAACACCACCAGCCCCTCCATCCGCACCCGGTGGGTGATGAAGACGTCGGTGTGTTTCAGGCCGTACCGTTGCTCGACCGGCACGTTGTAGTCGGCCACCTGGCCCGAGACGACGACCCGGCCGCGCAGCTTCATCAGCGGCAGCACCCGGTCGACCATTTCATTGCCGACGTTGTCGAACAGGATGTCGACGCCCTCCGGACAGGCCGCGCGGATGGCGGCGGTCAGGTCGGGCTCGGCCTTGTAGTCGATGACCGCGTCGAAGCCGGCCTCGTCCTTCAGCCAGGCGCACTTCCTGGTCCCGCCGGCGATGCCGACGACGCGCAGGCCGAGCTTCTTCGCCAATTGGCCGGCCGTGGCGCCGACCGGGCCGGCGGCGGAGGTGACCAGCAGGGTCTCGCCTTCTTTCGCCTGCCCCACGCGGTTGAGGCCGAACCAGGCCGTCAGGCCCGGCACGCCGAGGATGCCGATCCAGCAGCCGAGCGGCACGCGCCGGTCGGTGATCTTCTGGATGAAGCCCCGGCCGTCGGAGACGAAATGCTCGCGCCAGCCGCCGCCGGCCGCGATCAGGTCGCCGACGGCGAAGTTCGGATGCTTGCTCTCGATGACCTGCGCGACGCAGAAGCCGTCGATGCCCTCGCCGATCTTCATCGCCCCGGCGTAGCTGTCGCCGCCGGACAGGCGCGAGCGGGTGCCCGGATCGACCGAACTGAGAATCACGCGGGACAGGAACCGGCCGTCGGCCAGCTCGGGCAGTGGCAGCGCCTCCAGTCTGAAATCGTCCGGCGTCGGTGCGCCCTCGACGTGCCGCGCCAGCACCCAGCGGCGGGTTGTTCCTGTCATGCGTCCTCCCGCCGGGTGGCTCCCGGTCTGACGGTCAGATTACGCAGTTACATGGCGCGGGGGGAAGGCGTTCCGGCGGGGTCGCGACCGGCGGCCGCAATTCCGCCGCGCGGTTGAATCGACTATGCAGGATCCATGCGCAGCCTGAGCCTGATCGTCGCCCTGAGCCTCCTCCTCGCCGGGCCCGCGCTGGCGCAGGACGGCGCGCGGCCGGATGCGCGCCGGGACCGGGGCGAGACCCAGGACCGCCCGGATCTGCGCGACGCCGTGACCGCTCCGCTCGACGACCTGAACCTGAAGCACACGCGCATTCCCGACGTGCTGAAGCGCGCCGTCGCCGCGCCCTACGCGATGGACGGCCTGACCCGCTGCGAAGCCATCGCCGGCGAGGTCGGCCGGCTGGATGAGGCGCTGGGGCCGGACCTCGACGAGCCGCCGCCGCCCGACCGGCGGACAAGGACGCAGAAGCTCAAACAGGCGGCCGGCGATGCGGCGGTCGGCGCGGTCGGCGACAGGACACGAAGCCTGCTGCCGTTCCGCGGCTGGGTGCGCAAGCTCTCGGGGGCTGAACGGCGCGACAGGCGCGTGGCCGAGGCGATCAACGCCGGCAAGATTCGCCGCGGCTACCTCAAGGGCGCCGGCATGAACATGAACTGCGCTCCGCCCGCCGCGCCGAGCTGGTTCGTCCCGGAGAAGGACGCGAAGGGCGGCGGCCTGCTGGCCTGGCTGGCGGGACTCTGGGCCGCGATCACCGGCTGGATCCGCGGTCTGTTCGGCTGACGCCGGCCCGGATGAGAACGAATCACCAACCCGAAGGGGTAGCGGTGGAACATCGCCCGACCGCTACCTGTTGAGTTTTGTTCGGCGGGTGTTCCGCCTCCCAAGCCGTCCTCCCCCGCGAGGGGGAGGGGGACCATGCGAAGCATGGTGGAGAGGGAAGCACCGGTGGTGGATGGCCTTACGTCGCCGATCCGGACAATCCGGCAAGCAACGGCGCATCCCTCTCCACCAGCCTCCGGCTGGTCCCCCTCTCCCTCGCGGGAGAGGAAAGGTGTCACAACCCCAGCACGGCCTTGGCGATGATGTTGCGCTGGATCTCGTTGGAGCCGCCGAAGATCGAGGTCTTGCGCATGTTGAAGTAGGTCGGGGCGGCCTTGCCGGCGTAGTCGGGGCCGATCGGACCGATGTTGCCGCCCATGCCGCCGCGGTAGGGCGCGCCGTAGTGGGCGGCCGCCTCCAGCGTCAGCTCGGTCAGCCGCTGGCCCACCTCGGTGCCCTTGACCTTCAAGAGCGAGGCTTCCGGGCCGGGGCCCTTGCCCTTGCTTTCGGAGGCCAGGCTGCGCAGCTCGGTGTATTCCAGCGCGGCCAGGTCGACCTCCAGCTCGGCCACCTTGCGGCGGAAGTCGCTGTCGTTGATCAGCGGCTCGGCGTCATCGGCCAGCTCGACGGCGGCCAGTTCGCGCAGGCGCTCGATACCGCGCTTGGAGCGCGCGACGCCGGCGATGCCGGTGCGCTCGTGCCCGAGCAGGTACTTGGCCACCGTCCAGCCCTTGTTCTCCTCGCCGATCAGGTTGGCGACGGGCACGCGGACGTTGTCGAGGAACACGTCGTTGACCTCGTGGCCGCCCTCGATGGTGATGATCGGGCGCACGGTGATGCCCGGGCTCTTCATGTCGATCAGCAGGAAGGAGATGCCCTCCTGCTTCTTGGCGTCGGGATCGGTGCGGACGAGGAAGAAGCCCCAGTCGGCGAAGTGGCCCTGGGTGGTCCAGGTCTTCTGGCCGTTGACGATGTAGTGGTCGCCGTCGCGCACGGCGCGGGTCGAGAGGCCCGCGAGGTCGGAGCCGGCGCCGGGCTCGGAGTAGCCCTGGCACCACCAGATGTCGCCGTTCATGGTGCCGGGCAGGAACTTCTCTTTCTGCTCGGGCGTGGCGAAGGTGTAGAGCACCGGTCCGATCATTCCGAGACCGAAGCTGGTCTGGCTGGTCTGGGCCCGGGCGAGCTCCTCGCTGAAGATGTACTTGCGCACCGAATCCCAGCCCGTGCCGCCGTACTCGACCGGCCAGGACGGCGTCAGCCAGCCCTTTTTGTGCAGGGTGCGGTGCCAGGCCAGGATGTCTTCCTTGCCGAGGTGCTCGCCGGCTTCCTGCTTGCGGCGGGTCTCGGCCGGGTAGTTGGCTTCGATCCAGTCGCGGACTTCCTTCCGGAATTCGGCGTGCTCAGGCAGGAAATCGAGATCCATCGGTCATCTCCCCGTGTTGCGCGCTGGACTCTCGCGGTCCGGCTCGGCAGTTTGCGCTCAAACAAGCGTTTCAAAGTCAACGATAGGGGTGAGGCGTCATGGCCGCAATTAATTCCGTCACCGAACTGACCCAGGATGGCGATATCGCCATCGTCACGCTGAACTCGCCGCCGGTGAACGCCCTGTCGGCGAACGTCCGCGACGGGCTCTATGAGGGGTTCAAGGCCGCCATCGCCGACGACTCGGTGAAGGCCATCGTGCTGATCTGCGCGGGCCGCACCTTCATCGCCGGCGCTGACATCAGCGAGTTCGGCGGGGCCTCGAAGGGCGCCAGCCTGTTCGACGTCCAGAACATGATGGAAAACTCGCCCAAGGCGGTGATCGCGGCGATCCACGGCACGGCGCTCGGCGGCGGCCTGGAAGTGGCCCTGACCGCCCACTATCGCGTGGCCGTGCCCTCGGCCAAGTGCGGCCTGCCGGAAGTGAACCTCGGCCTGCTGCCGGGCGCCGGCGGCACCCAGCGCCTGCCGCGCATCGTCGGCGCCGAGAAGGCCCTGGAGATGATGACCAGCGGCGCGCACGTGCCGGCCAAGGAATGCCTGGCCATGGGTCTGGTCGACAGCCTGGCCGAGGAAGGCAAGCTGCTCGAGGGCGCCGTCGCCTTCGCCCGCAAGGTGCTCGACGAGAAGATGCCGCTGAAGAAGGTGCGCGACCGCGAGGTCGCGGGCGGCTCGCCGGAGGTGTTCGCCAACTTCCGCAAGGCCAACGCCCGCAAGTTCCGCGGCTTCATGGCGCCGGAAGCCAACATCAAGTGCGTCGAGGCCTCGCTGCTGCCCTTCGAGGAAGGCCTGAAGGTCGAACGGACCCTGTTCATGGAGCTGATGACGGGCCCGCAGTCGGCCGCGCAGCGCTATGTGTTCTTCGCCGAGCGCGCCGCCAACAAGATCCCCGACGTTCCGGACGACACCGAGATCCTGCCGGTCAAGAAGGTCGGCGTGATCGGCGCCGGCACCATGGGCGGCGGCATCGCCATGAACTTCCTCAACGCCGGCCTGCCGGTGACCATCGTCGAGATGAAGCAGGAGGCCCTCGACCGCGGCCTCGGCGTCATCCGCAAGAACTACGAGAACACCGCCGCCAAGGGTCGCCTGACCCTTGAGGCCGTCGAGACCCGCATGGGCCTGCTGACCGGCTCGCTGGACATGGCCGCCCTGGCCGACTGCGACCTGATCATCGAGGCCGTGTTCGAGAACATGGACATCAAGAAGGATGTCTTCGGCAAGCTCGACAAGATCGCCAAGCCCGGCGCGATCCTCGCCACCAACACCTCGTTCCTGAACGTCGACGAGATCGCCGCGGTCACCAGCCGCCCCGAAAGCGTCATCGGCCTGCACTTCTTCTCGCCGGCCAACGTCATGCGCCTGCTGGAGATCGTCCGCGGCGACAAGACCTCCAAGCCGGTCATCGCCACCTCGATGAAGCTGGCCAAGACCATCGGCAAGGTCGCGGTGCTGGTCGGCGTCTGCAACGGCTTCGTCGGCAACCGCATGCTGGCCATGCGCCAGCGTCAGGCCCAGCAGCTGGTCGCCGAGGGCGCCATGCCCTGGGATGTGGACCGCGTGCTGTACGACTTCGGCTTCCCGATGGGTCCGTTCGCCATGAGCGACCTGGCCGGCCTGGATATCGGCTGGAACAAGGAGACGTCGAAGGGCGAGACGATCCGCGACGTGCTCTGCGAGATGGACCGCCGCGGCCAGAAGACCGGCGCCGGCTACTATGACTACGACGAGAAGCGCAACGCCAAGCCGTCGGCCGTCACCGAGCAGATCATCCGCGACTTCGCCGCCAGGTCGGGCGTCAACGCCCGGGATATCGACGACGCCGAGATCCTCGAGCGGACCATCCTGCCGATGATCAACGAGGGCGCGAAGATCCTCGAAGAGGGCAAGGCCATCCGCGCTTCGGACGTCGATACCGTGTGGGTCAACGGCTACGGCTGGCCCGTCTATCGCGGCGGCCCGATGCACTACGCCGACAGCCTCGGCCTGGCCAAGGTCGTCGAGCGCCTCAAGGCCTACGAAGCGCAGCACGGCGACTTCTTCAAGCCGTCGGCCCTGCTCGAGAAGCTGGCCGCCGAAGGCAAGGGCTTCAAGGACCTGAAGTGAGGGAATAGGGGATAGGGGCTAGGGGTTAGAGGTGCGCTGCATCTCCGCCCCGGCCCCTTTTTCTGTTTCTAGTCCCTAGCCCCTAATCCCTAGCCCCTGGATCGCCAGCGATGACTACCCTCGCCCAGATGATCACCGCCGACTTCGGCACGGTTCCGGACATTCTCCGCCTCAACGCCGCGGCGCATCCGGACAAGGCCGCGCTGATCCAGGACGACCGGTCGATGACCTGGGGCGAGCTGGACGTGATGATGGATCGCGTCGCGGCCGGGCTGCAGCGGGACGGCGTGCGGAAGGGCCAGGCCCTGTCGGTCTGCGCCACGACCTCGATCGAGTACGCGGCCCTCTACCTCGGCGGCCTGCGGGCCGGCGCGGCGGTGGCGCCGATCGCCCCCTCATCCACGCCCGAGCAGATCGTGGCGATGGTCAACGACTCCGGGGCCAGCCTGTTCTTCCTCGACAAGGGCGTCGCCGCCGAAATGGGCGCGGCGCTGGCCCAGGTGAAGACGAAGCAGGTGGCGCTGGACGGCTCCGACGTCGGCCAGGCCTTCGCCGACTGGCTGCCGCCGGCGGGCGCGAAGCCCGCGCCGGTGACGCTGGAGAAGAAGGACCCGTTCAACATCATCTATTCGTCGGGCACGACGGGCACGCCCAAGGGCATCGTCCAGAGCCACGGCATGCGCTGGCGCCACCTGGCCCCGCGCGAGGACGGCGTCGGCTTCGGCCCGGACGCCGTCGCGTTCATCTCCACGCCGCTTTATTCCAACACCACCCTGGTGCATTTCTTCCCGGCGCTGGCGGGCGGCGGCACGGTGGTCATGCTGGCCAAGTTCGACGTGGTGAAATGGCTGACGGCCGCCCAGAAACACCGCGTGACCCACGCCATGCTGGTGCCGGTGCAGTACCGCCGGCTGCTGGAGCATCCCGACTTCGACAGCTACGACCTGTCGAGCTTCGTGATGAAGTTCGCCACCAGCGCGCCCTTCTCCGCCGAGCTGAAGAAGCAGGCGCTGGAGCGCTGGCCGGGCGGGCTGATCGAATACTACGGCATGACCGAGGGCGGCGGCGGCTTCATGCTGCAGGCCCATCTCTATCCGGACAAGCTGCACACCGTCGGCCAGGTCAGCCCCGGCGCGATCATCAAGATGATCGACGAGGAGGGCAACGAGGTCGGCCCCAACGAGGTCGGCGAGATCGTCGGCCGCTCGCCCGCGACCATGAGCGGCTACCACAACCAGCCGGGCAAGACGGCCGAGGCCCAGTGGACCGACCCGAAGACCGGCGAGGTCTACATCCGCACCGGCGACGTCGGCCGGCTCGACGAGGACGGCTTCCTGACGCTGATGGACCGGCGCAAGGACATGATCATCTCGGGCGGCTTCAACGTCTATCCGAGCGATCTGGAGTCGGTGATCGTGCAGCATCCGGCCGTGGCCGAGGCCGCCGTGATCGCCGCGCCGTCGGACGCCTGGGGCGAGACGCCGGTGGCCTTCGTCGCGCTCAAGGCCGGCGCGACCGCCACGGCCGACGAGATCAAGACCTTCACCAACGCCAAGGTCGGCAAGACCCAGCGGGTCTCGGACCTGGTGCTGATCGACGTCCTGCCGCGCAGCCACATCGGCAAGGTCCTCAAGCGCGAACTGCGCGACGCCTACGTGGCGGGGAAATAGCCCCTCCCTCTCCGCTCATCCCGGCGAAGGCCGGGACCCAGGCTTTTTCAAGCTTCGGCCTTCGTTCAGGCAAGGCATCGCTTTGCCCGACAGGCGAGCGGACGTTTCAAAAACACCTGGGTCCCGGCCTTCGCCGGGATGAGCGGAATGGTGTAGGTGGCCAACCGTTGGTCCCTGAATCCCCGTTCGCGCGTTCCTTCCCGGTGAGTTCGGGCGCAGGGTGGCGGGATGAGGGTGATTTTCTGGGCGGTGGTGGTCTGGGCGGTGGCGATGCTGGGCGTGGCCTGGTTCGCGCCGAGACCTTCGGGCGCGCATCTGACCAGCGCGGTCACATCTGTCTCGTCCTCCCCAGACGCCCTGCCGGTCAGCGACAGTCGGGCCTGGGGCGACCCACCGCCCGAGGCCTGTAACGACGCCCCGGCGTTCGAGGCCGCTGCCGCGCGCAACGCCGCCGACCTCGACGGCCTGGCCTGGACGCCCTACGGCCCGCCGGAGACCGGCTGGCGCATCTACGCCCCGCGCATCGCCGTCGAGATCGCCTCGACCTGCGCCTTCGACAGTCCCGGCTTCGCCAACGCCCTGGCCGGCTGGCAGCGGGCGCATGGCCGGTCGCCGACCGGAGTGCTCGATCCAGAGACGTTCAACATCATGAAGGTGCGCTGGCACCTGCAACGGCCGTTCGTGGTGCTGAGCCGCAACGGCGGCTGTCCGCCTGCCCCGCCGATCGAGGCGCTGACACCCCTCCGGCCGGAGGAGGCCTATGGCGACCGGCCGATGCAGGCGCGCGCCGACGCCCTGGCCGCCTTCCGTCATATGGTCGCCGACGCCCGCGCCGCCGATCCGGCGATCGCCCGCGACCGGCAGGCGCTGCGGATCTTCTCGGCCTATCGCAGCCCGATCGAGAACGACGTCACCTGCCTGCTGAACGGCGGCTGCGACAACGTCGGCCGGGCGCCCTGCTCGGCCCACCGGACGGGGCTGGCGTTCGACATCGTCGTCGGCGCGGGCCCCGGCGGGCGGGTCGACTCGACCGACAACGCCAACCGCCTGGCCCAGTCGCAGACGCCCGCCTATCGCTGGCTGGTGCGCAACGCCGGACGCTACGGTTTCGTCAATTACGTCTACGAGCCGTGGCACTGGGAATGGTCGCCGCCGGAACAGCGGGGCGCGACGCGCGCTTAAGGTCTCCCGACAGGAGATGTCCCGTGATCCGCGTTCCGCTTTCCGCCGCCCTGCTGCTGTCCCTCGCCGCCTGCGGCGACGGGGCCGATCCCAAGCCGGGCCATGACGTGCCCGCCGCCGCGATCGTCACCCCGCCGGCCCTGAGCCGGGCGACCATCGACAGCGCCGTGTTCACGCCGGCCCCCGCCGTGGCCGGAACAACGCCGGCGCCGGCGTCGACGGCGGCCGATCCGGTGGTGATGCGCGCCCAGGTGCTGCTCGACCGCGCCGACTTCTCGCCCGGCGTGATCGACGGCCTGTCCGGCGAGAACGTGCGGCAGGCGATCGCCGCCTTTGAGACGGCCCAGGGCCTGCCGGCCGACGGCCTGCTGGACCAGGAGGTGTTCGCCCGGCTGACCGCGGCCGACGCCGCCCCGGCCCTGACCGACTATGTCATCACCGCCGAAGACGTGGCCGGGCCCTTCGTGCCGGACATGCCCGCCGACCTCGAGGCGCGCAGCAAGCTGGCCAGGCTGGCCTATTCCGGCCCGGCCGAACTGCTGTCGGAGAAATTCCACACCACGCCGGCGGTGCTGCAGGCGCTGAACCCGGGCGCCGACCTGACGAAGGCCGGGACCACCATCGCCGTGCCGGCGGTGCGGGTCCAGGCGCTGGCCGCGCCGGTGACGCGCATCGTCGTCGACAAGACCGAGCGGGCCGTGAAGGCCTACGCCGCCGACGGCCGGCTGCTGGCCTTCTACCCGGCCAGTATCGGCAGCGAGGATCGCCCGGCGCCGAGCGGGACCATGACCGTCCGCGCCGTCGCGCCGAACCCGACCTACACCTTCGACCCCAAGCGGCTGACCTTCGGGACGTCGAAAAAGAAGGTGACCATCCCGGCCGGGCCCAACAGTCCCGTGGGCCTCGTGTGGATCGACCTTTCGAAGGACACCTTCGGCATCCACGGGTCTGACGAGCCCAAGGACATCGGCAAGACCTTCAGCCACGGCTGCGTGCGCCTGACCAACTGGGACGCGCAGCAACTGGCGGCGGCGGTCAAGCCGGGGGTGGTCGTCGAGTTCGCCGGCTGACGCCGTTCCCCGTTTTGCGCCCCCGCGACACTGGCCCTGACGGCCGGGACGGGTCACAGTCGCGAAAACGAATGTGACGGGGAGAACGACCATGAGCGACGGATCCGTGGATCTGAAGCAGACCGCCGCCGAGCATGCCTGGAGCATGCCGCTGTCGGAGATCAAGGTCGCCGACCCGCTGCTGTTCCAGAGCGATACGATGTGGCCGTACTTCGAGCGGCTGCGGAAGGAAGCGCCGGTCCACTACCAGGCCGAACACGAGTTCGGACCCTACTGGTCGGTGACGAAGTACAACGACATCATGGCCGTCGACACCAACCACCAGGTGTTCTCGTCCGAGGGCGGCATCACCCTGGCCGAGGGGTCGGACGACTTCCGCCTGCCGATGTTCATCGCCATGGACCCGCCCAAGCACGACGTGCAGCGCAAGACGGTCAGCCCGGTCGTCTCGCCGGGCAACCTGCAGTACCTCGAGCCGATCATCCGCGAGCGGGCGGCCAAGATCCTCGACGAGCTTCCCGTCGGCGAGGAGATCGACTGGGTCGACAAGGTCTCGATCGAGCTGACGACCATGACCCTGGCCACGCTGTTCGACTTCCCGTGGGAGGACCGGCGCAAGCTGACCTACTGGTCCGACACGGCCACGGCGAGCAAGTTCAGCCCGTTCTACAAGGGCGAGGACCATCGCCGCGCGACCCTGTTCGAATGCGTCGAGTACTTCACCCGCCTGTGGAACGAGCGGGTCAACGCCCCGCCGAAGAACGACCTGATCTCGATGCTGGCGCACGGGGAATCCACGCGGAACATGGACCGCATGGAGTACCTGGGGAACCTGCTGCTGCTGATCGTCGGCGGCAACGACACGACCCGCAACACCATGACCGGCAGCGTGCTGGCCCTGAACCAGAACCGCGACCAGTACGCCAAGCTGCGCGCCAATCCGGACCTGATCCCGTCGATGGTCTCGGAGACCATTCGCTGGCAGACGCCGCTGGCCTACATGCGCCGTCGCGCGCTGCAGGACGTGGAGCTGAACGGCCAGAAGATCAAAAAGGGCGACAAGGTCCTGATGTGGTACGTCTCGGGCAACCGCGATGACGAGGTCATCGAGAACCCCAACGCCTACATCATCGACCGGGCCCGGCCGCGCCAGCACCTGTCGTTCGGCTTCGGTATCCACCGCTGCGTCGGCAACCGGCTGGCGGAGCTGCAGCTGCGGATCATCTGGGAAGAGATCCTCAAGCGCTTCCCCGACATCCAGGTGACCGGCGAGCCGACGCGCGTGGCCTCGTCGTTCGTGAAGGGCTACGAGCACCTGCCGGTGGTCATCCCGGCCCGGGTGTAGCCGGGCGCGCACCCCAGATCCTCCCCCACCGGGGGAGGGGGATCGGCGAAGCCGAGACGGAGGGGGAGCATCCTGTGCAAGGCGCGCGGGTCAGACCAGCGTCGCGTCCAGGGTGATCTCGGCCTTCAGCAGCCTGGACACCGGGCAGTTTTTCTCGGCGACGCTGGCCAGTTCGTCGAACTTCGCCTGATCGAGGCCCGGCACCTTCGCCGTCAGGGTCAGCGCCGACTTCGTGATGGTGAAGCCGCCGTCCTGCGAGTCCAGCGACACGGCCGCCTCGGTGGTCAGGCTCTCGGGCGTGAAGCCGGCCGTCTGCAGCTGGAAAGCCAGGGCCATGGTGAAGCAGCCGGCGTGGGCGGCGGCGATCAGTTCCTCCGGATTGGTCCCGGGCTGGTTCTCGAAGCGGGTCTTGAAGCCGTAGGGCGCGGCGGACAGAACGCCGGAGCCTGTGGTCAGGTCGCCGGAGCCGTCGCGGCCCGTGCCCTGCCAGTGTGCGGTCGCCTTGCGGATCATGGACTGTCTCCCGTTTCGAGGTTCGGGGTTGAAGCGTCCGGCGCGGCGATGGGTTGCCGCCGCGGCGGCGCCGGATTTGACGCGACATCGTTACACGGGTAACGAGTGCGCACCGGATGGGCATGGGGCCCGTCGAATCGCGAGCAGGCAACCATGCAGTCGTCCAAATGCATGACCCTTCGACCGGCCCACTCCACGCCCGAGGGCGTGGGTTGCACCGCGTCTGCTCGCGAGGATTACGCCGCCTAGATCACACCACGATCCAGCGCCCCGTCCCTCCCGAGCCCGACCGCTCTGGGGGGATTTTTTATATCCGTCATCCAGCATCGATCGGGTTCGGGCTTATCTCTGAAAGTCTCCGACCGTGACCGACATGACCGCACAATCGCCCGCCCTGCGAAGAACGCCGTGGCTCATCGAAGCCCGCGCGCTGCTGCTGCTGGCCGCCCCGATGGCCGGCTCGCAGCTGGCGCAGATGGCCATCATGACCACCGACGTCGTGCTGCTGGGCCGGCTGAGCCGCGAGGCCCTGGCCGCCGCGGCGATCGGCAACACCGTGTTCTATTTCGCCTGGCTGATCGGCAGCGGCCCGGGCATGGCCGTTTCGCCGGTGGTCGCCCAGATCCTCGGCGCCAGCCCGCGCGACCGCCGGCACGTGCGCGCCACCGTGCGCATGGGGCTGTGGGTGACCATGCTGGCGGCCCTGCCGCTGATGCTGGTGATGCTCAACGCCCGCTGGATCCTGTCGCACCTGGGCCAGGATCCGCAGCTGGCGCGCGACGCCGGGGTGTTCGTCTCGATGCTGGCCATCGGCCTGCCGTTCGCGCTGGGCTACCAGGCGCTGCGCAGCTTCACCGCGGCGCTCGGCCGGCCGGCGGCGGCCCTGTGGGTCATGCTGGCGGCGATCGTCGTCAACGGCCTGCTCGGCTGGGGCCTGATCTTCGGCCACTTCGGCCTGCCGAAGCTCGGCCTGCTCGGCTCGGGCCTGGCGACCGCGATCTCGGCCATCTTCGAGTTCTCGGCGATGGTCGTGGTCATCTGGCTGACGCCCGCCCTGCGCGCCTACCGCATCTTTCGCCGCGCGCACCGGCCCGTGCCCGTGCGGGTCAAGGAGCTGATCCGGCTGGGCATGCCGATCAGCATGACGATGATCTTCGAGGCCATGCTGTTCAACACCATGACCCTGGTCATGGGCACGTTCGGCGCGGTCGCCGTGGCGGCGCACCAGATCGCGCTGAACTTCGCCTCGATCACCTTCATGGTGCCCCTGGGCATCGGGATGGCCTCGACCGTGCGGGTCGGGCTGGCCGCCGGTCGCGACGACATGGCAGGCGCGCGCCGGGCCGGCGTCACGGCCATGGCGCTGGCGGTCGGCTTCATCGGGGTCGTGGCCGTGGCCATGCTGCTGTTCGGCCCGCAGATCGCGGGCCTGTACCTTGGCAGCGGCCGGGCGGGCGACGACCAGGTGGTGATCCTGGCCACCCAGTTCCTGATGGTCGCCGCGGCGTTCCAGGTGTTCGACGCCCTCCAGGTCGTCGGCGCCCAGGCGCTGCGCGGGCTGAAGGACGCCCGCATGCCGATGATCCTCGCCGGGGTCAGCTACTGGCTGGTCGGGGCCCCGGTCTGCATCATCCTCGGCGTGGTGCTGAAGATGCAGGGCCTGGGCATCTGGATCGGCCTGGCGGTGGGTCTGGCTGTCGCCGCGGTGGCGATGGTCGGCCGGTTCGCGCGGATCACGCGGACGTAGGGGACATGTACCGCCTTCGGTACGTGTCCCCCAAACGAGCTGCTGGATTAGGGGACACGTACCTGCGGTACATGTCCCCGTCTCGCGTCAGAACGGCAGCGGCCGCAGGTCCGGGTCGACCCAAGCCCGCCGCGCCTCGACCGAAAACAGCCGCTCGCGGGTCCACCAGGTCAGCAGCCAGCCGGGCCGACCGAGGTCCGTCGCCATCAGGCGATTGCAGGCCTCGAACAGCGGCGTTTCCTCCGGCAGGCTCGCCAGGAACGCCCGCGTCGCCCGCAGGGAGGCCTGGGTGATGGTCTCGTGATAGCCCTCGGCGTCGGAGTTCACTCCGCCGGTGGCGACGTTGTAGGCGCGGATCAGACCGGGCATGTCGCGCTCCGGATCGAGCGTCGACTGGCCGGCGATCAGCCAGACGGCGGCGGCGAAATGCGCCGCGTGGGTCCAGGCCGGCTTGGGCAGGGTGCGGGCGACGAGGCCCTCGCCGATGGCGATGATCTCGGCGTCAGACGTGAAGGGGGTGGTCATCAGCGGCTCCTGTCATGGAAGCCGGCGCCCCGGAACGACAAACCCGCCGGGGACGCCGGCGGGTGTGGGTCGATGGGGTGGAAGGTGGATCGGGGCCCGATCACCGCACCGCATGCGCAAACGCCGCCGGAAAAATCCGACGTTGTTGCTGCGCGGCGGTGCGGGCGGTGCGGGCCATGGGTGGGGCGTCTAAACCATCAGGCCGCCGCCGCCAACTCCCGGTTCGCCTCCGCCGTGATCTCGAACGACCGCAGCCGGGCCGCATGGTCGTGGATCTGGCCGGTGACGATCAGCTCGTCGGCGCCGGTCCGTTCGATGAATTCGGCCAGGCCCTTGCGCACGGTCTCGCGCGATCCGACCACCGAGCAGCGCAGGGCGGACGCGAGCCGCGCCTTGGCGTCGGCCGGAAGTCGCGCCTCGTAGCCCTCCATCGGTGGCGGCAGGCGGCCGGGCATGCCGGTGGCGAGGTTGACGAAGGCCTGCTGCAGCGAGGTGAACAGCAGCTTCGCTTCCTCGTCCGTGTCGGCGGCGAAGACGTTCAGCGCCAGCATGACATAGGGCTTGTCGAGCTGGGCCGAGGGCTCGAACCGGGCGCGATAGGCGGCCACGGCGGCCTCCATCTCCTGCGGCGCGAAGTGGCTGGCGAAGGCGTAGGGCAGGCCGAGCGCGGCGGCCAGATGGGCGCCGAACTGGCTTGAACCGAGGATCCAGACGGGGACATCGAGCCCCTCGCCGGGCGTCGCGACGACCGCCTGGCCGGGCTGGGCCGGCTGGAAGTAGCGCATCAGCTCGACGACATCCTGCGGGAAGCGGTCGACGTCGCCGACCATGGTCCGGCGCAGGGCGCGGGCGGTGATCTGGTCCGTCCCCGGCGCGCGGCCGAGGCCCAGATCGATGCGCGGGCCGTACAGCGCCGCGAGCGTGCCGAACTGCTCGGCGATCTGCAGCGGCGCATGGTTGGGCAACATGATCCCGCCCGAGCCGACGCGGATCGTCGAGGTGCCCTCGGCCACATGGGCGATCAGCACGCTGGTCGCCGCGCTGGCGATGCCGCGCATGTTGTGGTGCTCGGCCAGCCAGAAGCGATTGTAGCCCCAGCGCTCGGCATGCTGCGCGAGGTCACGGCTGTTGTGCAGCGCCTGCTGCACGGTGGAGCCCTGAACGACGGGGGCGAGGTCGAGTACGGAAAGAGGGGTCATGGTTTCCATATAGGACGGACTTGGCGCGAACCAATCCTCCCCATGAAATGGGGAGGGGGACCACGCAAAGCGTGGTGGAGGGGGCAGCGCGGAGGGCGGCGGTCCAGTCCTGAATTCCGGTCCCTCCGGAGAGACCGGCGCTGCCCCTCCACCCTGCTCCGCAGGGTCCCCCTCCCCGCTTCACGGAGAGGAAGGAGTCTTACGGAATCAGCAGCACCCGGCCGACCGCCTGCCGGCTCTCGATGTAGGCATGCGCGGCCGCCGCTTCCGACAGCGGGAACTCGCGGTCGATGACGACCTTGATGTCGCCCCGCGCCGCGTCCTCGATCAGGCCCTGGATCATGTCGTGGGCGCGGTCGGTCATGATCTCGGCGCCGAGGAAGACGCCGCTGAGCGAGCGGTTGCCGCCCATCAGGCTGCTGACGTCGACGGTCATCGGCTCGCGGCCGGCGTTGCCGACCATCGAGACGCGGCCGCGATAGCCGAGCGACAGGATCGAGCCCTGCAGGGTCGGGCCGCCGACGCTGTCGACCACCAGGTTCACGCCCTTCTTGTCGGTGATCTTCATCACCGCCTCGGGCACGGCGTCCTTCGTGTAGTTGATGCCGTGGTCGAGGCCGTAGGCCTTGAGCTTCTCCAGCCGCGCGTCGCTGGAGGCGGTGGCCAGCACCGTCGCCCCGGCCCGCTTGGCCAGCTGGATGGCCGCCAGCCCCACGCCGGAGGCGCCGGCCTGGACCAGCACCGTCTCGCCGGCCTTCAGGCGGCCGAACTCGAACAGACAGTCGTGCGCCGTGCCGAAGGCCACCGGGATGACGGCGGCGTGGCGCGGGTCGAGGCCGCCCGGGATCGGCCAGCAGTTGCGCGCCGGCACCGGCCGCAGCTCGGCGTGGCTGCCGAAGCCGTCGACGGTGGCGACCTTCTGGCCGACGCGCAGATGGGTGACCTCGGACCCGACCTCGACGATCTCGCCGGACGCCTGGTAGCCGACGATGTGCGGCCTGGTGACCAGCGGGCCGCGCCAGCGGTTCAGGGTGTCACCGCCCTCGATGCTGACCGCCAGCACGCGGATGATGACGCCCTTGGGATGGCAGACAGGGTCGGGAACGTCCTCGTACTTCAGGACGTCGGGGGATCCGTTCTCGTAGTAGACGGCAGCTTTCATGGGGACTCCGAAGCGTTGATATCGTGCGTGGTTCGAGACGCTCGGCTGATGCCTCGCTCCTCACCATGACGAACAATTTTGCAGCCCGACCCTCTTCGTCATCCTGAGGAGCAATCCCTCAGGATCGCGTCTCGAAGGACGCGAGGCCGCTTTGCAGGCTACCCCCACACCGGCGGCTTGCGGCCGATCCAGGGGATTTCCTTCTCCAGCTGGCCGGCGAGGCGATAGAGCGTCGCCTCGTCGCCGAAGCGGCCGGTGAACATCATGCCGAGCGGCAGGTTGTCCTCGCTCTGCCAGAGCGGCAGCGACAGGCTGGGCTGGCCGGTGAAGTTGAACGGCGGGGTGGTGCCGTAGGTCGCCGCCTGGCGCTTGTCGAATTCCTTCACGTCCACCGTCAGCGGATCGAGCCAGTCGATGCGCGGCGACGGATAGCTCATCGTCGGGGTCAGGAAGACGTCGAACGCCTGGAAGCGTTCGAGGATCTGGATGTTGATCAGCCGCAGGGTCTGCCAGCCCCACAGCGCCTGCTGGCCGCTGACGCGGCGACCGCCGTCGTAGCCGCGCTGGGCCAGGGGTCCCAGTTCGCCCGGCTCCGGCTCGCGGCCGAGCCGCTCGACCCAGCGCATGATCGAGGCGGCGAAGTTGGAGGCCGAGACCAGGCCCTGGGCGCGATAGAGCAGGCGGTAGTCGATGCCGAGGCCCATTTCGAAGACCTCGTGACCGAGCGCCTTCAGCGTCTCGACCGTCTTCTGCGTCGCGGCGATCATCTCGTCGCCCATTGGCCGGCCACTCGGGGTCTCGGTGGACCAGGCGATCTTCAGCTTGCCCGGACTGCGGCTGACCTCCTCAAGGAAGGGCCGCTCCTTCTTCGGATGGGTGAAGGGGTCGCCCGGCTGCGGGCCGTCGGTGGCGTCGAGCATCGCGGCGCTGTCGCGCACCGTGCGGCTGACCACGTGGTGGACCGAGAAGCCGACGGCGCCGTCGGTGACCTCGCAGATCGGCGTGCGGTCGCGGGTGATCTTCATCCCGACCAGGCCGCAGTTGGCGGCCGGGATGCGAATCGAGCCCAGCCCATCGCTGGCGTGGGCCAGGGGGACCATGCCGGATGCCGTGGCGCTGGCCGCGCCGCCGGACGAGCCGCCGCTGATGTGCTCGGGGTTCCACGGATTGCCGCAGGGGCCCAGCCGCTCGGACTGGGTGACGCCCGGGATGCCGAACTCCGGCGTGTTGGTCTTGCCCAGCAGGACGACGCCGCTGTTGCGGTAGCGCCGGACCAGCTCGCTGTCGGCCGCGTCGGCGGCGACCTGGGCGAAGTTGGAGCCGGAGCTGCGCGGCCAGCCCTTCACCTGGGCCCCGAGGTCCTTGATCAGGAACGGCACGCCCTGGAACGGCCCCTCCGGCAGCGGCCCGGCGGCGACCTTGCGCGCCTCGTCATAGGCCTTGTGCACCACGGCGTTGAGGGTCGGGTTATGGCGCTCGATCCGCTCGATGGCCGCCTCGACCAGCTCGGCCGGCGAGACCTCGCCCTTCTTCACCAGCGCGGCCAGCCCGAGGCCGTCGTGGTCCGCGTATTCGGCGAACGCCATCTGTCTCTCCCGTGATCTTCTATCGCGCGGAGTGGAAGGCGAGCTTCTCCACCGGCGGCAGGTCGTGCGCCTGCGATTTCAGAGTTTGAAACGCTTGTTCGGCCGCGTCGAGGGCGAACTGGATGTCGGCGTCGGTCATCGCCGCGCAGAGGAACATATTGTGCCACGGATGGACGTAGACGCCCCTGGCCAGCATGGCGCTGGACCAGCAGAAGCCCTTGCGCAGGTCGGGGTCGTCGTCGAACAGGAACAGCGGCATGACGCCCGGCCCGGTCTGGCGGAAGCCGAAGCCGGCGGCGGCCGCGCGCTCGGCGAGGCCCGTGCGCAGGGTCTCGCCCAGCGCCGTGATCCGCTCGAGGTAGTCCGTCTCGCGCACCAGGCGCAGGGTCGCCAGACCCGCCGCCATCGCCGCCCCGGCGTACCAGAAGGAGCCGGTGACATAGATAGAGGCCGCCGCCTTGCGCGCCTTGTCATTGCCGAGCAGGGCCGAGATCGGGTGGCCGTTGGCGATGCACTTGCCCCAGGTCGAGAGGTCCGGCTGGACGCCGATCGTCGACCAGCTGCAGTCGCGGGCGAGGCGCAGGCCTGCGCGGACATCATCGACGATCAGCAGGGCGCCGGTCTGGTCGGCCAGTTCGCGGGCGCGGCGGGCGTAGGCGGGATCGGGCGCGGCCTGGTCGATGAAGGCGTCATGGCGGAACGGCGCGGCGAAGATGGCCGCCAGGTCGTCGCCGGCCTTGGCCACCGCGGCCTCCAGGCTGGCGATGTCGTTGTAGCTGCAGAAGATCTGGTTGGCCTTGTCCTCGGCCGTGGTGCCGGCGGGCCGCGGCGTGCACCAGGGCGCGGCCCCGTGATAGGCGCCCCGCGCCAGCACCAGCGTCTTGCGCCCGGTGTGCTGGCGGGCGGTCATCATCGCCATGGTGGTGGCGTCCGTGCCGTTCTTGCAGAACATCGCCCAGTCGGCGTGGCTGACCAGGGCCACGAAGGCCTCGGCCAGCTCGACCATCAGGCCTGTGGGGCCGGTCAGGGCGTCGCCCTGTCCGAGCTGGCGCACATAGGCCGCATCGATCTCCGGGTTGGCGTAGCCGAACAGGTTGGGCCCGTAGGCGCACATCAGGTCGAGGTAGCGCCGGCCGTCGGCGTCGGTGATGTACGCCCCGTCGCCCGACCGGAAGAACTGCGGATAGTCCTCCGGCAGCAGGCCCACCGACTGGTGGCCGTACATGCCGCCGGGAATGACCGCCTCGGCCCGGCGGCGGAGGTCGCGATCAACGCTGTTGGAGCCGCTGGCCGTCATCGTCTTCTCCCGGTCGATGTCCGGCCAGGAGCCTAGCAACGAAAAGGCCGCGGAGTCGCCCCCGCGGCCTGATCGGGTGAATGTCGGGCAGGCCTACTTGCCGCCGCCGTTCCAGATTTCCTCGGCCACCTCGACGAAAACCTCGATGTTGGTCGCCAGGTTGGCGCGGCTGATGCCGTTGTCGAAGATGATGTAGCGCGACACTTCCAGCGAATTGTCGCCGGCGTTGCGCACGCTGACCGCCGAGCGGTCGATTTCCTTCTCGCGCTTGTCGACCTCGGAGTCGGAATCGAGCGTGAAGCTGGCCGACAGGTTGGCGCCCTGGCAACGCTTGGGCGTGCCGCTGCAGACGGTGCCGTAGATGACGTACTTCATCCCGTTCGATGACTGGGCGCCGACATAGGGCGAGCCGCTGTCGAGCACGCCCTCCTTCGTCACCGTCGAGCCGGCGGCGACGATGGCCGCCTTCATGTCGGACGGACCCCAGTCCGACAACAGGCCGCTCTGCGCGAACGCCGCGCCGGGGGCCGAAAGCGCCAGCGCCAGCGCGCTGACCATGGCGAGGGATTTCAGCATGTCGTGGTTCCTGTTCACGAGTGTCCCGGTCGCCAGCCTAGAACAGCGTTCGCCGTCAGGCCAGCAGATCAGCGGTCTCAGGATGGCGCTTGAGCCAGGCCGCCGCATAACCGCAAAGGGGGGTAATCTTCACCGAGCGCGCCCGGGCCTGCGCCACCACGCCCTGCATCAGCCGGCCCGCCGTTCCCGCGCCGCGCAGCGCCGGCGGCGAGAAGACATAGTCGATGATCATCCGCCCCGGGGTCATCCGGTAGTCGGCGTAGGCGGTCAGGCCCTGTTCGACGAGTTCGAAGCGGCCCGCGGCGGTATTGTCGGTGATCTCTGACATGCTCTGGATCATAGACGTCTCGCGCGGCGTTGTGTTCCCCGATATCGTCGTTCGAATATAGACAGGGAGTCCACCGATGCGCATCGTCGCCGGCGTCTGTTTCGCCGCCCTCGCCCTCACCGCCTGCGGCAAGCCGGCCGACAAGGCCGGTCCGGCGCCCGCCGCCGTGGCCGCCAGGCCGCCGGTCCCGCCGGGCGTCGAAGCCGCCCCGCACCTGAAAGCCGGCCTGTGGGAGATCTCCGTGGGCGATGCGCCGATGAAGGCCAGTTCCTGCATCGATGACGCGACCCAGAATGACGCCGCCGCGCTCGGCCAGAGCATGGACCGCCGCAACTGCACCAAGAGCACGTGGAAACGGATCCCGGGCGGCGTGGCGTTCGAACTCGACTGCACCACCGAGGGCATGCACATGACCAGCAAGGGCACGGTCACGGGCGACTTCAACAGCGCCTATCGCATGGAGTCGGACGTCACCGGCAGCCGCGACGGCCAGAGCTTCACCCACAGGCAGGTCATCGACGCGAAATACATGGGCGCCTGCCCGGCCGGCATGAGCCCCGGCGACAAGCAGATCACCGTCAACGGCCGGACGATGGTCATGCCGGGCGGACGGGCGCCGGGCTAGGGATTGGGATTGGGGGCTAGGGGCTAGGGGCTAGGGGCTAGGGGCTAGGGGCTAGGGGCTAGGGGCTAGGGGCTAGGGGCTAGGGGCTAGTTTAGCGCGGACGTGCCGCCCCCCTAATCCCTAATCCCTAATCCCTAACCCCTGGTCCCTGTCCCCTCACACCAGTTCCACCGCCATCGCCGTGGCCTCGCCGCCGCCGATGCAGAGGCTGGCCATGCCGCGCTTGCCGCCGCGGGCCTGGAGCGCCGACAGCAGGGTGGTCAGGATGCGCGCGCCGGAGGCGCCGATCGGGTGGCCCAGCGCCGTGGCGCCGCCGTTGACGTTCAGCTTCGCGTGATCGATGCCCAGCTCGCGCATGGCGATCATGGCCACCACGGCGAAGGCCTCGTTGACCTCCCACAGGTCGACGTCCTCGGCCGTCCAGCCGGCCTTCTTCAGCGCCTTCTGCATCGCCGGCACGGGCGCGGTGGTGAACAGGCCGGGCTCATGGGCGTGGGCGGCGTGGGCCACGACGCGGGCGACGATCGGCAGGCCGAGCGCCCTGGCCACGCTCTCGCGGGTCATCACCAGGGCGGCGGCGCCGTCGCTGATCGAACTGGCGTTGGCGGCGGTGATCGTGCCGTCCTTGGCGAACGCCGGCTTGAGGCCCGGGATCTTCGACGGGTCGGCCTTCAGCGGCTGCTCGTCCTGGCTGACCGTTTCCTCGCCCTTGCGGGTCCTGACCGTCACCGGGGTGATCTCGGCGGCGAAGGCGCCGGTCTCGGTCGCGGCGCGGGCGCGGCCCAGGCTCTCGATGGCGTAGGCGTCCTGGTCCTCGCGGGTGAACTGGTAGGCCCGGGCGCTGTCCTCGGCGAACGAGCCCATCAGCCGGCCCGGCTCATAGGCGTCCTCGAGGCCGTCGAGGTACATGCTGTCGCTGATCACATCGTGGCCGATGCGGGCGCCGCCGCGGTGCTTGGCCATCAGGTAGGGCGCGCCGGTCATGCTCTCCATGCCGCCGGCGACGACCAGGTCGACCGAGCCGGCCGCCAGGGCGTCGTGGGCCATGATGGCCGCCTGCATGCCGCTGCCGCACATCTTGTTGACCGTGGTCGCCGCCACGCCGAGCGACAGGCCCGCCCCCAGACCCGCCTGACGGGCCGGCGCCTGGCCCAGGCCCGCCGGCAGCACGCAGCCCATGATGATCTGCTCGATCCTCGCCGGATCGACCCCGGCCCGCTCCACCGCGGCGCGCACGGCGGTCGCGCCCAGTTCGGTGGCTTTCACGCCGGTGAGCGCGCCCTGGAAGCCGCCCATCGGCGTGCGGGCGAAGGAGACGATGACGACGGGATCGGCGGACATGATCAGGACTCTCCGAAAGCAGACGGGGCTGATTTGAGCGTTCCGGGCGCCCCCCGCAAGCCTGTCCGCGCGTTGGGCAGTGGAATGGCGCCCGTCGACCGGCGGGCCCCAGCCTGAAGGACTGCCCCATGACCTGTCGCGTTCTGTTCGCCGGCGTCGCCCTCGCCGCCCTGCTCGGAGCCTGTGACCGCAAGCCCGACACGCCTCCCGCGCCGATCGAGGCGGCGGCGCCCGAACCCGTCGCCCTCGCGCCCGCCACGCCGCAGGCGCTGCCGCCCGCGCCGCCGGCCCGGGTCGTGGCCGCGCCGCGCGAGCGCGCCGACGACTACTGGACCCAGGCCGAGGCCGATGACCGCTACTATGACGAACGGCCGCCGTCCTACGCCTATGACTACGGCGACGAGGCCCCGGCGGTCTGGCTCGACGGCGAGATGGTCCGGCGGGTGGTCGAACGGCTCGCCGGCGGCGGGGAGCGCTCCTACTACTACCGGGCCGGCCAGGACCGGCCCTACTACGTCCAGGACCTCTACTACGGTTACGGCTACGACGACGGCTCGCTGGTGACGGTCTATGACGTGCGCCAGCGCCGGGCGCTGGACCGCGAGGCCACCCGGGCCCGCGCCGACGAGGCCGGCCGCTATCTGGCCCGGTCCCAGGCCCTGCGCCGCGCGGCCCTGCAGGCCGACGAGCGCGATCGCCGCCGGCTCGACAGCCAGCAATGGCGAGACTGGCAAGCCCGCCAGGATCGCCCGCGCCGGCCGGAGCGGCCCGCCGGCCAGACGCCGCCGCCGGTGATCGTCACGCCGCCCGCGCCGGTTCCGCCCGCGCGGGATACGCGTCCGGATCGTCCTGACCGCCCCGGGCGGCCCGATCGCGGGCCGGACGGTCGCCCCCCGGTCGCGACCCCGCCCACGGCCCCCGTGGCCAAGCCGACCGCGCCCGACGCGGCGACTCTGGAGCGGGAACATGAAGCGGCGCGCCGGGCCGCGCGGCTCAATCGCGAGGCCGAACTGAAGGCCCGCCGCGACGCCGCCGCCGCCAGGCTGCGCCCGCCGCAAACTCCGACGCCGCCGGTCGCGGCGCCCGCCCCGGTCTCGCGTCCGCCGGTCGCCGGGCCGACGCCCAAGGGCCTCACCCCGGCCCAGGAAGCCTCCGTCGCCGAGCGGCGCAAGACGGCGCAGGCCGCTGTCGACGCCCGCCGCGCCAAGGCCATCGCCGACGCCGAGGCGGCCCGCGCCGCTCGCGTGAAAGCCGCCGCCGACAAGGCCGCAGCCGATGCGGCGGCGCCGAAGGAGCCGTAGCCGTCGCTGAGGGATCCGGAAAAAGACGGGACGACGTCGGGGTCCGTTGACGCCGTCCCGAGTTGAGCAAAACAGGAAATGCGTTGCTAAAAACAACTTACTCAGGTTCGTCCCGAAAGACAACCCTCTTGCTTTCCCCTAACGGAAACCGCAAATTGCGCTCATGGGCCGTACAGCAGACTATTCGCACCAGAGCTGCGGCATCGCCGCCACCCTTGAGGTCGTCGGCGATCCGTGGACGCTGCTGATCCTGCGCGACGCGTTTCGTGGCGTGCGCCGGTTCGAGAAATGGCAGGATCACCTGGGCGTCGCCCGAAACGTGCTGGCCGCCCGGCTGAAGAGCCTGGTCGCCCACGGCGTGCTGGAGCCCCGACGCTATTCCGAGCGCCCGCCCCGCCAGGAATACGTGCTGACCGAGAAGGGCCGCGCCCTGCAGCCGGTGCTGCTGACCATGCTCGACTGGGGCAACCGCCACGTCTACGGCGACAACCCGCCGGTGCAGTTCATCCATGACCACTGCGGCCACGCCTTCACCGCGAAGCTGGTCTGCGAGCACTGCAACGAGGCCCTGATCCCCGGCGACCTGCGTCGGTCGGAGCAGACCGAAGGCGCCCTGACGGTCGGCGAGGCGCTGGCCAAGTCGGACCCCGCCTGAGGCTCAGGCCGTCGTCGGCCGCCAGGCGATGACCCCTTCCGTTCTGGCCCGGACCTCGGGCGTCCCCAGGCAGGTCTCGACGGCCTCGTAGCCCGCCGCGCCGACATGTGCGGCCACGACCATCGGCGGACTGTGATTGGCCGGACAGAACAAAACCGCCTCATCCGGACCGACAGCCGCCAGGTCGAGGATCGATGACGAACGGGTCATCAGGAACAGCGGCCGGCCGGTCCGGCCGCGCCGCCGAAGCCAGGCGATCACGGCTTCCTGCGTCGCCGGGTCGAGCCCCTGCTCAATCATGTCGACCACCACCGCGCCCGCTGAGTCGGCTTCCAGCGTCACAAGCAGGGCGGTCAGGGCGTCGCAAGCTGACGCGCCATCCTCGATCATCCAGGTCAGGGCCCGACTGACCCGCGCCTGCAGCGCCGGATCCGCCTCCAGCCGCGCACGCGCCGCTGCGGCGCTGTCGTCCAGCCGGTCCAGACCGAAGAACTCCGCGTCGGGAAGGGCTGCGGCGATGGCCCGCGCCAGCCGCGTCTTGCCGCTGCCGAGCGGCCCGACAATGTAGGTCAGAGGCCGGAGGTCGCGCAGTTCGAACCGCTCGCCACCCCACGGCCAGGGCAGGTCGAACGCCGCCACCGCAACGCCGGGCGCGCCCGACAGTCCGGCCAGATCGCGGAGGGTGGGCGCATTTCCGCGCGCCAGTTGGTCGCGCACCGCGCGGATCGCCTCAAGTGATCCGATCATGTCGCGAAAGCGCCGCTCCAGCACGGCCTGATGCGAGGCCAGGGCGGGCTCCAGTCCCGTGGGATCGCCGCCGATGACGCGCGCCACCTGCTCGAGGCTGAGACCCAGCCCGCGCAACGCCGCGATATCGCCGGCGCGCGCCATGTCGTCGGGACCGTAGGCGCGCCAGCCGGCCGGCGTCCGCCCCGGCGCAACCAGCCCACGCCGCTCGTAGAGGCGCAGGGCCTTGGCGGAAACGCCGAGCCGACGGGCGGCTTCGGCGGGACTCAGGAACCGGGGGAAAGCAGTCATGACTGACCTCGCTGATGACGAACCGGCGGTGTTATCGAGGCAGCCCCGGGGGCCGGGTCAAGCGGCTGGATCGGCCGGACGACATCTGCCAGCCTGTTTCACACCGATACTGTCCGGGAGATCGCATGATGCACGCAGGATCCTGTCTCTGCGGCGCGGTCCGCTTCACGGTCGAGGGCGAACTGTCCGCGCCGGACGCCTGCCACTGCACCCTGTGCCGCAAGACGTCCGGCCACTTCTGGGCCTCGACCGACCTGCCGGAATCGTCGGTGACGATCCAGGGCGCGGAGCGGGTGACCTGGTTCCAGTCCTCGGAGAAGGTGCGGCGCGGTTTCTGCGCGACCTGCGGCTCGGCGCTGTTCTGGAAGCCGGTCCGCCACCCGTGGATCGCCATCGCCATGGGCGCCTTCGACGCACCGACCGGCGCGCGGATGGGCAAGCACATCTTCGTCGCCGACAAGGGCGACTACTACGACATCGCCGACGGCCTGCCGCAGAACCCGCAGTAGTCTGGCGACACGTACCGGCGGTACATGTCCCCGGCGCTTGACTCCCTGACATGCGTCAGATATTTCTGACACATGAAATCGAACGCGCCACCGACGGGAGATCAGCTGCTGGCCATGCTGGCGGCGCTGGCCAGTCCGCATCGGCTGCGGATCATCGCGGCCCTGCGGGACGGCGGCCGCAACTACATCAGCGCGCTGGCGCGGGAGCTCGGCATCAGCCGCCCGCTGCTGCACCTGCATCTGCAGAAACTCGAGGACGCCGGTCTGGTGACCAGCCAGCTGGAACTGTCCGCCGACGGCAAGGCGCTCAACTACTTCGAGGTCGCCGATTTCGCCCTTCACCTCACGCCCGACGCCATCGGCGACGCGGCGCGCACCCTCTCAAGCAAGCTCGACACGTAAAGGCCAAGCCCATGTCCGCCACCCTCTACCTGACGACCATCTGCCTGCCGCTCGTAACCTTGCTGGCGATCTTCGGCATGCGCTACTACGCCCAGGTCCAGCAGGCGAAAGCCCGGCTGGTCAGTGACGCCGCCCTCGCCGCCATCGAGACGCGCCTCGCCGCGATCGAGAAGATCCTCAGGGACGTCGGCTAACCGCCCGCCCCCACTCCCTCTCCCATCTCTGCAAGGAAATCCCGGCATGACCCAGGTCCCGCTGTTGCGCCTCTATGCCCTCAGGGCGGCCTATCTGCTGATGTCGGTCGGGCTCGGCCTGACCATCTGGCCGGGCATCTTCCACCACGAGACGCCCTGGCCGCTGATGTACGGCGTGGTCCAGTGCGTGCTGGCGGCCGTCTCGCTGCTGGCGCTGCTCGGCCTGCGCCATCCGCTGAAGATGCTCCCGCTGCTGATGTTCGAGATGATCTGGAAGGGCCTGTGGCTGGCGCTCGTCGGCATCCCCGCCTGGCGGGCCGGCGGGATGAGCGCCGGCACGGCCGAGACCCTGCTGGCCTGCGGCATGGGGGTGATCTTCCCGATCGTCATCCCGTGGCGGTACGTGTGGCAGACCTACGTCGCGGCGCCGGGCGATCGGTGGCGGTAGCGGACCGGGGACACGCACCTTTCATTTATGGTTAAAGCAACCTTGCCATGATGGCCGCTGGGTTATCCGGGGCCATCGCGTTGCGCAGTCTGATCGCCGCCGTCGAGCGTATCGAGCCGCTGTCCGTCTCCTGCCGCGTGGCGGCGGTGAACGGGCTGCTGATCGAGGCGCGCGGCGGGCTGACCCATCTGGCCGTCGGGGCCCGGGCCGAGATCGAGCGCCGCAACGCGCCCTCCCTCGCCGCCGAGGTGGTCGGCTTCCGCGAGACCCGCGCCCTGCTGATGCCGTTCGGGCCCGTCGAGGGCATCGCGCCCGGAGCCGAGATCCGCATCCAGCCGGACGGCGGCATGGTCCGTCCGCACAAGGCCTGGCTCGGCCGGATCATCGACGCCTTCGGCAACCCCATCGACGGCAAGGGTCCCCTGCCGCAGGGCGCGTCGCCCTACAGCCTGCGCGCGCCGCCGCCGCCGGCCCATGCCCGCGGCCGGGTCGGCGAGCGGCTGGACCTCGGCGTACGGTCGATGAACGTCTTCACCACCACCTGCCGCGGCCAGCGCCTGGGCATCTTCGCCGGCTCGGGTGTCGGCAAGTCGGTGCTGCTGTCGATGCTGGCTCGCCAGGCCGACTGCGACGCGGTCGTGGTCGGGCTGATCGGCGAACGGGGCCGCGAGGTGCGCGAGTTCATCGAGGAGACGCTCGGCGAGGAGGGACTCAAGCGCGCCGTCGTCGTCGTGGCCACTTCCGACGAGCCGGCGCTCAAGCGGCGGCAGGCCGCCTACATGACCCTGGCCGTGGCCGAGGCGATGCGCGACCAGGACCTGGAAGTGCTGTGCCTGATGGACTCGGTGACCCGCTTCGCCATGGCCCAGCGCGAGATCGGCCTGGCCGCCGGCGAGCCGCCGACGACCAAGGGCTATACGCCCACCGTGTTCACCGAGCTGCCCAAGCTGCTGGAGCGGGCCGGACCCGGTCCGATCCGGCCGGACGGCTCGACGGCGGGCCCGATCACCGGCCTGTTCACCGTGCTGGTGGACGGGGACGACCACAACGAGCCGATCGCCGACGCCGTGCGCGGCATTCTCGATGGCCATATCGTGATGGAAAGGGCGATCGCCGAGCGCGGACGCTTCCCCGCCATTAACGTCCTCAAGTCCATAAGTCGGACCATGCCCGGCTGCCAGTTGCCCCACGAACGCCAGATCGTCTCCAACGCCCGCCAGACGCTGGCGGCGTGGGCGAACATGGAGGAGCTGATCCGCATCGGCGCCTATCGTCCCGGCGCCGACGCCCAGGTCGACCGGGCCATCGCCCTGAACCCCGATCTCGAGGCCTTCCTGAGCCAGGACAAGGACGAGGTCACCAGCCTCGACGACGCCTTCGCCGGCCTCGACCAGATTCTCGGTAGCGCCTGATGAAGGCCATGGGCTCCCTGATCCGCATCTCGACCTTCGAGGTCGAGAGCCTGCAGAAGCGGCTGGCCGAGATCGTCGACCGGCGCACGGCCGTCGAGATGCGGCTGGCGGTGCTGGAAGCCGAGGGCGAGTCCGAACTGCAGAACGCCCGCGCCGACGCCGAGGCCGGCTGGTACATGGCCGGCTTCCGCGAGGGGCTCAGGCAGCGAAAAGCCGCCGCCCAGGCCGCGCTGGACACGATCGCCCTTGAAGAGGCCGGCGCCCGCGACGCGCTGAGCGAAGCCTTCGAGGCGCTGAAGAAGTACGAACACGTCGCCGAAGCCACGCGCCAGGCCGCCCGCAAGGAAGCCGGCCGCCGCGAAACCGCCGCCCTCGACGAACTGGGGCTGCGCAGAGCCGTCGGGCGGTGAGACGGCCGCGCGAAAGCGGGGAAGGCGGAAGCGGGGACAGTTTAACCTGTCCCAAGGGACAGGTTAAACTGTCCCCTGCGCATGCCCCTGCGCTCGCCCCCCTCTCCCGCCGCCTGGTCCTCGCGTCCGGCCTGGCCCTCGCCGCCTGTGGCCGCGAACCGGCGACAGCGCAGCCGGTTCCTGAGCCGCCCCTCAAGTCGCTGGCCCCGTTTCGCATCGGCACGGCCGTGCGGGCGGCCGAACTGACCGATCCGGCCTACGGCGACCTCGTCGCCCGGCACTTCTCCCAGATCACCGCCGAGTGGGAGATGAAGATGGAATACGTCGTCCAGCCGGACGGCGCGTTTCGCTTCGACCGCGCCGACGCCATCGCCGGCTTCGCCCAGCGGCGCGGCCTGAAGCTCTTCGGCCATACCCTGGTCTGGTACGCCAACGAGCCCGAAGGCTTTCTGCGGCTCGATGAGTCGCGGCAGTCGTTCGAGGCGGCCCTGCGCAACTACGTCACCGCCATGGTCAGCCGCTATCGCGGCATCGCCACGGGCTGGGACGTGGTCAACGAGCCGGTGATGGAGAACGGCGAGGGCCTGCGGGAGAGCCTGTGGACCCGCAGGCTCGGCCAGACCGGCCACTTCAGGGTGGCGTTCGAGGCCGCCCGGGCCGCCGATCCGGCGGCGGTGCTGTTCGTCAATGACTACCACCTGGAAAGCCGGCCGGCGAAGCTGCGCGCCTACCTGCGGCTGATCGAGCAGCTGCTGAAGGACGGCGTGCCGCTCGGCGGCATCGGCTGCCAGACGCATTGCTGGTCGGAGCTGCCGTCCGGCGCGATCACCGCCACGCTGAAGCAGCTGGCCGGCTTCGGGCTGCCGATCCACCTGTCGGAGATGGATGTGTCGGTGGTCCAGGGCGGAATGCTGGCGTCACGGCCCGAGGCCGAGCAGCGGCAGGCGCGCCTGTACGCCGAGGCCGTGGAGGCCTACGCCGCCCTGCCCGAGCGGCAGCAGTTCGCCTTCACCGTCTGGGGCCTGCGCGACCGGGACAGCTGGCTGAAGCGGGAAAATGCGTCGGACAGACCGCTGCTGTTCGATGACGCGGGACGGCCCAAGCCGGCGTTCAGCGCGGTGGTGAACGCGCTCAGACGTCCAGGGTCGGCGGGCTGACCGGCTTTTTCAGCACGTGGTCGGCGTCGCTGGCGTGGCGCAGGGCGCGCAGGTCGTCGGCGATGCGGAAAATGGCCACGTAGAACTCGCAGAACGAACGCCACAGCAGGCTGAGCGCCAGGCCGACGAGCACGCCGGCGATGGCCACCGGCAGGGCCAGCAGCTTGCCGATGATGTTGGTGTCCTGCAGCGCCACGCCGACAGCGGCGCCGATGGCGCCGAAGATGCCGATGATGATCACGCCGAGGCCCGCCCAGTAGATCAGATGGATCACCGGGCCCGTCATCAGGCGGTCAAAGGTCAGCAGATCCCAGAGCAGGGTGCTGGTGGAGCCTTGTCTCTTCTTCGGTCTGGCCGGAGCCATGCGCAAGCTTCCCCGGCGGCCCTGGCGCCGCCCTCACGGCCGCATCTCTATCGGCGCGCGGGGCGCGGGGCAATGGCGACGAAGGGTCCCGACGACGCGAATCCGTCAGGACCCGGTCGTGTGCGCTACTGCGGAGGCTTCGCGCCGGCCCCGACGTCGGCGGCCGTCTGGCTGCTGACGGCCACGCCGCCGTCCAGCCGCAGGCTGGCGGCCGGCACCGTGATGAAGCCGCTGCCGGTGCGGATGGCGACGCGGCCTTCCGTGGCCATGCCCTCCTTCGGGTCCATGACGGTCCCGATCTGGACGCCGGCCGAATCGCGCACGACCGTGCCGATCGGGAAGCTGGCGGCGGCGTTGGCGGTCGCGCTGACGTCCGCGCCGGCGGTCGTGGCGGCCGGCGGCATGGCGGCCTTCGGCGGCATCGCCGGAAGGGCGGGCGTGGCGGGCATGGCGGGCGCGGCCGGCGGTGTTACGGCGGCCTTGCCGGCGAGGTCGACAGTCTGGGCCTGGGCGGTTCCGGCGATCACCAGCGCGCCGATGGCGCCGAGGCCGGACAGGACGGTCTTGTAGGGCATGAGGTCAAACTCCGTGACTTTCCCCGCCCCCTCAGGCTGCAATAACCGCCTGACAGCGCCCCGGGTTCCGTCGGGTGACGGCTTGCGGGGAGCGCCGCGCGCCCGATACGGTCACGCAAAACCAGACAGGGAGACGCTCGCCATGAGCACGCAGGACCGGATTTCCGTGACCATCGAGGGCGGCGTGGCCGACGTGCGGCTCATCCGCACCGACAAGATGAACGCCCTGGACGACGCCATGTTCGACGCGCTCGTCTCCACCGGCGAGCGGCTCAAGACCGAGGCCGGCGTCCGCGCCGTGGTGCTGTCGGGCGACGGCCGCGCCTTCTGCGCCGGGCTGGACATGGGCAACTTCGGCAAGATGGCCTCGGGCGAGCGCAAGGGCGGCGACGGCCTGGTCAACACCAGCCGCACGCCCGGCGGCGCCAACCGCGCCCAGCAGGCGGCCATGGTCTGGCGCGAGGTCCCGGTGCCGGTGATCGCCGCCATCCACGGCGTGGCCTTCGGCGGCGGCTTCCAGGTCGCCCTCGGCGCCGACATTCGCTACGTCACCGCCGACGCGAAGATGTCGATCATGGAGATCAAGTGGGGCCTGGTGCCCGACATGGCCGGGCTGGTGCTGATGCGCCATCTGGCCCGCGACGACGTCATTCGCGAGCTGACCTATTCGGGCCGCCAGTTCAGCGGCGAGGAAGCCGTCGGCTACGGCTTCGCCACCCGCGTCTGCGCCGATCCGCGCGCCGAGGCCCTGGCCCTGGCTCATGAGATCGCCGGCAAGAACCCGCACGCCATCCGCGGCGACAAGCGGCTGATCGACCTGGCCGCCTCCGGCGCCGACCAGCACGCCGTGCTGCTCGCCGAGTCGAAGGAACAGGGCGCCCTGATCGGCTCGCCGAACCAGATCGAGGCGGTCATGGCGACGATGCAGAAGCGCGCGGCGGTGTTCGCGGAGGCGTGACCGGTCGGGACGGACACCGAAGGGTGTCCGTCCCTCCGGCTACTTCAGCAGCTTCCCGATCGCGCCGCCGATCGCGCCGCCGGCGGCCGAGCTGAGCGTGCCGATCGCCAGGATGGCCGGCGGAACGTCGCCCAGCAGGCAGGATACCGCGATGCCCAGCAGGGCGCAGAGCGCCCCTGCGATGACGCCGCCGAGCGTGCTGTCGCTCCAGGAGCCCTTCGCCGCCCGGGCGTAGAGCAGACCGGCGACCAGCGAGATCAGAATGCCAACGATGGCGAACAGATTGGCCACGGCCGGGACCCAGTGTCCGGCCAGAACCATGATGAGTTGCAGCACCGTGCCGACGACGGTCGCGTTGATAAGCGCCTTGCGGTTCATGTGGTGTCCTCCCCTTTGTGGAGGGAGGATGGCCCGGATATCGGCGTTTGGGGAGTAGGGAGTAGGGAGTAGGGAGTAGCAAACGGGAGGCGCGGCATCGTCGGCGGGCAAAGTCGAACCACGCCCAACGCCCTGCGCCCTGCGCCCTCCCTACACCTGCCCGACCGTCTTCAGCTTGGCCCGCGGATGGACCTCGTTCTGGCTCATCACCACGGTCTGGCCGCGGAAGCGCTCGATGATCGAACGGACGAACGGGCGGATCTGCGGGCTGGTCAGAAGCACGGGGCTGTCGCCGGCCAGCGCCGCGCGCTCGAAGGCCTCGCGGACGCCGCGGATGAACTCCTGCAGCTTGCTCGGGGCCATGGCCAGCTGCTTGTCCTCGCCCTGGCCCACGAGCGCCTCGCTGAAGGCGACTTCCCAGTCCGGCGACAGGGTGACGATCGGCAGGGCGCCGTCGTCGCCGCGGTTGGCCCAGCACAGCTGGCGGCCGAGGCGTGAGCGCACGGCCTCCACCAGCTGGGTGATCGAGGCGGTGTGCGGCGCGGCCTCGGCGACGCCTTCGAGAATGGTCGGCAGGTCGCGGATCGAGACGCGCTCGCGCAGCAGCGCCTGCAGCACGCGCTGCAGGCTGGTGCCGGTGACGATGGCCGGGACCACGTCGTCGGCCAGCTTCTTCTGCTCCGGCCCGAGGTCCTTGAGCAGCTTCTGCACCTCGGCGAACGACAGCAGGTCGGACATGTTGTCCTTGAGAATCTCGGTCAGGTGGGTGGTCAGCACCGTGGCCGGGTCGACGATGGTGTAGCCGCGGAAGGTCGCCTCTTCCTTGAGGGTCTCGTCGATCCAGGTGGCCGGCAGGCCGAAGGCCGGCTCGCGCACGTGATCGCCGGGCAGCTCGACCTGGCCGCCGCGCGGATCCATGGCCATCAGCGAGCCGATGCGCACCTCGCCCGCGCCGCACTCCATCTCCTTGATGCGGATGGCGTAGCCCTGGGTGGGCAGGCGCATGTTGTCGAGGATCCGCACGGGCGGCATGACGAAGCCGTAGTCGGCCGCCAGCGTCTTGCGCAGGGCGCGGATCTGGTCGGTCAGCTTGCGGCCGTCGAGGTCGTTGATCAGCGCCAGCAGGCCGTAGCCGAGCTCGATCTTCACATCGTCGATGGCCAGCGAATTGGAGATCGGCTCCTCTTCCTGTTCGACGGGCGCGGCCTGTTCGATGACGATTTCCGGTTCGTTCGCCTTGAGCGTCCGGCGATAGGCGAGGAAGCCGGCGCCGAGGGCGAGGATCAGGAACGGGATCTTCGGCATCGCCGGGATCAGGGCGATGATGCCGGCCGAGGCCGAGACCATGCCCAGGCTGATCGGGTTCATCGCCAGCTGGGTGACCAGGGCGGCGTTGGCCGAGCCCTCGACGCCGGCCTTGGACACCAGGAAGCCCGCGGCGATCGAGATGACCAGCGCCGGCACCTGGCTGACGAGGCCGTCGCCGATGGTCATCAGGGTGTAGGTGGTCGCCGCCTGGCCGGCCGGGATGTGGTGCTGGATGACCCCGATCAGGAAGCCGCCGACGATGTTGATGGCGACGATGATCAGGCCGGCGACCGCGTCGCCGCGGACGAACTTGCTGGCGCCGTCCATGGCCCCGAAGAAGGTCGACTCGGATTCCAGCTCCTTGCGGCGCTTCTTGGCCTCGTCCTGGTCGATCAGGCCGGAGGACAGATCGGCGTCGATGGCCATCTGCTTGCCGGGCATGGAGTCGAGGGTGAAACGGGCCGCGACTTCGGCGATGCGGCCCGAACCCTTGGTGACGACGACGAAGTTCACGATCACCAGGATGGCGAAGACGATCACCCCGATGATGTAGTTGCCGCCCATCATCAGCTCGCCGAAGGCCTTGATGATCTGGCCGGCGCCGTGGGCGCCCTCGTGTCCGTGGCTCAGGATCAGGCGCGTCGAGGCGAGGTTGAGGCCCAGCCGGAACAGGGTCGTGACCAGCAGCACCGTCGGGAAGGCGGTGAATTCCAGGGGCTTTTTGATCAGCAGAGCCGTCATCAGGATCAGCACGGCGCTGGTGATCGACAGCGACAGCAGGATGTCCAGCATGAACGCCGGGATCGGCAGGATCAGCAGGATGATGATGCCGATGACGCCGACCGCCAGGCCGACCTCGCCGCGCACCAGCCAGCCCCAGAGGCGTCCCGCCGAGGGCTTGGAAGCTGCCAGTCCTGAAAGTCCGATGTCCGCCATGCTGGGTCGGACCTAGGGCTGACGCCCTAGGCCGCGTGCGCTCCCAGGCCGGCCTGGGGCGCCGGGACCGTCACGCCGGCCTCGGAATACTCCTTCAGCTTGTTGCGCAGGGTGCGGATCGAGATGCCGAGGATGTTGGCCGCATGGGTGCGGTTGCCGAGGCAGTGGCCGAGGGTGTCGAGGATCAGCTGCTGCTCGACCTGGGCGACCGTCTGGCCGACGAAGGCGCGGCTGATCGCGTCGGCGGCCATCGAGGCCGTGCGGGCGACCGCCACGTCGGGCGCGGGCGACATCGGCTGGCCGTCGGGCAGGCGGACGGCGAACTCCTCGATCTCCGGGCCGGTCGACAGCAGCACCGCGCGGTGCATGGCGTTTTCCAGTTCCCGCACGTTGCCCGGCCAGCGATGGCCGACCAGGCGGCGGCGGGCCTCGGCCGACAGCGGCCGCTCGGGGATGCCGTTGGCCGCGGCGTACTTCTTCACGAAGTGATCCGACAGGGCGACGATGTCGCCGGGCCGCTCGCGCAGCGGCGGCAGGCGGAGGTTCACGACATTGAGGCGGTAGAGAAGGTCTTCGCGGAACGTCCCTTCGCGCACGGCCTGGGCCAGGTCGCGGTTGGAGGTGGCGATGACGCGGATGTCCACCTTGACCGGCTTGCCGCCGCCGACGCGGTCGATCTCGCGCTCCTGCAGGGCGCGCAGCAGCTTGGCCTGCAGCCGGCCGTCCATCTCGCTGATTTCGTCGAGCAGCAGCGTGCCGCCGCTGGCTTCCTCGAACTTGCCGATGCGGCGGGCCACGGCGCCGGTAAACGCGCCCTTCTCGTGGCCGAACAGTTCGCTTTCGAGCAGGTTTTCGGGAATGGCGGCGCAGTTGACGCTGATGAACGGCTTGTTGGCCCGGCGCGACTTGGTGTGGACGTAGCGGGCCATCACCTCCTTGCCGACGCCGCTTTCGCCGGTGATCAGGATCGAGGCGTCGGACGGGGCGATTTGGTCAGCCAGCTTGATGACCACTTCCATGATCGGGTCGCGGGCGATCATCGGCCGGGCGTCGTCGCCGATGGCCGCGAGCACCGCGGCGATCAGGTCGGCTTCCGCCGGCAGCGGAATGAACTCCTTGGCTCCCGCGCGGATCGCGTCGCCGGCTTTCCGGGCGTCGGAGCCGACGCCGCAGGCGACGACCGGCACCCGGATGCGCTCGGCCTCGTTGGCGGCGATCAGTCCGGCGATGTCCAGGTCGTAGTCGACCATCAGCAGGTCGGCGCCCTGGCCGGCCCGCAGGGCCTGGGTCGCGGCTTCCACCGTCTCCACGTGGGCCACCTTGGCGCCCGCCGACATCGCCATCTTCACGGCGAGGGCCAGCTGCCCGTTCAAACGTCCGACGACCAGAAGTCGCATGGGTACTCTCCTTTACGTCCCGTCGCCGATCAGGCGGCCGAGTCGCCGTCCTTGATGATTTCCGTCATGGTCACGCCGAGGCGGTCGTCGACGACGACGACCTCGCCGCGGGCGACCAGGCGGTTGTTCACATAGATGTCGATGGCCTCGCCGACCTTGCGGTCGAGCTCGAGGACGCTGCCCTGGCCCAGCTGCAGCAGCTGGGCGACCGAGAGGTTGGCCCGCCCCAGCACCGCCGAGATGTTGACCGGCACGTCGAACACCGGCGCCAGGTCGGCGGCGGTCTTGTCGGTCGCGTCGACGTGCATTTCGGAGGCCAGGGCCTCGTCGGCGGAGAACTCGTCAAGCGCGAGATTGGTGTCTTCAGCCATGGTCGGCCTCGCTGGCGGGGATCAGGGGTTCGGCGTGCAGACCCTCGGCGGCGAGGGCCGCGTCGAGGGCCTCCGCGACACGGTCGGCGGCGGCGAGCGGATCGAAGGCCGCCTTTCCGTCGCCCCAGTCGAGGACGAAGGCGGCGAGCGGCAGGGCGGTGTCGGCGCGGGCCGTGATCTGGCCCTGGAACCCGATGGCGGCGGCGGTTTCGTCGAGCGACGCCTGGACGCGGGCCTCGAGCCCGGCGGCGACGCGCACGGTCAGCCGCGGCTGGGCCTCGACTTCCCGGGACAGGGCCTCGAGCGCCGCCGAGACCGGGGCGTCGGGAAAGCGGGTCAGGGCCGCGTCGGCGATACGCCGTGCGGCGGCCAGGGCCAGTTCGGCCGAGCCGACGCGGTGCGCGTGCGCCACCCCGGCCAGGGTGGTCATCGCCGAGCGCGCGGCGCGGGCGATGTCGGCCAGGGCGTCGGCGGCCTCGGCTTCGGCGCGGGCCACGGCGGACCGTTCGCCCTCGGCGAAGGCGGCCGCGCGGATCTGCTCGACCTCGTCGGGGGTCCACGAGCGCTTCTGCACCGGCGGCCGGTAGGCCACCGCGCCGAGATCGTCGAACACGGTGTCGAAGGCGAAGGGTTTGTGAGCGGGATGGGTCATCAGTAGATCAGCTCATCATCGCCGCCGGCGCCGGCCAGCATGATCTCGCCCTTGGCGGCGAGGTCCTTGGCGGCCTGGACCATCGCCATCTGCGCCTGGTCGACGTCGCGCAGGCGGACCGGGCCCATGCTCTCCATGTCCTCGCGCATGATCTTGCTGGCGCGTTCGGACATGTTGGAGAAGAACATCTCGCGCAGGGCGTCCGAGGCGCCCTTGAGCGCCAGGCCGAGCTGGTCCTTCTCGACCGCGCGCAGCAGCGTCTGCACGCCGCCTGGGTCGAGCTTGTTGAGGTCCTCGAAGACGAACATCAGGGCCCGGATGCGCTCGGCGCTCTCGCGGTTGCGCTCCTCCAGGGCGGCGATGAAACGCGCCTCGGTCTGACGATCAAAGTTGTTGAAGATGTCGGCCATCATCTCGTGGCTGTCGCGCTTGGAGGTGCGCGCCAGGTTCGACATGAATTCGGTCCGCAGGGTCTGCTCGATCTTGTCGAGGATCTCGCGCTGCACCGGCTCCATGCGCAGCATGCGCTGGACGCACTCCAGGGCGAAGTCCTCCGGCAGGGCGCCCAGCACCCGGGCAGCGTGCTCGGCCTTGATCTTGGACAGCACGACCGCGACGGTCTGCGGGTATTCGTTCTTCAGATAGTTGGCGAGCACCGCCTCGTTCACGTTGCCCAGCTTGTCCCACATGGTGCGACCGGCCGGGCCGCGGATCTCCTCCATCAGGGAGTCGACCTTCTCCGGGGCCATGAAGGCGCCGAGCAGACGCTGGGTCTGTTCGAAGCTGCCCATGATCGCGCCGCTGGACGACATGCCGGAGACGAACTCGACCAGCAGCTCCTCGACCACCGAAGCCGAGACCGTGCCGAGGGTGGCCATGGCCTGGGAGATCTCCTTGATCTCCTCCTCGTCGAGCGCTTCCCAGATGGCGGTGTGGTCCTCGCCCAGCGACAGCAGGACGATGGCCGCCTTTTCAGGGCCGTTCAGGCGCGCCGTCTCGGTGACCGCCTTGGATTTGCCTTTCACACTCATGCGGTTTCATGCAGCCAGGAGCGAAGGATCGAGACGGACTCGTCGGGATGGGTGTCGACGAAGTCCGCCACGCGCTTGACCGAGGAAGCGCGGACCTGCCCCTCGATGCGCGCGATGTCGATGCGCTGGTCCATGTCCGGGCCCGGCAGGGCCAGCGGCTCGCCGGTCTTGGCGTCGACGGCGATCTGCATCGTGCCGCCGTCGGGGGTCGAGACCAGGCGTGTGGCGAACTGTCCGCCGGCCGCGCCCGACAGGGCCGGCAGCGTGCCGCCCGCGCCGCCGCCGCCGGTCAGGCTCTTGAGCAGGGGGCGGACGCCGAACAGCATCAGCAGGATGCCGAGGATGGCCAGCACGCCCAGTTCGATGGCCCGCATGACGTCGTTCTTGTCGAACCCGCTGAGCAAGCCGGCCTTGGCCGTCGCGCCGCCCTCGTCCATGGCCTCGCGGGCGAACTTGACGTTGGTCACGCGCACCTGGTCGCCGCGTTCGGCGTCGAAGCCGACCGCCGCCTTCACCAGTTCGTCGAGCCGCTGCATCTCCGCCTCGGTGCGCGGGGTATAGGCGCCGAGCTTGCCGTCCTTGCCGACGGCGGTGTTTCCGTCGACCGCGACGGCCACCGAAATCTTCTTCACCGTGCCCGGCTCGCGGACCTCGGTCGTGACGGTCTTGCTGATCTCGTAGTTGGTCGTGGAGTCCGTGCGGCCGGTGCGCGAGGAATTGGTGGTGGAGCCCGCGCCCGTGCCGGCGCCGGGAATGTTGCCCGTGGCCGAGACCGTGTTGGCCCCGTCGGGCTGGTTCTCGGTGGCGTTCTCCTCGCCGGTCTGTTCGGAGCGGACGACCTGGCCGTCGGGGTCGAAGGTTTCCTTCTGTTCGGTCACCCGGGCCATGTCGATGTCGGCGGTGACCTCGACGCGGGCGCGGCCCGGGCCGACGACGCCCTCGACCAGCTCCTTGATGCGGGCGGCCATGCGGCGCTCGACCTCGGACTTGCGATCGTCGGCCATCTTGCCGGCCACCGACGAGCCGCCGGCGACGGAAAGGACCTTGTTGTGCTGGTCGATGACCGAGACCTGCTCGGCCTTCAGGCCCGGCACGGCGCCGGCGACCAGGTTCTGGACCGCCTGGACCTGCTCGTCGCCGGGGGTGCGGCCGGCAATGCCGATCATCACCGAGGCCGAGGGCGGCTCGGCCTCTTCCTCGAACAGCTGGCGGCGGGGCAGGTTGAGGTGCACCCGCACGGAGGTGACGCCGTCGAGACCGCGGATGGTGCGGGCCAGCTCGCCCTCGAGGGCCCGCTGGCGATTGAGCTGCTGGACGAAGTCGGTCTGACCGAGGGCCGAGCTCTGGTCGAAGATCTCGTAGCCGATGGAGCCCGAGCTCACGAGGCCCTTGCTGGCGATCATCAGGCGGGCCGAGGCGACCTGGTCGCGGGGCACCATGATGGTCGAGCCGTCACCCTCGGCCTCGTACTTGATGTTGGCGGCCTGCAGGGCCTGGACGACGGCCGAGGCCTCCTTGAGGTCGAGGTTCGAATAGAGCAGCGCCTTGGGCTCGGTCCCGATGTTCATCGTCAGGGCCACGAGGGCGGCGGCGATGCCGACCCCGATCCCGGCCAGCGCCGCGAGCCGGCCGAAGCCGAACCCGCGCAAGGCGCTCATGAACTGTTCCACCCGGACGCCCCTACGCATTGGACCAACGGCGCCGACAGGACCGGGCCGCTAGGCAGGAATTACCGGGTGCGTGGTAAACGGGTCCTTAAGTTCCGACCCACGCGCCCCAAACGGGCGACGGCCGCGCCCCTTTCGGAACGCGGCCGCCTGTCGCGAGCCGAAAGCTGGGGGGCGGAGCGGCTCAGCGATACTGTTGCAGTCGGGTCGTCCGGAGCCCCGCGAGGCCGTGCCGGTCGATCGATTTCTGCCAGGTCAGGAACTCTTCGTTGGTGAGCCTGTAGCGATCACAGGCTTCATCAAGGCTGAGCAGACCTCCGCGCACCGCCGCGACCACCTCCGCCTTGCGCCGGATGACCCAGCGCTCGGTATTGGCGGGCGGCAGGTCGGACAGCGTCAACGGCGCACCCGTGGGACCGATCACGTACTTCTCGCCCCTGTTATTAACACGCTGTTGTTGAAGCATGGCTCTAGGCCTCTCTCACCATCACTGTTGAGGAGAACCGTACGCCACTGGCGATAACGGTGGATGAATCGCGATAGTAAAAATGCAGGTAACCACTATCGCCCCCAAGTTAACATCCGTGTTTCATCTTGAAACACCCAAATTAAAGCAAGCTAAACTTCAAGATTATCTCTTGATGTTCAGAAGCTCTTCCAACATCTGATCCGCCGTCGTGATGATCTTCGACGACGCCGAGTAGGCCCGTTGCGTGGTGATCAGCCCGGTGAACTCACTGGAGAGGTCGACCGTCGAGGCTTCGAGCGTCGAGGGCGAGATGAAGCCCGCGCCGCCCGCGCCCGGGGTCTTGAAGTTGTAGGTGCCGCTCTCCTGGCTGACCCGGTAAGCGTTTCCACTGACCGGCGTCAGGCCGTCGGCGTTCGGGAAGGTGGCGATGGCGACCTGGGCGATCTGGCGCGAGATGCCGTTGTCGAAGATGGCGGTGACAAAGCCGCGCTCGTCGATCTCGATGTTGGTCAGGTTGCCGAAGGCGGTGCCGTTGGTGGCGACCGACTGCACGAGCGACTCGCTGTCGAACTGGGTCAGGCCGCCGGCCGCGCCGCCGAGATCCAGGCGGATGTCCTGGGCGCCGACGCCGAGGCCCGTCGCCCACTTGAACTCACCGGCCGCTGGCGCCGCGTCGGCCGAGGCGGCGAACGACAGGACCGGGTTGCTCGGGTCGGGGAACAGGGTGGTGGCGGCGGTGTCGAGGCGGCCGTCCGGCGTGAACACCACCTTGCCGGTGGCCAGCTGGCCGTTGGTCAGGCCGGCGCCGGTCACGACGTCGCTGGCCGGGACCGCGCGGATCTCGGCGTACCACTCGTTGGGGTTGGCGCTCTTGAGGAAGTCGACCTGGACCGTCCGCTTGCCGCCCTTGGAGTCCGAGACGGGCACCTGGATCGAGAAGTCAGGCCGCACGCCCGTGCCGGCGTCCGGATCGTACATGGCCATCGAGTTGGTCGCGGCGTTGTACACGCCGACGTCGGCCGACAGCGCCTGGCTGGACTTCAGGTTGGCGTTGACCGTGGCGCGGGTCGTCTGTTCGGCGGCGCCGCCGACCGAGGAGACGTTGATCGACTTCAGCCGGGTGATGTCCGACGGGTCGGGGGTGATGGCGCCGAGATCGTCGACCAGCCAGCCCTGCAGATACAGGCCGGCGTCGTTCTTCAGGTAGCCCAGGCTGTCGAGCTGGAAGGAGCCGGCGCGGGTGAACGAACGGACGTCGGACGCCTGCAGCCCCTCGGCCTTCTCGGTCACCGTGAAGAAGCCCTGGCCCGAGATCGACAGGTCGGTGCTCGACGTCGTCTGGGTGGGCAGCCCCTGGGTGGTGATGAACCGGCGGGTCTGGGCCGTGACGCCGCCCGCGGCGTACGAGGCGCTCGCGCCGCGGTTGGTCACCAGCGTCTGGAAGTTGGCCTGGCTGCGCTTGTAGCCGACCGTGTTCACGTTCGCGATGTTGTCCGAAATCGCCGCGAGGGCGGACGAGTTCGAGACCAGGCCGGTCACGCCGGCGAGCATGGCGCTGTTGATACTCATGGGAGGTTATCCTTCCTGATGACGGACCTGGATCACGTGGTGGAGGCCACGCCGGTGATCGAAGACACGGGGATCTTGAGTTTGCCGACGGACACGACCGTCTCGCCGTTGACGGTCTGGACCGCGGTGGCGACGCCGGTGATGTGGCTGGAGGCGTTGATGGCTTCGCCGCCCGAGCCGGTGGCGGTGATCTTGAGGGTGTAGGGGCCGCCGTCCGGCAGATGCTGGCCGGCGGTGGTGACGCCGTCCCAGTCAAGCGTGTGGGCGCCGCCGGCGACGCTGGCGTCGGTCCGGCTCCAGACCGTCGTGCCCTGGGCGTTGACGACCTCGTACTTCACGCTCGAGGCGTTGCGATCGAGGTCGTAGTTCCAGCTGGCCTTGCCGTCGGTGATGGTCGCCTGGTCCGTGGCCGCCGTGACCGTCTTGCCGATCAGGTTGACCGAGCCGGACAGGCCGCCGTCGCTCATGCCGACCAGCATCTTGAGCAGGTCGTTGGTCATCAGCTGCTGCTCGACCCCGGTCATCTGCACGATCTGCGCGGTGAACTGGTTGGAATCGAGCGGCGACAGCGGATCCTGGTTCTTCAGCTGCGTGGTCAACAGCGACAGGAAGGTCTGTTCGCTGTCGGCCAGCCGGCTGCGCGAGCTGTTGAGCTTGTCGGAGACGGACGCTCCGGCGGAGGTGGCTGTGGGGTCGATGGTGCTGGTCATGGTCTGGGCCTAGATCCGGATATCGACGCCGGACCGGGTCCAGCTCGCGGGATTGGGGGAGACGCCGGCGAGGTCCGCCGCGTCGGCGCCGCTCTGGGCGCGCTGGAAGGCCCGGCCGTTCCAGGCGCGGTCCTGCTGTTGCTGCTGCGCCGTGTCACGGCCGCCGAAGCCGGAATTCTGGCTCGCGGTGTCGAAGGTCAGGCCGCCGTCGGACACGCTGAAGCCGGCCTGTTCGAGCGCCTGGCGCAGCTCGGCCGAGCGGCCGCGCAGGTCGGCGGCCGACTGGGCGGTGTCGAAGGTCATGGCGGCGGTCAGCCTGCCGGCCCGGTCGATCTCGATGGCGACGTCGACCTTGCCCAGCCCGTGCGGGTTCAGCTCGAGGTCGAAACGGGTGCTCTGGCCGTCCAGCTTGCGGATGATGTCGGCGGCCAGCTTCGCCACCGTCTCCGGCGAGCCGCGCGGAGCGGCGACGCTGATCCCGGCGACGGAAGTCTGGGCCTGGGCGGCGCGGGCCTCGCCGGGCAGGTTCGGTTGCTGCGCGTCGGCCGTCTCGGCGGCGTCGGCGGCCACGACCTCGGGCTCGGCGGGCGGCGTCGCATCCCCGGCGTCAGCGGTCGTCGTCGTGTCGAGGGCGGCCAGCGCCGCCTGCTCGACCGGCGTCCCGCCGGCCAGGGCGAGCGCCGAGGCGCCGACGGGCGGCGCCGCGCGGCGATCACCGCGGGCGACGGCGGCGCGGCGGATGTCGCCGAGGGTCGGAGCCGGACGGGGCGCCTCGGCCTGGGCGGGGACGTCGACCGGCTCGGCGGCGGCGGCCACGACGGCGGCGGATTCGGAAGCGGACGCGACCGGGGGCGCGGGCGGCGCGGCGGCCCGGGCC
>NZ_JBXAQC010000007.1:0-218975 GCF_058806855.1 Caulobacter sp. GW821-FHT12F03
CCGCCGGCCCGGGTCACCCCGCCGAAGCCGCCGGCCGCGCCGCCCCCGCCGCGCGCCTCGCTGTTCCAGGTGTTCGCCGACCTCGGCTGACCCCCGACCGGGCGTCTAGCCCTTGATCGGCGGGGCCAGACGAATGTGCAGTTCTTTCAACTGCTTGTCGCTGACTTCCGACGGCGCGCTCATCAGCAGATCCTGCCCCTGCTGGTTCAGCGGGAAGGCGATGACCTCGCGGATGGCCGTCTGGCCGGCCAGCAGCATGACGATGCGGTCGATGCCGGGGGCCAGACCGCCGTGCGGCGGCGCGCCATAGCGGAACGCGTTCAGCATGCCGCCGAACTGCTCCTCGACGACGTCCTGGCCGTAGCCGGCGATCTCGAACGCCTTGAGCATGATCTCCGGCTTGTGGTTCCGGATCGCGCCCGAGCACAGCTCGTAGCCGTTGCAGACGATGTCGTACTGGTAGGCGAGGATCGACAGCGGATCCTGGGTCTCCAGCGCCTCCATCCCGCCCTGCGGCATCGAGAAGGGGTTGTGGCTGAAGTCGACCTTCTTTTCCTCGTCGCTCCACTCGAACATCGGGAAGTCGACGATCCAGCAGAACTCGAAGCGGCCCTCGTCAATCAGCTTCAGCTCCGTGCCCAGGCGGGTGCGGGCCGAGCCGGCGAACTTGTAGAACACCTTCGGATCGCCGGCGACGAAGAAGGCCGCGTCGCCCTGGCCGAGGCCGAGGCTCTCCATCAGGGCCTGGGTCTGGTCAGCGCCGAGGTTCTTGGCGATCGGGCCGCCCCAGCCGCCCTGGTCCTCGCTCCAGAACACATAGCCGAGGCCCGGCTGGCCTTCGCCCTGGGCCCAGCTGTTCATGCGGTCGCAGAAGGCGCGCGAGCCGCCGCCCGGCGCGGGCACGGCCCAGACGGCGTTCCTGGCGTCGGCGCCCAGGATCTTCGCGAACAGACCAAAGCCGCCGTCGCGGAAGCTTTCGGAGACGTCGCGCATCTTGATCGGGTTGCGCGTGTCGGGCTTGTCCGAGCCGTACCAGGCGATGGCGTCGGCGTAGGCGATGCGCGGGAACGGATACGGCGTCACCGGCTTGCCGTCGGCGAACTCCTCGAACACCCCGTGCATCACCGGCTCGATGGCCGCGAACACGTCTTCCTGCGTGACGAAGCTCATTTCGACGTCGAGCTGGTAGAATTCCAGGCTGCGGTCGGCGCGCAGGTCCTCGTCGCGGAAGCAGGGCGCGATCTGGAAGTAGCGGTCGAAGCCCGAGACCATCAGCAGCTGCTTGAACTGCTGAGGGGCCTGCGGCAGCGCGTAGAACTTCGACGGATGCAGGCGCGAGGGCACGAGGAAGTCGCGCGCGCCTTCCGGTGAGGAGGCCGTCAGGATCGGCGTCTGGTACTCGAGGAAGCCCTGGCCGACCATGCGATGGCGGATCGAGTGGATCACCTTCGAGCGCAGGACGATGTTCCTGTGCAGCGTCTCGCGGCGCAGGTCGAGGTAGCGGTGCTTGAGGCGCAGCTCCTCGGGATAGTCGGGCTCGCCGAACACCGGCAGCGGCAGCTCGGCCGCTTCGGACAGGATCTCGATCCCGGTCACCCGCAACTCGACCTCGCCGGTCGGCAGGTTGGCGTTGATGGTCTCGGCCGAGCGGGCCACGACCTCGCCGTCGACGCGGATCACGCTCTCGGTGCGGATGCGTTCGATCAGGTCGAAGCCGGGCGTTTCCGGGCTGATCACCAGCTGGGTCAGGCCGTAGTGGTCGCGCAGATCGACGAACACCAGCCCGCCGTGGTCGCGCTTGCGGTGGATCCAGCCGGACAGGCGCACCGCGGCGCCGGTGTCGGAAGCGCGGAGCTGGCCGCAGGTGTGGGTGCGATAAGCGTGCATTTTTCGGTCGTTTTCAGGCGCGCGAGCGCGAATTTCGGAGGCGCGGAAGGGCGCATGCGTCCCTCTGATTGTCAAGGTTCGGGGGCGGGAGTCTTCCCTTCTGTTTCCTTCTCCCGTTGCGGGAGAAGGTGGCCCGCGAAGCGGGTCGGATGAGGGGTTTCGCGACCGCATCAGCGGCAGACCCTCGACCCCGGCGGACCAACCTGCTCGCCCCCTCTTCCGTCAGGCTCCGCCTGACACCTTCTCCGGCAAGGGGAGAAGGGGCGACGCGGCGGTCTTGAAGGCTCTTCCATCACCCATTCTAGCCCGGTCTCGAACAGCGAAGCGCCACTGGAGAACGATTTGGGGCGAGTGTCTCGCCAATGTCCCGCCTTGTCCCGAGACTATCCGTCCCGCCAGTCTCGCATTCCGCCCATTCCGTCCACAGTCCGGCCGCGGCTATCCCCGCCCTCGCCTCCGCCACGCCTCGCCCCACCGGCTGCACGTGGTAAACCGCCCCCGTGACCGTCCGCGCCAAACAGCTCAGCCTGCGCCTCGCCAGTCCGCCCGTGTTCACCCGGGCGGCCTTCGCGACCTCGGCGGCCAATGAGCGGGCGGTGGCGCTGGTCGAGGCCTGGCCGCGCTGGCCGGGCGGCGCCCTGGCGCTGGTCGGGCCGGAAGGCTCGGGCAAGAGCCACCTGGCGACCATCTGGGCCGAGCGGGCCGGCGCCGTGCGCTATGCGGGCGGTCCCCTGGCCGACGGCGCGCCGGTGCTGGTCGAGGACGCCGACACGATCGGCGACGAGGCGCTGTTCCACCTGATCAACCGCGCGAACTCCGACGGCGGGCTGCTGCTGACGGCGCGAAGCCGGCCGACGGGCTGGGCCGCCGCCCTGCCCGACCTGCGCTCGCGCCTGAACGCCCTTACCGTGGCCGAGATCGGCGAACCCGACGACGCCCTGCTGATCGCGGTGCTGGAGGCCCTGTTCCGCGAGAAGCACATCCGCGCCGCGCCCGACCTCTACGAGTTCCTGCTACGCCGCATGGAGCGGTCGGTGACGGCCGCCCGCGCCGTGGTCGCCCGCCTCGACGAGGCCGCCGCCGAACAGGGCCGCGCCGTCAACCGCGCCCTCGCCCGCGAGGTGCTCGAAGACACGGCGGACCTGTTCGAGGGGTAGGCGCTGGCGCACTACTCCGCTTCGTCGGGCGTGAGCCCAGCAGATCCTCCCCCTCTTGGGGGAGGTGTCCCGGTACAGCCGGGACGGAGGGGGTCCCGCCCGCGCCGGGCCGCCCCCTCAGTCAGCCCTGCGGGCTGACAGCTCCCCCAGGGGGGAGCATCCCGTCCGACGCACGGCTATGTCCCGCCAGCGCCGCGAACGCCGCGCGGAACACGTCGTCGGGCACGAGCTCCGGCGTCAGGAAGCGCTGGAACAGCAGCCCCTCGGTCATGGCGTGGATCACCACCACCAGCTGTTCGGGCGGCATCGGCAGGTCGACGCCCTGCGCCGCCTCGCGCAGCCAGGCCGCGCCGGCGCCGAAACTGGCCGTGGTCACCGCCAGCACCCGCCGGCGCAGCTCTTCATCGGTCAGGGCGTGGGCCATGCCGGTCAGCCGCCCGACGACCGCCTCCTGGCGCTCGGGAATCGCGGCGATGGTCGCCTCGGCCAGCGCCTGCATCTTTTCGGCGAAAGGCATGTCCGGGGTGAACACCGGCCGCACCGGCGCCCAGTAGGTCTCGCCGAGGGTCACGAACAGGTCGGCGCGGTTGCGGAAGTTGCCGTAGATCGCCCCGCTGGTCATGCCGGCCCGCCGCGCCACCTCCTGCAGGGTGACCTGCTCGTAGCCCCTCTCGCGCACCAGGTCCCGCGCCGCCGCGAGCAGCCTGGCGCGGGTGCGCTCCCGCTTGTCGCCCTTGGGTTTGCGGCGGGCGTTGTCGGGCGACGGCTCGGGCGGTTCGGCGACGGACATCGGGGCCATTGCGCATCATAACGAGTGTATTTTATAATTTGTCTATATTTTTGCGCCGCAACCCGGCGAGGAGGCGGCGATGACCACCCAGAACGCGATCACCCCGGCCCTTCAGGCCTATGTCGACAAGGGCCAGCTGGCCGGCGCGGCGGCGCTGGTCTGGCGGGACGGCCAGGTGGCCGAGACCGCCTGTGTCGGCTGGCGGGATCTGGACGCGCAGGCGCCGCTGACGCGCGACACCATCTTCCGCATCGCCTCGATGTCCAAGCCGGTGACCTCGGTCGCCGCCCTGATGCTGGTCGATGAAGGCCGCATCGCGCTGGACGAGCCGATCGCGCACCATGCTCCCGAGTTCGCCGACATGCGCGTGCTGCGATCGGCCGACGGCCCGCTCGATGAGACCGACCCGGCGGCCCGGCCGATCACCTTCGAGGACCTGCTGACCCATCGCTCGGGCCTGACCTACGGCGGCGTCCACGCCGGGCCGATCACCCCGGCCTATGCGGCGGCGCTAGGCGGCGACATCGACAGTCACGTCACCCCGGACGCCTGGATCGCCGGCCTCGCCGCCCTGCCCCTGATCGACCAGCCGGGCGCCTCGTTCCACTACAGCTGCTCGACCGACCTGCTCGGCCTGCTCGTCGCCCGCATCGACGGCGCGCCGCTGGGCGAGGTGCTGCGCCGGCGAATCTTCGCGCCGCTGGGCATGAAGGACACCGGCTTCATTGTGCCCCAGGGCCAGCGCCATCGCCGCTCGGCCATGTATGGCTTCGACGAGGCCGGCGGGCTGGAACAGCGCCTGACCGCCGCCGGCCAGCCCTTCCTGCCTGAGCGGCCGGACGACATGACCTTTGAATCCGGCGGCCAGGGCCTGTGGTCGACGCTCGACGACTACCTGGCCTTCGCCCGGCTGTTCGTCGGCGGCGGCGCGGTCGACGGCGTGCGGCTGCTGCGGGCCGAGACCATGGCGGCGATGATGACCAACCGCCTGACCGACGACCAGCGCGCGCGCGGGCAGATGCTCGGCATGCCGGTCTTCACCCACCACGGCTTCGGCCTCGGGGTGGCGGTGGTGCTCGACCCGGACAACGCCGCCGCCATCCGCTGCAAGGGCGGCGTCGGCACGGTCGGCTGGCCGGGCGCCTACGGCGGCTGGTGGCAGGCCGATCCGACGAACGGCTCGGTGATGGTCTTCCTGGCCCACAACCTGCTGGAGCTGGAGCGGCTGGCCATGGGCATTGGCCTGGACGTCTACAGCGCCATCACCGAGGTCCATGCGCTGGGGGCGGCGGTTTAGAAGCCGGACCCGTTCCCGGTGAAACAGGGTGCGTCCTTCGAGACGCTCGGCTGAGGCCTCGCTCCTCAGGATGACGTAGAGGGGGCGAGCTTCTACTCTGTTCGTCATGGTGAGGAGCGGACCCTCGGGTCCGCGTCTCGAACCACGCAACTTGCGGCCCCGCCAGCCCGCCTGCGATGATGGGCAAAACAGGAAACGCTCCATGCCCAACGCCATCGGCTACGCCGCCACCGCCCCCGACAGCGGCATGGCGCCGTTCCATTTCGACCGCCGCGCCCTGCGGCCGGACGATGTGAAGCTCTCCATCCTCTACTGCGGCGTCTGCCACTCGGACCTGCACCAGGCGCGCAACGACTGGGGCGGCACGATCTACCCCTGCTGCCCGGGTCACGAGATCGTCGGCCGGGTCACCGCCGTCGGGCCGCAGGTGCGCAAGTTCAGGGAGGGCGACCTCGCCGCCGTCGGCTGCCTCGTCGACAGCTGCATGGACTGCGACCAGTGCCGCAAGGGTGAGGAGCAGCTGTGCCGCAACCGCTCGACCGGCACCTACAACGGCAAGGACCGCATCACCGGCGAGACCACCTACGGCGGCTACAGCGACCACATCGTGGTGCGCGAGGCCTTCGTGCTGAAGGTTCCGGAGAGCCTGGACGTCACCCGCGTGGCGCCCCTGCTCTGCGCCGGCATCACCACCTATTCCCCGCTGAAGACCTGGAAGGCCGGGCCGGGCACGCGGCTGGGCGTGGCGGGCCTCGGCGGTCTCGGCCACATGGCGGTGAAGTTCGGCGTGGCCCTGGGCTGCGAGGTGACGGTGATCACGGGCTCGGAGTCCAAGCGGGCCGACGCCCATGCCCTGGGCGCGCACCAGGTGCTGCTGTCGGGCGACAGGGACGCCATGCGCGCGGCGCGCAACGGCTTCGACCTGATCATCGACACCATCCCGGTGGCCCACAAGCTGCAGCCCTACCTGCCGCTGCTCGACATCGACGGCTCGCTGGTCATCGTCGGGGCCATCGACGAGCTGCCGCCGTTCCACTCCGGCCTGCTGCTCGGCGGCCGTCGCCGGGTCAGCGGCTCGCCGATCGGCGGCATCGCCGAGACCCAGGAGATGCTCGACTTCTGCGCCGAGAAGGGCGTCCTGCCCGAGTGCGAGATGATCGCCATGCAGGACATCAACCACGCCTACGAACGCATGGAGCGGTCCGACGTGAAATACCGCTTCGTGATCGACATGGCGTCGCTGGCGAAGGAACGGGCGGCTGCCTGACCATTATGCCGTCATCGTCGGACTTGTTCCGACGATCCATGAACGCGATCGAAGACAAGAGCGCGCGGGCCGTTCTGCGCATTTGCTGCCTGGGCCCGCGTGCATGGGTCCTCGGGACAAGCCCGAGGATGACGGAGCATTTGGCGCCCTGGTCCGCGACCCGGCGACAAAACCGTAACACCCTCCGTGTAACACCCCTGTCATGCCCCCTTGCGACACGCCCCGCGCCAAGCGACAACCCGCTCGACGCAGAGGCCCCATGACCGACGCCGCCATCACCGACCCTTCGGCCGTTCCGGACGCGCCCCGCAGGCCGCGCATCGACGAGGCCCTGCTGGCCTCGCCCGATCGCTTCTTCAACCGCGAGATCAGCTGGCTGGCGTTCAATCGCCGGGTGCTGGAAGAGGCCGAGAACCCGCGCCATCCGCTGCTCGAACGGCTGCGCTTCCTGTCGATCAGCGCCAACAACCTCGACGAATTCTACATGGTCCGCGTGGCCGGCCTGAAGGGCCAGGTGCGCGAGGGCGTGCGGGTGGTCAGCCAGGACGGGCTCACGCCGTCCGAACAGCTGGTCAAGGTCAACGCCTCGGCCGCCGAGCTGATGACCGACCAGCAGCGCATCTGGCGCGAGCTGCGCACGGCCATGCAGGGCGAAGGCATCCGGCTGCTCGAGGCGCGCGATGTCAGCGCGGCCGACCGCGAGCGGGCCGAGCACATCTTCCTCAACCACATCTTCCCGGTGCTGACGCCGCTGGCGATCGACCCGGCCCACCCCTTCCCCTTCCTGCCCAACCTCGGCTTCGCCCTGGCGCTGAAGCTGAAGCGGCCGGACGGCAAGGAGCTCTACGCCCTGGTGCCCGTGCCCTCCTCGGTGCGCCGGTTCTGGTCGCTGCCGCCGGAGTCGGGGCGCGCGCGCAAGGGCGAGCAGCGGTTCATCGCGCTGGAAAGCCTGCTGATCCTGTTCATCGGCCACCTGTTCCCCGGCTGCGAGGTCGAGGGCCGCGGCCTGTTCCGCCTGATCCGCGACAGCGACGTGGAAATCGAGGAAGAGGCCGAAGACCTGGTCCGCGAGTTCGAGGCGCAGCTGAAGCGCCGGCGCATGGGCTCGGTGGTGCGGGTCAAGGTGCAGACGGCCATGCCGCCGGAGCTGCGCGCCTTCATCCTCGACAGCCTGCACTGCGATCCCGAGGACGTGGTGCTGATCGACGGCAAGCTGGGCCTGGCCCAGATGAACCAGCTGATCCCCGACGGCCGGCCCGAGCTGAAGTTCAAGCCGTTCGTGCCGCGCTTCCCCGAACGGATCCGCGACCATGACGGCGACTGTTTCGCCGCCATCCGCGAGAAGGACATCCTCGTCCACCATCCGTTCGAGAGCTTCGACGTGGTGGTCCAGTTCCTCCGCCAGGCGGCGCGCGACCCGCATGTGCTGGCGATCAAGCAGACGCTCTACCGCACCAGCCAGGACAGCCCGATCGTCGCGGCCCTGATCGAGGCGGCCGAGAACGGCAAGAACGTCACCGCCCTGGTCGAGATCAAGGCGCGCTTCGACGAGGAGAACAACCTGCGCTGGGCCAAGGACCTGGAGCGGGCGGGCGTCCACGTCGTGTTCGGCTTCGTCGAGTACAAGACCCACGCCAAGCTGAGCCTGGTGGTCCGCCGCGAGGGCGAGACCCTGCGCACCTACTGCCACTTCGGCACGGGCAACTATCACCCGGTCACGGCCAAGGTTTACACCGACCTCTCGCTGTTCACGACGGACCCGGCGCTCGGTCGCGACTCGGCGCGGCTGTTCAACTTCATCACCGGCTACGCCCCGCCGCAGCGGCTGGAGAAGCTGAGCTACAGCCCCGAGACGCTCAAGACCGACCTGATGACCATGATCGCCACGGAGGCGGAGAACGCCCTCGCCGGCAAGCCCTCGGGCATCTGGGTCAAGCTCAACGCCCTGGTCGATCCGGAGATCATCGACGCCCTCTACCGCGCCAGCCAGGCCGGCGTGCGCATCGAGCTGGTGGTGCGCGGCATCTGCTGCCTGCGGCCCGGCGTGCCGGGGCTCAGCGACAACATCCGGGTCAAGAGCATCGTCGGCCGCTACCTTGAGCACAGCCGCATCATGGCCTTCGCCAACGGCAAGGCGATCCCCGGCAAGCAGACCCGGGTGTTCATCAGCTCGGCCGACTGGATGCCGCGCAACCTCGACCGCCGCGTCGAGGCCCTGACGCCGATCGACAATCCCACGGTGCACCAGCAGGTGCTGCAGCAGATCATGGTCGCCAACCTCAATGACGAGGCGCAGAGCTGGACGCTGGACAGTCTGGGCGGCTATCACCGCGACCCCGCGTGGGACCGTCCGGGAGCCTTCTCGGCCCACGAGTACTTCATGACCAACCCCAGCCTGTCCGGCCGGGGCCACAAGGTGCGCGACCTGCCCCAAGCCTTCGACCATGTCGGCCCACGCCGCTAGCACCCCCGCGCTGGAGAGCCGCGCGCGCGCCGTGCGCGACGCCGCCGTCATCGACGTCGGCTCCAACTCCGTGCGCCTGGTGCTCTACCGCCTGGAAGGCCGGGCCATCTGGACGGTCTACAACGAAAAGGTGCTGGCCGGCCTCGGCCGCGACCTCGGCTCGACCGGCAAGCTCGCCCCGGGCGGGGTCGACACGGCCCTGGCGGCGCTGCGCCGTTTCCGGGCGGTGCTCGACGCGGCGCGGCCGGACGACATCTTCACCGCGGCCACCGCCGCCGTGCGCGAGGCGCAGGACGGCGAGGCCTTCGTCGGCCGGGTCCAGGCGGAGACCGGCCTCACCCTCCGTGTGCTGAGCGGTCAGGAAGAGGCCCGCTACGCGGCGCTGGGCGTGCTGGCCGGCGCGCCGGAAGGCGACGGCGTGGTCGGCGACCTCGGCGGCGCGAGCCTGGAGCTGGTGCGGCTGACGGCCGACGGCCCGGTCGAGGGCGCGACCCTGGCCCTGGGGCCGTTCGCCCTGGCCGGCCTCCGCGGCGACAAGGCCCGCGACGAGATCGGCAGGCGGCTCTCACCCCACGCGGGCCGGTTCCGCACAAGAACCTTCCAGGCCGTCGGCGGCGCCTGGCGCAACCTCGCCCTGCTGCACATGCGCATGAGCGGCTATCCGCTGCAGATCGTCCACCAGTACGAGATGAGCCGGTCCGACGCGCTGGACGCCGCGCGCTTCATCAGCCGCCAGTCGCGCGCCTCGCTGGAAGCCATCGAGGGCGTGTCGAAGAAGCGCCTGGAGACCCTGCCCCACGCCGCCATGGTGCTCGAGGCCTTGATCGAGCAGCTGGGCATCGAGCGCATCGCCATCTCGGCCTATGGCCTGCGCGAGGGCCTGCTGCTGGAGGCCATGCCGCCGGAGACCCAGCGCCTCGACCCGCTGATCGAGGGCTGCGCCGCCCTGACCGGCCGCCAGGGTGTCGACGAGACGCTCGGCCCGACGCTGGAGGCCTGGCTCGCGCCGGTGTTCAAGACCCTGCCGCCGGCCTTCGGCGCGCGCGACGACGTGCTGCGCGCCGCGGCCTGCCGCCTGGCCGACCTCGGCGCCCGGCTGCATCCCGACCACCGCGCCGACCTCGTGTTCGAACAGGTGCTGCGCGCGCCGGTCGCCGGCCAGAGCCACGCCGAGCGCGCCTTCCTCGCGGTGGCGGCGTTCGCCCGGCACACCTCGGCCTCGTCCGTGCCCGAGGGCGCGACCATCTCGCGCCTGCTCAGCGAAGCCCAGCGCCGCCGCGCCCGGGCGCTCGGGTCGGCGATCCGTCTCGGCTGCGACCTGTCGGGCCGCAGCTCGGTGCTGCTGGCCCAGTCCCGCCTCGGCCTGAAGGGCGAGCGCCTGATCCTGTCAGCCGCCGACGGCTGGTCCGACATGCTGCTCGGCGAACAGACGGCCAGGCGCGCGACCCATCTGGCGGGCCTGCTGGGGGTGAAGCTGGAGATCCGGCGCTAGGGGACATGTACCGAAGGTCCGTGTCCCCCAAACCCGCCGCTCGATTGGGGGACACGTACCTTCGGTACGTGTCCCCGCCCCCTACTCCGTCGGCATGGTCCGCTCACGCACCGCGATGCGGCCCAGAATGCCCTTGACGATCAGGTCCATCGCCGTGCCCTCGCGATAGTCGGCGGCGGCGACGAAGTTGACGCGGTCGTCGGCGATCAGCCGGTGCAGCTTGTCCTGGTCGCGCGGCTCGGTGCGGGGGTCGTAGGCGGCGATCGAGTGGCCGCCCTTGGTGTGCATCATCTTCATCGTCGGCACGTCGGTGTCGCCGTCGCCGATGAAGATCATCCGCTCGAACGGCACGGGCCGGTCCTCGTCGGGCATGTAGCGGTTGATCCGCTCGTGCTCCCAGTTGTTGTGCACGCCCTTGTTGATGCGGAACAGGTACTGGGTCTTGGTGGTGTAGTTGATGCCCACCGCCGGCCAGATGGCCACCTCGTCCGCGTCGAACACATAGTGCGAGGCGAACACATGCTCGAACCGGTCATGGATCGGGCAGCCCTCGATCATCTCCTGCAGGCCGCTGGACAGGATGTAGTGCTGCACGGTCAGGCCGTAATGGGCCCCGAAGGCGTTGATCCGGTCGAACCAGCTGCCGTCGCGGATGCCCTCGAACAGCGGCACGTCCTTGCCGTGGTCGCGCAGCATCTGGCGGGTCACGGTCGTGCCCTGGTCGCGCGCCGTCTGCAGCATCAGCTGCATGTACATCAGGATGTCGTCGCCATCGGCGGCGATCGTCCGGGGGCGGACGGTGTCGTACCAGAACTGCCTGGGCGTCATCCCCAGCGAGGGGATGAAGCTGGTCTCCTGCATGTTGCCCCGGGCCAGGGTGCCGTCGAAGTCATAGATCAGGGCGGTGGTGCGAACGGGCTGGGACATCGGGCTTCCTGTCACTTGCGGCCGAACACATAACGCCAGCCGCGCCGGTTGGGAAACGCCCCTTCACGACCGCCGATCGGCGTGCCAGCCTGACCGTTCGCGCCCGGGGGAACAGCGCATGACGATCTTCGACTACGTGATGATCCTGCTGTCGGTGGTGATCTCGCTGGGCCTTGCGCGTCTTCTGGAGACCCACGCCCAGCTGATGAAACACGGCAGGCGGGTCCGCTGGTCGCCGACCTATCTCCTGTGGCTCGTGGTGCTGCTGTTCGCCCACATCGACATCTGGGCCAGCCTCTGGCAGGTCCACGACCACGCCCGCTGGAGCGCGGCCGACATCGGCGCGACCCTGCTGGCCTGCGCCCTGCTGTTCTACGGCGCCATCTTCGCCACGCCGGATATGGACGGGGACGGCGACATCGACCTGTGGGCGTTCCACATCGACAACCGCCGGCGCTATCTCGGCGCGCTGTTCGGCTACATGGCCGTCGGAGCCTGGCTGAACGTCACGCTGATGCGCGAGGCCTTTTCGACCACCAACATGACGGCCGCCCTGCCGACGTTCGCCATCCTCACCGTCGCGATCGTCTTCGGCAACCGCTGGGTCCAGCGCCTGATGCCGATCCTGACGCTGGCGCTGATGGCGGCCTACTTCGCCCGCTACCTGCCGGCCATCGGCGGCTGACGGCCGTCAGGGAGCGACGCCCGCGAGGGAAACACGTCCCCGATCGATCGCACTTCCGGCAGGATATAGACGACGCCGTCCCCGGTCCCGAACAGGGGGCCCACGACGCCGGAATAGAACCCGGGAGCGACATTGACGCAGCCGTAGGAAATGCGGTTATCGCCCGGCGTAGCCGACGCCAGCCGCTCGCGTCGGCGATCCGACGGAGCGCCCGTGACCACCGGATGAAGCGACAGGGCCCCGTCATAGTCGATCCAAAGCACGGTCTTGCCCTGCAGATTGACGCCCTGCGACGCCACGAAGCGGCCCGCCGGTGTGATGCGGTCCGAGGGACCGATCCGCGACAGGGGGCGGGAGCCGATGTCGGCCGGGGCGACATCGCCCCTGGCCAGGCCCAGCAGCACCGGCGCGCCGGCCGCCAGACGTCCGTCAGGATCGAACGCGAACACCGCGGCGGCGCGCTTGTCGATGATCAGAAAGGGCGCCGCGCCGTTGTCGCCGGCGCCGGTCACCCAGACGGCGAGCCGCCGCGCGTCCGGCGTCAGGACAGGCGCGGCCTCCCCCGCGACGATGCCTGCGGAAGGGCGCCCGACGGCGTCCCCGGCGCGGGCGGGCGACGCCAGGGCCAGCGCCAGCGCCGCCAGCGCGAGCCTGGCCGTCATCGGCCTCAATTGCGGTCCTGCCTGGGCGGCCGCACCGGCGCGGGCTGCGCGGCCGGCGGCGGCGTCAGGACCCGGGGCGGCGCGGTGGGACGGATAACCTCCTCCTCCGGCGGCGGCGCCTCGACCAGTTCGAACGCGGGCGGCGGGGTATCGACCACGATCAGGACGATCGGCGGCGAGGTCGGCCCGACCGGCGGCGCGCCCGGCGCCACGACCACCGGCGGCGTGACCACGGGCGGTGTCACCGGAGGCGGAGGCGGAGGCGGAGGTGGCGGAGGTGGAGGTGGCGGAGGTGGCGGCGGCGGCGGCGGAGGCGGAGGTGGCGGCGGCGGCGATGCCGGCGTGATGGTTCCCGTCGTGCGGAAGGTCGGGACGCAGCACGCGCCGGCCAGGGCGAACCGGTCGGCGTTCGCGCCGGCCAGGGTGTAGCCGCTGTAGGTGATGCCGACGCTGCCGCCGGCGTCCGGGCTGTCGAACACGGCGCTGGCCCCCGGGCCGGCCACGAGGGTGACTCCCGCAGGAACGCCGGAGCCCAGGAACCCGGTCAGGACCGCCGCCGTCGTGCCGTCGGCGACCTTGCTCCCGTCGGGGAACAGCAACATCCGCTGCGTCAGGGTGGCCCCCTCGGTCAGGGTGAAGTGGGTCCCGAAGTCGGTCGGCGCCGCGTAGGATAGCGGATTGTAGTTGATCGTCGTCGGCGCCTTGGTGACCGTGACCTTCGGCGCAAGGGCCGCGAAGATGATCGTGCCGCCGTTGGGGCCCGGCCCCGTCCCGTCAGCGCCGGCGATCAGGGTCAGGCCGACCGGAAGGCCGAGGCTCTGGGCCGGGATGGTGCTGCCCCGCGTCAGGGTGACAGCAGCGTCGATGTGCACGTCATGCCCGGCGCACAGGGCGATGTTGCCGTCGGTGGTGGTGATGGCGTGGAACACCCGCACATCCCGGCCGGCGTTCAACAGCACGCTGCCGTTGACCGTCGTGATCGGCGCGTTGACGGTCACGTCCCGCCCGCAGCAGACGACCAGGTTGCCCTTGGTCGCGCTGATCGCGGCGTTGATGTTGACGTCCCGCGGGCTGTTCAGCGTCAGAGTCGTCGGCGAGCCCGACGCCGTCCAGGCGATCGCGTCGTTGACGAAGATGTCGCCGGCCCCGGGCAGGGCGGCACCCGCGCCGACGGTCGTGTCGATCACCACGCTGGTGGTCACCAACTGGGCGGACAGCGTCGCGCCGGAGATGTTCCCGCCGGCCCCGATGATGAAGTCGGCCGGGTCGATCAGCCAGGTTCCGGCTGTCCCGCCCGCGGCCAGGGTGGTGACCCGGACGCCGTTGGCGATGTCGACCCGGGCCGCCGAGGTCTCGATGAAGCCGCCGTCGCCGCCGTTCGGCGCGCTGGCGTCGAGCGCGCCGCTCACCTTGATGGCGCCGAGCGTCATGTCGCCGAGCAGGAAGATCGACCCGCCGTGCTCACCGACGGTACGGGCCTCGATGACACCGACGTTGTTGACGACGGTCCGCATCAGACCGCCGGCCGCCTGGGCCGTCATCACCACCTGGCCGCCGTCGGCCCGCAGCAGGCCGCCATTGCGGACCAGGGCGTCGACCGCGCCCCGGTCGATGGCGACATTCAGCAGTCCGTCGCCGGCGACATCAAGGGTGATCGCCGTCCCGCCGGCCAGCACGACCGAGCCCAGGTTGGCCTGGATCACCCCGCGGTTGCCGACCTTGGCGCCCAGAAGGGCGACATAGCCGCCGTCGGCGTTGAGGGTTCCCCGGTTGCGCACCGCGCCGCCGGCGCCGGAAAACCGGTAGTCGCCGGCCATGAAGTTCGCGTCGGTCAGGCCGAGAGTCGAGGCGACCAGCCCGCCGACATTCACCTGGGACCCCTGCCCGAACAGGATGCCGTTGGGATTGATCAGGAACACCGTGCCGTTCGACGACAGGTTGCCGAAGATGGCAGAGGGATCGGCGCCGACCACGCGGTTGAGCGCCACCGACCCGCGATTGGGCTGGGCGAAGACGACGCTGCCGCCCGCGCCGATCGAGAAGCTCTGCCAGTTGATGGCGACGTTCTGCGTCGACTGGGTGACGGTGACGCTGGCCGGTCCGCTGGCGATGGTCGCGCCGCCGGCCGAGACGACGCCGCCGGTGGGCAGCGCCTGGGCGCTGGCCGCGCCGGCAAGGACCAGCGAAGCGGTCAGTCCGAGCAGGGCGAAACAGCCGAACTCGGCGAACGCGGTAGTGGCGGACAGGACCCGCCGGCTGGGGGCGGCTCGGCGCGGCGACGGTCCGGCGATCTGCCGGGCGGCGACGGGAAACTGGAATCTGTACATCTCGACGTCCTTGTCAGGAGGTGCGTAAGCCGGGGACTGCCCGGCCCCGTCATCAGAATTGTTTGGTGATCTGGAACCAGACGCGGCCGGACCGGTCCGGCGCGGAGGTCGCGGGCTGGTCGCCCAGCCTGGCGGCGTAGGTCAGCCGGGCGGTGAGGTCGCCCGGGCCCATCCACGCCGCGCCGACCCCGGCGCCGCGACGCCGGGCGCTGTTGGCTCCCGGCGACCAGGAATCATGGGCGAAACGGACCTCGCCGGTGTCGACGAAGCCGATCAGCTGGAAGCTTCCCGGCAGCGGCCGGGTCCAGCGGTCCAGCGACAGGCGGGCCTCCAGGGTCGCGACATAGCCCTCGTCGCCATAGGCCTCGCCTTCCGGATACGCCCTGACGCCATAGGCGCCGCCGAGCTCCATCTTTTCCGAACTGTCGAGGTTGTCGAAGGCCGCCTGCCCCCGCACCGCGGCGAACAGCGACAGCGGTCCGCCCACCGTCTGCAGCCGCATCAGGCTGAACTGGGCCTTGCCGAAGCCGCCCCCGGTCCGCCCGGCCAGGCTGTCGGCGAGACGTTCGGCCGGGTTCTGAATGTCCAGCCGGCCGGTCGTCCCGGAGATCGAGACGGCCGTCCAGCCGCCGCCGCCGAAGCTGTCGCGGGCGTCGCCGCGCAGACCGACGGTCAGCGCCTGGCTGTCGCGGCGCGAGTCCAGCGAGACCAGGCCGATGTCGTCCTTCAGCCGTTTGCCGTCGATGCTGGCGAACAGATTGAGATTGGCCCGCCGCGCGCGGATCAGCGGATAATCGCCGTACAGGCTGACGATGTCCGCCGTGCCGGCGGCGTCGAGCGCGTCGAACTCCTGGCCCAGCTGGTAGCGCATGTGGGTGTAGGCGATGCCCACCGTCGCGTCGCCGACGGGCGCTTCATAGGCCGCGCGGCCATAGGCCAGCCCCTCGGTCGAGGCCAGCAGACGCAGGCTGAGGCGGTCGCCGAGACCGGTCGGATTGTTGAGATTGATCGTGCCGCCGGGCCGGTAGACGCCGGTGTAGCGGTTGCCGGCGTTGTCGGCCTCGAGACTGCCCGTGACCCGGCGGCCGGGGGCCAGGGTGACCACGAGATCCGAATCCCCCGGCGCGGCGCCCGGCGCGAGCGTCGACTGCACGGCAACGCCGGGCAGGTCGGACAGCAGCAGCAGGCTGCGCTCCAGCGGTCCGATGGCCACGGGATCTCCCGGGTGCAGGCCGCGCAGCCTGCGCCGGGCGACGCCATCCGCCAGCGGGCTCTGGTTGTTCAGGCTGACGGCGCCGTAGCGGCCCTCGATGACCGCGATGGTCACGGTCCCGTCCCTGACCTCCTGCGGCGGCAGGTAGGACTGGGCCAGGATGTAGCCATGGCGGTTGTAGAAGGCGGTGATCGCCGCCGCAGCGTTGCGCAACTCCGGCAGCGTCAGCTCGTCGCCGGCCGAGATGCCGGTGACGGCGACCAGCTCGGCCTCCGAAAAGAGGGCGGCGCCGGTGACCCTCAGGACCGCGACCCGGATCCGCGCGCCGGAGGCCGCCTCGGGCGCGCCGGTTCCCGGCCGCTCCACACGGAGGTCCGGGGCCGTGGTCCGGGGGACATCGGCCGGCGGAATTTGCTGCAGTTGCCCACCCGCGCCCGGTGGAACCGTCTGGGCGGAAGCGGCGTTGCCGGCCGCGAGCAAGGCCGCGGCCAGGAGGCTGGTCTTGAACATGATCGATCGGAATCCCACCGCGACAGGGGGGTGCAACGCCTCTCACGCGGGGGAGAAGACGTCCGTAACGGGTCAATTAGCTGAAGCTGGATCGTCGAGACTGGACGATGTCTGGACCGAGACGGCGCCTACAGCCGGCACTCGGTTCCGCTGCAGGTAATACCCCGTCTCCCGCGCGGTTCCGCGAAACGTCGGTTTCTATCAAAATAGTCGCGATTCAGGCACTGGCGAGTATCGCAGGCGTCCGAATACCTATTTTGGGCATGCCGGATCGAAGGCCAACAAGAATTGAGGCGCCGCTCCAAGCGACGCCCCTTCCCGACCGCAAATTCGTCGGTTGTCAGTTCGCCGCGGCCTTCGGCGCCCGCCGGACTTCGACGACGCGTACGCGCGTGCCGTCCAGCACCAGGGCCAGTTCGCCGCGCTTGAGCTTGAGGGCGTCGGCCCCGAAGGCCTCCAGTCGCCAGCCCTGCAGGGCGCCGACGTCGGCGTTGTCGTCGTTGGCGATCTTTTCCAGGTCCGAGACCGTGGCCAGCAGCTTGGACGCCACGCCGGCATCCTCGGCCCGGGCCTTGAGCAGCACCTTGAGCAGCTCGACCACCGCGCCGGCGGCGGCGTTCTGCGGGCCGCGCTCGCGGTCGATCTTCGGCGCGTAGCCGTCGGGGTCCTTGAGCGCCTCGCGGATGGCCTCGAGCAGGTCGGGGCCGAACTTGCTGCCGGAAAAGCCCTTGGGCACCCCGCGCAGCCGGTCCATGGCGGCGGCGTCGGTCGGGGCCTGGGCGGCCAGTTCGTCGATCGCGTCGTCCTTGAGGATCCGGCCGCGCGGCTGGTCGCGCTGCTGGGCGGTGCGCTCGCGCCAGGCGGCGACCGCCTTGAACACGGCCAGGTACTTCGGCGTGTGCTTGCGCGGCTTGAGGCGCTTCCAGGCGTTTTCCGGCTCGACGTCATAGAGCGCCGGGTCGGTCAGGGCGGCCATCTCCTCCTCGACCCAGGCGAGGCGTCCGTCCTTCTCCAGCCGCGCCTTCAGCGTCGGATAGAGCGCGGCCAGATGGGTCACGTCGGCGATGGCGTAGGTCAGCTGGTTGTCGCTCAGCGGACGGCGGGCCCAGTCGGTGAAGCGGCTCGACTTGTCGAGGTCGATCTTCAGCATCTGCCGGACCAGGGCGTCATAGGCGATCTGCTCGCCGAACCCCGCGGCCATGCCGGCGATCTGCGTGTCGAACAGCGGCCGGGGCATGGCGCCCAGGTTGTTGAAGATTTCCACGTCCTGACGGGCGGCATGGAAGACCTTGTCGACACTCTCGTCGCGGAGAATGTCGAGCAGGGGGGCGAGATCAAGTCCCTCGGCCAGCGGGTCGATACAGGCCTGGGCGCCGTTCGGCGCCGCCACCTGGATCAGGCACAGCTTGGGCCAGTAGGTCGTTTCGCGCATGAACTCGGTGTCCACGGCGATGAACGGCTGTCCTTGGAGAGACTTGCAGAAATCCGCCAGCTGGGCGGTGGTCGTAATAGGCTGCATCGGGTAGCTATAGCGCCGCCTACGGCCGAGTCTGCAAGAGATCAGGTCGATGCGCCTTATTTTCGTTCTCAATCGTTGCCGCGAAGCCTCCCCGAGCACCCCATGACCGATCGGCCCAACGGCCTTACCTATGCCCAGGCGGGCGTCGACATCGACGCCGGCGCCGCGCTCGTCGAGGCCATCAAGCCTCTGGCGAAAGCCACCGCCCGTCCCGGCATGCAGGGCGGGCTCGGCGGATTCGGCGCCCTGTTCGACCTCAAGGCGGCCGGCTACGTCGATCCGCTGCTGGTCTCGACGACCGACGGGGTCGGCACCAAGCTGAAGATCGCCATCGAGACGGGTCTGCACGACACGGTCGGCATCGATCTGGTGGCCATGTGCGTCAACGACCTGCTGGCCCAGGGCGCCGAGCCGCTGCTGTTCCTTGACTACTTCGCCACCGGCAAGCTGGACGTGGCCACGGCCACCCGCGTGGTCGCCGGCATCGCCGAGGGCTGCAAGCTGGCCGGCTGCGCCCTGGTCGGCGGCGAGACGGCCGAGATGCCGGGCATGTACGGCGACGGCGAGTACGACCTGGCCGGCTTCACGGTCGGCGCGGTCAATCGCGACGGCGTGCTGCCGCGGCTCGACGACCAGCGCCCCGGCGACGTGCTGATCGGCCTGGCGTCCAGCGGCCCGCACTCCAACGGCTATTCGATGGTCCGCAAGGTGGTCGAGCGCTCGGGCCTGGCCTGGGACGCGCCCTCCCCGTTCGGCGCCGGAACGCTGGCCGAAAGCCTGATGACGCCGACGCGCATCTACGTCGCCTCGACCCTGCCGCTGATCAAGGCCGGCCGGATCAAGGGCGTGGCCCACATCACCGGCGGCGGCCTGATCGAGAATCCGCCGCGCGCCATCGCCGACGGCCTGGTTCCCCGCTTCGACTGGAACGCCTGGACGATGAGCCCGACCTTCCAGTGGCTGCAGGAGACCGGCGGCATCGCCGAGCACGAGATGCGCCGCACCTTCAACTGCGGCATCGGCTTCCTGCTGATCGTCGCCCGCGACGACGCCCCCGGCGTGCTGGCCGACCTGCTCGACGCCGGCGAGGACGCCTTCGTCTGCGGCGAGCTGGCGAAGGGCTGACGCGGATGTGCGTCCTTCGACACGGCCCTTCGGGCCTGCTCAGGATGACGTACTCAAGTGCACGTCATGGTGAGCAGCGCCGCAGGCGCGTGTCGAACCACGCAACCTGCCCATGAAGGCTAAGGTCGCCATCCTCATCTCCGGCGACGGATCGAACATGGTCGCGCTGGTCGAGGCCGCGCGCGCGCCGGACTGCCCCTATGAGGTCGTTCTGGTCCTGTCGAACAACCCGGACGCCGGCGGGCTGGCGAAAGCCGCGGCGCTGGGCGTGCCGACCCTGGCGATCGACCACCGCCCGCTCGGCAAGGACCGCGACGCCCACGAACGGCTGATCGACGCGGCCCTGCGGGCGGCAGGGGCGCAGTACGTCGTCCTGGCCGGCTACATGCGTATCCTGACGCCCTTCCTTGTCGAGGCCTGGGCCGGCCGGATGCTCAACATCCACCCGTCCCTGCTGCCGAAATATCCGGGCCTGAATACCCATCAGCGCGCGCTGGACGCCGGCGATGCCGAGGCCGGCTGCACGGTGCATCTGGTGACCCCCGGCGTCGACGAGGGGCCGATCCTCGGCCAGGCGCGGGTTCCGGTTCTGCCCGGCGACACGGCCGGGGCCCTGGCCGCCCGGGTCAAGGTCGAGGAGCACCGGCTCTACCCGGCGACGCTGGCCGACCTCGTCCGGCGGAACGCCTGATGGCCCGCGGTCCGCAGGGCTGCGAGGTCTGCCGCCGCCAGTGGCTGGTCGACGGCCGCCTGCCCCACCGCCTCGGCGCCAACACCGGCGGCGCCGTGCTGTACCGCTGCGACGCCTGCGAGACCTGGTGGGAGGAAACGCCGCGCGGAACCCAGGCGATCACCGACGACGAAGCCCGCGAAAGCTATCCGGGCCTTGCGGATCAGTCGTCGCCGTAGACGGTGCTGGGGACGCCATTGCGGCGCAGCAGATCGGCCGCCAGCAACAGACGCTGTCCGTACTCGGTCCCGTACTTCGCCTTGAGCTCGGTGTACCAGATGGCGCGCCGGCGCGGCATCTCGGCCAGCAGCAGTCGCCACTCCGCCGCCACATGCTTCTGCGCTGTCCGGTCCACGGCGGCGCAGTCCGGCTCGATCGGCATCTGGATATCGTGCCGCCCCCAGGCCTTGCCCTGGCCGAGCACGTCGAGAAAATCCATGCGCGCCAGGTGCGGCATGGCCAGCACGGTCGGCTCGTTGAGGCCCTCGGCCAGGATGGCGGTCAGATTGGCCGCGCGGGCGGCCATGGCCGCCTCGGTGCAGGCGGTTTCCCAGTCGGGCGCGGACCGGGCGGCCAGGCTGTCCGCCCTGACCGTCTGCAGCGCCGCCGCAAGACCCGCCGCGTCGCCGGCGATCCAGGCGTCGATCACCGGATCGAGCTTCGCCGCCGCCAGCCCGTCGCCGAACGCCGGGCCCGAAGGCGCGCCGCCGCCCGAGCAGCCGGTCAGCAGCGCCGCCAGCACCAGACCGGACAGCAAGCGCCCGGCCAACGTCATGGAATTTTTCATCGAGACCCCCGTCTTCGGGCGTCTCTAGAGCGCGACGGTTAAACGCCGGATTAAGCGCGCTCCTCGACCAGTCGCCAGATCGTCAGGCCGGCGACCACGGCCGCCGCGCCCCACAGGGCCAGCGTGCCAATGTGGGTGTAGGCCGCCGCGCCGATCGCCCCGCCCGTCGTCAATCCGGCCCACAGCAGCAGATAGGGTCCCCAGGCCCAGCGGTCGCCGCCGGTCAGGGCCGCGGCGATCCGTTGCCCCGCCTTGACCAGTGTGCCGGTCATGTAGGTCAGGCCGACGCCGACGTCGCCGTTGCGCTGGAACACCGCGTTTTCCGACCCCATGGCCAGCACCACGGCGGCGACCCCGGCGGTGTCGAATCCGGCCATGAACAGGCCCGCGCCAGCGGCCAGCAGTCCGGCCTCGAGCGCCAGCACGGCCGAGCGCCGCCCCTCCCCGACCCGCCGGGCGAGCAGCGCGCCGATCACCACGCCGGCGACGAACAGGGCGACGATCGACAGCACCGTCACCGCCGCCTGGAGATGTCCGGTGGCCAGCCCAACGCCGAGCCGGGTTGAGTTGCCGCTCATGAACGAGACGAAGAAGCCGCCCAGCTTGAGGAAGCCGATCGCGTCGACATAACCGGCGACGCCCGACAGGGCGGCGGCCAGGGCCACGTCGCGACGGCGATAATCCTTCATGCCAAGGCTCCGGATACGACAACGGCCGGATCGTCACCGATCCGGCCGCGCCGTGTCATGCAAAAAGTCCAGGCGGACCTAGCCGACGATGTCGGCGTCGGTGAAGAACTGGGCGATCTCGATGCCGGCGTTCTCGATCGAGTCCGAACCGTGGACCGAGTTCTCGCCGATCGACAGCGCGAACAGCTTGCGGATCGTGCCCTCGGCGGCGTCCTTGGGGTTGGTGGCGCCCATGACTTCGCGATAGCGGGCCACGGCGTTGTCGCCTTCCAGCACCTGGACGACGACCGGCTCGGCGGTCATCTGGCCGACCAGTTCGCCGTAGAACGGACGCTCGGCGTGGACTTCGTAGAATTTCTTGGCCTGGGCTTCCGTCAGCTTGATGCGCTTCTGCGCCACGATGCGCAGACCCGCGCCTTCGATGACGGCGTTGACGGCGCCCGTGAGGTTCCGGCGGGTCGCGTCCGGCTTGATGATCGAGAAAGTGCGTTCAGTCATGGCTAGTTCAGAGCCTTACACATGAGGTGGTGTTTGGGAGGTCGCGGGCTTATAGCGGCGGGCCCCCGATCCGCCAACACTTCTCGAAAAGCGCTTTTGTCCCCCCGCCATGCTTCAGATCAACGACCTCACCTTTGACGCCTGGGGGCGGCGCTTTTTCGACAAGGCGGGCGTTTCCCTGCCGCCCGGCTCCAAGGTCGGCCTCGTCGGCCGCAACGGCGTGGGCAAGTCCACCCTGTTCAAGCTCATCATGGGCGAGCTGCAGGCCGGCGGCGACGAGATCAGCCTGCCGAAGAACACCCGCATCGGACAGGTGGCGCAGGAGCATCCCGCGACGCCGGTGTCGCTGATCGACACCATCCTTGAGGCCGACGAGGAACGCCACGACCTGCTCACCCGCCTGGAGACCGCCGATCCGGAGGAGATGGGCGACATCTGGACCCGCCTGATCGAGATCGACTCGGACGCGGCCCCCGCCAAGGCGGCGGAAATCCTTGCCGGCCTCGGCTTCAGCGTCGAAGACCTGCAGCGGCCGATGGCCGAGTTCTCGGGCGGCTGGCGCATGCGCGTGGCGCTGGCGGCGGCCCTGTTCAGCGAGCCGGACCTGCTGCTGCTCGACGAACCGACCAACTACCTCGACCTCGAGGGCGCCCTGTGGCTCGAGGCGCGGCTGAAGAAGTATCCGCACACCGCCCTGATCATCAGCCACGACCGCGAGCTGCTGAACAACAGCTGCACCCACATCCTGCACCTGGCCCAGGCCAAGCTCGAGATCTACACGGGCGGCTACGACGCCTTCGAGAAGATGCGGGCGGAGAAGTCGCGTCTGCAGCTGTCTGCCAAGGCCAAGCAGGACGCCGAGCGCGCCCACCTGCAGGCCTTCGTCGATCGCTTCCGGGCCAAGGCCTCCAAGGCCGCCCAGGCCCAGTCGCGGATGAAGCGGCTGGCCAAGATGGAGCCGGTGGCCACCACCATCGAGGAACGCGTCGCCCCCTTCACCCTGCCCTCGCCGCCCCGCCCGCTGGCGCCGCCGCTGATCCGGCTGGAGCGGGCCAACGTCGGCTACGAGGACGGCAAGCCGATCCTGCGCAACCTCAACCTGCGCATGGACCTGGACGACCGCATCGGCCTGCTCGGCGTCAACGGCGCGGGCAAGTCGACCTTCGCCAAGCTGATCGCCGGCGCGCTCGGCGTGCAGAGCGGCGAGTTCCACCGCGACCGCAAGATGAAGGTCGGCTGGTTCCACCAGCACCAGATCGAGGCCATGGATCCGGTCGACACCCCGCTGGAGATCATCCGCCGGGCCATGCCGGAGGCCTCGGAGTCCTCGCGCCGGTCGAAGCTGGCCCAGTTCGGCCTCGGCTTCGAGAAGCAGGAGACCACGGTCGCCAACCTGTCCGGTGGCGAGCGGGCCCGGCTGCTGCTCAACATGGTGGCGATGGAAGCGCCGCACATGCTGATCCTCGACGAACCGACCAACCACCTGGACATCGACAGCCGCCGCGCCCTGCTCGACGCGTTGAACGACTACGAGGGCGCGGTGATCCTGATCACTCACGACCGCTCGCTGATGGAGCTGGTGGCCGACCGGCTGTGGCTGGCCGCAGACGGCACGATCAAGCCGTTCAACGGCGACATGGACGACTACGCCAGGTTCGTCATCGACAAGGCCCGCGTCGCCGCCCGCGCCCCGACCCAGGTCAAGGCCGCGGAGCCCGAGCCGGTCAAGCTGGCCCCGCCCCCGCCGCCCCGGCCCTCGGCCGCCCAGGTCGGACCGCTGAAGCGCAAGCTGGAAGCCGCCGAGGCGGTGGTGATCCGCACGACCAAGGCGCTGGACGAGATCGACGCGGTCCTGGCCGATCCGGCCATCTACGTGAAGAACCCCGCCCAGGCCGCCGAGCTCGGCCAGAAACGCGTCAAGGCCCAGGCGTCGGTCGACAAGGCCGAGGCCGAATGGCTGGTCATCGCCGACCAGCTGGCGGCGGTGGAGGGGTAGCCAGGGGACCTGTACCGAAGGTACGCGTCCCCTACTTCGCGGGCTCGAGGCTGCGCAGATAGGCGGTCAGGGCCGAGACCTCATCGGGATCGAGCGTCGCCACAGGCATGCGCGGATGGGTCGGGCGCGAGCCCTCTTCCTGCATCGTCGTCGGTGGCAGCATGCCCTCTTCCAGCAGCTGGGCGAGACCGCCGGCCGGATAACGGCGGTGCAGGGTGCGGAACGGCGGCGCGTCGCTGAGCGGGCTGGTGCCCTCCCCGACCGCGTGACAGCCGCCGCAGCTGCGTTCGGCGATCCTCTGACCGTAGGCGATGGTCGCCGCGGCGGTCGCCGTCGGCGCCGAAGCAGGCGCCGGCGCAGCGGCCCCGCCGCCCGCGCAGGCGGCCAGAAGCGCCAGAACGCCTGTCATGATCATCGGCCGCACCATGCTCATCTCCCGAAAACAACCGGCCCAGCTTGGGGCCTGAACATGGCGCCGCCAAGGTCGATAAGGCCCCGGCCGCGCATTTGCGCCGCCGGAACCACCGACCTCACCCGCACTTCACTTCCTTGATGATGCCGGTCTCGGCGTCGAAGAAGATGTTCAGGCGGTCGGGGCGGTAGTCCATCGTCACCGGGCAGGTCGTGCAGGCGACCCGCCGCTTGGTCGGGTCGGTCGGCACGGGAATGCGGCTGCGCGGCTGGCCCACCAGCCACTGCAGGTCGCGCGCGCCGCAGGCGTCCGGCGGCGACGGCGGCGGCAGCGGCTCGGTCGGCAGCGACTGGATCGGCGGGGCGGCGCTCGCCACGGGCGTCGACGCAGGCGCGGCGGCGCAGGCGCTCAGGGCCAGAACGGCGAACATCATCAATCGCTTCATGCAATCTTCTCCCAACCGCGTTCATCGCCCTGGCGCCAGTAGCTGATCGGGCGCCCCTCGGCCTTGAAGGTCTTCCAGCGCGCCCGGGCCAGGGCCAGGGCCGCATCGTCCCGACCGTCGAACAGCACGATGCAGCGCGAGTGGCCGGTCAGGTCGCCCGGCTCGGCGCCGTCCACAAGGAACAGCGCCTGGGCCGCGTTCGGCGTATCCATCTCCGTCGTCAGCAGCACCGGCTGGTGCTCGGCGAACGGCTCCCGCGCCAGGCCGTGCGGCAGGAAGCTCTCATCGCGAAAGCTCCACAGCCAGCTGTCGAGATGGTCGAGCCGACCGGCTTCCGGCGCGCGCACGACCGCGCGCCACCCCTTCTTCAGGGTCTTGTCCAGCAGGTCTGGAAGCACCTGGTCGAGCGACGAGCGCTCGAGGTGGTAGAACCAGACTTCGCAGGGCGGTGTGGTCAAGCTCGGTGCGTCCTTCGAGACGCCCGCTTACGCGGGCTCCTCAGGATGACGGAATTCGGGGGGCGGCAACAGTGCACGTCATGGTGAGGAGCGGACCCTCAGGTCCGCGTCTCGAACCACGCACGCTGCGTGCTACCCCTCGTACTTGTCCGCCACCATGCGGTTCAGCAGCCGGACGCCGAAGCCGGTGGCGCCGTCCGGCGAGGTCGGGATCGTCGAGGGCTTCTTCCAGGCGGTCGAGGCGATGTCGAGGTGCGCCCAGGGCAGGCCGTTGACGAACTTCTGCAGGAACAGCGCCGCGGTGATCGAGCCGCCGGCCCGGCCGTTGCCGGTGTTCTTCAGGTCGGCGATCATGCTCTCGATCTGCTTGTTGTAGGCATCCGGCATCGGCATGCGCCACAGGGGCTCGGCCTCGGCCTTGGAAGCCGCCAGAAGATTCTCCGACAACGTATCGTTATTGCTGAACAAACCAGCCAGATCGTTGCCCAGCGAGATGATGATCGCGCCGGTCAGGGTGGCCAGGTCGACCATGAACTTCGGCTTGAAGCGGTCCTGGCAGTACCAGAGGGCGTCGGCCAGAACGAGGCGGCCTTCGGCGTCGGTGTTGATGATCTCGATGGTCTGGCCGGACATGGACTTGACCACGTCGCCGGGGCGCTGGGCGTTGCCGTCCGGCATGTTCTCGACCAGGCCCAGGATGCCGACCGCGTTGACCTTTGCCTTGCGGCCGGCCAGCACGTGCATGACGCCGGCCACGGCGGCCGCGCCGCCCATGTCCCACTTCATGTCTTCCATGCCGTCGGCGGGCTTGAGGCTGATGCCGCCGGTGTCGAAGCAGACGCCCTTGCCGACGAAGGCGATCGGCTGGCTGTCGCCGCCGCCCTTCCACTGGATGACGGCCAGCTGGCTGTCGCGGACGCTGCCCTGGCCGACGCCGAGCAGGCTGCCCATGCCCAGCTTCATCATCGCTTCCTCGTCGAGGATCTCGACCTCGAGGCCCAGAGATTCCAGCGCCTTGACGCGTCGGGCGAACTCGGCCGGGTACAGCACGTTCGGCGGCTCGGACACGAGATCGCGCGAGAAGTAGACCGCCTCGCCCAGCGCCTTCAGCGGCGCCCATGCGGCTTCGGCGGCCGCGGTGTCGTCGGTGTGGATGACCACCGCCTGCACCGACGGCCTGGCCTCCGGCTTTTCGGTCGTGCGGTAGCGGTCGAAACGATAGGCCGCCAGCGTGGCGCCGAGGGCCGCCTGGGCCGCCTCGGCCGCGGTCGCGCCCGGCAGCAGCACGTGCAGGGTGTCAGAGCCGCTGGTCTTGGTGCTCTGGAAGGCCTGGGCGGCAAAGCGCTCGGCTGCCTCGACGTTCCAGTCCGCGCCGGCCCCGACGACCACCAGACGCTGTACGTCCAGGCCCGTGGGCACGACCAGTTCGACCGTCTGGCCGGGCTTGCCGGCGAAGCGGCCGGCGGCGATGGCGCGGGTGACCGCCCCGCCGGTCGCCTTGTCCATATCCTCGGCGGCCCAGGAGAGTTTGCCCCCCTCGAAGGCCATCACGGCGACCGCGCCGCCCTTGGGGGCCACGGTCCGGTCAGCGGCGACGAAGTCGATGCGCATGAAGCACTCCTCAAATCTGTCTGGCGGGCATAGTCCAACCGGCGACCATAGGAAAGCGTGGGCGGTTGTGTCGGCCTTGGACGGGCGTATAGAACGGGCAGCCCCCTGATTGGGGTTTTCCCTGACTCCAGACGGGCTCACCTTCCCACACGATGCGTCTGATCGAACGCTATCTGTTTCGCCAGCTCCTGACGCCGACGCTCCTCGCGGCGGCGGCGCTTGGCGCTGTGGGCCTGCTCAGCCAGAGCCTGGGCCAGCTCGACATCATCATCGAGCAGCGCCAGACGGCCTGGGTGTTCCTCAAGGTCATCGTCCTGGCGATGCCGCAGCTGCTGAACCTGATTCTGCCGATCGCCGTGTTCGTCGCCGCCCTGGTGGCGCTGAACCGTCTGCACGCCGAGCATGAGCTGGTGGTCTGCTACGCCGCCGGCATGAGCCGCTGGCGCGTCGTCTCGCCGGGCATCCGGCTGGCGGTCATGGCGACGCTGGTCGGCCTCGTGGTCAATCTGTGGGTCCAGCCGGCGTCCTACCGGGCGATGCGCGACATCTTCTACGCGGCCAAGTCCGACCTGGCGGCCACCCTCGTGCGGGAGGGCGAGTTCACCGAACCCGCCCCGCGCCTGACGGTCTACGGCCAGACGGTCGAGAGCGACGGCAAGATCCGCAACCTGTTCATCCATCACCGGACGGAAAAGGGCGGCGCCACCACCTACACCGCCCGCGAGGGCCGCATCACCTATCGCGAGGGCCAGCCCGTGCTGGTCATGCGCAACGGCTCCAACCAGGAATTCTCGCGCACCGGCGTGCTGAACTACCTGTCGTTCGACGAGTACGCCCTGGACCTGACGCCCTTCCTCAAGACCCGCGACGGCGTCACCTACGAGGCGTCGGACCGCTATCTGCACGAGTTGCTGTTCCCGGATCTGTCGAAGTCCTACGAGCGCAAGAACCGAACGAAGCTTATGGCCGAGGGCCATTCGCGGCTGGCCTCGCCGCTGTACAGCCTCACCTTCATGGCCATGGCCTTCGCGGCGGTGCTGGGTTCGAGCTTCAGCCGCCTCGGCTACGGCCGGCGCATCGCGGTCACCGGCGCGCTGGCGGCGCTGGTGCGGATCATCGGCTTCGCGGTGCAGTCGGCCTGCGAGGACAACCCGTGGCTCAACATCCTGCAGTATCTGATCCCGGTGATCGTCGCGGGCTGGGCCTTCAGCCAGCTGTTCCGCGATGTCGAGCGACGCAGCGGCTGGCGCGAATGGCTGCCGTTCGTGGCGGCCCGGGCGCGGGGGGTGGCGGCATGAGCCTCAATCTCGGTATCGGCCGCCTTGAGCGCTATGTCCTGACCCGCACCCTGGCCGGCGTCGCCGGGGCGCTGGCCGTCATCGGCGCGGTGATCCTGCTGATCGACTTCGTCGAGGTCTCGCGCACGGTCGGCGGCCGCGGCGACGCGGGCTTCCCGCGACTGCTGTGGCTGACGATGCTCAAGGCCCCGTCGACCATCCTCACCCTGCTGCCGTTCGCCTTCCTGTTCGGGACCCTGGCGGCCTTCGTCGGGCTGAACCGGCGCAGCGAACTGATCGCCATGCGCGCGGCCGGCGTGTCGGCCTGGCGGTTCATCCTGCCCGCCGCCGTGGCCGCCTTCGTGGTCGGGGCGGTGACCGTGGCCGCCCTCAACCCGCTGGCCGCCATGCTCGGCGCCGCGTTCGAGCGCTCGCGCACCGCCATCGCCGAGGAATTCCAGACCTCCACGGCCAAGGACACCTGGCTGCGCCAGGGCGACGCCACCAGCCAGGTGGTCATCCGGGCCCGCTCGCACGACGAGGTCAACGGCTCGGTGCGGCTCAAGGACGTCTCGATGTTCATCTACCGCGTCACCCCGAGCGGCGGGCTGGAGTTCTCGCGCCGGCTCGAGGCCGAGGAGGCGCGGCTGATGCCCGGCTACTGGCGACTGCGCGGCGTGCGCGAGGCGGCGCCGGGCGCGGGCTCGGTGCGTTCGGAGACCCTGTCGATCCCCTCGACGCTCGACGAGCAGGCGGCCATCGAGCGCTTCACCACGCCGGACGCCATCGCCTTCTGGCGCCTGCCGGCGACGATCCGCGGCACCGAGGCCGCCGGCTTCTCCGCCCTGCCCTACCGCCTGCGCCTGCACCAGTTGCTCGCGACGCCGCTGCTCTACGCGGCCCTGTCGGTGCTGGCGGCGGCTTTCTCGCTGCGGCTGATGCGGCTGGGCGGCCTGGCCGCCCTGGCCACGTCGGGCGTGGCGCTCGGGTTCATCTTCTTCTTCTTCAACCAGTTCTGCGGCGCGCTGGGCAAGGCCGAGATCCTGCCCGCCTTCGCCGCCGCCTGGGCGCCGCCGCTGCTGGCGCTGTTATCGGGCCTGACCCTCCTTTGCTATACGGAAGACGGGGGAATCGTGCGGACACGCGCCTCCGGGAGAAAGACCGCCTCATGAGCCACGCTAGACGCTCTGCCGGACGCGCCGGCCTGTTGGCCGGCGGCGCCCTGATGGCCCTGGCCTTCGCCGGTCCCGCGGCGGCCCAGCAGGCCGCGGCCGCCGCCGCCCCGACCCCCGCCGCCTCGCCCGAGGACGACGGACTGGGCGATCGCGGTTTCTATCTGGAGTCCGACGTCCTCATCCAGGACGACGGCCAGCGCGTGGTCACGGCCCGGGGCGAGGTCGAGATCCGCTATCGCGGCCGCACCCTGCGCGCCGGCGAGGTGGTCTACGACATCAAGAGCGGCGTGATCACCGCGCGCGACAAGGTGGTCATCATCGACCCGTCCGGCGCGGTCACCTTCGCCGACGTGATGATCCTCGACGAGGAACTGCGCGCGGGCGTGGCCCAGGGCTTCTCGGCCCGCCTGGCCAACAATGTGAAGATCGCCGCCGCCACCGCCGTGCGCCGCAGCGACACCGTCAACGAGCTGAACAAGGCGATCTACACGCCCTGCGAAATCTGCGCCGCCGACCCGACCCACCCGCCGACCTGGTCGATCCGGGCCGACAAGGTCGTCGAGGACCGCGACAAGCAGGTCATCTACTACCGCAACGCCGTCATCGAGATGTTCGGCATCCCGGTGTTCTACGCCCCGGTCTTCTGGCACCCGGACCCCAGCGCCGACCGCAAGTCCGGCCTGCTGCCGCCCAAGATCGTCGCCTCCGAACGCCGCGGCCTGTCGTACGAGCAGCCCTACGCCCTGATCATCTCGCCGTCGGAAGACCTGGTCATCAGCCCGCAGCTGAACACTAAGGTGAACCCGTTCGTGAACTTCCAGTGGCGGAAGCGTTTCGAGAACGGCCAGATCAACGCCCGCTTCGGCTACACCTACGAACACGACCTCGACGGCGACGGCGACCGGATCGGCGACCTGACCTCGCGCAGTTATATCCTCGCCGACGGCGCCTTCGATCTGGACGAGCACTGGCGCTGGGGCTTTGCCGCCGAGCGGTCGTCGGAAGACCTGCTGTTCGACAAGTACGACATCAGCGACGTCTACGCGCAGCGCGGCCTCGTCCCGTCCGACGACAAACGGCTGACCTCGCAGGTCTACGCCGTGCGCCAGGACGAGCGGTCCTACTTCAGCGTCGCCGCCGTCAGCATCCAGGGCCTGCGCCCCGGCGACAACGACCGCACCTTCCCGACCATCGCGCCGCTGATCGAGGGCTACTGGGAGCCGGACGCGCCCGTCTTCGGCGGCCGCCTGCGCGTCCGGGCCCGGGCCGTGGGCCTGACCCGCGAGCAGTCGCAGTTCGTCGCCAGCCAGCCCGGCGCCGACAGCCAGCGCGCCTCGGCCGGCGTCGACTGGCGCCGCACCTTCACCTTCGACAGCGGCCTCCGCCTGTCGCCGTTCGCCGAGGCCCGCACCGACGTGTTCGCGGTCAGCGACCTGCCGCCGCCCAACCTCGGCCAGAGCGACACCATCACCCGCGCCGTCGGCGTGGCCGGCGTCGACGTCAGCTACCCCCTCTATCGCCACGACGGCGACCGCACGGTGATCCTGGAGCCGCTGCTGCAGGTGGCGCTGTCCCCCGACAGCAAGCCCAACCCCCTGGTCGCCAACGAGGACAGCTCGGTCCTCGAGTTCGACGAGACCAACCTGCTGCGGGCCGACAAATTCCCCGGCTTCGACCTCTACGAGGGCGGCCAGCGGGTCAATGTCGGCGCCCGGGCGACCGTGCAGTACGACGACGGCCGCGGGGTCAGCCTGCTGGTCGGGCGCAGCTTCCGCGCCGAGGCCGATCCGCAGTTTCCGCTGCGCAGCGGCCTGCGGCCCAAGTCGTCCGACTGGATCGTCGCGGCCGAAGGCACGCCGGTGAACGGCTTCAACTTCTTCACCCGCGCCCGGTTCGACGCGGCGAACTGGGACGTGCGGCGGTTCGAGGTGGGCCTGAACGTCGACTTCGACCGCGCCCAGGGCTTCGTCCGCTATCTGCGCGACAACCAGGACATCACCGGCGCCCAGCGCGAGGACATCGACTTCGCCGGCGAGGTGATGGTCGCCGGCAACTGGGGCGTGACCTTCGCCGGCGTCCGCGACGTCGAGAGCGACGTCTGGCGTCGTCAGGAGCTCGGCGCCCTCTACCGCGACGACTGCCTCGATCTGGCGGTCGTCTGGGTGCATGAGGAAACCTATAACCGCTCGCTGGGTCCGTCCGACTCGGTGATCCTGCGCCTAACGCTCGCCACATTGGGCGATAAAGGCTACAGGCAATGAAATTCGGCCGGGCCCCCGCGTCTCCGCCGGGCCAAACTCTCAAGGGAACGACCAGATTGATGAAGTCGGCGCGTAGCATGACGGGCTTGGCGATGGCGGCTGTGTCCGTCGTGAGCCTTGGCCTGGCTCCCGTGGCGTCCGCGCAGGTCGCGCCGCCGCCCGCCGTCTATTCGCCGCCGGCCGCGCCGGCGCCGATCACGGCCGCCGACGCGCCGCTGCCGACCGTTTCGGAAAGCGTCGCGGCGGTCGTCAATGACGACATCGTCTCGACCTATGACCTGGTCCAGCGCATGCGCCTCCTGGTGCTGACCGCCGGCATCCAGCCGACCCAGGAAAACCTGCCGCAGCTTCAGCGCGAAGCCCTCCGCGGCCTGGTCGAGGAGCGCCTGCAGATGCAGGAGCTCCGTCGGGTCGAGAAGGAAAACAAGATCGAGATCGTCGCCAGCGACGCCGAGGTCGATGAGGCCATCGGCGACATGGCCAAGGGCGCCGGCAACATGACCGCCCCGCAGCTGATGGCCCAACTCGGCGCCGCCGGCATCGGTCCGGAAACCCTGCGCGCCCAGGTTCGCGCCGAAATCAGCTGGCAGGGCTACATCAGCGGCCGCTTCCGCTCGCGCCTGCGCGTCGGCCGCGACCAGATCAAGGCCACGCTCGACCGTCTGGCCGCCCAGGCCAGCAAGCCGCAGTACCAGATCAGCGAAGTCTACATCGAGGCCGCCCGGGTCGGCGGCATGGATACCGCTCTGCAGGGCGCCCAGTCGCTGATCGCCCAGATCCAGCAGGGCGCGCCGTTCCCGGCCGTGGCCCGCCAGTTCTCCGCCTCGCCCACCGCGGCCAACGGCGGCGACGCCGGATGGATCGGCGCGGGCGAGATGCCGGCCGAGGTCGACGCCGCCCTTGACCAGCTGCGCCCCGGCCAGCTGTCCCCGCCGATCCAGACCCAGGACGGCGTCTACATCATCTTCCTGCGCGACAAGCGGGCCGGCTCGAACATCACCCTGGTGACGCTCAAGCAGGTCGCCGTGCCGCTCGAGGAGTCCGCCACCCCGGAACAGGTCCAGGCGGCCGCCGCCACGCTCGAGGGCCTGCGCAAGAAGATCACCGGCTGTTCGGATCTGGAAGCCAAGGCCGCCTCGGACACGTCGGTGCTCGCCGGCGATCTGGGCGAGGCCGACATCAACACCCTGGCCCCGGACTTCCAGGCCGCGGTCGGCGCCACGCCGGACGGCCAGCTGTCACAGCCCATCCGCACCTCGATGGGCCTGCACCTGATCATGGTCTGCGGCCGTCGCGCGAGCGGCGCCCAGCTGCCCACGCCCGAACAGGTCGAGTCGCGCCTGATGAGCGTTCAGCTGAACAACATCTCCAAGCGGATCCTGCGCGACCTGCGCACCAGCGCGACCATCGAAACGCGGTGACGGCGGCGCCTCTGGCCCTGAGCCTGGGCGATCCCGCCGGGATCGGTCCGGAGATCACGGTCAAGGCGTGGCGGGCCCTGCGCGAGCAGGGTCCGGCCTTCATGGTCGTCGGCGACGCCCAGGCCCTGGCGTCCGCGCCCGGCGCGTCCGCTCCCGTGCGGGCGGTGCCCGGCCCCCGGGAGGCGCTCGAGATCTTCGGCGAAGCGATCCCGGTCCTCGACATCCCGCTCTCCACCCCGGTGGTCGCCGGCCAGCCCAACCCGGCCAACGGCGCGGCGGTGATCCGCTGGATCGAGACCGGCGCGGGCCTGGCCCTGTCCGGCGCGGTCAGCGGCCTGGTGACGGCTCCGATCGCCAAGGCGCCGCTCTACGCCGCCGGCTTCCGCTTTCCCGGCCATACCGAGTTCCTCGCCGACCTGACCGCCGCGGGCCTGCGCGACGGGCCGCGCGGACCGGTGATGATGCTGGTCGCCGGCGACCTGCGCGTGGCCCTGGTGACGATCCATACGCCGCTGGCCAGGGTGTCCGGCCAGCTGACAGTCGACGGCGTGGTCAACACCACCCTGGTGACCGCCCGGGCGCTGAAGCGCGACTTCGGCATCGCCGCGCCGCGCCTGGTGCTCTGCGGCCTCAATCCCCACGCCGGCGAGTCGGGCGAGATCGGCCGCGAGGAGATCGACATCCTGCAGCCGGCGGTGCGCGCCCTGGCCGACCTCGGCGTCACGCTGAAGGGCCCCCTGCCCGCCGACAGCCTGTTCCACGCCGAGGCCCGCGCCGGCTATGACGCGGCCATCTGCCTCTACCACGACCAGGCGCTGATCCCGGTGAAGATGCTCGACTTCTGGGGCGGGGTGAACGTCACCCTCGGCCTGCCGATCGTGCGCACCTCGCCGGACCACGGCACGGGCTTCGACATCGCCGGACGGGGCCTGGCCCGCGCCGACAGCCTGATCGCGGCGATCCGCCTGGCGGCAAGGATCGCGGAGCGGCGGGAGAGCTGAAGTCGGGCGATCGCCCCCCAAACCGTCATTGTCGGACTTGTTCCGACGACCCAAGCGTGATGTGTCCCCGACGTGGGCGCCGCGGCAAGGCTAAGCCCATGACGTCATCCACGGTGTCCATGGGTCGTCGGAACAAGTCCGACGATGACGGACGGGGAGCACCATGATCGATCTCGCGACCCTCCCCCCGCTGCGCGACAGCCTGACCGAGCACGGCCTGCTGGCCGACAAGAGCTTCGGCCAGCACTTCCTGCTGGACCTCAACATCACCCGCAAGATCGCCCGCCTGGCGGGACCGCTGGAGGGCGAAACGGTCATCGAGGTCGGCCCCGGTCCCGGCGGCCTGACCCGCGCCCTGCTGGAGGCCGGCGCGAAGGTCATCGCGGTCGAGAAGGACCCGCGCTTCCTGCCCCTGCTGCAGGAGCTGGCCGACGCCGCCGACGGCCGCCTGACCCTGGTGCAGGGCGACGCCCTGAAGGTCGATGAGGCGGCGCTGGCGGGCGGCCCCGGCCATGTGGTGGCCAACCTGCCCTACAACGTCGGCACGCCGCTGCTGATCAAGTGGCTGACGGGGCCGTGGCGGCCGCTGTCGATGAGCCTGATGTTCCAGAAGGAGGTCGCCGACCGCATCGCCTCGCCGGTCAATGACGACGCCTATGGCCGGCTCGGCGTCATCTGCCAGGCGCTGTGCCATGCCAAGGTGGTCATGGACCTGCCCGCCCGCGCCTTCACCCCGCCGCCGAAAGTGGCGTCGGCCGTGGTGCGGCTTGACCCCCTGCCCGGGCGGCCGCCGGAAGCCGAGATCGCCGCGCTGGAGAAGGTCACCGCCGCCGCCTTCGGCCAGCGCCGCAAGATGCTGCGCTCGAGCCTCAAGCTGCTGGGCGGCGAAGCGCTGTGCCTGAGGGCCGGCATTGATCCGGGCGTACGCGCCGAGACGGTGCCGGTGGAGGGGTTCCTGCGGCTGGCGCGGGCGCTTTGACGACGTGCGTCGTTCGAGCCCCGGATCCAGTCCGGGGTCGGCTGATGCCTCGCTGCTCACCATGACGAACGGAAGGGAAGCCCAACCCTCTACGTCATCCTGAGGAGCGATCCTTCAGGGTCGCGTCTCGAAGGACGCACCCCGCCCTAAAGCTCGGGCAATTCCTCGGCCAGCAGCTCGTCGACGAACGGCGCGATCCACAGGTTGCGCGAGGCCTTGCGGCGTTCGGCATGGTAGATGTGGGCGAGGTCGGCGTAGGCGCGGTCGAAGTCCTCGTTGAGGACCACGTAGTCGAACGACTCCCACTGCACCAGCTCGTCCTTGGCCCGGGCGATGCGTTCGCGGATGACCTCCTCGCTGTCCTGCGAGCGGGCCAGCAGCCGGCGGCTCATCTCGGCCAGCGACGGCGGCAGGATGTAGACCAGCACCGAGTCGTCCGGAGCCTGGGCGTGGATCTTCATCGCGCCCTGGTAGTCGATGTCGAACAGCGCGCTTTCGCCGCGGGCCAGGGCGTCCATGATCGGACCGCGCGGACTGCCGTAGCGGTTGCCGTAGACCTCGGCCCATTCGAGGAAGTCGTCCTGCTCGACCATGCGGTCGAACTCGGCGCGGTCGACGAAGTGGTAGTCGCGGCCCTCGTGTTCGCCGGGACGCGGCTGGCGCGTGGTGGCCGAGATCGACAGATGCAGGTCCGAATGGTCGGCGACCAGCCGGCGCGTCAGCGAGGTCTTGCCCACCCCCGACGGCGCCACGATCATCAGCATCAGGCCCCGCGTCCTGCGGGATTCCTCACTCGACATTCTGCACCTGCTCGCGGAACTGCTCGATCACCGCTTTGAGGTCGAGGCCGATGGCGGTCAAGGCCGGGGTGGCCGATTTCGAACACAGGGTGTTCGCTTCCCGCATGAATTCCTGGGTCAGGAAGTCCAGCCGCCGGCCGGCGGCCGCGTCTGAGGCCAGCAGGCCGCGCGCGGCGGCGACATGGGCGGTCAGCCGGTCGAGTTCCTCGCGCACGTCGGCCTTCACGGCCTGGGCGGCGGCTTCCTGGATGATGCGCTCCTCGGAGGCGGCCTCCCCGGCCAGCTCCTTGAGGCGACGGGCAAAGCGGTCGCGGATCACCACCGGCTGTCCCGCGGCTTCCATCTCGGCCGCGGCGACCAGGTCGGCGATGCGGTCCATCTGGGCGGTCAGCACCGGCAGCAGCGCCGCGCCCTCGGCCAGCCGCGAGGCCTTCAGGGCGTCCAGCGCGGCCAGCAGGCTGCTGGCCATGGCCGTCTCGACGGCCGCCCTGACTTCGGGGTCGTCCTCGGCGTCGACGGCCTCCAGCACCCCGCGCAGGGCCAGCAGGCCGTCGGCGGAGGGCGTCGCGGCCCGGCCGGCCGCCACCATCGGCTCCAGCAGCGCCAGATAGCGGTTCAGCTGCTCGACATTCACCGAGACGGCGACCGTCGACTCGGCCCGCTTGGCCTGCAGCCCGACGTTCATCTGGCCGCGCTGGAAGCGGGCCTGGGCGCCGTCGCGGACGGGCTTTTCCAGGTGCTCGAAGCCCGGCGGGCCGCGGAAGCGGACTTCAAGGTTGCGGCCGTTGACCGAGCGGGCCTCGACGGCCCAGGACCACGGCCCCTCGGCCCCTTCGACCCGGGCGAACCCGGTCATGCCCGAGAGCGCCACCTACTTGCCCGTCCGGGCGCGCCAGGCGCGCCATTTCTCGACATTGCGCGCGTGCTCTTCGTAGGTCGCGGCGAAGGCGTGGCCGCCCGAGCCGTCGGCGACGAAGAACAGGTAGTCGGTCGCCGGCGGATCGAGCACGGCGGCCAGCGAGGCCCGGCCGGGGTTGGCGATCGGCGTCGGCGGCAGGCCGTTGATGGCGTAGGTGTTGTACGGCGTCGGCGCCTGCAGCTCCGACAGCAGGATGCGGCGGCCCAGCGGCCGGCCCTTGGTGATGCCGTAGATGATCGTCGGGTCGCTCTCCAGCCGCATGCCCTTGAGCAGGCGGTTGACGAACACCGAGGCGACCTGCGGCCGCTCGCGGGCGACGCCGGTCTCCTTCTCGACGATCGAGGCGAGAATCACCGCCTCCTCGGGCGTGCTGATCGGCAGGCCTGGCTTGCGCTTGGCCCAGAGGGTCGCCAGCAGCTTGTCGCGGGCGTCCATCATCCGTTGCAGCACCGCCGCGCGGTCCTCGCCACGCTGGAAGTCGTAGGTTTCCGGCAGGACCGCGCCCTCGGGCGGGGTCGGCGCCTCGCCGGTCAGGGCGGTTTCCTTGTTGAGGATGTCGATGACCATGTCCGAGGTGATGCCCTCGGGGATGGTCACCTGGTGGCGCACGATCCGGCCGGCGCGGATGTCGGCCAGCACGCGGGCCATCGAGGCCTTTGACGGAAACTCATACTCGCCGGCCTTCAGCCTGCGCGCGCCGCCGGTCATCTGGGCGGCGGTGATGAAGATGGCGCTGGAGCGGATCACATGCGCCCGCTCGAGCGAGGCGGCGATCTCGTTGAGGCCCGCGCCCTTGCGCAGCATGACCACGGCCGGACGGCCGTCGCGGGTCGCCGGACCCGGCCCCTGGTAGCTCCAGGCGCCCCAGGCCCCGACCATCAGCAGGGCCAGGGACAGGGTCGCGAAGGCGCTGGACGCCATGATCAACAGGCGGCGCATCAGCGGCAGGCCGGAGGATCGGGTCGCTTTGCGGCTCACGGGGCCTTCTTGAAGATCACGCAGGCGTTGGTGCCGCCGAAGCCGAAGCTGTTGGACATGGCGACATCGATGACCATCGGTTTCGCCTTGTGCGGGACAAGGTCGATCGGGGTGTCGAACTCGGGGTTGTCCAGGTTGATCGTCGGCGGCGCGATCTGGTCGCGCATGGCCAGGATCGAGAAGATCCCCTCCACCGCACCGGCCGCGCCGAGCAGGTGCCCGGTCATCGACTTGGTCGAGGACATGGCCACGTTCTTCGCATGATCGCCGAGCAGGCGGGTCACCGCGCCCAGTTCCAGGCCGTCGGCCATGGTCGAGGTGCCGTGGGCGTTGACGTAGTCGATGTCGCTGGCCGCCAGGCCCGAGTCCTTCAGCGCCGCCGTCATGGCGCGGAAGCCGCCGTCGCCGTCCTCGGACGGGGCGGTGATGTGATAGGCGTCGCCCGACAGGCCGTAGCCCGCGACCTCGGCGTAGATTTTCGCGCCGCGCGCCTTGGCGTGCTCGTACTCTTCCAGCACCAGGATGCCCGCGCCCTCGCCCATGACGAAGCCGCCGCGGTCCTTGTCATAGGGGCGCGAGGCCGTCTCGGGCTTGTCGTTGAAGTCGGTGGCCATGGCGCGGCAGGCGATGAAGCCGGCGACGCCGATCGGGCAGATCGAGGCCTCGGCCCCGCCGGCGATCATGATGTCGGCGTCGCCGTACTTGATCAGCCGGGCCGCGTCGCCGATGGCGTGGGCGCCGGTGGCGCAGGCGGTGACCACCGAGTGGTTGGGGCCCTTGAAGCCGTAGCGGATCGACACCTGACCGGAGGCCAGGTTGATCAGGGCCGAGGGAATGAAGAACGGGCTGATCCGCCGCGGGCCCTTCTCGGCCAGTTCGAGCGCGGTCTTTGCGATCGTCGCCAGGCCGCCGATGCCGGAACCGATGATCACGCCGGTGCGCAGCGCGGTTTCCTCGTCGACCTCGGTCAGGCCGGCGTCCTTCACCGCCTCGTCGGCGGCCGCCATGGCGTAGAGGATGAAGTCGTCGACCTTGCGCTGGTCCTTGGGGGCCATCGTGTTGTCGGGGTTGAACGCGCCCTCGACATCGGGGCCGCCGCCGCCGCGTCCGTCGACGCGCGGGATCTCGCAGGCCACCTGGCAGGCGTACTCTTCGGGATCGAAGGTGGTGATCCGGCCCGCGCCGGACTTGCCGGCCAGGATGCCTTTCCAGGTCGTCTCGACGCCATGCCCCAGCGGGGTCAGAAGGCCAAGACCGGTGACGACGACACGCCGCATGGGATCAACTCCTTCGCCCCGGAATCGGCCCGGGGTCAGCTCAAAACGAAGCCGCCGCGCGCGTCGGGGACTCCCGACACCGCGCGGCGGTGAATCGACCGGAAAAGGGTCAGCGGATCAACCGCCGACTTTCTCCGAGATGAACTTCACGGCGTCGCCGACCGTCTGGATATGTTCAGCGGCGTCGTCGGGGATTTCGATATCGAATTCCTCTTCGAAGGCCATGACCAGCTCGACGTTGTCGAGGCTGTCGGCGCCCAGGTCGTCGATGAAGCTGGCCTTCTCGGTGACCTTTTCGGGATCGGCGTCGAGGTGCTCGATGACGATCTTACGCACGCGCTCGAGAATGTCGGACATTCGTTCTGGTCCTCTTTAGGTCGTTAGTTGTCCGGCCGCCGAAGCGGTCTGCGGAATTCGGGGCTTCGCTATCATGTTCCATCCGGAGTGACCAGCGGCCAGCCGACGGAGCATGTGTTCGTCAGATCATCGCCATGCCGCCGTTCACGTGCAAGGTCTGACCTGTGACATAGGCGCCTTCATCGCTGGCGAGATAGACGCAGGCCGCCGCGACATCCTCGCCGGAGCCCAGCCGGGCGGCCGGGATTTTCGCAAGGATTGCAGCGCGTTGCGCCTCATTGAGCTCCTCCGTCATCGGGCTGGCGATGAACCCGGGGGCGACGGTGTTCACCGTCACGTTACGGGTCGCCACTTCCTGGGCCAGGGCCTTGGAGAAGCCGATCATGCCGGCCTTCGAGGCCGCGTAGTTGGCCTGGCCGGGGTTGCCGGTGACGCCCACGACCGAGGTGATTCCGATGATCCGGCCCCAGCGGCGCTTCATCATGCCCTTCAGGGCGGCGCGCGACAGGCGGAAATAGGACTCCAGGTTCACCTTTATGACCTGTTCCCAGTCGTCGTCCTTCATCCGCAGCATCAGCCCGTCGCGGGTGATGCCGGCGTTGGCCACCAGGATGTCGATCGGAAGGCCGGCCGCGGTCTCGGCGGCGGCGATCAGGCCGTCGACGCTGTCGGCGTCGGACAGGTTGGCGGCCACCGCGCTGGTGCGGTCGCCCAGCTCGGCGGCCAGCACTTCAAGCGCCGCCTCGCGGGTGCCCGAGAGCACGACATGCGCGCCCTGGGCGTGCAGCGCCCGGGCGATGGCGCCGCCGATGCCGCCCGTGGCGCCGGTGACGAGGGCGGTCTTGCCGGTGAGGTCGAACATTCTCTTCTCCCGCTCATCCCGGCGAAGGCCGGGACCCAGGTTTGTTTATGTTCCTGTCCGCATTCACCGGGCGATCTGAAATGGCCTGGGTCCCGGCCTTCGCCGGGATGAGCGGAACAGGGGCTAGAGGCTCTTCGCGAACGCTTCCAGATCGGCCGGCGTGTTCAGCGGGATGGCTTCGGCGTCGGGGGCGATGCGCTTGGCCATGCCGGACAGCACCTTGCCGGCGCCGGCCTCGGCGAAGCGGGTCACGCCACCCTCGCCGGCCAGCCAGAGCATGCTCTCGCGCCAGCGGACGCGGCCGGTGACCTGTTCGACCAGCATCGCGCGGATCGCTTCGGGATCCAGCGTCGGGCGGGCCGTCACATTGGCCACCAGCGGCGCGCGGGGCGCGAGGATGGTCGTGCCGGCCAGGGCCGTGGCCATCTCGTCGGCCGCCGGCTGCATCAGCGGGCAGTGGAAGGGCGCCGAGACGTTCAGCGGAATGGCGCGGGCGCCCAGCTCCTTGGCCTTCTCGATGGCGCGGTCGACGCCGGCCCGGTCGCCGGAGATCACCACGTTGCCGTTGTTGTTGTCGTTGGCCACGACGCAGACGCCGACCTCGGCGCCGGCCGCGGCGGCGGCCTCGGCCAGGGCCACGTCGGTCTTGGGCCCGATCAGCGAGGCCATCGCCCCCTGCCCCACCGGCACGGCGCGCTGCATGGCCTGGCCGCGCAGCTTCAGCAGACGGGCGGTGTCCGACAGGCTGATCGCGCCGGCGGCGGCGAGCGCCGAGTACTCGCCGAGCGAGTGACCGGCGACGAAAGCGGCCTTTTCGACGGGGACGCCCATTTCTTTTTCAAGCACGCGCATGACCGCGAGGCTGACCGCCATCAGCGCCGGCTGAGCGTTTTCGGTCAGGGTCAGGTCGGCCTCCGGCCCCTCGCGCATCAGCCGCGAAAGCTTCTGCGACAAGGCGTCGTCGACTTCCTGGAACACTTCGCGGGCGCTGGCGAAGGCCTCGGCGAGGTCGGCGCCCATGCCGACGGTCTGGCTGCCCTGGCCGGGAAAGATGAAGGCGAGGCTCATGGGGTCCTCTCCGAAAAAGTGACGAATCCGGCGCGCACGGTTAGGGGAAAGGGGCACAACGGGCAACCGTCACGGTTTTTCCGCTCCGCATCGGGATGAATTCATTGGCCGCGTACAAACTGGTCATCTTCGACTTCGACGGCACGCTCGGCGACACCTTCGGCTGGATGCTGGATACGTCGGACGCGCTGGCCGACAGATTCGGCTACCGCAAGATCGACCGCAGCCAGCTCGACACCCTGCGCCATCTCAGCGCGCGGGAGATGATGAAGATCCAGAAGCTGCCGGCGCTGAAGCTGCCGGCGATCGCCGCCCACTTCCAGAAGCTGATGACCGCCGACGCCGGCAAGATCGCCCTGTTCGACGGCGTGCCGGAAATGCTGCGCGCCCTGCACGGCGCCGGCGTGCATATCGCGGTGGTCAGCTCCAACTCCGAGGAGAACATCCGCATCGTGCTGGGCCCGGAGCTCTGCGAGCTGGTCGGCATGTTCAACTGCGGGGCCTCGATGTTCGGCAAGGCCAGCAAGTTCCGCAAGGTGGTCAAGCGGTTCGGGGTCAAACCGGGCGAGACGATCAGCATCGGCGACGAGATCCGCGACCTGGACGCCGCCCGCGAAGTCGGCCTGGCCACGGGCGCGGTGTCCTGGGGGTACACCGCGGCGGAGGCGTTGAGGGTCCAGAAGCCGGACCTGATGTTCGAGACCGTCGACGCGATCGCCGCCCGCCTGCTCTGACCGTTTCAATCCCGCTGGCGTTGCCGTGGCGTCATCGCCTAGCGTGCGTCAAAACATAAGGGAGAGAGACCATGCGCGCAGTCGTGCGGCGAGCCGGGAAACTTGTCTGTGACACCATCGAGGAGCGCGATCCCGGCCCCGGCCAGGTGCGGGTCAAGACCCTCGCCTGCGGCATCTGCGGTTCGGACCTGCACGCCCTGCACTACCTCGATCACATGGTTGAGATGGGTCGCCGCGCGGGCGGCGGCGGCGACATGGACCCGAAGAAGGACATCGTCTTCGGCCACGAATTCTGCGCCGAGGTGCTCGAGGGCGGCCCCGGCGCCAACCGGTTCAAGGCCGGCACGCGGGTCGTCTCCATGCCGGTCAACATGGGCCCGGACGGTTTCGACGCGGTGGGCTATTCCAACAAGTATCCGGGCGGCTTCGCCGAGCGGATGATCCTGACCGAAGGGCTGCTGCTGGAGGTGCCGAACGGCCTGTCCACCGACCACGCCGCCCTGACCGAGCCGATGGCCGTCGGCGTTCACGCCGTGGCCAGCGCCGCGCTGGACAGCAATTCCGTCTGCCTGGTGCTGGGCTGCGGCCCCGTCGGCCTGGCGGTCATCGCCGCCCTCAAGATGCGCGGGCATGGCCCGATCATCGCGGCCGACTTCTCGCCGCGTCGCCGCGCCGCCGCCGAGGCCATGGGCGCCGACGTGATCGTCGATCCGGCCGAGACCGGTCCGCACACCAAATGGGCCGAGTTCGGCGTCCCCTCGACCCTGGCCGGCATGCAGGCGGCGATGTTCGGCGGCCAGAGCTTCGGCCGGCCCGTGGTCTTCGAATGCGTCGGGTCTCCCGGCGTGCTGCAGAGCGTCATCGAGGGCTGCCCGCCCAAGGCCCAGATCATCGTCGCCGGCGTCTGCATGGAGCCGGACAGGATCGAGCCGTCGCTGGCGATCAACAAGCAGCTCGATCTGCGCTTCGTGCTCGGCTACCAGCCGGATGAATTCGCCCAGACCCTGACCGACATCGCCGAGGGCCGGATCAACGTCGAACCGATGATCACCGCCAAGGTCGGCCTGGACGGCGTCGCCCAGGCTTTCATCGATCTGGGCAATCCGGAGTCCAACGTGAAGATTCTCGTTGAACCCGGCCTCTGATCCATGCCCCCCGTATAGGGCATTGCCGGAACCGCTCGGCGGTTTAGGCGTTCGGAGCCGTCGGGGCGCTTGCCCCGACGTTTGATCGTCAGTTCCGCGGGGCCGCCTTGAAGAAGATCGTATTCGGGCTTGTCGCTGCGCTGGTTTCGGCCGGCGCGGTGCTGGCCGCGAGCCAGCCGCCGGACGCCGTGCGCCGGTCCGTACAGGCCGAGATCGATGCGACGACGGCCCCGTCGGCCGACGACGAGCCGGACTACAACCCGCCCCACCTCGTCGCCCCGGCCGGCATGTTCCACCGCGCCGACATCAACAACGACAGCGTCACCGACTGGGTGGTCGACTTCGAGAAGGCCCCCAACCCGTCCTATTTCTGCGGCACCGGCGGCTGTGTTCACCGCATCTATGTGTCCAACGCCTCAGGCGGCTGGGATCTGGCGATGGACACCCAGGTCCGCGCCTTCAAGCTCCGCCGCAGCAAGGGCCGGACCCTGCTGAACGTCGACTTTCACGGCTCGGTCTGCGGCGGCTTCGGCGTCGACCCCTGCCCGCGCGACTACGCCTGGTCCGAGACCGCCGGACGCTTCATCGGCCGCGTGAGTCCGATGGGCGAGACCTTCCTCATCGGCGGCCCGGTCCGGCTGGCGATTCCGCCCCAGGCCAGCCTGCCGGGCCCGGTGCTGGCCGCCCTCGCCGACCGGACTGCCAGGTGCAAGGCCGTGGGCGCGACCTATCCCTATGAAGAGGCCTATGTAAGCGAGGTCGACGACCTCAACGCCGACGGCCGTCCCGACTGGGTGGTCGGCGGCGAGTACGACGGCTGCATGTCCGACGGCTCGATCGACAATGCGCCGGTATTTGACCTGACGGTCTTCGTCAGCGCCCCCGCGGGCTATGTCGTCGGCTGGCGTGACGAAACCCGCGCCTGGGGCCTCGATCTCGCCGGCGGCAAGCCGACCTTCGTCACCCTCGAGGGCGCCGAGGACTGCGGTCTGAACGGCAAGCACTGCCAGCGGACCTACTGGCGCTGGAACGGCTCGGCCCTGGTAAGCAAGGCCGCCGAACAACCCTGACTGGACGCGGGCGCGGGACGGTCTAACTATTCGCGCAACCGGGAGATCAGACCATGAAACGCCTCGCCGCCGCCGTACTCGCCCTCAGCCTCGTCGCCGCCCCCGCTTGGGCGGCCCTCAAGGTCGGCGCCAGCGCGCCGGACTTCAGCTCCACCGCCTTCCTCGCCGGCAAGCCCACGCCCTACAAGCTGTCGGAAGCTCTCAAGAAGGGCCCGGTCGTGCTGTACTTCTTCCCCTCGGCCTTCACCTCCGGCTGCACCGCCGAGGCGCACGAGTTCGCCGTCGCCACGCCCGAGTTCGCCGCCATGGGCGCCAGCATCATCGGCGTCACCGCCGGCCGCGTCGCCGAACTGGCCGAGTTCTCCAAGAGTGAATGCCGCAACGCCTTCCCGGTCGCCGGCGTGACCAAGGACACGATCAAGGCCTACGACGCCACGCTGGCCTTCAATCCGAACATGTCGGACCGCACGACCTACGTCATCGCGCCGAACGGCAAGATCCTGCTGGCCTACACGGCCCTGACCGACCCGCTGTCGCACATCGCCAAGGCGAAGGAAGCCGTCGCCGCCTGGCGCAAGGCGCACCCGAAGTAGGGATAAGGACGCCTGGGCGGCGGATATAGTCCGGAGGCGACGTCACGGGTCTATCCAGGCGTTCAGCAGCACTCATGGCGTTCTCCCGCGGCGTCCAGCCCAGGCCGTCGCCGCGGACGCACCTTGAGGCACGTCAAGCCGCGCCCGACGTCGCCCCCCGAAACCGGCGCCAGCCCTCGCCACGCTTGCCTTTCCGGCCAATCTCGCTTACTAGCGCGCCCTTCACGGAAGGCGGTCTCTCGCGGAGCCTTTCAGGTCGGGAAACTCCCGGCCGCCGCGAACAGACCCATCGTGACCCCGGGAGCTTCCGCCCGGGGCCGCGCCGCCTTCCAAACGGAAGAAGGAAAACATGGCGCTTTACGAACACGTGCTCATCGCACGGCAAGACATCTCGCCCCAACAGGCTGAGCAACTCAACGAGGACATGAAGGCCCTGATCGAAAGCCTTGGCGGCCATATCGCCAAGATCGAGTACTGGGGCCTGCGTAACCTCACCTACCGCATCAAGAAGAACCGCAAGGGTCACTATTCCCTGATGGCGATCGACGCCCCGGCGTCGGCCGTGAAGGAAATGGAACGCCAGCTGTCGATCAACGAAGACGTGCTGCGCTTCATGACCGTCCGCGTCGAGGAACTCGACCTGGAACTGTCGCCGGTTCTGGCCCGCCGCGATCGCGATCGCAGCGACCGCCCCGAACGTCCCGAGCGCGGCGACCGCCCGCGTGAAGACTTCGCCGCGGCCTAAGGGAGAAGAAGATCATGTCCGATACCGATATCTCCCCGGAAGCCCCGGCCGCCGCTCCGGCCGCCGCCGGCGCCCGTCGCCCCTTCTATCGTCGCCGCAAGGTGTGCCCGTTCTCGGGCGCCAACGCGCCGAAGATCGACTACAAGGACGTCAAGCTGCTGCAGCGTTACGTCTCCGAGCGCGGCAAGATCGTCCCGTCGCGCATCACCGCCGTCTCGGCCAAGAAGCAGCGTGAGCTGGCCCGCGCCATCAAGCGCGCCCGCTTCCTCGCCCTGCTCCCCTACGTCGTGAAGTAAGGGAACCGGACCGATGAAAGTTATCCTGCTCGAACGCGTGGAGGGCCGCGGCGCCCTCGGTGATGTCGTCACTGTCAAGGACGGCTTCGCGCGCAACTACCTCCTGCCCCGCCACAAGGCCCTCCGCGCCACGGCCGCCAACCTGAAGGTCTTCGACGCCCAGCGCGCCGATATCGAGGTTCGCAACGCCAAGGCCAAGGAAGCCGCCGCCCAGGCGGGCGAAGCTCTCGACGGCACGTCCTACATCCTGATCCGTCAGGCGGGCGAAACCGGTCAGCTGTACGGCTCGGTCTCCGGCCGCGACGTCGCCGACATGGTCAACGCCGCCGGTGGCAAGATCGATCGCGCGATGGTCATTCTCGACAAGCCGATCAAGACCCTGGGCGTTCACCCCGTGAAGGTGAAGCTGCACGCGGAAGTCACCGTCTCGGTGAACATCAACATCGCCCGCTCCGCGGACGAAGCTGAGCGTCAGGCCAAGGGCGAGAACGTCATCGCCTCGCAGTACGACGAAGACGTCGCCCTGGCGGCGGAAGCCGCGGCCGACATGGTCGAAGGCGGCGCCGGCTCACACGAAGGCTTCGGCGACGACCGCTAGGTCGTTTCCACAGGCTTGAAAATCAGGGCGGTCCGGGTTTCCCGGGCCGCCCTTTTTCATTCTCGCGAATGTGTAGGCCGGCAGACCTTTGGTCGTGCGAACATACACGGAACTCCACAACTGAATCGCGGGTGCGACGGATCGGTCCGCGCGGCCCGCGGACGATTTCGTTAACTAGTCCCATGGCTCTCGTTCCCGCGCTCGATCTCCGTCCCGTCCACACCGACACGCCTCTGGCCGTGGCGCCGTCGAATATCGAAGCCGAGCAGGCGCTGCTCGGCGCCCTGCTCTACGACAACGCCGCCTATGAACGGCTGAGCGACCGGCTGCAGGCCCGCCATTTCTACGAGCCGTTCCACCAGCGGCTGTTCGCGGCGTTGGAGTCGCACATCCGCAAGGGCCAGCTGGCCGAGCCGATCCTGCTGGCCGACGAGTTCAAGAAGGACCCGGCGTTCGAGGAGCTGGGCGGCCTGCGCTACCTCGCCGACCTCGTCGACCGCGCCCCGCCGGCCGCCAACGCCAGCGACTACGCCCGCGCCATCTATGACCTGGCCCTGCGCCGGGACCTGATCCGCATCGGCGGCGAGATCACCGTCGAGGCCCAGGCCCACGACGCCGATGTCTCGGCCCGCGACCAGATCGAGGCCGCCGAACAGAAGCTCTACACCCTGGCCGAGAGCGGCACCTCCTCGACCGGCTTCGTCAACTTCGCCGACGCCCTGACCGGGGCCGTGCAGATGGCCGCTGAGGCCTACAGCCGCGACGGCGGCCTGGCCGGCGTCTCGACCGGCCTGACCGACCTCGACAAGCAGCTGGGCGGCCTGCACCCGTCGGACCTGCTGATCCTCGCCGGCCGCCCGTCGATGGGCAAGACGGCGCTGGCCACCAACATCGCCTTCAGCGTCGCCCGCGCCTACGCCTGGGAGCCGCAGCCGGACGGCACCCGCAAGACGGTCAGCGGCGGGGTCGTGGCCTTCTTCTCGCTCGAAATGAGCGCCGAACAGCTGGCCATGCGTCTGCTCGCCGACGTGTCGGGCGTCTCGTCGGACCGCCTGCGCAAGGGCGAAATCGACGCCAGCGAGTTCGGCCGCGTCCGCGACGGGGCCATCGAGGTGCAGGAAGCGCCGCTGTTCATCGACGCGACCGGCGGCCTGTCGATCTCCAAGCTGACCGCCCGCGCCCGCCGGCTGAAGCGCCAGCACGGCCTCGACCTGATCGTCGTCGACTACCTGCAGCTGGTGACCACTGACGGCGGCGGCAAGGACGGCAACCGCGTGCAGGAGGTCTCCGCCATCACCGGCGGCTTGAAGGCCCTCGCCAAGGAGCTGGGCGTGCCGGTCATCGCCCTGTCCCAGCTCTCGCGTCAGGTGGAAAACCGCGAGGACAAGCGGCCGCAGCTCAGCGACCTTCGGGAATCCGGCTCGATCGAGCAGGACGCCGACGTGGTCATGTTCGTCTATCGCGAGGCCTACTACCTGAGCCGCGCCGAGCCCCGCGAGGGCACGCCCGAGCACATGACCTGGCAGGAAGACCTGGAGAAGATCAACAACGTCGCTGAAGTGATCATCGGCAAGCAGCGTCACGGCCCGATCGGCACGGTGAAGCTGCACTTCCACGGCGACACGACCAAGTTCGGCAACCTCGCCCGCGAGGGCCGGTTCGACGTTCGGTAGGACAGGCATGAACGTCAGATTTCTTGCGTCCGCGTTGGCGGTCTTGCTGGCGGCGCCGGTCGCCTCGATCGCCGCCGAGCCCGCGGCGCCCCCCGCCCTCGCGACCCCGGCCGCGACTCCAGCCGCGACGACCGAAGAAGCCGACATCGCGGCCGCCAAGGCCAACCTGGCGCGCGTCAAGATCAAGCCGAAGTGGGTCAGTGGCGAGGAGGCAGCCTACCCGGAAACAGAACGACAGGCCGGACATTTCGGGGCGGTGGTGATCTCCGGCGTGCTGGGCGTGGACGGGCGGTTGCATTTCGCCAAGGTCGCCAGGAGCAGCGGCGCTCCAGTCCTCGACGACCTGGCGCTCGCCGCCGCCAGGACGGCGGTTTTCGAACCCGCCAAGGACGCCGACGGCGCGGCGATTCCCATTCCGATCAGCTTTCCGCAGGAATTCTACAGCTACAAGGCCGCCGGTCCGGGCGGCGGAATCCTGCGCTATTCCTGCAAGCAGTTCGCCGCGGACATGGACTGGTGGCGATCGGCGCATCCGGACGCGAAATGGAGCGACCTGGAGCTGTACAGCATGATGGTCGGGGTCGGCGTACTCGCCCGCGGCGGCCTTGGCGGCATGGACGGCGCGGGCCTGAAGGCCACCCTCGCCGATTTCGAACGACGCTGGGTCGCCGCCATCGACAAATGCCGGGTCAAACCCGACAAACGCTTCATCGACATGCTGCAGCCTGAAGGCCGGATCGCCGAGGCGATGGCGCAGCCGCGCTAGCTTTGTCCGCTTGACCCCGCCCCCCCAGCGCCCTTACGCCGCAGCGGATGACCGCAGCCCGCCTGACCCTCGACCTGGACGCCCTCGCCCGCAACTACGCGGTGCTGCGGGACATGGCCGGTTGCGAGGCCGCGCCGGCGATCAAGGCGGACGGCTATGGGGTCGGCGCCCTTGAGGCCGGCCTGCGCCTGTGGCGCGAAGGCGCGCGCAGCTTCCATGTCGCCCGGCTGACCGAGGGCGAGGCCCTGCGCCTCGCGCTCGGTGAGCGGCCGGCGACCATCTATGTGCTCGACGGCCCGACGCCCGGGTCTCGCAGCCGTCTGATCGACGCCGACCTGACGCCGGTGATCAACAGCCTGGACCAGGCCGCCGCATGGTCCGGGCCCGCGGCCATCCATATCGACACCGGCATGAACCGGCTCGGCCTGACCCTGGCCGAGGCGCGAACCCTGTGCGCCCGCCCGCGGGTGCGGCTGGTGATGAGCCATCTGGCCTGCGCCGGGAAGCCGGACCATCCGATGAACGCGCTGCAGCTGGCGCGCTTCCGCGACGCCCGGGCCCTGTTCCCCGAGGCGCCGGCCAGCCTGGCCAGTTCAGGCGGCATCTTTCTGGGCCGGGACTACTGTTTCGACCAGGTGCGGCCGGGCATCAGCCTGTTCGGCGGCGGCCCGCACGACCGGCCGGACGGCCGCATCAGCACCGTCGCCACCCTGGAGGCGGAAATCCTGCAGCTGCGCCAGGTCCCGGCCGGCGAGACCATCGGCTACGGCGGCGTCTTCGCGGCCGAGCGCGACCTGACGGTGGCCATTCTCGCCGCCGGCTATGCGGACGGCGTGCCCTGGTCAGCCTGTCCCAACGGCCAGGTCTGGTTCGAGGGCGCGCGCCGGCGGATGGTCGGCCGGGTCTCGATGGACATGATCGCCGTCGATCTCACCGGCTGCGAGACCGCCGCGCCCGGCGCGCTCGTGGAGATCCTCGGGCCCAACCTGCCGGTCGACGAGGCGGCGGCGGCGGCCGGAACCACCGCCTATGAGCTGCTTACCCGCCTGTCGACCCGCGCCGAGCGGACCTGGCGCGGCGCGGTCTGAGCCCTAGTGGAAGGCCGCGGCGCCCATCACCGCCGCCCCGGTCGCCCCCATCCCGGCCATCATGACCACGGCCCCGGCGATCCAGCCGATGACCATCTGGATCAGCACGGCCACGATGATCGACACGGCCACGAAGCCGAGCGCCTTGGTCTCCGGCACCTTCATCAGCTTCGGCAGGCCGAGATAGAACAGGTAGAGCGAGTAGAGCCCGCCCGCGAAGGCGATCAGCCAGCCCAGCACCGGCACGAACACCAGCGCTCCGCCCACCCAGGAGGCGGTCGCCCCGTAGATCACGGCCTTGAAGGCCTGGATCTGGTTCGGCGTCCCGTCGAAGCTCGAGGCCAGCGAGTCGACCACCCGGGCGAAGACATAGATCCCGACCAGCGACAGGCCGTACTGCACGACGGCCCAGACGATCGACCCGAAGAAGCTGAATGCCGCCAGGTGACCCATCAACGGCGACAGGGCGAGATTGCCGAGCAACCCGGCCGCCGCCGGCAGCGCCGCGAGGATCATCGCGTAGCGCGTATAGAGCCCGTTCAGCGTCGCCGGCTCGGTGTCGATGACCTCCCAGGTCGGCTTGGGCCGAAGCAGGATGTCCTGCACGCGCTGGACCAGATTTGAAGAATTTCCGCCTTCGATAACGCTCATCGCGATACCCCCTTTGTCGGCTTCAGATCCCCCAGAGTCGGAAGCCTAGCGGAGCCGGCGCGTTTTGCGACACACGGTTCCGCGAACAGCCGGCCGTCGATGGGCCGCGCGGCCGGACCGGTTTGCCGGTATTGTGCACCCTGTCCCCGAATCAGGAGTCCGCATGGCCCGCGACGGCGCCGTCTATGTCTGCCAGGCCTGCGGCGCGGCCCAGTCGAAGTGGGCCGGCCAGTGCCCGGCCTGCAACGCCTGGAACAGTCTCGTCGAGGAGGTGACCTCGCGCGCGCCGGGATCGCTGACGCCGTCCAGGGCGACCAAGACCCGCGGCCTGGCCTTCGAGGGCCTGCAGAGCGAGACCCCCGCCCCGCCGCGCATCGCCACCGGCGTCGACGAGTTTGACCGCGTCTGCGGCGGCGGCGTGGTGCCCGGCAGCGCCATCCTGATCGGCGGCGACCCCGGCGTGGGCAAGTCGACCCTGATGCTGCAGGTGGTCGCCCAGGCCGCCCTGCGCGGCGTGAAGTGCGCCTACATCTCCGGCGAGGAGGCCGTCGAACAGGTGCGCGGCCGCGCCGCCCGCATGGGCCTGGCCGAGGCGCCGGTGAAGCTGGCCGCCGAGACGGCGCTGCGCGACATTCTGGACGGCCTGAAACGGGAGCCGTTCGACCTCGTGGTCATCGACTCCATCCAGACCCTGTGGAGCGACGCCCATGAGGCGGGCCCCGGCTCGGTGACCCAGGTGCGCAACTGCGCCTCCGAACTGGTGCGGCTGGCCAAGAAGCGCGGCGTGGCGGTGATCCTCGTCGGCCATGTGACCAAGGATGGCCAGATCGCCGGCCCGCGCGTTGTCGAACACATGGTCGACGCGGTGCTCAGTTTCGAAGGCGAGCGGGGCTACCCGTTCCGCATCCTGCGCGGGGCCAAGAACCGCTTCGGCGCCACCGACGAGATCGGCGTGTTCGAGATGGGCGACTCCGGTCTGAACCAGGTGATCAACCCCTCGGCCCTGTTCCTCAACGAAGGCGGCGAGCGGGCGGCGGGCGCGGCGGTGTTCGCCGGAATCGAGGGCAGCCGCCCCGTGCTGGTCGAGTTCCAGGCCCTGGTCGCGCCCTCCGCCTACGGCACGCCGCGTCGCGCGGTCGTCGGCTGGGACTCCGGGCGGCTGGCCATGGTGCTGGCCGTGCTGGAATCCCGCTGCGGCCTCGCCTTCGGCAACAAGGACGTCTACCTCAACGTCGCCGGCGGCCTGCGCATCACCGAGCCGGCCGCCGACCTCGCCGCGGCGGCGGCCCTCGCCTCCTCGGCCCTCGACGAGGCCCTGCCGCAGGACTGCGTGGTGTTCGGCGAGGTCAGCCTGTCGGGCGAGGTCCGTCCCGTCGGCCGGGCCGAGACCCGCCTCAAGGAAGCCGCGAAGCTGGGGTTCAGACGGGCCCTCGCGCCGATGGGCGCGGGCGACACCCTGGCCGTGACCGGCGTGTCACGCCTGGTCGACGCCGTGACCCGGATCGGAGAGCAAAAGTGGAGCTGACGCAGTTCGACTTCATCGCCGGGCCGCTGCTGCTGGTCTCGGCGATCATCGGCTTCACGCGGGGCGCGACCAAGGAACTGATGACCGTCCTGTCGTTCCTGCTGGCGGCCATCCTGGCGGTGTTCGCCCTGCGGTTCACGGCCCCTGCGGGCAAGGCGCTGATCGATCCGGACTGGGCCGGCGTCGGACTGGCCCTTCTATTCGTCTTTGGCCTGACCTATATCGCGCTGCGACTGCTGGGCGCGAACCTGGAGAGCCGCGTCCGCGAGACGGCGACCATGGGCATGCTGGACCGGGCGGTCGGGACGGGCTTCGGCCTGGTCCGGGCGCTGGTCCTGCTGGGCGGGTTCAACCTGCTGTTCCACATGGCCACGCCCGCGGACACAGCGCCGCGCTGGGTGACCAGCGGCCTGTTCTATCCGGTGTCGGAGGCCTCGGGGCGGATCCTCAAGGCCTTCGCCCCGAACGGCTTCTCGGTGGCCCGGTCGGTGGCGCCGAAGGTCGAAAAGGCGGTCCGCGAAGGCGTCACGGCGCCCACGCCGGGCGAAAAGGGCTATGAGGCGCGCGAACGCAACGCCGTGGACGATCTGGTGGAGAAGACCCGATGACCGCTAGCCGCAAGAGCGACCGACAGGTTCACATCCCCGCCCGCGATCCCGACGACGATACGCTGCGGCTTGAGTGCGGCGTGTTCGGCGTGTTCGACACCAGCGACGCCGCCGCCGTGGTCGCGCTCGGCCTGCACGCCCTGCAGCATCGCGGGCAGGAAGCCTGCGGCATCGCCGCCTTCGACGGCCAGAGCTTCACCACCGAGCGGCACCTGGGCCATGTCGGCGACGCCTTCACCGGAGCGGACCTGGTCGACCGCCTGCCCGGCCAGTACGCCATCGGCCACACCCGCTACGCCACCGCCGGCGGCAGCGGCATCCGCAACGTCCAGCCGATGTTCGCCGACCTCGAGGCTGGCGGCGTGGCCCTGGCCCACAACGGCAACCTGACCAACTTCCTCGCCCTGCGCGACCAGCTGGTGTCCGACGGGGCCATCTTCCAGTCGACCTCGGACAGCGAGGTGATCCTCCACCTGATCGCCCGCTCGCGGAAGGCGCGGGTCGTCGACCGGTTCATCGACGCCATCGGCCAGATCGAGGGCGGCTACGCCCTGGTCGCCCTGACGAACAAGAAGCTGATCGGCGTGCGCGACCCGCTGGGCATTCGTCCGCTGGTGCTGGGCGACCTCAACGGCAAGCCCGTGCTGGCGTCCGAGACCTGCGCTCTCGACATGATCGGCGCGACCTTCGTGCGCGACGTCGAGCACGGCGAGATGGTCGTCATCTCCGACACCGGGGTGGAGAGCCTCAAGCCGTTCCAGACCGGCAAGGCCCGCCCCTGCGTGTTCGAATACGTCTACTTCGCCCGTCCCGACAGCGTCGTGAACGGCCGCTCGGTCTATGGCGTGCGCAAGCGCATGGGCATGCGGCTGGCCGAGGAGACGCCGGCCACCGCCGACGTGGTCGTGCCGGTGCCCGACAGCGGCGTGCCGGCCGCGCTGGGCTACGCCCAGGCCAGCGGCATCCCCTACGAACTGGGCATCATCCGCAGCCACTTCGTCGGCCGCACCTTCATCCAGCCGACCCAGAGCGTGCGCGAACTGGGCGTGCGCATGAAACACAGCCCCAACCGCGCGGTGCTCGAGGGCAAGCGGGTGGTGCTGATCGACGACTCGATCGTACGCGGCACCACCAGCCGCAAGATCGTCCGCATGGTCCGCGAGGCCGGCGCCACCGAAGTGCACCTGCGCTCGGCCAGCCCGCCGATCATGTGGCCGGACTTTTACGGCATCGACATGCCCGACCGCGACAAGCTGCTGGCCGCGCGCAAGTCGCTGGCCGAGATGACCGCCTTCCTCGAGGTCGACAGCCTGGGCTTCCTGTCGGTCGAGGGCCTGTACTGGGCGCTCGAGGCCGGCCCCCGCGATCCGGACTGTCCGCAGTTCACCGACCACTACTTCACCGGCGACTACCCGACCCGCCTGCTCGACCGCGAGATCGCCGAAGGCGGCGACAACGGCCGTCAGCTGTCGTTCCTGGTGAGCGCGTGAGTCAGAAGGGTCCGGGCTGGCTGAAAACCCTCCGGCCCGACCCCTACATCGTCGCCATCCTGCTGATGGTCGTGCTGGCCAGCCTGCTGCCGGTGCACGGCCAGGGCGCGGTGTGGTTCGGCTGGCTGACCAAGGCGGCCATCGCCCTGCTGTTCTTCCTGCATGGCGCGCGGCTGCCCCGGGAATCCGTCATCGCGGGCCTGGTCCACTGGCGACTGCATCTGGCGGTGCTCGGCTCGACCTTCCTGCTGTTCCCGCTGCTCGGGCTGGGCATCATCCAGCTGCCGCCGTCGATCCTGCCGACCCAGCTGGCCGCCGGGGTGCTGTACCTCTGCCTGCTGCCCTCGACGGTGCAGTCATCGATCGCCTTCACCTCCCAGGCGCGCGGCAACGTCGCGGCGGCCGTGGTGGCGGCCTCGACCTCGAACCTGCTCGGCGTGGTGCTGACGCCGCTGCTGGTCGGGCTGTTCCTGCACACCCAGACCGGCGGCCTGTCGCTCAAGGCCGTGCAGGACGTGGCCGTGCAGATCCTGCTGCCGTTCGCGGTCGGCCAGCTGGCAAGGCCGTTCGTCGGCGGCTGGGTGGCGCGGCACGCGAAGCTGGTCAGCTACACCGACCGGGGCTCGATCCTGCTCGTGGTCTACGGCGCCTTCAGCGCGGCGGTCGTCGGCGGCCTGTGGAAGCAGGTCAGCGGCCGTGAGCTGGCGGTGCTGCTGGCGATCTGCGTCGTGCTTCTGGCCGTGGTGCTGACCGCCACCCTGATGCTGGCGCGATCGATGAAGTTCTCCACCGAGGACGAGATCGTCGTGGTGTTCTGCGGCTCGAAGAAGGGTCTGGCCACCGGCGTGCCGATGGCCAGCATCCTGTTCCCGGCGGCCAGCGTCGGCTTCATCGTCCTGCCGGTGATGCTGTTCCACCAGATCCAGCTGATGGCCTGCGCGGTGATCGCCCAGCGCTACGCGGCGCGCGAAACCTAGCCCTCGTTCAGCATCAGGGCGTTGCCGTCGGGGTCGTTGAAGAAGGCGATCTTCGACTTGCCGTCCGGCGAGGTCCAGACGCCCAGCGCGTCCTGGCCCATGCCGTCGTAGATGTTGAACGTCACGCCCTTGCCGCGCAGGGTCTCGACGGTCGCGCGGCAGTCCGCGACCTGCCAGCCCAGCACCGGATGCTCCGACGGCGCGTGATCCTTGATCACCGTCAGCCGCAGCAGGGCGCCGTCCAGCTGGACATAGTCGCCGTAGCCGTCGCTTGAGTGGAGCGCGAAGCCGAGCGTGTCGCGATAGAACCCCAGGGCGCGCTCGCGGTCGGTCGTGTAGACATAGGCGATCGGCGTTCCGGAAAGCGGCTGGGTCATCGCGGGTCTCCCGTTGGGCTCGCGCCAGCCTAGCAGAGGCCGGACGCGGCCCGGAAGGGCTCGCCGAACCATTGCGGGAGATGACCTTTCGCCGATGACCCGCTAGAAGCCCCGCATGGATTCCCTTCCCCTCAAGGACCGCATCGCCCTGGTCACCGGCGCGACCCGCGGCATCGGCTATCAGGCCGCGCTCGGCCTGGCCCGGGCCGGCGCCCATGTCATCGCCCTGGGCCGCACCCAGGGCGCGCTCGAGGCGCTGGACGACGAGATCTTCGCCGCCACGGGCGAGCACGCCACGCTGGTGCCGATCGACCTGAAAGAGCCCGACGGCCTCGACGCCCTCGGCGCCCACATCTTCGAGCGCTTCGGCCGGCTCGACGTGCTGGTCCATTCGGCGGCCATCCTCGGTGCCCTGACGCCGACCGGCCACATGGACATCAAGCGCTGGGACGACGTCGTCGCCGTCAACCTGACGGCCACCTGGCGGATCATCCGCTCGTTCGAGCCGCTTTTGCGGGCCTCTGACGCCGGCCGGGCGATCTTCCTGACCTCGGGCCGCGCGGTGCGGCCGAAGGCCTTCTGGAGCGCCTACGCGGCCACCAAGGCCGGCATGGAGGCGCTGGTGCGCTGCTGGGCCGACGAAATGGAGGAGACGGCCATCCGCGCCGTGCTGCTCGACCCCAACACCATGCGCACGAAGATGCGGGCCGAAGCCTATCCGGGCGAGGACCCCGCCACCGTCACCGACCCGGCCGAGATCGCGCCGCTGGTCGTGCAACTGGCCCAGGCCGATCTCGGCCAGCCGGACACGACCGTGCTGTTCAGCGAGTGGAAGGCCGCCGGCGGGGCGCTGCCGGCGAACGGCTGATCGTCGGGGACTGGCTAAGCTGTCCCTTGGGACTGCTTGTCCTGTCCCCTGGCTGCGACGCCCGGAAGACAAGGAAGACCGGGGACAGGTTATCCAGTCCCGAGGGACAGGATAACCTGTCCCCTTACGGCTCCCCTTACGGCTCCTACGACTTCTTCCCCGTCCGCGTCGTCGGCCGGGGCGGACGCCCCTTCACCGAGCCGCCGCCGCGCAGTTTCTGGATGCCCGGGCGCGAGCCCTTGGCGCCCTTGGCCTTGGTGAACTTCAGGGCCACGGCGGCGCGGGCCTTGGCGGCCTTGACCCCGGTCAGCTTGACGACGGTCTTCTTCACCGGCTTGGGCTTGACGATGCCCGCCTCGGCGTTGGCGATCTCCTCGGCGCGGGCGGCCTTGGCCTCGGCGGCGAGCGCCATGGCCTTTTCCTTCTTGATCAGGCCGCCGGCCTGGTAGGACGGCGCCCCGCCCTTCGCCTCGCCCTCGGCGTAGGGGTTCTTGTTGCTCTTCAGCGTCAGGCGGATCGGCACGCCGGGCAGGTCGAAGCTCTCGCGCATCGAATTGACCAGGTAGCGACGGTACTGCTCGGGCATCTGTTCGGCGCGGCTGGAGAACAGCACGAACGTCGGCGGACGGGCCTTGGTCTGGGCCATGTACTTGGGCTTGATCCGCTTGCCGCCGACAGCGGGCGGCGGGTGCCGCTGGATGGCCATGGCCAGCCAGTCGTTGAGGTCGCGGGTCTTCACCTTGGTCGACCAGTTCTCATAGACCTTGGCCAGGGCCGGCATCAGCCGCTCGACGCCGCGGCCGGTTTCGGCCGACAGGGCGACGACGGGCGTGCCCTTGACCTGCGGCAGCATGCGCTCGGCATGTTCCTGGAACGCCTTCAGCCGCGCCTGCGGGTCCTCGACGAGGTCCCACTTGGCCAGCACGAACACCAGGGCCCGGCCTTCCCGCTCGACCAGGTCGGCGATCTGCAGGTCCTGGATTTCGAACGGGTGGGTCGCGTCCATCACCAGCAGCACGACCTCGGCGAAGGTGATGGCGCGGATGGAGTCGGAGGTGGAGAGCTTCTCCAGCTTCTCCTGAACCTTGGCCTTGCGGCGCAGGCCGGCGGTGTCGACCAGCCGGATCTTGCGGTCGTTCCATTCCCACTCGACCGAGATGGCGTCGCGGGTGATGCCGGCCTCTGGGCCGGTCAGCATGCGGTCCTCGCCGATCAGGCGGTTGACCAGGGTCGACTTGCCGGCGTTCGGGCGTCCGACGATGGCGATCAGGATCGGCTTGTCGGAGGAGTCCTCCTCGTCACCCTGGAAACCGATCTCGGCGTCGTAGCCGGCCAGCAGGGCGTAGAGGTCGGCCATGCCCTCGCCGTGTTCGCCGGAGATGGCCAGCGGCTCGCCGAAGCCGAGCGACCAGGCCTCGGCGATGCCGGTGTCGCCGGCGCGGCCCTCGGCCTTGTTGGCGGCGAGGATCACGGGGCGCTGATAGCGGCGCAGGATGCCGGCGAAGATCTCGTCGCCCGGCGTGATGCCCTCGCGGGCGTCGACCAGGAACAGCACCACGTCCGCTTCCTGGATGGCCAGTTCGGTCTGGGCGCGCATGCGCGCCTCCAGGCTGTCGTCGTCGACGTCCTCGAAGCCGGCTGTGTCGATCAGGGTCAGGTCAAGATCGCCCAGGCTGCCGCTGGCGAAGCGGCGGTCGCGGGTGACGCCGGGCCGGTCATCGACGATGGCGAGCTTCTTGCCCGCCAGCCGGTTGAACAGCGTGGACTTGCCGACGTTCGGCCTGCCGACGATGGCGAGTTTGAGGGGCATGCGGACTTCTTAAACGACTTCGGCCGCGCCCCGGAGTGGAACGCGGTCACAGGATAGCAGACACGGCGGAAAAAGGGCGGCGCGGCCTGCGGGGCCGCGCCAATACCACCAAACCTAGCGGATCGCCACCAGTTCACCCTTGTCGGTCACGACATAGATCATGCCGTTGGCCGCCACGGGCGAGGTCAGCACCGCCGACCCGATCTTGATGGTCTTCAGAATGTCGCCGGTCTTCGGGTTCAGGGCGATGGCCCGACCGTCGGTCGAGACGACCACCAGGCGGTCGGACGCCAGCACCGGGCCGCTGAACAGGGCGCGGTCCTTGCTCTTCTTCACCCCGGCGTTGAGGTCCTTGATCCAGTAGACCTGGCCGCTTTCACGCGAGGCGCAGATCACTTCGCCGGCCTGGGAGATGACATAGACCACGTCGCCGGCGGGCAGCGGCGTGTCGATCGAAGCGACCGGCAGCGACCAGCGGGCCTGGCCCGTGCGCAGGTCGGTCGAGGCGAAGACGCCGCCATGGCTGGCGGCGTAGACGTCGCCCTGGTGGATCACCGGGCGGCCGGCCACGTCTCGGATCTCGGACAGGGCCGTGGTGCGGCTGGCCTTGGACAGGGTGCTGTTCCACAGCTCGTTGCCGTTGGCCGTGCTCAGCGCCACCACTTCGCCCGAGGCGAAGGCGGCCACGACCGAGTTGCCCGACAGCGCGGGGCTCGGCGAGGACAGAATGCGGGCCGGCTCGACCAGCGCCTGGTAGGTCCAGCCGGGCGCGCCGGTGGCGGTGTCGTAGGTCAGCAGTTCGTTGTCGGTGCTGACGACGAACATCCGGCCGTGGCTGACGACGGGCGCGCCGTGGATCGGCGAGTCGGTCTTGTGCGTCCAGCCGACCGCGCCGGTGGCGGCGTCGAGCTGGGCCACGACCCGGAAGCCCGACGAGGCGTAGAGCTTGCCGTCGGAGAAGGCGATGCCGCCGCCGAAGCCATCCTTGTCGCGCTTGGTGCGCGGATGGAACGACTTCTTCCAGACGATGGCGCCGGTCTGGGCGTCGATCGCGGCGATGTCGGTCGCGGCGTCCATCACATAGGCGCGGCCGCCGGCGATGATCGGGCCGGTGGTGATGTGGAACGCGCGGTCGGAGCCCTTGCCGAACCCGCGACGCCAGGCGATCTCGAAGTTCGGGGCCGCCTGCACGTTCTCGACGTTGAACTCGCCGAGGCCGCCCTGTTGCGGCCATTCCGCCTGCGGCAGCGCGGGCGGCAGGAAGAAGTCGGCGCCCTTGAGCGCTTCGGTCGCCTCGACGTGCTGGTCGAAGGCGATGATCGAGATGCGGCGGCCGTCGCCGGCGACTTCCTGAGGCTTGTCCTTCTTGGCGAAGGACGGCACGAGCTTGCCGGCCGCATTGCCGACAGCGCCCACGGTGGAACAGCCGCCGAGCGCCATCGCGCCGGCGACAAGGACGGCGACGCCGACGTTACGCGAGATCATTGAGGAGTTCCCTGGGCTTGCGGACCGCCGGGGCCCATCAGGCCCTCCGGCATCTGCGGAGGCGGCGGCGGCAGAAGGGCGGCGGCCTTGGCGGCGGCCGGGATGGCACCGGCGGAGCCGGAGTCGATCAGGGCGATGGCGGCCTGGGCCCGGCGACGCATGCCGTCGGACGCGCCGAGCACCTGCGAGAGATAGGTGAAGTCGGCCTTGGCCTCGGCGGGCTTGCCGGCCATGACCTTGGCGAAGGCGAGCGCCTCGCGCGCCTGGAGGCGATAGGGACGATTTTCTTCCATCAACGGGGTCAGCCTGCCCTCAAGATCCTTGTAGGGAGCCGTATCCAGAAGCGCCAAGGCGGATTTGAGGCGGGCCAGATCGCCGAGCACGGGATCGCTGGCGGCCTTGGCCGCCTCGTCCCACAGCTTGACCGCTTCGTCGGCCTTGCCGGCTTCCATGCGCATGCCGCCCTGGGCCATCAGGGCCAGCGCGCGGTAGCCCTTGGCGGGAGACTTGGCGACCTCGCCGAACTTGGCGTAGGCGCCGGAGGTGTCGCCCTGCGAGGCCGCCTCGAGCGCGGCCATGTAGGTTTCCGAGGCGGTGTCGGCCTGGGACTTCGAATAGGTGTCCCAGCCCCAGAAGGCGAGCGCCACGATCAGCGCGGCCGCGGCGACGCCGAGGACCCAAGGCAGGGCCCTCATCGCAAGGCTGCGATACCGCTCGATGCGGATCTGATCCTCGACTTCTTCAAAAACATCGACCACGAACGGGCGCTCCGCGAAATCCGCTGATTGAGGCTGCGGAACCTATAGGGTGAGCCGCGCCGCTGCAACGCGGCGTGACGCCAAGGTCCTCAGGACTTTTTCGAGAAGTAGGTCTCCGCCTCGCCCGGAAAGGTCCGGGCGCGGACGTCGTCGGCGTAGGACCGGGCGGCGGCGGCGATCTCGCCCTTCAGATCGGCGTAGCGACGCACGAACTTCGGGGTCCAGTCGAACAGGCCGAGCATGTCGTCGGTGACGAGAATCTGGCCGTCGCAGCCGGCGCTGGCGCCGATGCCGATGGTCGGCGGGGCGATGGCGGCGGTGATGTCGCGGGCCAGGGGTTCGGCGACTCCCTCGACCACCACCGCGAAGGCCCCGGCTTCGGCCGTGGCCCGGGCCTCGGCGAGAATCCGCGTGCGCTCGTCCTCGGTGCGGCCCTTGGCCTTGAAGCCGCCGTCGACCAGCACCGCCTGGGGCCGCAGGCCGACATGGCCCATGACCGGGATGCCGCGCTTGACCAGGTAGTCGATGGTCTCGGGCACGGTCGGGCCGCTCTCGACCTTCACCGCCTGGCAGCCCGTCTCCTTCATGATCCGGGCGGCGTTGGCGTAGGCCTCCTCCTTCGAGCCCTCATAGGAACCGAAGGGCATGTCGACCACGACCATGGCCCGCCGCGCGCCGCGCATGACGGCCTGGCCGTGCAGGATCATCATCTCCAGCGTGACGCCGACGGTGTTGGGCAGGCCGTGCACGACCATCCCGACCGAGTCGCCGACCAGCAGCAGGTCGCAGGCCTCGTCGAGGATCGCGGCGACCGGCGCGGTGTAGGCGGTCAGGCAGACTATGGGCACGCCGCCCTTGCGGGCGGCGATATCCGGCGCGGCGAGGCGGCGGACGGTCTCTTCACGATGGGCGGACAGGAAGGCCTCCTGCGGTTACTGGAACTCTTCCACCGCGCGGGTCACGGCGAACGCCAGCGCCATAACACCCAGAGCCGCCGCCAGCCACAGGGCCTCGCCGCCGAACGGCAGGGCCGAGATGTTCTCACCGGTGCGGACCAGCCCGTTGACGCTGCTGGTGAAGACCGCCGCGTTGCGCTGGGTGGCCTCGCCGGCGTCGAACAGCACGCGCGAGCCCAGAAGCTGGCTGACACCGACAAGACCCGCCACGAGGCCCGCCGCGCCGATGCCGACCTGGCGCAGGTTCCAGCCGCGGTCGAGGCGCATCTCGACCAGCCGGGCGAAAGCCTCGGCGTCGGGCATGACCGGGGGCTCGTTGAAAAGCCGGTCCAGCCGCATCTCGAAGTCGAGCTCAGGCATGACCTTCTCTCCCCGTCGGCTCGCCGTGCGCGCCTTCAGGCGGCGCAAGTCGGAGCCGGAGTTTATCCAGACCACGTTTGACATGGGACTTGACCGTTCCCAGAGGCGCATTCAAGGCCTCGGCTGCTTCGGCGTGCGAGACGCCCGCTCCGTAACAGAGCGACACGCACAGACGTTCCGCGGGCGACAGCGTCTTCATCGCCTCGTCCAGGTCGATGCGGGCGGCCGCGGACACCTCCCCGCCATGACTGTCCTCGATCTCTTCGGCCTCGACATCGAAGCGGGACTCCTTGCGCCAGCGGCGGACGTAGAGCCGGGCCGCGATCTTGCGGACCCAGGCCGAAAAGGTGCCCTCGCCGCGAAACTCCGAGACACGCTCGAAGGCCGCAAGAAAGGCGTCCTGCGCGATGTCGTCGGCCAGCGACGGCTCGGCGCCCATGCGCCGCAGCAGTCCCCGGACCGCCGAGCCATGTCGGCGAACGAGTTCGCCAAAGGCCGGCCGGTCGCCCGCCGCCGCGAGGGCGGCAAGCTCGACATCATGCAGACTGGCGGGTGTTCTGACCCCGGCCATGGTGGTGCGCTCCCCTTCCCCTGATCAGATCAGGGTTGCTTGGCTTTGTTGGGGTTGAAGAAGCTGAGGGCGATGTAGGCCAGGCCGATGATCGCCGGGATGGCGGCGACGCCGAGCATCGGATGATAGGCGTCCGCCTCCTCGTACCCGACGAAGAAACCCAGGGCGGCCAGACCGCCGGCGACGGCCAGCCAGATGATGCCGGTGCGCACGTCGCTCAGCGCCGTCGGCGCGACCTTCACGTTCTTGGTCATGGCGTCGATGATTTCGGGCGGCAGCGGCTGGCCCTTGTCGATGGCGGTGCGCAGCGTGGCCTGCATCTCGCGACGTTCGCGGCTCTTGAGCCAGGCCGGCACGACGACAATGGCGGTCACCATGGCGAACGGCGCCAGCGGAATCAGAACCTCAAGTCCTTGCATGATGGGTCTCTCCTCGATCTCGGGGCGAAGCGTCGATGCGTTCGCCTTCTGACTAGGTAGAGGCGCCGGCGGGCCCCAACGGATGCGGCCGGCTGGATGAAATCTTCGTAACGCGGATCAGGTCCGGGCGCGGCCCGGCTCCAGGCCCATGGTGAACAGCACGAACGCCGCCGTCAGGGTCAGCATGACCGCCACCGGCAACAGCAGCCGGGCCAGCGGCTCAAGCACCGCGCTGAGCGCCGGGGCGCAGGCCCACAGCGCCACCGCCGCCACAACCGCGAACACGGCGCTGGTGGTCAGTCGCAGGGTGAACTCCCGCTGCGCCACCCGGCGCATGACCGCGACCGAAAACACCGGATCCCGTTCGGCCACAGGCGTTTCCGCGAGAAATGCCGCAAGGCGTTGTTCGGCCGTCATGGTTGATCTCCCAGAACACTGAGCAGTTTATCCCGTCCGCGCGCGACATGCGACTTGATCGTCCCGAGCGGCAGCCCCAGAGCCTCGGCCGCCTCGCCGTGCGACCAGCCCTGGGCCATGCACAGGGCCACCGCCGCCCGCTGGTCCGCCGGCAACCGGGCCATGGCCGCCTCCAGAGCCATGCGGTCGGCGGGATCCAGACCGCCGCCCTGCCCGTCCTGCTCCTCGACCCAGTCGTGGTCGCGGCGGGCCGACCGGACGGCCGACCGGCGATAGGTCAGGGTCTTGCGCCAGGCGATGCCGTAGAGCCAGGGGCGGAACCCCTCATCGTCCCGCAGGCGGCCCAGACCCGACCAGGCGGTCACGAAGGCCTCCTGCGCGATGTCATCGGCGTCGGGCCCGGCGGCGCGGCGGAGGAAGCCCCGCAGGGCCTGCTGGTGGCGCTCCACCAGCCGCCCGAAGGCCGCCTGTGACCCCGCCCTGGCCGCCCGGACAAGCGGCGCGTCCATCGGTCAGTCCTGCGGCGGCCGCGTGGTCAGGGTCGCGACCAGCGTGGCGAGGAACATCGCGCCCATGACGAAGGCCACGATCGTGAAGGCCTCGCCCGCGCCGTAGATGTCGATGTACGAGGCATAGGCGAAGCCTGCCGCCAGCGAGCCGAACAGCACCACCCGGTACCAGCCGCCGAAGCCATAGGTCCGGCGATAATACCGGCGATAGCGGCGGTCGCGGCGGTCACGGGCGTCGTGCTCGTCCCAGTCGTCGGGGATCGGCGCGCTGAGCTTGTCGAGCAGACCCGCCGGCACCTCCTTGCCGCTGTCGGCGAACTTCTTGATCAGGTCGAGATTGTCGCGGTGCTTGCGGTAGTTCAGCCAGCTGTGCCAGGCGCCGGCGATGAACCAGGACAGCGGGAACAGCAGCCACCAGTAGGAGCGAAACAGGTCTTCAAAGGTGTTCATGGCCTTAGCCTCCGGTCCGGGCGCGGCCACCGAGCTTCTCGATCAGGCCGGCGGGGATGTCCTTGCCGCTATCGGCGAGGTGCTTGATCAGATCGAGGTTGTCACGGCGGCGCTGATAGTCGAGCCACCCGCGAAATCCGCCGATGATCATCCACGCCAGCGGAAACATCAGCCACCAGTACGAACGGAACAGGTCTTCCATGATCTTGCCTCCGGCCCCGGCGCGTCCTCGCGCCTTTCTGTGAGGTAGTCGCCGCCGACCGGCCCGGTGGATGCAGCGGAGGCGAAAAAGTTTCGGCCCTCAGCCCCGCGCCGCCCGCCTCGCCTGGATCCAGCCGCCGGCCAGGGTGCAGAGCGGCCCGGTCACCGCCACGGCGACCGCGTACCAGACAGGTCCCAGCCCGGTCGCCACCGCCGCCGCGATCCCCAGTCCGCCCGCCAGCGCGCCGATGACCGCGAGGGCCAGCGCATGCTTCATCGGCGCGCCGGGCGCGAGGCGGGCCGTCAGCCAGCCGCCGAGCGCGGTGAAGGCGCCGCGATAGGCCAGCGCCAGCAGGAACAGCAGCGGGCTCTCCATCTTCTGGTCGGCCGGTGGGAACACGCCGGTGGCGTGCATCACCGAGTCGCCGGCTGTGGACAGGGCCACCACCGCCATGAACCCGACCAGCACGGCCGCCACGCTGGTCAGCCAGCGCGGCGTCCCGCTTTTCACGTCCTTGTCCGCCATCGTCCTTCTCCCCCAGCGGCGGGCCCGGCCCGGACCCGCATCCTTGCCCATCCTTCGCCGCGATGCACCCCGGCGCGACGGCGGCGTCAGCCGAGCGCGAGGGCCGCGGCGTAGACCTCCGGCTTGAAGCCGACCGTCAGCGCGCCGTCGACGTCGAGCACCGGACGCTTGATCATCGAGGGCTGGGCGACCATCAGGGCGATGGCCTTCGCCTGGTCGAGACCGGCCTTGTCGGCGTCCGGCAACTTGCGGAAGGTCGTGCCGCTACGGTTCAGCAGCACCTCCCAGCCGACCTTCCCCGCCCAGCGCTCGAGCGTCGCCGCGTCGATGCCGACGGCCTTGTAGTCATGGAAGGCGTAGGCCACGCCGTGACTGTCCAGCCAGTCGCGGGCCTTCTTCATGGTGTCGCAGGCCTTGATGCCATGCAGGGTGACGGTCATTGCGGCGCCTGTCGGGGTGGGAGTGAACCTGTCCCTGCCCTAGCGCTTCCGGACGGCCGGCGCCACGGCTCAGCCGCCCCAGGCCTCGGCGTACAGCCGCATCAGGTTGCCGCCGAAGACCTTCTCGATCCGCGCCGGCTTCCAGCCGCGGGCGGTCAGGTCGTCGGCCAGCATGCGGAAGCGCATCGGGCTGTTGTAGGCCTCGACCCAGGTGAAGACGTCCGGCCCCTCGCCCGGCGCGGCGATCCCGGCGGCCGCGCGGCGCTCGTACTCGGCCCTGGTCTCGGCCCGGGTCTTGTCGTCGACGACCAGGGCGCTGGAGCCGCCGTCCGTGCCAATCGACACGTGATCCTCGCCGCAGACGTTCACCGCGTGCTCGAAGTGCCGGATCAGGTCCTCGCGGGTCGGTTTGCTGTCGGCGCTGAGGAACGGCATGAAATAGATGCCGGCGACCCCGCCCTTGTCGGCCATGGCCTTGAGTTCGGCGTCGGTGGTGTTGCGGGGGTTGTCGTTGAGGGCCCGGCAGCCGGTGTGGCTGATGGTCATCGGCCGGGTCGCGGCGGCGATGGCCTCGGCGATGGTCCGCTGGCCGCCGTGCGACAGGTCGAGCAACAGCTTCGCCTTCTCGATCGCGGCGATGGTTTCATGGCCGAGCTTCGACAACCCGGCGTTGGCCGGCTCCAGCGCGCCGTCGCCGCACAGGTTCCGCCGGTTGTAGGTCAGCTGGAGGATGCGCAGGCCCAGGTGCTTGAACATCGCCACCCGCTCCAGCTGGGGGCCGATGGCGGTGGTGTCCTGGAAGCCGGCGATGAGGGCGATCTTGCCGGCCTCTTTGGCGTCGACGATGTCGGACGCCTTGAGGGCGGGTACGAACAGGTCGCTGTTGTCGCTGATCAGCAGATCATTGTCGGCGAGGCCGGCGACCGACGTCTCGAAGGCGTCCGGGGTGTTGCCCGGCGGGGCGACCGTGACGTTGAAGGCGGTGATGCCCGAGCCGAACAGCTCCTTGCGCCCCCGGGGAGAGACGACCGTCGCGCCCTCGACATAGTCAGGGTCGGACGGGCCGCCGAGGCCGTCGATGACGATCATCCGCCGCCAGGCGTCCTCCGGAAGGCCGGCCGCCAGCGCCCTGACGGGCGAAAGCGCGAGCGGGCTGGCGGCGATCAGCGTCAGGAGCGTACGGCGGTCCATGGGGTTCTTCCTTCTGGCCGCGAACCCTGATCAGCCACCCCGGAACGGGCAAGTGAATTCCCGCTCATGTATCCTGAGGCCGGACGGCGGAAGGGTCAGTCCATCTCCGGCGAGGCGTCGGCCCGGGCGAAGAACACCGTCACCTTCATGCCCGCGCCGGGACTGGACTCGACCTCGACCGTGGCGTGCGCGTTCTGGCGCAGCGACTGCACGATCAGTACGCCCAGACGGCCGGGCTTGGGCCAGACCGCGCCCTCGGCGAGACCGACGCCGTCGTCGGAAATGATCACCCGGCAGCCGGTGTCGTCGATCAGGCTGTGCAGGCTGATCGTGCCGCCGTCCCGCCCGATGAAGGCGTGTTTCAGCGAGTTGGTCAGCACCTCGTTGACCACCAGGCCGGCCGGCATGGCGACGTTGATCGAGACCGGCCAGGTATCGACCTGCAGGTTGAGGTGGATGCCCTCGACCGCGTGCGCCTGCATGACCGCCGAGGCGATCTGGCTGAGATAGACGCCGAGGTCGACGCTTTCGCCGAAGGAGTCGTCCGACAGGGTCTGGTAGAGGATCGCCAGGGCGCCGACCCGGCCGGCGAGACGATCGAAGGGCTCCCCGTCCGTCTGGTCCGGCGCGTTGCGCGCCTCCAGCCGGATCAGCGCGGTGATCATCTGGAGATTGTTCTTCACCCGGTGCTGCAGTTCCTGCAGCAGGATGTCCTTCTCCTGGATTTCGTGCTCGAGCCGGGCGCTGTCGCTGCGTCGGACCTCCGCCAGCGCCACCAGCCGGAACATGGGTCGCCCCTCATCGTCCTGGATGATGTTCGACCAGGCGTCGACCGACAGGGCGTCGCCCTCGCTGTCCAGATCAAAGGCGCCGATGTAGTCCTCGTCGGCGGCGATGGCGTCGCTGATGTTGCGCCCTTCCGCCGCCGTGGCGATCACGTTCAGGACGCCCCAGGGCTTGCCCTGCACGGACGCCGCGGCCTTCCCGGTCAGGCGCTCGAATTCGAGGTTGGCGTAGGTCACGCGCTCGGACGGGTGGAGCTCGGCGACCGCCACGGCCAGCGGCATGTGATCGAGAAACTGCTTGAAGCGGTCGCTTTCCAGCGCCTCCGCCAGGTGCGGCGTGTCCAGCAAGGCGCCGATGGCGGGCCTGTCTTCGTTATCCGCCATCAACCGATACCACTCTGGAGCGCGCCCGACGAAACCAGACCGGCGCGCGGAGACCCCGCACCCCTATGGGCCTGTTTGAGGAAAACCCGAAGTTGTTTCGGGGTTCCCTTTCGCCGGCCGTGTGGCGGGCACGGTCTACCGCCGCCAGGGTCCCGAGCGGCGCGCGGTCAGGCGCAGGGCGAAGGCCTCGTGACTTTCCAGCCCGTCGAGGTCGCCAATGCGGCGCGCCAGTCCCTCGGCCTCGTCGGCCAGCGGCTCGGCGTCGGCGCGGGTGCGGGGATCGCTCCACAGGGCGGTGATGGCGGCGCGCAGCAGGACCAGAGCCGCGCGCGGGTAGCGGGCGTCGAGCCGGGCGGCCCACTCGGCCAGTTCCGCCGGCTCGCCGACGACCTCGTCGCGGCGGGCGAGGATCATCGCCGCCGCCTCCGGCATGGCGGGCCAGTCCATCAGGAAGGCCAGGCCCTCGCGGAACCGGCCGTAGCGGGCGGCGATCTCGAAGGCGCGGTCCGTGGCCTCGACGTCGTCGAAGTCCGGCAGGGCCTTGAGGAACCGCCGCAGGGGATCGGGCGACAGCGTCCGTTCAAACATGGCCCAGCGCTCCTCGTGCGCGGCCTTCGTCTCGCCGGACAGGTCCAGGACCTCGATCCAGGCCTCGTACCAGGGCTCGGCGGCTGGGTCGGGCCGGCCGTCGAGGCCCCGCGCCCGATTGCGCGGATCGGCCGCCTGCAGCGTGGCCAGGGCTTCGTCGATCCTGCCGGCCGTCAGCAGGCGACGGCCGACGGCCGCGGCGGTGCCCGGGTCCTGGCGCAGCGTCCTGGGCACCGTGTCGAGGAAGGCGTCGACGTCCCCGGCGGCGTCGGCCACCGCCCGGATGACCCGCGCGGACGGCTTGAGCGCCGGGCGGGCGGCGATGCGGTTGTTCAGTTCGCCGAGCACGGCGGCGGCGAAGGGCTTGCCGAAGGCGGCCAGCGCCGGGCCGAGCCGCTCGCCCCAGGCGGAGCTGGCGCCGAACAGCATGTCGGCCACCTCCGCGGCGAGGGCCAGGTCGGCCGGCGCGCGCGGCGCCAGGGTCGCCATATCCTCGGCCGCCGCGGCGAACACCTGGTCGAGTTCGCCCTTCGGATCCTTGACCCGCAATGACAGACCGTCGGCCAGGTCGAGGAAGGTCCACAGCCGGCGCATGGCGACGCCGGCGTCGAGGTCTCCCAGTCGTCCGACGATCATCCGCCGCAGGACGGTCAGGTCGAGAATGAACTCGGGCCGCTTGCGCCAGGACACCTTGGCCCGGCTGCCGGCGATCATGGCCAGCCGCTTGTCGATCTCCTCGGCGAGGGGCTGCGCGCCGACCTCGGCGGACAGCTCCATACGCAGCCGGCGCTTCAAAGCCGGCTGGCTGTCGCTGAGTTCCAGCAGCAGCGCGGCCAGGCTTTCGGCGCCCATGGCCTCGAGATTGGCGGCGGTCAGGCGTCGCGCCGACACCGCGGGCTTTTTCGCCTTCATGGACGGGCCTTCACGGCCGCCGATGGCGCGATCCGAAGCGACGGCGCCGCAAAGCTCACAGGTCTCATCGCCTCAATATCCGCGCGCCGGATGGGTTCGTCGGCGGCGCCCGTGACGACTACCACCTGCCGGCGGGCCGGTCGATCCGGCCGGCGAACCGGGTCTTGCGAATGGTTCGCTCTCGCTTTGACGGGCGCCTGTTTCTGTGCCAGTAAAATTGGAACGTGTTATAAACTGGTCAAGGGGGACGGCGTGACGCTTTCCACACAGCGGCGATTCGTGACGCCCCGGACGGACGAAACGCTCGAGGCGCTGGCGGCCCGCGCCCTGCCCGACCGCCCGCTCGACGCGGCGATGGACGAGATCAGAAGCTACAACATGCACATCTTCGTCATGCGCCGGCCGGCGGGCCTGCTGCTGGGCAGCGATGTGGTGTTCGTCGAACCGCCGCTGCAATGAGCGACGGCGGCGGTCCGCTCTCCCCGGCCGAAGCGGTCATCGTCGGCGCCGAGCTGGCCGCCGGTCATGACGGCCAGGCCGAGCTGGCGGTCCGGATCCGGTACCCCAACGGCGTGGTGGGCGTGGTCCTGCTCGACGCCGCCACCGGCTACAGCCTGATGCGCAGCTGCGGCATCGACAGCCTGGGCGGCCTCACCGGCCAGTCCTGGCGCAAGATCCTCGAAGGAGTTTGAGCGTGTACGACATCGTGATCCGGAACGGCCTGGTGGTGAACGGCGACGGCGAGGCCGGCTTCCCCGGCGATGTGGCCATCCAGGACGGCAGGATCGCCGCGATCGGCGAGATTGCGGGCGAGGCCCGGCGCACCATCGACGCCCGCGGCCGGGTCGTGGCCCCGGGCTTCATCGATCCGCACACCCATTTCGACGCCCAGCTGCTGTGGGACGGCCAGGCGCGACCGGCGCTGGAGCACGGCGTGACCTCGGTCATTCCGGGCAACTGCTCCCTGTCGCTGGCCCCCCTGCGCGCTGCCGACCGCCAGACGGTCGTCGGCATGTTCCAGCAGATCGAGGAAATGCCGGCCGAGGCCTTCACGGCCAAATACGCCAAATGGACCTGGGAGGACTTCGCCGGCTACTGCGCGACCATCGAGCCGGACCTGGCCATCAACGTCGCGCCGCTCGTCGGTCACAGCCTGATCCGCCTGTGGGTGATGGGCGCCGACTCCCAGCAGCGCGCCGCGACGACGGCCGAGATCGCCGCCATGCAGGACCTGCTGCGCCAGTGTCTCGCCGAGGGCGCCATCGGCCTGTCGACCAGCTTCGTCGACGTCGACGCCAACGGCCGTCCGGTGCCGAGCCGCTTCGCCGAGTTCGGCGAGCTGGACGCGCTCTGCCAGGTGCTCGGCGCCGAGGGAGGCCGCATGCTGCAGGTGGTGCCCGAGTTCTACGACACCGACATCACCATCGCCCGCATCGACCAGCTGGCCGAGCTGTCGCTGAAGCACGGCATTCCGACGACCTTCTCGCCGGTGTTCGACTCCAACGCCACGCCGCAGTCGGCCCCGCGCATCCTCGACCGGGTCGCCGAACAGGCCGCCCGGGGCGCGCGGGTCTGGCCGCAGATGCAGACCCGGCCGATCGACATCAGCTTCTCGCTGCTCAATCCGTCGCTGTTCCTCGCGCGACTGCCGCGCTGGGTGCGGACGATGCGTCTGCCGCTCGACGAGCGGAAGGCCGCCCTCGACAACCCCGAAACCCGCGCCACCTTGATCCGCGACTGCGGCCCGGACGGCGGCGAGGCCCAGTTCGGCCGGCTTGTCGTGCGCGGCGGCGACAGCGCGCCCGCCGAATACGTCGGCCGCCTGCTCGGCGACATCGCCCGCGAGCGGGGCCAGGGCGCCGCCGAAGCCGTCATCGACATCTCGCGCGAGAACGGCCTCGACGTCGCCTTCCTGGCGGCCAACGGCGGTCACCACGACACCTCGCGGATCGGCCCGATGCTGGCCAACCCGCTGGTCCACATCGGCGCCAGCGACGGCGGGGCGCACCTGTCATCGTTCTCGACCTATGGCGACACCGGCTACCTGTTCAGCGAGTTCGTGCGCAAGTCGGGCGACTTCACCCTCGAGCAGGCCGTCAAGAAGATCACCGCCGACACCGCCGACATCTGGGGGCTCAAGGATCGCGGCCGCCTGCAGCCGGGCCTCGCCGCCGACATCGTCGTGTTCGATCCCGACACCATCGACCGGCTGGAAGAGCGGCCGGTCCATGACGTGCCGGGCAACGGCATGCGCTACGTCCGCTCGTCCACCGGCGTGGACGTGGTGCTGGTCAACGGCGCCGTGGCCTGGGCGGACGGGGCCTACACCGACGCCCGCGCCGGGGCGATCGTCTAGGACGGATCCAGCCCCCGCCCCTCACACCGGAGTCGGCGCGCCTTGCCGCCGACGGCACGCGATCTAAAATTATAGCGTGTTACGAATTTGGTTCTTTCGCCGTCCAGTTTTGGGTAGTTCTGGCGGCGGGGCGCCCCGCGACGGAGAGAGCAGTTGAAACCCGAAGAACAGGTTCTGGTGATCGGCGCCGGCATCGCCGGACTGTGCACCGCCCTCGCCCTCGCGCCGACCGGGCGCAGGATCACCATCCTCGAACGCGATGACGATCCCCCGACCGGCGACACCGACGCGGCGTTCCGCGACTGGAAGCGCAAGGGCGTCGGCCATCTGCGCCAGAGCCACGCCTTCCTGGCCCGGCTGCACAACATCATCCGCGACGAGCACCCCGAACTGCTGGCCGACCTGCTCGCGGCCGGATGCCGTGAAATCACCTTCGCCGACATGCTGACCGACGCGCAGCGCGCCGCCTACCAGCCCGAGCCCGGCGATCATGACCTGACCATCCTGACCAGCCGCCGCACCACGCTGGAGCTGCTGATCCGGCGGTACGTGCAGCGTCAGGCCAATGTCGAGATCCGCACGGGCGTCATGGTCCATGGCGTGACCACCACCGGCGGCGCGGACGGCCGACCCCGCGTCGTCACCGGCGTGACCGTCGAGGACGCCCGCGGCCGGCATGACGTCGCCGCCGACCTGGTCATCGACGCCGGCGGCAAGGGCTCGGTGGTCATCGAAAGCCTGATCGAGGCCGGCGCGCCGATCCGCGAGGAGAGCGAGACGGCGGGCATCCTCTACTTCACCCGCCACTACCGCCTGCTGCCCGGCGTCAGCGAGCCGCCGCGCGGCAAGATCCCGCCCTCGGGCGATCTCGGCTTCCTGAAATTCGGCGTATTTCCCGCCGACAACGGCTGCTTCTCGATCACCGTCTGCGTGCCGGAGATCGAGATGGAACTGCGCAAGGCGGTGTTCAATCCCGACACCTTCCACGCCATCTGCCTGCAGATGCCGGGCCTCCAGCCCTGGCTGCGGCCGGACGTCTCCGAGCCGACCACCAAGATCTTCGGCATGGGCGACCTGCACAGCCGCTGGCGCGAACTGCTGACGGCCGATGGCGAGCCGACCGTGCTCGGCTTCCTGTGCATCGGCGACGCCCTGGCGCGGACCAACCCGCTCTATGGACGGGGGTGCTCGTTCGCCGCGGTCGGCGCCTATGTCGTTCGCCAGGTGCTGGACGCCTCGGACGATCCCGCCGAGCGGCTGCGCCTGTATGATGCCGCCATCAAGCGCGAGATCCTGCCGTTCTTCGAGGACATGCGCACCCAGGACCGTTCGGCCATCCGCCGCGCCCGCGCGGCCCTGACCCCCGGCTACCGCCCGCGGCTCAAGGCCCGGCTGGCCCAGAGCTTCGTCGAGGACGGCATCCGCATCGCCGTGCGCTCGGACATCGGGCTGATGCGTCAGGCCATGCGCGGCTTTCACATGCTCGAGCATCCGTCGGCCTGGCTGAAGAAGCCCGGCAACATGATCCGTGTGCTGGGCTACTGGGCCCGGGGCCGGAAGGCCAACGCCGCCGCCTATCCGCCCCCGCCGGGGCCGGACCGGGAAGACCTGATGCGCGGCCTGGGCCTGTCGCCCGAGGCCGATATGCGGACGGACTGGCGCGACGCCGCCTGACGGGCCCGGGCGCTCCGGCCTTCACCGGCGCCCCGCGCGGCCTTGATTGCCCAAGGGGTCGCGAGGCGGTAGGCAGACGCAGGGGCCGGACGGGTCGCGGGGCCAGGCGAGATGAGCAAGCGTGAGGAAGCCAAGGCTGAACGTCGCCGGCGCATCGTCGCCGCCGCCCGCGAACTGATCAAGGAAACCGGCGATGTGGGCCTGTCGATGCGGGCCATCGCCGCCCGCGCCGGGGTCAGCCTGACCACGCCTTACAACCTGTTCGGATCCAAGCGCGCCATCGTCGTCGCGGTCCTCGAGGACGTGCGCGAGTTCCACGAGCGCTTCTCGAGCCTGCACCAGGTCAATGCGATCGACCGCATCTTCCACGCCATGTCGCTGTCGCTCAGCTACTACGCCGAGGATCCGGACTTCTATCGCACGCTGTGGACCGAGGCGCTCGACATGAGCGGCAAGGAACTGCGCACCGCCCTGATCACCCCGCAGCGTTACGCCTTCTGGTGGGCGCTGATCAGCGAGGCGTCGCGCGAGGGCGCCCTGCTGCCGGCGCTGGATCTGGACCTGCTGCTGCGCAACCTCGACCTGGTGTTCGGCTCGGTGATGCTGGCGTGGGTGCTGGGCGGGGTCGAGGTCGAGGACCTGGAGCCCGCCGTCGGCTTCGGATACGCGCTCGCCCTGCGCGGCGCGGCCAGCGCCGACAGCCAAGCGCGCATCGAAAAGCGGCTGATGGACTACCAGAAGCAGCTGCTGCGTCGCCGCAAGAAGGCCCTGTCGGCCTGAGGCCTTTTCAGGCCCCCGGACCTATTCCCACTCGATCGTGCCCGGCGGCTTGCTGGTGACGTCGTAGACGACCCGGTTCACGCCGCGGACCTCGTTGATGATCCGGGTCGCCGTCCGGCCGAGGACGTCCCAGGGGAACTCGAAGAAGTCGGCGGTCATGCCGTCGGTCGAGGTCACCGCGCGCAGGGCCAGCACGTTCTCGTAGGTCCGGGCGTCGCCCATGACGCCGACCGTCTTCACGGGCAGCAGCACGGCGAAGGCCTGCCAGATCTTGTCGTAGAGGCCGGCCTTGCGGATCTCGTCGAGATAGATGGCGTCGGCCTGCTGCAGCACGGCGACCTTCTCTCGGGTGATCTCGCCGGGGATGCGGATGGCCAGGCCCGGGCCGGGGAACGGGTGGCGGCCGACGAAGTCGGCGTGCAGGCCCAGCTCGACGCCGAGCGCCCGGACCTCGTCCTTGAACAGCTCGCGCAGCGGCTCGACCAGCTTCAGCTTCATGTAGTCCGGCAGGCCGCCGACGTTGTGGTGGCTCTTGATGACGGCGCTGGGCCCGCCCCGCGCGCTGACACTCTCGACCACGTCCGGGTAGAGGGTGCCCTGGGCGAGGAATTCGGCGCCCTCGATCTTCGAGGACTCTTCGTCGAACACGTCGATGAACAGCTTGCCGATGGTCTTCCGCTTGGTTTCCGGGTCGCTGACGCCTTCGAGCGCATCGAGGAAAAGATCAGACGCATCAACGTGGATCAGCGGAATGTTGTAGTGGTTCTTGAACAGCGAGACGACCTGCTCGCTCTCGCCCTTCCGCATCAGGCCGGTGTCGACATAGACGCAGGTCAGCTGGTCGCCGATCGCCTCGTGGATCAGCACGGCGGCCACCGAGCTGTCGACGCCGCCGCTGAGGCCGCAGATCACCCGGCCCTTGCCGACCTGCTCGCGGATGCGGGCGATCGACTCGGCCTTGAACGCGGCCATGGTCCAGTCGCCGCGCAGGCCGGCGATGTTGAACAGGAAGTTGCGGTAGATCCTGGCGCCGTTGACCGTGTGGATGACTTCCGGGTGGAACTGCACGCCGTAGATCTTGCGGGCTTCATCGGCGATGGCCGCGAACGGCGCCCCGACGGAGGTGGCGATGACCTCGAACCCGGCCGGGATGGCGGTGACGCGGTCGCCGTGGCTCATCCAGACGGTTTCCAGACCGCCGACGCCGGCCAGGCCCTCGAACAGCGGGCTGGCCTTGCCGATGGCCAGTTCGGCGCGGCCGAACTCGCCGGCGTGGCCGCCCTCGACCTTGCCGCCCAGCACGTCGCAGAGCAGCTGCTCGCCGTAGCAGACGCAGAGCATCGGCACGCCCAGCTCAAACAGCTTGGTCCCGATGCGCGGGCTGTCGGCCTCGAGCACGCTGGCCGGGCCGCCGGAGAGGATGATCGCCGCCGGCTGGAAGGCGTCGACCAGCGCCTCGACCTTGTCGAACGGATGGATCTCGCAATAGACGCCCGCCTCCCGCACCCGGCGGGCGATCAGCTGCGTCACCTGGCTGCCGAAGTCGACGATCAGGACGGGCTGGTGGGCGGGGGCGGTCATGCAATGCGTTCCATTAGGGCGACGAAGAAGCCGTCGGTGGCGGCGGTGAGCGGCGTGAGGCGCAGGAAGCCTTCGGGGGTGGCGTGACCCGCGACCGCCTCGAAGGCGGCCGGGCGCACGGCGAAGTCCGGATGGCGCGCCAGGAAGGCGGCGATGCGGTCCTCGTTCTCCTCGGCGAAGATCGAGCAGGTCACATAGATCAGGCGGCCGCCGGGTTTCACATAGGCGCAGGCCTGGTCGAGCACCTCGTCCTGCTCGGCCATGCGGCGTTCGAGCTGCTCGGGCGACAGGCGCCACTTGGAGTCCGGATGGCGCCGCCAGGTGCCCGCCCCGGTGCAGGGGGCGTCGACGAACACCAGGTCCATCCTTGCTTCCATGCCCTTCAGCGGCTCGGCCTCGACCGGCGAGCGAATCTGCAGGTTGCGCACGCCTGCGCGGGTGGCGCGCGGGATGATATCGGCCATCCGGCGGGCGTCGCTGTCGTGGGCGTAGAGCTGGCCGGTGTTGCCCATGGCCGCGGCCAGGGCCAGCGTCTTGCCCCCGCCCCCGGCGCAGAAGTCGAGCACCTGCTTGCCCTTGATGTCTCCGGCGCAGGCGGCGGCGATCTGGCTACCGAGGTCCTGGACCTCGAACCAGCCCTTGCCGAACTGCGGAATGGTCTCGACCGAGCCGGCCCGGTCGGTGGCGGCCGGGGCGGGAATGCGGAAGGCGTCGGGCAGGACGCCGGCCGGAACCGCATGCAACGGCTGCAGGGCCCTGGCGGCGCGTTCCGGGTCGGTCTTCAGCCGGTTGGCGCGCAGGTCGACGGGCGCCCGCTCGGCCAGGGCCGCCAGTTCAGCTCCCCTCGCCTCGCCGTAGACGCGGCTGATATGCGGCTCCAGCCAGTCGGGATAGTCGCCGACGACCGGCGCGGGCGCCGGGGTCGTTTTGGGCGTCGTCAGGGACGCCGTTTCGGCCTCGGTCAGACCGCCGATGCCATGCTCGCTGTCGCCGGCCGCCTGGGCGACGCGGTCGAGGGGCCAGCCCCAGCCGAAGCGGACGGCGGCGAGGACGGCCGCGCGGCAGCTGTCCTCGCCCATCATCCAGCCCAGCGACCGCCGCTTGCGCAGCACGTCGAGGGCCAGTCCGGAGACAAAGGCGCGGTCCTTCGAGCCCGCGTACCGCGCGGACTCGCCCCAGCCCTTGAGCGCCATGCGGACAGGTTTGTGACGCGTCTCGATATCCTCGAGGACCTGGATCGCCGCCGCTAGCCTGCCGCCGTCACGCAATCAAACACCCGTAATCAAGGAGCCAGGATGGCCCAGAAAATCATCAGAAGACCGGCCGTGCTGACCAGCCAGACCAGGGAGCGGATCTGCTTCACACCGAAGGCGTAGAGCGGAACATAGACGACCCGGCCGACCAGATAGATCAGCGCGCCGTTGTGCGTCAGGGCGCTGTTCCTGTCCGCCACGTGGGCGATCAGGACGGCGGCGATGAACAGCGGCAGGGTCTCGAACAGATTGTACTGCGCCCGTTGCAGCCGGCTGGCGATGGGTGACAGCGGCGGCATGTCTTCATCCCGCGCGCCGGTATTCCACTTCAGGCCGTACTGACCCGTGCGGGCCATGTCGAAGGCCAGGATCTGGACGAAGGCCAGGACCAGGGTCCAGCCAAGGATGCAAAGCTCGAACGTCATACTCTAGTCCCCCCTTGTGATCCCGGGCGTCAGACGGCGCTCGGGTAGTTGGGCGCTTCCCGGGTGATCATCACGTCATGGACGTGGCTCTCGCGCAGGCCGGCGCCGGTGATGCGGATGAACTTCGCCCGCCGCTGGAACTCGAGAATGTCGGGCGCGCCGACATAGCCCATGGCCGCCCGAAGGCCGCCGACTAGCTGGTGGATGACCGGGGCGATCGGGCCCTTGAACGGCGTCTGGCCCTCGATCCCTTCCGGCACCAGCTTGAAGGTGTCGGTGACTTCCTTCTGGAAATAGCGGTCGGCCGAACCGCGGGCCATGGCCCCCAGCGAGCCCATGCCGCGGTAGGATTTGTACGACCGGCCCTGGTAGAGGAACACCTCGCCGGGCGCCTCTTCGGTGCCGGCGAACATCGAGCCCATCATGGCCACGCTGGCGCCGGCGGCGATCGCCTTGGCCAGGTCGCCCGAGTTCTTGATGCCGCCGTCGGCGATCACCGGCACGTCGCTGTCGCGGGCCGCGCGGTAGGCTTCGGCGATGGCCGTCAGCTGCGGCACGCCGACGCCGGCGACGATACGCGTGGTGCAGATCGAGCCCGGACCGATGCCGACCTTCACCGCGTCGGCGCCGGCGTCGATCAGGGCGCGGGCGGCGTCGTAGGTGGCGATGTTGCCGGCGATGATCTGGACGCGGTTGGTCTCGCGCTTCAGCCGCTGGACGGCGTCGGCGACCTGTTTGGAATGGCCGTGGGCGGTGTCGATGATGATCACGTCCACGCCGGCCTCGACCAGCGCCAGGGAGCGTTCGAAGCCCGCGTCGCCGACGGTCGAGGCGGCGCCGACCCGCAGGCGGCCCTTCTCGTCCTTGGCCGCGTGCGGATGTTCGGTGGCCTTGTCGATGTCCTTGACGGTGATCAGGCCGACGGCCCGGCCGTCATCGTCGACGACGATCAGCCGCTCGATCTTGTTGGTCTTCAGCAGGCTGAGCGCGTCGCCCGAGTCGATGCCCTCGCGGACCGTGATCAGACCCTCGCGGGTCATCAGCGACGAGGCCTTCAGCCGGTCGTCGGTCTCGAACCGCATGTCGCGGTTGGTCAGGATGCCGACCAGCTTGCCGGTTCCCGGCTCAACCACCGGGAATCCCGAGATTTTCCGCCGCGCCTTGATCTCGCGGATCTCGGCCAGGGTGGTGTCGGGATTGATGGTCAGCGGGTTGATGACCATGCCGCTTTCATAGCGCTTCACTTCACGCACCTGGTCGGCCTGTTCGTCGACCGTGAGGTTGCGGTGAAGGATGCCCATGCCGCCGGCCTGGGCCAGGGCGATGGCCAGCCGGCTTTCGGTCACCGTGTCCATCGCGGCGGACACGAGCGGGATGTTCAGACTGATCTCACGCGTAAACCGGGACACGGTCGATACCTGGGTAGGCATCACTTCCGAGGGGCCGGGTTCAAGCAAAACATCGTCGAAGGTGAGCCCTTCGCGAATCTCCATGGGAGTCTCCGTTTTGCGGGCGCGGTATCGTGGCAAAGGGGGTCGCTGTCAACGGTTGTCGCCGCCGGAGGCGACCTTTCGCCCCCCAGGACGGCCGGGCGGCCGCCCCGCCTGACCCCCCTTTCCGGGTGATGGCGATTGCGTCGCAGTCGTCACACTGCGCCGTCTCGACGCCTGCGCCCGGAACGACGACCGGACGGCGGCGCTACACCGACCATCCGAGGGGGAACGGATGAGCACTGACACGACCAGCCCGGCCGAGCCGAAGGCCCTGCCCCGGCCAATCAGCGCGCTCTACGTCGGGCTCGGCGGCGCCGCGGTCGTGCTGTCGAACATCTCGGCCATCGTCACCCACGTCGACGAGATCCGCGAATTCATCACCAAGTACCTCGGCCTGAGCGGTCTGTTCCGGGCGCACGAGATGGCCGTGGCGACCACGACCATCGGCGCGATGATCGGCTTCGGTGTGCTGGTCTACTGGCTGTGGCAGGCCTTCGTGCGCGGGCGGCGGCGGCGCGATGTGATCGCCTTTCTCGTCGCGGCGGCGCTGGGCTTCCCGGTGGTCGCCTTTCTCGGCTTCCAGACCATCAAGCCGATCTCCATGCCGCGCCTGATGAGCCAGGAGGCCGCCGACCTGACCGCCATGGCCATGTCGCAGCAGGAATCGGCCGAGCCGAACGTCGGCGGCATCCGCTTCTCGCAGAGCGGCACCGCGGCCGATGTCCAGCCCTGGACCACGGCCCAGGTTCTGGTCGGGGTGCTCTACGCCCATCCCGATATCGAGACCCAGGCGCGCGACATCCGCGCCGGCCTCGAATACATCGAGCGCAACCGCGACCCCGTCACCGGCTGGGGTTACATGCCCGGCTCGAAGAAGGGCGTCACCGACATCAACGCCTGGGTCATCCTGGCCAATCTGGCGTCGCTGAAGTTCGATACCAATCACCGCATCTGGCACACCGACGAGACGCCGCTGGTGGTCGGGCGGCTGGAGCGCGACCTGGCCGAACTGGCCTCGCGCCAGCATGAGGACGGCGGCTGGGCGGCGATCGGCGGCACGACCAATCCCCGGCACGTGCGGACCTATTCCACCGTCATGGCCGTCTGGGCCCTGGTCGAGGCGCGCAACAACACCCTGCTCAGCGGACGGGCCGCCTGGAAGTACGACCAGAACATCAAGGACGGCGTCCGCTGGCTGCTGAAGAACCGCCAGACCAGCCGGGCCGGGGTCAGCGGCTGGTGGCCCAATCCGACCACCGCCAACCAGAACGGCAGCTTCGTCGGCCTGACCGCCCACGTGCTCTATGTGCTGCAGCGGGCGCGGGAGGAGTTCCCGTTCCTCGTGGCCAACGACGACCTCGACACGGCGCGGGCCGACTTCCTGCACACCGCCCTGGTCGGCGGCGGGGGCCGCAAGGGCCTAGCCCACCGGCCGGTCGAGCAGAACGACCGGCCGCACGACGCCGACCGCTACCTTCAGGGGGTCGACGACTTCCAGGCCGAGAGCAGCACCTTCCTGTGGTACCCGTGGAGCCTGGCCGCGGCGGTGGCGATGATGGATGACCCGACCCTGTCCTCGCAGGAACGCGACGACGCCAAGCGGCTGGTGAAGATCCTGATCCGCCGCAGCGGCGACCTGACGACCTTCGTCCAGGCCGACGAGGCGGTCTATCCGACGGCCGAGAGCCTGTTCGCCATGGGCCTCTATCTTCGCAGTGAAAAGGCCAAGCCCCAGTGAGGCTCCTGGCGGTCTGCTGTCACCCGTCGCCAGCCAGCTTCCATGCGAGCGTCCGGGCGGCCGTGGTCGACGCCCTGACCGCCGCCGGGCACACGGTGGAGGTCATCGACCTCTACGCCGAGGGCTTCGACCCGGTGATGCCGCGCGCGCAGTGGGAGGACCCGCAGCGCGGCGGCGGCGCGGCCCCGGAGCTCACCCGCCATGTCGACGAACTGCGGGCGACCGAAGGCCTGATCCTGATCTATCCGACCTGGTGGTACGGCATGCCGGCGATGATGAAGGGCTGGGTCGACCGGGTCTGGCAGCCGGGCGTGGCGTTCGAGCTGGAGCCGCAGGGCGGCATCCGCCTGCACATGCTGTCGAACATCCGCGCCTTCGCCGTGGTGACCACGCACGGCTCGCCCGGTTGGTTCATCCGCTGGGTGATGGGTGCGCCGGGCCGCAAGCAGGTGGTGCGCGGCCTGACCCAGCATCTGGCGAAACGCTGCCGCGTCAGCTGGAACGCCCTCTACGATGTCGACAGCAGCGACGGCGCGGCGCGCGAGCGCTGGCGGGCGCGGACGGCCGAGCGGCTGACGCGATTCTTCGCGGCCTGAAGCGGCAGTCAGGGCTCGGGGTCGTAGTAGCCGGTGGTCGTGCAGCCCGGCCGCCCCCTGAAGCGCCCCTCGCGGGTGGCGCAAAGCGTCGTTTCCAGCGCCATGTCGCGCCCGGCCCGCCATTCGACGATGCCGTCCCGCACGCCGAAGAAGGCGGCGTCGCGCGGCGTGCCGACGCCGTAACGGGGCCGGCCGCCCAGATCCACGGTGACGATGGCGTAGTTGTCTCCGGGCGCCTGGAACACGCGCACAAGCTTGCGGTGGTCCCGCGCGAAGGCCTCCAGCCCGCCCGGCGCCGGCTCGCCGGGCGTGAGGCGGTCGGCGACCGCCGGACCGGCCCCCGCCGCCGCGACCAGCGAGCGGTTCTCCGAGGGCACGCCGAACAGGATCACCGGCGCGAACAGAACCACCCCGACCGCTTCGACGGGCGCCGCCGCCAGGGCCTCGGCGGCGGTCGGTTGGCGCCGGGGTCGGGCGGACGGCGGCGGCGGCAGGCAGGCCAGGGAGACACGGGCGTCCGGTCCCCAGGCCTCGCGGGTCAGCCGCGCCTCGAACGCGGCCGGGCCGTCGGCCAGCGGCAACTGGCCATGCGCCGCGGCCCAGACCGGCCGCGGGGGCGGCCGGAGCGGACGGTGTGGTTCAAAGGGTTCGGTTTCAAACTGCACCACGGGCGCCACCGCGACGGGGCGACCTCCACGTGAGACCAGAAACACCCGCGCACTGCGACGGCCATCGTCGCCCTCGAACAGGCAGCCTTCGCGCCCGGTCAGCACCTCCACGGCCAGATCGCCGGCCGCGGCGCTGAACCGGATCGGCCGACGGGTCAGTCCGGCCGTATCGAGTGAGGCGGGCCCGTCGGCGCCGGCGGCCGATCCCCCGCCCAGGAGAACGAAAGCCGCTGTCAGACCGCCGATCAGGCTCATGGACGCCTCCTGCTACCCCCGGAACCCCGTCGCCACCAGGAACACCTCCGAGCTGTCCGCCCGGCTGGCCTTGGGTTTCACGTGCTGGACCTTGTCGAAGTGCTTCTTCAGGTCGCGGATGATCTGGGCCGTCTCGCCGCCCTGGAACGCCTTGGCGACGAAGCTGCCGCCGGGCTTGAGCACGTCGATGGCGAAGGCCGCGGCCAGCTCGATCAGGCCGACGATGCGCAGGTGGTCGGTCTCACGGTGGCCGACCGTGTTGGGCGCCATGTCCGACAGGACGATGTCCGGCGGCCCGCCGAGCATCTGGATCAGCAGCGGCCCGGCGGCCGGATCAGTGAAGTCCATCTGGATCATCTCGGCCGGCGGCAGCGGATCGACCGGCAGCAGGTCGATGCCGACGATCTTCCCGGCGCCGCGCTTGATCGCCATCTGCACCCAGCCGCCTGGCGCGCAGCCCAGATCGACGATCCTGCAGCCGGGCTTCACCAGTTTGAACCGGTCGTCGATCTCGGTGAACTTGAACGCCGCGCGGCTGCGATAGCCCATGGCGCGGGCCTCGGCCGAGAACGGGTCGTTGATCTGGCGTTCCAGCCAGGCCTGGGATGACGGCCGGCGCCCCTTGGCGGTCTTCAGGCGGGCGGGCTTGCCGCGGCCGACGCCGTCGTTGCCGCCCGTGGGCAGTCGGACCATGCGGCGTTTGGGAGGAGGCTGTTCGTCGCTCATGACGCCGCTTGTACAGGTTTTCGGGCTCCGCCGCCCCGCTTGCGTCGCCGACGCGGCTGTTCGTCGCTCATCAGGCTCATCAGCAGGCCCTCGCGCAGGCCGCGATCGGCCACCCGGACCCGCTCGCAGGGCCAGAGCTCCTGCACCGCCTGGAGGATCGCCGCGCCCGCCAGCACCAGATCGGCGCGGTCGGGGCCGATACAGGGCTGGGCCGCGCGCTCGGCCGGGGTCCAGGCCAGCAGGCGGTCGGTGGTCGCCTCGCACTCGCCCCGGGTCATCCACAGGCCGTCGACGAGGTTGCGGTCATAGCGCGGCAGGTCGAGGTGAAGGCCTGCCAGGCTGGTGATGGCGCCCGAGGTGCCGACCATGTGGGCGCCGCCGGCGTCGAAGATTTCGCGGAACGGCGCGGCGTGGGGGAAGGCGGAGATGCGATCCTTGACCGCGTCGACCATGGCGCGGAACCACCCCTGGACGTCGTCCCCGGCCTCGGGAAAACGTTCGGCCAGCGTCACCACGCCGATCGGCACCGACAGCCAGGCCTTGATCGGCAGGCGCCAGGGCGCGAACTGGCGCGGCCGGGCGTCGAGCCCCTGCCCCTTCAGGTCGACCCATGACAGCTCGGTCGAACCGCCGCCGACATCGACCACCAGCGCGGCCCGCGCCTCGCGGTCGAGCAGGTTGACGCAGCCGGCGACCGACAGGTGCGCCTCTTCCTTGGGGGTGATGATCTGAAGCCGGAGTCCGGTCTCGCTGGCCACGCGGGCAATGAATTCGGGACCGTTCTCGGCCTGGCGGCAGGCCTGGGTGGCGATGGCCTTGATGCGCACGCACTTGCGGCGGCGGATCTTCTCGGCGCAGACCGTCAGCGCGGCGACAGCGCGGTCCATGGCCTCATCGGACATGCGACCCGTCAGGCTCAGCCCCTCGCCGAGCCGCACGATCCGCGAATAGGCCTCGACGACGCGAAATCCCCCCTGCGTCGGGGTGGCGACCAGCAACCGGCAGTTGTTCGTGCCGAGGTCCAGCGCGGCATAGGCCGGCGGTGGCCCGCCATGGGGCCGTTGGCGGTCCCCGCGGGATCCGCCTTGCGCACGGGGCGCCTCCGACATGGCATCTTACCTGTCTGCGCAGGCGACCAGGATGGGGCGCCTCGTTTCAACGGCGACTGTAGCGGCCCGTTTCGCGCAGCGGAAGGCATTGACTTGCCTAACGGCGCCGGCCGTCTACGTTCATCTTCCAGTCAGGGGCGACGCGCTAGCTTCCCGGGATCATGAACGCCAGACTTGCCAAATTCGCGATCGGCCAGGTTGTCAGGCACCGGATCTTTCCGTTCCGGGGCGTGATCTTCGACGTCGATCCGGAGTTCGCCAACACCGAGGAATGGTGGGAATCGATCCCCGAGGACATCCGTCCGCGCAAGGATCAGCCGTTCTACCACCTGCTGGCCGAAAACAACGAGAACACCTACGTCGCCTATGTCTCCGAGCAGAACCTGCTGCCGGACGACACCGGCGAGCCGGTGGGCCATCCGCATGCGTCGCTGATCTTCGAAGGCTTCGAGGACGGTCACTACAACATGCGGCCCCGCATCGCCCACTGAGGCTGCGTCCTTCGAGGCGCGGACCTGAGGGTCCGCTCGTCAGGATGACGAAGATGGCCGGGTTGCGCTTCTGTTCGTGTTGGTGAGGAGCGAGGCATCAGCCGACCCCGGACTTGATCCGGGGCTCGAACCACGCACGATCATTCCCCGAAACCGCCAAACGAGGGGCGCCTTCGAACGGACTTTTCGCAAGTCGCACCCTATCCTCGCCCCATGAGCGCAGACGGCTTCACCAGCGGCCCGCCGGCCGGCGCGGCGGCGGACTGGACCATCGACCAGGGATGGGACGCCTACACGCCCGCCGAACACGCGGTCTGGGATACGCTGTACGAGCGCCAGACCGCCCTCCTCCCCGGCTACGCCTGCGAGGAATTCCTGCACGGGCTGGACGCGCTGGACCTGCACAGGGGCGGCATTCCCGACTTCCGCAAGATCAATGAGGACCTCAGGCGGCTGACGGGCTGGACCGTCGTCGCCGTGCCCGGCCTCGTGCCCGACGATGTCTTTTTCGAGCACCTGGCCAACCGGCGTTTCCCGGCCGGCCAGTTCATCCGCCGACCCGACCAGCTCGACTATCTGCAGGAGCCGGACATCTTCCATGATGTCTTCGGCCATGTGCCGATGCTGACCAATCCGGTGTTCGCCGACTACATGCAGGCCTATGGCGAGGGCGGCCTGCGCGCCGCCGGCCGGGGCCAGCTGCACAATCTGGCGCGCCTCTACTGGTACACCGTCGAGTTCGGCCTGCTGGAGACCCCCAAGGGTCTGCGGATCTATGGCGCCGGTATCGTCTCCTCGCGATCGGAGTCGATCTTCGCTCTCGAAGACCCCTCGCCCAACCGGATCGGTTTTGATCTCGAGCGGCTGATGCGCACGCCCTACCGCATCGACGACTTCCAGCAGGTCTATTTCGTCATTCCCTCGCTGCAGGCGCTGCTCGACGCGACGCTTCAGGACTTCGCGCCGATCTACGAACGCCTCGACGGCGCGCCGGACATTCCGATCGACGCCATCGTCGACGCCGACCGGGTGTTCACGCGGGGCACGCAGGCCTACGCCCTGGCCCGCTAGGGGCGCGCCGGGTTGAACTTCAGCCCGAACAGCGGCCTCAGGACCGGCACGCGGCGGACGATCTCGTAGGTCAGGAAACAGGCGGCGAAGGTCGTGGCGGTGAGGATCCCCGCCTCCAGCGCCTGGTTCAAACCCAGCCGGGCGAGGTAGTGTCCGGCCACGACGATCACCGTCTGGTGGACGATGTAGAACGGGAACACGCCCAGCGTCAGGTAGCGCAGCACCGGGCCGCCGCCGGTGAGGTGGCGGGCGCCGAAGCCGAGCACGGCGACGATCGCGCACCACTGGTCGATGGCGTAGACGCAGCACATCGCCTGCTTCAGGGCCTCGGGCGGCGCAATCTCGGCGGCGCGGAAGGTCCAGTTGTACCCGGCCCAGGCGGCCCAGGCCGCGATCGCCAGCAGCAGGGCCGGCCAGCGCAGACGGATGAACCGCGCCTTCAACGTCTCCGACTTCGCGATCAGGAAGCCGAACAGGAAGGCGCTCAGGCTTTCGGCATGGACGTACCAGTCCCAGACCAGGTTGTGGGTTTCCTCAAAGAACGGCCGCAGCGTGAGGCGGAACAGCGCCAGCAGCACGATCGGCCAGAGCAGCAGGCCGATGCTGTCCAGCCGGCCCGCCAGCCGGTCGCCGAGCCGCAGCAGCGGCGCCCGCGCCACCGCCAGCACGGCCGCCAGCAGCAGGCTGTAGACGAACAGATAGGCGACGAACCACATGTGGTTCCAGGTCGGGGTGATCAGGCATTCACCGCCCCGGCACCAGTGGCCCGACGCGGTGACATACTTGAGATAGAAGCCGCTCCAGGATCCGGCCGCGGCCGGCGCCGCCTCCAGGATTTGCAGCCAGGTCTGTGGCGGGACGATCACCAGCATGGCGAAGATCAGCGGCGGCAGCAGGCGGGACACCCGCGCTCCGGCGAGCGCCCCGGCCGTCATCCTGTCGGCCATGAAGCGCGTCGCCGCGCCCGACACGAGGAACAGCAGCGTCAGCCGCCAGGGGTTGGTCAGCTGCATCACCGGTTCGAGCCATGCGACCGGGCGCGGCGACTTCACGTGCCAGTCCCAGGGCACGTAGAACATGCCGACGTGGTACAGAATCAGCAGGAAGAAGGCCCCGACGCGGATCCAGTCGAGATCGGCGCGGCGTTCGGAAGTCGGGTTCATGGGCGAGGCTCAGGGGATGAATGACCTCACCATCAGCGCAGGGCGCGGTCGGCCTGGCCACCGGACTGCCGTCGACGGCGCGGCCGGCGTGACGAGCGGAGGCCGCTGGTGACGAACGGCGAGAAAACCGGGACGGACGGACAGGACTGGGCCGTGTTCTGGCGCGCCATGGCCTGGGTCACGCTGTTCATTTCCGCCGTCATCCTGGTGAACATCTTCACGGTGCTGCAGGACGAGCCGGACCTGTCGGTGCGAGCCGCCGTCGGCAGCGAGGTCAGCAGCGGGCTGTCGGGCATCGCGCTGATCTGGATGCCGTGGTTCCTGGTGCGTCTCGCGCCGCTGGACGACCGGCGCTGGTGGCGGACCCTGGCGGTGCACGGCCCGGCGTTGCTGCTGTTCTCGCTGCTGCACGTCGCCGGCTTCATCCTGCTGCGACACTGGTTCTGGAGCCTCGCCGGCGCGACCTACGACTTCGGGCCGTTCCTCGACCGCTTCCCCTACGAGCTGCGCAAGGACGCCCTGTCCTATGTCGGCGTGACGGTCGGGGTGTGGGTCGCCCGGCGCCTGGCCTTCCAGGCGGCCGCGACGCAGCCCGATCACCCCGCGACCTTCGACATCCGCGACGGGGCGAAGGTCCTGCGCGTGCCGGTCGCCGATATCCTCGCGGTGACCTCGGCCGGCAACTATGTCGAGGTCCATCTTGCCGACGGCCGCAAGCCGCTGATGCGCTCGTCCCTGGCGGCGGTCGAGGCCCGGCTGGCGCCGTTCGGCTTTGTGCGAACCCATCGTTCCTGGTTAGTCAGCGCCGCGCGGGTCACGGGTCTGACGCCGGCGGGCTCCGGCGACTACACGGTGGCGCTGGGGTCGCTTGAAGCGCCCCTGTCCCGCCGGTTTCCGGCCGCGCTGATGCGGCTCCGGGGCGGGTAGCCCCGGAGACATGTACAGAAGGTACGTGTCCCCCAGAATAGAGCGGCGCTGGTCTAGGGGACACGTACCTTCGGTACATGTCCCCGCTACGAACGCTGGAACGGATAGAAGCCGCTTCCCAGGTCCAGAATGCCGGTCAGCTCGTCGAGCGCCCGGCGGCTTTCGACCAGCAGCTGGGGGTCGGCGAGGTCGGCGGGGCGCAGGCGGTCGCGGTAGTGGCTGTTCGCCCAGGCCGTCAGACGATCGTGCAAGCCGGCGTCGAACCGCTGGGCCGGGTTGGCGGCGGCCAGTTCGGCGTCGGTGAGCGCCACCCGCAGCCGCAGGCAGGCCGGGCCGCCGCCGTTGCGCATGCTCTGGCGCACATCGACATAGCGCACCGCGCCGATCGGGCCGTTCGAGGCGATGGCCCGGTCGACGGCGTCCTTCGCGCGCGGCGTCTCGGCCGTCTCCATCGGCGCGATCAGCGTCAGCCGGTCCTCGCCGGGCAGGCTCACCAGCATCGAGTTGAACAGGTACGACCGGATCGCGTCGCCGAGGGGCAGATCGGCTTCGGCGATCTCGACGAACTGCGGCTCGAACTTGCCCCCGGCGGCGGCGCGGATGTCGTCCTGGACGGTCGCGGCGTCGTCGAAGGCCGCCTCGTGGAAGAACAGGCAGGTCCTGGCCCCGACGCAGACCACGTCGTTGTGGAACACCCCGGCCTCGATGGCCGCGCGGGCCTGGCGGGCGAACACCGCGCCGGTCGCGCCGTGGCGACGGGCGACGGCCTCGAACGCCTGCAGCGTCTGGCGGGCAGGAAAGCGGCCCTGCCAGCTTTCCCAGGCTTCGCGGCCCCAGACGAACAGGTTTACCCCCGGCTCGCCATGGTCGGCGCAGAGTCGCACGTGGTTGGCCGCGCCCTCGTCGGCGAAGTGTGGCGCGGCCGGCAGCGGATCATGCACGGCGAACCGGGCCTCGTCCGGGAACAGCCGGCGCAGCGCGCGCGTCGTCTGGCCACCCTCGAGACTGCGGTGCAGGTTGGTCAGCAGGTTGGCCGGGGTGAAATGCACCCGGCCGTCGGCGGCGTCGGCGCTCGGCGTCACCGTGGCGGCGTTGGCGGCCCACATCGGCGAGGCCGAACAGGCGGTATTGAGCAGTTCCGGGGCCTGTTTCGCCGCCGTCTCGATGACGGCCGCGTCCGTGCCGGAAAAGCCGATCGCGCGCAGGAAGCCGACGTCCGGCCGCTCGTGCGGCGGCAGCACGAACTGCGGCAGGCCGAGGTCGGCCATCAGCCGCATCTTGCCGAGGCCTTCCAGCACCGCCGAGCGCGGGTTCGAGGGATCGCCCTTGTTGTGTTCGCTGGCGAGGTTGCCGGGGGCCAGACCCGCGAAACTGTGGGTCGGGCCGACGAGGCCGTCGCAGTTGGCTTCGACGGCGCGGGTCATCGGATGCTCCCCCACGGGGCTAGCTGTCGCCGCGAAGCGGTGACTGAGGGGGCCGACGCCGGCGCTGCCCCCTCCACCATCCTTCGGATGGTCCCCCTCCCCCTGCGGGGGAGGAACTGGATGACGCTCACTCCTTCAGCCCCTTGATCTCGCCCACCGTCTGGACCACCGCGTCGGCCTCGAAGCTGGCCACCGGATAGGCGCAGTAGTCGGCGGCGTAGTAGGCGCTCGGGCGGTGGTTGCCGGAGGCGCCGAGGCCGCCGAACGGGGCCGCGCCGGCCGCGCCGGTGGTCGGGCGGTTCCAGTTGACCACGCCGGCGCGGATGCGCTGCTGGAAGCGTTCCCAACGGGCGGGATCATCGCTGATCAGGCCGGCGCTGAGGCCGTAGCGGGTGGCGTTGGCCAGCGCGATGGCCCCGTCGAAGGTCGCCGCGCGCCGCACCTGCAGCACCGGGGCGAAGATCTCCTCGTCCGGCGTCTCGTGGTGGCTGACGTCGATGATGCCGGGCGTGATGAAGGCCTCTGACAGGCCGTCGATGGCGCGGGCCTGACGGATCACCTGGCCTTCGAACAGCGCCGCCGCGTCGCGGGCCATGCGGCCGGCGCGGGCGGAGATCAACGGCCCCATGAAAGGCTCGGGCGCGCTGTCCCAGGCGCCGGCGATCAGCCGGTCGGACAGGGCGGCGACGGCGTCGATGACCGCCTGGCCCTCATGCCCCTCGGGCACGATCAGGCGACGGGCGCAGGAGCAGCGCTGGCCGGTGGTGATGAAGGCCGACTGGATGACCAGCGCGGCGGCGGCTTCGGCGTCAGCCGTGTCCCAGACCACCAGAGGATTGTTGCCGCCCAGCTCCAGCGCCAGGATCACATCCGGCCGGTCGGCGAACACACGGCGGAAATGGCTGCCGGCGGCGGCCGATCCGGTGAACAGCAGGCCGTCGATCTCCTGCTCGATCAGGGCCGCGCCGGTCTCGCGCCCGCCCTGGACCAGGTTGACCACGCCGGGCGGCAGGCCGGCGGCCTCGAGCGCCTCGACCAGCAGCTCGCCGGCCATCGGGGTTTCCTCCGACGGCTTGAAGACGATGGTGTCGCCGGCCAGCAGCGCCGGGACGATGTGGCCGTTGGGCAGGTGGCCGGGGAAGTTGAACGGCCCGAGCACGGCCATCACGCCATAAGCCCGGTGGCGCAGCACCGCGCGGCCGAACGGCATGGCCGACTCGCGCACCCCGGTGCGCTCGTCATAGGCGGTGATCGAGACGTCGACCTTGGCCATCATCGAGCCGAGCTCGGCCTTTGTCTCCCAAAGGGCCTTGCCAGTCTCCCGGCTCAGCGCCTCGGCGAAGGCGTCCTTGCGCGCGTCGAGCGCGGCCTTGTAGCGGCGGAGCACGGCGATCCGCTCTTCGCGCGGCTGGTCAGCCCAGTCCTGGAAGGCGCGCCGCGCGGCGGCGACCGCGCGGGCGACGTCGTCGGACGTCGCCGTGGCGGCCTGCCAGACCGGCTGGCCCGTCGCCGGATCGATCGAGGTCAGGGCGGGACCATGGCCGGATGACCACTGGCCGTTGATGTAGAGACCGCGGCTCATGCCTTCACCTTCACCAGATCGCCTTCGCGCACGCGCAGAACCTCGGCCGCTTCACGGGACAGCACCGCCGTCTCGCCGTCGACCAGCACCGGCGCGCGGACGGCGCGGAACTTCGCCACATCGTGGGTCGAGACCAGCGCCTCCTCGCCGAACGCGTCCTCGCCGAGGCGGACGGTCAGCCGGCGGGCGTCCTTGACCGTGCGGATGTCGTCGCGCGGCGCGCCCATGGTCGGGCCGGCGTCGAACAGGTCGACCAGGCCCTGGTAGCGGAAGCCCTCGCGCTCAAGCATGGCCCGGGCGGCCTCGCCGTCGCGGTGCACCCGGCCGACAGCCTTGCGCGCCTTCTCGGGCAGCAGGCCGGAGTAGATCGGGTGCCGCGGGGCCAGATCGAGAATGAACTGGCCGTTGGTCGAGGCGCTCATCAGGTCGGCCTCGTCGAACGGCAGGTTGAAGAACTTGCTGGCCACGTCCTCCCAGAACGGACAGCTGCCGTCCTCGTCGAACCAGCCGCGCAGCTCGGCCAGCACCATCTCGGCGAAGCGCTGCGGCTCGATGCCGATCAGCATGTAACGCGACTGGGCCAGCAGCCGTCCGGCCCCGCCCTTGCGCTTCTCGGGTCGCAGGAACAGCGAGCCGACCTCGGACCAGCCGGCGCATTCGTTGACCAGCACCAGGGCCTGGTGGTCGAAACGCATGTCCAGCGTCGGCGACGACTGGGCCAGGGTCACCACGCGGAACGAGAAGAACGGCCGCTTGAGGCCGACGCTGGCCTTTACCCCCGCGACGCCGTCGATACCGCCCGTGTCGGTATCTTCCAGCATCAGGGTGAACCAGGACTCCGGCGCGGCGACCTCGCCGGCGAAGCTGGCCGCCGACAGGTCCAGCCGCGCGCGCAGGGTCGGCTCGTCTTCCGGCAGGCTGGTGAAGCCGCGGCCCGACAGCACCGCCAGCTCCATCAGCTGGTCGTAGTCGGCGGGAACGGCGGGACGGACAACGAGCATCAACGGGACTCCATCAGGGCGCGGATGCCCCGTGCGTCGATCTCGCCCGACGCCAGTTTCATGAGGATCAGGGCCGACAGCCGCGCCCGTTCGGCGAAGCTGTCCGGCCAGGCGAATTCGTGTTCGCTGTGGATGTCGCCGCCGCGCACGCCGAGCGTGTCGACGTTGGGCAGGCCGACGGCGAACAGGTTGTTGCCCTCGCAGACGCCGCCGGACGGTGTCCAGGCGATCGCCTGGCCGAGCAGGCCGCCGACCTCCTTCACCTTGCCGAACAGCTCGGTCTGGGCGGCGTTGAACGGCTTGGCCGGTCGGGTGAAGCCGCCGTGCAGGCTGACGTCCAGGCCGTCGCCCTGCCCGGCCGTCAGGGCCTGGGCAATGCCGGCCTCGAGCCAGGCGGCCGCGTCGGCGTCGGGGAAGCGGACGTTGAAACGGACCACGGCGATGTCTGGCACCACGTTGAGCGGCGAGCCGCCGTCGATGCGGGCGACGTTGAGGGTCACGCCGTCCCGGCGGCCGTTGAGCGCGTCGAGCGCCCCGGCGATGCGGGCGGCGGCGGTGATGGCGTTGCGGCCGAGGGCGAAGTCGCGTCCGGCGTGGGCGCTCAGGCCGGTGACGCGAACATGGAAGTTGCCCGAGCCCTTGCGCGCCCCGGCCAGGGTCCCGTCGGCCAGCGCCGGCTCGTAGGTCAGGCCGACATGGCCCAGCCGGCCGAACTCGGCCAGCACCGGGGCCGACGCCAGGGAGCCGATCTCCTCGTCCGGAGACAGCAGCACGCGGTAGCCGACCTGATCGGCGGCGGCATGGGTCTCGAAGGCCTGAAGGGCGGCGAGAATCACGCTGATGCCGCCCTTCATGTCGGCGATGCCGGGGCCGTTCAGGGCCCCGTCGGCGCGCGTGGCGACGGTCTGGAAGCGGCTCTCGGCGGGAAACACGGTGTCGTAGTGGCCGGTCAGGACCACCTGCACCGGCGCCTCGGGGCGGACGGTGACGGCGATGGCCGGGGTGTGGACCTGTTCCTTCTCCCGCCCGTCGGCGGCGATCTCGATCGACGGGGCCAGGGCCCGCTGCTGCAGGTCGCCCGGCAGGACCGAGAAGGCCTCGGACAGCAGTTCCATCGTGGTGTGCAGGCCGGCGATGTTGCGGCTGCCCGAGTTGGTCGCGCACCAGCCGACCGCACGGTCGACGATCACCGATCCCTGTTCGCCGAGGGCGTCGAGAACAGCCTTCTCTTCCGGTGACAGGCGCATCGGCGGCTCAATCCAGCTTTACCGACGCCATTGCCGCGGACGCATGTCGACGCGTGTTTCGGATGAGCGATCCGCCGGAATGGCGCAAGACGGGGATCACCGTTGTCCCTTGATAGCCGCGAGATGACGGAAGGTGAACCCCCCGCGATCGCGCCTTCACCCACCCTTTCTAGGGTCGGTCGGCGCGGAGCCGGCTGGCATTCGGCTGTTCCAGTCCAGACAATCGAAGGCCCGACCCATGATATTCAACAGATCCCTCGGGACCGTCGCCGTGCTGATCTGGGCGGCAACGGCCCCTGCAGCCCAGGCCCAGGCCTTCACCGACACCGCCCAGCAGGTCTGGCTGGCCCGCAGTGAGCGCCTGATCGCCGCCGCCAACAGCACCGAGCCGGACATGGAAGCCTATATCGACGGCCTGACCGGCGCCTGCGCCGGCGTCACCGGCGAGGCGATGTCGAACCGCATGCCGAACTGGGCCGGCATCCAGCTCATGTCGTTCTGTATGGGGGCGAAGGACCTCGACAAGACGTTCAAGGCCAGGAAGGTTGGCGACGCCTACTGCGGCGACCTCGACCAGGCGATCCGCGCGGCCCGCAAGACGCCGAATGAACCGCCCTACGAAGCGATCTACGCCTCTGCCCAGCGCCTCGCGGCGGCGGCCGAAACGATCAAGGGTCTGTCCTTCACGTTCGATCAGACCGGCGCGTTCAACAAGGCGCTCGGCCACGGCAAGGTGATGCGCTGCAAGTAGGCGGCCTCAGTAGTCCCGCCGCCAGCGGACCGACAGCTTGCCGCCGCCCTCGCCCTGCAGGCGGGAGATGATCGACAGGTTGCGCTTCACCCGCCACTCGACCTGGGCCGCCGGGCCGTCGCGGCCGCCGCCGATGATTTCCAGATAGACGTCGTCGGTCAGGTACTTGCCGCCGGCGATGGTCATGGCCCCGGCAGCACCGCCGCCGGCGAACACCAGCCGGTCGAGGCCGGCGAAGTTCTTCAGGTTGCCGATCACGTCGAAGCCGCCGCCGCCGGCCAGCGCCGCCAGGGCCGAGGCCAGCTGGGCGGCTTCGAGCGGCGACAGCTGCGCGGCCGACGAGCCGAACAGGATGCGCGACAGCACCTCGTCGTTGGGCAGCACGGGCGTCGAGGTCAGGGTGATCTCGGGCTTGGCCGCCGTGCCGCGCACGCGGATCACCGCCGTCAGGGCCGGATCGTCGCGGGTTGCGGTCAGGTCGAGGCGGATTCTCTCGGGCGTGGTGGCCAGGTAGACCGCGCCGCGCTGGTCGAACTCGAAGCGCTTGCCGGCGAAGTCGTACTCTCCCCGCACGACGCGGGCGACGCCGTCGAGCACCGGCCGAGCGGTGGTGCCGCCCACATGGGCGTCCAGCGACAGCTCCGCGTCCAGCCCGCGCCCTTCGACGAAGATGCCGCGTGACGCCTTGAGCGACACATCGAGCGCGACGACGAGGCCGCGCGAGGGTTCGGACAACACTTCCGCCTCGCCGCTGTCGGGGCGGTTGATCTCGACCACCTCCATCGGCACGACGCCGCTGGGCGTGGGCGGGTTGGCGGCCACCGTGGCCCGGTCGATGGTCAGGGCGCCGGACACCTGCACCTTGCCGTCGGCCGCCCGGTTGATCGTCGTGTCGCCCGAGGCGATCGCCGTGACGGCGTCGTTCTCGATCAGCTTGAAGTCCTTCAGATTGACCTTGAAGGTGCTGACGCCGTCGCGCTGTAGGCTGATGCGGCCGCCGCCCGACAGCTGGCCGCGTTCGCCGCCGCTGATCCGCCCGCCGCGTCCGTCCGTGGCCGAGAAGCGGCTGACGTCGATGGCGTTGTCCGACAGCACCGCGACGATCGAAAGATCCTCGAGCTTCAGGCCGATGACCCCGTCCTCGAAGGCGCCGCGCGACAGTTCCGCCCGCCCGGCCAGACGGGGGTCCGCGAGGCTTCCGGCGATCGTGCCGGCCATCGAGACCTGGCCCGAGACGCTGCGCTCGCCGCCGACCAGCAGGTCCCACAGCGGCTTGATCTCGCCCTCGGCCATGAACTGGCCGCGCATCGGCTCCTGCCGCGCGATGGCCAGGTGCAACGGCGCGGCCGAGGCCTCCACCGGCAGGACGAGGCTGACCCCGGAGCGCAGGCCGCCGGCGTTGGTCGCCGTGCCGGTGATGGTCAGGCTGGTGTCAGCCAGCACGGCCTTGACCTCGCCGTTGACCGACACGGACTTGGCGGCCCCGCGGGCCCGCGCGTCGCGCAGGGAGGCGGCGAGATTGCCGCTCAGGCGGCCGCCCTGCCCCTGCAGGGTCAGTTCGCCGTCGAACTGGCCGGCGAGATCCTCGTTGAGCGCCCCCAGAGACACCCCGGTCAGGCTGGCCTTCAGATTGGCGGCGTCGGCGTCCGAGCGGAACACGATGGCCGCCTTGCCCCCCTCGATATCGAGGTTGAGGTCGGCGAACTTCTGGCCACCGCCGAAGCCGATGCGGGCGGATTCCAGGGTCTTGAACTCGGCCGTGCCGAACTTGCCCTCGCCGTCCAGCGCCAGGCCGGTGCTGTCGCCGCGCTGGGCGTAGAAGCCGGCGCCCTTGAACCGCCAGGTGTTGGAGCCGTAGGCGCCGCGACCGTCGATAGCCACCGGCAGGCGGTCCAGCGGGCCGTCGGCGGTGAAGGTGGCGGACGAGAAGCGCAGGCCGCTGGCCCCGCGGATGGCCGCGTTGCGGGCGGAAAGGTTCAGGGTCGCGCGCGGGCCGCCGGCTGCGTCGACGATGCGCGCCGAGCCGGTGACCGTTCCCTCCGTCAGCACCGCGCCCGGGCCGATGGCCAGCATCAGGTCGGCCGTCGACGGACGACCGCGGCGCAGGGACAGGGCGCCGGTCGCCTTGACCCCGCCGGCGTCTGCGTCGAGGCCGGTAAGGTCGACCCCGCCGTCGGCGATGTTGAACGCGGTGCGGGCCCGGGCCGGGCCATACTCGCTGTCGGCGGTGATCGCCACCGCGCCGTCGGTCCCGCCGGGGCCGCGCAGGAAGCTGACGATCACATGCGCGCCGGTCAGGGTCATGCGCGGTACGGCGACGGTGGCGAAATCGGCGATCAGGTCGGCGCGCGGCGCGGCGACCGTTCCGGTGATGGCCCCGGTCCCCTTCGCATCGCCGGCGACCTCGACCGGGCCGGCGCGGAACGGCCCCTTCGCGGACCAGTCGAGGCTCAGCTTGAGCACGCCGGACGGGCCGATCAGGCCGGCCGCGCGGGCCGAGGCCTGGGAGCCGTTGAGCTCGGCCGACTGCACCGCGACGCGGCCGCCGCCGATCTCGGCCTTGCCCTTGAAGCGGGGCGCGGCGCCGAGCAGCCGGTCCAGTTCGGCCAGGCCCGTGGCGAAGTTGGCGCCCTTGCCGTCGACGGTGATGGTCCAGGGCTTGCCGCCGCCGCGCTGGGCGGCCGACCAGGCGGCGGTCGCGGTCCCCTTCGAACCGACGCGCGCGGCGGTCAGGTTGGTCAGTTGAGCGTCGCCCTTGAACGACAGGCCGCCCAGCAGGGTGCGTTCGCCCGTGGCGTCGAGCTTGAGACCGGCCCCGGTGGCCTTGAGCCGCCGGATCAGCTGGCGACCGTCGGCCAGGCGGGCGTACTGCACGTCGGCGACCGGCCGGGGTCCCAGCAGCGCGGCGAGATAGCCCTGGCCGCCGCCGCCTGAACCCGAGAGGACTCCCTGGACCGTCAGCTCGCCCTTGCGCCGGGCGACCGTCACCGGACCGGAAACCTGCGCCAGGCCGTAGCCGAACGCCTTGAACCCGGAGGCCGTGATGGTCCCGGCATAGCTCCAGTTCCCGCCGCCCATGATGAAGCGGCCCTGCGAACGTGCTGAGCCGTCGATGAAGCCGACCGCGACGCGATCGAGCGCCGGCGTCGCCAGGGTGACGGCGAGGCCGCCGGGCGCCGTCAGTCGCTTGCCGGGGTCGGCCTCGCCGCGGGCGGTGACCGTCAGGGTGGCGCTTTCGGCGCGGGCGTTGAGGTCATAGAGCCCGCTCTTCGCCTTCACGCCGGTGATGTTGAACCGGACATCGTCGCCGAAGCGGTGGGCATAGTTGTCGGTCAGGGTCGAGGCGATCAGCGAGACGCGGCCGCTGGCCGAGCCGCCGGCCTTGGTCCAGGCGCCGGACGCCTCGATCGGTACGGTCGTTCCGGAGCGGGCGAGCGCCGTGAACCGCCCGGCGCCCGGCGCGCCGCCGGCGCGGACCTTCAGCGTGAACGGCCGGTCGGCCGGCAGGCCCAGCGACCCGGCGATGGCCCCGCCGCCCGCCTCCGATGCGTCGGCGATGACGACCAGCGGGTCGCCCTTGCCGGTGTCGATGGCCAGACCCAGGCGGTCGCCCGCGTGCAGGCGGCTGCCGACGCCCATGCGGACGTGCACCGGCCCCTTGCGGACGACATCGAGCGATCCGACGACGTCGAACAGCCCGCGCTGGTAGCTGAACGCCGGCAGGGTCTCGACGACCAGCCGCGCCTTCTCGATGTTGATCGACACCGGCAGGCTGCGCGAGACGGTCTTGGGCGTCAGCGTCGGCCGGCGCAGCACGCGCACATGCGCCGCCGCGAGCCGGTCGGCGTGGAAGCGGCGGACGAACAGCTCCTGGTAGCGCCAGACGACCACGACGTTGTCGGCGTCGAGCCACACGCCCTTCTCGTCGCTGATCGTCAGATGGCGGACGGTGAAGTTGCGCCACAGGTCGCCATGCAGCCCCTCGATCTTCAGCTTGCCGTAGCGGCCCAGCTTCAGACCGCTGGCGCGCGCCTCGATGAACATCAGGCCGGGTGCGGTGTTGACGCCGTAGCGGGTGAACAGGCCGACGCCCGCGACCAGCAGCACCGCCAGCACCGATACCAGCATGATCCAGCCGGGAGCGCGCGTCGGCAGAAGCCGGCGGCGCGGGGTCTCCTTCGGCGAGGTCCCGGTCTCGCTCAAAACGCCTGTCCGATGCTGATGTAGACCTGGAAGCTGGCGTCGCCTTCGCGCTTGTCGAGCGGAATGGCGATGTCGGCGCGGATCGGACCGAAGCCGAGATCGTATCGCACGCCGATGCCGGCGCCGGCGCTGAAGTCGTCGCCCTGCGGATAGGCGTCGGTGCCGACGGCCCCACCGTCGACGAACGCGACCACGCCCCAGCGGTCCGTGAGCTTGTGGCGCACCTCGAACGAGGCCTCGAACACCGACAGGCCGCCCTGCGGGGTGTTGTCGACGAGGCGCGGGCCGATGGCCTGCCAGGCGTAGCCACGCACCGAGCCGCCGCCGCCGGCATAGAACCGGCGCGGCGCGGCGACGTCGCCGAGCACGGCCCCGACGATCGTGCCGACCTTCAGGCGGCCGGCGAGCACTGTGCGGGCGTCCTCATCCAGCGGCAGGTAGCCCGAGCCCTGGGCCTGAAGCCGGAAGTACAGGGCCTGCAGGTCGCCGACGGCCGCGGTGGGTTCGGCGCGCGCCTCGATCCGCCAACCGCGCGTCGGATCGAGCGGGTCGTCCGAGCGGTCCAGGGCCAGCGCCGCGAGCAGCGACGTCGTCAGGATGTCGCGTTCGGCGCCCTTGATCAGGGCGTTGTTGATCTGGGTCTTCTCGGCGCTGCGGCTGGCGTCGAACGAGACGCCGCCGGTGATGTAGCTGGTCTTGCCCCAGCGCCGGGTGATGTCGCCCGTGGCGAGGAAGCCCATGGCGTCGTAGGCGTCGGTCTGCTCGTTGTAGACGCCAGCCACAACGGTCAGGGTCTGCTGCGCGCGCCGCCAGTGCGGCAGGGCCAGCTTGGCCTCGAACCGCTGCTCCAGCTCCGCCAGACGCAGGGTGTAGGTCGTGGTGTCGGCGCGGCCCAGGCGATTGTAGCGGGTGCGACGCAGGTCGAGGCCGGCCCCCTCGCTGGTCGAATAGCCGGCGCTGACTTCAAGCGTGCGCTTGGGACGGTCGGTCAGGGCGACCAGCACCGGCCGGCGTCCCTGGGCGTCGGCCTTGTCGCCCGGCTGCAGCGACACCGACACGGAGTCATAGACGCCGGTGTCCAGCAGCCGGCGTTCGAGTTCCGCCACCTGTTCGGGATTGAACACGTCGCCCGGCTTCCACGGCGCCAGGGAGGCGACCCAGGCGGGATTGGTCCGGCCGGCGGGATCGACGGTCACGCCGTCCATCATCACGCGCTCGCCGGCGATGATGCGGAAGGTCGGGCGGACCGTGTGGTCGGCGTGGTCGACGATGACCTCGCGGGCGCCGGGCTCGGCGTCGGCGTAGCCGCGCTTCTGGATGGCCGCGACGATCCGGCCCTCGGCGGCCAGCACGTCGGCGGCGCGGCCGGCGGCCCCGCGGCGGATGGCCATGGCCTGTTCGGCGGCGATCGAGACCTCCGGCAGGGGCTCGACCCCGATCCACTCGATGCCGGCCCCGGCGAAACGGAACCGCGGCCCCGGCTTGATCACCAGCACCGCCCTCGGCGGCTCGCCGCCATCGTCCGCATCGCGGTCGATGACGTCCGGCTGGACCGTGTAGTCGTAGTAGCCTTGCGTGCGCAGGGCGGCGATGGCGTCCTCGGCCGCGTCGCGGGCCCGGCGGCGGGCCTCGAACCGTGTCTCCGGCGAGGATTTCGCCTCGCCGACGGCGCGCTCGATCTGCTCGCGCAGCTCGGAATCGGCGACGCCCTGGACAGCCGCCTTGGGCGTCTGCGCCAGCACCGGGCCGGCCAGCGCGGCGAGCGCGGCGGCGGCGGATGCGGTCAGGGCGATGCGCGCAGGCGCCAAACTGTCTTCCTCTGTTTGCGCCCCCGCCCCCGTTTAGTGGTCGCGGGTGCGGCTGTCACGCCATGCGCCCTTTGCATGGGCGATGAAAGTTGCACAAATGCCGGGCAGTCGGGGTTTCGGACGGCGACTCTGTCCGAAACGCCCCCGACGCCTTGTGAAGAGCGTTACGAATGAAGCGTGAAGAGGCCGTTCAGGCCGACGAGGATTCGGACCCGGACGTGACCGTCGCGAGCATAGACACCACTGACCTGCCCCAGGGACTGCCCATGACGGACGCCGCCTATCTTCCGGGCCTTCCGTTCGACGAAATGTACCAGCCCGGCGGCGCGGTCCGGGACCACTACGGTTCGGTCCACACGCGCCTGACGACCCTGTCGCCCGAAGCCCTGGCCGACCGGCAGAAGACGCTGGAACGCTCGTTCCTGCTGCAGGGCATCACCTTCACCGTCTACGGCGCCGAGACCACCACCGAACGGATCATCCCCACCGACCTGGTGCCGCGGATCATTCCGTCGGGCGAGTGGAACCACATCGAGGCCGGGCTGATCCAGCGCCTGCGGGCGCTGAACATGTTCCTCGACGACATCTACGGCGAGCAGAAGATCCTCATGGACGGGGTCGTGCCCCGCGAGCTGGTGCTCGGCGCGCCGTCCTATCGCCGCGAGATGCAGCACCTCTATGTACCGCACAAGGCCTACGCCAACGTCTGCGGCTCGGACCTGATCCGCGGCCAGGACGGGCAGTTCGCCGTGCTGGAAGACAATCTGCGGGTGCCGTCGGGCGTGTCCTACATGCTGGCCAACCGCGACGCGGCCAAGCGGACCTTCCCCGGCACCTTCCGCGCCGCCAACGTGCGGCCCGTCGAGCGCTATCCCGACCTGCTGCTGGCGACGCTCAAGAGCATGGCTCCCGACTGGCGGCCCGATCCGCAGGTCGTGGTGCTGACGCCCGGTGTCTACAACAGCGCCTACTATGAGCACGCCTACCTGGCCCGCCTGATGGGCGCGCCGCTGGTCGAGGGCCGCGACCTCGTGGTGCACGAGAACATGGTCTACATGCGCACCACCACCGGCCTGCGCCGCGTAGACGTGATCTACCGCCGGGTCGATGACGACTTCATCGACCCCCTCACCTTCCGGCGGGACTCGGGGCTGGGCGTCGCGGGGCTGTTCAACGCCTACCGCGCCGGCAACGTGGTGATGTGCAACGCGCCGGGCACCGGCGTGGCCGACGACAAGGCCGTCTACGCCTACGTTCCGGACATCATCAGATACTACCTGGGCGAGGACGCCATCCTGCCCAACATCGAGACCTTTCTCTGCCGCGAACCGGCCCAACTGGCCCATGTGCTGGCCAACCTCGACAAGCTGGTGGTCAAGGCGGTCGGCGCGTCCGGCGGCTACGGCATGCTGGTCGGGCCGCACGCCAGTCGCAAGGAGCGCGAGACCTTCGCCGAGGCCCTGAAGGCCGATCCGGCCAACTACATCGCCCAGCCGACCATCCAGCTGTCGACCGCGCCCTGCCTGATCGACGGCCGGATCGAGCCGCGCCACGTCGACCTGCGCCCGTTCATCCTGTCCGGCGAGAAGATCGTCGTGACGCCGGGCGCCCTGACGCGGGTCGCGCTGCGGCGCGGCTCGCTGGTGGTCAATTCCAGCCAGGGCGGCGGGTCGAAGGACACCTGGATTCTCGCCGACGACGACACCGTGCTCGAGGAGACCCTGCCATGATGCTCGCGCGGGTCGCCGACAGCCTCTACTGGATCGGCCGCTATCTCGAACGGGCCGAGCACTTCTCGCGCCTGGCCGACGTGATGCTCAACGCCACGCTGGACCGGTCCGACGCGGCCGCCCAGACCGCCTACATCGCCCTGTCCGCCGTCGGCGACCCCGACATGGCCCGCGCCGCGCGGACCTACGAGGCGGCCAAGTCATTGGTGCTCGACCGCGAGGATCCAAACTCGGTGGTCATCTCGCTGTCGCTGGCCCGCGAGAACGCCCGTCAGGTGCGCGACCAGATCACCACAGAGACCTGGGAGCGGCTCAACCTGCTCTATCTGAAGGTCACCAGCGACACCGCCTCGGCGGCGTTCGAGAGCGGCTCCTCGGCCTTCCTGCACGACACCATCGCCGACCTGCACCTGTTCAAGGGCGCGGCCGACGCCACCATGAGCCACGGCGAAGGCTGGCGGTTCCTGATGCTGGGCGCCTACCTCGAGCGGGCGCAGCTGATCGCCCGGCTGCTGGAGGTCTGCTTCGGCGATCGCCGCAGCGCCCGGGTGACCGACCGCATCGCCCTGATGAACCTGCTGCGCATGGGCTGCGCCCTGGAGCCCTATCTGCGGCGTTACACCGCCGAGATCGAGCCCCGGCACATCCTCGAGTTCCTCGTGTTCGACGAGGAGTTCCCGCGCTCGATCCGCTTCGCCACCACGCGGATCGAGGAACATCTGGTCGGGGTCTCGCGCCACGTCGCCAGCGGGGGTCTGGCGACCCCCGAGCGGCTGGCCGGCCGGCTCAAGGCCCGGCTGCAGTACGCCGACGTCGACGAGCTGGAGTCGGTCGGCGCCAGCGCCCTGCTGGCCACCGTGATCAGCGAGTGCGCCGGCATCCACAACGCCGTGTTCGACACCTTCGTCGCCTATTCCCTCGAAATGAAGTTGCCCGCCTGATGCTGCTCGAGGTCCGCCACGTCACCCAGTACCACTACGAGCGCCCGGTCCGGGAAAGCGTCATGGAGCTGCGCATGCAGCCCCAGAAGAGCGCCCGCCAGCGGCTGATCAGCTTCGAGCTCGATCTCGATCCTCGGGCGCAGGTGTTCTCCTACGCCGACAGTTTCGGCAACGCCGTCTACCACTTCGACGTGCCGCAGGCGCACGACACCCTGCGCATCGAGGCCCGCTCGGCCGTCGAGACCCAGCCTGACCCGGTCCTGCCCGACGCCCTGGACATGGGCGAATGGGACCGGCTGAAGAGCGACTTCGTGCGCGGGGAATGCTTCGACTTCCTGCGGCCGCACGGCTTCGCCACCCCCTCGGCGGCGCTGGACCTGTTTGTGCAGGAAAAGAACCTCGACGTGCTGCGCCACCGCGATCCTCTGACCGCGCTGCGGGCGCTGAACGAGGCGCTCTACATGGCGTTCGACTACGCGCCCGGCGTGACCACGGCCGACAGCCCGATCGATCTGGCGCTCGGCGTCGGGCGCGGCGTCTGCCAGGACTTCGCCCACATCATGATCGCCATCTGCCGCAGCTGGGGCATCCCGACCCGCTACGTCTCCGGCTACCTGTTCACCGACCGCCAGCACGGCGACCGGTCGGACCCGGACGCGACCCACGCCTGGGTCGAGGCCTTCCTGCCGACCCTGCGCTGGACAGGCTTCGATCCGACCAACAACACCCTGACCGGTGAGCGCCACATCGCCGTGGCCGTGGGCCGCGACTATGCCGACGTGCCGCCGTCGCTGGGGGTCTACAAGGGCGAGGCCGACAGCCACCTGTCGGTCGCGGTGGCCGTGTCGCGCGCCAAGGCGGCGCTGGCGGAACCGGAATTCCTGCGCCTGGCCCGCCCGAGCTTCCCGGGCGGCCGGCGGAGGACGTCGGACGACCAGCGGCGGCAGCAGGAACAGCAGCAGCAACAGTAGGCATTGGGGCTAGGGCGTAGGGCGTAGCCGGAAATCGGCGCGGCGCCGACGGCGTGGCCAGGCAGAACTACTCGCTACTCCCTACGTCCCGAACACGTGCGCCACGCGCGCGCTCACCTGCACGCTCGCGCCGACCGCCAGCGTACGACCCTGCTCCCGCGAGACCTGGGCCTCGAGGCGAACGCCGTCGGCGGTCGTCAGGTCGATGTGGGCCACGGCGCCGTCGACGCCGATGCGGGTGACGGTGGCCGCGAAGCCCTCCCCGCCCAGCGCGATGTCATAGGGCCGGACATAGGCCACCGCCGGACCATCGGCGACGCCGGCCGCGGACAGGTCGATGGCGCCGGCGGTGAACCGGCCGCCCCGGACCACGCCCTCGAAGCTGTTGGCCTCGCCGACGAAGCCGCAGACGAAGGCGTTCGCGGGGTTGTCGTGCACCTGGTCCGGGGTGCCCACCTGTTCGATGCGGCCGTGGTTGAGGATGGCCACGCGGTCGGCGAGGTCGAGCGCCTCTTCCTGGTCGTGGGTCACGAACACCGTGGTCACGCCGGTGGCGTCATGGATGCGGCGCAGCTCCTTGCGCAGCGACTTGCGCACCGTCGCGTCGAGGGCGCCGAACGGCTCGTCGAGCAACAGCACGCGCGGCGAGACCGCCAGGGCGCGGGCCAGGGCCACGCGCTGCCGCTGGCCGCCGGACAGCTGCGAGGGATAGCGCTTCGACAGGCCGCCGAGTTCGACCAGCTTGAGCAACTCGTCGACGCGCGACGCGATCTCGGCCTTCGGCGGCTTGTCCTTGCCCTTGCGGACGTCGAGCCCGAAGGCGACGTTGCGGGCCACCGTCATGTGCTTGAACAGCGCGTACTGCTGGAACACGAAGCCGACCCGGCGGCTCGCGGCGCTGGCGTAGGTCACATCGGCCCCGTCGAACAGGATCTGGCCGGCTTCCGGATACTCGAGGCCCGCGATTGTGCGCAGCAGGGTGGTCTTGCCCGAGCCGGACGGGCCGAGCAGCGCCAGCAGCTCGCCGGGCGCGACGTCGAGGCTGACGTTGTTCAGCGCCGGAAAGCGGCCGAACGACTTCTCCACCGAGCGGATCTGGATGGTCATGGGGCGGAAAGGCTCCGGTCAGTGCGCGGTTTTGTGGCCCGGCTGGGCCAGTTCGAGAAGGCTCTTCAGCACCAGGGTGACCACCGCCAGCAGGCAGAGCAGCGCCGCCACGGCGAAGGCGCCGACGAAATCATACTCGTTGTAGAGGATCTCGACATGCAGCGGCATGGTGTTGGTCAGGCCGCGGATGTGGCCGGACACGACCGACACCGCGCCGAATTCGCCCATCGCCCGGGCGTTGCAGAGCAGCACCCCGTACAGCAGGCCCCAGCGGACGTTGGGCGTGGTCACGCTCCAGAAGGTGCGCAGGCCGGAGGCGCCGAGCGACACCGAGGCTTCCTCCTCGTCGGTCCCCTGCTCCTGCATCAGCGGGATCAGCTCGCGGGCGACGAACGGGAAGGTGACGAAGATCGTCGCCAGCACAATGCCCGGAATGGCGAAGATGATCTTGATGTCGTGGTTGATCAGGCTCTCGCCGAACCAGCCCTGGGTCCCGAAGACCAGCACGTAGATCAGGCCCGCCACGACCGGCGAGACCGAGAACGGCAGGTCGATCAGGGTGATCAGGAAGGCCTTGCCGGGGAAGCTGTGCTTGGCGATGGCCCAGGACGCGCAGAGGCCGAACGCGGCGTTGAACGGCACGGTGATGGCCGCCGTGATCAGGGTCAGCTTGATCGCCGCCAGCGCGTCCGGCGTGCGGATCGCCTCCAGCGCCGTCGGCAGGCCCTTGCGCAGGGCTTCGACGAACACCGAGACCAGCGGCAGGATCAGGACCAGGGCGAGGAACCCCAGCACCAGGGCCAGGATGGTGAAGCGGGCCCAGGCGGGATCCTCGTTGGACTTGCGGGCGCGCGCGCTCATTGGCCGTACCGCCGCGCCCAGGCCTGGATGCCGTTGATGACGAAGAGCATGAGGAAGGAGACGCTGAGCATGACCACGGCGATGCTGGCGGCGGCCGCGTACTCGTACTGCTCCAGCTGTATGACGATCAGCAGCGGGGCGATCTCCGACTTGTAGGGCATGTTGCCGGCGATGAAGATCACCGAGCCGTACTCGCCGACCGCCCGGGCGAAGGCCAGGGCGAAGCCGGTCAGCCAGGCCGGGGCCAGGGCCGGCAGGACGACGCGCAGGATGGTCTGCCAGCGGTTGGCCCCGAGCGAGGCGGCGGCCTCCTCGACGTCGGCGGCGAGGTCGCGCATCACCGGCTCGAGCGTACGGACCACGAACGGCAGGCCGATGAAGGTCAGGGCGATGACCACGCCCATGGGATTGTAGGCCGCCTTGATCCCGAGCGGCGCGAGCTGCGCCCCGATCCAGCCGTTGGGCGCATAGAGCGTGGCCAGGGCGATGCCGGCCACGGCGGTCGGCAGGGCGAACGGCAGGTCGACGATGGCGTTGATGATCCCCTTGCCGGGGAACCGGTAACGCACCAGCGCCCAGGCGGTCAGCACGCCGAACACGCCATTGATCACGGCGGCGATGGCCGAGGCGCCGAAGGTCAGTTGATAGGCCTTCATGGCCCGCTCGGAGAAGGCCGCGGCCATGAAGTCGGCGGGCGACTGGCCGGCCGACTTGATGACCACCGCGGTCAGCGGAATCAGCACCACCAGCGACAGCACCGTCAGGGTGACGCCGAGCGTGATCGAAAAGCCCGGTATGGCGCTGCGCCGTCGGAACAGCGGCCGTCTGGCGCGGGGCGCCGAAAGCGGTAGGGCGGCGTCGGTGGCGGTCATCGTCGCGTCGCGGCTCGGCCTGTGCTGCAGCCGTCTGCGCGAACGCGTACGGCCCCGGTTTGTTGCCGGGGCGGAGGCCCCGGAGAAAGGCGTTTAAACCTACCCGCTTACTAGGCAATGCAGTTTTTCTGCGGGCCGTGTGACGGCTCCTGCGGAGGCCCGTTACCCGGCCGGCGGCGCGACGGTCCGTTTCAGCCACAGGCCGATCAGCAGCATCAACACGCCGCCGGCGCCTACGATCGCCGCATGCAGCGTCCAGAACTGCAGCGGCGACAGGGTCTCGTAGAGGCCGCCCAGCCGTCCGCTGATGAAGCTTCCGAAGGTGACGCTGGTGGCGTTGACCCCCAGCATGGTGGCGTTGACCGAGCGCGGCGCGAGGCGCGAGAACAGGGTGTTGAGCGACGGCACGGTGAACAGCCAGCCGAGGTTCGAGACGAAGTGGAAGGCGACCGCCACCAGCAACGGCGTCTTCCCCGCGCTGTCGGTCACGAAGCCGGCGCCCGCCAGCAGCAGGGTTCCCGCTGCGAAGATGAAGCAGCCGATGGCGATCTTCACCGGCTCATCCGGCTCGCGGCCCTTCGCCGCCTGCGCCCGCCACAGCATCAGCACCGGCGGCAGCAGGATGAAGGGCGCCAGGCCATCCAGCGACTGCAGCCACGGCACGGGCATGGTCCAGCCGCCGAACCGCAGCTGCAGATGGTCGCGAACCCACAGGTTGTAGGTGTTCCAGATCTGCGACTGGGCGACCCAGAACAGCGAGGCGACCGGCACCACGGCCAGGAGGGACAGCACGATGCGCCACTCCGGCCCGGTCAGCGGCGGCCGCGCCTCGCGGGTCAACCGGGCCGGCTCCGGCGGCAGGTGCCGCTGGCCGGCGAGATAGATGATCAGGCCCAGCAGCATGCCGAAGCCGGCGAAGCCGAAGGCGATGTGCCAGCCGAAACTCTGGCCCAGGGCGCCGGTGACCAGCGGGGCGACGAAGCCGCCGAAGTTGATCACGCTGCCGTAGATCTGGAAGGCCACGCCCCGGCGACGGTCTTCGGGCGCGTAGAGCTCGCCGATCTGCGGCGCGACGTTGCCGCGCACGAACCCGGCCCCGACGATCAGCAGCAGCAACGCCAGCAGGAAGGACTGGTCGAAGGCGAGGGCGAAATGGCCGGCCGTCATCAGCAGCGCGCCCAGAATCACGCCCCGTCGCCGCCCCAGCCACCGGTCGCCGAGGAACCCGCCGATGATCGGGGTGAAGGCCGCCAGGCCGACGTAGAGCCCGAAGATCTGCGAGGCCAGCGCCTGGACCGACATCGGCCCGACAATCCCCTCCAGACCCGCCCGGAAGGCCGCGAAGCCGGCGACCTTTTCCACATGCCCGGGCAGCAGCAGCTGGCCGCCCATGTAGAGCACCAGCAGCGCCTGCATGCCGTAGAAGGAAATCCGGTCCCAGACCTCAAGCCCGGCGAGCACAGCCAGGCCTCGCGGATGGCCGAACAAGGGGCGAGACGGGCGATCACTGGAGTCCGTCGCGCTCATGTCGCCCCCCGGCGTCCGGATCCCTGGTCCGGACATCGGACCGCGATCAGCAAACGGCCAACGTTGGCGGCGGCGACGGGCTTGTCAATCAACCGCGGGGGGCGCTGGCCCGTCGCCGGCGTCGATCTGATCGTCGCATGATCCGTCGGGCGCCGAACCGGGCCACGACATGAAGAATGGTAGGCCGGGTGGGGGTCGAACCCACGACCATTCGATTAAAAGTCGAATGCTCTACCACTGAGCTACCGGCCCGCTTTCGCGGCGGCGTTGCGAGCCCCCTGAAGCGGCGCGGACCATAGTGGCGGGCCTTCCGCGCCGCAAGCGCTGAACGCTTGGCTGACCGCGAAGGTCGTGCTTAGCATCGTCCCATGCGCAAGATTGTCTTCTCCACCCTTCTCGTCGCCGCCTGCCTGCTCGGCGCGACCAGCGCCATGAGCGGACAACAGAAGCCCCCGCCGCCGCAACTGTCGCCGCCGCCACCGCCGCCGCCGCAGAGCGCGCCGCCGCAGGTGCAGACCACCGACGAGATCAACCGCGGCAGCGTGACCGGCGCGGTCAGCGCGCCGATGCGCGACCTCAACCTGCTGCGCTCGAAGGTCCCGCCGGTGCTGCTCGAGGCGCTGGAGGATCCCTACAAGCGCCCCAAGCCCGCCAACTGTTCAGAGCTGATCGCACTGCTGCGGCCGCTCAACGAGGCGCTGGGCGCCGATATCGACGAGCCCTCGTCGCCCGATGACCGGGCGCTGATCGCCAAGGGCAAGGACGTGGCCGGCGAAACGGCGCTGGGCATGATGGCCTCGGCCGCCCAGGACCTGATCCCGATGCGCGGCTGGGTGCGCAAGCTGACCGGCGCCGAGCAGCATGACCGGCTGGTGCGGGCGGCCATCACCGCCGGCGGCATCCGGCGCGGCTATCTCAAGGGGCTCGGCGAGGCGCGCGGCTGCAATCCGCCGGCGACGCCCACCCATATCCGGTCGGAAATCCCGCCCAAGCCGCCGAAGAAGAAGGGGCCGCAGTTCCCGATTCACTAGGCGGCCGGGGACATGCACCGCCGGTACGTGTCCCCTATTGCAGGCCCGCCTTGAAGTCCCGGCGGAACGCCTCGAACCGGCCCTCGGCGATCGCCGCGCGCATGGCGGCGGTGAGGGCCTGGAAGAAGGCGATGTTGTGCCAGCTGAGCAGCACCTGGCCGAGGATCTCCTCCGAGCGGATCAGGTGGTGCAGATAGGCCTTCGAATAGCCGCTGCTGGCCGGGCAGGCGCTGGTTTCGTCCAGCGGGGTGTCGTCCTCGGCGAAGCGGGCGTTCTTCATGTTCAGCGGGCCGGACCAGGTCCAGGCCTGGCCGTGGCGGCCCGAGCGGGTCGGCAGGACACAGTCGAACATGTCGACGCCACGATACACCGCCTCGACCAGGTCGATCGGCTTGCCCACGCCCATCAGGTAGCGCGGCCGGTCAGCGGGCAGCATGGCCGGGGCGTAGTCCAGCACCTCGCACATCGCCTCATGCCCCTCCCCGACCGCCAGGCCGCCGAGGGCGTAGCCGTCGAAGCCGGTCTCGATCAGCCGGTCGGAGGACTCGCGGCGCAGGTTTTCGAACGTCGAGCCCTGCTGGATGCCGAACAGGGCCTGGCTTTCGCGTTCGCCGAAGGCGGCCTTTGACCGGGCGCCCCAGCGGGCGGACAGCTCCATGCCCTCGCGCGCGCGCGCCTCCTCGGCCGGCCAGGCGACGCACTCATCCAGCTGCATGACGATGTCGCTGCCCAGCAGGTCGGCCTGGATTTCCATCGACCGCTCGGGCGTCAGCACGTGCTTGCTGCCGTCGAGGTGGCTGGAGAAGGTGACGGCCTCTTCGGTGACCTTGCTGATGCCGCTCAGGCTCATGACCTGGAAGCCGCCGCTGTCGGTGAGGATCGGCTTGTCCCAGCGCATGAAGCGGTGGAGGCCGCCCAGGCGCTTCACCCGCTCGGCCGTCGGCCGCAGCATCAGGTGGTAGGTGTTGCCGAGGATGATGTCGGCGCCGGTCTGGGCGACCTGGTCGACCGTCAGGGCCTTGACCGTGGCGGCCGTGCCGACCGGCATGAAGGCCGGCGTGCGGATATCGCCGCGCGGCGTCTTCAGGACGCCGGTGCGGGCCGCGCCGTCGGTGGCGGAGATGTCGAAGGGGAACGTAGCCATCAGGCGGCGCGCCATAGCAGGCTGCTGTCGCCGTAGGAATAGAAGCGGTAGCCGGTGGCGATGGCGTGGGCGTAGGCCTCGCGCATCAGGGCCTGTCCGGCGAAAGCGCTGACCAGCATGAACAGGGTCGATTTCGGCAGGTGGAAGTTGGTCATCAGCCCGTCCGCCGCGCGGAACCGGTAGCCGGGCGTGATGAAGATGGCCGTCTCTCCCGACCACGGCCGGATCACGCCGTCCTCGCCGGCCGCGCTCTCCAGCAGGCGCAGCGAGGTGGTGCCGACGCAGATGATCCGGCCGCCCGCCGCGCGCACCGCGTTCAGCGCCTCCGCGACCTCGGCCGGCACCACACCGTATTCGGCGTGCATCCGGTGGTCGTCGGTGTCGTCGACCTTCATCGGCAGGAAGGTGCCGGCCCCGACGTGCAGGGTGACGAAGTGCTGCGACACGCCCGTCGCCGCCAGCCGGGCCAGTAGGTCCGGCGTGAAGTGCAGGCCCGCCGTCGGCGCCGCAACCGAGCCGTCCTCGCGAGCGTAGACGGTCTGGTAGTCGGCCCGGTCCTGCTCGTCCTCGGGCCGCTTGGCGGCGATGTAGGGCGGCAGGGGCATGTGGCCGCGCGTGTTGATGGCGATGTCGAGATCGGGGCCGGACAGGTCGAAGGCCAGTTCGACTTCGCCGCCCTCGGCCTTGGCGACCAGGGTGGCGTCGAGCGCCGCGCCCTCGCAGGCCCGGTCGCCGGTCACGCCGAAGCGGATGCGGTCGCCGACCTTCAGCCGCTTGCCCGGTCGCATGAAAGCGCTCCAGCGGTTGGCCGACAGCCGCTTGTGCAGGGTGGCCTCGACCGCCACCGCGTGACCGTCGCCGCCGCCCTCGGCGCGCGCCTCGCGCCGGCCGTCGAGCCGCGCGGGGATCACCCGCGTATCGTTGAACACCAGCGCGTCACCCGCCCTCAGCAGCGAAGGAAGGTCGCCGACCGTCAGGTCCCGCAGGCCGGCGCCCGGCTGAACGAGCAACAGCCTGGCCGCCTCGCGCGGCGTGACCGGACGCAGGGCGATGAGGGCCTCGGGCAAATCGAAGTCGAAGTCGGCGACACGCATGGTGGCGGAAGCGCCACGCCGGCGGCTTCCCGTCAAGCACGCGATGGACAAAACCGGAGGGGCGTGGCGTTGATGCGCCGACGAGTGAAGGGGATTTGCATGCGCTACCGGACTTTCGCCCTGGCCGCCGCCCTGCTGGCCGTGACGGCCGCCGGCTGCAACCGCAAGCCCGCCGAACAGGCCGCGGCCCCTGCCCCGGTCGCCGAGGCGCCCGCGCCGGCGCCGGTGGAGCCGACCATCCCTGTCGCCGCCGGCTATCATTCCCAGCAGGGGCTCGACGCGTCCGGCTACTATCTGAGCCCGACCAATGTGAAGGTCGGCAACTACCAGCTGACCCATCTGGCCCTCGGCGCGCCGAGCGACTTCAAGACCTGGGAGACCGGCGACCGCACCTCGACCTTCGGCCCCGTGCTGATCGCCTTCGACGACGTCACCAGCCCGATGGCGCCCAACGAACTGGGCGGCGAAGGCCACAGCGTCAGCGTGCGGGTGCTGCCCGACGCCTACAGCTTCGACGCCGGCAAGCTGCAGTTCAGGGGACATGACGCCCGGCTCGGCGAGGTGGTGTTCAGCGGCGCCTTCGACCAGGCCGCGCTGACGGCCGCGCGCGGCGAAGGCTCGAGCGGCGCGACCGTGCTGACGGGTGACCTGAAAGTGGGCGCCGCCCCGGCGCGGAAGGTGTCTTTCACCTACTGGGTCGGCGACTGAACCCTCTGCTGACCCGGCCTGCATGAGGCCTGCATCCGGCCCGTGCTAGGGTTGTCCGTGACGACGATTCTGAAGCCCCTGATCGACATCCTGCGCGCGCTGGCCCTGCTGCTGGCGGCGGCCGTCGGCGTGCTGGGCTTCGCGGCGCTGGGCGGGGTGTTCAGCGACCGGCTGGACGTGCTGGCCCATTTCGCCCCGGTCTGGCTGGGCGGCGGCGTCACGGCGGCGCTGCTGTGGGCGGTGGCCGGCCGCAAGGGCCGCACCACGCCGGCGCTGGCCCTGGTCGCGGCCCTGTCTGCCCTGATCCTGATGAGTCCGGAGCTGACCGCCGCCGTCACGCAGAAGCATGTCAAACCCGGCGACGAGACCCTGACGCTGGTGCAGTTCAACCTGTGGGGCCGCAACCGCGACGCCGGCGCGACCTATCGCTGGATCCTCGCCACCGACCCCGACATCGTGGTCATCGAGGAAGGCTTCGACCGCTCGGGCGGCATCCCGAAGAAGCTGGCCAAACGCTATCCCTACCGCACCACCTGCGCCGCGCCCTGGCCCTGCTCGACGATGATCCTGGCCAAGCGGCGGCCCGTCGCCGCCGGCGGCCTGTCGACCGTGGTATCCGACGCGGAGCTGTCGGGGGCCTGGGCCACCTTCCGCGACCGGCGCGGCCCGTTCACGGTGGTCGGCGTCCACTACACCTGGCCCTATCCCGCCGGCCCGCAGCAGCAGCAGACGCTGCGTCTCGCCAGGGTGCTGGAGCGGTTCCCGAAGGACCGCCTGATCGTGTCGGGCGACATGAACTGCACCCCCTGGTCGTTCGCGCTGCGGCGGCAGGACCGGCTGTTCGGACTGGAGCGGCGGACCCGCGCCCTGCCCACCTGGCCGGCCGGGCAGTTCTCGCGTCTGCGCATCGCTCTGCCCGCACCCGTGCTGCCGATCGACCAGGTCTACGCCGGCAGGGACTGGAAGACGGTTTCCGTGAAGCGCGGGCCGAAACTGGGCTCGGACCATTTCCCCGTCGTGGTGACCTTCGCCCCCGCTGGGTGACTGGACGGCCGCCGAACGCCGTCCTTAGATGCCGGCCACTGAATGAGTGGGGAACCGACATGTCCAACATCGCCCGCGCCGCGGCCCTCGCCGCCGGTCTGGCCGTCATCGCCGCGCCGGCGCTGGCGGCGCCGCCCTGGAGCGGATCCTACGACCCGATTCCAGAAGGCTCCTACCAGGCGAGCTGCCGCGATATCACCGCCTTCGCCGGCCGGCTCTACGCCCGCTGCGCGGCCGGCGGCGGGGCCATGCTGGAGTCCGACATCAACTATCGCGCCTGCCCCCGCGGCCGGGTCGAAAACATCAACGGCCGCCTGCAGTGTGAAGGCGGCCCGCCCGGCGGGGGTGGCTACGGCGGTGGCGGCGGCGGCTACGGTGGTGGCGGCGGGCCGACCGGCCTGATCGTCTACGAGAACCCCGACTACCGCGGCATGCGGCTGGAGGTCTCCGACTCGATCCCCGACCTGGTCGATAGCGGCCTGGACGACCAGATCACCTCGGTGCGGGTGATGCGCGGCAGCTGGCAGCTGTGCACCGGCCGCGACTTCAACGGCCAGTGCTGGACCATCGACGCCGACAATCCCAACCTCAAGCCGCTGGGGGCCAACGACAAGATCAGCTCGATCCGGCGCCTGCCGGGCCGGGGGCGGTAACACCCTCCCTCCCCTTCATGGGGAGTGATGTCGGCGAGGCCGACAGCGTGGGGCCTTGAACGGTCCAGCCGGACGGGCGGACGCGTGTTCCGCTTCCCCACCCGTCCCGGCTTCGCCGGTCCACCCTCCCCATATAGGGGAGGGAAAGCGCGATCAGACGTCCGCCGCGACCTTCATCGAGACGATCTTGCCCGGCTGGCGCGGCGGCTCGCCCTTGGGCAGGGCGTCAACGTGTTCCATGCCGTCGACCACTTCACCCCAGACCGTGTACTGGCCGTCGAGGAAGGTGGCGTCGTCCAGGCAGATGAAGAACTGGCTGTTGGCCGAGTGCGGCGCGCTGGTGCGGGCCATCGAGCAGACGCCGCGATCGTGGCGGGCCTTGGAGAATTCCGCCTTCAGGTCCGGCTTCTTCGATCCGCCCGAGCCGGTGCCCGTGGGGTCGCCGCCCTGGGCCATGAAGCCCGGGATCACGCGGTGGAAGACCACGCCGTCATAGAAGCCCTCCCGCGCCAGTTCCTTGATGCGCTCGACGTGGCCGGGGGCCAGGTCGGGGCGCAGCTTGATCGTGACCAGGCCGGTGTCGGTGGTCAGCAGCAGGGTGTTTTCGGCGTCTGTCGTCATGGGTTCAGTTCACTTCCGCAGGAATGGACACGTCACATAGCGAGAAGTCCGCGCCCTTGAGCTTGCGGACCCGCTGGATCTCGGCCTTGAACCACGCGCCGGCCGGGTCGATGACCCGGACCGTCGGCCGTTCGGCGGCGGGTATATCGGCCAGAACGCGGACGCGGTCCATCCGATCCTGCGGCGCGGGGACCGGTTCGCCGGTCTTGATGGCCCGGATCGCGTCCAGGCCGCTGATCACCCGCCCGAACGCGGTGTAGCGCTTGTCGAGCGACAGGTAGGGCTGGCGCATGAGGAAGAACTGGCTGTTGGCGCTGTCGGGATTGTCGTCCCGAGCCATGCCGACGACGCCCGGGCAGTAGCTGCCCCAGGTCGCGACCTTTCCGTCCTGGGTCATGTCGTGCCAGCTCCAGGCCTGGCCGACGACCGGCAGCGACTTGAGAAAGCCCTCGTCCGTCCCCCACGGGCTGGCCGCGACCACCACGCCCGACGACGCGTCGCGGCGGAAGGTGAACTCGGCCTTCAGGTTGGGCAGGTCCGTGCCGCCCTCCCCCGTGTCCTGCGGGTCGCCGGTCTGGGCCATGAAGCGGTCGATGACGCGGAAAAAGGTCCGGCCGTCATAGGTCCCCTTGCGGGCCAGCACCTTGAGCCGTTCGACGTGGGCCGGGGCGACCTCGGGGATCAGCTCGACAACCACCCGGCCCTTGCTGGTGTCGATGACGAGCACGTTTTCCGGATCCGGCGTGCGCCAGTCGGCGGCGGCCGGGGCCTTCGGCCTGGCCATGGCCGCGGGGGCGATGACGGTCAGGGCGGCGGCGAGCAGCAGGGTCGAGCGCATGGCGGCGGCCTCCTCAGCCGATCTTGACGGGCACGGCGATGTCACAGGCCGCGCCGGCGCCGAGGCCCGCGGCCCGGGCGGCGTCGAGAATGGCCTTGAACGACGGGCTGGTGGTGTTCAGCACCTGGACCGACGGGCGTTCGCCGGCCGGGATGTCGGACAGCACCCGCACGCGGATCATCACGTCGCGCGGCGGAGCGACCGGCTCGCCGACCTTGAGGGCGCGGACGGCTTCCAGCCCGCCCAGCACGCGGGCGAAGGCGGTGTAGTTGGTATCCAGCGACGGATAGGTCTGGCGCATCAGGAAGAACTGGCTGTTGGCCGTGTTCGGCACGCTGGCCTTGGCCATGCCGAGCGCCCCGGCGCAGAACAGCGGCCAGCCGGACACCTTGCCGTCGGCCGAGGCCATCATCTGCATCTGCGGCGCGCCGCGCACGGCGAAGCCGTCGATGAAGCCGGTCTCGGTGACCATCATCATGTTGTCGTCGGCCGGAAGACGGCCGAGGGACGTGAACGGTAGGTCCCGCCCGCGACGGAACTGGAACTCGTCCCGCAGATTGGGCAGCGACTCCGCGCCGCCGGTGCCGTCGTTCTTCGGATCGCCGGTCTGGGCCATGAAGGCGTCGATGACGCGGAAGAAGCTCAGGCCGTCATAGAAGCCCTGGCGGGCCAGGGTCCGGACCCGCTCGACGCTGGTCGGCGCCGCCCAGGGGGCCATCTCGACGATCACCCGGCCCTTGCTGGTGTCGATGACGAGTACGTTTTCGGGATCAGGCGTGCGCCAGTCGGCGGCCGGGTATTGAACCGCCGCCGGGGCCTTGGGAGCGGGCGCGGCCATCACGGCGGGCGCGGCGGCGAGCATCAGGGCTGCGAGCGCGATCGGCGCGGATTTCATGCGGTGTCCACTTTCTCGAGAGCCGTCAGTCCGGGTAGACCGCGACAGCGACGACGACAAGTGCCGCCCCGCAGCGGCGGAAATCAGGCGCGCCCGACCTTTTCCAGCAGGCGGGCCGCCACGCCGGGGGTGACGAACTTGCCAATGTCGCCGCCGAGCACGGCGATCTCCTTGACCAGCCGGGACGCCACCGCCTGGTGACGGGGATCGGCCATCAGGAACACCGTCTCGATCTCGCGATCGAGTTGCTGGTTCATGGCGGTCATCTGGAATTCGTATTCAAAGTCGGCCACGGCGCGCAGGCCGCGGACGATGATGCCGGCGTGGACCTCGCGGGCGAAGTGCATCAGCAGACCCTTGAAGGGCACCACCTCGATCTCGGCCACCGTCTGGAGGTGGGCGGTCTCGTCGCGGACAATGGCCATCCGCTCATCAAGCGAGAACAGCGGCCCCTTGCCCTCGTTGAGGGCGACGCCGATGACCAGCTTGTCCACCAGCTTCACGGCCCGCCCGATGATGTCCAGATGACCGTTGGTCATCGGATCAAACGTGCCCGGATACAGCCCGACTCTCGCCACCAGTCCCCCTTGCGCCGCTAGTCCGCCGAGGGTTGGTCGACCCCGCCGTCCGTCCCGCCGTCCTCATCGCCGCCCGTTGCTTCGAGCCGCTCAACGCTCACGACATGCTCGTTCTCCGCGGTGCGGAAGACGATCACGCCCTGGGTGTTGCGCGCCGCGATGCGGATATTCGCTACCGGGCACCGTATCAACTGGCCGGCGTCCGTCACCAGCAAGATTTCGTCGGCCTGGTCCACAGGGAAACTGGCGACGAGGCGTCCGCCCTTGCGGGTAAGGTCCTGCGCCAGCAGGCCCTGGCCGCCGCGACCGGTGCGCCGGAAGTCGTAGGCGCTGGTGCGTTTGCCGATGCCCTCGGACGACAGCGTGAGGATAAATTCCTCCGCCGCGCCCAGTTCGACGATGCGTTCGGGGCTGAGGTACGCGTCGCCCTCGACTTCTTCTTCGTCCTCGGTCACCGTGACTTCGCCCTCGTCCTCGCCGGACTGGGCCCGCAGCAGGGCGCGGGCGTGCTTGAGGTAGCCACTGCGTTCGGCCGGGGTGGCGGCGACGCCGCCGAGGATGGCCATGGAGAGGACCTCGTCGCCCTCCTGCAGGCGGATGCCCCGCACGCCGGTGGAATCGCGGCCGGCGAACACCCGCACCTCGTTGGCCTGGAAGCGGATGGCCCGGCCGAGCGCGGTGGTCAGCAGGATGTCGTTCTCGGCGTTGCACAGTCCGACGCCGACGATGCTGTCGCCCTCGTCCAGCTTCATGGCGATCTTGCCGTTGCGGTTGATCTGCACGAAGTCGCTGAGCTTGTTGCGGCGCACGTTGCCTGAGCGGGTGGCGAACATCACGTCCAGCCGGTCCCACTGATCCTCGGCCTCGGGCAGCGGCAGAATCGAGGTGATGGTCTCGCCCGGCTCGATCGGCAGCAGGTTGACGAACGCCTTGCCGCGCGAGGTCGGGGTGCCGAGCGGCAGGCGCCAGACCTTGAGCTTGTAGACCTTGCCGCCCGAGCTGAAGAACAGCACCGGCGCGTGGGTCGAGGCGCTGAAGACGCGGGTCACCGCATCCTCGTCCTTGGTCGACATGCCGGAACGGCCTTTGCCGCCGTGGCGCTGGCTGCGGTAGGTCGACAGCGGCGTGCGCTTCACATAGCCGCCGTGGGTGACCGTGATGACCATGTCCTCGCGCGGGATCAGGTCCTCGTCGTCCATGTCCGCGCCGCCTTCGCCGAAGATCGTGCGACGGGGAACGGCGAACTTCTCGCGCACCTCGACCAGCTCCTCGCGGACCACGCCCATGATGTTGGCGCGGTCGGACAGCAGATGCAGCAGTTCGGCGATCGATCCGGCCAGGGTGCGGGCCTCGCCCATGATCTCGTCGCGGCCCAGGCCCGTCAGGCGGGACAGGGTCAGGGCCAGGATGGCGCGGGCCTGTTCGTCGGACAGCCGGACCTGGTCGCCGCCGGTGATGACGGTGCGCGGATCGGCGATCAGTTCGATCAGGGGCATCATGTCGCCGGTCGGCCAGTCCTGGCCGCACAGGCGCTCGCGCGCCTCGGCCGGATCGACCGAGGAGCGGATGATGCGGATGAATTCGTCGATGTTGGCCACGGCGATGGCCAGACCGACCAGCACATGGCCGCGGTCGCGGGCCTTGCCCAGTTCGAAGCGGGTCCGGCGGACCACCACCTCCTCGCGGAACTCCACGAAGGCGGTGATCATCTCGCGCAGGCCCATCTGTTCGGGCCGTCCGCGGTTCAGCGCCAGCATGTTGTAGCTGAAGCTGCTCTGCAGGGCGGTGAAGCGGTAGAGCTGGTTGAGGATCACGTCGCCCTGGGCGTCGCGCTTCAGCTCGACGACGATGCGCATCCCGGTGCGGTCGCTCTCGTCGCGGATGTCGCTGATGCCCTCGAGCTTCTTGTCGCGGACCAGGTCGGCGATGTGCTCGACCAGGCTGGACTTGTTCACCTGGAAGGGGATCGCCGTGATGACGATGCCTTCGCGGTCCTTGCGCAGTTCCTCGACGGTCGCCACGCCGCGCATGATCACCGAGCCGCGGCCGGTCATCAGGGCCTGACGGGCGGCGGCGCGGCCGATCAGCTCGCCGCCGGTCGGGAAGTCGGGGCCCGGGACGATGTCGAGCAGCTCGTCGAGCGGGATCTCGGGATTGTCGATGAAGGCCAGGCAGGCGTCGACGATTTCGCCCAGATTGTGCGGCGGGATGTTGGTCGCCATGCCGACGGCGATGCCGCCCGCGCCGTTGACCAGCAGGTTGGGAATGCGGGCCGGGAGGACCGTCGGCTCGTTCTCCGAGCCGTCGTAGTTCTCCTGGTAGTCGACCGTGTCCTTGTCGAGGTCGACGAGCAGCGCCTCGGCCGCCTTGGTCAGGCGGGATTCGGTGTAACGCATGGCCGCCGGCATATCGCCGTCGACCGAGCCGAAGTTGCCCTGGCCGTCGATCAGCAGCAGGCCCATCGAGAACGGCTGGGCCATCCGGACCATGGCCATGTAGACCGCGACGTCGCCGTGGGGGTGATACTTACCGATCACGTCGCCGACGGTGCGGGCCGACTTGCGGTAGGCCGCGTTGGACGTGAAGCCGTTCTCGTTCATCGCGAACAGGATGCGGCGGTGCACCGGCTTGAGACCGTCGCGGACGTCCGGCAGCGCGCGGCTGACGATCACGCTCATGGCGTAATCGAGATAGCTGCGCTTCAGCTCGTCCTCGATGGCGATGGGGCTGACTGCCCCGCGCCGGGCGTCTTCCGGAGGGGTAAGGGTGTCGTCGGTCAAGTGCGGGAATTTGCTGTCAGAATCGGACAGGAAGCGTCCGTTCCCTCGTTAACATTCGCATGGGCCGGGCGCCATCTTTCGGGCGGCTTTTTCGGGCCTTTAGCTCAACAATTCCGACGATTTGCCGGGATTCTCAGGTCCTTCCGGGAGCCATGCCATGCGCCGTCTGATCCTTCCCCTCCTCCTCGCCGCCGTCGCCCTGCCCGCCGCCGCCGGCCCCGCGCCGGTGACGGTCCAGCTGAAGGGCCCGGCCGGTCAGGACATGGGCTCGGCGACCCTCACCGAGGCCCCGCACGGCCTGGTGCTGCGCGTGGCGGCCACGGGGCTGACGCCGGGCTGGCACGGGCTGCACTTCCACGAGAAAGCCGACTGCTCGAGCGCCGACTTCAAGTCGGCCGGCGGCCACATGCACCATGACATGCCGGTCCAGCACGGCCTGCTGAACCCGGCCGCCAACGAGACCGGCGACCTGCCGAATCTCTATGCGGCTGCCGACGGCACGGCGATGGCGGAGATCTTCACCCCGTCGGTGTCGCTGTCGAACGCCGACCGCGCGCCCCTGCTGGACGCCGACGGCTCGGCGCTGGTGATCCATGCCGCGCCCGACGATCACACCAGCCAGCCGATCGGCGGCGCCGGCGCGCGGGTAGCCTGCGCCGTGATCAAGGCCCCCTGACCAGAGGGATCGCGGACAGGCCGCGCCTGAACCTGCTACGAGCGGCGCCATGATGTACCTGCTCGCCAAGGCCGCCCTTTCCGGACTGCTGGTCGTCGCCGTCTCCGAGGTGGCGAAGCGCTATCCGGGCCTCGGCGGCCTGGTCGCGTCCCTGCCGCTGGTGTCGATCCTCGGCATGATCTGGCTGTGGCGCGACACAGCCGACGCGGAGCGTATGGCGGCCCATGCCACCGGCACCTTCTGGTTCGTGCTGCCGTCGCTGCCGATGTTCCTGCTGATCCCCGCCCTGCTCCGGCGCGGCGCGGGGTTCTGGCCGGCCCTGGCCGCCGGCTGCGTCCTGACCATGGCCCTCTACGGTCTGATGGTCTGGCTGGGCCCGCGGTTCGGCCTGCGCCTCTGAGCCGAGTCGCCTTGCTCCGGCGGGGCCGTTTTGGCATCGTCGCGCATGCTTCTGACGCCCGGCGATCTGGCCCCGACCTTCACCGCGCCCAGCCCGGGCAACCCGCGCTACAACTTCAGCACCGTGGGCGGACGATATGTCGCCATGGCCCTGCTGCCGCCCGTTCCGACGCCGCAGGCGATCGCGGCGCTCGGGGCCGTGCGCGAGCATCGGGCGCTGTTCGACGACGACACCTGCTGCTTCTTCGGCGTGATCCGCGACGCCGGCCAGTTCGCGGGCGCGGTCAACGAGCTGCCGGGCATCCGCTGGCTGCATGACGTCGACGGCGAGATCGCCGGGCTCTACGGCGCCGAGGCCGGCTGGGTGGTGATCGATCCCTCGCTGCGGGTGCTGTTCACCGCGCCGCTGGACCAGGCGCAGGCGGTTATGGCCCGGCTGGCCGCGCTGAGCCCGGTCGACGACCATGCCGGCGTGCAGATCCACGCGCCGGTGCTGATCGCGCCGCGAATCTTCGAGCCGGCCTTCTGCCGCGTTCTGATCGAGGCCTATGACGCCGTCGGCGGAACCCCGTCAGGTTTCATGCGCGAGCTGGACGGCCGCACCGTGGTGGTCACCGACCCGAACCACAAACGCCGCTCCGACGTGACGCTGGAGGACGAGGGCCTGCGCGACGCCGCCCGCGCGCGCATCACCCGCCGGCTGCTGCCGCTGATCAAACAGGCCTTCCAGTACGAGCCCACGCGCATGGAGCGCTATCTCGTCGCCTGCTACGACGCGGGGAGCGGCGGCTGGTTCCGGCCGCATCGCGACAACACCACCAAGGGCACCGCCCACCGGCGGTTCGCCGTCTCGATCAACCTCGACGCCGAGGCGCACGAGGGCGGCGACCTGCGCTTCCCCGAGTTCGGCCGCCGCACCTATCGCCCGCCCACCGGCGGGGCGGTGGTGTTCTCCTGCTCGCTGCTGCACGAGGCGACGCCGGTCACGGCCGGGCGGCGCTACGCCTTCCTGCCGTTCCTCTATGACGAGGAGGGCGCGCGGATCCGGGAACAGAACGCCGCTTACGTCGATCTCGCCGCCCCGCCCTACGGCGCCGAAGGCGAGGCTCAGGCCTGATCGACGGCGACGGCCGCCGCGGCCGCCGCGGCGGCCCGGCGCTCGGACAGCGCCACCAGGGCCACGCCCGACAGGGTCGCCGCCGCGCCGAGCAGCAGTTGCGGCGTCAGATGGTCGCCCATCAGCCCGATGCCGATGCCGCAGGACAGCAGCGGAGTCAGCAGGAACCAGGGCGTCACGCGGCCCGGCTCGCGGCGCTGCACCAGCCAGAACAGCAGGGCCGAGGCCCCGACCGTCGACGCCAGCGCGGCCCAGCCGACCAGGCCCCAGATCATCCACCCGGCGCCGGCGGCCCGCGACAGCGCATCCGGCTCGAACATCAGCGACGCGGCCAGCAGCGCCGGCGCGCCGACCAGCGAGGTCAGGGCCTGCATCTTCAGCGGCGTCACCGCCGGCGTGCGGCGCACCAGCACCGTGCCCAGCGCCCACATGGCGCTGGCGACCACCCCGATCAGGATGCCCGGCAGGTCGCCGGCCGCGTGCGGGTCGAGGCTCATGCCGGCCACGCCGACGAAGGCGATCAGCATGCCGGCCAGGCCCGAGCGGCTCATGGTCTCGCCCAGCACCCGCCAGGCGAAGAAGGCCGTCATCGGGATCCACAGCTGCAGCGAGACCACCAGCGGGCTGAGGTTCTTCACGATCGAAAAGCCGTAGTAGATCAGCCCGAAATGCAGCGGTCCGAGCAGGATCAGGATCGGCAGCACCTGGCGCCAAGGCGGAAACGGCGGTCGCAGGAACGGGATCAGCACCACCAGGGCGATGGCGAACCGCATCCCGCCGACGAAGAACGGCGGCAGCACGCCGGTGGCCACCTTGGCCGCGGCGTTGTTGACGCCCCAGATCAGGATGATGGCCGCGATGGCCAGCCATTCGGACGCGGCGAAGGGGGAGCGGGACGAAGTCACGGCGCCCTCCTCGCACGGGAGGCCGCCGCGATGGAACCCCGGCGGCGGTCAAAGGTGGTTACCGGGTGTGAGCGGGCGTCCGTTCAGACCAGCAGGGACTCGATCACCCGGGCGACACCATCGTCCTCGTTGCTCGCCGTGACCTCGTCCGCCGCCGCCAGCACCTCGGGGTGGGCGTTCGACACGGCCACGCCCCGTCCCGCATAACCGAGCATCGGCACGTCGTTGGGCATGTCGCCGAAGGCGATGACCTCCGCCGGCGACAGGTCGAGCAGCGCGCACAGCGAGGCGAGGCCCGACGCCTTGGACACCCCCGACGGGGCGATCTCGACGAACGGCGCGCCCGACCAGATGACCTCGCCGCGATCGCCGAGATGACCCCGGATGCGGGTCGCCAGATGCTCGACGTGATGATCGGGATGATGGACCAGCAGCTTGGTCAGCACCTCGCCGCACAGCGCCGCCGCGTCATCGATGCGGCGCGCGTGATGATGGACCGTGTCGGCGAACAGGTCGGGAAAGTGCGCCTCCTGCCCCAGCCGGTGGCCGTGCTCGGTGGCGAAGGCCACGCCGGGCTCGGCCAGGCGGAGCTCCGACACCAGCGACCGGGCCAGATCCTGGCACAGGCGTTCATGCCGGTGCGTCTCCCCGGTCGCCAGATCATGGACGATGGCGCCGTTGGAGCAGATCGCCATGCCGGTGATGCCGAGGTGGTCGGCGATCGCGTGCACGTCCCGGGGCGGACGGGCGGTCACGAAGACCACTGTCAGCCCGGCCGCCTGCGCCCCGCCGATCGCCCGGCGGGTCCGCTCCGATATCGACCCGTCGTCACGCAGCAGCGTGCCGTCGAGATCGGTCGCGATGAGGCGGATCAGACCCATACAGGTCTCACAATCATCAATCCGTAGATGGCCGTCACGCCGGCAAAAGCGGGCCAGCCCAGCAGAAACCACATGCGGAACAGGCGGTGATAGGCCGGCGGCAAGGCCTGCCCGGCCGCAGCCGCGGCCTCCGCCAACCGGCGGATTCGCATCTGAATGACCACGACGGGCAGCCAGCAAACCCCGATCAGCAGATACAGCCCGTAGACCGCCAGCAACCATGGCGCGGTGGGCGAATAACCCTGTAGCAGGATCAGGGCGATGCCCGTCAGCGGCTGCACAATCACCGCCGGGGTGGTGAAGACAAAATCGGCCAGCACCACGATCCGTGCGGTCGCCGCCACGGTAGGGGCGTCGCCGGTCCGGTGCGCGGCCAGCATGAAGAAGGCGATGCCCGCGCCCGTGCCGAACAGGACCGCGCCCGACATGATGTGGACCAGCTTGAGCAGAATATAGAGGGTCATCGGCGGTCGTCCGTGGCGGCGACGAAGAGCGCCAGGACAATGGCGGGCAGGATTTTCAGCCAGGGGCCCAGCGGGTCGAGCCAGAGTTGCGGGGCCGACACCGTCCCCATGATCAGATAGCCGATGCTGACCAGCGTGGTGGCCAGGGCCGCCCGGCCTGAAAACCGACGAATCCACATCAGGCCGCCAAGCACGATGTCCACCAGCGCGCCGCCCCCTGCCACGACTGGCGAAACCGGCCCGTATCCCGCCTGTCGTAGAACCTCAACGGCGGCGTCATGGCCCGGACCGAGGGTGATCAGGCCCGTTCCGATCCAGAACGCGCCAAGGGTCAGGATCGCCAGCGGTCGAACGAAGTAGAGCCGCGCGTGCCAGCGATCCTGAACCGTCGCCGGCGCTGACGTGAGCCAGGCGGAAAACGATCGGGGCTCGACGCCCGCGAGTTGATCAGCGCTGGCCGGATGCCCTGCGACGTCATGGGCCATCTGCCGAAGCGACGTGGTCCGGAGCGCCGATGGCCAGCCCAGCCAGCCGGCCAGATCCCCCAATCGGGCCACGGGCGCGACCAGCCAGGACGGCAGCGTCACCACCGGCGCCGGGGCAAGTCCCAGCCAGCCGCGCAGCCCGCTCAGCAGACCGGTCAGGCTCACGACTTCGGGCCCCGCGACGTCCACGGACCGGCGCAGCGGTTCGCCCGTCTCCGCCATCGCGACGACAACGGCGCAGAGATCATCCATGGCGACGGGGCGAAAGGCGCCGGCGCCGCCGACGACGGGGATCATCATTGGAAAGGCGGCCAGACCACGGAGCATCGCCGAACCCCCGTAGACGCCCCGGCCAAGGACCAGCGACGGGCGCAGGATCGCCCAGTCGAGATCGCTGTCCTTCAGCAGGCCTTCGGTGGCCAGTTTCGACCGGCCGTATCCGGTGCCGACAGCCTCGTCCGTTCCAACCGCCGACAGGTGGATGATCCGGCGCGGGCCGGCAGGTCCGCAGGCGGAGATCAGGGCTGTCGGGCCGGTGACATGCGCCGCGACCAGACTATCGCCGGCTCCGTCCTGCAGGACGCCGACGCAATTGACCACGACGTCCACGCCCTCAAGAAGCGGCCGCCAGAGCGCGGGGTCGACAAGTTCGGCGAAATCAGCCCGGACCCATTCATGGGTCGGGGCCAGCCGCCTTGCCGCATCCGGGCGACGCGCCGCCGCCCGGACCTGATGTCCGCCGGCAGCCAGCGCCGCCGCGACATGGGACCCGATGAACCCGGAGGCTCCGAGAACAAGGACCCGCACAGGAAAAATCTGATCCTAGAACGGGATCTCGTCGTCGAGGTCGGCGCTGAAGCTCTCCTTGGGGCCGCTGGGCTGGGCGCGGTCGCCGCCCGAGTAGCCGCCGAAGTCGCCGCCCTCGTCGCGCATCCCGCCGGCGGAATCACCGCGACCGCCGAGCATGGTCAGCTCGCCGCGGAACTTCTGCAGCACCACTTCGGTCGAGTACTTCTCGACGCCCTGCTGGTCGGTCCATTTGCGCGTCTGCAACGCGCCCTCGATGTAAACCGTCGAGCCCTTCTTCAGGTACTGCTCGGCGACCTTCACGAGGTTGTCGTTGAAGATCACGACCCGGTGCCACTCGGTGCGCTCCTTGCGCTCGCCGCTGGCCCGGTCGCGCCAGGTTTCCGAGGTCGCCAGGCTGAGGTTGGCCACCCGGTCGCCCGAGTTGAGCGTGCGGATTTCCGGATCCTTGCCCAGATTGCCGACCAGAATGACCTTGTTGACGCTGCCCGCCATGGGAAGTGCTCCGTTGTTCTCACGCCCGGCGACCCTGTGCGCCGGAATCTGACGCCCAGACTAGCGGGCGTTAACCATTTATAAAAGCCATCAGTTCACATTTTGTTCTCTTCCGCAAGCGCTTATGCACAGCATTCTTGTCGCGGACGAAAACGCGCCGGGCCGGCTACTGTTGCTGCACGGCGCCGGGGATCACCAGGCGGCCGTCGCCGCTGCGCACCAGCATCAGGTACTGGTTCCCTTCCCAGGTCTGCGAGCGGAAGATCCCCTCGCTGCGCAGGAAGATGAAGCTGCCCTGGTAGGCGCCGGAGATTTCGCGCGTCTGGCCGCCCATGCGCAGGAAGCGCAGACGCACGCCCTCGAGCTGGGCCGCGCAATGCTCGATGTCCGGCTGGTTGCGCGCCACCACGTTGAACTTGATCTTGCCGTCCGGGCCGGACCCGACCGCGTAGCAGACACCGCGGTCGAGCGGCGCCTCGACCTGCGCCTCGCAGGCTCCCAGCAACGCGGCGGCGGCGGCAAGCGTGAGCAGCGCGACAGACCTGGACATCGAAAGCCCCTTCACTGACCGACCGGCGGAATGGCGCAGCCCGGGCCCTGCTCGACCAGGGTGCGGAAGCGACGGTTGTCCGACGAGATCTCCACCTTGTCACGGACCAGACGCAGGGTCTGCTCGCCCCAGCGGCCATAGGCGGCGCCGCCACGCTGTTCGCACTGACCGGCGTAGAGGGTCTGGACGCAGCTGTTGAGGTCCATGGCGCCGATTTTCGACCAGCCGCCGCCGGCGTAGCGCCAGCAGGCGTCGCCCGAGGCCTGGACCGGCGCGGAGGGGCCGGCGCCCGTTTCCGTCGGGGTCGGCTGCTGCGGCGCGGTCTGCACCGGCGGCAGGGGCGCGAGCACCGTGCCGGCCTGGTTGGCCGCCGCCAGGGCCCCGGTCTCGTCGACGCCGACGTCGAGGGCGTCGGTGGCCACGCCGTTGCGCTTGGCGCAGTCGGTCAGGGTCAGCTCGCCGACGAAGGCGCCGTTGACGAAACAGCGGATCGGCCGCGTCGGGTCGAGCTTCGTGTCGTCATCGCGACCGGTCTCCACGACGAGGCCGCCCGTCGCCGCGGGCGGGGGTTTGGTCGGCCCCTTGTCGCCGCGCATGATCGTCGCCGCGATCAGGATGCCGAGCAGCAGCGCCACGGCGCCGCCAATGGCCAGAACGATCCGGCGGTCCTTGAGAAATTCCATGGCTGCAATCGCTATCTTGCAGCCGTGTCGCTTTCAAGTCCGTGTGAAGACAGACGGGATTATCCGCCGCCGGTCAGACGGTTGAGCGCGGCCGTATAGTTGGAGATCTGGCTCGTCAGATAGGCCGGGACCGGGCCGCTCGCGCCGGCCTTGATGGTCGACTCCGGCTTGGCCGCGGTCTCGAGCTGGCGGTAGGCGTCGCGAATCTTGCTCATCGACTGGCCGAGCACGGTCAGGGCGTTCTTCACCGCGGCCTCGGTGCTGACGTCGAGCTCGGCCGGCAGCGACAGGCCGAACACCGGGCCGCCGCCGTCGGCGGAGACGCTCTTGCCGTTGGCGTCGATGATCGTGTTGCGCACCACGCCGGGCGTCAGGCCGATCGCGCCGAGCGCATCGGTCCCGCCCTTGCCCGGCAGGATCTCGACGGTCGAGGCCTTGGTCGCCGGCGTGATCTTCAGGCGCTTGAAGTCGCCGTCGCTGACCACCTCGACCTTGGCCTTGGAGCCCGCGGCGCGGCGGACCTTGGCGGCCAGGGTGTCGAGGGTGTCGCTGGCCTCGAAGGTGACGGTGGCCAGGCGGCCGGCCTCGCCGGTGCGGATCTGGAAGGTGTCGCCGGCCCGCGCGGCCGTGGCCGAGGCGACCTTGATCGAGTCGGCGTACATCAGCGCGCCCTTGGGCAGGCCCAGCTTGTCGAGGGCGCTGGCGCCGGTGGTGTCGACCGCGATCGAGGTCGCCGTGGCCATGCCGTCCTTGCCGGTCAGCCGCTGCACGGTGGCGGTTCCGGTGGTGACATCGAGGGCTGCCAGATAGCCGTCCCGGGTCGAGATCACCGCCGCGCCGGGCTGGTCGGCCGAGGCGCCGCCGGCGATCCAGACCTTGCCGTCCGCGACCGTCATGGCGGTGACCGTGTCGTCGCCCGTGCCGCCGAAATAACTCAGCCGGTCCTGCGAGGTGCTTGAAAGATCTGTCGAAATCCGCGCCGCGAAGGCGTCCATGCCGCCCGTGTAGGCATGGGTGTTTCCCGACACCGACAGCGCGGCGTTGCGCGTCGTCCCGGCGATCCACAGGTCGCCGCCGTCAAGGCCGATGCCGGCGATCTGGCCGCCCTGCATGTCGCCCAGGTCGCGGGTGGCGCCGGTCGTGAAGCTGGCGGCCGAGGTGTTGACCGTGGTCGTCGTCGAACTGGTCCCCGACCCGTCCGGCGCCCCGTAGACGTTGGTGGTCGTCGAGGACACGCCGTTGGTCGTGTTGGTGACGTTGACGGTGATGACCCCGCTGTTGACGATCTTCTCGGTCGTGGTGGTCGTGGGGGTGACATTGAAGCTGCGCAGCGTGCCGCGGCCGCTTTCGACCCCGGCCAGGGTCACGGTCGAGCCGCTGACCACGATGCCGCTGACCGTGTCGGCGCCGGCCGTGCCGAACTGGTTGGTGAACAGCGCCTTGGGCACGCCCTTGGCATCCGGCGCGAAGGCCGTCAGGTAGCCGTCCCAGTCGCCCTGGCTGACGCCGCCGCCCGGAATGGTCGATTTGGTGCGGCCGCCGACATAGACGATGCCGCCCTCCCCGAACGCCACGACGGTCGCCTCGTCGTCCTTCAGCGCGCCGCGCCGGGCCGTCCAGGATTCGTCGCCCTTCGCGTCGTAGACCGTGACGAAGCTGTCGGTCAGGCCGGTGCTGGCGCCGGAGTTGATCGGGCCGTTGGTCGCGCCGGACAGGTCGCCCGTCACCTTGCCGGCGATCGCGACGCGGCCGTCGTCGGCGACCGTCATCGCCAGGCCCTGGGCGCTGTCGGCCGCGCCGAGCGTGCGGGCATAGGCCAGCTGGCCGGTGCTGTCGTACTTCAGCAGGGCGACGTCGCCCGCCCCCTTGATGGTCTGGCCGTCGACGGAGGTGGCCACATCGGCCAGCACGTACAGCGAACCGTCGGCGCCCACCTTTGACGCCCGCACCGTCTTGATCGTGCCCTCCAGCGTGCTGGAGAAGACCCGCGCGCCCTCGACGCCCACGGCCGAGCCGTCGAGCTTGACCAGGCTGCTCTCGAACTTGCCGTCGTCCGTCTTGACGTTCTTGTCCGGATCCGGATTGCCGGCATAGGTCGTGACGTAGACGGCGGGCTTGGTCGTGGCGGCCGAAAACGTCGTGGATTCCGTGGAATCGCCCGCGATCTTGAAGGCGAAGTTGTCGGCGATCGCCGGCAGGGTCACCGTCGTACCGCCTGTGGTGATCTTGCGCGGATCGCCGGGCGTGCGCACGACGCTGAAGCGCGTCTGCAGATGCTCGGCCTCGAGCTTGCTGTTGATGAACGAGGTCACCGCGCCCATCGTCCGGGGCGTCGAGCCCATGTCGTTCAGATCGACGTCGATGGTGTGGGTCGCGCCGCCGCGCTTGACCGAGATCGTGAAGGCGACATCGCCCGCGAAGGCCGGCACCTCATCGCCCTGGGCGCCGGTGAAGACCTTGCCGGTGGTGTATTCGTATTTCGGGCGGGGCACGCCGACAGCGGTCTTGTCGGTGATCATCGTGTCGCCGCGCGTGATGCGCATCTGCTCGAGCTTGGCGCTGTCGGTGTAGGTCGACACCTCGCTCATGCCGCGGGCGAAGATGTCGGCGATGCGCGACTTCTCGCTGGTCGACAGGCCCTTGGTCTGAAGTTTTTCCGCCAGACCGTTGAGCGTGTTGAGTCCCTGGTAGAGGGCGAACAGCTTCTTGTAGTCGCTGCTGGCGCCTTCGAGATCGAGCTTGGCCGCCCCTTCGTTGATGAAGCGCTGGCCGGCCATCGCCGTCTTGACCAGGTCGCTGGAGCGCTGGGCGCCGGAGGTCGTCGACCAGGGCGGCGTCGGGGCGTACTTCGGCTTCGCCGCGCCACCCGACGCGGTCGTGCCGGCCCCCGTCGTGACGGTCTGGCCCTGCTTCGCCTGATAGTAGTTCAGCAGGCTGCTGGTGTTGAAGCTGACGACCATGATGTTCCTGGGGGGGATTCCCGCAACCACACCTTGCGCCACAAGGGCTGACAGGGGGTTAAGGCGGGCCGGTCAGGCCGCGATCAGGCCAGCCTCGGCGAGGTTCCGTCGGGCCGCCGGAGCCAGGGCCGCCCATTCGTCCGACAGGATGCCCAGCATGACCACGTCACGCGGCGCGCCATCCTTGAGCACGTGGCCGCGCAGATAGCCTTCGCGGCGGAAACCGGCGCCGGTCTGCACCTTCATCGCCGCGTCATTGTCGGCCATGACCTCGGCCCAGACCTTGTGCAGGCCCAGACCGCCAAACGCGCGGTCGAGCCCCAGCACCTGCGCCGCGCGGCCGACGCCGCGGCCCCGCGCGTCGCGGTCGCCGATGAACCAGTTCCAGGCGGCCCGGCGGTGATGTCCGGTCAGGCCCGTGAGCGTCAGCAGGCCGGCCGGCCGGTCGCCGTTCTGGATCATCCAGCCCTGCCGGTCGGGATCGGCGCGCAACTGGTCGAACCAGGTCCGGTGCGCCTCGCGCCCGGCGACATCGGCATCCGACATCCAGCGGGCCACGTCCGGCTCGCCGCGCCACGCGAAGAGGCGCTCCTCGTCTTCCGGAAGCAGGTCGCGAAGATTGATCATGCCTGTGCTCCGCCGCCCCTCGCCGTCCGCAGGTCGCGCGCGGACGGCGACGGCGCCTCAATCAGCCGCCCTTGAACAGCGACAGGACGATCTGCGGCGCGGCGTTGGCGATGGACAGGGCCTGGGCGCCGAGCTGCTGCTGGACCTGCAGGGCCTGCAGCTTGGCGCTTTCCTTGGCCAGGTCGGCGTCGACGAGATTGCCGATGCCGGTGTTGAGCACGTCCGTCAGCTTCGACACGAAGCTGTTGTGGGCGGAGACCTGCTTGGACTGGGCGCCCATGTCGCCCAGGGCCTGGTTGACGTTCGAGATCGACGTGGTCAGCAGCCCCTGAATCGTCGTGGCCAGGGTGACCGTGGAGATCGAGGTCGCCGCGCCCATGGTGATGATCGCGCCGCCCAGCGACATGTTCTTGGCCGACAGGGTGATGAACGAGTTGGCGTCGGCGTTGGCCAGGAAGCGGATGCCCGCCCCCAGCGAACCGTCGAGCATGTTGGCCCCGTCGAACTCGGCGTCGTTGGCCACCTGGGTGATCTGGCGCAGCAGAGACTTGTAGTCGGCATCCAGCGCCGTGCGCGACACCGAGTCCAGCGACGGGTCCATCGCGGCCGTGACCTTCTCCTTCATGGAGAGCAGCAGGTCGGAAATGGTTTCGCCGGCCGAGATGGCCACGTCGGAGATCGACTGGGCCCGGTCGAGGCTCATCTTGACCGCGCCGAGGGCGCCGACGTCGGCGCGCTGCGACTGCGCGATGCCCCAGACCGAGGCGTTGTCCTTGGGACCCTGAACCTTGAGGCCCGTGCTGATGCGCGTCTGCGCGCCGGACAGCTCGTCATTGGTCTTGTTGAGATTTTGCAGCGCGACCAGCGCAGACTGGTTGGTGTGAACGCTGATCGACATGAGCTTCTCCTCGCACGACGCTTCTGGACGGTGAGCGACTCAGCGAGGCGCCCCGCACCACGTTTGGCGGGAGAACGTTGGCTTATGGTTAACGGCCATAAACCATAAAAACCGCCGTCGCGGGACGACGTCGGGAAAAGTCGGTCAAAACGGCCCGGAGCGGACCGGCGCGGAGATCCGCTAGCTGTGCGAGTCGATCACGTCGCCCGGCGCATAGCCGGCGGAGTCCTTGAGGCGGACGACCTCTTCGCGCGGGAACTGCTTGACGATCTCGCCGGTGCGGCGGTCGAGCGTCTTGTAGACGAACGTCCCCGAAACCTGGTCCTCTTCGATGACCAGCCGGAGATCGGCGTTCTGGCGCGGGGCCTCGTTCGAAGGCGGCGCGTCAGCGGCCGGCGCCGGCGGCGTCTGATAGACGCCCGGATCCTGCATCGGCAACACGGGTGCGATAGTGGTTTTCATATCTCCTGGCGCCGTCCTTTGTGGCCGGCGACCCTCCTGTTAGCGGACGGCGATGACCCCCCGGCCCTCGCCGCCGCAACCGGAGGCGGACGTCAGACGCCCGCCTCCACGCTTGCCTAGCGGAACAGCCCGAGCAGGGCCGACGACGAGGAGTTGGCGATCGACAGGGCCTGGATACCGAGCTGTTGCTTGGTCTGCAGGGCCTGCAGTTTAGCGCTTTCCTTCGCCAGATCGGCGTCGACCAGGTTGCCGACACCGGCGTCCAGGGCGTCTTGCAGCTTCCCGACGAAGGTCAGGTGCGATTCAAGAGCCTTCGAGCCCGTGCCGAGCTTGGCCAGGGCCGCGCCGACGTTGGTGATCGAGGTCGTCACGGTCGCGATCATGGCGGTGGCCGTGGTCACGGTGCCGATCGTGCCGGTCGCAGCGACCGTCACGTTGGCGCCGCCGAGCGCCAGCGACTGGGCAGCGACAGTGATCTTGGACGAACCGTCCGCGTTGGCCAGGGCGGCGATGGTCGTGCCCGAAGCCTTGATCATGTTGGAGCCGTTGAAGTCGGCGTTGGAGACGGCCTTGGTGATCTGGTCGCGCAGCGCCTTGAAGTCTTCGTTCAGGGCGGTGCGGCTGGCGGAGTCCAGCGTGGCGTCCGAAGCCGCCAGAGCCTTTTCCTTCATCTGACCGAGCAGATCCGAAACCGATTCACCGGCGGCGATGGCGACGTCGATGGTGGATTGACCGCGCTGGAGGGAGTCCTTGACGGCGTTCAGGGCGTTGGACGTGCTGCGCTGGCTCTGGGCGATGGCCCAGATGGCGCCGTTGTCTTTCGCGGAGGCGACCTTCTTGCCGGTGTTGATCCGGGTTTGAACCGTATTCAGTTCGGCGTTGGTCGAGTTCAGGTTTTGCAGAGCGACGAGCGCGCCCGTGTTCGTGTTAACGCTGTTCAGCGCCATGACGATATTCCCTTTCCAGGTGTCCGACGTCGTTTTGACGGCCGGGGACATTTTGTCCGCTTGGATAGGAAGCAATCGCCGGGCCAGTTTGGCCGCCCGAATGGCCCGTTCTATCTTGTTGTTTTTGTTGAATTATAGGTCTGTTAGGGACGATTTGGCCGGGCAATTTCTGCCGGGCTGCAGGCATGGTGAGCAACTTCTGCCGGGTGACCCGGCAAAAGGCTGCCGGGCGGGGGTGGGTCCCCGCCCGGCCTCGCGGCCTACTTGAACAGTGACAGCAGCGACTGGGACGACGAGTTCGCGATCGAGAGCGCCTGGATTCCGAGTTGCTGCTTCGTCTGCAGCGCCTGGAGCTTGGCGCTTTCCTTCGCGAGATCCGCGTCGACCAGGTTGCCCACGCCGGCATCGAGGCTGTCTTGCAGCTTCCCGATGAAGGCGCGGTGGCTATCGTACGCCTTGGACTTGGTGCCAAGACGCGCGAGCGCCGCGCTGGTGTTGGTGATGGAGGTGGCGACCGTCGCGATCATCGCCGTGGCCGTGGTCACGGTGCCGATCGTTCCCGTCGCGGCCACCGTCACGATCGAACCGCCCAGCGCCATGACTTCGGCGGCGACGGTCAGCTTCGACGATCCATCCGCGTTGGCGAGGGCTGCAATCGCCGTAGCGCCGGACTTAATGAGGTTGGCCCCATTGAAATCGGCGTTCGACACGGCCTTGGCGATCTGGTCGCGCAGGGCCTTGAAGTCCTCGTTCAGAGCGGACCGGCTGGTGGAGTCGAGCGTAGCGTCCGACGCCGCCAGGGCCTTTTCCTTCATCTGCAACAGCAAGTCAGAGACCGACTCGCCGGCCGCGACCGCCACATCGATGGTGGACGAACCGCGATCAAGCGAATCCCGGACGGCATTGAGCGAGCTCGACGTGGAGCGCTGGCTCTGGGCGATCGCCCAGATAGCGCCGTTGTCCTTCACCGAGGCCACTTTCTTGCCGGTGTTGATCCGGGTCTGGGTCTGCGACAGTTCCATGTTGGTCGCGTTGAGGTTCTGGAGCGCAACCATTGCGCCCATGTTGGTATTCACCGAATTGCTGAGCATCGGCGGTCCTTCCATTCTGGTCGGGGGATCACGGCCTTTTGGCCGGGCGGGCGTTCTTGCCCGCGCGACACATCGCAAGCACCGGGCCAGCGGAACAGCGTTCCGCGGCCTATTTAGTTGCTGATTTTATTGGACTTTCACTACCCGTTTCGGGGCTTCGCGACCAGCCGTCACAGCCGATTTTGTCACGAGGAAACTTTTGCCGGACGGATCGTGCGCGCCGGGCAAAAAAGGCGTCAGGCCGCTTCGGAGCGACCCGACAGACCCTGCATCATGATGCGGTTGATATCGATCAGCGGATCGATGTCCTCCTGGCGCCGCATGACCGCGCTGGTATGCCGGCTGACCCACAGACTCAGGGAAATGATCTGCGCCTTGAGCGCGTCCGGGAGGACGTTCTCGGGGGCCGCGCAATCGCTCGCGAGCGCCGACCACAGGCGGCGATTCCAGTCCAGGGCGTCCATCCGACCGACAATATCCTCCGGCGGCAGGTCCGCGGCCTCGAGAAGCGCGCGCGTGACCTGACCGAAGAGGCGGTACTCGGCGTCGCGAGGATTTTCAGACCGCGCCGCGGCCCGCTGATACGCCTGCAGACCCATTCCCCAACCTTTCGTCTTCGTACTCAATCAGCTTTCGGCACAACATCAGCGCCTTGTAGTACTCGCGCGCCATGGCGTGACGGGAGATCGCCACGCAGTCGGCGAGGACGTCCGGGTTCCGGATCACACCCATGAACTCGGACAGGCGACGAACGAATTCGTCGTAGTATTTCAGGGCGTTAGCCTCATCCAGATACATCATCATGACAGGGAAGTAGACGTGACGCGCGGGCGTCACGGCCTCCTCCTCCTGCATGATGTCCTTCTCGCGCAGGACCGATGCCTTGTTCTGCAGGATCAGGACGCCACGGCGGTCGCCGTTCTGGACGACGGCGCCGTTAAGGACGAATCTTTCACCGGGCTTCAGTGACAGTTTCAACGGCACGACGATCGATCTCCGGATGGCGTGCGGCGCGGCTGCCAACTTTCGTCGGAGAATCCGCCCGCCCTGTTGAATGAAGGCTAAAGGCGCATGGTTAACGGGATGTTGTGCGGCATCCCGTCGCGCACAACGCCTTAAGGCCGGATTAAGCATAAACAGGTGATCTGGCGGTCAGTCGTGAGTCACCCTGAAGGGCGCCGTCCGCATGCCTCCACACCCCGCCGCCAAATCCGCCGCCTCGGCCGCGGCCCTGGGGTTTCCGGAAGCCTCAGCCGTTCCGAGCCGCCCGCGCATGGCCGGGCCGGCCAGCGGACAGGCGGGATCGAAGGACGCCCTGGCCCGTCTCAACGAAGCCGTCGGCGAACTGCGGGCCCTGGCCGTTCAGCCGCTGCTGCAGGACGCCGTCGCGGCGCTGCAGGCCGATGACTTCCAGCGCGGCGGCGAGCTGGCCATCAAGGCGCTGGAGATGGACGAGCGCAACGGTTTCGGCTGGTACCTGCTGGCCATCGCCCGCGAACGGGCCGGCGACTTCGCCTCCTCCGTGCGCTGCTATGAATCCGCCCTGACCCTGATCCCCAACCACGCCGAGGTGGCCAACGACATGGGCCGCCTCGCCTATCGCATGGGGCTGAAGGACACCGCCGAGAAGCTGTTCCTGCACTATCTGTCGCAGCACCCGACCTCGCACGAGGGGGCCAACAACCTGGCCTGCGCCCTGCGCGACCAGTTGCGGTTCGCCGAGGCGATCGAGATCCTCAAGCCGGCCATCGCCGCGCATCCGACCAACGCCCTGCTGTGGAACACGCTCGGCACCGTCGTCGGCGAGGAAGGCGACCCGCAGATGTCGGTGACCTTCTTCGATGAGGCCCTGAGCCACGACCCCGCCTTCGCCAAGGCCCGCTACAATCGCGGCAACGCCCGGCTGGTGCTGGGCGACCTCGACGGCGCGCTCGACGACTGCCAGACCGCCCTCACCGCCCCGATGAGCGAGGACGAGCGGCTGATGATGCTGCTGTCGCGCTCGACCATCCGCCTCGCCCGCGGCGAGATCGCGGCCGGATGGGACGACTACGAAGTCAGGCTCGAGCCGGCCTTCGCCGACGTGACCCACTTCATGATCGAGGCGCCGCGCTGGACGCCCGATACCGATCTGGCCGGCAAGACCCTGTTGCTCATGGGCGAACAGGGCCTGGGCGACGAGGTGATGTTCGCCAACGTCATCCCCGACGTCCTCGCCGCGCTCGGGCCGGCGGGAAAGCTGCTGATCGCGGTCGAGCCGCGGCTGGTGACCCTGTTCCAGCGCTCCTTTCCCACCGCCGAGGTGGGCGCTCACAGCACCTGGAACGTCGATGGTCACACGGTGCGCGGCGCGCCCTTTGTCGGCGACCACGGCAGGCTCGACTGTTACGCGCCGATCGCCTCGATGCTTCGCCGGTTCCGCGCCAGCGTCGCGGCCTATCCGGATCGTCCGGGATTCCTGACCCCCGACTCCGACCGTGTCGCCTGGTGGAAGACGCAGCTGCCGGCCGGCCCGACCGTCGGCCTGCTGTGGAAGAGCCTCGTGCAGGCCGGCGCGCGGCACCGCTTCTATTCGCCGTTCGCGCAGTGGCAGCCGGTCCTGGCCGTCCCGGGCGCGACCTTCGTCAACCTTCAGTACGGGGACTGCGCCGCCGAACTCGAGGCCGCCCGCCGGGACCTGGGGGTCGACATCTGGAGCCCGCCCGGCATCGACCTGAAGAAGGACCTCGACGACGTGGCCGCGCTCTGCTGCGCGCTGGACCTCGTCATGGGCCCGTCGAACGCCAGCAGCTGTCTGGCCGGCGCCTGCGGCGCGCCGCTCTGGCTGCTGTCGACCACCGGGTCCTGGCCCCTGCTCGGGACCGAGCGTTATCCCTGGTATCCGCAGGCGCGGGTGTTCCGTCCCCCGACGCTTGGACAGTGGGATCCGGCCATGCAGGCCATGGCGCAGGCGCTGACCGAACGGCTTTCGGCAGGAACCAAGGCCCGGGACGAGGGTTGATTCCGGGACCGGCGGACGATCTCGCCCGCCCTACCCGGAGCGGTCCCATGACCCACGACACCACCACCGACACCCAGGACAAGCCCGCTGACAAGCCGGCCGATCCGTCCGAGAAGATCGCCGACGACGCCGACGCCCATGTCGACAAGCAGCTCGACAAGGGCCTGAAGGAAACCTTCCCCGCCAGCGACCCGGTGTCGATCAATCCCGGCGCCGACTGACCCGTTATGGCGGACCGGTCGCGACCGGTCCGCCGAAACCGGCTTGAATGTCTGGCGTTGCGCTTTAGGCTGACCCTGAATTGAACGTTTGTTCGAATGCGCGAAAACGCGCCAGGGGATGACATGAGCTCGCGTTTTGAAGGCACGAAAAACTACATCGCCACCGAGGACCTGAAGGTGGCGGTCAACGCCGCCGTGGCGCTGGAACGCCCGCTGCTGATCAAGGGCGAACCGGGCACCGGCAAGACGGTCCTCGCCTACGAAGTGGCCAAGGCGATGGGCGCGCCGCTGATCACCTGGCACATCAAGTCGACGACCAAGGCCAGCCAGGGTCTGTACGAATATGACGCCGTGACCCGCCTGCGCGACAGCCAGCTGGGCGACGAGCGCGTCAAGGACGTCACCAACTACATCAAGAAGGGTAAGCTCTGGGAGGCGTTCACCAGCGACGTGCGCCCCGTGCTGCTGATCGACGAGATCGACAAGGCCGACATCGAGTTCCCGAACGACCTCCTGCAGGAGCTCGATCGTATGGAATTCTACGTCTACGAGACCGGCGAGACGATCTCGGCCAAAGTCCGCCCGATCATCATCATCACCTCGAACAACGAGAAGGAACTGCCGGACGCGTTCCTGCGCCGCTGCTTCTTCCACTACATCCGCTTCCCCGAAGCGGACGTGATGCAGGAAATCGTCGACGTCCACTTCCCCGGGATCAAGGAGAAGCTGGTCGCCGAGGCGATGCGCATCTTCTACGACATGCGCAAGGTGCCCGGCCTGAAGAAGAAGCCCTCGACCAGCGAACTGCTCGACTGGCTCAAGCTGCTGATGGTCGAGGACATCGATGAGGCCATGCTGCGCGAAAAGGATCCGACCAAGCTGATCCCGCCGCTGCACGGCGCCCTGCTGAAGAACGAGCAGGACGTGCACCTGTTCGAACGCCTGGCCTTCCTCGCCCGCCGCGAGGGTTCGGGGAGCACCCGTCCGGGGCAGTAACCCGCAGCTTCGCCGGATTGAAGACTCACGAAACGGGGACCGGTGCGCCAGCGCCGGTCCCCGTTCTCATGTCTGGACCCTTACCGCGATTTCACTGGACGCTCCCGACCGGGCGCAGCACTCTTGCATTACAAGATAGCTCCCGAGGGACTTCCGCCATGAACCGTATCGCCCTGCTGGCCGCCGGCTGCGCCGCCCTGGCCCTGGCCGCCTGCGACCACCCTGACGCCGCCCGGCAGCGCGAGGCGCGCGCCATCAAGGTGATCAGCAAGCTCGACTGCCCGACCACCCAGGGCAAGCTCAAGCTGACCAGCGCCGCGCCCGACGGCCTGACCTGCGCCTACGGTGCGGACGGCGTTGAGGTGACGCTGAAGCTGGTGAAGCTCGAGAACGGCGACGCCGCCGCGGCGCTGTCGCCGATCGAGGCCGACCTGCGCGGCCTGATGCCGGCCAAGGCGCCGGGCGTCGCGCCCAACGCGCCCAGGGGCGAGGACGATGTCGACATCTCCCTGCCCGGCATCTCGATCAAGACGTCCGGCGACTCGGCCAACGTCAGCGTCGGCGGATCCGGCGGGCCGCAGATCAACGCCGACGACGACGGCGCGGAAATCCGTGTGCAGCGCAACGTCACCGTCGACGGCAAGAAGGTGGAGCACGAATCCCGTCGCCGCCACCGGGACGACGACAGCATCTATGCGCGGTTCATCCTGGCCAGCGACAAGACCCCGGGCGACTGGGCCGTGGTCGGCTACGAGGCGCGCGGCCCGAAGGGCGGCCCGCTGGTCGTCGCCACCCTGAAGGCCAAGCGCGGCCAGCACAGCGACGACGACAGCTTCGACGACGTCGACGACCTGGTCCGACACAATGTCGGCGGCCGTCGCAACGCCAACATCGTTATCGGAGCGGAGTGACCTCGGTCACCTTGTAGGCCAGCATCCGGCCGTCCTCGTCGGCGATCGAGACATATTCTCCGACGGCGAACCTGTGTTCACCCAGGCGGTGGACCGGCTCGTCGTCGGCATCGTCGGCCGCGTCGTAGTCGAAGTACCAGGTCTGGCCGCGACGTTTGAGCACGCCGTTGACGGCCTCCTCGTCCGCCGCGAACCGGCGCACCGAACAGTCGGCGCGATGCGCCGTGAAGCCGTCGACATCCAGCTTGCCGTCCGCCTGCAGCGGCGCGACCAGCGTATAGCCCCGGTGATCGTCGCCGTCGGCGAACTCGGTGCCGGGATTGCGCGCAAGACGCATGACGATGCGCGAAAGCGTCATTGAAGTCCTCATTTCTGTAATTCTGTGAAGGTCAGTGCGACAGGAACAGGGACGGTCCGTCGTTGTTGAGCAGGGTGCGCGTGGTGCCCCCGAAAATATATTCCTGCAGCCGTGGATGGCCAAAGGCCCCGGCCACGAGGATGTCGGCCGACAGGCGGCCGGCGGCCGACAGCAGCAGATGCGCCGCGTCGCCCGAGCCTTCGAGCAGCTCGACCTCGGCCTTCACGCCGCGCGCGCCGAAGAACTCCTGGAGCCGGGCGGCGTCGAAGCTTCGCGAAGACGCCGACGGGGCGGCGAGGATGACCACCCGGCTGGCCTTTTCGAGCAGCGGCAGGGCCGTGCGCGCGGCCCGGCTGGCTTCCTTGCCGCCGTCCCAGGCCACGACGGCCACGCCGCCGCACTTCAGGCCCGGACGGGCGACGATGGTCGGACGCTGTTCGTCGGCGACGATCTGCTGGAACGATTCGGCCAGCGGGCCGCGTCCGCGCGCCGCTTCGGTGTCGAACACCACGACGTCGGACAGGCGGCCTTCCATCGACAGGCCGGCCCAGACGGGCGATTCGAGCGCCACGAGGCGGGCGTTGGCGTAGCCGCAGGCCTCGACGGCCGCGCGCGCGGCGCGCTCGCCCTCGGCGGCCGCTTCCTTCAGGCTGTCCATGGCGGTGATCTGGACCCCGCCCATGAAGCCCTCGCCCATCCAGGGCATCAGGTCGGCGATGTCGGCGGGCGCGTGCACGGCCGCGACCTCCGCCTTGAACGGCGTCGCCAGCGCAACCGCCGACTTGAGAAGCTCCGCGTCATGGGCCCCGCCAGCCAGCGGCGCCATGATCCTTGCCCAACTCATTGAAGTTCTCCCTTCAAACCGAACCGTGATCGCAACACCACGCGCGGACATTGATCTTTATCAACCAATGCGCCAGTTGGAGCGCCCTGCCAATGAAAGGAACGAACGGGTGGCTAAAGGGCTGCGCAGCGCGCGTTCAGGAAAGACGGCTCCCCGGGCCTGGCAAAGAATGCTGTCCGGACGACGCCTTGACCTGCTTGATCCCTCGCCCGTCGACATCGAGATCGAGGACATCGCCCACGGCCTGGCGCGGGTCGCCCGCTGGAACGGCCAGACCATCGGCGAACATGGCTTTTCGGTCGCGCAGCACTCGATGGTCGTCGAGGAGCTGGTGGCGCACATCCAGCCGACGGTCGATCCGAAATGGCGCCTCGCCGCCCTGCTGCACGATGCCTCGGAATACGTCATCGGCGACATGATCAGCCCGTTCAAGGCGGCGCTGGGGGTCAACTACAAGGAGTTCGAGGAGCGCCTCGAGCACGCCATCCACGCCCGCTTCGGCCTGCCGGCCAAGGTTCCCGTGGCGATCAAGAAGCTGATCAAGCAGGCCGACCGCGCCTGCGCCTTCTTCGAGGCCACGCAGCTGGCCGGATTCGGCCGCGAAGAGGCCCTGGCCATTTTCGGCGCGCCGCCGGAAGGCTACAGCCTGATCATCGATCCGCAGGCGCCCAGCGACGCGCAAAAGCGCTATGTTCACCGCTTCCACGTCCTGTCGGAGGCGGCCGGGTTCGAACCCGTCCAGGCGGCTTTCGATACCGAATGAGTCGCCCGTGACCCTGATCGTCAGCCCCCTGCGTGATGTCGAGACGGTGGTCCGCTTCCGCCGGCCGTCGCATCTGATCACGCTGCTGGATCCGCATCTGATCGGGGAAGCGCCGCGGTTCTTTCCGGACCGGCATCTGAAGCTGGCTGTCGACGACATATGGGAGAGCTCGACCGGCAAGGTCCTGCCGTCGGCGGACCATGTGGACCGGATCCTCGAGTTCGGCCGCACCTGGCGCCCGGATGCGCCGCTGCTGGTGCATTGTTTCGCCGGCGTCAGCCGCTCGACGGCGACCGCCTTCATCCTCGCCTGCGAACACAATCCGGACGTGGCCGAGGCCGATATCGCCAGGGCCCTGCGCAAGGCGTCCGGCTCGGCGACGCCCAATCCGTTGATGATTCAGCTGGCCGACGACATGATGGGCCGCAAGGGCCGCATGGTCGACGCCGTCAACGCCATCGGCCAGGGCGTCTACAGCTATCCCGGCGCGCCGTTCGAGCTGACGATCAGGCGCTAGGCAACGCCGCCCCGGCCGACGCGTTGCACGAGCAACCGCTCAGGAGCCGAACCATGACCGACATCACCTATCGCATCGTCCCGCATGACGGGGGCTGGGCCTACAAGCTGGGCGACGTGTTTTCCGAAACCTTCGCCGACCGCGCCGTCGCCGTCGCCGCGGCCCGCCGCGCGGCGGCCGAGCAGGAGCTTCCCGGCGAAGACGTCGGCATCGTCTATGAGGACGAACACGGCGTCTGGCGGGAAGAACTGTCGGACGGCGACGACCGCCCGACGACGCACGTCGAGGGATAGGGACCAGGGGGCAAGCAAGGTTCAGGTGACGCGGCGGCCGCTCTCGGCTAATCCCTAGCCCCTAACCCCTAGCCCCTTCCCCCATGTCCCAATCCGTCGTCATCGGCCTGTCCGCCGTCATCATGGCCATTCGCGGCGGCGAGGCGGTGTTTCTGACGGTGCGGCCGCACGACAGCGCCACGGACAAGGTCTCGACCCTGGCCGGCCTGCCGTTCGGTCCGTTCGATCCCGAGGCCCACCGGACCTTCGAGATCGCCCTGCGCGACTTCGTCACCGAACAGACCCACTTCGACCTGGGCTATGTCGAGCAGCTCTATACCTTCGGCAACAAGGGCCGGGACGCGCCGCGGGCCGAGATCGGCGCGGGCGCCGCGCGGGTCGTCTCGGTGGGCTACCTGGCCCTGACGCCGACCGCCGTCGACACCGACGCGCCCGACAGCGCCTGGGCCCCGTGGACGCGGTTCTTCCCGTGGGAGGACTGGCGGCAGGGCCGTCCGGCCCTGATCGACGAGGCGCTCGCCCCCGCCCTGCGCGCCTGGGCCGGCAGGGACGAGGCCAGGCTGGCACGCGCGCGGCTGCTGTTCGCGCTGGACGACGCCCGCTGGAACGAGGAGCGGGTGCTGGACCGCTACGAGCTGCTGTACGAGGCCGGGCTGGCGCCCGAGGCCGGACGCGACCAGGCGCGGGAACGCGGCGAGTCGACCGTCGAGCCGCGCGCCCTGTCCGCCGCCCTGGGCGAGCCGATGCTGTCGGACCACCGGCGCATCCTGGCCACCGGGCTCGGCCGCCTGCGCGGCAAGCTGAAGTATCGTCCCGTGGTGTTCGAACTGATGCCGCCGGAGTTCACCCTGTCGGCGCTGCAGCGGGCCGTCGAGGCCATCGCCGGGGTGCCGCTGCACAAGCAGAACTTCCGCCGGGTGGTCGAGCGCATCGACCTGGTCGAGGGTCTCGGCCGGATGGACACCGAGACCGGCGGCCGGCCGGCCGAACTGTTCCGCTTCCGCCGCGAGCTGCTTACTCAGCGGCCTGCAGGGGGACTGTCTCTGCCGCTGCTGCGGGACTGACCGCCGCGGCTTCCCGCGCGCGCCATTTGGCCTTCAGGGTCGCCGAGGTGTCGCGCGAGCCGTCGGGGCTCCAGCCCGGCGGACCGAACAGGTAGCCGACGACCTCGCGCAGCGAGCGCGAGCCCGCCAGGTCCTTGCCGATGGCCATCCATTCGTGAAAAGCCACGCGGAAGATGTTGAAATCGCCCAGGTTATGCACCACGCCATAACGGCAGGGCTCTTCGTCCAGCTCGGGAACGAAGGTGCCGAACATCCGGTCCCAGATGATCAGGATGCCGGCGTAGTTGGAGTCGAGGTAACGCGGGTTGCGCGCGTGGTGCACGCGGTGATGCGAAGGGGTGTTGAACACCGCCTCGAACCAGCGCGGCATCCGTTTGATCGCCTCGGTGTGGATCCAGTACTGGTAGACGAGGCTGATCCCCTTCTGGATGACCACCATCGCCGGCGGGAAGCCGAGCAGGGTCAGCGGCAGCCACAGCAGCCAGGTGCCGGCGATGCCGCCCGTCCAGGTCTGCCGCAGGGCGGTGGCCAGATTGTAGTGCTGCGAGGTGTGGTGGTTGACGTGGCTGGCCCACCAGAAGCGCCGCTCGTGCGAGATGCGGTGGAACCAGTAGTAGGTCAGGTCTTCGAGGAAGAAGACCGCCACCCAAGCCCACCAGGCGGTCATCGGGATCTCGAACAGGTGCCAGGTGCGGTAGAGCCAGACGGTGACGCCGACCGTCGCCCCGGCCGTCAGCAGGCCCGCGATCTGGCTGCCCAGACCCATGGCCAGTGAGGTCGCCGTGTCACGGAATTCGTAGGCCGCCCGGGCCTTGCGGAAGCGGGCCAGCAGGATTTCGGCGACGATGCTGATGACGAAGATCGGCACCGCGTACTGCACCGGATCGAAGGCCGGCTTGATCGGATCGAGGGTCATGCCGCGAGCTCTTCGCTTTGGAATTCGGGGGGCCAGGGGGTCACGCCGCTGACGGCCAGCCGCGCCATCGGGGCGGCGGGGTCACGCAGCTTCAGCAGCACCCTGCCCCGCTTGACCGGCGCCACCAGGGCCAACCGCCAGGGCATCGACCGCGCCACCCAGGAATCGCCGAGGCGATAGATGACCAACGCCGTATCGCCGGCCCGGCCGATGGCGCCGGCGCCGTCGCCCGCGATCCAGACGTAGTCAGGGGAAAGGTCGGGAAACTCGCCCGCCATCAGCTCCCGCGCCGCCGTCTCGTCGAGCGGGGCCACGGGCCGGGCGATGCGGGCCCAGGCCGCCACGCCGATCATCACCGCCACCAGCAGCGCCGACACGGCCAGTCTCAAGAGTGTCTCGTTCACCTTCGCGCCTCTTCCCCGGCCGGGAGTGTCGTCGCGAAGCGGCCCGCGTCAACCAAAAAGCCCCTCCCGTCGCCGGGAGGGGCCCTCTGGTCGAGCGAAACGGGCTGGATCAGAACTTGCGGACGTAGGCCACCGACCAGACATCGGCATCGCCGCCGAAGTCGTAGCGCGTATAGTCGAGCCGCACGCCGTCGTTCGGCGTGAAGAAGGCCTCGACGCCGGCGCCGTAGGCCGCGCCGTCCTCACTGCCGCTCGCGCCGCCGAAGTCCACTTCGGCGCTGGCGAAGCCGCCCCGCACGAACAGGTTCACGTTCTCGGACACCGGCACGCGGCCGACCGCAAACAGGCCGTAGGAACTGGACAGCTCGACGGTCGTGCCGAGGATTTCGTCATCGGCCACGCCGACGGCGATCTCGCCCTCGATGCCGAAGTTGGGCGTGAACTCGACGCCGAGACGGCCCTGCAGGGCGCCCAGGTTGACGGGATCGATGTCGATGTTGGCGTAGCCGATCGTGCCGTAGACGGCGGTTTCCGCATGAGCCAGGGCCGGAGCCGCGAGCGAAAGAGCGGCGGCGGACGCGGCGATCAGAAGCGTTTTCATGGTGCGTTTCTCCCCCGTGCGATTCATAATTGATCGCACTGACCCGCATTTGGAGAGTGGTTTACCGGTCGGTCAACCTTAAAGACCCCGGCCGGCGGCCCGCAGGGGCCCGGATTTCCCGGCCGGTGACGCAGGGCAGACACAAAAAACCCCTCCCGTCGGGAGGGGTTTTCCGTGATGTCATACCGGTGTGGCGATCAGAACTTGCGGGTGTAGGCCAGGGCCCAGACATCCGCGTTGCCGACGTCGTAATCGTGGCGCGTCCAGTCGAGGCGGACGCCGTCCTTGTCGGTGAAATGGTACTGGCCGCCGACGCCATAGGCGACGCCGTCGTCCTTCACATCACCCAGCGAGGTGTCGAACTTCGAGGCGCTGTAGCCGACGCGGGCGAACAGATCGGCCTTCGGGCTGACCGGCACGAACCCGACCACATAGGCGGCCACTTCATGCTTGAGATCGACGTCGACGCCGCCGGTCGTGTCGCCGCTGACGCCAAAGGCCGCTTCGCCTTCCACGCCGACATACGGATTGAACTTGTAGCCCAGGCGACCCTGGAGGGCGCCCAGGGTGGGGCCGTCCGCATCCACGTTGGCGTAGCCGACCGTGCCATAGACTTCCTGCGCCTGGGACACCGCCGGAACGGCGGCGAGAGCCAGCGTGGCCGCGGCGGCCGTAATCATGAGAGACTTCATCGTCTTGTACTCCTTGACGCTTTTTTCAGCTCCCCAGCCAGACGGGCGTAGGCTTCAAACGCGGCGCGTCGGTGGCGGTTCAACGGACGTAATGAGGCGGGTTTGTAGCGTTGCCATACGGCCACAGAGGCTGACGCGGCCGCGCGGCGTGCTATCTAGCGCGCGACCAATCAACAGCGCCGCTCCCCGCAGGCGCGATCATCGTCGGGACCCAACACTGTGCAACAGGCCGTCATCGCCGCCACCGGGCTCTATACGCCCGAGCAGAGCATCTCCAACGTCGAGCTGGTGGAGGCCTTCAACAGCTATGTCGAACGCTTCAACGCCGCCAATGCCGCCGATATCGCGGCCGGGACCGTCGAGGCCCTGACGCCCTCCTCCGCCGAGTTCATCGAGAAGGCCTCGGGCATCAAGGCCCGCTTCGTGATGAACAAGGACGGCATCCTCGATCCGGAGATCATGCGGCCGGTCATCGCCGAGCGTCCGAACGAGGAGATCTCGATCCTCGCCGAGATGGCCGTGGCCGCCGCCCGCGAGGCGATCGCGAAATGGGGCAAGCCGGTCAGCGAGATCGGCGCAGTGCTGTGCGCCGCCTCGAACATGCAGCGCGCCTATCCGGCCATGGCCATCGAGGTGCAGCAGGCGCTGGGCATCGAGGGCTTCGCCTTCGACATGAACGTGGCCTGCTCCAGCGCCACCTTCGGCATCAAGACAGCCGCCGACTTCATCGCCAGCGGCTCGGCCAGGGCCGTGCTGATGGTCAATCCGGAGATCTGCTCGGGCCACCTGAACTTCAAGGACCGCGACAGCCACTTCATCTTCGGCGACGTGGCCACGGCCGTGATCGTCGAGGCGGCCGACCAGGCCGACGGCGGCTGGGACATCCTCGGCACGCGGCTGAAGACCCAGTTCTCCAACAACATCCGCAACAACTTCGGCTTCCTCAACAACGCCGCCCCCGAGGGCATCGGCGCGAAGGACAAGCTGTTCGTCCAGGAAGGCCGCAAGGTGTTCCGCGAGGTGGTGCCGATGGTCAGCGAGATGATCGTCAGCCACGCCGCCGACCTGGGCCTCGACCCGACGGGCCTCAAGCGCCTGTGGCTGCACCAGGCCAACATCAACATGAACGCGATGATCGGTCGCAAGGTGCTGGGCCGCGACCCGACGCCGGAAGAGAACGTCATCATCCTCGACACCTACGCCAACACCAGCTCGGCCGGGTCGATCATCGCCTTCCACCGCGCCAACGAAGACTTCGCCGCCGGCGAGACCGGGCTGATATGCAGCTTCGGGGCGGGCTATTCGGCCGGCACGGTATTTGTGCGGAAGCGGTAGGGCGCAGGGCGCAGGGCGTAGTTCGACCGGCGGGCGCCGCTGACGCCGCACCTACCCTCCAGCTACTCCCTACGCCCTACTCCCTTACTTCCCCTCGGGCGCAGCCGGCGCCGGCTCTGCCGGCGCGGCCGGGGTCAGGTCGACGTTGACCACCGCCGGCTTCATGTGCGCCGCCTTCCAGTTCATCGCGTTGCGCACCCGCCAGCCGACCGAGGGATGGTCATAGAAGAGGATTTCCTCGAGCCGGCCCGGCGTCGCCGCCCGGTACTCGATGGTCTTGACCAGCGCCTTGGCCAGGCCGTCGGGCTCGCCCACCCGCTGCAGGGAGAAGTTGTCGGCATCGGCCTCGGCCGTGCGGGTGATCGTGCTCAGGACCGGCGTCGCCAGCAGGGTGAGCACGGCCAGCACCGCCCCCAGCACCGGCAGACCGGCCGGGTCGGCGATGCCCTCGACGCCGCGTGCGCCCAGCAGCCTCGATGCCATCGGGAACAGCCGGTCGACGAGGTAGAAGCCGATCATCGACAGCAGGCTGAACGCCGCGGCGAACCACAGCACATGCATGTGCACGTAGTGGCCCATCTCGTGGCCGACGACCCCGCGCACCTCGGCCATGTCCGCGCCCTTGGCGAACATGGTGTCGCTCATCGCCACCCGGGCCGAGCCGAACAGGCCCGAGACGTTGGCGGTGTAGCGGTTCGACTGCTTGCTGCCGTTGTAGATGAAGATCTTGTCCGCCGGCACGCCGTTGGCTTTCGCCATCTCGACCACGGCGTCGCGCACCGGCCCGGCGGGCGCGGGCGTGTACTTGTTGAACAGCGGTTCGATCAGCACCGGCGCGAGGACGACCGCGAAGATCAAGAACAGGCTGCTGGCCAGGCCGCCCCAGAGCCACCAGCGCCTCGGCGACTTGCGGATGAGGGCGTAGAGGATCGTGAACAGGATCAGGTTCATGACCACGCCGATGACGATCTGCAGGCCGGTTTCGCCGAGCCAGTCCGGCAGGGGCTGGCTGGTCATCCCGTAGCTCTTCTCGCGCCACCACTGGGCGTAGATCGACCAGGGCAGATTGAGCAGCGAATCCAGAAGGCCGGCGATCGGCACGATGGCGAACACCGCCAGCCACGGATGCGGTCTGCGCTTCTCGATACCCGCGCGGATGCGGACCAGCAGGCCGGTCCGGACGATGATCCAGGACACGACGACAGCCACGATCGTGCCCCACAGCAGCAGCCAGTGGCCGCCCTGGGTATAGGCCGTGGCCTTGGCGTGCGCCTCCGGCGTCAGGATGGACAGATATTGCGCGGTCGCGGCCGCGGGATCGAATGTCGTCGTGCCGGCAGCCATGGCCCGCCTCCCCCGTTGAATTGACCGGAGGAGGCCACGGCGGCGCCGACTTGTCAGGTGAATTCCTGCTCACCTGGACCCGCCACGGGACCGGCGCCCATTTCCGGTAGCGACGCACTGGACAGCCGCGGCGCGCCGCCTGTTTAGGTGACCGCTGATATGCAAGATTCCGGGACGCCAGATATCCGCGCTTTTCCCGATCGCATGGACGGCGTGAAACCTCGCCCGCCGGGCGCGTCCGCCCCGCAAAACCATCGATCCGCGACCGCAGACCCGGCTCCGAGGGCGGCGCCGGCATGATGTCGCGCCATGCCACCCGCGCCAACGTCCGGCTGATCTTCGAGATCATCCAGGCCACCCGGCGCTCCCTGGGCGGCGACCTTGACGCCAGTCTGATCTTCGCGGCCGTGTCGGCGGCCAATGTCGGGCAGGTCGAGGATGACCCGCAACTGGCCCGCCGGTACGCCGACCAGCCGGTTCCCGATGACCTGCGTCGTCCCATTCGCATCCAGCGACTTTCGGAGTCGCTGGATCTCGCCCGGGAAACCACGCGGATGAAAGTCCGTCTGTTGCAGGCGCAGGGCCTTCTGACCGACACGCCCGACGGATGGCTGATGTCCGAAGCGCCCCTGCGGTCGCCTCAGTTCCAGGCGATGTTCGGCGCCTATATGGCGGCGTTGCACGGCGCGGTCGAAAGCCTTTCCGCTGTCGGCGCCTGTGGCCTCGAGCCGGAGGAGCGGCTGGCGACGCCTCCGTTTCCGACCATGTGGTCGGCGATCCGGCAGGTGACACAGCATGCCCTGCGCGGCGTGGTCATCCTGCGCCAGCACGTTCGTCCGACAACCCTGTTCCAGTCCTACCTGGTGCTGGCCCTGGCCCATCAGACGGACTGGGGACTGGGCCCCCCGGCCGCCGGCGACGCCCGGCCGGATGGCGAAGCCCGGACCCTGTGCTCGGCCAGCGCCCTGGCCGCCCTCACCGGCTACCCGCGCGAGACGGTGCGCCGCAATCTGAAGAGCCTCGCGGCGGGCGGCTGGCTGGTCCAGAAGTCTGGCGGCTTCGGCGTGGCGGCGCCCCGCGCCGCGCCCGAGCGCGAGCGTGAGCAGGAGGTGCTGCGCCGGAGCAGCGCCGACCTCGTGCGGCTGGTGCGCAAACTGCGCCATGTGGACGCCATCATCGCGCGTCCAGCGGCCGTCCCCTGACCCGCAGGCGCCGCGCGGCGCCTCTTTCGCGGCTCGTCAGCCCCCGGAGCGATCCAGGCGCCCATTTCCGGCGTAGACCCGGTGGACAGTCGCTCCGCGGCCTACATTAAGAGGCCATTGCCGGATTTGGGCGGTTAGCCCGGAGAGTGTCGCGCCTGGATGCACGAACAGCCATGAACCTTCGACACGTTCTCAGGGTCAATGCCCGCATGATCCTCGAGGCCTTCGAGGCGGCGCGGCGCACGTCCGGTGGTGATTTCGAGCAGTGCCTTATCTTCGCGACCGTTTCGGCGGCCAACAGCGGCCATATCGACGACGATCCCGTTCAGGCGAAGGTCTACGCCAACGCCACCGTCCCTGACGACCTGCGGCGTCCGATCCGCATGCTGCGCATCTCCGAGTCCCTCGGCCTCGCCCGCGAAACCACCCGGGTGAAGGTGGGACACCTCGTGCGTCGGGGATTCATCATCAAGACCCCGGGCGGCCTGGTCATTCCCGCCGAGACCACCACGGACGGTCGCCTGGACCCGATGTTCGACGCCTACGTCGCCTCGGTGGCCAAGGCGGTGGAACGCATGGCCGCCGTCGGCGCCGCCGGCCTCGCCCGTGACGAACGCCTGGGAAGCGATGTCGAGAACTGGCGCTGGGGCGTCGTGCGCAACGTGGCCCATCACGCGCTTCGCGGCGTCGCCGACCTGATCAGCTACGTGCAGCCCGACAACCTGATCGAGGCCTACCTGTTCCTGGCCGTGATGGACCACGCCGGCGACCACTTCAGCACCCCGGAGCGGGTCCGCTATCCGGATCATGTGGACTATCCGCCGCTGGCGGAGCGCCGCACGATCACGGCCAGCGCCCTGGCCACGGTGCTGAACATGCCGCGCGAGACCGTGCGGCGAAATCTGATGGCGCTGCTCGACAAGGGTCTGGTGTACAAGGGGCCCGACGGCTTCGGCCTGCCCATCGTCGACAGCGAGGCCGGACGCCGGTCCGACCGCGTGGTGCAGATGAGCAGCATGGCCGACATGGTGCGCCTGGTCCGCAAGCTGCGGGATCTCGGCGCGATCACCCGGATCGGCTGACGCCCGGCGACGGCCCTCCCCGTCCAAGACCGACTCGGCCGACAGTGCCGGCGGCCGCTCCAGGCCCGGAGATTGTCCTTGGCCTCGCCCGTGATTGAAACCGTCGGCTTCATCGCCGCCGCCACCTCGACCCTCTGCTGGTTTCCCCAGTCGATCCGCACGATCAGGACCCGCGACACCTCGGGCATCTCGCTGGTGTCGCAAGGCGCCTACACCGGCGCCATCGTCCTGTGGGCCGTCTACGGGCTCATGATCGGCAGCTGGCCCCTGATTTTGAGCAATATCATTCAGCTGTTCCCGCTGACGGCCGTACTGTGGATCAAGGTGGTCAATGAACTGGCCGCGCGGAGAGCTGCCCCATGAGCCGTCTGAAAGCCCATACCGAACGCCATCTGGTGGCCCGCATCGGCTGGCTGCGCGCCGCGGTGCTCGGCGCCAACGACGGCATCGTCTCGACCGCCAGCCTGATCGTCGGCGTCGCCGCCGCGGCCGCCGGCAAGAACGAGGTGCTGGTCGCCGGCATCGCCGGGCTGGTCGCCGGGGCGATGTCGATGGCCGCCGGCGAGTATGTTTCAGTCAGCTCGCAGTCCGACACCGAGCGCGCCGACCTGGCCCGCGAGACAGCGGAGCTGGCGACCGATCCGGAGGCCGAACGGGCTGAACTGGCGGGCATCTATGTGCAGCGCGGCCTGACGCCGGACCTGGCCGACCAGGTCGCCGTCCAGCTGATGGCCGGCGACGCCCTGGCCGCCCACGCCCGCGACGAGCTGGGCATCTCGGAAATCACCCAGGCCCGGCCGATCCAGGCTGCGCTGACCTCGGCGGCGACCTTCTCCGTCGGGGCGGCCATGCCGCTGTTGATGGTGTTCCTGTTCCCGCTGGGCAGCCTGACCATCGCCGTTTCGGCCGCCTCGCTGGCCTTCCTGGCGCTGCTCGGGGCGATCGGCGCGCGCGCCGGCGGCGCGAACGTGTTCAAGGCCACCGCCCGGGTGACCTTCTGGGGCGCGCTGGCGATGGCCGCGACGGCCGGCGTGGGTCTGCTGTTCGGCGTGGCCGCCTGAAAACGCTTCCTTCTCCCGGAGGGAGAAGGTGGCCCGCGGGGCAGGTCGGATGGGGATCAGGGACGGGTCCGGCAGGCCGCCGACGCCGTAACGGCTTCACCCGCCCATCCTGCTCCGCCAAGGCTTCGCAGGACGGATCCCTGCCTCTCCCGCCGGGAGAGGGACTTGAAACTACTTTTTGTTCAGCACCGCCTGCGCCGCCGCGAGGCGGGCGATCGGCACGCGGAAGGGCGAGCAGCTGACGTAGTCGAGGCCAACGCTTTCGCAGAAGGCGATCGAGGCCGGGTCGCCGCCATGCTCGCCGCAGATGCCCAGTTTGAGGCCCGGGTTCACCGCCCGGCCGCGCTCGGCGGCGATGCGGATCAGGTCGCCGACGCCGTCCTGGTCGAGGGTGACGAACGGGTCCTGCTCGAAGATGCCCTTCTCCAGATAGGCGCCGAGGAACTTGCCGGCGTCGTCGCGGCTGATGCCGAAGGTCGTCTGGGTCAAGTCGTTGGTGCCGAAGCTGAAGAACTCGGCGCCGGCCCCGGCCAGGTCGGCGGCGCGCAGGGCCGCGCGCGGCAGCTCGATCATCGTGCCGACCTGGTAGTGCAGGTCGAGCCCCTGCTCTTCCAGCACCGCCTTCGCCGTACGGTCGGTCAGCTTGCGCAGGAAGGCCATTTCCTCGCCCTTGCCGACCAGCGGATGCATGATCTCCGGCACCGGCGCGGGCCTGCCCGACTTCGCGATCTCGCAGGCCGCTTCCATGATCGCCCGGACCTGCATCTCGTAGATCTCGGGATAGCTGATGCCGAGGCGGCAGCCGCGGTGGCCGAGCATCGGGTTGGACTCGTGCAGCACCTGCAGGCGCTGCTCGATGGCGTCGAGGGTGATGCCCAGCGTGTCGGCCACGGCCTTGAGGTCGTCCGCCTGGGTCGGGAAGAACTCGTGCAGCGGCGGATCGAGCAGCCGGATGGTCACCGGCAGGCCGTCCATGATGGTGAACAGCTCGACGAAGTCGGCCTTCTGGAACGGGGCGATGGTCGCCAGCGCCGCGCGCCGGCCCTGTTCATCGTCGGCCAGGATCATCTCGCGCACGGCGGTGATCCGGTCCTCGTTGAAGAACATGTGCTCCGTGCGGCACAGGCCGACGCCCTCCGCGCCGAACTGGCGGGCCGTGCGGCCGTCGTTGGGCGTTTCGGCGTTGGCGCGGACCTTCAGGCGGCGGATGCCGTCGGCCCAGCTCATCAGGGTGTCGAAGTCGCCGCCGAGCTCGGGCTCGATCATCGGCGTCTCGCCGGCCATCACCTCGCCGGTCGCCCCGTCGATGGTGATCATCTCGCCTTCCCTGAACACCCGGCCGCGCACGGTGAACTGGCCCGCGTCAGCGTCGACGCGGATGTCGGTCGCGCCGCAGACGCAGGGGATGCCCGCGCCGCGCGCCACCACGGCGGCGTGGCTGGTCATGCCGCCGGTCGCCGTGACGATGCCCTGGGCGGCGTACATGCCCTTGATGTCCTCGGGGCTGGTCTCGCGGCGCACGAGGATGACCTTGACCGGCTCCTTGGCGTTGCCGAGGCGCTCGGCCTCTTCGGAGCTGAACACCACCCGGCCGGTGGCCGCGCCGGGCGAGGCCGGCAGGCCGCGGGTGACCACGTCACGCTCGGCGGACGGGTCGATGGTCGGGTGCAGCAGCTGGTCCAGCTCGGCGGCGTCGACGCGCAGGATGGCTTCCTCGCGCGTGATCACGCCGTCGGCGGCCATGTCCACGGCGACCTTGAGGGCCGCGCGGGTGGTGCGCTTGCCGTTGCGGGTCTGCAGCATCCACAGCCGGCCCTGCTCGACGGTGAACTCGATGTCCTGCAGGTCGCGGTAGTGACGCTCCAGCGTCTGGGCCACGTCGTGGAACTGCTGGAACACCTCCGGCATGGCTTCTTCCATGCTCGGATTGCGGTCGCCCATCTCCTCGCGGGCGGCCTTCGTCAGCGACTGCGGCGTGCGGATGCCGGCGACCACGTCCTCGCCCTGGGCGTTGACGAGGAACTCGCCGTACAGCCGGTTCTCGCCGGTCGAGGGGTTGCGGGTGAAGGCCACGCCCGTGGCCGAGGTGTCGCCGAGGTTGCCAAACACCATGGCCTGGACGTTGACGGCCGTGCCCCAGCTTTCCGGGATGCCGAAGTTCTGGCGGTAGAACTTGGCCCTGTCGTTCATCCAGCTGGCGAACACCGCGCCGACGGCGCCCCACAGCTGCTCCTGCGGATCCTGCGGGAACGGCCGGCCGAGGTCCTGCTCGACGGCGGCCTTGTAGTCCGCGACCACGACCTTCCAGTCGTCGGCGGTCAGGTCGGTGTCGACCTGGACGCCGAGGCGGTCCTTGTGGTCGTCGAGGATCTCCTCGAAGCGGTGGTGATCCAGGTTGAGGACCACGTTCGAATACATCTGGATGAAGCGGCGGTAGCTGTCGAAGGCGAAGCGCTCGTTGCCGGACAGCGCCGCGAGTCCCTGAACCGTCTCGTCATTGAGGCCGAGGTTGAGGACCGTGTCCATCATCCCCGGCATCGAGGCCCGGGCGCCCGAGCGGACCGAAACCAGCAGCGGATTGGCCGGGTCGCCGAAGCGCTTGCCGGTGATCTTTTCGACCGTCGCGAGGCCCTCGGCGACCTGTCCGGCCAGCTCGGCGGGATAGGTGTCGCCGTTGCCGTAGTAGTGGACGCAGGCCTCGGTGGTGATGGTGAAGCCCGGGGGCACCGGCAGGCCGATGGAGCACATCTCCGCCAGGTTGGCGCCCTTGCCGCCCAGCAGGTTCTTCATCGAGGCGTCGCCATCGGCGGACCCGCCGCCAAAGGCATAGACCCAGCGGGTGGGAGTGAGCGTGTCCGACATTACCAGCCTGTCCTCAATTCCAGTTCTACGCACTCATCGGGGTGCGTGGTTCGAGACGCTCGGCTGATGCCTCGCTCCTCACCATGACGACCATTTTGTCGCCCACCCTTTACGTCATCCTGAGGAGCGGACCTTCAGGTCCGCGCTCGAAGGACGCAACGCTCCCTACCCCGTCACCAACGAAAAGTCCGCCACGCGACCCATGGCTGTCTGAACCAGCTTCAAAAGCCGCAGGCGGTTGTCGCGTTCCGCAGCCACGTCCGAATTGACCAGCACCTTGTCGAAGAAGGCGTCGACCGGCCCGCGCAGGGCGGCCAGGGCAGTCATGGCGCCGGTGAAGTTCTCGGCGGCCAGCGCCGCGTCCAGCTCCGGCCCGGCGGCGGTCAGGGCGTCGTAGAGCGCGCCCTCCTCCGCCGGCGCGGCGGCGCGGACCGGCTCGCCGGTCGGCAGCGGGCCCTTCTTCTCCTCGGCCTTGAGGATGTTGGCGGCGCGCTTGTAGCCCTGCAGCAGGTTGGTGCCGTCCTCGGTGGCGAGGAAGCCGGTCAGCGCTTCGACCCGGGCGACGATGCGCACCAGGTCGTCGTCGCCGAGCGCGAAGACGGCGTCGACGAGGTCGCCGCGCTTGCCCTGGTCCTTCAGCGCGACCTTCAGGCGGTCGGCGAAGAAATCGAGGAGGTCGTAAGCCTCCTTGCGATGCCCATTGGCCGTGGTGACGAACATGTTGGACCAGCCAACACCTTCGACTTTACTGCGGCTGCCATCGATCTGACGCCAATGAGAGGACAGCACCGAAAGGAGCGGCAAACGTGAGCCTGTGGACAGAATAGTCCGGATCACGCCCAGCGCCGCCCGGCGCAGCGCGAACGGGTCCTTGCTGCCCGTCGGCTTCTCGTCGATCGCGAAGAAGCCCACCAGCGTGTCCAGCTTGTCGGCCAGGGCCACGGCCACGCTCAGCGGCGCGTCAGGGACGGCGTCGCCGGGGCCCTGCGGGCGGTAGTGGCCCTGGATCGCGTCGGCGATCTCGGGGTCGATGCCGAATTCGCGGGCGTAGTAGCCGCCCATCACGCCCTGCAGTTCGGGGAACTCGCCGACCATCTCGGAGGCCAGGTCGGCCTTGGCCAGGCGGGCGGCCTCGGCGGCCTTGTCCGGATCGGCGCCGACCAGCGGGGCGATCTCGCGGGCCAGGGCGACGATGCGCTCGACGCGCTCGGCCATGGTCCCGAGCTTCGCATGGAACGTCACGCCGTTGAGCTTCGTCAGCCAGGGCTCGAAACCGGCCTTGACGTCTTCCGACCAGAAGAAGCGCGCGTCCGACAGGCGGGACGACAGCACCTTGGCGTTGCCGAGCGCGATCTCGCGGCCGCCGTCAGCCGCCTCGATGTTGGCCACGACGAGGAAGTTGGGGGCCAGCCCCGCCTCGCCCGGCTTGCGCACGGCGAAGTATTTCTGGTGCGTGCGCATCGAGGTGCGGATCACCTCGGGCGGCAGGTCGAGGAAGGCCGGGTCCATGTCGCCGAGGATCGGGGTCGGCCATTCGGCCAGGCCGGCGACCTCTTCCAGCAAGCCGTCGTCCTCGACCAGCTCCAGCCCGCGGGCGAAGCAAAGAGTGCGGGCGCCCTCGAGGATGCGCTGCTTGCGCTCCTCGACGTCGAGCACGACGTAATGGCCGGCCAGGGCCTCGTGGTACTCGTCGAAGTCGCGGGCCCGGAACACCCGGGTCTCGGACATGAAGCGGTGGCCCTCGGAAAGGTCGCCGGCGACGATGCCGTCGATCTCGAGCGGCACGATCTCGCGGTTGAACACGCAGAGGATGCGCTGCAGCGGGCGGACCCAGCGCAGCCTGCCCCGGCCCCAGGTCATCGACTTGGGCCAGGCGAAGCCGCGGACGATCTGTTCGACCAGTTCGGCGATGATCTCGGCCGTCGGGCGGCCGGACTTGTGGATATGGCCGAAGTACACGCCGTCGCGCTCGACCAGCGCCTCGCGGGCCAGGCCCGTCTTGCGCAGGAAGCCGTCCATGGCCTGGTCGGGGGCGCCGACGCGCGGGCCCTTGACCTCCTCGGACACGTCCGGCTGGGCCACCGGCAGGCCCTCGACCACCAGCGTCAGGCGGCGCGGGCCGGCGAAGGCTTTGAGGCCCTCGCTGATCAGGCCGGCCTTGGCGAGGCCGTCGCGGGCCATCCGCTCCAGATCGCGGGCGGCGTTCCCCTGCATGCGCGCGGGGATCTCTTCGGAGAACAGTTCAAGCAGAAGCTGGGGCATCGACTTACGCGGCCTCTTCCTGCTGATCGACCCAGGCCTGGGCGCACAGTTTGCACAGGTCGCGGATGCGGCCGATGTAGCTGGCGCGTTCGGCCACGGCGATCGCGCCGCGGGCGTTCATCAGGTTGAACAGGTGGCTGGCCTTGAGGACCATATCGTAGGCGGGCAGCACCAGCGCCTTGTTCTGGTAGGTGCGGGCGAGCATCAGCGGGACTTCCCGCTCCATGTCCTCGAACTGGCGCTTCAGCGTCTCGACCGAATAGCCGTGGAAGTTGGCTTCCGAGTGCTGCTTCTCGTTCTCGAGGAAGACGTCGCCGTAGCTGATCGCGCCCAGCGGGCTGTCCGGATCGTTGTAGGGCAGGTCGTAGACGTTATCGACGCCGAATACGTACATCGCCAGGCGCTCGAGGCCATAGGTCAGCTCGCCGGCCACCGGGAACACGTCCAGACCGCCGACCTGCTGGAAGTAGGTGTACTGCGACACCTCCATGCCGTCGCACCACACTTCCCAGCCGAGGCCCCAGGCCCCGACCGTCGGGTTTTCCCAGTCGTCCTCGACGAAGCGGATGTCGTGCAGCTTCAGGTCCAGGCCGATCGCCTCGAGCGACCCCAGATACAGGTCCTGCATGTTGGCCGGGTTCGGCTTCAGGATGACCTGGTACTGGTAGTAGTGCTGCAGGCGGTTGGGGTTCTCGCCGTAGCGGCCGTCGCCGGGCCGCCGAGACGGCTGAACATAGGCGGCGTTCCACGGTTTCGGACCCAGGGCGCGAAGCACCGTGGCCGGATGAAGCGTGCCCGCCCCGACCTGTTCGTCGTGGGGCTGCAGAATCACACAGCCCTGGTCACCCCAGTACTGGTTCAGCCGCATGATCAGGGCCTGAAAGGACTTGGGTTTGGCGGCGGCCGTCATGGTCTCTTCGCAGGTGCAAAAAAGTCGGCGGACCATAGGGCCCGCCGCCTTCTGCTTCAAGCGATGAGCGGGGACAAGCCCCTGCCCCGACTTACTGCGCCGGCGCGGCGCCCGTCTGGGCCTGCGCGGCGGCTTCCGCCTGGATGCGGGCGGTGATGGCGGCCCCCGTTTCCGGCTTCAGAACCTTGTCGACCACCTGGATCAGGCCGTTGGGCGTGTGGATGTCCGACTGCACGATCTGGGCGTCGTTGGCGTGCAGGCCGGGTCCGGTCAGGCCGTCGAGCACCAGACCCTTGTTGGCCACGGTCGCGACCGGGCCGCGGGCGCTGCCGATCTTGGCCGCGTCCACCGGCGCGTTGACCAGATGGTACATCAGCAGCGCCTGCAACGCGGGCGGATCGCCCATCAGCCGCGTCACCTCGCCGGCCGGCAGGGCGGCGAAGGCGGCGTCGGTCGGGGCGAACAGGGTCAGACTCCGCTGGCCCTTGATCACGGCGGTCAGGCCGGCGGTGTCGAGCGCCCGCAGCAGGGTCTTGAACTGGCCGGAGGCGCGCAGGGTCTCGATGGTGTCGCCGGCCGGGGCGATCGGCGTCCAGGCCGGGGCCGCCGGCGGCGCGGCCATCGGCATGTCGGCCATCGGCGGCGTGGCGGTCTGGGCCAGCACGGGCGTGGCGACGAGGGCGGCCAGGGTCAGGGCGGCGGCGAAACGGGTTACTGACATCAACGGGTCCTTGAAGTGAAACGGCCGGCCCCGCGGGGGCCATCCTGCACAGCCATCGTCGGCTTGCCGGACAAATGAGGCGACATTCGCGCGACTTGTGAACTGCGTTCACCTGTCGCACGACCAGAAAAAGGGCGGGCGCCCCGGGGACGCCCGCCCGATCTTCGATCATGACCCGGAGGTCGCTCAGCCTTGCGGCGTGGGCGCCGGTTTGTCCGGAGTCTGCGGAGCCTCGGGCGCCGGCTGCGGGGTGTCGGTCGGCGGCGTCGAGGGCATGGTTTCCGACGCCGGCTTTTCAGGCGTGGCCGGCGCGGTCGCGGCGGCGTCACTGGTCGCGCCCGTGGTCGCCGCCAGACTCGGCGCGGAGGCCGGCGTCAGCACCTTGTCCACGACATGGACGGTGCCGTTGGTCGCCCGCACGTCCGTCTGGACGATGTCGGCGGTGTTGGCCATCAGCCGGGCGCCGCTGCCGTCAAGCACCAGGTCCTGACCGGCGACCGTGCGGACGCCGCCCTTGGCGCCCTTGATCTTGCCCGAGTCCACGGTGGCGTTGATGACATGGTAGGTCAGCAGCTTCTGAAGCTCGGCCGGACTCTTCATCAGCCGGTCCAGCTCGCCGGCCGGCAGCGCGGCGAAGGCCGCGTCGGTCGGGGCGAACACCGTCAGGTTCTTGTTGGTCTTGAGCACCGTCGTCATGTTGGCGGCGTCGAGCGCCTTGATGAAGGTCTTGAAGTGACCGTCGGCCTTCAGGGTTTCGACGATGTCTCCTTTCGCCACCACGTTCGAGGCGACCGCCGCAGGCGCGACCGGCGTCGGCGCCTGGGCCGGCGGCGTCACGATCGACGAGGCGGGCGGGGTCGTGGCCGGACCGGCCTCGGGCGTCGCCACCGGCGGCGTGGGCGCGACCGCGGCCGGGGCGGGCGTCGCCGCCGGCCTGGCGGGCGAAGCCGGGGCCTGCGCGAAGACAGGGGTGCTCATCAGCGCCGCGACAGCCGCGGCGCCCAGAAGGTGTTTCATGGTCATGGGGTTATCCTTGGTGTGAGACGCGCCGGACGATCAGTTGCCGGCGGGCTTTGTGCGTTTGCCGGTGTGCGACATCGGCTGGCCGTATCTGGCCCGGTTTTCGGCGGTGTCCGGCACGGGACCGTTGGTGACGACCGAGGGATCGCCGGCCTTCAGTTTCCACGCCTGGTCGGGCGGGGTCGGGGAATCCCGCAGGATCACGGCCGGGGCCGAAGGATCGACCGCCGATGTGGACGCGGGCATGCCCGCCTCCTCGGCCGTGGGCGGGGCCATCGCCTCGGCGGGCGGGGCGTCGAGCGGGGGCGTGGAGGTGGTCTGGGCCGGAGGCGGCTGATCGGGCGGGGTGGAGGGCGAGACCTGGGCGAAGGCGGGTCCTGCCAACAGGGCGGACACGGCGGCGGCGGTCAGGAGTCGGGACAGGGACATCGTACAAACCTCATGTCGCAACGCGGATACGTCGTCCCCCGACAGGCGAAACTACGCGCCAACCCCGGGTCGGGTTCCACGGACCGCGATGGTTTGCGGCGTCTCAGCGACCGAGAAACACGAACCCGGCCCCCAGGGCGATGAAGCCGAAGCCCACCAGCGTCGACCATTTCAGCGGCTCTCCGAGGTAGAGGGTCGAGAAGACCACGAAGACCAGCAGGGTGATCACCTCCTGCATCGTCTTGAGCTGGGCCGTGCTCCAGACCGATGAGCCCAGGCGGTTGGCCGGCACCGCCAGGGCGTATTCCGGCAGGGCGATCAGCCAGCTGACCAGGATGGTCAGCGGCAACGCCACGGTCTTGTGTTTCAGATGCCCGTACCAGGCGAACGTCATGAACAGGTTCGACGCCAGCAGCATCAGCATTGGCGCATAGCGCGCCTCGAACATCGCGGACATGGGGGCAGACTCCTTGGACAGACAGGGTGAGCGGAGTCCAGGCCGGTCGCCAACGGGGCGCGGCGCCCAAATTTAAGGCGCCCCCTCCCCTGCCCGCCCAGCCATTGGGCGAATGACCTTATTAACCCTCGTTAATTGTGCAGCGCACACGCGTGACCGGGCCCCGCCGCTAGCGTGCCGGACGGATCGGCAGATCGCGGACAGGCGCCGCGGCGTGACCGGTCAGGGAAAAATCAGAGGCGCAGGCCGGGCAACCGGAGTGCGGGAGCAGGACGGATGAAACTGATCATTGCGGTGGTCAAACCCTTCAAGCTCGACGAGGTGCGTGAAGCCCTCGTCAGCGCCGGCGTCGAGGGTCTGACGGTCTCCGAAGTCAAGGGCTACGGCCGACAGAAGGGCCAGACGGAAATCTACCGGGGGGCGGAGTACCAGGTGAACTTCGTGCCGAAAGTGAAGCTGGAAGCCGTCGTCGACGACGCGGCTGCCGCGAAGGCGGTCGAGGCCATCACGGCCGCGGCGGCAACAGGCAAGATCGGCGACGGCAAGATCTTCGTCCTGAACGTCGAGGACGCGGTGCGCATCCGGACCGGTGAAACCGGTTCGGCGGCGCTCTGAAACATCATCGGGACAAGGGGATAGCAACGATGAAACCGAATTTTCTTGGACGGCTGGCGGCGCTGACCGCCGTCGCCGTTCTGGCCGGGGCGCCGCTGGCGGCTCCGGTCTTCGCGCAGGAGGCGGCCCCCGTGGCCGCCGCCGCTCCGGCCGCCACGCCGGCTCCGGCCGAAGCCGCGCCGGCCGCTCCCGCGGCGGCCCCGGCTGAAGCGACGATCACCGACACGGTCGACAAGGGCGACAACGCCTGGATGATGGTCTCCAGCCTGCTCGTGCTGCTGATGATCATCCCGGGCCTGGCCCTGTTCTACGGCGGTCTCGTCCGCCAGAAGAACATGCTGTCCATGCTGATGCAGGTCTCCACGGTCGCCGTGGTGGGCATGATCACCTGGGCGCTGTGGGGCTACAGCCTCGCATTCACGGACGGCGGCAAGGCCGACCTCTACGTCGGCGGGCTCAGCCGCCTGTTCCTGGCCGGCGTGACGCCGACCTCGAACGTGGCGACCTTCTCCACCGGCGTGGTCATTCCCGAATACACCTTCATCTGCTTCCAGATGACCTTCGCGGCCATCACGGCGGCGCTGGTGCTCGGCGGTCTGGCTGAACGGATCAAGTTCAGCGCCACCGTGCTGTTCGCCATCCTCTGGCCGCTGGTGGTCTACTATCCGATGGCCCACATGGTCTGGTGGTGGTCGGGTCCCGACGCCGTCGCCCTGCATCCGAAAGACGCGATCCAGGCCGGCTTCCTGTGGGGCAAGGGCGCCATCGACTTCGCCGGCGGCACCGTGGTTCACATCAACGCCGGTATCGCGGCCCTGGTCGGCGCGATCTTCCTCGGCAAGCGCAGCGGCTACCAGAAAGAGCCGATGCCGCCGCACAGCCTGACGCTGACGCTGGTCGGCGCCGGCCTCCTGTGGGTGGGCTGGTTCGGCTTCAACGCCGGCTCCAACCTGGAAGCCAACAGCTACGCCTCTCTGGCCATGATCAACACCTTCCTGGCGACCGCCTCGGCGGGCTTCTCCTGGGTGCTGGTCGAGTGGGTCACGCGCAAGAAGGCCTCCATGCTGGGCCTCGCCTCGGGCATGGTCGCCGGTCTCGTGGCCGTCACCCCCGCCTCCGGCTTCGCCGGACCGATGGGCGCGCTGCTGCTGGGCCTGATCGTCAGCCCGATCTGCGTGTTCTTCTGCTCGGTGATCAAGAACGCCCTGAAGTACGACGACAGCCTGGACGCCTTCGGCATCCACGCGGTCGGCGGCATCGTCGGCGCCCTGGCCACCGGCCTGCTGGTCAACCCGGCCTGGGGCGGCGCGGGCATCGTGGACTACACGACCTGCGGCCTCGACGGCGACCTGTCGACCTGTGACACGGCCGTCTACGCTCTGGGCGCCCAGATGAAGGCGCAGCTGATCGCGGTGGTCACCACGATCGGCGTGTCGGGCATCGGTTCGACGATCGTCTTCGCCGTGATCAAGCTGATCACCGGTCTGCGGGTCGCCCCGGAGACGGAAGAGGAAGGCCTCGACATCTCCGAACACGGCGAACGGGCCTACCACAGCTAGTAACGGCTGCAGTTCAGCGTACCGGGGCGCGGATCCGAAAGGGTCCGCGCCCTTTCCTTTGGCCATCGACGCCCCTAGCGAAGGTGCGGTGGAACGCGCGCCTCAAGAATGCGGACCAGGTCGGGGTCCATGAAGGCGTAGTCGTCCGGGATATCGAGGCAGACAACGCGAGCCTTCTTCAGATGATCCCGGAACTGCCGTTGCAGTTTCGTGCGATGCCGCCTTTCCATCACGAAGATCAGGTCGGCCCAATCCACCAGGTCCCGCGTCACCGGATTGCCGCAGGCCGGGTCAAGCCCGGCCGACGCGACCTCGAGGCCTTCCCGCGTGCAGAAGACCTGCTCGGCCGTCGGACTGCGCAGCTGGTTGCGACTGCAGACGAACAGGACGTTTCGAAGAGTCAACGCGGAACGCCGTCGCCGAGCCGGCAGCGCCGCACCCACCAGTCGGGGCGCATCTGCTCCAGCCGCTCGGCCAGGCCCTCGGCCTGGATGTCGTCGGCGCACAGGGCGAAGCAGGTCGCGCCCGACCCGCTCATGCGGGCCAGCAGGGTCTCGGGCTCGCCGCGCAGGGTCTCCAGCACCTCGCCGATGGCCGGCTCGAGGCTGACCGCCGGGGCTTCCAGGTCATTGCGGCACCAGGCCATGAAGGCGGCCGTTTCCTCGGCGCTCTCGAAGGCGGGCGGCAGGGACGGCGCGCCGGCGTCGCCGAGGAAGCCGGCGTCGTCGAAGGCGCGGTAGACGCCGGCCGTCGAGGACGGGACGCCGGGATTGACCAGCACGGCGTTGAGCACCGGCAGGCCCGGCGGAGGGCTGAGACGATCGCCCCGGCCCGCGGTCATCGCCGCGCGGCCCCACAGGCAGACCGGACCGTCCGCGCCCAGTCGGCCGGCGATGGCGGTCAGCATCTCATCCTGCACCGGCAACTCGAGCGCGGAGCGCAGCAGGCGCAAGGTCGCCCCGGCGTCCGCCGAGCCGCCGCCGAGGCCCGCGGCGACCGGCAGCTGCTTGTCGAGAATCAGCCGGAACGGCGGCTGCGGCCCCTTGATGTGTTCGAACAGGGCCCGCGCCGCCTGGACCACCAGATTGGCCGGGCCGTCCTCGACGTAGGACCCGAACGGTCCGGTGACCTCGAACGCCGGCGCCTCGGCCGGCTGGATCGACAGGGTATCGCCGACATCGGCGAAGACCATCAGGCTGGACAGCGGGTGGTAGCCGTCGGCGCCGACCGGCCCGACGTGGAGGAACAGGTTCACCTTGGCCGGCGCGAAGGCTGACAGGGCCATGCTGGGTTCCGTGGCTCGCCCGAAGGCGTCGAGGGAGTGCGTGGTTCGACACGGGGCTCCGCCCCTGCTCACCATGACTACCTCTGTAAGTCATCCTGAGCAGGCCGCGCCAGCGGCCGTGGCGAAGGACGTGACCGGCCCGACGCTAGTTCGCCGCCGTCACCGGCGCCGGGGCGGGCGTAACCGGCCCCAGACCCGACTTCAGCTTGGACTCGGCCTCGGCCTTGATCTTGGGCGGCGGGTCGAGGCTCAGGACCCGCTTCCACTGGAATTCCGCCTCGATCCGGCGGCCGACGCGCCAATAGGCGTCGCCCAGATGGTTGGTGATCTCCGGATCGGCCGGCTCCAGCAGAACCGCCGTCTCCAGCTGCTCCACCGCGTTGCGGTAGTCGCCGAGGCGGTAGTAGGCCCAGCCGAGCGAGTCGACGATCGGACCCGAGCGCGGCGTGGCGGCCACGGCCCGTTTGACCATGTCGAGCGCCTCGCCGAGGTTTTCGCCGCGGTCGATCCAGCTGTAGCCCAGATAATTGAGCAGCTCCGGCTCGTTGGGCTGCTGCGCGAGCGCCGCCTTGAGGTCTTTCTCGGCCTCCGGCCAGCGGTCGATCTGCGCCAGGGCCACGCCGCGCATGTAGAGCAGTCGCCAGTCGGGCGTGTCGCCGGCCCGGCCGATCACCTCGTTCATGATGGTCACGGCCTCGGCGAACCGCTCGTTGGCGCGCAGCAGGTCGGCGTAGGTGATGGCCGCATCGTCGTCGCCGGGCGCGGCGTCATAGCCTTCCTTGCCGAGCTTCAGAGCCGTCTCGCCCTGCTTCGACTGCTGGTAGGTCCAGGCCAGCTTGGCGCGCGCCACGCTGAACTGGGCGCTGGACGGCTTGACCGCGGCATAGGCGGCGCGGGCCCCTTCGACATCCTTGCTGGACGCCATGGCGTCGCCCATCAGAACCAGCGCCTCGTCCCGCGTCGGGTCGAGGTAGAGCGCCATGCGGAAGTAGGCGATGGCCATCTCGTACTGCCGGTCGCCCAGCATCTGGGCCGCTTCGGCGACAAGACCGCGGGCCGCGCCCTGACGGGGCGTGGGCAGCGCGGGCGCGCCCTTGCGGCTCGTGGCGCGCGCGCGGGCGGCTTTGAGGGTCAGATCCTTGGGCGCTGTGGCCAGGACGCGGTCATACAGGGCCACGGCGTCCGCCCAGCGGCCGCGCCGCTCGAGAAAGGCGCCGTAGTCGGGGGCGAACAGCGTCTCGGCGCCGTTGATACCGACCAGGGCCATGTAGTCGGTCTCGGCCTCGTCATAGCGTTTGGCGCGCTCGAACAGCTGCGCCTGGCCGAGCTGGCCGAAGACCTCGACGATCCGGTCGCCCCGCAGCTCGGGCCGGGCCAGGGCCGCGACCTTGTCGCCGGCCACAGCCGCCGCGAACGGGGTCAGCAGCGCCGCCGCCGCCCGGTGGGGCACATTGACCTGGCCGGTGGCCAGCACGGCCATGGCGGCCTTGCCGTCGCCCTCGCCGATGCCGGCCACGACCTTGCTCAGGGCGCCCAGCCGCAGGATGACCGGGCGGGTGTCCTCCGCCGCCGGCGCCAGGCTGGCGGCGCTGGCGATGTCGCCGGACATCACCGCGGCGATGAACGCCTGTTCCTGGAAGTAGGCGGCGTCGAGACCGGTCTGTCCGGCGCGGGTGAAGTACTGCGAGGCGACGGTCGGATCGTCGTCATTCATCGCCGCCTGGCCGGCCAGATAGAGACCGTAGGCCGAGACGGGCTGGGTGTCGCCGAAGGCGACGTCCTGGGAGGGCTTGAGCCCCGCGGCGGGGCCGGCGCCGCCGGTGGTGGCGCAGGCGGCCAGCAGAACCAGGGGCGCGAGGGCGGGCAAGGCGAAACGCATCTTCATCCGCCCACCTTGCCGCAAACTGCGGCGCCCGCAAGGCGCCTGAGCGTGGGACGGGAGTTTGCGTCCTTCGAGACGCTCGCTTGAGGCTCGCTCCTCAGGATGACGAAGAGGGATTGATCACCCCCGCGCTCGTCATGCTGAGGAGCGGACCCTCAGGTCCGCGTCTCGAAGCACGCACGCACCCTACATGTTCGGATAGTTCGGGCCGCCGCCGCCTTCGGGGGTAGTCCAGACGATGTTCTGCGAGGGATCCTTGATGTCGCAGGTTTTGCAGTGGACGCAGTTCTGGGCGTTGATCTGGAACTTCGGATTGTTGCCCGCCTCGTCGTACAGCACCTCGTAGACGCCCGCCGGGCAGTAGAGCCGGGCCGGTTCGCCGTAGAGCGGCAGGTTGACGTTGATCGGCACCGAGGGGTCCTTCAGCTTCAGGTGCGCCGGCTGGTCTTCCTCGTGGTTGGTCGCCGAGAGGAACACCGAGCTCAGCTTGTCGAAGCTGATCACGCCGTCGGGCTTGGGATACTTGAGCTGCGGGTAGTCCTTGGCCAGGCCGGTCGAGGCCGCGTCGGTCTTGCCGTGCTTCAGCGTGCCGAAGAACGAGAAGCCGCCGGTCAGATAGTTGACCCACATGTCGAACATGCCGACCGCGCCGCCGAGGAAGGTGCCGAGCTTGCTCAGCAGCGGCTTGGCGTTGCGGACGATCTTGAGTTCCTTCGCCACCCAGCTCTTCTCGAAGGCTTCGGTGTAGCCGGTCAGCTCGTCGCCCTCGCGGCCGGCCTGCAGGGCCTTGAAGGCCTCTTCCGCCGCCAGCATGCCGGTCTTCATGGCGTTGTGGCTGCCCTTGATGCGCGGCACGTTGACGAAGCCGGCCGAGCAGCCGATCAGCACGCCGCCCGGGAAGGTCAGCTTCGGGATCGACTGCCAGCCGCCCTCGGTGATCGCGCGGGCGCCGTAGGCGATGCGCTTGCCGCCCTCGAGGTGCGGCTTGACCGACGGGTGATGCTTGAACTGCTGGAACTCGTCGAACGGCGACAGCCACGGGTTCTTGTAGTTCAGGTGCACCACGTAACCGATGGTCACGTAGTTGTCCCCGAAGTGGTACATGAAGCTGCCGCCGCCGGTGTTGTTGTCCAGCGGCCAGCCGGTGGTGTGCTGCGCCAGGCCCGGCTGGAAGTTCGCGTCCGGCACCTGCCAGAGCTCCTTGATGCCGATGCCGAACTTCTGCGGCTCCTTGCCGTCGCGCAGCTTGAACTTCGCTTCCAGCTGCTTGGCCAGCGAGCCGCGCACGCCCTCGGCGATGAACACGTACTTGCCGTGCAGCTCCATGCCCGGCTCGTAGCTGGGCTTGTGGTGGCCGTCCTTGCCGATGCCGACGACGCCGACGATGACGCCCTTGACCGAGCCGTCCTCGCGGAACACCAGGTCAGAGGCGGCGAAGCCCGGATAGATCTCCACGCCCAGCGCCTCGGCCTGGCCGCCCAGCCAGCGCGCGACGTTGGCCAGCGAGCCGATGTAGCAGCCGTCGTTGTGCATGAAGGGCGGCATGGCGAACATCGGCAGGTCGAGCTCGCCCTGCGGGCCCAGCACGAGGAAGCGGTCCTTGGTCACCGGGGTCTCGAGCGGCGCGCCGAGTTCCTTCCAGTCGGGGAACAGTTCGGCCAGGGCCTTGGGATCGAGCACCGCGCCGGAAAGGATGTGGGCGCCGACCTCGGAGCCCTTTTCCAGCACCGCGACCGAAACCTCGGTCCCGGCGGCCTCGGCCAGCTGCTTCAGCTTGATGGCCGCCGACAGGCCGGCGGGCCCGCCCCCGACGATGACGACGTCGTATTCCATGGATTCGCGTTCGACGGCTTCGGTCATCGCTTGGTCCCCTCTGCGCAAGTAGGGTCTTAATCAAAGGCGACGCAGGGTCGGTCAAGCGGGAATGGCGATTTGCCGCTGTGTCACGGGCCGTCGGGGCGCAGCGGCGTCAACTCTCCGCTGTCGGATTGAAGCAGGACCTCGGCGAGATGGCCGGACTCGGAGGCTTCGCGGGCGAGGTTGGCGGCGGCCAGGAGGGCCGTCTCGCGGGTCGGGAAATGGCCCATGGCCCGGCGCGCGCCGATGATGCGCCACTCCGGGCCGACGCGAACGACGGCGTAGCGGAATTCGCCCCGCGGCGGGATTTCGGTCATATCGCCCTCCCCCGTCCATGCGGACAGCGGCAGAGGCCGACGAGATCGAGATAGTAGGCGTGCAGCAGCAGGCCGATCCGGGTCGACAGCTCGTTGTTCGCCTCCATGCGCGCCAGCCGCTTCCAGACGCAGCCGCCGGTCAGGCAGGCGGTGTGGCGACCCGCCGGGTCGGGCAGGTCGAACGGGCCGGACTCCGGCCGATGGTGTTCCGGGGCCAAGACGGCCTCCTTTCACCCCCGATGGTTCGAAGATAACCGGGTTCACTCAACCGACCGTGAAGAGAGATGGTTTATGCAACCGGGGTTGCCGCTGGCGCTCTGCCCCCTTGCAGGGTTAGATCGGTCCGTGAGCAGCCCCCACGCCAGAGCCGTCGAAAGCGCCCTCGCCTTCTGGGCCGAGACGGGCGTGGACGCCTGCTATGCCGACGAACCCATCGACCGGCTGGCCGAGGGCGCGGCGCGCCTGAAAGCCAAGGCGACCCCGCCCCGGCCGATCCAGCCGCTGCCGGCCGCCGCCGGCCTGAAGCCGGCGGTCGATGTCAGCGCGGCCGTGGCCGAGGCCCAGGCCCGCGCCGCGGACGCCGAAACACTCGACGCCCTGGCCGCCGCCATCGCCGCGTTCGACGGCTGCGGCCTGAAGTTCGAGGGCGCGAAGCAGGCGGTGTTCGCGCGCGGCAATCCGCAAGCCCCTGTCATGGTCATCGGCGAAGGCCCGGGCGGCGAGGAAGACGCGCGCGGCGAGCCGTTCGTCGGCAAGGCCGGCCAGTTGCTCGACCGCATGCTGACGGCCGCCGGCCTCGAGGGCCGGGTGTTCATCACCAACACCGTCTTCTGGCGCCCGCCCGGCAACCGCACCCCGACGCTGGCCGAACAGGCCGTCTGCGCGCCGTTCCTGCGGCGGGCCATCCAGCTGGTGCAGCCGAAGATGCTGCTGCTGGCCGGCGGCGCCTCGGCCAAGTCGGTGCTCAAACGCGACGAGGGCATCCTGTCGCTGCACGGCCGCTGGTTCGAATGGCGCGGCGACGACGGGACGGTGCTGCCGGCCCTGCCGACCCTGCATCCGGCCTTCCTGCTGCGCCAGCCGGCCGCGAAGAAGAAGGCCTGGGCCGATCTGCTGACCCTGACCGAGCGGCTGGATCGGCCGGGGCGGCCGGAGTAGCGTTCAGCGCGATTGGTTGGAGGCAATGACATGCAGGCGATGACCCGGGTCGCGATCATGGCGGCCGCCATTGGCCTGCTAGCCTTCGGATCCGCCCAGGCGCAGGAAGCCGATACAACCACTCCGCCGCAGGTTCGGCATCTCACCAAGTGTCCGGACAATATCGCAGACTTCATCGACAGCGACGCCACGGCGCCGCTCGTCAAGAAGTGCCTCGGCAAGCCCGCCTTCGAGAATCGCAGGCCGGACGGCGCATTTTCGTGGGTCTTTCCGTCGCGAGACGGAAAGCTGGTGATGGCGTTCGCCTTCAACCCCGACGGTTCGCTGATGCGCGCTCGCGCCTATGCCCAGGACTGACGCGGCGATCAGGCCTCCGCCATCTCCGCCGCCACGAAGCCCTTCCAGCCGTTCATGTAGGTGATGAACTTCTCGCTCAGACCCTCGGCCGCGAGGTGGGCGCGCGTGACCGGCAGGGCGATCGGGGTGAAGCCGGGCACGGCGGCGGCCAGTTTGGGCCAGTCGTGGTGCAGGATCGCGCCGCGGCCGATCAGGACGAAGTCGCAGCCCTGCTCCAGGCACCATTCGGCGTCGGCCGTCGACATCACCTTGCCGGCGACGCCCAGGCGCACCGCGCCGCGGTCGAGGCCGGTGAACACGCTGATCAGGCTCTGGCCGGCGAAGGCCTCGTCCATCGGCGCCTTGCGCACGTCCCACAGCGACATGTCGAGATAGTCGATCAGGCCCTCGGTCATCAGCCTCTGGGCCAGGTCGCGGCACTCCGCCAGCACGATGCCGAACCGTTCCGGCGACAGGCGCAGGCCGATCTGGAAGTCGTCGCCGCATTGCGCGCGGATGCCCTTGAGGATCTCGATCGCCAGACGGGCGCGGTTCTCCGGACTGCCCCCCCACTGATCGGTGCGCAAGTTGATCTCCGGCGAAAGGAACTGGCCGATGATGTAGCCGTGGGCGCCGTGCAGCTCGACGCCGTCGAAGCCGGCCTTCTGCGCCCGGACCGCGGCGGCGATGAAGTCGTCGCGCAGTTGCTCGACCTCAGGGCCGGTCAGGGCGCGGGCCTTGAACTCCACGTTGTCGGACGGGCAGACGGGCGCCTCGCCGATCAGCTCGGCGGGCGAGCGCATGCCGGCGTGGTGGATCTGGACCACCGCCACGCTGTCCTGGGCCTTGATGGCCGCGGCCAGGCGGGTCAGGCCCTCGAGGTGGTCATCGGACCAGATGCCGAGCTGCCCCGGAAAGCCCTGGCCGATGCGCTGGACGTGCGCCGCGCAGGTCATGGTCAGGCCGAAGCCGCCCTCGGCCCGCATGGTCAGCCACTTGAACTCCTCGTCCGACAGCCGGCCGTCGGCGTGGCTCTGGGTGTTGGTCAGCGGCGCCAGCATCAGGCGGTTCTTCATCGCCGGGCCGTGAGCGAAGGTCAGCGGGGCGAACAGGTCAGCGGACATGCGAGGTCAGGCTTTCATCTGCAGGAAATCAGGGAAATCAGGGGACAGCTTACTCATTTCCGGAGTCTGTCCGGATGCGCAGCAGGGGAAATGAGTAAGCTGTCCCCTGATTTCATCGGTCAGGCTTTCATCTTGTAGCCGGTGCGGAAGAACCAGCGGATGGCGAACAGGCAGGCGATCATGAAGCCGGCCGTGGCGGCGACGCTGATGCCGATGTTGACGTCCGACTTGCCATAGAAGGCCCAGCGGAAGCCGCTGATCAGGTAGACCACCGGGTTGAACAGGGTGACCTTCTGCCAGAACGGCGGCAGCATGCTGATCGAGTAGAAACTGCCGCCCAGGAAGGTCAGCGGCGTGACGATCAGGGTCGGCACGATCTGCAGCTTCTGGAAGTCATCGGCCCACAGACCGATGATGAAGCCGAACAGGCTGAAGGTGACGGCGGTGAGCACGAGGAAGGCCAGCATCCAGACGGGATGGACAATCTCGAACGGAACGAACAGCCGCGCCGTGACCAGGATCAAGAGTCCCAGCAGCACCGACTTGGTCGCCGCCGCCCCGACGTAGCCCATCACCGTCTCGATCCACGAGACCGGCGAGGACAGCAGCTCGTAGATCGTGCCCGACCATTTGGGCATGTAGATGCCGAAGCTGGCGTTGGAGATGCTCTCGGTCAGGATCGACAGCATGATCAGGCCCGGCACGATGAAGGCGCCGTAGCTGACCCCGTCGATGGTGGTCATCTTGCTGCCGATGGCCGAGCCGAAGACCACGAAATACAGCGAGGTCGAGATGACCGGCGCCAGGATCGACTGCATGAGGGTGCGGAACCAGCGGGCCAGCTCGAACCGATAGATGGCCTTCACGCCATGAAGATTGATCATCCCGCCCTCACCAGATTGACGAAGATCTCTTCCAGCGAGCTTTCCTCGGTGCGCAGATCCTTGAAGTCGATGCCGTGGTCGCCCAGCCGCCTGAGCAGGTCGGCGATGCCGGTCTCCTCCGCCTGGGCGTCAAAGCTGAAGGTCAGCTCCAACCCGTCGGTGGACAGGCTGAGCGCGTCATTCGCCAGGGCGGCCGGCAGCGCCGCCAGCGGCTCGCGCAGCTGGATCGTCAGCTGCTTCTTGCCGAGCTTGCGCATGAGCACGTCCTTGTCCTCGACCAGGATCAGCTCGCCCTTGTTGATCACCCCGATCCGGTCGGCCATCTCCTCGGCCTCCTCGATGTAGTGGGTGGTCAGGATGATGGTGACGCCGTTGTCGCGCAGGGCCCGGACCATGGCCCACATGTCACGGCGCAGTTCGACGTCGACGCCGGCCGAGGGCTCGTCGAGGAACAGGATCTTCGGCTCGTGGCTGAGCGCCTTGGCGATCATCACCCGGCGCTTCATGCCGCCCGACAGCGTCATGATCTTGTTGTCCTTCTTGTCCCACAGGCTGAGGTCGCGAAGGATCTTCTCGATGTAGGCGGGGTCCGGCGCCTTGCCGAACAGGCCGCGGCTGAACTTGACCGTGGCGATCACGGTCTCGAACGCGTCGGTCGACAGTTCCTGCGGCACCAGGCCGATCTTGGTGCGGGCCTGGCGGTAGTCGCGGACGATGTCGTGACCGTCCGCGGTCACCGTCCCGGACGTGGCGTTGACGATGCCGCAGACCACGCCGATCAGCGTCGTCTTGCCGGCCCCGTTGGGCCCGAGCAGGGCGAAGATCTCGCCCTGGCGAATCTCGAGATCGACGCCCTTGAGCGCCTGGAAGCCGCCGGCGTAGGTCTTGGCCAGACCGGCGATGGAAATGATGGGCTGCACGAAAGTCCCCCGGATGTGCAGCCGAAATAGGGACCCGGACCGCCCGTGACCAGCCCCCGTCCTCTTTCTGTATGAACCAGTCCGTCGCGGCCGCGTTCAGCAACGGACGAAATCGTGACAGGACGACATCGCGATGTCGTCCGGGGGAAATCCTATGGTCGAGATCACCACGCTGTCGGAGCTGACCATCGACGGCAAGCTGTCGCTGGGCAGGTCCGCGTCGAGCAAGGATCTGTTTCTCTATTCCACGGACGAGCTGAAGGCCTGGTTCCACACCCAGCGGGCGGCCAATGACGCCATCATGGTCGGGGCCAACACCGTGCGGGTCGATGATCCTGAGTTGACCGTGCGCCATGTGCAGGGCCGCAACCCGCTGCGCGTGATCCCGTCCTCCGACGGCCGCCTGCCGCCGGACTGCACGCTGCTGAACGATGGCGTGCCCACGCTGGTGGCGGTGTCCGAGCGAGCCACGCCGGAGGCGGTCGCCGCTCTGGAGGCCCGCGATCACGTCGAGGTGGTGGTCTGCGGTCACGACCAGGTCGACCTGGGGGCCCTGATGGCCCTGCTGGACGCGCGCGGCATCCGGACGATGATCGCCGAGGGCGGCAGCGAGCTGCTGTCCAGCCTGTTCAAGGCCGACCTCGTCTCGAAGATCATCATCAAGCACATCCCGGTCATCGCCGGAGCGCCAGACGCCCCGACCTATCTCAACGGGACGACCATGAACCTGTCGCGCTGGCGGCTGGACGACCTGTTCATCAAGGGCGGCATCGGCGTCTCGGTCTACCGGCCGCTGGACGCCTGAGATGCTCACAGCGGGGGCGCTGAACACGCTGGGCGCGCGGCTGGCGCGGGCTTCGGGAGCCAACCCGCCGCCGGCCTATGACGGCGGGATCGATCTGCTGCCGGACGACGCCGACGCGGCGCTGACCCTGCATGTGAAGCACCAGGCGCTGCTGCGCTGCTACCAGGCACGCTACGTCGTGCTGCCCGACGCCGCGCCGGGACCGACGCTGCTCGATCATCTGGCGACGCACTACGGCGAGGACCGGCTGCAGGCGCTGAACGCCGCGCGCGGCGCGCTGGAGGACGAGTTGATCGCCCCGCTGCAGGCCGGGACGGCGACCGGCGACGGCGACGTCATGGCCTATGTCGACCGGCTGCTGCCCGAGCTGCGGGCGCTCCAGTCCGACGCCTTCCTCGACGCGCTGACCGGGGTCGCGCACCGCGAGGATCACTACCGGAACTTCCTCGTGCAATCCTCGGCCGACCTGCTGGCGGAGGCGTCCGCCTCGGCGCTGGGGGTGATCGGCGAGTTCGGCGCCCCGCAGTCGGCGCTGTTCCGCATCCTGATCGACGAGTTCGGCTATGGCGCGCACGGCCACAAGCACAGTGTGCTCTACCGCGCCACCATGCGCTCGTTCGGGCTGGACGACCGCTACAACGGCTACTGGCGTCTGTTCGACACCAACACCCTGGCGCTGCACAACGCCATTCACTGGCTGTTCCAGAACCCGCGCAACATCTTCCGCCAGGTGGGCTTCCTGCTGTTCGCCGAGACGGCCTATCAGCGCTCGACGCTGTTCCACGCGCGCCACCTCGGCCGGTTTCATCCGCAGGCGGACGCCCGCTATTTCACCGAGCACGCCCACATCGATCTGCACCACACACGGATGGTCGTCGACGAGGTGATCGCGCCGTTCGTCGAGCGGTTCGGCCCCGAGGTCGGACGCGAGATCATCGCCGGGGCCGAACTGACGCGGGCGGTGTTCGCGCGCAACGGCGCCGGCCAGCTGGCGTTGCTGCTGGCCTTCGAGGCCGCACCGTCGGCGATCTACGGCCTGCGGCCGCACGACGGCCGGCTGGTCACGCCGGCGACGCCCGTCGATCCCGCCGCCCGGGTCCAGGTCGGGGCCACCGGCGCGGTGACCGCCGCCGACTTCAGTCGGTTTCCCCCGGGGGCGACCGGCCGTCTGGCGGACGCGGCCTGATGGCCCGGTCGGTCTGGATCGGAAGCTACCTGCCGCCCATCCGGCGCGGCGGCGAGGACTATTTCCTGCTCGCCGTCGACGACCAGCTCTACCTCGTGCGCAACGCCTGTCCCCATCGCGGCGGACCGTTGAAATTCGGCCATGTCGACGACCAGGGGCGCGTGGTCTGCCCGATGCACCAGACCGCCTTCAGTGTCGAAAGCTTGCTCGCCCGGCCATCCACGGTGAAGCTGGTGGAAAGCCCCGCTGGAGACGCCGATGGCGACGCATAGTTTCCCCGCCACCCTGATCTTCGAGGACGGCGCGCTGAAGTGGGCCAATCTGGTCACGCTCAGCCGGGCGCTGCTGATCGCGCCGATCATCGCCCTGCTGCTGGCGGGCCTGCAGACGCCGGCGCTGGCGCTCTACGTGCTGGCGGCGCTGACCGACGCGGTCGACGGCTGGATCGCCCGCGCCTCGGGCCGCGCCTCGCGCTACGGAGCCCAACTGGACGCGGCGGTGGACAACATCTTCTCGATCGGCATCCTCGTATTTCTCGTGCTGGCCTGGCCAGACCTGATGCGACGGCAGGCCGTGGCGGCGGCGATCCTGTTCGGCGGCCCCCTGCTCTATCTGGCCGTCTCCTGGGCCATGCGCCGCAAGCTGATGATGTTCCACTTCTGGTCGGCCAAGGTCGGGGCCTTCCTGCTGTTCTGCCTCTGGCCGCTGATCGCCTTCTCCGGCGCGGAAAGCCTCATCACCATCGTCGCCGCGGTCGTCGGCTTCAGCCGCGTCGAGCAGGTGATCTTCATGCTGCGCGGCGGCGAGGACCTGAACGCGCCGCACGGCTTCGTCCCCGTCGGGCCGCCGCAGTCCGCCTGACGCGCGAACCCGCTTCCTTTGCGCGCCTCCCGCCGCTAGTTTGCCGCCTCCATCGGGAAAGGGGCCGCGCCGTCCGGACCGGACAGACGCGGTGAACAGCATGACGACCTCACGGCGCGCGCTGATCATGGCTCTGCCCATGGCGGCCGCGACTCTGTTTTCCGCCGGGACGGCGTTCGCGGCGGGTCCGCAGGTGCTGTCGCCGATGGACGAGCGCGCCTATCGCGAAGCCTTCGCGGCGACGCAGCGCGGCGACTTCGAAGACGCCGAAGCGGCCATGGCGCGGGTCAGGGACAAGGCCCTGGCCGGCCACCTCGCCTTCCAGAAACTCATGCATCCGACGGCCTGGTCGGCGACCTTCGAGGAGCTGACCGGCTGGCTGAAGAGCTACGGCGACCTGCCCGGCGCCGAGCGGGTCTACGCCCTGGCCGTCAAGCGCAAGCCGTCGGGCGCGAGCGATCCGAAACCGCCGTCGTTCATGGACGTCACCCGCCTGTGGGGCCGGGTCGAGAGCGCATCGGGCCTGGCCGGCGGGCCCGCCAGCCCGGATCGCGGCCGCGCCGCCCGGGAAGCCTACTATTCCGGCGACGCCGCCCGGGCGCTGGTGCTGGCCCCGGCCGCCGGGGAGCGGTGGATCGCCGGCCTCGCGGCCTGGCGGCTGGCGCGCTACGACGAGGCGCAGTCCTGGTTCCGGGGCGTGGCGCTCGACGAGGACCAGGACGACTGGCTGCGCGCCGGGGGCGCCTTCTGGGCCTCCCGGTCGGCCGCCAGGCTGGGCGATACGGACCAGTCGCTCGCCTTCCTGCAGATGGCGGCGAAGGCCCCGCACACCTTCTACGGCATGGTCGCCGCCCGCAGTCTTGAACTCAGCGGCCAGCGCGCAGGGGCGGACACGCCCGACCGGCGCGCCCTGGCCGAGGCCGTGGGCCAGTTCGGCCTGACCCGGGCCGCGACCCGGCCGGCGCCCGCGCCCGAACCCGCGCCGCTGTTCAGCTTCGTGAAGACCAACGCCCGCGCCCACCGCGCCGCCGCCCTGATGCAGGTCGGCCGGGCGACCGAGGCAGGCCTCGAGCTGCGCGCCGGCCTGACCCTGGCGAAGACGCCCGGCGAGCGACAGCAATGGCAGGCGCTGATCCTGGCGCTCAACGCCCCGATCACCACGGCCGCCGACTCCGCCGCCCCGCTCCTGCCCCTGCGGCGGCCGGCCGTGCGCCGGCGGGGCCCGGAAGACTACCCCGCGCCGGAGCTGTGGCCCGAGGGCGGCTTCACGCTCGACAAGGCGATGGTCTACGCCCTGGTCTGGAAGGAAAGCCGGTTCAATCCGTTCGCCGTCTCCGGCGCCGGGGCCATGGGCCTGATGCAGGTGCGCCCGGTCGCGGCGGCCCGCGCGGCCGGCGACGACAAGCTGCTGGTCAATCCGATGCCGCTGCTCGACGCCCCGACCAATCTGCGCGTCGGCCAGGACTACTTCACCTGGCTGATGGAGCGGGCGCTGGGCGGGGGGCCGGAGGCCTATGACGTGCTGCGCGCCGTGGCCGCCTACAACGCCGGGGCTGGCACCGTGCTGAACACGCTGAAGAAAATCGGGCCCGGGGCCGACAGCCTGCTGGTGATGGAAAGCCTGCCGGCGCTGGAAACCCGCGACTACGTCGAGAAGGTCATGGTCGCCTACTGGACCTACAAGCGGCGCTTCGGCGGCGAGACCCACACCCTGGACGCCGTGGCGCGCGGCGAGCCGATCATCGACATCCGGCTGGACCGCTAGCCCGGGCTGATCACATAGGCCCGGCTGTCCAGCCTGCGGATCCTGCCCGGCGGCTTGCCGAACCGGTCCCGCCGGATCAGCAGCGCGCGCCGGTCGCCGGGGCGCAGCGGCCACCATGGGGCCGACCGGAACCGGCCCCCTCGCCCACCGGACGTCTGCAGATGGGCCGCCGCCTCGGCGTCCCAGCCGGCCTCCAGCCGCAGGTCCGCCGGCAGCAGCAGCAGCCAGTCGCTCTTCGCCGCCGCGACGGCCGCTTCGACCGTGGCGGCCCGCTTGACCCCGGCGTCCTCGGCGATTTCCAGCGTCGCGTCGGTCGAGCCGCGATCGACGAGGATCACCTCGGTGACGATGGCGTCGACCGCGGCCGGCACCAGCGCGCCGAGGCAGGCCGGCAGCGTGGCCGCGTTGTTGAGAGTCGGGACGATGACGGAGATCATCGGGCTATGGAGCCCGCGTCCCCGTCCGGGTCAATCCTCGACGAAGGCCTTCAGCCGCGCCAGGGCGTCATCCCACTGCGCCGACACCGACCGCAGGAAGGCGCTGGCCTCGGCGACCGGCTCGGGCCGGTAGCTGAAGCGGCTCTCGCGGCCGACCCGCAGGCTGGCGACCAGGCCCGCGCCCTCCAGCACTTGCAGGTGCTTGGTCACCGCCTGGCGCGTCAGGCGGGTGTCCTGCGACAAGCGCGCGATCGAGCGGGGATCACCGTCACTCAGGCGGCGCAGCAGGGTCAGCCGCGTGGGATCGCCCAGCGCCGCGAAGATCCGCGCGGGGCCGGACGTCGCGCTCTCAGCGTTCAACATGGGCCCGGATGTTCTCCACCTGGATGGTCCAGCCGCCCTCGTTGCGCAGGAAGGCCTCGTCGCGACGGTCGGCCGGCAGGGCGTCGAACCCGGACTCGGAGACGGTCAGCCGCACGCCGTCGGCCAGCGGCGTCAGCCGGAACTCGACCAGGGTCGTCGGCTCGGCGTCATAGTCGACGTCGGGGGCCACCGCGTAGGGATGCCAGGTGAAGGCGAACAGGGTCGGTTCATCCATCCGCGTCACCGTCGCCTTCCAGACCAGATGCTCGTAGCCCGCGTAGGTGATCCGGCCCTGGATTTCCTCGCCCAGCACGAATGGTCCCTCAAGCTTCACCCGGAACCATTCGCCGAACTCGGCGGAGTCCGTCAGCGCGCGCCAGACCCGCGCCGGCGTGGCCTTCAGGTCGATGGTCTTCTCGATACGATCGGTCATTGGCAACCTCCTGGTTGCTTTTCCATATCGCGACCCGAAGGGTTATGCAATCATCTGGTTGCATATTCCAGGCTTGAATGTTCTTGTTTTGTTTCCGCCGCGAGCCTAGCGTCGGGGCATGACCGCATCCGCTCCTTCGAAACCGCCGGTGCGCGGCCGCGGCGCGCGCAGCAACGCGACCAGCCGCTTCGTCGCCGCCCAGCGCGAGGCGTTCGATGACGGCTGGACGCTGGATGATCCCCAGCCTGCGCAGCTGAAGACCGTGGTCCTGCCCGACAAGGCGAAGACCATCATCACCCGCAACACCAGTCCGGACATCCATTTCGACCGGTCGATCAATCCCTACCGGGGGTGCGAGCACGGCTGCATCTACTGCTTCGCGCGGCCCAACCACGCCTACCTCGGTCTGTCGCCGGGACTGGATTTCGAGACCCGGCTGTTCTTCAAGCCCGAGGCGGCGCAGCTGCTGGCCGCCGAGCTGTCGCGCAAGAACTACGCGCCGCGACTGATCCAGATCGGCGCAGACACCGACCCCTACCAGCCGCTGGAGCGCAAACTGCGGGTCACCCGCCAGCTCCTGGAGGTGCTGCAACGGTTCCGGCACCCGCTGACGATCATCACCAAGTCCAACCTCATCGCGCGCGACGCCGACATCCTCGGCGAAATGGGCCGGGCCGGACTGGCGCGGGCGGCCGTCTCGATCACCACCCTGGACCGCAAGCTTGCCCGCAGCATGGAGCCGCGCGCCGCGACGCCGCAGCGCCGGCTCGACGCGGTCCGCCAGCTGAAGGCGGCCGGCTGCCCGGTGACGGTGATGTTCGCGCCGGTCATCCCGGGCCTCAACGACCACGAGCTGGAGGCGGTGCTGGAGGCTTCGGCCGAGGCCGGGGCGACGGCGGCCGGCTATGTCATGGTCCGGCTTCCGCTTGAGATCACCGACCTGTTCCAGGAGTGGCTCGGGACCGACCACCCCGACCGGGCCGAGCGGGTCATGTCGCTGGTCCGCCAGATGCGGCGCGGCAAGACCTACACCTCGGAGTTCGGGGTGCGCGGCCGGGGCGAAGGGCCGCTGGCCGAGCTGGTGGCAGCGCGGTTCAAGGCCGCCCGCAAGCGCTACGGCCTGGACCAGCCGCGCGAGCCGCTGGACGTGGCCGCATTCCGCGTACCGCCCAAGGCGGGGGATCAGATGGATCTGTTTGCGTAGGTCGTGCGTGGTTCGAGACGCTCGGCTGGGGCCTCGCTCCTCATCATGACGGATATTTTTGAAGCCCAACCCTCTGCGTCATCCTGAGGAGCGAGCCTCAAGCGAGCGTCTCGAAGGACACTGGGTGTCTCAGCGCGAAAACACCCCGACCAGCTCCACATGCGGCGACCAGAGGAACTGGTCGACGGGGAGGACGCGCTCCAGGGTGAAACCGGCCTCGACCAGCACGCGGGCGTCGCGGGCGAAGGTCACCGGATTGCAGGAGATGCCGACAACACGGGCGACCTTGCTGCGGCCGATCTCGTGGGCCTGTTCCAGCGCGCCGGCGCGGGGCGGGTCGAAGACCACCGCGTCGACCTTGGCCAGGTCGGCCGCCAGCATCGGGCGGCGGGCCAGGTCGCGGGCCTCGGCGGTGATCGGCTTGAGGCCGGCGGCGCTAGCCGTGGCGGCGCGCAGGGCGGCGATGGCCGGGGCCGCGGAGTCGGCCGCCAGCACCGGGGCGATCATGGCCAGCCGGAAGGTGAAGGTGCCGACGCCGCAATAGAGGTCGGCGATGCGGTGGGCTCCGGCGACGGCGTCGACCGCGAAGGCCGCCATGGCCGCCTCGGCCTGGGGCACGGCCTGCAGGAAACTGCCGGCCGGCAGGGCCACCGTGGCCGGCCCCAGCCGGACCATGGGCTGGCGCGCCTGGTAGACCATCTCGCCCGCCAGGGTGACGCGCGCCATGTCGCCGGCCGACGCGGCCTCGGCCGCGCGCATGCGGGCGTCGGCGGACAGGCCGCCGCTCTTGCGCTCGACGCCGGTGACATCGACGTCGAGACCGGTGGCGGTCAGGGTCACGTGCAGGGTCGGGGCGGACTTGGGATGCTCAAGGAACGGCCGGGCCAGCGCGCGCAGCGCCGGCAGGGCCGCGACCAGCCGCGGATCGGCGATGACGCAGGTCTCGATGTCGACCAGCGACCAGCTGCGCCGCTCCTTGAAACCCAGCTTGACCCCGCCCTTCCCGCCCCGGGCGTGCAGGGCCAGGCGGCGGCGTGAGCCGGGCGGCGAGGCGAACGTCGGCAGGATCTCGGTCTCGATATGCTCATGGCTGAGCGCGGTGCGGACCAGATCGCCCTTCCAGGCCAGGTAGGGCGCGGACGCCCAGTGCTGCAGCGAACAGCCGCCGCAGGTGCCGAAATGCGGACACGGCGGCGTCACCCGGTCGGGGCTGGCCGTAACGATCTCGACCACCTCGACCCGCTGGCCGTCGCGATGGCCGCGCACCGTCTCGCCCCCCAAGGTCAGGGGGACGAACAGGGGACCCGGCGCCAGGCCGTCGCCCTGGGCGCCCACGCCTGTGACGGAAATGTCGATCAATTCGGCCAACGAAGTCTCCAACGGAACTCAGGCGCACCCGATACCATTGTTGCGGGGTCAGAGGGCGGCCAATCGGTCGGCCACATGAACGAAGATGAACGGGTCGCTCAACGGCTGTTCAGGTTGGACCCGCCATCTTCTCAACATCAACGGCGGGGAAACTCGCCCCAGAAGCGAAGGGAGCGTGTCATGCGCACCATTCTGTCCCTCACCGCCGCGATCGCGATCGCGGCCCCGGCCTTCATGGTCCCGACTTTCGCCGACGCCCAGTCGGCCCGCTCCTATGGCCGCGGCGACGTCTGCAGCTACAAGCGCCAGCAGGCCAAGAAGAAGGGCACCCTCACCGGCGCCCTGGTCGGCGGCACGCTCGGCGCCGCCGTCGGCGCGCGCGGCAACAAGGTCGAGGGCGCGGTTCTGGGCGGCACCGTCGGCGCCATCGCCGGCAACCAGATCGCCCGCGACAACTTCCACTGCTCCAACTACCCCAAGCGCGTCAGCGCCCGGGGCGGCAACTGCAAGTGGGTGCAGGAATACTACGGCGGCCGCTGGCACGGCTTTGAAGTCTGCCGCGGACGCAACGGCGACTGGCGGCCGAGCGGCCGGGGCTAAACCCGGACGCACGGACGCTCTCAAGTTCTAGCTCAAGGGAGAGCCTTAAATGACGACCCGTTCCAAACTGACCCGCGGCGTCGCCGGTCTGGCGGCCATGACCATGGTCGCCGGCCTGGCGATGGTCCCGACCTTCGCCTCGGCGCAGAGCTATCCGCCGTCGTCCGGCGGCTACAACAACGGCTACCGCTATGACGCCTGCCAGCGCGAGCGGACCAACCGTGGAACGGGCGGCGCCCTCGTCGGCGCCGGTCTTGGGGCCCTCGCCGGCTCGAACGTCGCCGCGCGCGGCAACCGCACCGAAGGCGCCGTGCTCGGCGGTCTCCTCGGCGCGGTGGTCGGGGCCAATGTCGGCAAGAGCGCGGCGGCCTGCCAGCCGGGCCAGCCCAGCTCCTACCAGCAGGGCTATGCCCCGCCCCCGCCGCAGGACGGCTACTATGGCTACCAGGACGGCTACCAGCGGGGCGCCTATCAGGACCCCTACGGCGACGACGGCTATGACGATGCCTACGCGCGTCCGGTTGCCGACGGTCCGTCGGGCGACGGCTGCACCCTGGCTGAAAGCCCGATCTACCTGCCGGACGGCAGCGTCCAGAAGCGCTTCGTGCGCGTCTGCCGCGACTCCAGCGGACGCTATCAGGTCGTCGACTAACCTTCGTCGACAGCCTCTGTAAGGAAGGGCCGTCCGCTCAACGCGGGCGGCCTTTTCTTGTCGCCGCTACCGCTTCCGCGCCCATAGCAGGAACTCGGCGTTGCCGTCGCCGCCGGTGATCGGGCTGTCGGCGGTCGCGCGGACGGTCCAGCCCTGCCCTTCCAGCCAGGCTGCGACGTCGGCGAGCGTCTCGCGCCGCACCGCCTCGTCCCTGACGATGCCGCCCTTGCCGACCCGCTCGCGGCCGGCCTCGAACTGCGGTTTGACCAGGGCCACGAGGTCCGCGCCGGGTCCGGCCAGCGCCAGCGCCGCCGGCAGGGCCTTGGCCAGGCTGATGAAACTGACGTCGGTGACGATCAGCTCCGGCGCCCGCGGGATCAGGGCCGCGTCCAGCGTGCGGGCGTCCGTGCCCGACAGTTCGACCACACGCGGGTCGCCGGCCAGGGTGGCATGCAGCTGGTCGCGCCCGACATCGACCGCATAGACCGTCGCCGCGCCCCGGCTGAGGCAGACCTGCGTGAACCCGCCCGTCGAGGCGCCGACGTCGAGCGCGACCCGGCCCTCCACGGGGACCGGCCACAGTGTCAGGGCGTGATCCAGCTTCAGCCCGCCGCGCCCGACCCAGGGATGGGCGGCCTCGGCCGTGATCACGGCGTCCGCGTCGACCGCTTCGGACGGCCTGGCGACGACGCGGCCGTCGACCGTCACCCGCCCCGCCGCGATCGCCGCCTGGGCGCGCGCGCGGCTGTCGAACAGGCCGCGATCGACGAGGAGAAGGTCTATGCGCTGACGCGTCGCCAACGCTACGACCGCACCCGCGGCACGGCGTCGAGCCAGCGGGCGTAGGCCGCCTCGCGCATGTGGCTGTTCTTCGTCGGGGTCAGAAGTTCAGCGTCCGGGCGGGCCGAGGCCGCCTCCTCCACCGAGCTGAACAGGCCGGCGCCGAGGCCGGCGAACAGGGCCGCGCCGAGCGCCGTGGTCTCCTGGTAGCTGGCCCGGCAGACCGGGAAGCCGGTCAGGTCGGCCAGCCGCTGCGAGAACCACGGACTCTGCGACATGCCGCCGTCGATGCGCAGTTCGGCCGTAGCGCCGAAGGCGTGCGGGGCGTCGGCGCGCATGGCCTCGATCAGGTCACGGGTCTGCAGGGCGCAGGCGTCGAAGGTCGCCGCCGTGATCTCGGCCAGGCCGGAGTCGCGGGTCAGGCCGAAGATGCCGCCGCGCGCGCCGGCGTCCCACCAGGGCGCGCCGAGGCCCGTGAAGGCCGGCACGACCACCACGCCGCTGTCGGGCTTGGCCGTTTTCGCCAGCGACTCCGCCGCGCGCGGGCCGCCGGCGAGGCCCAGCCCCTCGTTGAGCCACTGGATCGCCGCGCCGGCGACGAAGATCGAGCCCTCCAGCGCGTAGGTCGTCTGGCCGTTCACCCGCGCGGCCACCGTGGTCAGCAGGCGCGAACGGCTGAGCGCCTTCTGCGTCCCGGTGTTGAGCAGCATGAAGCAGCCGGTGCCATAGGTGGCCTTCATCTCGCCGGGGTGGACGCAGCCCTGCCCCATCAGCGCCGCCTGCTGGTCGCCGGCCACGCCGCGGATCGGCACGGCGCGGCCGAGGATCGCCGCATCGGTCTCGCCATAGTCGGCGGCGCAGTCGAGCACCGTCGGCAGCAGGGAGGCCGGAACTTCGAACAGCTCCAGCATCTCGTCGGACCAGCGCTGGGCGCCGATGTCGAACAGCAGGGTGCGGGAGGCGTTGGTCGCGTCGGTGGCGTGGACCTTGCCGCCGGTCAGCTTCCAGATCAGCCAGCAGTCCATGGTGCCGCAGAGCAGTTCGCCCCGCTCGGCCCGGGCCCGGGCGCCGGCGACGTTGTCGAGCAGCCAGGCGATCTTGGTGCCGGAGAAATAGGGATCGAGCAGGAGGCCCGTGACCTCCGTGACCCGCTCCTCCGCGCCGATCTTGACCAGCCGCTCGCAGGTGGCGGCCGTGCGGCGGTCCTGCCAGACGATCGCCGGATGGATGGGGCGGCCCGTGGCTCTGTCCCAGATGACCACCGTCTCGCGCTGGTTGGTGATGCCGATGGCGGCGACGTCCGCCGCCGGCCGCCCGCACCGCTCGACCGCCTCGCGCAGAACGGCCACCGCTGCGTTCCAGATTTCCTCGGCGTCGTGCTCGACCCAGCCGTCGTGCGGATAGCTCTGGCGCAGCGGGCGGCTGCCCTCGCCGAGCGCATGGCCGTGGACGTCGAAGGCGATCGCCCGCGTACTGGTCGTTCCCTGGTCAAGCGCCAGAATCACCGGATCCGCCATACGATTCGACTCCCCTGCCGATCTTTCTGTCGTTTAAGCATGTTTTCACGGGGTGGGAGCAGGGTCATGCTTCAGCCCGACACTCGGGACGGGGCCCCACGTGACCATCGCTGTCGAAGCCGCCGATCTGCTGCTGCTGGCGCGAAGCCGGCATCCGGTGGACCGTGAGCGCCTGCTGGACGCGATCGTCGGCCTCTGCGACCGCGCCGAAATCGGCGACGTCGCCCAGCCCCAGGTCCGCGAACTGGTCAGCGGCGTGTTCATGGCGCTGGTCGCCGAAGCCGAACGGGACATCCGCCGTCGGCTCGCCGAAAAGATCGCCGCCGCCGCCTGGGTTCCGCCGGCCCTGATCAATGTGCTGGCGCTGGACGAGATCGAGATCGCTGGACCGATCATCGCCGCCAGCCCGGTGCTGCAGGACCATGACCTGATCCGCCTGCTGGTGGAGTCGACGCTCGATCACCAGATCGCCATCGCCCGCCGCGGCCGCCTCGGCGCGCCGGTGGTCGAGGCCATCCTGCAGCAGAGCGAGCCGGCCGTGCTGACCGCCCTCGCCGGCAACGACACGGCCGAGGTCACCGCCTCGGCCATGGAACGGCTGGTCGAACAGGCGCGCGGCGTCGCGGCCCTGCGCTCGCCGCTGGCCCGCCATCCCCGGCTGTCCTCGGACCTGGCGCAGAAGCTGTATGTCTGGGTCGGCCAGTCGCTGCGGGCGTCGCTGGTCGAGCGGTTCCGGCTGGACGCCGCCGCCCTCGACGCGGCCCTGGCCCAGAGCATTCGCGAGGCACACGCCGCCGTGGAGAGCCTGCCGCCCGCCCGGGCGGGGGTGGACGCCGAACACGAGGCGCTCGAGCGCCGGCTGGTGGAGAAGCTGAACGACGCGGGACAGCTGCGGCCGAGCTTTCTGCTGCGGTCCCTGCGCGAGGGCCGCCTGACCCTGTTCGTCACCGCCCTCGCGCGGCTGGGCAACTTCGAGGCCGATCACATCCGCCGGGCCATCGACAGCGACCGGCCCGAGTTGCTGGCCCTGGCCTGCGCCGCCATCGGCGTCGATCGCGGGGCGTTCCCGACCATTCTCGCGGCGGTCCGCGATCTCAATCTCGGCCGGCCGGGCGGCGGGGCCGAAGCCGGACGCCGCGCCACCGGCGCGTTCGGACCGTTTGACGCCGACATCGCCGGCGTCGCCTTCCGCAAGGCCGTCGCCACCGTTTGACAAGGCCGGCGGCATAAGGCCTTGCTCGCCCCGACATGTTCAACGCCCGCCCCAACACCTCCCGCGTCACCTTCCTCGCCAGCGACCGACCCGAGGCGCAGGAAGCTCGCGACCGGTTGATCGCCCGCTACGGCGACGCCGGCGACAGCGCCCAGGTCATCGTCGCCCTCGGCGGCGACGGCTTCATGCTGGAAACGCTGCACGGCGCCCTGGCCGACGGAAAGCCGATCTACGGCATGAACCGCGGCTCGGTCGGATTCCTGATGAACGAGTACAGCGAGGACGGCCTGCTGGAGCGGATCAGCGCCGCCGAACGGGCCGTGATCCATCCGCTGGCCATGGTCGCCATCGATTCCAAGCGCAAGCACCACCGGGCGCTGGCGATCAACGAGGTGTCGCTGCTGCGCCAGACGCGCCAGACGGCCAAGCTGCGCATCTCGATCGACGGCAAGGTGCGGATGGGCGAACTGGTCTGCGACGGGGCGCTGGTCGCCACGCCCGCCGGATCGACCGCCTACAATCTCTCGGCGCACGGCCCGATCATTCCGATCGACGCCCGGGTCATGGCCCTGACGCCGATCAGCGCCTTCCGGCCCCGGCGCTGGCGCGGGGCCCTGCTGGCGCACACCGCGCGGGTCACTTTCGAGGTGCTCGAAGCCGACAAACGCCCGGTCAGCGCCGTGGCCGACAACGTCGAGGTTCGCGACGTGGTCGAGGTGCATGTGTCCGAGGATCGCGCGGTCAGCCTGTCGATGCTGTTCGACGCCGGCCGCAGCCTGGAAGAGCGGGTTTTGGCGGAACAGTTTTCCGCCTGATGCGACCGCTTGTCGCTGTCAGCAGAAAGTTCCGTCTCATCCGTTGTTAACTCCATTGGCCTAGCGTCGGGGCAGTTAACGCCAAGGGAGGCGACGCGTGAGCGATAATCCGACGGTCCAGTTCATCCAGGCCCCGAACACCCTGCGCCTCAAGGTAGGCGGCCGGTTGGGCGGCATCGACCCTGCGGCGATCGCCAAGGCGGAGGCCGCGCTGAAGAGCCTGTCGGGCAATTTCAGCGAGTGGCTCAACGACGAGCTGGTCAAGCTCGAGGCCTCCCGGCAGCGCATCCGCGTCGAAGGCCTGACCACGGACACGGCCGAAACGCTGTATCTGCGCGCCCACGACCTGAAGGGCCTCGGCGCGACCTATGAATTCCCGCTGGTCACCCGTATCGCCGGCTCGCTGTGCAAGCTGATCGATGACCCCGCGACCCGCCTGGACGCGCCGATGTTCCTCGTCGACGCCCATATCGACGCCATCAAGGCCGCGGTGCGCGGCGACATCCGCACCGAAGACCACCCGGTCGGCCGCAAGCTGGTCGAAGAGCTGGAAGACCGCGTCAGCAAGCGCGCCGCCTAGCGGAATACGGCTTTCGGAATATGGGTGACGCGACAGGCGAGGTCCGCCTCGCCTGACAGCACGACCCAGTGGTCGCCGCCGTCGGCCAGCCCCGTCGTGAACACCACATCGTCCAGATACATCTGCTCGCGCAGCGGTCCGGTCAGGACGGGGCTCGCCTCAAGTACGGCCGCCTGGTCCTCCAGCCGCAGGATCCGCGTCGGGTCCCGCGCGTCGAGCAGGGCCCAGAAGGTGCGGTAGGTCCCGACCACGCCGCCGGCCTCAACCCCGTGATACAGCACCAGCCAGCCCTCCGGCGTCAGCACCGGCTGGGCGCCGCCGCCGATCTTTTCACTCGACGGCGAGACCCGTCGCGCGCGGATGCCGCCCGTCTCGACCGGCTTCCAGTGCAGGGCGTCGGGCGAACGGGCCAGGTTGATCGACGGGCCGCCGCGCCAGGGGCTGTCGGGCGGAGTCGCGAAGTAGAGACTGCCCAGCGGCCGGGTCAGGGCCCAGAACATGCCGTCGATCAGCCCCTCGAACAGCAGCATATCCTTGTTCTGGTGATCCAGGACCATGCCCCGGAGGTCCCAGTCCAGCGCGTTGGCCGAGGTGTAGAGCGCCGTCGACTGGCGCGCGTCACTGATCGAGCAGGCCGTCATGTACCAGGTGTCGCCGATGCGGCTGATCCGGGCGTCCTCGACGCCATAGGCCTGCCAGGCGGCGCGGGGGCCAATGGCGCGGTCGTAGTGGACGGTGACCACCGACAGGCCGTCCGGCGTCAGCTCCACGGGCAGCAGCCAGGACAGCGACGTCAGGCCGATCATCGGGTTGGCCACATCGGCCAGATAGAAGGCGCGCGGGTCGCGGGTGTCCGCCCCGGCGAGCGGCCATTCGACAACGCCGTAGCCCTGCCCCGCCTGCCAGCGGATTCCGCGCACGACGTGGCCGGTCATCGGCTCACGCAGGGCTTCCGCGACACGGACCATCATCAGCAGGTTGCCGCCGGGCAGCACCGCCAGTCCCGGATTGAAGGCGCCGAGCACATAGGTCGAGCCGGGCGGCAGGCCCTGCCGCAGCGGCGAGCGCGACAGGTCGACGTCGTCGGGGGTGAAGATCAGGCGGTCGATGGCGTGGCGCATCCGTCAGGAACGGACGCCGCACGGGCCTGTTCCGGTCAGGCCCGGATGTTGCTCATCGGCTCCACCACGGCGCCGTAGCCGGCGTCGGGCGGGATCACCAGCACCGCGCCGGTCTCGCGCCGCTCGACCACCGGCAGCACCGGCACCAGGGTGCGGGCGTTGGCGCGGTCGATGGCGTCCTGGGCGCTCTTCGCCTCGGCCAGCAGCTGCAGGTTCATGCGGGTCGGGAAGATGATCGTCCGTTCGCCGGCCTTTTCAAGCTCCAGCGCCCGCGCCGGCGGGACCCATTCGGCGTCGACGGTCTCGTAGCCGTCGCAGACCGCCAGTTGCTCCCCGGTCGCCCGCACAAGGTAGAACCAGGTGTCGAACCGCTTGGGCATCATGTCCGGCGTGATCCAGCGGGCGAAGGTGGTCAGGGCCGGCAGGTCGAGCTTCACGTCGAGTTCGCGGATCAGGTCGAGGAATGGACGTTCGTCCTTCGACACCGACTCGCGAGCCGCGCCGGCGCGGTCATCGCCGCGGAACGGCCGGCCGTGGGCGTCATTGGCGATGATGATCGCCGCTTCCTCATAGGCTTCGCGGATGGCGGCGATGCGCAGCGGCCGCTTCTCGGGCGGAGTGGCGTCCCAGCCCGTGACGTGATCGGCCCAGGCCTCGTCATGATCGCCGGCGTGGGTCTTGCCGCCCGGAAACACCAGGGCGCCCGAGGCGAAATCGATCTGGTGGTGCCGCTTGACCATCAGGACCTCGAAGGTCGGGTCGTCGCGGACGAGCAGAATGGTGGCGGCGGGGCGGATCGCTACGGCTTCGGTCATGAGGCGAAGGATCGCGCCTCAAACACCCGTTCGGCAAGCCTCACGCCACGTCAACGGTCCGGCGGGCCTCGCGGGAGATGCGGTCCATCTTGTCGATCAGATAGTCGACGTCGTCGCGGGCGGCGCCCTGCGGCTGGGTCAGGAACCGTTGCAGCATACGCTCCTGGAAGCGTTCGCGGTCGCGCAGGCCGCCGTCGAATTCCATCGAATGGAAGGTGTCGACGCCGGCGCGAAACGCGGCGAACAGCCGCGCCGGCAGGCCGGCCCTATCGTAGATGGCGCGCAGACCGAGCGGTCCCGCGTCGTGAATCATCAGCCAGGTGCGGTGATGCGGCACGCCCGCCAGTTCGGCGATGGCGCACTCGAAGAAGGTCATGTGGCCATGGGCCAGCGACCGCAGCAGCAGCGAGGCGGTCAGCCGCTGGACCTTGTTCAGGTGCGCGGCGAAAGCCTTGGGGTCGGCGGCGCGGCCGGCCTGGTCGACGAGATCGACGGTCGCCCGCTCGGTGGCGCCCGTGGCGATGGTCAGGGCCATCTCGGCCGAGACGCCGTGATGGTTCAGCAGATGGTCGCGGACCTGGTCGCCGACCATGGTGATCAGGCGTTCGGTCACGGAAAGCGGCAGGGCGTTGCGGTAGGCGACCGCGGCCAGCACCTGCTCCGACTTCTCGAACCGGTCGAGGGCCTTCTGCAGGATGCGTTCGGAGAAGGCGGCGTTGTCGTTGGCCACGGCGGTTTCGACGGCCGCCTCCGCGCCGTACTCGACGATCGCGCCGGTGACCTTTTCCGAAAGGCGCGGGCGCTTGGCGATCGCCACCTGGCGCACCGGACCGCCGAGCCGGACGATCTCGGCCAGGTCGTCGTCGGTGAACACCGGCGAGAAGTTCAGCATCGGCAGGGAGATCGACTCGACGTCCCGCGCCAGCTTCAGCGCCACGTCGTGCGGAATGACATCCGACGCCTTCAGCGTCACGGCCAGGGCGCGGCGGACCAGCTCCGCGGCGTCGGCGGCCATCACCCGGAGGATGTCGGCCGCGGCTTCACGCTCCTCGTCGGTCAGCGGCCCGCGATCGATGGTGCGGCACAGCTTGTGCGCGGCCACCGCCCGCTCATCGGCCGTCGCGCCCTTGAGGAGGGTGCGGAGATCCACATCCGTCAGTGCTGCGCGTGTCGTGCCCATCTCGAATCCCACCCGGCGTCATCGACGCTGGTTTGATCATGAGTTGTTAAACTTAACGAAGACTGACCGCAGATTAACTGTCTCCCTTCACTGGCCGCAAAGGTCCCGGGATTATGGTTCGCGCGCCTGAACGAGGGACCTTCGGTGGCCGCATCGCCTGACCTGACCGACCGCGCCAGCCGCGGCGGAGACTCCGTCACCCTTCAGTCGCTCGAAGCGCAGCGGGGGCTTCTGCCCTATGCGCTGGCGCTGTTCGGGGTCAGCCTGCCGATCTACGTCTGGGCCGGCAGCTTCGCGCCCAACAGCGTCTGGATGGCCGCCAGCTTCGCCGTCTTCGCGGTGAACTGGGGCGTGTTCTACGCCGTGGTGAACTGGCTGCGGACCGATGAGAGCCACGATGTCGCCCGCCGCGCCCGCGTGCATATCCTCGGCGGCCTGCTGTGGTCGGGGGCCTGCGCCCAGATCGCCGCCTTCGCCGAGGGCGCGGGACCGGCGCGCGAGGCGCTGCTGATGGTGTCCGTCGCCGGGGCCGTCGCCTGCTTCTTCTTCACCGCCCCGTCGCTGGCCGGCCTGCTGATCATCGGCCCGGCCGCCGCCGCCGCCCCGCTGATCGGCTTGTTCCGCCACCAGGACAGCCAGGCCGAGGGTGTGCTGGCCTGGGGCGCCCTGGCCCTGACCATGGCCCTGTGCCTGATCCTCAACCGCCTGCTGCGCGGCCAGTTCGCCATGGCCGCCGAGCGCGAGGCCCTGATCAGCGAACGGGCGACCTCGCTGGAGAAGGCCGAGCGGCTGGCCCGCTCGAAGTCCGACATCGTCTCGACCCTCAGCCACGAGATCCGCAACGGCCTGACCGGCGTCACCCATGTGCTGGCGGCCGCCGTCGGCCAGGGCGGGCGCGCGGCGCCCTCGCGCGAGCAGCTGGTCGCCGCGCTGGACGCCGCCCAGGACTTGGTCTCGGTGCTCAACGCGACACTGGATTCGGAAACCGCAGAGGCCGGCCGGCTGGCGCTGGAGCACGAACCCTTCGACCCCGTCCGCCTGACGCGCGACCTGGTGCTGCTCAACCGTCCGCACGCGGCCGCCAAGGGCGTGGAGCTGGCGCTGCATGTCGAGCCCGACCTGGAGCTGGCCCGGATGGGCGCCGTCGTCGGCGACCTGACGCGCACCCGCCAGGTGCTGGCGAACCTGATCGGCAACGCGGTGAAGTACACCGTCCGCGGCCGCATCGAGGCCCGCATCGAGCGCCGCGGGGACCTGATCGCCATCGCCATCGCCGACACCGGCCCGGGCCTTTCGCCCGAGGAGCTGGAGCAGGCCTATGAGCCGTTCCGCCGCGTCGAGCGGACCGGCGCCGGGATTCCGGGCGCGGGCCTCGGCCTGTCGCTGGCCAGACAGCTGGCGGGCCTTATGGGCGGGGCCCTGGCCGGCCAAAGCGCGCTGGGCGTCGGCAGCTGCTTCACCCTGGAACTGCCCTGGAGCGAGACCGCCATCGCGCGCGGCGAGGACGGCGAGGCCTTCAGCGCGCCGGCCGCGCCCGCCTACGCCGGCCGGCCGCTGCGGGTGTTGGTAGCCGAGGACGACGCCCTCAACGCCGCCATGCTGCGCGCCATTCTCGAACAGCTGGGCCACCAGGTGGTCGGGGCCAACAACGGCCGCCGGGCGCTGGAGCTGGCGCAGCTGGCCGACTTCGACCTGTTGATGCTGGATGGCCGCATGCCGCAGATGGACGGTCCGGCCACCGCCGCCGCCATCCGCGCCCTGCCCTCCGCCATCGCCCAGGTTCCGGTCATCGCCGTCATCGGCGGCGACGCCGACGAGGCGCGCGCGTGCCTCGACGCCGGCTGCGACACCGTCCTTCGCAAGCCGGTCACCGTCGCGGGGGTCGCCCGCGCCGTGGCCGACGCCGCCGCGAAGGTCCGCCAGCCCGAGATTCGTCCGGTGCGTTCCGTGGCGTGAGTCTTCCCCGGCCCCGCCGCGCCCTTCATGATGCCCGCAAAACAAGACCAAGCGGGAGGATGAGCGGTTGCTGAAGGGCCTGAGAGTCGTCGAACTGGCGAGCTACATCGCCGCCCCCGGGGCCGGCGGCATCCTCGCCGACTGGGGCGCGGAGGTGATCAAGATCGAGGCCCCGGCCGGCGATCCGATGCGCAACTTCTTCGACGGCCTGTCCGGCGACGAGCACGGCAATCCGGTGTTCGAGCTCGACAATCGCGGCAAGCGCGGCGTGGTGCTGGACATCTCGACCCCCGCCGGGCGCGAGGCGGCGATCCGGCTGGTCGCGACGGCCGACATCTTCCTGACCAACGTGCGCCCCGGCTCGCTGAAGCGGGCCGGGCTCGACTTCGATACGCTGCATGCCGAGCATCCGGCGCTGATCTACTGCAGCCTGACCGGCTACGGCCTGCGCGGTGAGGACGCGGACCGCGCCGGCATGGACGTGGCCGCCTTCTGGTCGCGTGCCGGCGTCGGCGCGATCACCGCGCCCAAGGGCGTCGATCCCTTCCCCATTCGCACGGCCATGGGCGACCACATCACCTCGCTGAGCACCGTGGCCGCCATCCTGGCGGCGGTGCACGAGCGGCACTCGACCGGCAAGGGTCGCCTGGTCGAGACCTCGCTGCTGCGCACGGGCGTCTATTCGATCGGCTCGGACATGGCGATCCAGCTGCGCTTCGGGAAGCTGGCCTCGACGCGGCCGCGGGCCCAGGCGGTGCAGCCGCTGGCCAACTTCTTCAGGACCGGCGACGGCCGCTGGATCTGCCTGCTGGTGCGGACCGGCGGCAAGGACTGGCCGCAGATCGCCGCCGCCGTGGGCCGGCCGGACCTGGTCGAGAACCCGCTGTTCGCCTCGAGCCGCGCGCGCCGCGAGAACGGCCCCGCGCTCGTCGAGATCCTCGACGCCGCCTTCGCCGCCTTCAGCTACGAGGACATGGCCGCCCGACTGGATGCGTACGACATCACCTGGGCGCCCTATCAGACCCCCGGCGAGCTGACGCGCGACCCGCAGGCCGAGGCCGCCGGCTGCTTCGTCGACACGCCGGACGGCAAGGGGGGCAGTTTCCGCTCGCCCGCCTCGCCGGCGCGGTTCGAGGGCTATGACGACACGCCGAAGTCCGGCCCGCCCTCGCTGGGGCAGCATACCGACGCGGTGCTGGCGGAGCTGGGCTATTCGGCCGACGAGATCGTCGCGCTGCGCGACAGCAAGGCCGTGGCCTAGCGGTCCTTGCTCGCGTCGGACAGGACGCGGAGCATCTCGGCCGTCAGCAGCGACGAGCCGAGCGAGCGGCCGGAGCCCCCGCCGCCGCCGCCAGGACGGTCGACGCCCTGGGAGCCGCGCAGGATGAACTCGACCAGCGCCTCCTGCTCCCGCGAGGCCTGGTCGGACCGGCGGGCGCCGGCATACTGCAGGAAGCCCTGGTCGGGCTGGACCGCGGGCGCGGCGCCGGCGTCGCCGGCTGTGCGCGTCAGGTTGTTGTAGACGTCGGCCACCGTCAGGGCGCGTCCATCGCGATAGAAGATCGAGCGGTTGGCCGCCGCGGCGTCCGGAAACAGGGCGGCGGCGGGCGCGCCGGGCGTGGTCCGGGTCGCGGTGATCAGGCGCGCCGAACCCTGGGGCCCGAGGAAGTGGGCCGCGTACAGCTCTCCGGCCGACGGCTGACGGCCGATCCGGCCGGCCAGGTAGGCGGCGTTGTCGGTGGTCATCTCGCCGACCATCAGGGACGCGGCGTGCGGGTCGAAGCGCAGGTTCATCACCGCCTTGCGGGCATCGTCGCCGGCCACGCGATAGCGGCCGTCGCTACCCCGGCTGATCAGGTCCGCGTAGCGGGCGTAGCCGTACTTGGCGCCGTGCGCCTTGAGGGTCGCCAGCCACGTCTGCTCGGTAAACTGGAACAGACCGGCCGCCGACGAGGTGGACGCCTTGGCGGCGGGGTTGTAGCCGCTCTCGCGATTGGCCGTGCGCATCAGGAACGAGAAATCGACGCCCGTCGCCTGCGACGCGCGCTGGATTGCCGCTTCAACGACTCCCCTGATTCCCTGGACCGCCATGTCGGGAGTCGTGAACCTTCATGGTTAATTGGCGGTTAACCATGGTTACCGGCCGGTCCGCATCGTCTGGCCCGAACAAACGAACGTTCGTTGATTTTGCGGGGGCGGCGGCGAAATTCATTGCCGGTTCAGAGGATCGGGGTGACGCTGCGTCAACCACAACAAGACCCAGGGAGGGTCGCCATGGTCGCTCAACAGCTGCTCCCCATTCAACCCGGGACGGAGCGCCGTCGGCGACTGTCCACCGGGACCACCATGGCCATCGGCCTGTCCGTCGCGGTGCACGCCGCCATCGGCGTCTACCTCGCCCTGGCCGCCTTCGACGTGATCCAGCCGATCTACGAGCCTGAACCCGACCGCGCAGCGCCGATCATCACCCTGCCGCACGATCCGCCCAAGCCGATCGTCAACGCGGTCAAGCCGATCGAGCCCCACCCGCAGACGGCGGTCAACATCCACGACCCGATCGCCGACATTCCCACGACGGTGACCACGCTGCCGGCCACCCCCTCGTCCGGCAACGAAACGGTCGTCGGACCGATCACAACCCTAGACCCCGGCCCGCTGACCAACACGACCGGGCTCGCCGTCACCGATCCGCCGGTCGTCAGCCACCCCGACTGGGTCCGCAAGCCGAGCGCCGACCAGATGGCCCGGGTGTTCCCCGAACGGGCCCAGCGCATGGGCGTGGCGGGCAAGGCCACCCTGGCCTGCATCGTCGCCGCCAACGGCACGGTCGGCGGCTGCCAGGTGATCAGCGAGGATCCGTCAGACTTCGCCTTCGGCAAGGCGGCGCTCAAGCTGGCCCCCTACTTCCGCATGAAGCCGCAGATGGTCGACGGCCGCGCCCAGGACGGCGCGGTGGTCAAGATTCCGGTGCGCTTCGACCTGCCGGAGTAGGCTGAGCGGGGACATGCACCTCAGTGCGTGTCCCCCTCACCTTGCAGCGGCAGGGGACACGGACCTTCGGTACATGGCCCCGGGTCAGTAGCTCTTCGGCAGCCCCAGCACCTTCTCGGCGACGAAGTTGAGGATCATCTCGCGGCTCACTGGAGCGATGCGGGCGATCATCGATTCGCGGAAGTAGCGCTCGACGTCATACTCCTTGGCGTAGCCCATGCCGCCGTGGGCCAACAGCGAGGCCTCGCAGGCGCGGAAGCCGGCCTCGGCGCCGAGGTATTTGGCGCCGTTGGCCTCGGCCCCGCAGTCGCGGCCGGCGTCGTAGAGGGCGGCGGCCTTGAAGGCCAGCAGGTCGGCGGCCTCCAGCTCGACCCAGGCCTTGGCCAGCGGATGCTGGACGCCCTGGTTCTGGCCGATCGGACGGCCGAAGACGACGCGCTCGTTGGCGTAGGTCGCCGCCTTGGCCAGGGCCGCGCGGCCCAGGCCGACGGCCTCGGCGCCGAACAGCACCCGCTCGGGGTTCAGGCCGCTGATCAGGTACTGGAAGCCCTTGCCTTCCTCGCCGATCAGGTCCTCGGCCGGGACCCGCAGGTCCTCGATGAAGAGCATGTTACATTCGACGGCCTTGCGACCCATCTTCGGGATCGGCCTGGCGTCGATCTTCGTCCGGTCAAAGTCGGTGTAGAACAGGGAAAGCCCCTGCATCGGCTTCGCCGTCTGATCCTTGGGCGTCGTGCGGGCGATGATCAGGATCTTGTTGGCGCGCTGCGCCATCGTGGTCCAGATCTTCCGGCCATTGATGACGTAGCCGTCGCCGGTCTTCTCGGCGCGGGTCTCCAGATTGGCCGTGTCGAGGCCGGAGTTGGGCTCGGTCACCGCGAAGCAGGCCTTGTCCTCGCCGGCGATGATGCGCGGCAGGTGGCGGGCCTTCTGCTCGGCCGTGCCGAACTTCACCACCGGCATCAGGCCGAAGATGTTCAGGTGGATGGCGCTGGCGCCGGTGAAGCCCGCCCCGGACTGGGTCACGGTCTGCATGACATGGGCCGCCTCGGTCAGACCCAGGCCCGCGCCGCCGTATTCCTCCGGCATGGCGATGCCCAGCCAGCCGCCGTCGGCCATCGCCCGGGCGAACGCTTCCGGGAACTCGCCGGTCTCGTCCGTGCGACGCCAGTATTCGTCGTCGAAGTCGGCGCAGATCCGGCCCACCGCCTCGCGGATGGCCTGCTGTTCTTCGGTCGGCCAGAAGCTGCTCATGCGCCCTCTCTGATGGTGTCGAACCGGCGCGGGTCGAGCCGCGCGGCGTAGGGTCCGGGATCGTCGCCCGCGACATAGGCCGCGATGGTTCGGGCGACAAGCGGGGCCAGCAGCCAGCCGTTGCGTCGCGCCCCGACGGCCAGCAGCGTCCCGGGACGGGCGCTCCAGCCGACCATCGGCAGCCCGTCCGGCGTGCCCGCGCGAACGCCGACATCGGCCCGGGCGCGCAGGCCCTCCAGACCCGGATACAGACGCGCGCCGCGCGCCCGCAGACCCGCGACCTGCTCCGGATCGATGCGGCGGTCGTCGACCCCGGCCTCCATCGTCGCGCCGAGCAGGGCGCCGGCGGGGTCCGGACAGAGATAGACGCCGTCGCCGCGCACCACCGGCCCCTCGGCCGGTCCGCCCGCCAGCCGCAGGATATGGCCCTTGATCGGCGTCAGGCGGGCAAGCTCCGGGGCCAGGCCCGCGCCGCCGGAGCCGGTGGCCAGCACCGTCAGCCCGGCCTCGCCCTCGCTGACGGCGCGTGCGTCGAAACGGACGCCTGCCTGCTCACACAGGACATAGAGCCGGGTCATCGTTGCGCCGGCGTCGAGCCGCCAGTCTTCCGTCGTCAGCGGTCCGTCCGCCGTGTCCCGCCAGTCCACGCCGAGCGTGTCGAGCCGGGCGCGGATCGCGTCCGTCCGCTCGCCCCGATAGACCGCGCCGGACCGGTCGATGGGCGTTGCCGCGAACGTCGGCCAGAGGTCCCGCGCCGCGCGAAGGAAGGTCAATTCGTCGTCGCCCTGTGGATCGAGGAGGGACTCGAACACCGGGGCCAGCATCCCGGCGGCCACGCCCGAGGCGTTGTCGCCCACGGGCGCCGGGTCGCAGACCGTGACGCGACGGCCCGCGCGCGCCAGCTCAAGCGCGATGCACAGCCCGAGCGCCCCCGCCCCCGCCACCGTCACGCTCGCGCCCGTTCCCGTCGTCATGGCCCCAAACAACGATCCGCGGGCGTCACGTCAAGGGTTGCGGTCAGGAACCCTCGAGCGGCCCCGAGAATTGATCCAGCACAGGTCCGCTGGAGTAGTCGCCATGGCCATGCCCGAGTCCCGGAAAGGCAAGCTTGCCGCCTCCCTTCCTGACGGAACGTCCAGGCCGGACGCCATCCGGTTGCTTGAGACCGATCACCGGGACATCGCCGCGTGGTTCGCCGACTACGGGAACACGGACAGCCTGACGCGGAAGGCCCAGTTGGCCGGGAAGCTCTGTCTCGCGATACGGGTTCACACCCAGGTTGAAGAGGAGATCTTCTATCCCGCCGGACGCGCGGCCCTGACGTCGACCCAGGAGTCGCTGGTTGAGGACGCCGTCGGCGAACATGCCGCCGCAAGGAATTTGATCTCGGAGATTGAGCGGATGCAGGTCGGCGAGCCGCTGTTCGACGCTCGCGTCCGCATGCTGCAGCAGGTCTTCCTGCGCCATGCCGCCGAAGAGGAACAGGCGTTCTTCTCCGCCTGCCTGCGAACCGACATGGACATGGAGGTTCTCGGAGCCCGGCTTGCGGCGCGGAAGGTCGAACTGATGCGCAAGCTCTCCCGCCCCGGCGGCCCGGCGGTGATGTAGGCCGTGGCCGCCGTCGAAACCCTGGCGCCGTCACTGCCGGACCGGATCGATCGTCTGGCTCTGTCTGTGCTGAAAGCGGCCTGCTCGGCGCAGTTGAAGCTGGCGACGGCGGAAAGCTGCACAGGCGGGCTACTCGCCTCCCTCCTGACGGATATTCCGGGATGCTCTCACGCGTTCGAGCGAGGCTTCGTCGTTTATACCGACGAGGCCAAGGCCGAGGCGCTGGGCGTTCGCCCTGCCTTGCTTGAGCGGGAGGGCGCGGTGTCAGAAGCCGTGGCCCGCGCGATGGCTGAAGGTGCGCTCGCCCGCTCGCACGCTGATGTGGTCGTGGCGATCACAGGCTACGCGGAAAGCCCCGAAGGGTGTGAAGGCCAGCCCGGCCTGGTGCATTTTGCCTGCGCCCGACATGGGGCGCCGACCCTGCACCGGCGCGAGGTCTATGGCGACGTCGGCCGGAGCGAGGTGCGCCTGCGGTGCCTTGAGACCAGCCTCGAACTTCTGGCGCGACAGATTGGCTAGGGCCGCCAGATCAGGCCCACCCTGACCGTTCGCGGACTGTCGAAGCTCTCGACTCCGTCGGCCGTCTGTCCGGTCTCGACCCGGGCGTCGGCGAGGTTGTCGATGGCGGCGTAGACGCCGAGGGTCGGCGCGACCCGCCAGTCGGCCCGCAGGTCCGCCGACAGCGCCGGGGACAGCCGCCGCTGGTTGAGATCGTCCTCGAACCGCTCGCCCTCATAGCGGACAGTCAGGCGCGCCGTGACTCGGTCCGCCGGTCGCCAGACGGCCTGCCCGCTGGCCGAGAGCCGCGGCGTCTGGGCCGGGCGCAGGCCGGTCAGCTGCGGCGCGGCCGTTCCGCCGTCGACCTCGGCGCGGGTCCACGCGCCGGACAGGGTCCAGGCCAGAGTCGGGGTCAGGTCGCCGCTTGCGTCAGCCTCGAGGCCGAAGGCGTCGACATCACCGGCGTTCTGGCGCTGGCGCAGCACGCCCCCGGCGGGAATGAAGCCCGCGACCGGGAAGGTCCCCGGACCAAAGCCGATGGTTACATTGGTCACCGCGCCTTCGAGGCGATTGGCGAACAGGGTGGCGTTCCAGCGCACCGCGCCGTCACCGCCGACGCCGACTTCGACGCCGTAGAGCTTTTCGGGTTCGAGGCCGGCGTTGGCCTCGGTCACGTCGTTGCCGACGCGGAACGGCCGGTGCAGCTCGTTGAGCGTCGGCGGCCGGAAGCCGGCGTAGGCGGCCGTGCGCAGATAGCCGGCGTCCAGATCGCGGCGGATGGCGGCGCGGGCGGTCGGCTGCCAGCCGTCCTGGTCCGGCGGCGTCAGCGCCAGCGTCGGCAGGCCGGTGGCCAGGTCGCGCTCATCCCGCTTGCCGTTGATGCTGGCCCAGCGGTCGAGGCGCACGCCGCCGGTCAGCAGCCAGTCGCCCGACTGGCGCCAGCTCTCGGCGTAGAGGCCGGCCACATACTGCGCCCCGCCGGCGACGCGGCCGCGGGTGAAGGCCCCGCCGAGGAAGCGGAAATGCTCTCGGGTCTCGCCGTCGGCGTAGCGGACGTCGGCGCCGACCTCCCAGCCGCCGTCCGGCGTCGTATGGCGAAGAGCCGCGTTCACCCCGGCGCCAAGCGCGGGCGTGCCGAACTGGTCGTTGGCGGGCGTGGTGAAGGCGCGGCCTGCGCCGATCGCCACCGAGCTGTTCTCGAAGTCGGAGCGCCGGACCCAGGCCTGCAGCCGCCAGTCATTACCGATGCCGGGCGAAGCGCCCGTCAGGGTCGCGGAGGCCGACACCCCCGTCGAACGCGACGCCGCGCCGGCAAGACCGCTCTGGCGCTCTTCCCGGTAGCCGGCGAGACGCAGCGCCAGATGACCGGCTCCAATCTGCGGCGCGTAGCGCAGGGCCAGGCTGGAGGCCTCGTAGGCCAGCGGCTGGTCCGCCGCGCCCGCGCCCTTGCGAACGGGAATCCAGCCGTCTGTGCGCTGGGTCGACGCCACGGCCAGCAGGTCGCCGGCGGCCAGGGCGACCTGCGCCCCGGCGTCGCCGCGTTCGCCGCCCCAGAACTCGTAGTCGCCATGGGGGGAGACGCGCGTGCGTTCGGCCAGCTGGATGGTTCCGGTCAGGGCGCCGGCGCCATAGGGCCCGGCCCCGGCGCCGCGAACCACCAGCGCGCCCTCGATGTCGGCCGGGGGCAGGCCGGACCACAGCACCCAGCCGCCGAACGGGTCGCCTTGCGGCACGCCGTCCAGCGTGACCAGCGCGCGGCCGGCTCCCGAGCCGGCGATGGCCCGGACGGTGATCCCCTGAGTCGTCGGATTGGCGGCGGCGCTGGAGGTGCGCCGGAACAGCTGTACGCCGGGCGTGAGGGTCAGGGCCTCGTCGACCCGCGGCGCGGTGGCGATCGCCTCCGCCCCGACCGTGACCACCGAGAAGGCGGCGTCGGTCGGAGCCGGAGGAAGGCGGGCCGCCTCAACAACAACGGTGTCGACGGTGGGCGGCGGCTCCGCAGCGATCATGCGTCCCCTACTTCCCGGCCGGAGCGGCGGCCAGGCGGGCCTTCTGGGCCGTGGCCAGGGAGAGGATGTACTGGCGCACTTCCTCGGCCTTGGCCGGCGTGATGTAGCGGCCGAAGGAGACCATGCCGTTGGCTTCCCGGTCGCCGTCGATGACCACGCCCTTGAACGCCGCCGCGTCGGTGATCACCGGCGAGTAGCGCAGGTCGGGGATCGAGAAGTCCGACACCGCGCTGGCCCCGTGACAGACGGAGCAGTAGCTGGCGAAGGTCGACTTGCCGGCGGCGATCTGGGTCGGCGTGCCGGTCACCGGCGGCAAGGCCGGGAAGGCCTTGGTCGAGACCGGACGGGGCGGCAGAACGCCCTTGCCGCCGACCTTGAACACCAGCAGGCGACGCACGCCTTCGGAGCGCGGGTCGGCTCCGGCGCCGATCGAGACGGCGAAGCCGCCGCCCCAGCCGGCCATGATGGCCACATACTGCTCGCCGTCGATCTCGTAGGTCATGGGCGGTGCGACGATCCCGGTCTGGGCGTCGAACGACCAGACCTTCTTGCCGGTGGCCGCGTCATAGGCCGCGAACTCGCCCGTGGCCGAGCCCTGGAAGACCAGGCCGCCGGCCGTGGCCAGAAGGCCGCCGTTCCACGGCCCGCTGTGCGGAACGCTCCACTTTTCCGTCTGGGTGATCGGATCCCAGGCGATCAGGCGGCCCTTGAGGCTGGCGCGGATGGCCTTGATGCCCGCCGCGTCGTCCGGCATGGCGGCGATCAGGCTGTCGACGCCGATGTTCCAGACGCCCGGCTGATAGCGGAAGTTGGCGTTGGCGCCGCCGGGCTGCATGTAGGGGAACGGGATTTCCTGGGCCGGGATGTAGACCAGGCCGGTCTTCGGGCTGAAGGCCATCGGCATCCAGTTGTGGCCGCCCAGCGGGCCGGGCATGGCCAGCGACGGACCGGAGCCATAGCGGGCGTTGGGCGTCTCGACCGGACGGCCGGTAGCCGGATCGACGCCGGTCGCCCAGGTCTGCGGCACATAGTTCTTCGCCGAGATCAGCTTTCCGTTGGTGCGGTCGAGCACGTAGAAGAAGCCGTTCTTCGGCGCCTGCATCAACGCCTTCACCGGCTTCCCGGCGATGGTCAGGTCGGCCAGGATGATGTGCTGCGTGGCCGTGTAGTCCCAGCTCTCGCCCGGGGTCGTCTGGTAGTGCCAGACGTACTTGCCGGTGTCCGGCTTGAGGGCCACGATCGAGGACAGGAACAGGTTGTCGCCGCCGCCGGGCGAACGGATGTCGCGGTTCCACGGCGAGCCGTTGCCGACGCCGATGTACAGCAGGTCGAGGTCGGGGTCGTAGGCCATCGAATCCCAGACCGTGCCGCCGCCGCCGACCTTCCAGAACTCACCGTTCCAGGTCGGGCGGGCGATCTTCATCGCGTCGTCGGAGGCCGCGCCGTCCGTCGCCTGCTCGCCGGGCACCGTGTAGAAGCGCCACAGCAGCTTGCCGTCCTTGGCGTCGTAGGCCGAGAGATAGCCGCGCACCCCGAGTTCGGCGCCGCCGTTGCCGATCAGCACCTTGCCCTTGATGACGCGCGGCGCGCCGGTGATCGTGTAGGGCTTGGTCTGGTCGACGGTGACCACGGACCACTGGACCTTGCCGGTCTTCGCATCCAGCGAGATCAGCCGGCCGTCGAGCGCGCCGACATAGACCCGGCCCTGCCACAGGGCGACGCCGCGGTTGACCGCGTCGCAGCAGGCCTTCACGTCCGTCTTGCGCGGCACCTGCGGGTCATATTCCCAGATGAGCTTGCCGGTCTTCGCGTCAAAGGCGCGGACCACCGACCAGGACGAGGTGGTGTACATCACGCCGTCGGCGACCAGCGGGGTCGCCTCGACGCCGCGGTTCTCCGGCAGGTCGAACGACCAGGCCAGGCCGAGCTGGCCGACCGTGTTCACATTGACCTTGTCGAGCGGGCTGAAGCGTTGTTCGCCGTAGGTCCGGCCGTGGGTGACCCACTCGCCCGGGTGGCTGTCCGCGGCGGCGATGCGCTTGCCGTCGATATCCGCCGTCGTCCTGCCGCAGCCGGCCAGCATGGCCATGGCCGCCAGCGTCACCGCCAGAGCGCTGATCCGCTTCATCTTCCCGAGCTCCCGAGTCAAACCGCGTCTGTCGCGCGGTATTGGCAGGCAGTATGCGGAGCCTACCCTGCGTCAGGCAAGCCGTCGCCGCAGGGCTTTCAGCATCGGTTGCTCAAGGAAACGCCAGCAGATCAGGCCGGAGACAACCGCCACGATCATCGCCAGGGGGATGAACACCGGCGGGTTCCAGGCGCCGATGGTCATGGCCAGGGCGCCGATGGTCAGGGTGTGGACCAGGTAAATCGAGTAGGAGGCGTCGCCCAGGGTGCGCAGGCCGGGGACCGGCTTCCAGCCGCCGTCGGCCTCGATGCTGACCGCCCCGGCCACCAGCATCGCCGCCGGCGCGCCCCAGACCATCGGCCGCCACAGGTCCCAATCCATATTGAGCATCTGGATGGTCACGAACAGCCCGATCCCCGCCCCGAACAACAGCCAGCCGAGCGACCGGTCCGGCAGCAGCTGGAGCTGGGCCATGCGGCCGAGCCAGACCCCAGCGAGGAACTCCAGGAACAGCGGATTGAGCAGCATCTGGTAGGCCGGCGGCCAGGCGAACCCGGCCAGGGCCAGCACCAGCAGGGCGACCGTCAGGGCGAACATCCGTCGCGCCGGCGGCAGCCAGAGCAGGGCCCCGAAGGCCAGGTAGAACACCGCTTCATAGTTCAGCGTCCAGCCCGGCGCGAGCAGCGGAAACGGCTGCCCCGACGGATTCATGTGCTGGACGAAGGCCATCGACAGCAGGATGTGGCCGGGCGTCACCGCCAGGTCGGGGAACCGCGCCGGAAACAACAGCACGCCGGCCGCCAGCGCCAGGGTGATCACCCAGTACAGCGGGGCGACGCGGACCAGACGCCGCTTCAGGAAATCGAGCGGCCGGACCGGCGCGCCGCTGGTCGCGGTCCACATGACGAACCCGCTGATGACGAAGAACACGTCGACGCCGGCCTGGCCGGTGGCAAAGTTGATCTGCGACCACTGGCAGGCATGGAACAGCGCCACCGACAGCGCCGCGAAGCCCCGCAGATGCTGGATCGACAGCCATGTGCGATGGCTGTCCATGCCGGTCAGGGGCAGCCGGGCGGCATGGCGGCGATCCAGCGGCGCAGCAGGGCCAGGGCCTCGTCATGGGTCAGGGCCCGGCCCAGTTCCGGCATCATCGCCCCGGGGTCGGTCGAGCCTGTGCGGAACATCAGGATCGACTGGTCCGGCTTGCCCGGGTCGATGTCGTGGCTGAAACCGCCTGTCCCCTGCCCCGCCGCGACCGGCGGCTTGCACAGGCCGAGCGACGCGCCGGCGGGCGACGCCGCGTCCAGATAGAGACCGGAGGTGTCGGCCGGCCCCTTCGGGCTGTGACAATGGCCGCAATTGATGTCGAGCCAGGCCCGGGCGCGGGGCTCGAGCGGAACCGACTCGTCCCGCCAGTCCGGCGCGCGCGCGCGACCGTCGGCCGGCGGGAGACCCTTCAGGTAACCGACCGTCACGAGCCGGTCGAGCTGGTTGAACCGGGCGCCGGCCAGGACCACCTCGCGGTCTAGATGCCGTGATTTCAGCCCGATCGGCAGCAGCGCCTTCGCGGCGTGGTTGGTCGCGTGGCAACCGGCGCACTGGTTGACGTTCGGGACCTGATAGATGAACCCGTCGCTTCGCCCGGGCCGGGTCAGGGTCATCGGGATGGCCTGGCCGATCCGCTTCAGCGTCGCCGCGGTCTGGGCGTCGTTCCAGACATAGGGAAAGGCCGCCCAGCCGTTCGCGCGGCGCACCAGCACCCGGGTTTCGACGAGACGCACCCTGGAAAGGTCGAGCCCCGCCCCGGTGTCGGCGAGCCGCAGGCTGTCGCCCGGCGCGACCGCGCCGTCAGCGGCCTTCGGATAGTAGAAGGTCTTGGTGACGACCGTGCCGACCGGGAAGTCGAACGCGGCGTCGGGCTTCCAGGTCGCGGGCTGCCCCTTCGGCATCCAGACCGTGCGCAGCTTGCCGGCATAGTCGCTGAACAGCGGCGTGTTCAGCTCGTACGGCTCAACACCCTCGGCCAGCGCCAGCCGGCCGTCCCGCACGCCGACCATGCCCCAGTCGGCCAGCGTCTCGGGCATGCCGTCGGCGATGAAGCGCGGCGTCAGGGGCCGCGGCGCGCAGGCCGTCAGGACCAGCGCGGCGAGGAGAAGGACGACGCGTTTCACGGTTTGCCGGGGGCCGGGACCTTGCGCTCGGCCGGGATCGGCCCGGCGGCGGCGACAGTGATCACCGGCAGCGGCGTCAGGCGGCAGCGGACGGCGTCCCCGACGAGGGCGGGCGACTTGTACTTGTGCGGGGCGTCGGCGTTCAGCGTCTGGGCCGCGCCGTTGTCGACGCACACGGCCAGCGCCGGATCAACCTTGCCCCCCTTGAACTTCTTCACATCGACATAGCCGTCCCACAGCACGTCCGGCAGGCTGCCGGTCACCCCGAACATCGCCACGCGCAGCGCCTGCAGGTCCAGGCCGTCCGGCTTGTTCCCGCCGGCCGTGAAGCGGTTGTCGTGGATGAAGATGCTTTCCGGCCAGGGGTCGAAGTTCGGCGCCACGCCCTTGGCGTTCATGTAGCCGGTCGAGAAGTAGCTGGAGATGATCACGTTGGCGGTGTTGTTGCCGCCGATGTCGTTGTCGAAAATCTCCACCTGGTCGTTGGAGTTGATCACCACGCCGGAGCCCGCGGGCACCGAGGCCACAGCCGAACCCTTGCGGCCGAAGTTGCCGGTGTTGTTGCCCTCGACACGGTTGCGGAAAATTCGCGTGGCGAAGCCCGACACCTTCAGGTTTGGCATGTTGAACACCAGGATGCCGCCGGTGTTGCGGGTCGCCAGGTTGTCATAGACGTCGGCGTTCTGGGTGTTCTCGATCTCGATGCCGGCGACGTTGAACTCCGCGCGGTTGCGGCGGACGACGACGTTGTTCGACTGGCCGACATAGATGCCGGCGTCCGACGCGCCGATGGCGACGCTGTCCTCGATCAGCAGGTTGCGCACCTGCACCGGATAGAGGCCGTAGGCGCCGTTGCTGGTCTTCGGCCCGCCCGTCCATTCCGCCCGCACGCGGCGGATGATGATGTTCTCGCCCTCGTTGACCTTCAGGCCGTCGCCCTTGGCGTCCTCGATGGCCAGATCCTCGATGGTGAAGTTGCTGGCGTTGACCAGCAGCCCCTCGGCGCCGGCGGCCTGTCCCTTGAAGCTGAGGATGGTCTTGTCCATGCCCGCGCCGCGGATCGTCACGCCGTCGGCGTCGAGGCTGAGCCCCCGGTCAATGGCGTAGACGCCGGCGGGGATGGTGATCACGTCGCCCGGCTTGGCGTCGATCAGCTGCTGGATCAGCTTGTCCTGGTAGGTGGTGTTCGGCTTGGCCGCCGATCCCCCGCCGCCACAGCCCGCCAGCGCCAGCGCGCCTGCCGCCAACAGCGCGCCCAGCGCGCGATTCCAGCCCTGCCCCATGGGCGATCTCCCGTTCCCGTCCGGCCGGGACTCTGCCGGTCCCGGTTCGTGGCGAAAGGTGGCATGCGTTGTCGTGAGCGGCAACAACGGGGACACGCACCGAAGCGGATGTCCCCGATCCCTCAGGCCTTGCCGTACAGCGCACCGAGCTCGGCGCAGGCCTCGTGGAACTCCCGGACCGTGTCGGCGATGATGTCGGCCACCGGACGGACGCTGTCGATGCGGCCGGCGACCTGGCCGGAGAGGGCGATCGAGGCTTCCATGTCGCCGCCGAAATAGAGGTCCAGCGCCCGGGCCATGACCGGCAAGGGGCCGTCGGCCGGCGGGTTGCGCTCCATCTCGCTGGTCCGCTCGGTGCGCAGCGCGCGCAGGGCCGGCCCCGGGCCGAAGCGGTTGAGGAACACGGTGTCGGTCTCGGACGCCTCGACGATCGCGTCCTTCCAGTTCTGGTGCACCGGCGACTCCGCCGCCGAGACCATGCGGGTGCCCATCTGGATGCCCTCGGCGCCGAGGGCGAAGGCCGCGGCCATGGTGCGGCCGTCGAGCATGCCGCCGGCGGCGATGATCGGCTTGTCGGTCTTGCTGGCGATCAGAGGCAGCAGGACCATCAGGGCCACCTCGCGCGGATTCTTGAACCCGCCGCCCTCCCCGCCCTCGACCACCAGACCGTCGACGCCGGCCGCCAGCGCCTTGAGCGCGGCCGACAACGAGGGGACGACATGGAACACCGTCAGCCCGGCGTCCTTCAGCGGACCGCAGTACTTGTTGGGATCGCCCGCCGAGGTGGTGACGAACTTGACGCCCTGGTCGACGACGAAGCTGACGATGTCGGGGTCCCGCACGAAAGCCTGGGCGATGTTCACCCCGAACGGCTTGTCGGTCAGGCCGCGCATCTTCCTGACCTCCTCGCGCACCTCGTCGAGGCGGCCGGAAGAGGTTTCGATGATGCCGAGCCCCCCGGCGTTGGACACCGCGGAGGCCAGCTGGGCCCGGGCGATCCATCCCATCGGGGCCTGCACGATCGGATACTGCACGCCCAGCAGGCGCGTAATGCGGTTGTCGATCATGGTCGTCTCCCCGGAGTTCGGGCGACGCTACAGACTCAAACAATTGTTTGGAAGGGTGTGAACCTTCGCGATGGTACCGCCTCTCAGGCTTGAACTGAGGACCTCCGGTTCCACAAACCGGCGCTCTAACCAACTGAGCTAAGGCGGCGCGCTTTCGCGAAGGGAGGGGTTTAGTCGCACCGCGCCGCGCGATCAAGAGCGGTGCTTGCGTCGGAGGCGAGAGAACCGCAACCTCGGCGCATGACCGAGATCACAACCCGCACCCTTGAGGCCAACGGCCTGTCCTTCGTCATCGATGAAGCCGGCGAAGGCGATAACGTCGCCCTGTTCCTGCACGGCTTTCCCGAGAGCAAGCACAGCTGGCGGCACCAGTTACCGCTGCTGGCGAAACTGGGCTGGCGGGCGGTGGCCTTCGACCAGCGCGGCTACGGCGATTCCAGCCGGCCGAAGGGGGTGAAGGCCTACGACCTCGAGAATCTGATGGCCGACGCCGGGGCTGTGTTCGACGCCCTGGGGGCCAGGCGGCGGCTGCTGATCGCCCACGACTGGGGGGCGATCGTCGCCTGGTGCTTCGCCATGGACCGGATCCGCGATCTTGAGGGCCTGGTGATCATGAACGTGCCGCACCCGGCGGTCTTCCAGGCCGACATCCGCACCAACGCCGCGCAGCGGAAGAAGTCCTGGTACGTGTTCTTCTTCCAGATCCCGTGGCTGCCGGAGGCGGTGCTCACCGCCAACGGCGCGCGGGCCATCGGCCGGGCCTTCAGCGACATGGCGGTCGACAAGAGCCGCTTCACCGAAGCCGACCTCGACCACTACCGGCAGAACGCCCTGAAGCCGGGCGCCGCCACCGCCATGGTCAACTGGTACCGGGCCGGCGCGCGCAACGGCATGAAGAAGTGGGCGCCGGGCAAGGCCCCGGTGATCGACATCCCGACCCTGATGATCTGGGGCGAGGAGGACACCGCCCTCGGCATCGAGCTGACCGAAGGCTACGGCCCCTATGTGAAGGACTTCACCCTGCAGCGCCTGCCCGGCGTCTCGCACTGGGTGCAGCAGGAAGCGCCCGAGGCCGTCAACGCGCGGCTGGAGTCCTGGCTGAAGGAGAAGGGGCTGGCATGAGGGGACTGCTTGCGCTGTCCCCGCGTTCAGCGGTCACGACGGGGACAGGTTAAGCAGTCCCGAGGGACAGCTTAACCTGTCCCCGTTTCTCCTGCCCCGCAAAGCAAAACGCCCCGGAGGTTTCCCTCCGGGGCGTTCGCATCTGGTCCAGGGACCGAAGACTACTGCGGCAGCTTCCACACGAGCGGAATGCGAACCGTAGCGCCATCGACCGGCGAGCCGTCACGCGTCTGGGGCTTCATCTTGAACAGACGAGAAGCCTTCAGCGTGGCGTCCCCGAAGCCCATGTCCGGCGGATCTTCCGAAACCACCTCGCAGGCCTCAAGCGTGCCGTTCGCCTTCACCTTGCAGACGATCGTCGCCCGGCCTTCCCGTTCCAGGCGCTGGGCCCGGTCCGGATAGAAGCGGTTCAGGTCGTCCGAGCTGGGCTTACGCGACCAGTCCGGATTGCTGATGATCGACGGCCGCGGCGGAGTCGGAGGAGACGGCGGCGCGATCACGGGCGGAGCCGTGGTCTCGACGCGATCCTTCTTCTCGACCGGCGGCACCTGCAGCGGCGGCGGCGGCGCGATATCCGGCGGCACGACGGCCGGCGGACGCGGCTGCAGCTTGGCCGGGGGCGGCGGCTTCTCCGTCGGCGGAGGAGGCGGCGGCGGCGGCGGCGGCGGGGGCGGCGGCTTGATCAGCTGGGTGTCCAGCTTCTCATCCTCGAACGGCTTCTCCTTGATGGCGAACTTGGATTGCGCCACCCAGAAGATGAGGCCTGCGTTCAGCGCGAGCGCCAGCGCAAGACCAACCATAAAGCCGCCACCGTTCTTCGGCGCCGGAGCGTCGAAGGGATTGTGGACGCGGTGCGGAGCGTCATTTTCATGCTCTGCCATGCGTCACCTTCCCCCGGCGGGTTCGCTGTTGTCCTCACCGATGAGGGCCACGCTGTAGAAGTTGTTATCCTGCAACGTGTTCATCAACTGCATGAAGTCGCCGTACCGGACCTTCTTGTCGCCGCGGATGAAGATCCGCGCCGTGGCCTGACTCCGGACGGGAATTTGAGTCCGAAGATCATCACCAATCGAGGCCAGGTCAGTGGGGTTATCTCCAAGGAAGATGTCCCCGTTCGGCGTGATCGAAATGTAAACCGGCGTGGGCGGGTTCGGTCGGGGCTTGGCTACCGCGGTGGGCAACTTCACCTCGATCGAGACCGATGCCAGCGGCGCCGCAACCATGAAGATGATCAGGAGGACCAGCATGACGTCCACGAAGGGCGTCACATTGATTTCGCTGTTCTGCTCTACCTGGTACCTGCCACCGCCGCCGGAGCCCGAGAGTTTGGCGGCCATCTGTGCTTAAGCCCCTTTGTCGAGCTGCCGCGAGATGTTGTTCATCAGCTCGGCGTTGAAACCATCCGACCGCGTCCCGTACGCGGAAACCCGCGTCTGGAAGTAGTTGTAGAAGATAACCGCGGGGATAGCGGCGAACAGACCGATACCGGTGGCGAGCAGGGCCTCGGCGATGCCGGGGGCCACGACGGCCAGGTTGGTCGTGTTCGATTCGGCGATGCCGATGAAGGAGTTCATGATCCCGTACACGGTGCCGAACAGACCGATGAACGGACCGGACGAACCGACGGAGGCCAGGAACTGCATGCCGCTCGAGAGGCGCTTGGAGAGCGACGACTGAACAGCGCCGACGGCGGTCTGCGCACGCATGATCGTCGTGTCGCGGTGGGCGCCGTTAACCGCCAGGCCAGCCTGACGCGACAGTTCCACTTCGGAGGCGGCCGCGGCGGCCATGTCGGCCAGCGGGTTGCCTTCGAATTCGTCCGACAGGGCGATACGGCCCATGTCAGCGATGGACTTGGCGCCGCGGAAGGCTTCCACGAAGCGGTCCGACTTGCGGTTCAGCGAACCGAACTCGAGCAGCTTGGTGACCAGCAGGGTCCACGAGAACACCGAGGCCAGCAGCAGGCCGAGCATGACGACCTTAACCACCGCCTTGGCGTCACGGAACATCGTGATCGGCGTGATGTGCGATTCTTTCTTGGGAGCCGGCGCGGCGGCCGGGGCGGCCGGTTCGGGAGCCGGAGCAACGGCAGGAGCCGCGGCGGCGTCGGCAGCAGGGGCGGCCGCAGCAGCGTCGGCGGCCGGAGCAGCCGCGTCCTGCGCAAAGGCCGGAGCGCTCATCATCAGCGCCGCGGCGCCGAGGATAGCAATGAGGGGGGTCATTCGTTTGTTGTCGAGCATCTTTCGCCAGTTCCTGGTTGGTCTAGCTAGTTTGGACCGAGGGTCGTCGCGCGAAGCGTCTCCACCCTACTATGAAAACATTGCCGGCCTTAGAGCCTTGCGACTCCAAACGCCGGAAAACCGCTGTCGCTGCACCGACCCGCTACGCCGGTCCTGAACCCTGTGAGTCCAGAATGGCGTTTCGAAGGCGCAAGACGGCCCGACGAACCGAAGTCCGTCAGGTCGATCGGCCAAGTTAGACTTGGCGTATGGGCCCTTTGGCAACCCCCATTCGCATCGTCAAGAGTGTTTGCACGGTGAATTCATTCCCCAAAATCAAGGGGAAGGCGGGTTTTTTTGCACTGCACAATCTGATTATCGGGAGAGATCGGGACTTTTTCTCCTGATTGGAGAAAGCGCATGTTGCGACGCAACATCACTGGCGGAACATGGGTCTTTTCCGGGAACTTCTCGCACGGCGCGAATGTGCGGTGGGGGATGGTGCCTGGGGGCGGATTCGAACCACCGACACGCGGATTTTCAATCCGCTGCTCTACCAACTGAGCTACCCAGGCCAAGGCCCGAAAAGGCGCCCCGCGTCGCGGGAGCCGCGTCTATAAAAGAGCCCCCGCAGCAAGTCCAGCGCGCTTTCGGCCCTTCGGCAAACTAGTGCCCGTCCCCGCCCTCGCCGTCGGATTCGTCGTCCGTCTCGACCACGGGAATGGCGTAGGCCCCGGTGAGCCACTTCTGCAGGTCGATGTCGGCGCAGCGCTTGGAGCAGAACGGCCGGTAGGCCGGATCCATCGGCTTGTCACAGCGCGCGCATTTGCGAACCGGCCCGGTCATGCGCCAGACACCTCAAGGCGATCGACGGGCCAGCCCTCGCGGGCCTCGACCGTGAAGCGGGCGCCGAGCTTGTCGGTGAGGCCGGCGCGAAGGGGGGCGAAGGCCTGCAGCACGGACGGCGCGCAGGCGGCGGCGAGCCGCCCGCCCGGGTCAGCCCGCCCTTCCCGCTCGATCCGCCGCGCGAGACGCAGGGCGACCGTCAGCGGCGTCAGGGCGCCCGTCCCGTCCGTCAGGACGTCCAGCACGGGCCGCCGGCGGCGGGGGACGGTCAGGGTCAGGGTGCCGAAGCGGCTGATCTGGTCGATGGCCACGCCCGGATTGTCCGGCCCGAAGGCAGCCCGCGCCGCGCCGAGCAGCGCCTTGCCGTCGTGGCCCCGGCCGACGAAGTCGAACACCACCAGACCGCCCAGCCCCTTGAGCCGCAACAGGCGGGCCGCCGCGCCGATGGCCGTCAGATTGGCCAGCCGCGCCGCGCGCTTGGTGTCGCTGCCCGGCCGGCCGCCGAGGTCGACGTCGATGGAGACCAGGGCGCGGGTCGGCTCGATGGCCATCGATCCGCCGCCCGGCAGGGGATGGATGGTGTCCAGCGCCTCGGCCTCGGCCGCGTCGGCGGCCTCGCGGGCGCCGAAGCCCTCGACCACCTTGCCGCCCTTGGCCAGGTCGCGGATCTCGGCCTCGACGTCCGGCGCGGCCTGCAGCAGGCGCGGTTCGCCCTCGGCCGGCCCGATCAGCCTGACCGTCGCAAGCTTGTCCTGGCGCGCCTCGGTGCGGATCTCGACCTCGATCGACGCGCCACGCACCGGCGGAAGCTCGTCGGGGCGCAGCGAATAGAGCGCTTCCACCCCGCCCGGCAGATCGAGGAAGGCCACGCCGATGGCCTTTTCGACCGAGCGGACCCGCGCGACGTTGCGCGCGAACAGCTCCAGCGCTGGAACGTCGCCGTCCCGCTGGATCAGCAGCCGTTCGGGTCGGCCGTCCAGCGTGACCACGCCGCGCGTTTCGCCGACGCCGCGATCGAGGAAGAACTGGCGGCCGCTCACGCCCGCCAGCCCAGGCCGGTCAGCAGGCTGACGGTCTCATAGAGCGGAAGGCCGACGACCGAGGAATAGGAGCCCTGGAGTCCGGTCACGAAGGCCCCTGCCCGCTGGTGAATCTTGTAGCCGCCCGCGGCGTCGCGCCAGTCGCCCGAGGCGATGAAGGCGTCCGCCTCCTGCGGATCGACGCGTTTGAACCGGACGCGGGTCTCGACCACCCGCTCGGCCGAGCGGCCGTCGGGCGCCCGGACGACCAGACCGGTCAGGACCATGTGGGCGCGACCTGACAGCAGGGCGAGCATGGCCCGCGCCTCGGCTTCGGTTTCGGGCTTGTTGAGAATCCGCCGGCCGACCGCGACCAGGGTATCGGCGCCGAGAACAAAGGCGCCGGGCCGACGCGCAGCGACGACAGCCGTCTTCTCCTGCGCCAGGCGCAGGGCCAGGCGACGCGGCGTCTCGTCGCGTCCCGGGGTCTCGTCGATGTCGGCGGGATCGACATGGTCGGGCGTGATCCCGACCTGCCTGAGCAACTCAAGCCGTCTGGGGCTGGCGCTGGCCAGAACCAGAGGGCCTCTGGACGTGCTCACTTGAAGCGGTAGGTGATGCGCCCCTTGGTCAGGTCGTAGGGCGTCATTTCGACCAGCACCTTGTCGCCGGCCAGCACGCGGATGCGGTTCTTGCGCATCTTGCCCGCGGTGTGGGCGATGATTTCGTGATCGTTTTCCAGTTTCACGCGGAACGTGGCGTTCGGCAGCAGCTCGCTGACGGTGCCGGGAAACTCAAGAAGTTCTTCTTTAGCCATAGGCCTCTCGAATACGTCCAAATAAGCAAACGGCCCGCGCCGAACACGATTCGGGACGCGAGCCGAGGCTCCAAGCGCGTAGTATAGCGCGGCTAGCCCCCGAAAGTCGACGCCTTGCCGAACCGCTCGCGGATACGGCGCGCCAGTTCATCGCGGACCTGCCGGTAGGCCTCCAGCCGCTGCTCGCGCGTGCCGTCCGTCAGGGTGGGGTCAAGGGTCGGCCAGTATTCGATATCGACCGCCCTGCCCCGCGCCAGCTCGACCGCCCGGTGCTGCGCCTCGGGGGTCAGGGAGATGACCAGGTCGAACGACTCATCCTCCAGGTCGTCGAAGGTCTTGGGCCTGAACCCGGTCAGATCGCCGCCGATCTCGTCAATCACCGCCGCGGCGAAGGGATCGACCTCCTTCTCGCCCGGCTCACGGCGCAGGCCGACGCTGTCGACGAACACGCGGTCGCCGTGGACCATGCGCATCAGCGCCTCGGCCATCGGTGAGCGCACACGGTTGAAGTTGCAGGCGAACAGAACCGCCCCCGGAAGCCCGCCCACCGGCCGTCAGCCCCGCCAGTGCAGGGCGCAGATGAGAGTGAACAGACGCCGCGCCGTGTCCAGGTCGGTCTTCACCTTGCCCTCGAGCCGGGCCTGCAGAAGGGTCGAGCCTTCGTTGTGCAGGCCGCGCCGGCCCATATCCAGCGCCTCGATCTGGGCCGGCGTGGAGTTGCGGATGGCCTGGTAGTAGCTGGCGCAGATCATGAAATAGTCGCGGATCACGCCCCGAAACGGCGAGAGCGACAGCAGGTGGGTCACGTCGAGGCCCGGCCCGGTGATGTGCAGGCCCAGCCGGTTCTCGGCCAGCGCGATCTTCAGGTCATAGGGCCCGCCGGTCGCGCCGACGGGCTGGAAATAGTTGTCCTCCAGCAGATCGAAGATGGCGATCTGCCGTTCCTGCTCCTGGTCGCGCGACACCGCGCCGAGGGAATCCTCGTCGAGTTCAACGGTCTTCAGGCGGTGGAGGGCGCGGTCGTCGGTCATGTGAGACGGACAGGTTCCCCGTTCAGTCGGTCGAACGCAACCGCAACGCCGCCGAAAGCGCGTGCGCGGGCAGGCCTTCCGCCTCGGCGAGGGCGACCGTGTGCGGACCGAGCCGGCCGAAGGCGGCGGCGTCGCACTTCACGATCGAGGTCCGCTTGAGGAAATCATAGATCGACAGGCCGGACTGGAACCGCGCCGCGCGGCTGGTCGGCAGCACGTGGTTGGAGCCGGCCACGTAATCGCCGATGGCTTCGGGGGTGTAGCGGCCGAGGAAGATGGCCCCGGCGTGCCGAACACGGTCGGCCAGGGCCTCCGGATCGGCGACGCAGAACTCGACATGCTCGGGCGCGATCAGGTCGACCAGCGCCGGACTGTCGCCGAGCGGCGCGATGATCACCGCGCCGTGGTCGCGCCAGGACGCGGCGGCGTCCTCGCCGGTGGCCAGCGTCTTCAGCCCGCGCGCGACGGCGGCCTCGACGGCGGCGGCGAAGGCCTCGTCGTCGGTGATCAGGATCGACTGGGCGGCCGGGTCGTGTTCGGCCTGCGACAGGAGGTCGGCGGCGATCCAGTCGGGATTGTTGTCGGCGTCGGCGACCACCACGATCTCGGACGGCCCCGCCAGCGCGTCGATGCCGACCACGCCGTACAGCCGGCGCTTGGCGGCGGTCACGTAGGCGTTGCCCGGCCCGACGATCTTGTCGACCGGCTGGATCGGCCCCGCGCCCCAGGCCAGGGCGGCGACCGCCTGGGCCCCGCCGATGCGCCAGATCTCCGTAACGCCCGCCTCTTTCGCGGCGGCCAGCACGGCCGGCTGCAGCCTGCCGGGCGGCGTGACCATGGCGATGCGGTCGACGCCGGCGACGGCCGCCGGCACGCAGTTCATCAGCACGGTCGAGGGGTAGGCCGCGCGGCCGCCGGGCACATAGACGCCGACGGCCTCCAGCGGCGTCCAGCGCCAGCCCAGCTCGACGCCGGCCTCATCGGTCCAGCGCTGGTCGGCGGGCTTCTGGCGGGTGTGGTAGGCGCGGATGCGGGCGGCGGCGAAGGCGATCGCCTTACGCACGGCCGGCTCGCAGGCGGCGACCCCGGCGTCGATCTCGGCGGCCGTGACCCGCACTGTATCCTCGGTCAGGTCGACGCGGTCGAACCTGCGCGTGTAGTCGAGCACCGCCTTGAGGCCATCGGCCTTCACCGCGGCCAGCACCTCGGCGGCCGCGGCGTCGACATCGGCGGGCGAGCCCCGCCGTTCATTCAGGAAGTCCCTGAAGGCGGCGGTGAAATCCGGGTCTGTGGAACGGAAACGGCGCATGGCGGCTACATGGCCGTTTTCAGCGCAAACTCAAGCCTTCATTACAGTCGCCGGCCGCGTCAATCCGCGTGCGTCGGCGTCCGCGGCGTGGGCCAGGGCGTCGAGACATCGGCCAGCACCGCCTCGATGCACTCGACCTCGACCCGAAGGTCACCGCCGCCGGCGAAGGTGAACACCACCGCTCCGCCCGGCGCCTCGCCGGGTTCGAAACCCAGCGCCAGCAGTTCGACGACGGCGCCTTTCGCGTCCCGTCGCAGCTTGCGGCTCTTCACGCCGAGCACGCCGGCCAGCTGCAGGCCGGCTCGGACCCGCTCGTGGGTTCGCTCGTCGCGTTCCCAGCGATAGCGGTTGAACGCCACCGTCAGCCGCCGCGCCTTCGGCTCGAAGGCGATGTCGCCGATCTTCGCGACGGCGTCCTGCAGCGCGGCCGAAATGACCGACAGGTCTTCGGCGTCCTGGGCCAGCAGGCGGAGCGGCGCGGGGGTGGACATGTTCAGTCCTCGGACTCCGTCGGCCCGTCGCCCTTGATGCGGCGGACATTGGCGCCGCAGGCGCCGAGCTTCTCTTCCAGCCGCTCGAACCCGCGGTCGAGGTGATAGACGCGGCCGACCGTGGTCTCGCCCTCGGCGGCCAGGCCGGCGATGACCAGGCTGACCGAGGCCCGCAGGTCCGTGGCCATGACCTGGGCACCCTCAAGCCGCTCGACGCCGCGCACGCGCGCCTCGCCGCCCGACACGGTGATGTCCGCGCCCAGACGGGCCAGTTCCGGCGCGTGCATGAACCGGTTCTCGAAGATGTGCTCGCGGATGACGCTCTCGCCCTCGGCCAGGGTCATCAGCGCCATGAACTGCGCCTGCAGGTCGGTGGCGAAGCCCGGATAGACGCCGGTGTCGATGTCGACCGCCTTCAGCCGCGCGCCGTTGCGGCGGATGATCACGCCGTCATTGGTGCGCTCGACGCCTGCGCCGGCTTCCTCGATCTTGAGCAGCAGGGCCTCGATCAGGTCGGCGCGGGTGTTGGTCAGACGAACCTCGCCACCGGCCATGGCCGCGGCGACGGCGTAGGTGCCGGCCTCGATCCGGTCGGTGATCACGGCGTGCTTGGCGCCCGACAGCCGGCTGACGCCGGTGATGCGGACCTCCGACGTGCCGGCGCCCTCGACCTTCGCCCCCATCTTGTTCAGGCATTCGGCCAGGTCGATGAGCTCGGGCTCGCAGGCGGCGTTCTTCAGCACCGTCTCGCCCTTCGCCAAGACCGCCGTCAGCATGGCGTGCTCGGTCGCGCCGACGGAGACGAACGGGAACTCGATCTCCGCGCCCTTCAGGCCGCGCGGGGCCTGGGCGTAGACATACCCCTCATGCAGGTCGATCTGGGCGCCGAGCGCTTCCAGGGCCTTCAGATGCAGGTCGACCGGCCGCGCCCCGATGGTGCAGCCCCCCGGCAGGCTGACCTTGGCCTGGCCGGTGCGGGCGATCAGCGGGCCCAGCACGTTGAAGCTGGCGCGCATCTGGCGCACGAGATCGTAGGGCGCGAACGAGGAGACGATCTCGGGCGTGTGCAGGATGGTCTCGGAGCCTGTCGGGCCCTCCCGCTCGTCGACCATCGTGCCCAGCCGCGTCAGCAGGGTGCCGAGAAAGCGGGTGTCCGCCAGACGCGGCATGTTGGTCAGGTGCAGCGGCTCGTCGGTGAGCAGACTGGCGGCCATCAGCTTGATGGCGGAATTCTTGGCGCCGCTGATCTGGATTTCTCCATTCAGCCGCGCGCCGCCGATGATGGCGATGCGGTCCATTCAGGCCCCTCGAGACGCCGGCAGCCCGTCGCTCCGGCGGCGTGTCACATGTGAGGTTCGGGTTCTAGCGGGCGCAAGGCCCGGCGCAAGACTCACTTATGCTTGATGGCCGGCCTCCCCCGGCCGCCGGAACAGGGTCGCGGCGACGTAGGGACCACCCTCGGCATACTCCAGCCCGTACTTTTCAAGGGCCAGTTCGAGTTCGACGTGCGCGAGGAACAGCGCGTGTTCGATGGCCTGCATCGGATCTACGCCAAAAAAAGCCCGTCCGTGCTCGGCCACATGCTCCCGGTCCAGGCCGACGATCCGCAGCGCGCAGGCCCAGTCGTGCGTGTCCGCGATGGGAAAGGCGTCCGAGATCTCGACGGTCACGTCGAACGGCTCACCCTGCGGCGGGGTCGTTGCGCGCAAACGCCGGATGGTTTTGTAGGGCCTGGGGGCGAGGCAGGCGGTCGCGGCGGGGTGCGTGGTCATGGCTTGGTGGCCGGCTTGGCCGAATCCTTCGGCGCGGCCTTGCGCCGCCTGAGGTTGGCGCGCAGGGCCTGGGCCAGTTTCGCCTCCCGGTCGGCCTTCGGCGGGAGCGGGTTCTGCGGCGTTTTCGTCATGCCGACAGCAGCGCATTGCGCATACCGACGCGTCAAGCAGGATTAGCCCTTCCCATGCCGCCCGGGTTTCGCTATCAGGCGCGCCTCGTCTTTCGCCGCCGTAGCTCAGTGGTAGAGCGCATCCTTGGTAAGGCTGAGGTCGGCAGTTCAATCCTGCCCGGCGGCACCATTCCCTGAACCAGAGGGAGAGAGACGATGAGACGACCCCGAAAAGATGGCGGCTTCCCTCCGGCAGACATGCCGGTGAGAACCGTCCATTCGGGGTGGCTCGACCTGCATCTGGTCGATCTGACCAATCCCGACGGCTCGACCTATGACCGCTACGTCGAGGACCACGGCCGCGCGGCGGCCGTTCTGCCTTACAATCCAACGACCCGCATGGCGCTGCTGGTGACCATGCCGCGGGCAGCCTTGCGATTCGCCGGCGGCGACGATGTCCTTGAGGCTCCGGCCGGGCTGATCGACCACGGCGAGACCGCGCTGCAGAGCGCGCGCCGCGAACTGGTCGAGGAAGCGGGTCTGGAAGTCGACGCCCTCGAGCCGGCCGGCGCGATTCTGACCTCACCCGGCATCTCGACCGAGCGAATCGATCTGTTCCTGGCCGCCTACGACGACTCCCAGCGCACGGGCGCCGGCGGCGGTCTGGAAGACGAGAATGAAAACATCACGGTCGTGGAGATGCCGCTCGCGGAGCTCTGGACGCTGATGGAGAGCGACATGGCGTCCGACGCGAAGACGCGGGTGCTGGTGCAGACCCTGCGGATCCGCAGGCCCGACCTGTTCAGCTGAAGCGGGCGGCGGCGGCGTAGCCGGCCAGCGCGGCGACGGCTGTCACCACCATGCCCCAGACCAGGTCCGGCGCGACCACGCGCACCGGAAAGCCCTTCAGGGTCGCCAGGTTGGTCAGGTCATAGGTGGCGTAGGCGACCAGGCCGAACAGCGCGCCCTGCAGCAACGCCCGCGTCCAGCCGCCCGATTCGAGCGCCGGCTTCACGGCGAAGAACACCACCCCGAACAGGTAGAGGGCATAAAAGGCCGCCGCCGCGCCCATGTTGGGCTTCTCCAGCAGCATCGCGCCGAACTCGCGCTGGTAGAGCTTCTGCGCCACCACGCCGAGCCACAGGGCGTCGAGGGCGAGGAAACTGACGGAGGCGGCGGCGTAGGCGGCGATCCAGCTCATGGCGGGGTCCTCGTGCGGGTTCACGTGAGATCTAGACCGCCCGGTCCGTCCGCCAAGTCATCCCTGGTCGTCGCGACGCGGCGCGCGGTCGCCGAACCACCAGGCCAGCGCCGTCGAGGCCGAGAAAGCGATCGTCTCCACGGCCGTGCGAACGATGCCGGCGGCGGTGTCGGCGGCCAGCGCCCCGCTCATCGCCGACAGGAACAGCACGGCGAACAGGATCCACAGCAGCAGGGTCAGGGCCGGCCGGGTCAGGGCCCGCACGGCGGAAACCCAGGGCCAGCTCTGGCCGACCTGGGCCTCGGCCCGCAACGAGGCGTCGAGGCCGCGCCAGGAGCCCTCCGCGTCGGTCTGGACCAGCGCCAGCCTGGCCTCCTCGACCCGCCCGGCCCTGGCCTCGGCCGCCAGCTTCAGGTCGTGGCCCCAGCGCTCGACCTCGTGGGCCATTTCCAGCTGGCGATCCTTGCGCTTCTCGCGCGTCTCGAAGATGCCGAGCCCCCGGTTCAGAATCGAGCCGAAGGCGCCGAAGGCCGCGCCGAGGGCGCCGCCCGCCAGACCGCCGCCGGCGGTGGTGATGATGTCCATGATGGCCTCCTTCAGCCGATTGCGATGATCCAGACTTCGCCGCGCCCGCCGGCGCCGCCCGGGCCGGAGGTCCAGGCGTCGCGGCTGCCCGCGCCGCCACCCCCACCGCCGCCGGGCGCGCCCCCGGCTCCGCC
>NZ_JBXAQC010000008.1:0-183795 GCF_058806855.1 Caulobacter sp. GW821-FHT12F03
CTTCTGATCCTGATCTTCGGCGTAAAGCTGAACCAAAGCGGGGCCCCGGTGGAAACACCGGGGCCTTTGCCTTTGGAGGAAGCCCCGATCTAAAGACGCCTGATGAGCTGTTCGATGGTCCCGCGCCGTCCAGAGGCCAGGCCAAGGACCCCGGACCTGACCGCGTGATGGACTTGAAGCGACTCCTGAAGCCCGACGGGAACCGCACCGTGGCCGTGCGCGCCGAATGCCGGAACGGCGTCTGGCGCCTGGGCCGGGCGCCCGCCGGCGCGCCCCCCATCACCGACGACGACAGGGCCGTGGCCGCCGCCGGCGTCAACGACCGGCTCGGCGAAATGGACGGCCGCCTGTCCGCCCGGCCGCTGGTCTGGCGCCTGGAACTGATGAAGGCGGCCTTCAGCAACGGCCGCACCACGCCGGGCCTGTCCAGGACCTTCGCCCTCGCCGCCCTGGCGTCGCCGGACCGGCCGCACGACATCGCCGGACCTGCCGGCGAAATCTCGCCCTTCGCCATCGCCGCGGCGTTCCGCAACGCCGGCGCCCGCGTCGGCGGCCGCGGTCTGGCCAGTCTGGCGATCGGGCTTTGCGCGGGCCTGGCGGCCCTTCTCGGCCTCGCCGCCTTCGCCTGGATGGTCCTCCGGACCCTGACCTGGCCCAGCCGCCTGCCCCGGGGGATAACGGTCGCCGTCGCCGTCCATGCCGAAATCGTCAACCGTACGGGCCACATTCTCAGGGTGATCGGGGAGGTCGACCCGGCGACGACAGCCCTGATCATCATCGGACGCCCGCGGATCGGCTTCGACGCCGCCCGGGCGCTGCTGCGGGATCATGGCTGGACCGGCCCGGTGGTCCGCTGCTTCAACCTGGCCTCGGCTCTGCGCGGCCTTCCGGAAGGCCTGCGCCTTGCCGCGGCCGGTCCCGGCGCCCTGCTCGCCGGCGACTACCTGCCCTCGTTCCGGGCCCAGGTGGCCTCGATGTACCGGGTCATCTTCGGGGCCGCGACCGCCCGCTGGTGGATGACCCAGACCGCGCGGCCCGAGGTCGTGGTCTACGGCCACAACGGCCTGGCCGACACGGTGCTGCTCGACCTCGCCCAGCAGCGGGCGGGCGCGCGCACCGTTCACTGGATGCACGGGGTCAGCGCCGGCCGGATCTACGTCGGGGTCTCAAGCCTATGCGTGTTCCAGTGCGGCCACGACGCCCGCTGGCACGACGATCTGGGCCTCTATGACCGCAACCTGAGTTTCCCGGCGCCCCGGCCGGCGTTCCGGACCGGCGCGTCGGGCTGGGTGGTGATGACCAACTTCACCCATCCCGGCTATACCTTCTACCCGTCGGTGGGGCCGGCCCACGAACTGGAACTGATGGACATCGTCGCCGCCGCCGCGGCCCGGTCCGGCGTCTCTCCCGACCAGGTGGTCTGGAAGCCGCACCCCGTCTTCTACCTCGTGGAGCCCGAGACGCGGCGGCGCGTCACCGAGGCGCTCGCGACCCACGGTTTCCAGCTCTGGCCGCAGGACGACCGCGACTTCGCCCGCTGCGCCAACTTCGAGACCATCATCACCACGCCGTCCGGCGTGGCTCTCGACGTGCTCAAGCTCGGCCGCCTTCCGGTGATGGCGGCCTTCCATCCCCTCGATCCCGACCACCTGCTGTCGCGGTTCACCCTTCGGGCGGGCGACGTGGACGGTCTGATCGCGGCGGTCGCCGTGGCGCGGGACCCGGCGCGGGCGCCGGTGATCTTCGACGAAACCTGGAACGCCATCGACCCGGGCCGGACGCCGGGCTTCCAGGACATCGTCGACGCCGCGCGGACGCCCGCCGAACCCTGACCGCCGGGCTTTCTCGGGCTCTGCACCTGAGGCATAGTCGCGCCCGAGTTGGGGGTTTCATCATGTCGTTCGGCTGCATCAACCAGACATCCCTCCCGTGAGGGCGCTCAAGACCTGGCTCAAGCGCGGGCTTCCGAAGCCGCTCTTCGGGGTCGTCCGGGGCGTGTTCTTCTACGTCGAGCGCCTGCGCCACTGGGGTCTGGTCCTGATCCAGCTGCGCGGCGCCGATGCGCGATCAACCCTGCGCCTGTGGCTCAGCGCCCTGGCCGGGCCGGTCACGGCGTTCGGCAAGTTCGACCGGTGGGAGAATCCCAGGCTGCTGTTCGACGTCACGGTGCGGGCCCCGGGCATCGGCCTGTTTCACTGCCGGCCGGACATGGATGACCTGTTTCACGTCCTGCCGGCGGCCCAGGCCGGCGTCTACGGCGCGCTGAAACGGCACCTTGGGCCCGGCATGACGTTTGTCGACGCCGGGGCCAACATCGGCTTCTTCACGGTGCTCGGCGCGGGCCTGGTCGGGCCGCAGGGGCGGGTGCTGGCCGTGGAGATGATGCCCGACACCGCGGCCGTTCTGCGGCGGCACATCGCCGACAACCATATGACCAACGTCGAGGTGGTCGAGAAGGCCCTGTCCGACCGGTCGGGTCAGGAGGTGATCGCCCATACGCCGCGCCTGCACGCCGGTCAGGCGAGTATCGTGGTCGAGGACTTCGAGGGCGACGACACGATCGAGGTCCGGGTGATGACCAGCACGCTCGACGAGGCGACCGCGCACCTGCCGCGGATCGACTTCATGAAGGTCGACCTCGAGGGCGCCGAAACGCCTGCGTTCGACGGCGCCAAGGCCATGTTGGCGCGGACCACGGCGCTGGTGTTCGAATCCCGGCCCGGCGACCCGAGAGGCGCCGAGGCCATGGCCCGCATCGCGGCGGCCGGGTTCGTCCTGACATCGCTCGACGGCTACAACGTCCTGGCGACCCGCGCCTGATCAGGCGCCGGCGTCCGGGGTCTCGACGGTGTCGCGCTCCGGCGACGTCCTGGCCGGGCGCCCTCCGGTGACCAGCCTGTGCATCCAGGCGAACACGGCCACGGCCCGCGCATGGCGTTCCGACAGGCCGAACCAGGCGCCGCCCAGAACCAGGAAGGCGATCAGGAACAGCGGGATCGGCACATCGGCCAGCAGGGCCAGGGCCGCGCCGAGGCCGAGCGTCAGCGAGATCACCGACAGGGTCAGCACCACGCCGGTCGGCGTGAAGCCGCCTTCGAGCATCATGTGGTGGACATGGGTGCGGTCGGCGGCGAACGGCGAGCGGCCGTGGACGATGCGCCGGCCGATCAGCGTCAGGCAGTCGATCACCGGCGGGGCGATCAGGAACGGCGCCAGCACCGGCGTCACCGGGTAGACCGGGTTCTGGGTCAGGCGGAAGGCGGCCCAGGCGATCACCAGGCCGAGGTAGGCGCTCCCGGAATTGCCGAGGAAGACGCTGGCCCGCTTGCGCCAGGGCGTGCGCAGGTTGAAGGCCAGGAAGCCCGCCACCGCGCCGGCGATCAGCGTCAGGCCGTAGGTCAGGTCGCGGTTGCCCGCGTAGACGGACGCCGCGATCAGCATGACCAGCGCGCACAGGGCCATCGACCCCGCCAGGCCGTCCAGCCCGTCGCACATGTTCAGGGCGTTGATCAGCCCCACCGTGGCGAGCACGGTGAAGGGGATCGACAAGCTGCCGAGGGCGAGGGGGCCGAGCCCGAAGATCGGGCCGATCTGTTCCACCTGGACATGGCCGATCAGCGCGATGGCCAGGCCGGCCGCGGCCTGGGCGATGATGCGGATCTGCCAGCGGATGTCGTACAGGTCGTCGATCACCCCCGTGACCAGCAGGATCAGCGCCGCGACGCCGAGCCCCTGAAGCTGGGGCGTCAGGCGTGTGAGCAGAATCGCCGGGATAATCGTGCCCAGGGCGATGGCGATGCCGCCGGTCACCGGAGTCGGGGCCGCATGATCCTTGCGGCCGCCGGGATGGTCCAGCAGGCCGATGCGCCGGGCCAGGGGGTCGAGGAGATAGATGAGCGCGACGACCGCGCTGAAGGCGGCGAGCAATTCAAGCCCGGTCGTCTTCCACACGTTGCACTACTCCCCTGCCGCGACACTGCGCCCGGCCTGCCTCAAGCAGGGACGGACATAGCCCTCTGATCAGAGCATGGCAACCACGCCTCCATCCAGAGCCAATGAAGTAAAACGCGTGTTAGTCATGGTTCCGTCGCCTGTGCGCCAAGATAGTTTCAGGCATGGGAACTTTATCGGCGCCATGACGTTGCCGTGATCAATTCGAAACAGGAGTCGTTCGCAAGGTGAGAAATGCCGTGTTTCGCCTTGACGCTACGGACCCCGTCCCGGATAAACCGGCCGTCGGGTGGGCGGACGCGGCAGCGCGTTGCGCGCTGATCGACCGTGCCTGCCTGCCGCCCGACCCTGGGTTCGGAGCCGGTTTGTGATCGATCTACACTGTCATCTGTTACCGGGGATCGATGACGGCGCGCCGGATATCGAGACGGCGCTGGAAATGGCGCGCGTCGCGGTGGCCGACGGCATCCAGATCACGGCCTGCACGCCGCACATCTATCCCGGCATGTACGACAACAGCGGCCCGGACATCCTGCGCCGTGTCGACGACCTGCAGGTCGCGCTGGACGACGCCGGCATCGCCCTGAAACTGGTCGCCGGCTGCGACGCCCATATCACCGCCTCCATGGTCGCCGAGCTGCGCAGCGGGCACATTCCGACGCTCGCCGGGTCGCGCTACTTCCTGTTCGAACCGCCGCATCATGTGGCGCCGCCCCGACTGGAAGAGACGGTCATGGCGACCGTGGCCGCCGGCTATCACCCGATCATCACCCACCCCGAGCGGCTGACCTGGATCGAGGCGCACTACGACATCATGGCCCGCCTCGCCGCGGCCGGTGTGTGGATGCAGATCACCGCCGGAGCGGTCATCGGCCGCTTCGGAAAGCGGTCTCAGTTCTGGGCCGAGCGGATGCTGGACGAGGGGCTCGTCCATCTTCTGGCGACCGACGCGCATAATTTGCGAAACCGCAAACCCCGCATGGCGGAAGCGGTTGAGGCGGTCGCGGCGCGACTCGGCGAGCGCGCCGCCATGGACATGGTGTTGACGAGACCCCGTCTCGTGCTGGAGAACGCCGATCCGTCACGAGCCCCCGCCCCCGTTGGCGTCCCGAAGTCGCCCGCGAGGTTCAAAGCCTTGCGACGACTGTTCAGCGCCGCTTGATATGGGCGGTTCGTGCGTTGGAGAACCTGATGGTCCGTAAATTCGCTCTCGCCGTGCTGCTTCTGGCCCCGGTCCTGCTGGCCGCGTGCGCGTCCGACTCCGTCGGCACCAACGCCCAGAAGGGCGGCTATTTCGCGCCCCCCGACCCGGTGAAGCTGGCCCCGGCGACGCAGCAGGCCGGCTATCGGGTCGGCCCGATGGACGTGCTCGACATCACCGTGTTCCAGGTGCCGGACCTGACGCGCAGCGTCCAGGTGGACGCAGCCGGCCAGATCATCCTGCCGCTGATCGGCTCGGTGAACGCCGCCGGCAAGACGGTCACCGAGTTGCAGGAAGACGTCTCCACGCGTCTGCGCGAGAAATACCTGCAGTCCCCGGAAGTGACGATCTACGTGAAGGAATTCGCGAGCCAGAAGGTGACGGTCGAGGGCGCCGTGGTCCAGCCGGGCGTCTATCCCATCACCGGCCGCACCACCCTGCTGCAGGCGCTGGCCATGGCCCGCGGCCCTGACCGGGTGGCCAACGAGACGCGGGTCGTCGTGTTCCGCACGATCAACAACCAGCGCATGGGCGCGATGTTCGATATCAAGGCGATCCGGGCCGGCACGGCCGACGACCCCGAAGTCTATGGAAATGACGTGGTGGTCGTGGAACGCTCGGGTATGCGGAGCATCTTCCGCGATGCAACCGGAGCGGTTCCGCTCCTCGGGGTCTTCGGCCCCGCCTTCTAGAACTGCTTGAGACGGCCCGCGCCGCCGGCGCGGGTCGAACGGACTGGACGATTTGCGTGAGGGCCTATGAACCGCGGTGACGACGATCGGAACTGGAACGGGGATCCCGGGGACCGGGGCTACCTGACCACCGCCTCGCCGCGGCCCCTGGTGGTGCGTGGCGGACGTCAGCTCGCCACGGCCGGCCAGCGCTTCGACGAACGGGACGAGGGCGGTCCCGAGATCAACCTGCTGGCCTACTGGCACGTGCTGGTGAAGCACCGGCTGGTGATCGGCGGCATCGTGGCCCTGATGCTGGTGATCGGCGTGATCGTCACCCTGGCCACCACGCCCATCTATCGCGCCAGCGCGACCATCCAGATCGACCGCGAGGCGACGAAGGTCGTCGACATCGAGGGCGTCGAAGCCTCCGAGACCCGCGATCCGGAATTCTACCAGACCCAGTACGCCCTGCTGAAGAGCCGCTCGCTGGCACAGCGCGTCGTCCAGCGCGAGAACCTCGCCAACGACGCCGCCTTCATGAGCCAGAAGTCGACCTCGCCGCTGGCCGGCCTGGCCCGCCTGTTCGGCCGCGAGAAGGCCGCGCCGGCGCTGTCGGGCACGCGCGAACAGCGGGAGCGCCGGGCCACCGGCATCCTGCTGCGCAGCCTGTCGGTCGAGCCGGTCCGCGGCTCGCGCCTGGTCAAGATCAGCTATGAAAGCCCCGACCGCGAAGTCGCCGCCCGCGTGGTCAACGCGCTCTCGGAAAACTTCATCGGGGCCAACCTCGACCGTCGCTTCGACGCCGCCAGCTACGCCCGCAAGTTCCTCGAGGAACGCCTGCAGACGGTGAAGGCGCAGCTGGAATCTTCCGAGCGCGCCCTGGTCGCCTACGCCCAGGCCCAGGGCATCGTGAACGTCGCCGTCGCGACCACCTCGACGACCGGCACCGCCGCCGACACCGCCAGCCAGTCGCTGACGGCGTCCGACCTGGTGGCGATGAACACCTCGCTCGGCATGGCCAAGGGTGAACGCATCCGCGCCGAACAGCGCTGGCGTCAGGCCCAGGTGTCGGGCAACGCCCTGCCCGAGGTCCTGGCCAGCCCGACCATCCAGGCCCTGCGCGCGCAGCAGACGACGCTGCAGCAGAAGTACCAGGAAGGCCTGTCGACCTATAAGCCGGACTTCCCGATGATGGTCTCGCTGAAGGCGCAGATCGACTCGGTCGAAGGCCAGATCCAGCAGGAAGTGTCGACGATCAAGCAGTCGATCCGGGCCCAGTACGAGACCGCCCTGCGTCAGGAACAGCAGATGTCGGGCCAGGTGTCCGGCCTGAAGTCCGGCGTGATGGACCTGCGCAACCGCTCGATCCAGTACAACATCCTGCAGCGCGAGGTGGACACCAACCGCAGCTCCTATGACGGTCTGCTCCAGCGCTACAAGGACATCGGCGTCGCCGGGGCCGTCGGCACCAACAACGTCTCGATCGTCGACCGCGCCGAGCTGCCGCGTTCGCCCTACAAGCCGCAGCTGCTGATCAACCTGGCCATCGCCGGCGGTATCGGCCTGCTGCTCGGCCTGGGCGCCGCCTTCGGTCTGGAAAGCCTCGACGAGACGGTCAAGGTGCCCGAGGACATCGAGGGCAAGCTCGGCCTGCCGCTGCTCGGCGCCATCCCGATGCTGGAGAAGGGCGCCTCGATCGAGGAGGCGATGGCCGATGCGCGAAGTTCGCTATCGGAGGCCTACTACTCCGTTCGAACAGCGCTGCAGTTCTCGACCAACGACGGGGTTCCCCGAAGCCTGCTCGTCACCAGCGCGCGGCCGTCGGAAGGCAAGTCGACCACCGCCGTGGCGCTGGCCCGCAACTTCGCCAAGCTGGGCATGAACGTCCTGCTCGTCGACGGCGACCTGCGGAACCCGTCGCTGCACCGCGCCCTGCGCGCCGACTCCAGCACCGGCATCACCAACTACCTGACCGGCGCGGCGACGCTCGCCGAGCTGGTGCAGGTGACCGACCAGCCGAACCTGGCCTTCATCCCCTGCGGTCCGCTGCCGCCCAACCCGGCTGAACTGCTGGCGGGCGCCAAGATCCGCTCGATGATCGCCGACGCCGAACAGGCCTTCGACCTGCTGATCATCGACGGTCCGCCGGTCATGGGCCTGGCCGACGCCCCGCTGCTGGCCAGCGCCGTCGCCGGCGCCGTGCTGGTCATCGAGGCGGGTCAGACCCGCCAGGGCCTGGCCAAGGCGGCCCTGCGTCGACTGGCGCTCGGCAACGCCCGCATCCTCGGCGGCATCCTGAGCAAGTTCAGCCTCAAGAGCGCCGGCTACGGGTATGGCTACGGGTATGGCTACGGCTACGCCTATGCCTACGACTACGACTACGGCCGCAAGCAGCTTCCCGGAAAGAAGTAGGTCCGTTGATGCCGCCCGGCCCCGCCCGCGGTCCGTTGCGGGTCCGTCGATCGGAAGGCGCTTCCGATGGCGGCCTGCGGGGGCCCGTGTCCCGCCGGACCGACATGCTCTGGCTCGCCGGGCTGCTGATCCTGGGCGTCGCCGCGGCCGGCAGCCTGGTGTCGACGGCGATCGCCGACTACCTGGCCCCTGACCACCCCGCCGCGGCGCTCGCCTGGCGTCACGACTCGGCCACCGCCCTGTCGGGCCTGGCCGAGCGCGAGCTGGAGGCCGGCCGCCTGGCCTCGGCCGAGGCCAACGCCCGCAAGGCGCTCGCCGCCGATCCGCTGCAGGTTCCCGCCCTCAGTGTTCTGGGGCGGGCCGCGGAACAGCGCGGCGAGGCCGCCCGGGCCGCGCCGCTGATGACGGCCGCCGGCGCCCGCAATCGCCGGGATCCGACCCTGCAGCTCTGGCTGCTGCGGCGGGCCGCGGCGACCGGCGACTTCAACGAGGCGTTCGCCCGGGCCGACGCCCTGTCGCGGGCCGAGCCCGACCTGACCAGACGCCTGTTCCCCGTGATGATGGACATGGCCGCGCGGCCCGGCGGCGTCACCGCCCTGGCCGGCCGGCTGGCCCAGGATCCGCCATGGCGCGCGGGCTTCATGATCACCTGGGTGCGCAACGCGCCCACCGCTGACGGCCCGATCAGTTTGATGGACGCCATGGCCGTCCAGGGCGCCCCGGCCACGCCGCTGGAAAAGGGGCTGGTCCAGACCCGCCTGGTCCGCGACGGCCGGTTCCAGCAGGCGTTCGTGCTCTGGGCCCAGGATCTGCCGCCGGCCCAGCTGAACGCGCTGGCGGACGTCAACGACGGCGGTTTCGAGGGCGCGCCGGCCGAAGGGCCGTTCTCCTGGGACATCGAGCGTCCCGCGCGCGGCGTCGCCGACTTCGACAGCGCGCCGGGGCGGTCAGGCAAGGCCCTGCACCTGCGATTCGACGGCCGCCCGCCGCCGCAGATCCTCGTGCGCCAGCTGCTCGTCCTGCCGCCGGGACCGCGGATGCTGACCGGCGAGGTCAAGGCCGACCGGTTCGATACCATCGAGGGGCTGAGCTGGACCCTCCGCTGCGCCGGCGACAGCCATGCGATGATCGTCCAGTCGCCGCCGATCACCGGCGCGGGCGACTGGCGGCGGTTCTCCGTGGCCTTCGACGTGCCGGCCGACGGCTGCGAGGGCCAGTGGCTCTCGCTGACGGTTCTGGGTCAGACGGCCGGGGCCCGCCGCAGCAGCGGCGAGGTCTGGCTCGACAACATCGCGATCCAGCGCTGAGCTAGGCCAGGACCTCGCGATAGACCCCGAGAGTGCGGTCGATGACGATGGTCTCGTCGAACAGCCGCATGGCCTTCAGGCGCGCCGCCTCGCCGAGCCGTCGCGCGAATTCGGGATCGTCCTGCAGCCGCGCGATGGCCGCCGCCAGCGGGGCCGACTCCCGCACGGGACAGAGCAGGCCGTCGACGCCGTCGGTGACCACCTCGCGGCAGCCGGGCACGTCCGTGGTCACCAGCGGCAGGGCGCAGCCGGCGGCCTCGATCAGCGTCTTGGGCAGGCCCTCGCGGTAGCTCGGCAGTACCACGACATCGACCGACGCCAGCAGGCCGGCCATGTCGCCGACATGCCCCAGCCACTCGACCAGGCCCTCGTCGACCCAGCCCTGGAGGTCCGCCGCGGAGGCCGAGGCCGGGTTGCCGGGATCGGGGTCGCCGGCCAGCAGGAAGCGGATCGCGCGGCCCTCGGCGCGCAGGCTGCGGGCGGCGTCGATGAACTCCTGCAGGCCCTTGTCCCACAGCATGCGGGCGGCGAGCAGGACCCGGAGCGGCTGATCAGGGTCGCGCGGGCGGGTGTTGGCGGTGAAGCGGGACAGGTCGACGCCGGAGCCGGGGATGACGTGCACCCGGTCGGGGCGGACCACGCCGGCGCCGACGAACTCGGCATAGTCGTCAGGGTTCTGGACGATCAGCCGCGCGCGGCCGCTGTCGAAGGCGAACCGCGCCAGGGTCTTGACCACCGGCCGCAGCACCCGCGCCTTCAGCGAGTTGCTGATGAACACATAGCCCATGCCGGCGACCGCGTTGACCCGGCCCCGAACGCCGGCGAGCCGCCCGGCCAGGGCGCCGTAGACCGCCGGCTTGATGGTGAAGCCGTGGACGATGTCGATGCGCTCGGCCTTGAGAATCCGCGACAGTCGCCAGACCAGCCGGGCTTCGCCGAAGGGGTTGAGGCTGCGGCGGTTCATCGGCAACGGGCGCCAGTCGAAGCCCATGTCGCGCAGCTTCGGACCGAACTCGCCGTCGGGCGAAAGCAGCACCAGCTCATGGCCCATGTCGCGCAGCCGGCGGGCCAGCGAGAGGCGGAAATTGAACAGGTACCAGTCGGTGTTGGCGAAGAGCGCGATCCGCAGGGGTTCGGGGCCCAGCATCGGTCAGCGCTTTCCGCGCGCGAGGTCGCCGGCCGCGGCCATGAAATCCTCGTCGTACATCGGGGCGTTGCGCCACTGGTCGATGGCGGCGCGGCTGAGCCGCTCGAAGCGCGCCGGGTCGCGCAGCGCCGCGTCCACGTCGGCGACGGCCTGGTCGAGATCGCGATAGACGATGGCGTTCTCGCCGTCGCGGCAGTAGCGGGCCACTTCGCCGACCGGCGTGACCACGGGCACGAGCCCCAGCTGCATGGCCTCGACCGAAGCCATGGCCATGCCCTCGAAATCGCTCAGCTGGACAAACAGGCTGTGGTCGGCGGCCAGGGCGGTGATTTCGTCGAACGACTTCGGTCCGGCCAGGGTCAGGCGGTCGGTGACGCCCAGCTCGGCCGCCAGCTGCCGGATATCCGCCAGCTTGCCGCCGTCGGGGCCGACCAGCGTCAGGCTGACGTCGGGGTGGGCGGGCGCGAGGGCCGCGATCAGCCGGATGGCCCGGTCGATGCGTTTCTGGTGCTTGATCCGGCCCCAGTAGACGAACCGGGGCTCCGGCCGCGTCCGCACCCGGCCCTCGGGCTTGTGCAGGACGAAGGAAATGGCCCGCGCCTTGGGCGAGTCCGCGTCGCGGCCGATGCGCGAGCGCAGGGTTTCCATGGAATCGGCCCAGACCGCGTCGGCCAGCCGCCGGTTCACGGCCGTGACCAGGGCGTCCACGGCATGGCGCGACTCCGCCAGATGGAGAAAGATCACCCGTCGCGCGGGCGGGCCGAAGAAGCGGATGAGCAGGAAGGCCAGCCAGGTCTTCCACAGCGAGAAGACGATCACGTCCGGCTTCATCCGCCGGGCCTCCCTCAGCGCGAACAGGGCGCTGGCCAGGCCGCCCGGTCGACCGCGGGCGTAGACCGCGTGCTCCAGGTGACCGACGGGATCAGTCGGCTCGTGGTCGAGAAACAGCAGCCTTATCCGGCCATCCATGCGGCGCGCGGCGAAGCGCGCGGCCAACTCCACGCCGCCGATGCCGTCGTCGGGAATGATGTGCAATACGCGCGTCATGCGGCCGCCAACTGTGAACCGGGCCGCGGCCCGACGGAGATACGACTGTTTGTTTAGGACGGCCGGGGCAATCGCGGAACCGTGATTGCAGCCCTGAACGGCATTTCTCCCCATCGCCGGCGTCGCTTGAGCGAAATCAACGACCCCGGCGACGGAATGGCGCCCGCTGAGCGTTGGATGTCCAGAGATGATTATTTGGCGCCCGTTTCGGGAACCCGATTTCTACTCATGCGTCTAGGAATGTGGCAGTCAGGCGTCAGGCGAATGAAAACGCCCGTTACCTGCGGACTCAAGTTGCACTGCGGTGCGGCCTGCGGTATTGGGGACTTGCCTGCGGCGTCGTGTCGCAACAGGTCCAGTTTTTGAGGGGTATCACATGATGCGTCGTGTTGCTGTGGCTACCGCCATCGGTCTCCTGTTGGCCGGCCAGGCGATGGCAGCCGAAGTCCGCGTGGGCTCCGTTTCCGGGTCCGTGATGGTCAATCAGAACGGCAAGTTCGCCCCCGCGTCGCGCGGTGCGGTGCTCCAGGCCGGTGACCGGGTCATGGCCACCAATGGTTCGACCAACATCGTCTATGGCGATGGCTGCAACGTCACCGTGGCCGCTCGCTCGATGGCGACCATCTCCGCCGTTTCGCCCTGCGCCGGCGGCTCGAGCAGCCTGGTCAAGGTTTCGACCCAGGACCGCGACCGTGACGGCGGCGCCTACGGCTACAACAGCGACTATGACCTGTGGCTGTGGATGACCTTCGGCATCGTGACCGCCGCCGTCGTCGGCAGCGCGATCAACAACGACGAGAAGCCTTCCAGCCCGTAGGACCCCCTGAAGCTTCAGGCCATCCTTTGGGCATGACGAAACAAGCCGTGCAGAGACCTCGCGACAGCAGCCTCTCTGTGCGGCTTTTTCATGCCTGCGTGTTCGGCTTCCTGGTTCTGGCGATGCTGCTCGGCGGGGCGTCCCGCGCCGACGTTCTCGGACCTGACATCGTCGCCCTCGCCGCGCTGCCCGTCATGGGCATGGCGATCTGGCGGCTGCGATCGTCGTTCGCCGCCGAATGGCGACTGCCTCTGATCCTGCTTGGCGCGGTGATGCTGCTGCCGCTGCTGCAACTGATCCCCCTGCCGCCCGCGATCTGGACCGCGCTGCCCGGTCGCGCGCCGATCGTCGCCGATCTGCGGCTGGCGGCCGTGCCGATCGGCTGGGCGCCCCTCAGCCTCAGCCCGCAGGCCACCTGGGGCAGCTTCCTCGCCCTTTTGACGCCCGCCGCCATGCTGCTCGCGGGCCTGACCCTGTCGCCCGAATGGCGGCGCCGGATGATCTTCTTCATCATCGGCTTCGGCGTGCTCAGCGTCTTTCTCGGCGCGGCCCAGCTGGCCGGCGGCGAGGACAGCCCGCTTCGTTTTTACGCCGTGACCAACAAGAGCGCGGCGGTCGGCTTCTTCTCCAACCGCAATCATTTCGCCTCGCTGCTGATCTGCGTTGTGGTTCTGGCCTCGGCCTGGGCGGCGGACGCCGCGCTCGGCCGGACCGCATCGCGCCGGACCCTCGTGCTGGCGCTGGCGGCCGTGGCGATCGCGGTGGCCGGGGTCGGCATGACCGGATCCCGCGCCGGCCTGGTTCTCCTGCTGCCCGCCGGCCTTGGGGCTCTGGCGCTGGCCTGGCGCAACGGCGTCGGCCGCGGCAAGGGCTGGCGCGTGCTGGCGGTGCTCGGGGTCGGGTTTGTCGTCGCCGCCGTGCTGGTGCAGCTGACCTTCGGGGCCGCCATCGACCGTCTGCAGGCGGGTTTCTCGCAGGATGTCCGGCTGGTCGCCGCTTCCGGCTCCTGGTCGGCGATCAAGGCCTTCATGCCGTTCGGATCGGGCATGGGCACCTTCGTGCCGGTCTACAAGATGTTCGAAAGCACTGAGGCGGTGATCAACACCTACATCAACCACGCCCATGACGACTGGCTCGAGGTCATTCTCGAAGGCGGCGTGGCGGCGGTGCTGCTGCTGCTGGCCTTCCTCGCCTGGTTCGGGCGCGAGGCCGTGCGCATCTGGCGTCCGCTCGGCGTCGAGGCGGGCCCCGCGCGCGCGGCCAGTCTGTGCGTCCTGCTGCTGCTGATTCACTCGCTGGCCGACTATCCGCTGCGGTCGCCGGCCAACGCCGCCCTGTTCGCCCTTTGCTGCGCCACAATGCTGGCCTATCCGGTCCGGACTCGCCGGCTGGCTGTCGTCCGGACCGGCTGACCAGCTCGCTCCACTTCGTTTCTCGGGACCGCTCGCGGCATGTTCATCTACTGGATGCTCTTCCTGGTGCCGGCCCTGGCGAGCATGTCTCCGGCCAGGCTCGACCGACGGTCCCAGCTGATCATGATGGTGATCGCCGGGGTCGTGCTGTCGGTCATCGTCGGGCTGCGGGACGGCATCGGCCGCGACTGGCGCAATTACATCCGGGTGGCCGAGGCGGTCCTCTATGATCCGTTCTGGCGCTCGATGTTCCAGACAGAGCCGGCCTACGGGATGCTCGCCTGGATCAGTGACCGGCTCGGCTGGAGCAACTACGGCGCAAACTACGTCTGCGGCCTGATCCTGACCGTCGGCCTGCTGGCCTTCTGTCGTCGCCAGCCGTCGCCCTGGCGGACCCTGGCCCTGGCCATGCCCGTGCTGGTCATCGGCATCGGCATGAGCGGCATCCGCCAGGCGACCGCGATCGGCTTCCTGATGCTGGCGATGAACGCCTTCGTCGACGGCAAGCTGCGCAGCTACATTCTCTGGGTGCTGGTGGCGGTGACCTTCCACCAGACCTCGGCGGCCTTCCTGCCGCTGGCCTGGTTCATGCGCGGCCGGGTGACGGCCCTGCCGGTGATCGTGGCCGGCGGCATCTTCGTCCTGCTCAGCATCTTCGTGCTGAAGGACTCGGTCAGCTACTACACGGACTCCTACATCGTGGTGTCGCCGGAGGCGAACGGCGCCCTGCCACGGGTGGCCATGAACGTGGCCGCCTCGATCATCTTCTACTTCTTCCGAAAGCAGTGGGCGGAGCGGTATCCCGACTACACGCTGTTCTCGATCCTCGCGCTGATCGGCGTGCCGATGGCCGCGGCGGTGTTCGCCGCGCCGGTCGCCTCCGACCGCATGAGCATGTACCTGATCCCGTTCCAGATCGCGGTCTTCTCGCGCCTGCCCGAGCTGCTGAGGAACCGTAACGAGCGTCAGGCCGCGGTCGTCGGCGTGCTGGCGCTGTACGGCGCCACGCTGGGGATCTGGCTGTTCCTGTCGCCCCAGGCCGAGATCGCCTGGATCCCGTACAACAACGTCCTCTGGCGCTAGGAGCCGGTCGCCACGATGACAAGAACGGTCGCGATCATTCCGGCGCGGGGCGGCTCCAAGGGATTGCCGCGCAAGAACGTGCTGCCGCTGGCCGGCAAGCCGCTGGTCGCCCACAGCATCGACGCCGCCCGGGCCGCGCGGCTGATCGACCGCGTCGTCGTCTCGACCGATGATCCCGAGATCGCCGCCGTCGCCCGCGCCTACGGCGCCGATGTCGTCGATCGCCCGGCCGAACTGGCCGGCGACCTCGCCAGCTCGGAGGCGGCCCTGCTGCATGCCCTGGGCGTGCTGGCCGAAGGGGGCGACACTCCCGACGTGCTGGTCTTCCTGCAATGCACCTCGCCGCTGACCACGGCCGAGGACATCGACGCGGCCGCCGCGGCGGTCATCGAGGGGGCCGACACGGCGCTGACGGTGGCTCCGTTCCACTATTTCCTGTGGACCGCCGACGGCGAGGGCGTGAACCACGACAAGTCCGTCCGGCTCATGCGCCAGCAGCGCAAGCCCGAGTTCCTCGAGACCGGCGCGGTCTACGCCATGCGGGCGCCCGGCTTCCTCGAGGCGAAGCACCGCTTCTTTGGCCGGACGGCGCTGGTCGAGACGCCGATCGAGCGCCGTCTCGAGATCGACGAACCGGAGGATTTCCGGCTGGCCGAGGAGCGCCTCGGCGGCCTGCGGCGGAGGGCGGACGCGGCCAGCCTGCCCGACCCGCTGCACGCGCTGATCATGGATTTCGACGGCGTCTGGACCGATGACCGGGTGTTCGTGAACCAGGAGGGCGTGGAGAGCGTTGTCTGTTCGCGTCGCGACGGCATGGGCCTGGAGCGCCTCAGAAAAGCGGGCCTGCCGATGATGGTTCTGTCCAAGGAGGTGAACCCGGTCGTGCGGGCGCGCACCGCCAAGCTGCAGATTCCGTGCGAGCATGGTCTGGAGACCAAGCTTGACCGGATGCAGGCCTGGCTGGACGAGCGCGGGCTCGATCTCGCGCGGACCATCTACATCGGTAACGACATCAACGACATCGAATGTCTGCGCGCCGCCGGCTGTGGCGTGGCGCCGCGCGACTCCCATCCCGAAGCGCTCGCCGCCGCCGATCTGGTGCTCGACGCCGACGGCGGTCGCGGCGCGCTGCGCCTTCTCTCGGACCTGATCCTGTCGCGGGGCCCCTGACGCAAACAGACGAACGGCGCCCGCAAATCGATCCGACGGGCGGCGCGAACAAAAATCGGCAGTTTTGAAGATGCCTTGCGACGGGCAGGCGTCTAGAAATACGTTTCAAAAGGTCGGGGCCAGATCCCGCCGCAGAGTTACCGGAGTTCAAGATGGTCAAGGCCGCTAAGGTCGTCGCCGAGATCGGCTGCAACCACAAGGGTGAGATGGCGATCGCCAAGGAACTCATCCTCACGGCTGCCGTCTATTGCAAGGCGGACTACGTGAAGTTCCAGAAGCGCAACAACCGCGAGCTTCTGCCGCCGGAACAGTATGACGCGCCGCACCCCAATCCGGCCAATTCCTATGGCCCGACCTACGGCGCGCACCGGGAATTTCTCGAGTTCAGCCCGGAACAACATCGCGAACTCATGGCGTTCTGCGCCGACAACAATATCGGCTACTCGACCTCGGTGTGGGATGTGACCTCCGCCCGCGAGATGGGCGCGCTGCAACCCGAGTTCCTGAAGGTGCCGTCCGCGTCGAACCTGCACTGGGAGATGCTGTCGATCCTCACCGGCGAGTACGGCGGCGGGATCCAGCTGTCGCTCGGCATGACCACCCAGGCCGAGGAAGACCAGATCGTCCAGTTCTTCGAGAAGCGGGGCCGGGCCAAGGACCTCGTCCTCTACGCCTGCACCTCGGGCTATCCGGTGGCCTTCGGCGACATCGCCCTGCGCGAGATCACCCGCCTGAAGGAGAAGTTCGACGGCCGCGTCCAGGCGATCGGCTTCTCCGGCCACCACCTGGGCATCGCCGCCGACATCGCCGCCCTGGCGCTGGGCGCCGAGTGGATCGAACGCCACTTCACCCTCGACCGTACCTGGAAGGGCACCGACCACGCCGCATCGCTGGAGCCGGACGGCCTGCGCCGCCTGTGCCGCGACGTGCGCAATGTCGCCGAAGCCCTTGAGTACAAGCGCGAGGAGATGCTCCCCGTCGAACTCGAGACCCGCAAGAAGCTGAAGTGGGAGCAGGACCGGGACGCGGCCGCCTGAGTTTGTCGTGAAGCTTCTCTATCTCGCCGACAACAGCGACCTGTCCAACTGGGGTTGCCGCGCCACCAGCCTGTCGCTGCGACAGCTGCTGGCGGCGGCCGGGCACGAGATCATCGGAACCGTCACCGGGACGATGATCGAGTCGACCTATCCCGTCGGCAAGCGGGTCCCGGACGGCCTGTGGGCGCGGTTCTCGCGGGCGCTGAATCGCGACAAGGTCCGCAAGCTGCCGCTGACCGGAGCCGTCTTCGACGCCCTGGGCCGCCGCAACGGGCTGAGCCATGACCTGTCGGACAACATCGAGACGCTGAAGCGCGCGCGGGCCTGGGATCCGGCCACCCGCGGCCTGTTCGCCGCCATCGAGGCCTGCGAGGCGGTGGTGGTCAACGGCGAGGGCGACCTGATCTTCGGCAACCCCGCCCGGTCGCGGCTGCTCTACACCCTGACGGTCTGCGAGATGGCGCTGCGGGCCGGAAAGCCGCTCTACTACCTCAACGCCATGGCCTCGGAATGCCCGACGACCGGGCTCAACCGCGAGACCCTGGCCCTGGCCGCCGACGTGCTCGGCCGGTCCGCGGCCTTCACCGTGCGCGATCCGGTGTCGCTGGCGTTCGTGCGCGACAACATGCCGGGCGTCGAGACCCGGATGTATCCGGACGCCGTGTTCGGCTGGAGCCGCCTGCTGGCGCCGGCCGACGGACCCGCGCCCTACGACCGGTCCGCCCTGGCGCCGTTCTTCGAACGGGCTCCGGGCGCGTTGCCGGCGGCGCTGGACGGGCCTTACGCCCTGCTCGGCGGCGGCTCGCGCGCGGCGCGCGACTGGCCGGCGGCCACCGAGGCCTATGTCCGCCTGGTCGAGGCGCTGAAGGTGCTCGACCTGCCGGTCGTGCTGGCCCCGGGCTGTTCCGGCGACCTGTTCCTGCGCGAGGTGTCGATCCGCACCGGCGCGCCGATGATCCCGCTGGAGACGCCGGCCCTGGCGGCCGGCGCGATCCTCGCCAACGCCCGGGTGTTCGTCAGCGGCCGCTGGCATCCCTCGATCATGGCCGTGCTGGGCGGCACGCCCTGCGTCTTCATGGGCTCCAACTCGCACAAGACCCTGACCATCCAGACGATGCTGGAGTCGGCCGACCCGATCGAGTTCACTCCCTGTCCGACCCCGGAGGAATCCCGCCGGATCGCCGCCCGCGCGAAGGCGCTGGTGGATCTGGGCGACGCCGAGCGCGCGCGGATCCTGGCGGTCACCCGCCGCCTGGGCGCCGAAACCGCCGGCATCGTCGAGGCCGTCGGCAAGGTCGCCGGCGCCCGGATCGCGGCGGAATGATCAGGATCAGCGCGGCCATTCCCGGCAGATGTCAGTTGGCCTATCGTCGGAAACCAGCGCTATCGGGTGGAGTGTGGCGGCGATGAGCAACGAGTCCCCGGATATCGAGGCGATGCAGGCGAAGCTGGAGACGGACGGCTATGTCGTCATCCCCGGCCTGTTTTCACCCGAGGACATCGCGCGGCTGAGGACGGCCGTGTCGGGCTTCTTCGAGCGCGGCGGGGTGATCTTCAACCTCGGCCAGACCCAGCCGAACGCGGCCATCGAATGCCCCGAGATCAGCTGGCTGTTCTCCGACCCCCGGGTCGTGTCGCTGTTCCAGTCGCTCTACGACACCCGCAAGGTGCTGTTCACCGGCCACTGCGACATCCACAAGGACATGTTCAGCTCCTGGCACAAGGATACCGGGACGAACGACTGCTACTTCGATGAAGACTGCTTCGTGCCCGACTGCCGCGTGTTCAAGATGGCGGTCTATCTGCAGGATCATCTGGACGGCCACGGCCTGACCGTCGTTCCCGGCAGTCACCATCGCCGCGCCTGGGGCCGCGACGACCGCGAGGGCGTGTCGCTGCAGAGCCGCGCCGGCGACGCGGTCGTGTTCGATGTGCGACTCGACCACCACGGCCGCCTGCCGACCGCGTTCGAGACCTTCATGCTGCGCTCCAGCCGGGTCACCAAGCGTCTGCTTGGCAAGGTGTTCCCCGCCTTCCGCAAGCCCGGCGACATCCGGGCGATCTACGCCCTGCGCCGGCTGTTCGCGCGGCTGACCGGCCAGAGCATGCGGATGAGCGTGTTCTTCACCTTCGGGCCGCCGAACCGGTTCTCGACCCAGTTCGCCCGCAACAACATGGACCGCCAGCTGGCGCAGTACGCCGACGGCATGGTCGGGGCCTATCCGCCCGGCCTGGTCGAGAAGCTGACGGCCCAGGGCGTCGAGGTCTACCGCGGCGAGTCCGCGGCGGCATGACCGCTGCCGGGTCGGGGCGTCTGGAGCCGCTCGACGGCCTGCGCGGCCTGGCGGCCCTGTGGGTCTTCGTCGGCCACGCCCTGAACCTGTCGGGCGCCTGGATCCCGATCCTCGGCCGGCCGCTGCTGGCGGTCGACCTGTTCATGATGTTGTCCGGCGCGCTGATGGTCTACCAGACCACCCTGCGCGACCCGCGCGAGCCGCTGGCCCGGCCCGACACCTGGCTGAAGTTCTGGCTGCGGCGGTTCTTCCGCATCGCGCCGGTGTTCTATCTCGCATTCGCCCTGGCGATGCTGATCGGCCCGTGGCTGTACGGCCTGCGCGAGGCGGCCGGCGTCGAGCGAACCATCGACTGGGCCCGCTACCATGACCACGGCCCGGCCAACGTCCTGCTGCACCTCAGCTTCCTGTTCGGCGTCGTGCCCGGCTACGCTGACCGTTCGCCGCTGCCCGACTGGAGCATCGGCCTGGAGATGCAGTTCTATCTGGTCTTCCCGTTCGTGCTCCTGCTGCTGCGGCGCGTCGGATACGCAGCCGGCGCGCTGATGCTGCTGGCCCTGGTCGGCCTGCTCTGGCTGACCGCCGGCGACTGGCTGTCGGCCTTCTCTCCGCAGCGCCCGGCGGCCCTGCCGCTGCGGCTGAACATCTTCCTCGCCGGCATGCTCGTGATGCGCGCGCGGGACCTGGCGGGCCGGCCGAGACTGGGACTGGTGCTGGCGGCGATCGCCCTGGGCCTCGTCCCGCTGGGGCCGTTCGGCCACTGGAGCGAGCTGGTGGTCCGCGGCCTGAGCGTGGCCGTGCTCGCCGTGGCGATGATCCCCGGGCTGCTGCCGACCGGGCCTCTGGAAGCGCTCGCCAGAGTCGGGCGGGCGCTGCTGTCCTGGACGCCGCTGCGGCGGCTGGGCGACGTCTCCTACGGCGTCTACCTGATCCATCTGCTGGCGCTGATCCCGGCCGTCGTCCTGGTCACCCGCCATCTTCCGGGCGCCGCGCCGCTGGTGCGGGCCGGCGCGGCCTTCATCGGCGCGGCCGCGGTGGTCTATCCGGCCGGCTGGCTGATCTACCGGTTCATCGAGGTCCCGGGCATCAGTCTGGGGCGACGGGTGGTCGGCCGGCTCGGCCCCAGAAACCCGTCTCGATCCCCAGCTTGACCGAGGCGTAACGCCAGACGACCAGATTGCGCAGGGTGACGCTGGAGGCCATCGCCGCCGCCGCGCCGAGCGCGCCGTAGAGCGGCGTCAGGATCAGGGTCAGGATGACATTGGCGGCCAGGCCCACGGCGAAGCCGACCGTGTTCCACTTCTCGTGGTGTGACATGTTGAGGACGGCGTTGGCCGAGCCGAAGGCCGCGTTGACGATCTGGCCCAGGCACAGCAGCACCAGCGGCGGCCAGGAAGCCTCGAAGTCCTTACCCAGCAGCAGCGGCACGCCCCACTTGCCGAACAGGATCAGCGCCAGGGCCACCGGGATGCAGTAGGCGATCGACAGCCGCGCGCCCTGGGTGACGATGCGCTGGGTCAGGACCGTGTCGCCCTTCGCCCAGGCCGCGGCCAGGCGCGGCGCGATGTTCACATTGACCACGGCGTAGCCGAGCTCGGCGAACAGGGCGAACTGGGCCGCCGCCTTGAACACGCCGGTCTCCTCCCGCCTGGCGATGAAGCCGAGGATCAGCACCGCCAGCTCGCCGTCGATCACGTACATGCCGTTGCTGAGGCCCAGCGGCAGCAGGCTGGCGCGCCAGCGGGCCGACTCGTAGGTCGGGGTCGCGGTGCGGGCCTCGCGCGGCCAGAAGCGGGCCAGGATCAGCGCGCCGACCACCCAGGCGACGGCGTTGGCCCCGACGTTGGCGGCCATGGCGGCGGCCGGGGTGTGCACCGCCTGGCCCCAGGCGAACGGCAGCAGCATCAGCAGCAACAGCGCCGTGGGCCGGACGATCTGCTCGGGCGCCTGGCCCAGCACCACCTGGCGAAGGCCGCGCAGGATGCCGCCGCGCAGGGCCGTCAGCGGCATCAGCACCACCAGCCCGACGGCCCAGAACAGTCCCGGCCGGGCGGCCGGCGGAATGAGGTGCGGCAGGAAGATGAGCGTCAGGATCGCCGCCCCGACGATCGGCAGGGACATGAACAGCGAATAGCGCAGCGCCCAGGTCGCCGCGCCGCGCATGCGGCCCCAGTTCTCCGTCGCCTGGGCCGCGCCCACCTCGCGGACCAGCAGCATCGAGGCGCCGAAATTGGCCGGCAGACTGAGCACCGTGACCGCCGACAGCAGGAAGGCGTAGGTCCCGTAGCCCTGCGCGCCGAGCAGGCGGGTCAGCATCATCACCACGAGCCAGGACAGGCCCATGCCGGCGATGCGCATCAGGAAGGACGCCGATGCGCCGCGCAGCAATCCGTCGCCAAGCTTCATTCAAACCGTCCCGGAGCGGGCGTCGCCGACCCCACGCCGAAAGGCTTAGCGGAGGGGCGGAGGCTTGACCAGTTGCCCGCCGGGCGGGGACCGCTTAAGCCCGGAGACCGGAATGGCGAGAACGGTCCCGCGCATGCGTTTTTCAGTGCTCGACAGCTGGCGCGGCCTTTGCGCCCTGTGGGTGGCCCTCTACCATTTCCGCGTCCTCAGCCACGTCAACGACGCCTGGCTGACGCGGCACGGGTTCATCGCGGTGGACTTCTTCTTCGCCCTCAGCGGCTTCGTGATCGCCCACGCCTATGGCGACAAGCTCACCAGCGGCGTCCAGCGCGTGCGGTTCTTCCTGCGGCGGTTCGGGCGGCTGTATCCGCTGCACCTGGCCACCCTGGCGGTGGTGGTGGCGATGGAAACCGCGCGCTGGGCCGCCGGCCGCCAGCTGGGCCACGACATCGGCCGGCCGGCCTTCGAGGGCGAGACCAGTCTTACGGCCCTGGCGGCAAACCTCGTGCTGATCCAGGGGCTGGGGTTCTTCCAGAAGTTCAGCTGGAACATCCCGAGCTGGAGCATCAGCGTCGAGCTGGCGGTCTGCGTGATCTTCGCCGTCACCTCGATCCTGCGCCGGCCGCTGGCGACGGCCCTGGTGCTGGCGGGCGGCGCGAGTGTGCTGCTCTACTGGCTGGCGCACAACGACCCGTGGGAGGGACATACGGCCCTGACGCGCGGCGTCTGCGGCTTCTTCATGGGCGTGCTGGCCCAGCGGCTGCATGGCCTGTTCCGCCAAAAGGGCTGGTCCGTGCCGGGCTGGATCGAATTCACCGCGCCGGTGCTGGCGTTCGGCGCCATGTGGTTCTGGGACCAGACGCTCTGGCCGGCCTCGGCGCTGATGTTCGCCATCATCGTGTTCATCTTCGCCTTCGAGGCCGGCCCGCTGTCGCGGCTGATGAAGATCCCGGCCCTGATGGCCTGGGGCGAGGTGTCCTACTCGATCTACCTGATCCACTATCCGCTGGTGCTGGGCGTGTTCGGCGCGGCGGCGGTGCTTGGGGCCGTGACCGGAACAGACCTGCTGGTCCAGGGCCGGACGCTGGATCTGGACCTCGGCTCGCCCTGGCTGGGGGATCTGGCGACGGTCGGCTTCCTGGCCGTGGTCATCGGTCTGGCCATGCTCAGCTATCGCTGGATCGAATCGCCGGGCCGGCGCTGGTTCAACCGCCAGTCAGACCGGCTCAGCGGCGGCGAACGATAAGCTCGGCCAGGACGCCGAAGAACAGCGTCTGCAGCCCGAACAGGGCGCTGCCCAGCACCAGGTTGACGTTCTCCACCGGCTTGGCCGCCTGGCCCGTCAGGAAGTGGGCGATCTGCCAGGCTGCCACGCCGCCGCCGAGGGTCAGGAAGGCCGCGCCGATCGGGCCGAAGACATTGAGCGGCTTCAGCGACACCAGCAGCCAGAAGATCTGTCCCAGCGCCTTGAACGGATAAGCCAGCGAGACGAACGACCGGCCGGTGGTCCGTTCGCGGAACGCCACGTCGATCTGGGCGAAGCGCATGCCCTTGTGAAACGCGTCGAGCAGCACCTGCTGGGCGTAGTTGTAGCTGCCCGGCAGCACGGCGACCTTCAGATAGTCCCGCGACACGGCGATGATGCCCGGCTGGCTATCCTTCAGCGGCCAGCCGGTCAGGCCGCGCATCAGGGCGCAGAACACCGCGTTGCCCCACCGCCGGACCAGCGGCATGCGGTAGGCGATGCGTCCGAAGCGGCAGCCGTAGACCACCTCCGCCTCGTCCTGGAGGATCGGCGTGATCATGGCCAGAATGTCGGCGGGATCGTGCTGGCCATCGGCGTCAAGCTTGAGCAGCAGGTCGAAGCCCTCGTCACGCGCGCGCTGCAGGCCGGTGCGGACCGCAGCGCCCAGGCCCCGGTTGACCTTGTGGCGGATGACCAGGTCGGCGCCGACCTGGGAGGCGACCGCGCCGGCCCCGTCGATCGAGCCGTCGTCGACGACGATCACGGTCAGGGCCACGCCCGCCTTCACCAGCGAGGGCTGCTGCGCCAGCACCCCGGCGACCACCTGCCCGATCGACTCCGCCTCGTTGTAGGCCGGGATCAGGACAGCGAGCCGCTTCGGCGCGGGCCGGGCGGGCGGACCTTTCGCAGGCCGGTTTCTAGGATCAGGGGCAGGATCACGCATGCGGCGGGGATCATGGGCCAAGCGTAGCGCGGAATGAAGTGGCTGAACGCGGCGAGGAACAGCCCGAGCCCCACGGCGGGGAGCAGGAACACCGCCAGATCGTCCCGCCGCCGCGCCAGCGCCACGACGCCGGCCAGCGCCAGCCAGGCGGTCAGCCCGCCAAGGCCGCGCCACAGGAAGGCCGGCGTCATCAGCAGGTGCAGGTCCGGCCGCCGGCGGATCAGGGCGATGGCCTCGGCCCTGGCGTCGGCGTCGGCCGCCGTCAGCGGGGCGATCCCGCCGGCATGGCGGTCGACCAGCGCCAGGTAGCGGGCCTTGGCGGTGCGATAGAAACTCAGGCCTCCGACCGGCCCTCGCCCGGCCCGGGCCGCGCGCTCCACGGCGACGGGATCGACCGGCGCGGCGCGGCTGAATCGCTGCAGGGCGCCGCCGGGCCCCAGGTCGGTGATCGACGCGCCGGTCAGGCGGCAGACGGCCGGCCGCAGGCGGGAAGGGGCGTAGGCGCACCAGACGCCGCGGTACTCGGCCGGGGTCACCTGGTCCTCATAGGCGCGCAGCAGCAGCACCTCGCCGCCCCGGTCGGTGATCGCGCCGGGTCCGAACAGACGCTGGTTGCGCGCGCTCCAGGGCGTGATGACCAGGGCGGCGGCGAACAGCATGAGCAGCACCGCCACCCCGCGCCGGTCGCCGGGCCAGCCGCGCGCGCGGAGCGCCGCCAGCAGGGTCACGGCCAGGGCCAGTCCGGCCGTGACATAGAGCAGGCTGGCCTTGACCAGGATGCCGAGGCCCAGCGTCAGTCCGGCGGCGATCCACCAGCGCCATCGTCCGCTCGACCAGCCCCGGGCCAGCAGCGCCGAGGCCGTGGTGACCAGGGCCGCGGCAGCGAGGTCCGTGCCGAGGCTGTCGACCAATTCCCGCCGAAGGGCGAAGGCCACCAGGCCCGTCAGGCCCAGCGCCGCGACCGCGGCCGCGCGGGAGCCGCCGAGCGTCCGCGTCGCGCCGAATACGGCAAAACCCAGCAGGGCCAGCCAGGCCAGGTTCTGCCGCTTCAGCCAGATGACCCGCGCGCCGGCGGCCCAGTCCGTGTCCGGGGTCGGGCCGGCGACCGCGTCCGCCACGCGGATCACCAGCGCGCCGGTCAGGGCGGGCAGGGGCTCGCGGAACATGTCCGGCCGCTCGCCCGCCGCGCCGGAGGAGACGATCCCGCGATGCGCGAGGCTGAGGGCCATGTGCAGGTTCTGTTCGCCGTCGGCGGTCACGCGCCGGCCGGTCAGCCAGCCGTCGGCCAGTCCGAGCAGGGCCAGGCCCAGCAGCGCGACCGCCAGGGTCCGGATCGCCCCGCCCCGCGTCACCGGGCCAGCAGGCTGTCGCGCCGCGCCTCGCTGGCGGCCACATGGGCCGGGTCGACCCTTCGGCACCAGCCGTCCTGGGTCAGGATCTCGCAGCGGCCGGCGTCGCGCAGGCGGGCCACCTCGGCGAGGATTCCGCGCAGCACGCCCAGCGTGGCCGGGGCCGAGGCGATGTTCTCGGGATGGGTCCAGTAATGGACCACCTCGCCGGTCCGGGCGGCCCGCTCCAGGAGGCGCCGGGCGCGAAGCCGGCTGACCGCCGGCGGGACCAGTCTGCGGCCGCCGCTCATCCAGTTGACGAAGAAGCCGGCCGGGATCGACAGCGGCTTCGCGGGGCGGGGCGCGCCCTCGGGACGCTCGAAGATGTTGAACTCGGAGGCCAGCGACGCGACGCGGTTCGGGAACGTGCGGGTGGCGCGCAGGCCGGCGATGCCGAAGTCATCGAGCAGGTCGTGATGATCCCCGGCGTTGCGCGGGAAGATATAGGTCGTCGTCCGCGACAGGATCGGCGCCCTGGCCTCGAACAGCAGGCCCAGTTCACGCCGCGCCAGATCCCGGGTCATGCCGGGCCAGGTCCAGGGAATATGGGTCGCGCCGTGCAGGCCGATCTCGTGGCGTTGACGCGCGGCGTCGACCGCCTCGACGGCCCAGTCGCCGGTCCAGCCCTGGCCCGTGCCGCTCGTCATGTCCTCGAGCGCGGGCTCGAGATAGCCGGGCAGGTCGCGGGCCAGATCCGCCAGCGCCGGCCGCAGCGCGGCCAGCCGGTCGGCGGGCAGGCTGAAGGTCCCTACGAAGGCGAAGGTGGCCGGGATGTCGAACTCGGCGAGCGCCGCCAGGATGTCGGCATAGGCCTGGCGCAGGCGCGCGTCTGACAGCGCGGCGTGATCGCCAGGCGTCAGGTGGTCGGCGACGCCCCACTTGCCCTCGCAGTCGAGCGACAGGATGAACCGGGCGGTCATGCTCAGACCGTGTCCGAGTCCAGGTAGGACAGATACCAGTCCTCCGGGCGCGTCATGACCGCGGCCGTGTCCCCGGTCAGGGCCCTGCCGCCGAAGTAGAGGTGGATCGGCCGGATCCGGTCGGGCATCGGCAGGAAGCCGGCCCGGCGGTAGGCGCCGTAATTGGGCGCATGGGGCGCGGCCCAGGCCAGCACGGCGTCGGTCTTCCTGGCGCGCATGTCGGCGATGGCCAGCTTGAGCAGCATGACCGCGTCGGCCCGCGCCTGCGGCAGGTGCATCACCTCCATGATGTAGCCGATGCGGCCGCCGTGCTTGTCGGCCAGGTGAGTGGTGACGAAGGCGCGCATGGCCCCGTCGTCGCCGAACACCGCGCGGGTCTCGTAGTCCGCCGTCGGATGATCGAACAGGCGCCAGTTGAGATAGTCGCTGGCCCGGTCGACGGCGCAGGGGATGTCCGCCGCGAAGGCCTCCCACAGGGCGTCGGCGCGGGCGTCGAAGCGTTCGACCGTCACCGCGCGCGCCGCGCCGACCGGTCGACCGATCAGGGACAGGGGCAGGGCGTCGAACAGCGCGCCGGCCCGGCCCAGCACGCGGCGGGCGAAGTAGCCGGCGTTCAGCGGCTTGACGAGGAAGGGCGGCGTGCCGAGGCGCGTCCAGTCCAGCTTGCCGAACCAGCCGGGCGCGGCGTTTTCATTGGGGAAGCCGTAGGCGATGGTGGTTCCAAGGCCCGCCGCCGCAGCATAGAAGGCGCGGCCGAGGCCGACGAACACGCCCTTGCCCCGACAGACCGGGGCCACGACTGTGTCCAGCGCCTGGTGCGCGATGACGCGGCGCTCTCCGATCCTCAACCGGGCGGGCGCGAAGCCCACCATGCCGACGATTTCATCGTTGAGGCTGGCCGTGGCGATGGCGCCCCTGGCGGCCGGATGCCGCTCAAATTTCCAGATCAACTTGCCGCGCGACACGAGGTCGTCCTGCTGCGGCAGGAGCCGTCCGTAGGCGGCCTGTACGTCGGCATCCAGCGTACGGACGTCGTAGGCGATTTCCATGAAGAACCGTCCTGGAGCGCATCAGCGAAGGTCAAACTAACGCGCTTCAGCGCCCGGTGGTAGCCGCGCGGCGGCCCGCAATCGATGCGAATCCGGCACAGTCGGTAAGGTTAACGCGCCCGGTTCCCCTGTCGGGCGAGTGGCTGCGTTAACATTACACAAAAGCCATAGACGGGCCAAAATCCGCACCCTATAGGTTCGGTGAACGACGTTTTTAACGGCGGGGAGCTGCGCGCGCTCGCCCGTCACTCTACAGGGGGTTGCCTAGATGTCCGGTTCGACCATTACGACCCGTCGCCGTGTATCGCTTTTCGCCAGCTCGTCCCTCGTCGCCGCCAGCCTTGTCGCCGGCGCCGCTTCGGTGTCGACGATCGCCCTGGCGCCGACCATGGCCCTGGCCGCCGATGAGTGCGGCGATCCCACGGTAAACGGGGCGGCGTCCGACTCGTTCCTCTGCACCGGCGTCTACGCCGCGGGCATTGACTACACGACCCAGGGTGACCTGGGTCTGGCGCTCGGCGACAGCGTCGTGATCGGCGCCGGCGGTCTGCATGTGGCCGGCAGCGCCGGGGACCAGATTACGGTCCAGGCGGTCCAGTTCTTCGCCAACGCGGGCGACGTGGTGATCAACAATCCGGGTGGTCGCGGCATCCTGATCACCAGCCCCGACAGCAACATCATCCTTGACCTGACGTCGAACGACGCTGGCGACGGCGCCCCCAGCGTCACCGGCGGCCAGGAAGCGATCCGTCTCGTCAACAGCGGCGGCGCCGGTTCGGTCGACGTCACGATGACCAACGGCCAGCTGATCTCCAACGGCAACGTCGCCCTTCGCGTGCTGGCCGGATCCGGCGGGGCCACCGTTGACCTCGGCGCCACCACCCTCAGCGGCGGCGGCGGTCTCCTCGTCACGACGACGGGTCTGGCCGATGTCTCCTCGACCGGCGCCATCACGACCAACGGCGTCGACGGCGGCGTGTTCGTCCGCGGCGGCGCGCTCGGCGCGACGGTCTCGGTGACGGGCGACGTCAATGCGACCGGCGGCGGCGCGGGCGTGTTCGTCCAGGCCACCGGCGGCGGCGACGTTCTCGCCGAGACGGGCAACATTACCTCCTCCGGCACGGCCCTGTTCGTCCAGAGCGTGGGCCAGGGCGACGTGACCGTCACCAACACCGGCAACCTGAGCGGCTCGGCTGGTCTCGCGGGCACCGTGTCCGGCGCCGGCGTGATCGACATCACCACGGGCGGCACGGTCACCGGCACGGCCGGCGTCGGCGTCGCGATGAACGCCGACAACGGTACGATCACCGTCGACACCACGGCGGGCCAGGTCATCGGTTCGACCAGCGGTATGACGGTCAACACCATCGCGGGCAACGTTGACCTGACCACGGCCGGCGTCACCGGCCAGGGCGGCGTCGGCATCAGCGTCACCGGCACCCTCGCCGACGTGACGATCGACAGCACGGCCGGGGCCGTCCTGGGCAGCACCTCGGGCATCGTCGCGACGACGACGTCCGGCGACATCACGATCGATGCGGCCGACGTCACCGGCACGACCGGGCGGGCCGTGTTCGCCGACTCCTCGACGGGCAACATCAACATTACGACAAGCGGCGTTCTCTCCGCGCCGTTCCCCGTCGTCTCCCCGGCCGGCGGCGTCACGGGCATCGAGACCCGCACGAACGGCGACACGACCATTGTCGTGGGCGGCAACATCACCGCCGGCGGCAACGCGATTATCGCCTGGGGTGTGGGCGGCGGCAGCTACAGCACCGGCGCGATCGACATCACGGTCAATGCGGGCGCGACGCTGACCAACAACACGCCCTACTACAACCTCGTCGCCTACGGCACCGGCGTCACGATCGCCATGAACGGCAACCTGTCCGGCGGCTACAACGGCATCAACACCCAGTCGCTGAGCACGGTCGATATCACGGTCGGCGGCAATATTTCCGGCGTCACCGACCGCGGCGTCAACGCCACCTCGGCCACCGCCATGAACTTCACCCAGACGGCCGGCTCGATCAGCGGTCCGGTCGGCGTCGCCCTGTTCAGCGGCGGCCTGACGACGGTGAACACCACGGCCGGCGCGAGCATCGCTTCGACGACCAGCGTCGGGCTGTTCGTTCAGTCGGCAGACGATCTGACCGGCACGATCAATGGCGACATCTCTTCGGCCCAGGATGACGCGGTGAGAATCAGCGTCACCGGCGCGGGCAACTTCGTCGACCTGACGTTCGGCGGCACGATCGACGGCGGCAACGGCGCGGGTGACGACGGCATCCAGATCGCCACCAACGGCGGCGCCATCACCCTGGTCACCAACGGCACGGTCACGGGCGACCCGGGCGTCGTCCTGAACAGCGCCGGCGGCGTGATCACCTATGACGCCAACAACGACGTCACCGGCACGGCCGGCGGCATCATCACGACCAACACCACCGGCTCGACGACGATCAACGTCAACAACGTCGGCACCGTCATCGAGGGCGACAGCGACGCGAGCGGCGCGGGCGACGGCGTCGCCGCCACCGCGACCACCGGCGCCATCACCGTGACGTCCGATGCCGGCTCGTCGATCATCGGCGGCGTCGGCATCAACATCAGCAACACCGGCGCCGGCGCGCTGACGATCAACACGGCGGGCTCGGTGACCGGCGACGGCACGGGCGGCCTGTCCGACGGCATCCGCGCCAGCTCGACCGGCTCGGCGATCATTGACATCACCACCGCCGACGTCACCGGCGCCGTGAACGGCATCTTCGCCAGCGGCCACAACACCATCGACGTCGACACCACGGCCGGCACGGTCACCGGCTCGACCAACTTCAACGGCACGGGCATCTACGCCACGACCACCTCGGGCGCCGTGACGGTCACCACGGCGGACGTCACCAGCTTCGGCGGCGTCTTCGCCCATAGCGATCTCGGCATCGTCACGATCGACACCACGGCCGGTACGATCAACGCGGCCGGCGGCGCCGGCGGCGCCACGGCCACCAGCGGCGGCGGCGCGGTCAGCGTCACCACGGCTGACGTCGATGGCGGCACGTCGGGTGTCGTGGCCACCACGACGGCCGGCACGGCCACGGTCAACACCACGGCGGGCACTGTCACCACGACGGCCGGCGTCGGCGTTCTCGCCACCACGGGCGACGCCAGCGCGGTGGATGTGGACACCGGCTCGGTTCTCGCGGTCGGCGGCGTCGGCATCAACGCGCAGAGCGCCGGCGGCCTGATCACCGTCGACAACGCGGGCGCCGTCACCGGCACCGTCGGCATCTCGACCGCCAACACCGGTCTGGGCGCCACGACGATCACGACCAACGGTTCGGTCACCAGCTCGGCCGGCAACGGCATCGAGGCCTCCACCACCGGCACCGGCCTGATCACCATCAACACCAACAACACGGTCAACTCGACCGGCGGCCACGGCATCGCGGTCACCGCGACCACCGGCGCCACGGACATCACCGTGGGCGGTGTGGTCACCTCGACGGGCGCGGGTGTCCGCGTCGACACCGACGGCGACGCGACGGTCGTTGTCAGCGCCGACATCAACGCCGGCGAAAACGGCATCTACATCGACAACGGCGGCGTGGACTACGCGGGCGTCATCGACGTCACCGTCGACTCGGGTGTGACGATCACGGCGACCTCGCCGTACTACAACCTCGCCCTCTACGGCTCGGACGTCACCCTGACGATGAACGGCGCGCTCACCGGCGGTGCGGGCGTCCGGATCGGTTCCGAAGGTCCTGTCGACGCCAACATCAACGGCAGCATCACCACCGACAGCCGGGATGCCGTCCAGATCGACGCCGCCGGCCCGGTCACTTTCGACCAGACGGCGGGTTCGATCACCTCCACCGCCGTCGGCTTCGCCGGCGTCGATATCCAGTCGGACAGCACGGTCGTGGCCAACACCTCGGCCGGCACGAGCATCACCGGTGAGGGCGTCGGTCTGGCCATCCAGGCCGGCGGAGACATCTCCGGCCTGGTCAACGGGAACGTGACCTCGGGCGGCGGCGACGCGGTCCACATCGACGCCCTGGGCGTGGCCACGGTCAACATGACCTTCGGCGGCACGCTTGACGGCGGCCAGGACGGCCTCGACGTCTCGGCCATCACCGGCGACGTCACCCTGACCACCAACGGCGTGATCCTGGCCGACGACACCGGCATCCGCGCCGACTCGGCCGGCGACGTCACCGTCAACGTCAACAACGATATCACCGCCGGCGTTGCGGGCGTGGTCGCGGTCTCCTCGGCCGGCGCTTCGACGGTGACCCTCGGTGCGGGCGTGACGATCGATCCCGACGACTACGGCGTGTTCAACGTCGCGGCCACCGACGCCACGGTCACCACCGGCGCCGGCACGGTCATCGACATCAACAACACCGACGCCGACACGATCGCCATCGGCATCTACAACGAGAGCGCGGCCGCGACGGACACGGCGGCGCTCGACCCCTCGGTCGAAGTTTCCCTCGGCGCCACGACGACGATCACCGTCGATGACGGCGCGCTCGGCGAAGCCGACGGCGGCATGGGCGTCTACGCGCTCAACAGCGGCGGCGGCGACGGCAGCGTCAGCATCACGGTCGCTGACGGCGTGGACATCGTTGTTCGCGGCGACGGCACCGGCGGTATCATCGGCGACACCCAGGCTGGCACGGGCGACATCACGATCACCGTCGGCACCGGCGTGATCACCACCATCGCCGGCAATGACGCCGACTCGGCCGGCCTCCTGCCCGCCAGCGTCGGCATCGGCGCCCTCTCGGGCGGCGGCGACATCGTCATCACCAGCAGCGCTGACGTCCAGGCCGGCTCCGTCGGCCTCGGCGCGGTCGAGGCGGCCGGCATCGGCGCGGTCACGGCCGGCGCCGGTACGATCACCATCACCACCAACGCCGGCAGCAACACGGCGGGCGGCGACTACGGCATCGTGGCCAACAGCGACAACGGCGATGTGATCGTCACCACCAACGACGGCGTCACGGGCATCGCCCAGGCGGGCATCACCTCGACGACCCTCGCCGGTGACATCACCATCACCAACAACGACACCGTCGACGGCGGCACCACCGGCATCGGCGCCGAGACCGACACCGGCCAGATCACGATCAACGCCAACAGCGCGGTGACGGCGTCGGCCGGCAACGGCATCGATCTCATCGCCCACCTCGCGGGCGGCGCCATCGACGTCAACACGGCGGCGGGCGCCACGGTCACCGGCACCGGCGGCTTCGGCATCATCACCACCACCGTTGACGGCCTGACCACGGTCACCACCGACGGCAACGTCGTCGGCGACACCGGCGGCATCCGCTCGACCAGCACGACCGGCGTCATCGACATCGAGACCAACGGGACGGTGAACAGCTCGGCCGGCACGGGCGTGTTCGCCCAGTCGGGCGGCAACGTCGACGAGGACATCAACAACGACGTCACCGGCGCGGTCAGCGGCGTGGTCGGCTCCTCCACCGGCGGCGGCACGGTCACGATCAACACCGCGGCCGGAACGACCGTCACCGGCACGGGCGGCGCGGGCGTGGCCGGCGGCTCGACCACCGGCACGATCGACATCACGACCAACAGCGTGGTGCTGGGCAACGTCGGCGTCTTCGCGCAGAGCGGCTCGGGCAACGTGTTCATCGACACGCTGGCCAACGTGACCGGCACCGGCGCGGGCGGCATCAACGCCCAGACCGGCGGCGCGGGCAACGTCGACATCGACGTCCTGGGCGGCAACGTCCGGGGTCAGACCTTCGGCATCCGCTCCGTCGCCACCGGCACGGGCACGTCGGACGTCCAGGCCACCAGCGCGGCGACCACGATCACGGGCGTGACGCTCGACGGCATCATCACCTCGACGGTCAGCGGCGCGAACACGGTCAACACGGCCGGCTCCGTCTCGGGCCAGATCAACGGCATCAACGCCACGAGCACCTCCGGCGACATCAGCATCACCACCGCCAACGGTTCGGTCTCCGGCGTCACCGGCGACGGCATCAACGCCCTGACGGGCGGCGTGGGTTCGTTGGTCGTCAACGTCAACAGCGGGGCGACGACCAGCGGTGTCATCGGCATCGACGCCGAGGCCACCGGCACCGGCAACGTCACCGTCCACAACAACGGCGGCGGCCTGATCACGGCCACCGGCGACGACGGCATCCAGGCCAACGCCCATTCCGGCAACGTCCTGGTGACCAACAACGGTCCGATCGGCGCGGCCGACGTCGGCATCCTGGCGGCGACCAACTTCGCCGGCACGGTCGACGTGACCAACTCCGGCGCGATCACCTCCGGCGGCCACGGCATCAGCACGGTGACCAACGGCGGCACGAACACGGTGCTGAACAACGCCGGCGGCACGATCAACGCCGGCGCCAACGGCATCCGGGCGATCTCCAACAGCGGGGTCGTCACGGTCACCACCAACGCCGCCGTCACGGCCGCCAACACCGGCATCGAAGCCGACACCGGCACGGCCGGGACCTCGACCGTCAATGTCAACGCCAACATCGGCGCGGGCGACGACGGCGTGGCCTCGACCACCGAAGCGGGCCTGAACACGGTCAACTTCAACAGCGGCACGATCACCGCCGTGTCCCAGGGCATCCAGGCCCGCACGACCGACGGCGGCGGCATCATCGTCAACGCCCTGGCCGGCACGGCCATCCTGGGCACCGCGATCGACGGCATCTCGGCCACGGCCACGGGCGTCACCAACAATGACGTGGTGGTCGACTCCGCGGCCCTGATCGGCACCGCCGGCAACCATGTGACCCGCTACGGCATCCTCGGCGCGATCGCGGGCGGCGGCTCGGGCGACATCGACATCACCAGCACGGGCGCGGTCTACGCCGACATCGTCGGCCTCTTCGGCTCGACCACCGGCACGGGCGACGTCACCATCGACAGCTCGGCGACCGTCACCGGCCATACCCGCGGCATCGTCGCCACGGCGACCTCGGGCAACGTCGACGTCACGAGCAGCGCGGCCGTCACGGCCACGACCAGCGACGGCATCACGGCGACCACCGGCGGCGCCGGCACGGTCGGCGTGACCAGCTCGGCGGCCATCACGGCCGGCAATGTCGGCATCCTGACCACGAGCGGCACGGGGGCGATCACCATCGCCAACAACGCCGGCAGCGTGATCAACGCCACCAACGTCGGCATCTACGCCAACAGCGTTTCGGGCTCGATCGAGATCGACAGCGCGGCGGCGATCACCAGCACGGCCAGCGACGGCATCTACGCCGCCACCGGCGGCGCGGGCGGCGTCGACATCGCAATCACCAACGGCGACGTCTCGGGCCAGATCAACGGCATCGAGGTGTCGGTGACCGGCACGGGCACGTCCTACATCCTCGCCAACAACAGCCTCGGCACCATCTCCGGCGCGACCGGCGCGGGCATCACGGCCGTGACCAACAGCGGCGCCAACACGGTCAACACCTTCGGTTCGGTGCTCGGCCAGACCGACGGCATCAACGCCACCAGCACCTCGGGCACGGTCATCGCCTCGACGGGCTTCGGCCTGACGCGCGGTGTGACCGGCGACGGCGTCAACGTGCAGACGGGCGGCGCCGGCAACGGCACCGCGGCGCTGTTCGGCAACACCCAGGGCGTCCAGGGCGTCGACGTGAACATTACCGGCACGGGCTTCGGCAAGGTCGAGGGTGATCAGCCGGGGATCTCGATCACCAGCACGGCGGGCGACGGCATCCACCTGCGCACCGTCAGCGGCACGGCCACGGTCGACCTGAACAACTCGGCGGGTTCGATCAACGCCACCGGCGGCGACGGCATCGATGTCGCCACCAGCGGCGGCGGCCTGATCCAGATCGACAACATCTGGACCATCGACGCGACCAACGGCATCGGCATCCGCGCCGACGCCTCGGCCGGCGGCGGCATCACGATCAACTCGAGCGGCAACATCGGCACGTCCGGTGACCACACGGCCAGCGGCGGCATCATCGCCAACCTGGGCGGCGGCGCCGGGGCGATCACCATCGTCTCCAGCGGCGGCATCTACACGAACGGCACCGGCGTCGGCGCCTTCAACAACGGCACGGCGGGCGTGGCCAACGTCACCTACAACGGCGGCACGCTGGTCGCGGGCCAGTACGGCGTCATCGCGGCCGTCACCAACGCGGCCAACGCCAGCAACGCGACGACGACCGTCGGCGCGGGGTCGACCATCACCGCCACGAACAACTACGCGGCGGGCGCCCAGACCTTCGGCGCGGGTAACGCCACGGTGACGATCGGGGCCAACTCGGACCTGACCTCGACCGGCGGCCGCGGCGTCTACGCCGCCGCCTCCGTCAACGACGCGACCGCGACCATCGGCGCGGGCACGAACATCACGGCCTTCAACGAGGGTGTCACGGTCTCGGCCGGCGACGACGCCACGCTGATCATCGGCAACAACGTCACGATCGACCCCAATGACTACGGGATCCTCGTGACGGGCGGCGGCGACGCGACCATCACCGCCGGAACCAACCTCAACATCGACGTCAACAACACCGACGCCGACGCCGTGGCCGTGGGCATCTACGCTCTCAGCGGCCAGGCGGCCGACGTGGCCGTGGGCGACCCGACCGTCGACATCAACATCGGCGACGGCCTGGTGATCCGCGTCGACGACGGCCTGGGCGGCGAGGCGGACGGCCTCTCGGCCATCCGCGCCATCGCCCTGGGCGGCGGCGGCGCCAGCGTCAACGTCGACCTGGGCTCGGTTGACATCCAGACCCACGGCGACAACAGCGCCGGCATCTTCGCCGGCGCCGCCTCCGGGGCCGTCAGCGTCACGGTCGGCAGCGGCAATGTCTGGGTCTATGGCGGCAACGGCGTCGACAGCGCGGGCAACTACACGGCCTCGACCGGCATCAGCGCCGTCTCCAGCGCCGGCAACGTCGACATCACCAGCAATGCCTACGTCTACGTCGAGGATAACGTCGGCGCGGCGAACGCCACCGGCCTGAACGCCGTCACCGGCGGCGCGGGCACGGTGACCATCGTCAGCAACAATGAGGTCGCCGCCTACGGCATCGGCATCAACGCGGCGTCGGTCAACGGCGCGATCAGCATCGACAGTAACAGCTACGTGTTCGCCTACGGCACGGACGGCATCTCGGCGGTCTCCACCACCGGCGCTATCCTGGTCGACCAGTCGAACGCCGGCTACATCTACGCCTACGATGACGGCATCTTCGCCAGCACCACTTCCGCCGGCGACGTGCACATCATCAACGCCGGCCAGATCTACGCCGACGTCAACGCGACGGGCGGCTACGGCATCAACGCCGTCAACGCCGGCGCGGGCAACGTGATCGTCGCCAACTCCGGCCAGATCGAAGGCACGGCGGATCGCGGCATCTCGGCCTACAGCAACGGCACGGGCAACACCGACGTCACCAATACCGGCCAGATCGGCACGGTGGGCGACTCGGTCGACGGCTACGGCATCGTCGCCGTCTCCGGCGCCGGCACGACGACCGTCACCAACTCGGCGGCCATCTACTCCGCCGGCTATGGCATCGTGACGAGCACCACCACCGGCGCCACGACGATCCACAACAACGCCGGGGGCGTGATCAACTCGGTCAACGACGGCATCAACGCCTTCTCGAACTCCGGCGCGATGGTGATCACCAACGCGGCGGCGATCACCTCCACCGGCGGCTCGGGCATCGTCTCGAGCACGGCCGGCGCGGGAACGTCCTCGGTGACCAACTCGGCGGCCATCACGGCGGCCGGGCGCGGCATCTCGGCGGCGACCAACGGCGGCGCGAACACCGTGACCAACAACGCCGGCGGCGTGATCAACGCCGGCAACGATGGCATCCTCGCCACCGCGGCGGGCTCGGCGGCGGTCACCGTGACCACGGCGGCCACCGTCACCTCCACCGGCGCTGACGGCATCGAAGCCAGCTCCGGCGGCGGCGCGGTCATCGTGACCAACAACGCGGTGGTCACCGGCGCGGCCAACGGCATCCTGACCGGCAACTCCGGGACGGGTACGACCAACGTCAACGTCAACGCCAACATCAGTGGTTCGGCCGCGGCCGGCTTCGCGGGCGTCAACACCGTGACCACCGGCACGGGCGCCACCACGGTGGCGGTCGCCAACAGCCTGACGGTCAACGGCAACAACGGCAGCGCCATCCGCACCTCCAGCAATGGCGGCGCGGTGGGCGTGACCCTCGGGACCAACGCCCTGGCGGTCAGCCTCGGCGGCGGCGCGAACAGCTGGGTCATCGACCTGGCCAACAGCGGCGCCGGCGTCAGCACGCTGAACATCGGCACGGGCGCGGTTGTCCGGTCCTTCGACACGGCGACCACCGGCTACGACGACCTCGCGATCCGCGGCGTCGGCGGCAGCGCGGTGATCAACAACGGCGGCCGCATCCAGGGCCGGGTCAACTTCTCGGGCCTGACCGGCAACGTGGTGTTCAACAACACCTCGACCTTCAGCTGGCACACCACCGGGGCCTCGACCTTCAGCCCCGGCGCCGACACGCTGAACAACACCGGCACGATCTTCACCAACGCCGGCGGCGTCGCCACCTCCTGGGACTTCCTGGGCGGCAGCGACACCTTCGCCAACAGCGGCACGCTGGTGGTGGGCGAGCCCACCCTGGCCGCCTCGACGCTGACGATCACCAACCTCGAAACCTGGAACAACTCCGGCACGATCGTGTTCGGCAGCTCCGGCTCGGTGAACTCCGACCTGGCCGCTGACGACCGCATCTTCGCGGCCAACACGACCTTCAACGGTACGGGTTCCAGCAAGCTGGTGATGGACGCCAACCTCGGCGCCCTGGTCCAGACGAGCTGCGCGGTGCTCAACGGCGCCGACTGCCTCAGCTTGACGGGCGGCACGACCACGGGCAGCACGCTGATCAAGGTCACCGACATCAGCGGCAACCTGTTCGGGGCCTACAACCCGGTCGGGATGGTGCTGGTCGACGTGAGCGGCGCCGGCACGACCGCCGACAGCCACTTCTCGCTGGACCACAGCTCGTCGTTCTGGCGCGCGGACCTGAACTCGTCCGACGGCGTGCTGGACAAGGGTCTGTTCTTCTACGACCTGACCACCAACCTGAACAAACAACACGTCCTGGTCGGCCTGCCCGACAGCGAGGCGTTCGAGTTCACGGTGGCGGGCACGGCGGCGCAGAACGCCTGGTACCAGTCGACCGGCACCTGGTACGACCGCCAGGCCGACCTGCGCGACCAGCTGGGCGACGTCGACGCCAGCGGCGCGGGCGTGTGGGTGAAGATCGCGGGCGGGGCCACCAGCCGCGACCTGATCAACAGCTACGACCTGTTCGGCAAGACCTACAGCTTCGACACCAGCTACGCGCAGGACACCATCTCGCTCACGGGCGGCGTGGACTTCATCAGCGCCAACACCGGTGATCGTCAGTGGGTCGTCGGCGGCATGATCGGCTACGTCGACACCAACGTGAACTTCGACGCCTCGAACACCATGATCTCGATGGACGGCCTCACGGTCGGCCTCTACGGGACCTACGTGGCGAAGAACTTCTTCGTCGACGGCATCATCGCCGGGAACTTCCTGGACGTCCTGCACCAGGCCCCGTCGCTGGCCGCCGCGCCGAACAACCGCTTCACCAGCGAGGCCAACTCGGTCGGTGGTCAGATCGAAGGCGGCTACACCGTCGCCCTCGGCGAGAACGCCTTCTTCGAGCCGCTGGCCAGCCTGTCCTACGTCAAGACCACGTTCGACGACATCACCGTCCCGGGCGCGGTCATCGCCTATGACGACCAGACGAGCCTCCGCGGCAGCCTCGGGGCCCGCCTCGGCGCCACCCATGACTTCGACACCTTCACCTCCAAGTTCACGATCACGGCCCGCATCTGGGACGAGTTCGAGGGTGACAACGGTCTGGTCATCGACAGCGCCGGTCCGGACCTTCCGCTGACCGACGACTTCAGCGGCAGCTTCGGCGAGGTGTCGGGCAGCGTGAACGTGTTCAGCAACGAGGCGGCCTTCTCCGCCTTCGTGAACGCGGGCGTGAAGTTCAAGGACGACTACCAGTCGACGGACGCCTCGCTCGGCTTCCGCTGGCGCTGGTAGCCGCGGCCAACACCAACGGGGGGGCCGGTCGCGAGACCGGCCCTCTTCGTTTCCACCTTCCGTTTTCATGACTAGACTGGGGCCGGGCCCGGACGATGACGTCCCGCAGCCCCTCAAGGAGACCTCCATGTCCAAGGCCACGCTGACGGGCGCCGAACTGCGTTACGAAGACCGTCCGGAACTGAGCGAAACCTTCGCCGACACCGTGCAACGCATGACCTTCGACGGCCGCACCCTGCGGATCGAGTTCTGCGCCGTCCGCATGGACGACCCGGACGCGAAGGCGAAGAAGCGCACCGGCAAGTCGGTTCCGGTCAGCCGCATCGTTCTCGATCTCGACGGCGCCGTCGACATGCTCAACAAGATGAACAGCCTGCAGGCCGCCCTGAAGTCGAGCGGCGTGATCACCACCAGCGCGGCCCCGGCTCCCGCCGCCCCCGCGCCCGCGCCGGCGGCCAAGGCGGCCGGCAAGTCGAAGTCCTGACCTCCAACCCACGCGGGAGACGCCCCATGCGCACCCTGATCCTGGCCACCCTGATCGCCGCCGGTTTCACCGCGACGGCGGCCCAGGCCGCCGCCCCGGCGGTTCCGACCGCGCCCGCCGCCCCGGCCGCGCCCGCGGCGCCGCTCGGCCCGCCGCGGGCCTTCCAGGGCTACAGCCAGCCCGAGATCACGCCGGTCTACTGCCGGGTGGTCAACGCCGGCCAGACCACCTGCACCCTCCCGGCGATGACTGCCGGCCGCTATCTGGTGAAGGCGTCGGGCACCTCGACCGCCCAGGGTGAAGGCGCGGCCCAGCAGCTGACGATCCTCGTCGGCAACCGGGCCTGTGGCCCCGCCACGCGCAAGCCGGCCCCGGCCGCGCCGTGGACCGCCGGACCCAAGACCATCCGCCTCAACTGCGAGATCCTGGTTCTGACCGACCGTCCGCTGGCCGTGACGGCGGCCTATGCCGACGCCAAGGCGACCAAGGCGGCGGCCGGCCCCACCCTCACGCTCGAGCGGATGCCCTGGGAAGGGGTCCTGGACGTCACCGCGGCGCCCACGCAGCAAGATCCCTAGCCGCAAACAGGGTTCCCTCTTGCCAGCCCGCGCGGGATCGTCGATTGCCGAGGGGTGGGCAAGAGGCGCCCGCGCGTAAGGGTTCGCCGCATGATGATTCCCGCTGACGCCCGCATCTGTGTTCTTGGACTGGGCTACGTGGGCCTGCCGCTGGCGGTGGCCTTCGGCGCCGACCACGACACCCTCGGCTACGACCTGGATTCCGGCCGCATCGCCGAGCTCCGGCGCGGCGAGGACCGCACGCTCGAGGTCGACCCGCACGAGCTGACCGGCAATTCCCGCCTGCGCTTCAGCGACCAGGACGCCGACCTCGGCGATCGCAATGTCTTCATCGTCACCGTGCCGACGCCGATCGACAACGCCCGGCGGCCGGACCTCGGCGCCATCTCCGCCGCCAGTCGCGCCATCGGCCGGCATCTCAAGCCCGGCGCGGTGGTGGTGTACGAATCCACCGTCTATCCCGGCTGCACGGAGGAGGTCTGCGTCCCGATCCTCGAACAGGTTTCGGGTCTGACGTTCAACGTCGACTTCTTCTGCGGCTACAGCCCCGAGCGGGCCAACCCCGGCGACCGGCAGCACCGCCTGTCGACCATCACCAAGGTCACCGCCGGCTCGACGCCGGAGGCCGCGGCCTTCGTCGACGCCCTGTATCGCGCCATCGTGCCGGCCGGCACCCACCTGGCCAGCTCGATCAAGGTCGCCGAGGCCGCCAAGGTGATCGAGAACACCCAGCGCGACCTGAACATCGCGCTGATCAACGAATTCGCGCTGATCTTCAACAAGCTGGGCATCGACACGCTCGAGGTCCTCGAGGCGGCCGGCACCAAGTGGAACTTCCTGCCGTTCCGCCCCGGGCTGGTCGGCGGCCACTGCATCGGCGTCGACCCCTACTATCTGACCCACAAGGCCCAGGAAGCCGGCTACCACCCCGAGGTGATCCTCGCCGGGCGGCGCATCAACGACGGCATGGGCGCCTATGTCGCCGACCAGGTGCTGCGGCTGATGGTGCGCAAGGGCATCAATCCGGTCGGCGCGCGGGCGCTGGTGCTCGGGCTGGCGTTCAAGGAGAACTGCCCCGACCTGCGCAACACCAAGGTCGTCGACATCATCGCCGAGCTGGCCGAGCACCGGCTGGCGGTCGACATCCACGACCCCTGGGTGGACGCGGCGGAGGCCCGGCACGAGTACGACCTGGACCTGACCGAAGCCCCCGACACCGACGCCTATGACGTGGTCATCCTCGCCGTGTCGCACCGCCAGTTTCTCGATCTCGGCGTCGACGGGGTGCGCGCCTTCGGCAAGGCCGAGAGCGTGCTATACGACGTCAAATCCGCCCTGCCGCGCGCGGCCGTGGACGGCCGGCTCTAGCCAGCAGCGAGTATCCCTATGAAGGTCATGGTCACCGGCTCGGCCGGTTTCATCGGTTCGGCCACCAGCCTGCGCCTGCTGGCGCGCGGCGACACGGTGATCGGCGTCGACAGCCTCAACGACTACTATGACCCGGCGCTGAAGCGCGCCCGGCTGGCCCGGACCATTGATCATCCCAACTACACCCAGCTGACCATCGACCTCAGCGACCGGGCGGCGATGGAGGAGGCCTTCGCCACCCATCGGCCGCAGCGGGTGATCAACCTCGCGGCCCAGGCTGGCGTGCGGTACGCGGCGACCAACCCCCACGTCTATGTGCAGAGCAATGTCACCGGCTTCCTGCACGTGCTGGAAGGCTGCCGGCACAACGGCGTCGAACACCTGGTGTTCGCCTCGACCAGCTCGGTCTACGGCGCCAACACCAAGATGCCGTTCTCGGAGCATGACAGCACCGAGCATCCGCTGACGCTCTACGCAGCGACCAAGAAGGCCAACGAGCAGATGGCCCACAGCTACGCCAACCTGTTCAACCTGCCCTGCACGGGCCTGCGGTTCTTCACCGTCTATGGCCCCTGGGGGCGCCCGGACATGGCGCTGTTCATGTTCACCAAGAAGATCCTCGCCGGCGAACCGATCCAGGTCTTCAACCACGGCAAGCACAGCCGCAGCTTCACCTACATCGACGACATCGTCGAAGGCGTGATCCGGGCGATGGACAATGTGCCTGGCGTCAATCCCGACTGGGACGGCCAGAACCCCGACCCGGCGACCAGCGGCGCGGGCCCCTACCGGATCTTCAACATCGGCGCCGAGGAGCAGGTCGAGCTGCTGCGCTACATCGAGGTGCTCGAAGAGTGTCTCGGCCGCAAGGCGATCATGGAAATGCTGCCGCTGCAGCCGGGCGACGTGCCCGACACCGTCGCCGATGTCACCGAACTCCAGCGCATCGTCGGCTACAAGCCGAAGGTCGCGGTCGAGGAAGGGGTGAAGAACTTCGTCGAGTGGTACCGCGGCTACAACGGCGTGCTCTAGGCGGCGGGTTTGCGCCGCAGGCCCCGGATCAGGCGCTGGGCCGGCCGTTCGAACAGGCGATAGCTCGCCTCGCCGAGCGGCAGGCTGACCGCCAGGCAGATGGTCATCCAGACCAGCGGCCCGCCCAGCGCCCGCCCCACGCCGCCGACCTGTTCCATGATCAGCAGCACGGGCACGTGCAGCATGTAGGTCGAGTAGGAAATGTCCCCCAGCCACATCAGCGGCGGCAGGCTGAGGAACCGTCCGGCCGCGCCCGGGCTCACGGCCAGGGCGTAGATCAGCAGCGGCAGCAGCGGCAGACAGAACCACGGCGGCTCTGCGATGAACCGCGCGAAGGCGAAGGCCACCACCAGCACGCCCACCCCCAGCGCGCCGGCCAGCCAGGTCGGCGGAACCCAGCGGTTCGGCGCGATGCTCAGTCGCCAGGCCGCCCAGCCGGCCAGAAACCCGGACAGTCCCCGGGCGAAAGCCGGCCAGCCGCGCGTCACGTGCACGGCGGGGTCAAGGCTGAGCCACAGCGCCAGCGCGCCCGTCACGATCAGCGCCAGCGCCACGGCCCCCCGCGCCGGCAGCCGCCAGGCGGCCAGGGCCAGCACGGGAAACAGGGTGAAATAGACCCACCACTCGATGCCGATCGACCAGGATGGATTGTTCCACACCACGTCCGATCCGATGACCGGCAGCGGCGAGGTGAGCAACAGTTCCTGGATCACTTGCCCGAAATTGAAGGTGGCGTTTGGCAGGACCTTGCCGGCCCGGATCGCCAGCGCCGCCCCGACCAGACCCAGCGCCGTCGCCGTGGCCAGATGCAGCGGATAGATTCGCGCGAACCGCGCCAGGCCGTAGCCCTTCCAGTCCGAGACGCCCCGGCCGCCCTCGCCCAGGTAGGTCAGCGAAATCACAAACCCGGACAGGACAAAGAACAGGTCCACCGCGACCTGGGCCGGAAAGGTGTGGGCGCCCGACCGGGACCACAGCTCCGCATGACCGAGCAGGACAACCAGCGCGGCAAGGCCGCGGATGCCCGTCAGCGGCGCGACCTCGCGCGCGGATCTCGAGGGCGCGATGGCCATCCGTGAAAACGTCCCCCGGGATCGCGCGACCCGCGACTAGTCGCCAGTCTCCAGCCACGCCACGATACGTTCCGCCGCCTCGACCGGCGACAGGGTCGTGGTGTCCACGACCAGTTCAGCGTTTTCGGGGGCTTCATAGGGACTGTCCACCCCCGTGAAGTTTTTCAGCTGCCCGGCGCGGGCCTTCTTGTAGAGGCCCTTCACGTCGCGCTGCTCGGCGACGGCCAGCGGCGTCTCGACGTAGACCTCGACGAACTCGCCGTCCTCCAGCATCTCGCGGGCCATGCGGCGCTCGGCGCGGAACGGGCTGATGAAGGCGGTCAGCACGATCAGGCCGGCGTCGACCATCAGCCTCGCCACCTCGGCGACGCGGCGGATGTTCTCGACCCGGTCCTCCTCGGTGAAGCCCAGATCCTTGTTCAGGCCGTGGCGGACATTGTCGCCGTCGAGCAGGTAGGTGTGCCGGCCCAGGGCATGCAGCCGCTTCTCGACCAGGTTGGCGATGGTCGACTTGCCGGCGCCGCTGAGCCCGGTGAACCAGACGACGCGGCCCTTCTGGCCCTTCTGGGCGGCCCGGGCGGCCTTGTCGATATCGGTGGCCTGCCAGTGGATGTTGTCGGCGCGGCGCAGGGCGAAATGCAGCATGCCGGCCCCGACCGTGCGATTGCTCAGCCTGTCGATGAGGATGAAGCCGCCCAGGTCGCGGTTGTCCTTGTAGGCCTCGAACGGGATGGCCCGGTCGAGCGACAGGTTGCAGACGCCGATCTCGTTGAGCTCCAGCCGCTTGGCGGCGATGTGCTCAAGGGTATTCACCTGCACCCGGTACTTGGGCTCGGTGATCGAGGCGGTCACCGTCTGGGCGCCGATCTTCATCAGATAGGGCCGGCCGGGCAGCATCGGCTCGTCGTCCATCCAGACGATGGTCGACTCGAACTGGTTGGCCACGGGGCTGGGGTCATCGGCGCCGACCAGCACGTCGCCGCGCGAGACGTCGACCTCGTCGGTCAGGGTGATGGTCACCGACTGGCCGGCCTGGGCGCTGTCCAGGTCGCCCGGCAGGACGACGATGCGCGCCACGCGGCTTTCGCGGCCCGAAGGCAGCACCTTGACGCGATCGCCGGGCCGGACCGTGCCGGCGGCGATCTGGCCGCTGAAGCCGCGGAAGTCGAGGTTGGGCCGGTTCACCCATTGCACGGGCATGCGGAAGGCGCGCGAGGGCAGGTCGTCCTCGACCTCGATGGTCTCCAGCCAGCGCATCAGCGGCGGACCGTCGTACCAGGGCGCGGACTCGCTGTGCTCGGTGATGTTCTGCCCGTCGAGGGCGCTCATCGGGATGGCGGTGAACTCGGCCAGGCCGATCTGGTCGGCGAAGGCGCTGTACTCCTCGACGATGGCGTCGAAGACCGACTTGTCCCAGCCGACCAGGTCCATCTTGTTGACCGCCAGCACGATCTTGCGGATGCCCAGCAGGTTGACGAGGTAGCTGTGCCGCCGTGTCTGGGTCAGCACGCCCTTGCGCGCGTCGATCAGCACCACGGCCGCGTCGGCCGTCGAGGCGCCGGTGACCATGTTGCGCGTGTACTGCTCATGGCCGGGCGTGTCGGCGACGATGAACTTGCGGTTGTCGGTGGCGAAGAAGCGGTAGGCGACATCGATGGTGATGCCCTGTTCGCGCTCGGCGGCCAGGCCGTCGACCAGCAGGGCGAAGTCGATCGCTCCGCCCTGGGTGCCGACCTTCCTGCTGTCCGCCTCCAGCGCCGCCAGCTGGTCCTCGAAGATCATCTTGCTGTCGTAGAGCAGCCGCCCGATCAGGGTCGACTTGCCGTCATCGACGCTGCCGCAGGTGATGAAGCGCAGCAGGCTCTTGTGCTGGTGCTGCAGCAGATAGGCGTCGATGTCCGTCTCGATGAGATCGGCGGGCTTGTACGCGCTCATCAGAAGTAGCCTTCCTGCTTCTTCTTCTCCATCGAGGCGGCCTGGTCGTGGTCGATGACCCGGCCCTGGCGTTCGCTGGTGGTGGTCAGCAGCATTTCCTGGATGATCTCGGGCAGGGTCGAGGCGGTGCTCTCGACGGCCCCGGTCAGCGGGTAGCAGCCGAGCGTGCGGAACCGCACCGACTTCATCTGCGGAACCTCGCCGGGCTTCAGCCGGAAGCGGTCGTCATCGACCATGATCAGCGTGCCGTCGCGCTCGACCACCGGCCGGACGCCGGAGAAGTACAGCGGCACGATCGGGATGTTCTCCAGGTGGATGTATTGCCAGATGTCCAGCTCGGTCCAGTTGGAGATCGGGAACACGCGGATGCTCTCGCCCTTGTTCTTGCGGGCGTTGTACAGCCGCCAGAGTTCGGGCCGCTGGTTCTTGGGGTCCCAGCGCTGCTCGGCCGAGCGGAACGAGAAGATGCGCTCCTTGGCGCGGCTCTTCTCCTCGTCCCGGCGGGCGCCGCCGAAGGCCGCGTCGAAGCCGTACTTCTCGAGCGCCTGCTTGAGGCCCTCGGTCTTCCACAGATCGGTGTGGGCGGGGCCGTGGTCGAACGGGTTGATGCCACGGGCCTCGGCGTCGGGGTTCTTGTGCACCAGCAGATCGAAGCCGAGTTCGCGAGCCATGCGCTCGCGCATTTCGTACATCGCCTGGAACTTCCAGGTCGTATCGACGTGCAGCAGCGGGAACGGCGGCTTGCTCGGATAGAAGGCCTTGGCGGCCAGGTGCAGCATGACCGCGCTGTCCTTGCCGATGGAATAGAGCATCACCGGGCGCTCGGTCTCGGAGACCACCTCGCGCATGATGTGAATGCTCTCCGCCTCGAGGCGCTGGAGGTGCGTCAGGCGGGCGGGGGAAATGCTCATCAGCTCATCGAACAGGGGTTGGCGCGCGGGCGCAAGGGACGGGTATGCTCAGAAGTCTTGAGGCCGCCCGTGGACTCCGGGAGGCCTGTTCGGGTGTGCAGGTAAAGGCGGGGCTGGTCCGGCGCAAGCCAGCGCCCGTGGCGCGGCCCGCAGATTTCCTGACAGCCTATCCCGAATTCCGGCAGGCTCCGTCGAGCGCCGAGACCGCGCTGATGATGTGATAGAGCGAACTGCCCGGGGCCGGCTCGTCGACGAAGGTCCCGTCGGGCAGCAGCCGGTCGCGCCACAGACCCGGCACGGGAACGTCCAGATAGCCTTGCAGCCCGGCCGCGCCGGCCAGGACGCCGGCCCAGTCGCGGTTCGCCGCATGGGCGTGCAGCCGCTCGGTCTGCGACCAGAGCCGCGCCGAGCGGTCCCGCGCCGCGAGCGTCTGGTCGAGGCTGAAGATGGCCACGCCCTGCGCGATGCCGCGGGTCTCGCCGATCTCGATCAGGCGCTCGGCCTGCGGACAGTGACCGCGCAGATGGGCGAGCAGCAGCCAGCCCCATTCGAACTGGTGGCCCGGTTCGACGTCGGCGTCGGCCAGCGGGCGCCAGTCAGTGTCGAACAGCTCGATCAGCCCGCCGGTGCGGGGATCGATCAGCCGGGCGAGGGCGGTGTCGGCGATCGTGTCGGCGAGCCGCCGCCAGTCGGAATCCTCGCCGACGTCCGCCCAGGCCTGCACGGCCTCGAACAGGTGCATCATCGGGTTGGCGCGCAGCAGGCCGTCGTCGAGCACGCCGCCGTCCGGCCGCAGCAGGCCGGCGTCCTTCATGGCCTCGCGGGTGCGGATCGCTTCCAGCTCCCGGCCGGCGCCGCTCAGGGCCAGCATAGCGAAGGCCTGCTCGTAGGGATTGGCGGTCTCGTCCAGCGAGGTTCCGTCCGGCGCGGCCAGGATGCGGTACAGGCCGTCGTCGCGGGCGAAGGTGGTGGTCAGCGCTTCCAGCGCATGGTCGCGGGCCTGCCGCCAGGGACCGCTCCAGCCCAGCCGGCCGGCCTCGGCGTAGACCCAGGCCTGCCGGGCCGCGACGCGGGCCCGCCGCGGGCCCTCGATCGCGCGGCCGTCCTGGCCGATCTTCTCGAAACAGCCGCCCTTGTCGCGGTCAAACCCGACCTCCCACCACAGCGGCAGGGCGTGATCGAACAGCCAGGCCTTCAGGCTGTCGTTCAGATCCAGAATCTCGGCGGGTACGGCCACTCTCTTCTCCGCTCATCCCCGCGAAAGCGGGGACCCAGGTGTTTTAACGTTCAGCGCCGCGTTGTCAGGAAAAAAGCCGGGGTCCCCGCTTTCGCGGGGATGAGCGGGTGTTATGCAGAGGCATGGCCGAAACCGCGCGAAAGTTCATGGTGATCTTCGATCGTGACGGCGTGCTCAATGTCGACCACGGCTACGCGTTCAAACCCGAGGAGCTCGAATGGGTTCCGGGCGCGAAGGCGGCCGTAGGGCGGGCCAACGCGGCCGGGGCGATCACGGTCATCGCCACCAACCAGTCGGGCATCGGCCGCGGCTACTACACCGAAGCCGACATGGAAGCCTTCCATGCCGAGATGCTGCGCCAGCTGGCCGCCGAGGGCGCGCGGATCGACGGGATCTATTTCGCGCCGCATCACGAGGCCGCCGCCGAGGAGCGCTACCGCGTCGCCGATCACCCCGATCGCAAGCCCAATCCCGGCATGCTGTTGCGCGCGCTGGCGGACTTCGGCGTGGCCCCGGCGGACGCCTTCATGATCGGCGACAAGCCGTCCGACATGGAGGCCGCGCGCCGCGCCGGGGTCCGCGGGGTGTTCTACGAGGGTCAGGATCTCGAGGCGCTGGTCGGCGCCGAGCTGGATCGTCTGACGGGCACGGGCGTTTCGCGTTAGGCCGCGCCGGCGCTTTCGTCATGCCCCGATCCGGGCTATGCCGGGGTCATCCTTTCCCCAACGGCAGTGTTTCATGACCCTACCCGCGATGGCGAAATCGGCCCTGGACCTGATCGGCGATACGCCGATGGTCGAGGTCACCCACATCGACACCGGCCTGTGCCGGCTGTTCCTCAAGCTCGAAAACCAGAACCCCGGCGGCTCGATCAAGGACCGCATCGCCCGCGCGATGATCGAGGCGGCCGAGGCCGACGGCCGGCTCAAGCCCGGGGGAACCATCGTCGAGGCCACCGCCGGCAACACCGGCCTGGGCCTCGCCCAGGTGGCCAGCGTCAAGGGCTACAGGCTGATCCTGGTGGTGCCTGACAAGATGGCCCGGGAGAAGATCCTCCACCTGCGGGCCATGGGCGTGGATGTACGCATCACCCGCTCCGACGTCGGCAAGGGCCATCCGGAATACTACCAGGACATGGCCCAGACGATCGCCCAGTCGACGGGCGGCTTCTTCGTCAACCAGTTCGAGAACCCCGCCAACCCGCTGGCGCACGAGACCACGACGGGGCCGGAAATCCTCAGCCAGATGGGTGGCGATCTCGACGCCGTGGTCGTCGGCGTCGGCTCGGGCGGCACGCTGACGGGGCTCGGCCGTTACTTCAGGGCGCACTCGCCGAAGACGAAGATGATCCTCGCCGACCCGGTCGGCTCGATCCTCTACGATTACGTCAACACCGGAACCTACGGCGAGGCGGGCAGCTGGATCGTCGAGGGCATCGGCGAGGACTTCATCCCCGACAACGCCCAGATGGACCTGGTCTCGAAGGCCTACGCTATCTCCGACCGCGAAAGCGTCGAGAGCGCCCGGCTGCTGCTGGAGAAGGAGGGCATCCTCGCCGGCTCCTCCTCGGGCACCCTGTTCGCGACCGCCCTGCGCTACTGCCGCGAACAGACCACGCCGCAACGCGTTGTCAGCCTGGTCTGCGACACCGGCGGCAAGTACCTGACCAAGATGTTCAACGACATGTGGGTCGCCGCCCACGGCTTCGAGGACCGGCCGAAGTACGGCGACCTGCGCGACCTGATCGCCCGTGACTTCTCCGAGGGCGGCGTGATCGCGACGGGTCCGGACGACAGCCTGCTGACGGCCTACAACCGCATGCGCGCGGCCGACATCAGCCAGCTTCCGGTGATGGATCACGGCAAGCTGGTCGGCATTCTCGACGAGAGCGACATCCTCGCCGCCGTCGGCGGTCGCGAGGGCCGGGCCGACCGCTTCGGCCAGAAGGTCGCCGACGCCATGACCCGCGAGGTGAACACCCTGCAGGTCCAGCAGTCGCTCGATGAGCTCCGGCCGCTGTTCGACCGCGACGAAGTGGCGGTGGTGATGGACGGCGAAAAGCTCGTCGGCCTGATCACCCGCGTCGATCTGATCAACCACCTGCGGCGGACCGCCTGATGACCAACGACGGCAAGAACCGCCTGGCCTTCGCCACGCGCACCATCCACGGCGGCCAGGCCCATGACCCGACCACGGGCGCGGTGATGGTCCCGATCTACGCCACCTCGACCTACGCCCAGGAGAGCCCGGGCGTGCACAAGGGCTTCGAATACGCCCGCAGCCAGAACCCGACCCGCTTCGCCTTCGAGCGCTGCGTGGCGAACCTGGAGAGCGGTGTGGCGGCGTTCGCCTTCGCCTCGGGTCTGGCGGCCGCCTCGACGACGCTGGAGCTGCTCGACAGCGGCGCCCATGTGATCGCCTCGGACGACCTCTACGGCGGCAGCTACCGGCTGATGCAGCGGGTGCGGACGCGCTCGGCGGGCCTCGCCTTCAGCTTCGTCGACATGACCGATCCGGCGGCCATCGAAGCGGCCATCCGTCCCGAGACGAGAATGATCTGGGTCGAGACGCCGACCAATCCGACCCTGCGCCTGGTCGATCTCGCGGCCGCCGCGGCGGTGGCGAAGAAGCACGGCCTGATCAGCGTCGCCGACAACACCTTCGCCAGCCCGTACGTCCAGCGGCCGCTGGAGCACGGCTTCGACCTGGTGCTGCATTCGACGACCAAATACCTCAACGGCCACTCCGACATGGTCGGCGGCGTCGTGGCGGTCGGCGAGAACCAGGCGCTCGAGGAGCAGATGCGCTTCCTGCAGAACGCCGTCGGCGCCGTGTCCGGACCGTTCGACAGCTTCCTCGCCCTGCGCGGCCTCAAGACCCTGGCCCTGCGCATGGAGCGCCACTGCCAGAGCGCCCTGCGCATCGCCCGGTGGCTGGAGGCCCGCGACGACGTCGCCCGGGTGATCTATCCAGGCCTCGAAAGTCATCCGCAGCACACGCTGGCGCAGCGTCAGATGAACGGCTTCGGCGGCATCATCTCGGTGGAGATCGCCGGCGACCTGGCGCGGGCGCGGCGGGTGCTGGAGCGGACGCAGTTGTTCACCCTGGCCGAGTCGCTCGGCGGGGTGGAGAGCCTGATCGAGCATCCGGCTATCATGACCCACGCCTCGATCCCGCCCGAGCAAAGGGCGGCGATCGGCATCAGCGACACCCTGATCAGGCTTTCGGTGGGGATCGAGGACTGCGACGACCTGCTTTCGGATCTTTCGCAGGCGTTTTCGACCTGAACAGGGAGCGGTGCGGGATCGGCGCCGACTGGTCCACGGCGCTCGACGGCCGGGGCGGCGCCAGCACGCAGGCCGGATCCTCCGACAGCAGGTGCGCGGCCAGCATCAGGTCCGTGCGCACGGCCGAGACGTCGTCGCGCACCACCCAGACCCGCACGGCCGCCTGGGCGAAGGCCTCGGTCAGGTCGATCACCTCGATCAGCGGCGGCGGCTCCTTGCGCACCCGGGGGTCGCTCTCGACCCGCTCGCGCAACCGCTGCAGCACCGCGATGATGTCGGCCTTCAGCGGGACCTTGAAGACCACGTCGACGCGGCGTTTCGAGTGGGTGCTGTAGTTGAGGATGACGTCGCCGAACACCTTGCCGTTGGGAATGACGACCTTGATGTTGTCGGCGGTGGCCAGTTCGGTGACCAGCAGGTCCAGGGCCCTGACCGTGCCCTGGCGGCCGGCGCTTTCGATCACGTCCCCGACGCGGTAGGGGCGAAAGATCAGGATCATCACCCCGGCGGCGATGTTCGACAGCGCCCCCTGCAGCGCCAGGCCGATGGCCAGCGACGCGGCGGTCAGGACGGCGAGGATCGAGGTCGCCTGAACCCCCAGCTGCTGCAGCACCGCCACCAGGCCCATGGCCAGGACGCCGAACCGGACCACCGATCCGACGAAGGTCTGCAGCGTCGGGTCGGTCGGGTGACGGGCCGAGTGCAGCCTCGCCAGCGCGCGCTGGACCAGCCGCGAGGCCCAGCCCGAGGCCCAGACCGCCAGGGCCAGGATCAGCGCGGCGGCGATGAGGTTGACCGCCAGTCGGCCGCCGACGTCCCGGAACTGGGTCAGCAGGGCCTCTCCGGTCGAGAGGTGGCGAAGCAGTTGCGGGTCGACCGCGTCCGGCAGAATGTTCATACGGTCTGGCTTGCTGTGTGACGCCCCGTCCGTCAACGGTCACGACAATCGCCGGGTTCCGGGACCGGCCGCAACGCAACAACCGGTTACAGGGTTTGTGTCGAACCCCGGCCCGTCCACCGCTATGAGCCGCCCCATGAGCATCGCCTTCATCGACCTCGCCGCGCAGCAGCGCCGCATCCGCGACCGCCTCGACGCGGCCATCGCCAAAGTCCTCGACCATGGCGGCTACGTCATGGGCCCGGAGGTCCGCCAGTTCGAGGCCGAGCTGGCCGCTTTCGGCCAGGCGCCGCTGGCCCTCAGCTGCGCCAACGGCACCGACGCCATCGCCCTGCCGCTGATGGCCTGGGGCATCGGCGAGGGCGACGCGGTCTTCTGTCCGTCCTTCACCTTCACGGCCACGCCGGAAGTCGTGCCGTGGGTCAACGCCACGCCGGTGTTCGTCGACGTGCTGCCGGACACCTTCAACCTCGACCCGGCGAAGCTCGAGGCCGCCATCGCGGCGGTGAAGGCCGAGGGCAGGCTGAAGCCCGCCGTGGTCATCGCCGTCGACCTGTTCGGCCAGCCGGCCGACTATCCGGCCCTGCGCGCGATCTGTGACAAACACGGCCTGAAGCTGGTCAGCGACAGCGCCCAGGGCTTCGGCTGCACCCTGAACGGCCATCACCCGATCCACTGGGCCGACGTGGCCACCACCAGCTTCTTCCCGGCCAAGCCGCTCGGCTGCTACGGCGACGGCGGGGCGGTGTTGCTGAAGGACCAGGCCCTGTGGGACCTGATGGACAGCTACCGCGTGCACGGCAAGGCGGTCGCCCAGGACCTCAACGGGCGGGTCTTCGACCACGACCCCAAGTACCTCAATGCCCGCGTCGGCATGAACTCGCGCCTCGACTCGATCCAGGCGGCGATCCTGATCGAGAAACTGGCCATCTTCGCCGAGGAGATCGCGATGCGGCAGGTCGTGGCCGACCGCTACGCCGAGGGCCTCAAGGGCTCCGTCCTGTCGACGCCGAAGGTCATAGACGGCGGCCAGTCGGTCTGGGCCCAGTACGTCATCGAGCACGACAACCGCGACGGGCTCGCCGCCCACCTGAAGACCCAGGGCGTGCCCACGGCGGTCTACTACCCCGTGCCGATGCATGTGCAGGAGCCCTACGCCCACTTCCCGCGCGGCGCCGGCGGCCTGCCGGTCACCGAGGCCCTGGCCGAAAAGGTCCTGGCCCTGCCGATGCACCCCTACATGGACGCGGCGACCCAGCAGCAGATCATCGACGCGGTGAAGGGCTTCAACGGCTAGTCGAGCATCCGCTCCAGCGTGGCGAGTTCATCCGCTTCCCGCGCCGGCTTGTCCCAGCGGATGCGGCTGATGCGGGGGAAGCGCATGGCCACGCCGCTCTTGTGGCGGGTCGAGCGCTGCAGGCCTTCGAAGGCCACCTCCAGCACCAGGCCGAAGTCGCGGTTGGCGGTCACCGACCGGACGGGACCGAACCGGTCGATGGTGTTGTCGCGCACGAACTTGTCGAGCTGCTTCAGCTCCTCGTCAGTGAAGCCGAAGTAGGCCTTGCCGACCGGCGTCAGGGCCTGGTCGCCGTTGGCGTCCTCGCGCCAGACGCCGAAGGTGAAGTCGGAGTAGAAGCTCGATCGCTTGCCGTGACCCCGCTGGGCGTACATCAGCACCGCGTCGATCAGGTGCGGGTCACGCTTCCACTTGAACCATGGCCCCTTCGGCCGCCCGGCCTCGTAGGGGCTGTCCCAGCGCTTGAGCATCAGCCCTTCGGCGATGCGCGGGTCGCCGTCCGGCGGCGCGGCGCGCAGGCCGGCCAGCGTCTCCCAGGTATCGAACGGTTGTAGCGGCGAGAGGTCAATTCGGGGGCTATTGGCCGCCAGAATGAACGATTCGAGGCGTTTTCGTCTTTCCCCAAAGGAAAGCGCGCGAAGATCATCCTCGCCGTCCAGCAACAGGTCGTAGGCCCGGATCGCGGCGGGAAACGCCGCCAGCAGTTTCGCGTCGACGGTCTTGCGGTTCAGCCGCTGCTGCAGGTCGCCGAAGGGGGCGACCTGTCCGTCCCGCATGACCAGCAGCTCGCCGTCCAGCGCTCCCTCGAAGCTCATCGCCGCGAGCACATCGGGAAAAGTGTGGCTGATGTCGTCGCCAGTGCGGGTGTAGAGCCGCGCCTCACCGCGTTCGCGAACCGCCTGGACCCGGATGCCGTCCCACTTCCATTCGGCCGCGTAATCGGCCGGGTCGAGGCGGGCGAAGTCGACGGCCTCGTCGATCGGCTGGGCCAGCATCACCGGCCGGAAGCGGCCGGGATTGTCCGCGCTCGGCGGCCCGGAGCGGCCCTCCAGCCAGGCGAACAGGTCGTCGTAGGGCGCGGCCAGCGCGTGCCAGACTTCCTCGATCTCGGCGACCGTCACGCCGCCGAGGTCGGCGCAGGCCTGCCGCGCCAGGCGGGCCGAGACCCCGACCCGCAGGCCGCCGGTCAGCAGCTTGAGCAGCGCCCAGCGTCCGTCGGGATCGAGCGCATCGAGCCAGCGCTCGATCAGCGGCTGGACCTCGGCCCGCGTCGCCGTGCGCAGCGCCTCGACCACTTCCGACAGCTCAGGCTCGCGGTTGGCGCCCGGCCGGGCCGGCCAGACCAGGGCGACGGTCTCGGCCAGGTCGCCGACATAGTCGTAGGACCAGCCGAACAGCACCGGGTCCATGCGCGCCTCGACGGCCTTGCGGATGGCGGCGGGCTTGGCGGCCGAGAAGCTCAGGCCGCCGGTCAGCGCCGCCAGCGCCCAGCCCCGGTCGGGGTCGGGCGTGTCGCGCAGGAAGTCGCGCACCAGCCGCAGCTTCGCGTTGCGCGAGGCGGTGAAGGCGAGACGGTCCAGCAGATGGGCGAAGGCGCGCATGGTGATGGAATGTAGTCCATGCCGGACAGGTTGCCTCCCTCCCCTTCATGGGGAGGGAGCCGGTCAACGCTCGGCCAGCTCGCCCAGGATGGTGATCTTCTGCCAGATCTTGCGGCCGAGGTCGGTGCAGAGGTTCTCGACGTCGCTGGCCGCGGCGATCACCACATGGTCGTGGCTCTCGCCGGCGTAGAGGGCCGACAGCTTGCCGGTCAGGGCCAGCATCTCGGCGCAGTATTCGAGATAGCGGGTCAGCTCGAAGCGCGTCATCCGCCGCTCCGGCGAGGAGGGGGTGGAGCCGCCGCCGCCCAGCAGGACCGTCGGGTCCTTGGTCAGCTGGTGCATGTCGACCACGTGGGCGAACGAGCGCAGTTCGTGCAGGGCCGTCTGGGTGCGGGCCCGCTTCCAGCGTTCCTCCAGGGTCAGCAGGAACCACAGGCCGGCGCCCATCAGGACGATCAGGTTGACGCTGGATTCCAGCGTGCCGGACAGGGTCGGGTCGTCGCGGTGTTCCACCAGGCCGGACCAGTCGACATCCTTCAGGATCAGCACGAAGCCGGCGATCCCGGCCGCCGCCACGAGGAAGACCAGTGTCCGCAGGACCAGGTAGGGGCGGGACAGGCCATGCGCGCGCCGGGCGGTGTCGCGCGCGGTGTCCAGCAGCTGCGCGGCCGCCCCGGTCAGGCCGGAGTCGGGAAACCGCTCGGAGATCCGGTCGGCCAGCTTGCCCACCGTCCTGACGATCTCGGCGGCGTTCAGCGAGCGATAGTTGCGTGCGGCCTTGCGGGTCATGGTCTGGCGTTCAGCGTCGCCGCGGCGCGGCCCCTGACGCCGAGACAATCACGCGGCCGCCGCCCGCGCCAGTCCATGCGCGCGGGAGCCGAAACGCAAATCGCCGGCCGCGGGGGTCCGCAGCCGGCGATCCAGGGGCCCTGGCCCGGTCTCGTGACTAGAAGCCGACCTTGAAGCCGACCGTGAAGCGGCCGTCGTCATAGCCCGGGATCTGGTGGATGCCCGAAGAGTCCTGGGTCGAGAAGTCGTAGGCGGCGGTGAACTCGGCGTTGGGGGCCACCTTCCAGGCGGCGGACACGCCGGCGGCGCCGGTAGTGTCCTCGCGGTCGCGGTTGCGGTGGTCGTCCCACTCCTCGCTGACATAGGCGCCGACCTTGAAGTCGGGCGTGTAGCTGTGGGTCACGCGCACGCCGACCGCCGTCGCCTCATAGAACGGCGAGAAGGACACGGTCGTCTCTTCCCAGGTGCGGGCGGCCGACAGGACAACGGTGGTGTCCTTGCTCGGGGTCCAGGTCAGCTCGCCGCTGAACAGCACGCCGGTCTCGTCGTCCCACGCGGGATTGTCGAACGAGCGGGAGCCCCAGTCGGCCTTGATCTCGCCGGTCAGTTCATCGGTCATGTTGAAGGTCACGCCGCCGCCGACGATAACCGTCTTCGAATCGCGGTTGTGCAGCACGGCCGGCGGGACCAGGTCGTAGTCGATCTGGGTGGCGACCACTTCGCCGAACCACGACACATCGGCGTCGGGCGAGCCGGTCAGGCGCAGGGTTTCGGTCCAGGTCCCGCGATCGCGGAAGTCCTGGTCGACCACGGCGTTGGTGACCCGGCGCCGGGCGTCCTCGAAATCGTTGGTCACATAGTCGGCGCGGGCGGTCAGGCCCATGCCGCCGACCCTGGTGTTGATCCCGAAGTTGACGCTGTCGACGGTGCTTTCGGTCGGGCTCTTCGTGTCGCGGCGGGCCGTGACCTTGTGGCGGTCCTCGGTGGTCAGGGCGTGGCTGGCGCCGGCGAAGACGTCGCCCCCGGCGATCTTCAGCGAGCCGTTGGCGCCGAACGCGTAGTCATCGGCGTTCTCGTCATCGTTGTCGGCGTAGTGGGTCAGGTCGAAGCTGCCGAACAGCGACAGGCTGCCGGCGTCGCTCTTGGTGGCCAGGGTGACCTTGCCGGCCGCGCCATAGACGGTGTCGCTCTGTTCATTGGCGGCGGCCGCCAACACGTTCGACGTGGTCCCGAGGGACGCGCCGACCGAACCCTTGACGGTCCAGTCCTGGGCGTGCGCCGCGAACGGGGCCGAGGCCAGGACCAGGGCGGTCGTGGCGAAAAACACTCTCTTCATGGGTATCCCCCTGTCTTCGTGACGCCGGCGTCGGCGTCTCGTCCCGCCCGCGGCCCAGACAACAGAAATGCGCCAGCCCGGCATGGGCCGATGTCATTCCTGTGCTTGAACACAAGGCATACCGGACGCGCCGGTGCTTCCGGCGGCGCCCCCCAAATCTCGGCGAGACCCTAGTCATCCCCGGGCGGGCGGGAACAGAACGACGTTACCCGGATTGTGGATTTTTGCCCCGGGGGCGCGGCGCGGGCTCCACGACTGTGGTGTCGAAGCTACAGCAGGGACGTCAGTCCTCGTCCTCGTCCGCGTAACCGACCAGCGCCAGCGCCCGCGCAGGCTGGTCACGCAACGCGCACCAGCGCAGCAGCGCCTCTTCCCGGCCGTGGGTGATCCACACCTCGCCGGGGCTGAGCTCGGCGAGGGTGTCGGTCAGCTCGTCCCAGTCGGCGTGGTCGGAGATCACCAGCGGCAGCTCGACGCCGCGCTGCCGGGCCCGGGCCCGCACCCGCATCCAGCCCGAGCAGAAGGCGCTGACAGGATCGGCGAACCGCCGGCTCCAGCGGTCGCCGAGGGCCGAGGGCGGGCAGATGACGATCTCACCGGCCAGATTTCCGGGCGCTCCCGTGGCGGAGGCCAGCGGGCCGAGGTCCACGCCGTGGCGGGTGTAGAGGGCGTTCAGACCCTCCATCGCGCCGTGCACATGGATCGTCCGGTCGTGGCCGGCCTCGCGCAGCAGGGCGATGACCCGCTGCGCCTTGCCGAGCGCATAGGCGCCCACGAGGTGGGTCCGCTCGGGGAACTGCTCCAGCGACTTCAGCAGCCGCGCCACCTCGTCGGCCGCGTCCGGATGGCGGAACACCGGCAGGCCGAAGGTCGCCTCGGTGACGAACACGTCGCAGGGCACGGGCTCGAACGGCGGGCAGGTCGGATCGCGCCGCCGCTTGTAGTCGCCGGAGACCACCACGGTCATGCCCTTCCAGCGGACGACGACCTGCGCCGACCCCAGCACATGGCCGGCCGGAACCAGCGTGATCTCGACCCCGTCGCGGGCGATGGTCTCGCCATAGGCCAGCGGCCGGACGGCGCCGGCGAAGGCCTCGCCATAGCGGGTCGCCATGATGTCCAGCGTCTGGGGCGTGGCGGCCACATGATCGTGTCCGGCCCGCGCGTGGTCCGAATGGCCATGGGTGATGATCGCCCGGGCGACCGGGCGCACGGGATCGATATGGAAGTCGCCGGGCGGGCAATAGAGGCCGGCCGGCGTCGGGTGCAGCAGGGCTTCGGGTTTCAGCATCTGGATATGACAACGCGCGGCGGCTACACCCGAGCCATGAGTGATCATCTCGACGCCATGCGCAACTTCGTCAACGCCATGAACCAGGGCAGTCCGCACGCCATAGCCCTGAAGATGGAAACCATCTCGCTGGACGCCGACGGCGCCACCCTGCGGGTGCCCTATGACGAGAAGCTGATCGGCGATCCCGACACCGGGGTGATCGCCGGCGGCGTGGTCACGGCCCTGCTCGACCACGCCTGCGGCCAGGCGGTGCACACCGGCCTGACCGAGTTCAAGACCATCGCCACCCTCGACCTGCGCATCGACTACATGCGGCCGGCCGAGCCGGGGAAGGACATCTTCGCCAAGGCCCACTGCTACAAGGTGACCCGCTCGGTCGCCTTCGTGCGGGCGGTGGCCTATGACGTCGACCCGTCGGACCCGGTCGCGGCGGCCCAGGCGGCCTTCATGCTGGATTCCAGCGGCGGACGGGGCTTCGGCGCCAATCTCAAGGACCGGAAGCCCAAATGAGCGATCCCGTCGAGTCCGTCGACGCCATGCTGGCGCGCATTCCCTACGCCCGCTTCCTCGGCCTGCGCATCGAGCTGGCCGGCGACGAGATGACCGCCATCCTGCCGTTCGGCCAGCACCTGATCGGCAACCCGGTCCTGCCGGCCATCCACGGCGGCGTGCTGGGAGCCTTCATGGAAATGACGGCGCTGGCCCAGCTGCTGGTCAAGGAAGGCCAGGCGCGCCAGCCGCGCGTCATCGACGTGTCGATCGAATACCTGCGCTCGGGCCGGCCGCTGACGACCTATGCCCGCGCCGAGATCAAGAAGGTCGGCCGGCGCATCGCCAACGTCCACGTCGAGGCCTGGCAGGACCAGCGCGCCGCCCCGATCGCCGCCCTGCGTGGGCACTTCCTGGTGACGCCCACGGAGAGGGCCTAGGGATTAGGGGCTAGGGACTAGTTCGACCGGAGCGCGCCGCCGGCGCCGCGCCAATCCCGCTACTAATCCCTAGTCCCTAATCCCTAGCCCCTCCTTTACGACCATTACCGCCGTGTAATCATCTTACACCGCCGTCACATGCTTAAATCGAAGTCATGACGCACACTTAACGGGTGTTGCCGCGAACACTTGCCTATACCCCTGAACACCGGACGCGGACTTCCGCGGCCAACCAGACCCAAGGGGATAAAGACATGACCAAGGCCACTCACAACTTCAGCAACGTCGCCACGCTCGCGCTCGCCGCCCTGCCGCTGTTTCTCGTCATCGCCGCCGCCAACCTCGGCGTCGTCGGCCTGTGAGGCGCGCCGCGCCGTTCCGCCGGGCCTGAAACCTCCCCCGTCGCCGGCCCGGCGGAACACAGCGGCTCACAGACCGCAACCAGAGTTGACTGACAAAGGCCTTCCGCCACGGGAGGCCCTTTTGTTATGCGGGACCATGCAAACGCCCGCCGCCGTGATCTTCGACTGTGACGGCGTCCTGATCGACTCCGAGATTCTCACCCTCGAGATCGAGGTCGAACTGCTCGCCGACTGTGGCCTGGTCTATGAGCCGGCCGACTTCCTGCATCGCTTCATGGGTCTGAACGACGCGGCCTATCACGCGGCGCTCGACGCCGACTGCCGCGAGCGGACCGGCCGGCCGTTGCCGGAGGACCGGCTGCGCGAGGCCCGCGGCCCGCGCTGGGCCGCCTGCGAGCACCGTCTGACAGAGATCGAGGGCTGCGCGGCGGCGGTGGCGAGACTGACCCTGCCCAGGGCCGTGGCCAGCTCGTCCGGCGCCGACTACCTGTGGGACAAGCTGCGGCTGACCGGACTGCTCCCCGCCTTCGACCCGCACGTCTATTCCGCCGACCTGGTCGCCCGCGCGAAGCCCCATCCGGACATCTTTCTGCACGCCGCCTCAGCGCTGGGCGTCGATCCGTCGCGCTGCCTGGTGCTCGAGGACAGCGTCAACGGCGTCACCGCCGCCCGCGCGGCCGGGATGACGGTCTGGGGCTTCACCGGCGGCGGCCACATGAGTGACGCCTCGGCCGGCCGACTGGTCAGCGCCGGCGCCCACCGGGTGCTGGGTCACTGGGACGAGGCGGCGGTGCTGTTCGCGGGCTTCAGCTGATCGCGCCCAGCGCCCGCCTCTGCCGGCCTTCCGCATCGAAATTCTCCGGCGCCAGCCAGGCCTGGAAGCGTTCGGCGATGGCCGGCCATTCGCTGTCGAGGATGGCGTAGACCCGGGTGTCCCAGTTATGCCCCTTGAGCCAGTAGGTCTGGCGCAGCGTGCCCTCGTAGGTGAAGCCGTAGCGGGACGCCGCGCGCATCGACGCGGGATTGTCCGGGCCGCAGCGCCATTCTAGGCGGCGATAGCCGTTGGTCCCCATGACGTAGTCGATCAGCCGGTAGACCGCCTCCGTGCCGGCGATCGTGCGGCTGAGCGTCGGGCCGTAGACCAGGCCGATCTCGGTCGTGCCCATGTCCGGCTTGACCTGCAGCAGGAAGAACAGGCCCGCCGCCTCGCGTCCGCCGTCGGTCTTGTCGATGATGGCGAAGGCCCGCTGGTCGGGGCGGTCGATGCGGTCGGTCAGCCAGTCGAGGAACGCCGCCTCGTCGCCGAACGGGCCCGAGGGGATGCCCGGCCACAGTTCGTCGCGGGACCCGATGGCGCGCCACAGGTCGAGGCCGTGCCTCAGCGCGTCGGCCCGTTCGAGGTCGACGGTGCGGCCCGGGATCAGATCGTCGAGCAGGGCGGGGCGGGGAAGGTCCGGCGGCGTTTGCATGGGCGGAGACTAGGGCCTTGCCGCCGTCGATCGCAATCGCGCGCGGCCCCTTCCAAATCCCGACCGCTGATCTAGGGTTACGCCCGACCAAAGCCGGAGACCCGACATGTTTCGATCGCTAGCCGGGCGCGTCCTGATCGCGCTGGTCCTCGGCCTTGTCGCCGGCGCGGCCTGTCACGCGCTGGGCAACGCCGCCCTGACCGACGCGGCCGGCGCCGTGGAGGCGATCGGGGGGCTGTGGCTGAACCTGCTGCGCATGACCATCGTGCCGCTGGTGTTCTGCCTGCTGGTCACCGGCATCGCCTCGGTGGCGGACGCGGCGGCGACGGGACGGCTGGCCGCCCGGGCGATCGGACTGTTCTCCTTGCTGCTGGTGATCGCCGCCGTCTACAGCACCCTGGCTACCCAGGGGCTGCTGGCGCTGTGGCCGGTCGACCCGGCGGGCGCGGCGGCCCTGCGCGCGGGCGCGGGCGGCGCGGACCTGGCCAATGTCGTCGCGCCGGGGCTGGCCGACTGGCTCAAGTCGATCGCCCCGTCCAATCCGATCAAGGCCGCCGCCGAGGACGCCATCCTGCCGCTGGTGGTGTTCGGCGTGTTCTTCGGCTTCGCCGCCACCCGCCTGCCGGCGGGACACAAGCAGGCGCTGATCACCCTGTTCGGCGCCGTGGCCGAGACGATGATCATCATCGTCCGCTGGGTGTTGTGGGCCGCGCCGCTGGGCGTCTTCGCCCTGTCGCTCGGGGTCGGGCTGCGGGCGGGCCTCGGCGCGGCCGGGGCGCTGGCGCAGTACGTCGCCGTGGTCTCGCTGGTCACGGCCGGCATCGCGGTCGTCCCCTATATCGCCGTGGCGTTCAGCCGGTCGGTGTCGCTCGGCGCCTTCGCCCGGGCCGTGGCGCCGGTGCAGGTGCTGGCCTTCAGCACCCAGTCCTCGCTGGCCTGCCTGCCGGCCATGCTGGAGCGGGCGCAGGACGACCTGCGCATCCCGCCGCGGGTCAGCGGTCTGGTCCTGCCGCTGGCGGTGGCGGTGTTCCGCCTGACCAGCCCGGTGGCCAACCTGGCGGTCTGCTACTTCGTGGCGCACATCTACGGCGTCCACCCCAGCCTGCCGCAGATGCTGGCGGCGATCGCCGTGTCATTCGCCATCAGCGTCGGATCGGTCGGCCTGCCGGGCCAGATCTCGTTTTTCGCCAGCGTCGCGCCGATCTGCCTTGCGCTGGGCGTGCCGATCGATCTGCTGCCGATCCTGCTGGCGGTCGAGGTCGTGCCGGACATCTTCCGCACCATCGGCAACGTCACCGGCGATCTCGGCGCGACGGCCGTGCTGCACCGTCCCGGCGACGAGACCGACATCGTCGACCCGGAGTCGGCGCCGGCCTAGGCCCGGCGACGGGTCCGCGCCGGCGGCGCCTGGTCCGAGAGGAAGGACCGCAGCTGCTCCAGCGGCATGGGCCGGGCGATGAAGTAGCCCTGCGCCAGGTCGCAGCCCATCCCGGACAGCACCGCAAGGGCCTCCGCGGTCTCGACGCCTTCGGCGACGATCTTCAGGCCCAGACTGTGCGCCAGGTCGATGGTCGACTTGACCAGCAGGGCGTCGCGGGCGCTGACCCCCAGGCTCATGACAAAGGTCTTGTCGATCTTCAGTTCGTCGGCGTGGATCTGTTTCAGATAGGCCAGGGACGACAGACCCGAACCGTAGTCGTCGATCGACACGGACAGGCCGGCGGCGCGGTATCGGTCGATAATCTGCAGAGCGAGCGCGGGATTGCCGATGACGGCCGTCTCGGTGATCTCGAGGCACAGGCGACAGTCCGCGCCGGCGACCAGGGCGATGATCTCGTCGGCGAAATCCTCGTCCGCCACCAGACGTCCCGACAGGTTGACCGAGATCAGCAGGTCCTGACCGGCCGCCCGCAGTGTCGCCTGGTCGGCGATGGCCCGCTCCAGTGTCCAGTGCGTCAGGGCCCGGATGTAGCCGGTTTCCTCGGCCAGTTCGACGAACAGATCGGGGGGCACGAAGCCGCGCTCGGCGTCGACCCAGCGCACCAGGGCCTCGGCGCCGGTGATCCGGCCCGCGCGGATGTCGTGCTTGGGCTGGTAGTGCAGACTGATCGAGCCGTCCCGCAGAGCCTCGAGCATCTCGCTCATCAGCGACAGCTTCGAGGCGGGGTCGCCGTAGGCCGTTGCGTCGAATACGGCCAGCCGCCGCTGGGCGGCGCGGGCCTGGTCGAGGGCCACGCTGGCGCGTTCCACCGGGGGTACGGAGTGGTCATCGAGCGCGGGCGCCAGGCCGGCGGTCAGGCTGACGTCGATGGTGACGCCGCCGGTCTTCACCGGGCGGGCCAGGGCGTCCAGAAGGATGTCCAGCTCGCGGGTCGCGGCCTCGGCGTCCGGCGCGGTCAACAGCAGCGCGATCCGCTCGCTGGAGAGGCGGGCGCAGGCGGCGTCAGGGCGCAGCGTATCGACCCGCTGGCCCAGCTCCCGCAGCAGAAGGCCGGCCAGCCGGTAGCCAATCGCCGCCCGCACCTGCGGAAAGCGATCGACGCTCACAGCGGCGACCCAGACGTCGGCGAGGTCGCGGTTCGCGAGGCGCTGTTCCAGCGCGCGGCGATTTGGCAGGTCGGTTTCCTGATCGGTCAGGGCCATGTGGGTGATGCGGCCCTCGCGTTCCCGAATGCCGGCGGCCATGGCGTTGAAGCTCGCGGCCAGGCGACCGATCTCGTCCTGGGTCTCGACGGCGACGGCGGCGTCCTCGCCCCGCTGCAGCCGGCGCGCCGCCGCGTCGAGGGCAGAGACGGGGCGAGTGATCGAGCGGGCCAGCAGCCAGCTGCCGACAGCCAGCACGGCCAGGCCGGCGAGTCCCGTCAGCGCGAGCACCAGCATCAGGCTGCGATAGGGGGCCATGGCCTTGGCGAGCGGGTAGCGCAGCACAAGGGCCGTGCGCTCCTTGCCGAATGTCGACAGCGGTTTGACCAGGGCGATGGACTTGCCGTCGGCGCCCCGCACGGTGTGAGGCCGGATCGCCGGCCCGGAGAGGGCTGTGTCGATCAGGCGCGACAACGCAGGTCGATCCCCCTCCGCCGCTCCGGGGCCGGCCCACCCGCGCCCTTCGGCGTGGGTCAGGACGGCGGCGTCCAGCGGAATGGATGACAGCTTCTCGAGCGCGGTCAGCTCGCGATCGTCCAGACGTTCGGCGAAGACCACCCAGCCGGTCAGCTGGGGCGCCATCACCGGCGCGGCGACGGCCTGGTAGGGCTTTCCCGCGATGGTCAGCACGCCGGACGCGGCGCCGGCGTCGAGCGCGGACCACAGGTCGGCGGCCGCGCTGTCTGTCAGTCCGGCCGCGCCGGTGACCGATCCGTCCGCGCCGACAAGGAAGGTGCGGTCGATGCCTAGGCGGCCCCGCAGGTTCTCGAGGGCCGATTCAACGGTCGGCCGGTCGCTGGTCGCCACGGCCTCGCGAAATCCGAAATCGCGCGACAACACGGTGGCGCTGTCCATCAGCTGGCTGGCCTTCAGGGCCCAGACCCGGTCGAACACCGCGGCCCCGGAGGTGAGCTGACCTTCGACCTGCAGTCGCGCGTTGGCCCCGACCGAGGCATAGACGGCGAGGGCGGTCACCAGCAGGGCGACGCCGAACAGACCGGCATAGAGCACCGTCAGGCGAGCCCTGAGGCTGGCGAAGGCGAGTCCGGGGCGGCTCAATGGGTCATGCCCGGCATGGCGGCGGGCGTCCGCAGCTCCACGGTGACGGTGTCGCGCGACACGCCGGCCGTCGTGACGACCTTGCGTGTCACCTCCCCCTTGGGCGCCCGCAGCCACGGGTGCCACACGGTCACGGTCGCCGCGCCGGGCGGTATGTCGCGCAGCGTCGCGACGCCGTCGGGGCCGGTCTTTACCGCCCAGGGCGTGTCGACCACGCGGATGAAGCCGACCATCTGGTCGTGGATGTTGCAGCCGATGGCCGCCACCCCCGGCGCCCTGAAGACGACGCTTCTGCTCTCGTCCCGGCCGAACAGCTTGAGTTCGAACTTGTTGCCGGCGGAGAAGGAATAGACGTGATGCCGCACCTTGTCCCGGTTGGGAAAACCGACCGTCGCCCCGACAGGCACGACGAGCACGAACGGATCGAACTGGATGTTCTGCTGGGCCACGGTGTAGGGCCACGGGAACCGGATCGGGCTGGCCGGAACGCCCGAGGCCGGCCGCACCATCACGACGGCGTTCGGCGTCGGCCGACCGGCGGCGTCGCGCACGGTCACGACCAGGTCGCCGGCCAGCGCCGGCGCCGGGGCGAGAAGGATCGACAGGACGGCGAGGGTCATCCGCATCCCCGCAGGGTGAAGCCTGTCGATGAAGCTGGGGTAAACCCCGGAATGGGGAGTTTGCTTCGGGCGGGTTCAACCCCGGGTTTTCCCTGAGGTATTTCCTGTTAACCAATCTGGGTCACCCCTCGCGGGACATGACGCCGCGAGGCGCTTCAAGGCGGGGGACAGGATGAGAGTTCGGGTAGCCGCGTGCCTGCTGACGCTGGGGTTCGCCGGGCCGGCGACGGCCGATGACCTGATGACCGGGGGGAAGCTGTTGCTTACCGGCGGCGTGAGTACGGTCGAGGGCTCGGGTGGGGGCGGTATCGCCACCTGGGCGACCACCACGGGCTATGGCGCCGCGGGCGAGGTGGGCGGCAATGTCCATGTCACCGGCATCGCCCTGCCGGACTTCGAGCTGCGGAGCTGGGGGGCGGCGGTGGGCCTGAACGACAGGGTCGAGCTGTCCTACGCCCGCCAGACCTTTGACACCCAGGACGCCGGCGCCGCCCTCGGCCTGGGGAAGGGCTACACCTTCAACCAGGACATCTGGGGCGTGAAGGTCGTTCTGCTCGGCGACGCCGTCTACGACCAGGACCGGCTGTTGCCGCAGATCGCCGTGGGCGCCCAGTACAAGCGCAATGACCGCGGCCCCGTTATCGCCGCGGTCGGCGACGAGGACGATACGGGTACGGATTACTACATCGCCGCGACCAAGCTGCTGCTTGACCGAAGCCTGCTGCTCAACGGCGCGGTCCGCATGACCAGGGCCAACCAGACGGGCCTGCTTGGCTTCGGCGGCCCGAACGGCGGCGACTACAGCGCGCAGTTCGAAGGATCGGTGGCCTGGCTGGCGACGAAGCGGCTCGCCCTGGGCGCTGAATACCGCTCCAAGCCGTCCAACCTGGCGTTCGCGAAGGAAGACGACTGGGTCGACCTGTTCGCGGCCTGGGCCGTGAACAAGAACCTGTCCGTCACCGCGGCCTGGGTGGACCTGGGCGACATCGCCACCTTCCGCGATCAGCGCGGCCTCTATGTTTCCCTGCAGGCGGGGTTCTGATGACCAAGGCTTTCGTTTTCAGCGCGGTCGCGGCCGCGCTGCTGGTCGCCGGCGCGCCGGCGTTCGCCCAGGAGGCCTGGGCCATGCCGGGCGAGGAGCCTCGCGATCCCTACACCGTGTCCGACGCCAACGCGGGCGCTACGCCGTTCCCCGGTGACGCGATGTTCCAGGCGTTTCACGGGCAGGCCGGCGTCGACCGCGTTGTCGCCGCCTTTCTCGACCACGCCTTCAGCGACCCGCGCACGGCGGAGATCTTCAAACCCTTCGACCGGGTGCGGCTGCAGCGGGTGCTGTCCGAGCAGTTCTGCTACCTGCTGGGCGGGCCCTGTCACTACACGGGGCGCGACATGGTGGCGACGCATCGCGACATCGGCGCCACGGCGGCCAACATGAACGCCTCCGTCGAACACCTGCAGCTGGCCATGGACAAGGAAGGCATCCCCTTCGCGATCCAGAACCGCTTCCTGGCCAGGCTCGCGCCGATGAAGCGGGCCGTCGTCACGCAATAGGGTCAGTGCGCGTCCGGCGACGGCGCGCTGACCGGCGCCGCCTTCGCGAACGGCACCAGCAGCAGGCCGATGAGGAACAGGCCGGCCATCAGCCTGTAGACGTCGTTGAACGCCAGGGTCAGCGCCTCGCGACCGATCACGCGCGCCACCTCGCCCTGCACCAGCGCCACCGCATGGCCGTCGTCCGCCGTGGTCGCCGAGAACATCCGCGCCAGCTGGGCGAACACCTCTTCCGACCGTTCGGGCGAGGCCGACATGCCCTCGGTGAGACGCAGGGCGTGGAGCCGGGCGAAATCCCCGAGCCAGGTCGTGGTCACGGCGATGCCGACGGCGCCGCCCATGTTGCGGGACAGGTTGAACAGGCCCGAGGCGTAGCGCAGCTCCGTCGGGGCGACGCCGTTCAGCGCCATGCCGACCGACGGCACGATGCAGAGCAGGGTGGCGAAGCCGCGCACGCCCTGCGGCAGGAAGAAGTTCCAGAAGCCCCAGTCTGCGGTGATCTGGCTCATCATCCACAGGCCCGTGGCGAACAGGCTGAAGCCCACGGCGATGACGATGCGCTGGTCGACGATGGTCGACAGCCGGGCGGCGATCGGCGCGCCCAGGAACATGAAGATGCCGGTGACGAACACGGTCACCCCGATCTGCAGGCTGGAGTAGCCCTCGATCCGGCCGAGGAAGACCGGGGTCAGGTAGGTTGCGCCGTACAGGCCGAAGCCGATCACCAGGTTCAGGGCGCAGGCCATGGCGAAGGTCGGCCGGCGGAACGGCGTCAGCCGCAGGACGGGGTTGGGCGAGAAGAACGACCGCTCGAAGAACACCACCGCCCCCACGAACGACAGCCAGGCGGCGGTCGAGACGCTGACGTCGGTGAACCATTCATGTCGCGGGCCCTCCTCGAGCATGTACTGGAAGGCGCCCAGAAACAGGGCCAGCGAGCCGACGTGCGTCCAGTCGATCCGCCTCAGCATCGCGGGGTCGGCCTCGTCCAGCTTGCCGAGCATCGGCAGCAGGACGGTGATCGCCAGGCCGGGGATGATGTTGATGAAGAACAGCCAGCGCCAGTCGGCGATCTCGGTGATCAGCCCGCCGACGGTCGGGCCCAGCGTCGGGGCGAGGGTCGAGACCACGCCGAGGATGGCCGGCACCAGCGCCCGCCTCGGCCCCTCGAACATCGTGAAGCCGGTGGCGAACACCAGCGGCACCATGGCGCCGCCGACAAAGCCCTGCAGGGCGCGGAACACGATCATCGAGTCTATGTCCCACGCGAAGCCGCACATCAGGCTCGACAGGGTGAACAGCGCCGCTGAGGCGGTGAACAGCCAGCGCGTCGAAACCGCCTGTGACAGGAAGGCGGCCAGCGGGATCATGACGATCTCGGCCATCAGATAGGCGGTCTGGACCCAGGCGATCTCGTCGGGACCGGCCGAAAGGCCGGCCTGGATGGCGTTGAGCGAGCCGGCGACGATCTGGATGTCGAGCAGGGCCATGAACTGACCGAACGCCATCAGACCGAAGACCAGCAGTTTGGTTCTGTCCGGCAGGCTGGCCGCGTTGGCGGGGGTGGTCGCGGGGGTGTCGCTCACAGCGGGCTCTTGCAATGCCGGATCATTATATTATCATCATCATATAAACGGAGCCGAGGCAATGCGCTACAGCGGGACGCACAAGCAGGAGACGCGGGAGCGGGTTCTCGCCATTGCCGCCCGCGCGTTGCGCGCGAAGGGTCCCGAGCGGCTGGGCGTGTCGGAGGTGATGGCCGAGGCCGGTCTGACGCACGGCGGCTTCTACGCCCACTTCAAGTCCAAGGACGACCTGCTCGCCGCCGCCGTGGAAGAGGCCTTCAAGGACGGACGGGCGCTGTGGGCCCGGGCGACGAAGGATCAGCCGGGCGTCGAGGGGCTGGCGCGCTACATCGATCTCTATGTCTCCGAGGCCCACCGTGACCGGATCGACACCGGCTGCCCGATCGCGGCGCTCGGCGGGGACTTCGCCCGCTCCGACTCGGCCGCCGGGGTGGTCTTCCGGGCCAGTCTCGAGCGTCTGCTCGGGGCCATGGCCGAGCGCCTGCCCGGCGATGACGCCGAGGCCCGCGCGACGCTCGCCGCCTCGCTGTTCGCCGAGATGATGGGCGCGGTGCTGGTGGCCCGCGCGCTCGGCGACCAGCCGGCGTCCGGCCGGACGCTCGAGGCGGCCCGCCGAAATCTCAGGGCGCGCATCGGCGCCTGAACCCCCGAACTTTCCGCCCCGAAAGGACATCCCCCATGACCCAAGCCGTGCAGGCCCAGGCGCCGGCCAGGCCGCTCGCCGACATGACCGGCCTGGAGCAGATCCAGGCCATCTTCGCCCATGGCGGCCCGCCGACCGGCCTCCCGGCGACGCTCGACTTCGATCACGTCGAGCTGATCGGCGACCGGGTGATCCTCGGCGGCACGCCGGATGAACGTCACTACAACCCGATCGGCACGGTGCACGGCGGCTGGATCGCATCGCTCCTCGACTCCGCTGTCGGCTGCGCTGTCCACGCCAAACTGCCGGCGGGGCAGGGCTACACGACGCTGGAATTGAAGGTGGCCTATCACCGCGCGGTGACCAGCAAGACCGGACCGGTGCGGGCTGAGGGCCGGGTCACGCACCTGGGCCGGCGGGCCGCCTTCGCCGAGGCCAATCTGGTGGATCTCGCGGGCCGGGTCTACGCCAGCGCCACGACCACCTGCCTGGTGTTCGACCGATGAGCGACGCGACGGCCTCCTCTCCCCCCAGGGCCGGCGCCGGACGGCTGCGGGTGCTGATCGTGCTGGCCCTGGCTGTCGTGGTCGGCGGCGCAGGCATCGTCTGGCTGCGGTCGGCCAAGGCCTGGGAGAGCACCGACAACGCCTATCTCAAGACCGACAGCACCAATGTCGCGCCGAAGGTGCGCGGCCTGGTGGCCGAGGTGCTGGTCGCCGAGAACCAGACGGTCGTCGCCGGCCAGCCGCTGATCCGTCTCGACGCCCAGGAATACGCCGCCCGCGTCGCCGCCGCGCGCGCGGATCTCGCCGCCGCGGATGCGTCGGTGGCGGCGGCCGAAGCGGCCCTGACCCGTCTGTCGGCGGAGGAGGCGCTGGCCGCCTCGTCGAGCCGAGAGGCCGCCACCATGATCGCCGCCGCCGACGCCCAGGCCGAGCGCGCCCGGGCCGACTGGCGGCGGTACGAACAACTGGTCAGCACGGGGATGGTCCCGCGCCGGGACGCCGAGCGCGTGCGCGCCGAGTCTGTCGGGGCTACGGCCGAGGCCGCGCGGGCCCGCGCGACGCTGACGGTCCGCCGCGACCAGGCCGCCGTGACCGGCAGTCGCCGGGCCGAGCTGCTGGCCGCCATCGGGCAGGCGCGCGCGGCCCGGGCGAAGGCCGCCGCGGCGCTTGATCTGACACTGCAGGATGAAACGGCCTCGGTGATCCGGGCGCCTGCCGCCGGCATCGTCACCGACCGCCAGGCCCAGATCGGCGACTATGTGCATCCCGGCACGCGCCTGCTGACCCTGGTGCCCGGTCGCGCGGTCTACATCACGGCCAACTTCAAGGAGACCCAGACGGCGCGCATGCTGCCGGGCCAGCGCGCCGAGGTGCGGGTCGACGCCCTGCCCGGCGTGGTGCTCCGGGCGCATGTCGACAGCGTCGCGCCGGGGTCGGGCTCGGAATTCGCCCTGCTGCCGTTCGAACCGGGCTCGGGCAATTTCACCAAGATCGTCCAGCGCATTCCGGTGCGGCTGGTGTTCGACCCCGGCCAGCCGGACGTGAAACGCCTGCGACCGGGGTTGTCGGCGAAGATCCGGGTGCGGCTGCGCGCCTAGCCCAGCTGCGACCGGATCAGGATCACGCCCGCGGTGGCCAGCACCGCGAAGGTCAGCAGGGCGCCCAGCGCCCGGCCGATCAGTATGTTGGTCCACAGGCCGGCGGCGTGCAGCACCCGCGCGGCGGCCAGGGTCGCGGCCAGGCCGCAGACGACCGGCTGCGACGCTCCGCCCATCTCGATCAGACCGATGGCGATGATGGCCAGCGGCGCATACTCGATGAAGTTGGCCTGGGCGCGGATCTTGCGGTTGAAGGCCTCGTCCCCGCCGTCGCCGAAGCTGGTCTTCGTCGCGCGTCGGCGCAGCGCGACCGGCAGGCTGAGCAGCACCAGAAAGATGGCGGCGGCGCCCGTCAGCGCGGATGTGATCGGCAGATCCATTGTCGTTGTCCTCCCCGGGTTCGACGAACGGGAGTCTGGACCGTTGCGGAAGAAAATGCACGCGTCATGAGCGGGACTCCGGGGACGTATAAGGTCGGGACATCGCGAGACATCGGCGGGACTCTGGCGCTGAATCGGGCGGATCGAGGCTCCCGGCGCTCCAGGCGGATGTAGAATGGTCCCATGAAGGATGGTGAGATCATGCGCGGAGGTCCTTCTCCCCTTGCGGGAGAAGGTGTCAGGCGGAGCCCGACGGATGAGGGGTCGATGGCCCCGTCCGCCTCGGGCGCCCTGTCCGTTTGCCGGACTGGCCGGTGAGACCCCTCATCGGACCTGCTGGGCAGGCCACCTTCGCCCGCAGGGGGAGAAGGATCGGAGTGGTGGGGACATTCACCCCCTTCCTTGACCCCGCCCGCTCAATCCCTACAACCCGGGACCATGTTTGAAGGCCTTTCCCATACCGCCCGCGACGCCAAGGCGTGGCCGTTCGAGCAGGCGCGCAACCTGCTGGCCCGCGTGCTGCGCGTCCGTCTCGATGACGCCGAGCGTGATCTCGCCGCGACCCTGATCAACGCCGGCAAGGCCGACGAGGCGTATCGGACCTTCGAGGCCCTGCAGAAGCCGGTGGTGCTTGAGACCGGCTACGGCCCCTCCGGCCTGCCGCACATGGGCACCTTCGGCGAGGTGGCCCGCACGACCATGGTGCGCATGGCCTTCCGCGCCCTGACCGACGACGCCCTGCCCACGCGCCTGATCAGCTTCAGCGACGACATGGACGGCCTGCGCAAGATCCCGCCGAACGTGCCCAACGGCGAGGTCATGCGCGAGGATCTCGACAAGCCGCTGACCGTGGTCCGCGACCCCTACGGCGAGCACGAGAGCTTCGGCCACCACAACAACGCCCGCCTGCGCGCCTTCCTCGACGGCTTCGGCTTCGACTACGAGTTCGTGTCCTCGACCGACTGCTATCGCGGCGGCCGGTTCGACGCGACGCTGCTGACGGCGCTGGAGCGGTTCGACGCGATCCAGAAGATCATGCTGCCCTCGCTGGGCGAGGAACGCCGCGCGACCTATTCGCCGTTCCTGCCGATCAGCCCGAAGACGGGCAAGGTGCTGCAGGTCCCGACGCTGGAGCGTCACCTCGACCGTGGCGCGATCACCTTCCGCGACGAGGACGGCGAACTGACCGAGGTCCCGGTGACCGGCGGCGGGGTGAAGATGCAGTGGCGGCCCGACTGGGCCATGCGCTGGACCGCGCTGGGCATCGACTACGAGATGAGCGGCAAGGACCTGATCGACAGCGTCCGGCTGTCCAACCAGGTCTGCAAGGTGCTCGGCGGCACGCCGCCCGAAGGGTTCCACTACGAGCTCTTCATGGACGAGAACAACCTGAAGATCTCCAAGACCAAGGGCAACGGCCTGACCATGGAGGAGTGGCTGCGCTACGGTGCGCCCGAGAGCCTCGCCTACTACATGTTCCAGAGCCCCAAGTCGGCGAAGAAGCTCTATTTCGACGTCATCCCCAAGGCGACGGACGAGTACCTGCAGCAGCTGGACGCGTTCAACCGCAAGCGGGCCGAGGGCGAGAACGCCGTCGACCTGAACAACCCGGCCTGGCACGTTCACATGGGCCGCCCGCCGGAAGCCGGCTCGCCGGTGTCGTTCTCGCTGATGCTGAACCTGGTCTCGGCCGGCAACGCTTCTGACCGCGACGTCCTGTGGGGTTTCCTGACCCGCTACATTCCAGGCGCCACGCCGCAGACCCAGCCGTTGCTCGACCGGCTCGTCGACTACGCGATGAATTACTACGAGGATTTCGTCGCCCCGACGAAGGCCTTCCGCGCGGCCACCGACCAGGAGCGCGCGGCGATGGAGGACCTGCTGGCCCGCTTCCGCGCCCTGCCGTCCGGCTGCCAGGACGCCGAGCAGATCCAGTTTGAGGTCTACGAGGCCGGCAAGGCGCACGGGTTCGACCCGCTGCGCCTGTGGTTCCAGGGGCTGTACGAGGTGCTGCTGGGCCAGACCCAGGGGCCGCGCTTCGGCTCGTTCGCGGCCATCTTCGGTCTCGACAAGACTATCCAGCTGATCGAGGACGGCCTCGCCGGCAAGCTGCTGGCCGCCTGAACGGAACCTGACAGGCCCGCCCCGACCCCGTTCAGACGGGGCGGGGCATTCTCCTCCTCACAGACGGGCGACGCCCGCTGAGTTTCGAGGAGACCTGTTATGACCAAGATCCTGAACGCCAAGATCGTCTCGGCCACCCTGGCCCTGTCCGTTGCCGCCGCCCTGGGCGCCGCGCCGATGGCCGCGAACGCCGCCGAGAGCGGCCCCTTCGCCTGCGCCGCCAGCGGCCAGAAGCAGGAAAAGGGCGCGCTGATCGGCGCGGTGCTGGGCGGCCTGCTCGGCTCGCAGGTGTCGAAGAACGAACGCGCCGCGGGCGCTGTCGTCGGCGCCGGCCTCGGCGCGGCCGTGGGCTCCTACGCCGGCTGCAACACCCAGGTGAAGGAGGCTTACGCCGCCGGAACCTACCAGGTCGGCGGCCGCACCCTGGCCGGCTATGTCCAGCCCGCCCGCTTCGAGCGCGCCGGCGGCCAGTACGCCGCGACCACGCGGGTCAACCTGCGCGCCGCCCCGACCACCAGCGCCCGCGCCGTGGGCATGCTGCAGCCGGGCGAGCGCTTCCAGGCCATGGCCACGACCAACAACGGTCGCTGGGTTCTGGTCGGCCGTAACGGTGTCGGCGTCGGCTACGTCGCCCGCGCCTACGTCATGCCCTCGGGCTACCAGCGGGCGGCCTACGGCTACTAAGGCGGCAGTCTTTTGCTGATCGCGGGGCCGGCTTCTCAGGGAGCCGGCCCTTGCCGTTACTGGCTGGCCCAGAGGATGCGGGCGATCCAGGCGACGTCCTTCCGCTCCAGCGTGCGGCCGGGGTAGTCGGGATTGAGTGACTTGAGTTCGATCGACCGGGCGGAGATCCGCGCCACTTCCTTGGCCAGCACCTCGCCGGCGACGGTCTTGACCACCACCCGGTCGCCGCGCCGAGGCTCGGGCCCGGCCGGGTCGACCACGATGCGATCGCCCTCGCGATAGACGGGCGCCATCGAGTCGCCGCTGATCTCCAGCGCATAGACCCCGTCGCGGGCGAGGCCCGGGAAATCGATCTCGTCCCAGCCCTGGCCGACGGGAAAGCCCGCGTCGTCGAAGAAGCCGTCGTCGCCCGCCTGGGCGAAGCCGATCAGCGGCACGCCGCGCACGGCCGCCGCGCCGCCGCCTTCGGCCAAGGCGGCGAACTCGGCGAACGACACCCCGGTCGCCTCCAGAACCTTGGACAGGCTTTCCGTCGACGGCCAGCGCGGCCGCGCCTCGGCATCGTTCGATACCCGCTTGGAGCGGTTGAAACTTGTCGGATCCAGCCCGGCCAGCTTCGCCAGCGCCGAGGCGGTCATGTCGAACCGCGCGGCCAGCAGGTCGATGGCGTGCCAGATCTGGGTATGGGACGGGCGCATGGTGCGAGGAAAATAATCCGGCGAGTTAGGAAAGTAAACCTACCGCTCGTGTGGTTTCGGCGGAAACCAGGCGCCGAGCGCTAGCACGCCGACGGCGCCAAAGGCCATCACCGCCAGAAACGACAGGTGGACGCGCACGTCGAGCCCGCTCTCGACCCATTTGGCCACGTCGCCGGCCAGGGCCAGCATCTGGAAGCCGCAGGCGTAGACCGGCCAGGGGCGCGGCGAGCGCCAGGTCAGGCCGATCAGGGCGCAGAGCACGGTCGCGTCGATGATCGGCAGCCAGAGCCCCGGCGACGGCTCGCCGGACAGCCATTGGGCGAAGAGCGAGGCCAGCCAGGCGCTGATGAACAGGGCGGCGCCGCGCCGTTCCACTTCGCCCCCCCGCACCAGGGCGCCGGCCGCGGCGACCATCAACAAGACGGCAAAGGCGACGAGCGTCATGGTCAGTCTGTCGGCAGCCGCTCCTCCCGGCCCTCCAGCGGTTTGACCAGCGGGCCGAAGCCCAAATCTCCCAGTCCCAGCGCCTGACCGAGGCTTCCCATTTCACCGTGCGTCCGCACCATCTCGCGCTGTGCTTCGCCGAGCGCATCGACGGCGGCGGTGACGCGCATCAGCGCGCGATCTCCCGTGGCGGGCGGCAGGCCGAGCGCACGGCGTGCGTCCATCATCCGCCGCATCAGGCCCACGGCCTGGGCAAGGGCTTCTTCGACGGCCGCCTCTGTCTTGAAGAGCGACTCCGCGACAGCCGATGCGATCGCATTCCTGTCCATCTGCCCCACCCCCCGAAAGCCAAGGTTCCGGACGCGGAATGGATCACGCGGGGCGATCAACCGCAAGGATACAATCGGAGGTAAACATCACAGAAATGCGATTGTTGACGTTGACGTAAAGGGCATATACGCCTGCCTCAACAAGAAACGGTGGCAACGGGAGGAAACAAATGCCAACCGAACTGCGGCGTCCTGAACGCACCTTCACCATTCGCCAGCTCTGCACCGAGTTCAAGGCCACGCCCCGTGCGTTGCGCTTCTACGAGGACAAGGGCCTGCTGACCCCCGCCCGCGACGGCATGAACCGGGTCTACTCCTACAAGGATCGCGCCCGCCTGATCCTGATCCTCCGCGGCAAGCGGGTGGGTCTGTCGCTGCAGGAAATCCGCGAAATCCTCGAGCTCTATGGCGAACACGACCAGGCCATGCAGCAGAACGCCCACTCCCTGAAGAAATTCAAGGAGAAGATCGTCGACCTCGAGCAGCAGCGCGAGGACATCGAAGGCGCGATCACCGAACTGCGCGAGGCCTGCGACCGTCTCGAGAAGCATCTGTCCGAGAAGCGTCCGGACCTGCTGCCCAAGGCCGCCGACTACGACCAGATGCTGCGCGCGCGACTGGACGGTCACGCCGAGCACGCCCTCGGCAAATAGCCGGGGCCACATCCTGAACTGAACGGAGCGCCCATGGCCTATCAGCCGCCGGCTCGCGACCACGTGTTCCTCCTGCGCGACGTGCTGGAGATCGACCGTTACGCCAATCTTCCCACGTTCGCCGACGCCTCCATGGACGTCGTCGAACAGATCATCGAGGAAGCGGCGAAGTTCACCAGCGAGGTGCTCGCGCCTCTGAACCGTGTGGGCGACAGGCAGGGCTGCACCTGGAGCCCCGACTTCACGGTCAGGACGCCGGACGGCTTCAAGGAGGCCTACAAGCAGCTCTGCGCCGGCGGCTGGACGGGCCTTGGCTCCGACACCGCCTATGGCGGCCAGGGTCTGCCGCACGTGGTCAACCTGGCCTTCAGCGAGATGTCGAGCTCGGCCAACATGGCCTTCTCAATGTATCCGGGCCTGGCCCACGGCGCCTATTCGGCGATCCACACCGGCGGCAGCGACGACCAGAAGCAGACCTATCTGCCCAAGATGGTGTCGGGCGAGTGGACCGGCACCATGAACCTGACCGAGCCGCACTGCGGCACGGACCTGGGCCTGCTGCGCACCAAGGCGGTTCCGGACGCCGACGGCAGCTATCGCATCAGCGGCCAGAAGATCTGGATCAGCGCCGGCGAGCACGACATGGCGGACAACATCGTCCACCTGGTGCTGGCCCGCATCGAGGGCGCGCCGGCCGGGGTGAAGGGCATCAGCCTGTTCATCGTGCCCAAGTTCCTGCCCAACCCCGACGGCTCGGTCGGTCCGCGCAACGAGGGCGTCAAGTGCGTCGGCCTCGAAGAGAAGATGGGCATCCACGGCAACGCCACCTGCGTGATGCAGTACGAGGACGCCAAGGGCTGGCTGATCGGCGAAGAGAACAGCGGCCTGAAGCTGATGTTCGTGATGATGAACGAGGCCCGCATCGGCGTCGGCCTGCAGGGCATCGCCCAGGGCGAGGCCGCCTACCAGGCCGCGCGCGATTTCGCCCGTGACCGCCTGCAGGGCCGTTCCCTGACCGGCCCGAAGAATCCCGGCGGCCCGGCCGATCCGATCCTCGTCCACCCCGACGTGCGCCGCATGCTGCTCGACAGCCGGGCGGTCATCGAGGGCGGCCGCGCCTTCCTGTTCTGGACCGCCCTGCACGGCGACCTGAGCCACGGCCATCCCGACGAGGCCGTGCGCCAGAAGGCCAACGACTACATGGGGCTGCTGACCCCGGTGCTGAAAGGCTATCTGACCGACAAGGGCTTCAAGGCCTGCGTCGACGGCATGCAGGTGCACGGCGGCAGCGGCTTCACCGAACACTTCCCCGCCAGCCAGTACCTGCGCGACTGCCGCATCGCCCTGATCTACGAGGGCACCAACGGCATCCAGGCGCTTGATCTGGTCGGCCGCAAGCTGGCGGCCAACGGCGGCCGGGCGGTGATGAGCTTCTTCGCCGAGATCGACGCCTTCGTTGAGGAGAACGCCGCCGATCCGCAGCTCAAGGTCTTCCTCGACGGCCTGGCCTCGGCCAAGGCCCAGTTGCAGGACGGCACCATGTGGCTGATGCAGAACGGCCTGCAGAACCCCGACAACGCCGGGGCCGCCTCGACCGACTACATGCATCTCTTCGGGATCACGGGCCTGGCCTACATGTGGGCCCTGATGGCCAAGGTCTCGCTGGCGAAGATCGCCGCGGGCGACACCGACCCCTTCTATGCGAACAAGATCTCGGTCGGGCAGTACTTCCTCGAACGCATCCTGCCGGACGCCGGCGCTCACCTGACCAAGCTGAAGGCCGGTTCGGCCAACATGATGTCCATTCCCGCGGAGGCCTTCTGATGGGCGTTCTCAATCTCGACCGCACGCCCGCCCTCGCCGACGAGGAAATTGTGCTCTTCAACGACTCCGTCGGCCGTTTCTTCGAGGACAAGGCCCCGGAATCGCGCGTCGCGAAGTGGCGCGAGGACGGCGTGGTCGAACGGGCCTTCTGGACCGAGTCCGCCCAGGCCGGCCTGTCCTGCCTGTCGATCCCCGAGGAATACGGCGGCCTCGGCGGCGACTACCGCCATGAGGTCATCCTCATGGAACAGCTGGGCGCCAAGGGCGTCGACGGCTTCGGCCTGTCGCTGCACAACGCCATCGTCGCCCACTACATTCTCAAGTACGGCACCGAAGACCAGAAGCAGCGCTGGCTGCCGAAGATGGCCACCTGCGAGCTGATCAGTGCCATCGCCATGACCGAGCCGGGCGCCGGCTCCGACCTGCAGGGCATCAAGACCACGGCCCGGCTCGACGGCGACGCCTACGTCCTCAATGGCTCGAAGACCTTCATCACCAACGGCCAGACGGCCAACCTGATCGTGGTCGTCTGCAAGACCGACCCGACCCAGGGCGCCCGCGGCACATCGCTGCTGGTGGTCGAGACCGACAACGCGCCGGGCTTCGAGCGCGGCCGCAACCTCGACAAGCTGGGCATGGAGGCGGCCGATACCTCCGAACTCTTCTTCAACGACGTCCGCGTGCCCGTCGCCAACCTGCTGGGCGAGACCGAGGGCCAGGGCTTCTTCCAGCTGATGGGCCAGCTGCCGCAGGAGCGGCTGAACATCGCCATCCAGGGCATCGCCACCATCGAGCGGGCGCTGGCCCTGACCATCGACTACGTCAAGCAGCGCGGCGCCTTCGGCAAGAAGATCATCGACTTCCAGAACACCCAGTTCGTGCTGGCCGAGTGCAAGACCGAGGCGACCATCGCCCGGGTGTTCGTCGACCACTGCATCGAGCAGCACGTGCGGGAGAAGCTGGACGCCGCCACGGCGTCGATGGCCAAGTACTGGGTCACCGACCTCGAGAACAAGATCATCGACCGCTGCCTGCAGCTCTACGGCGGCTTCGGCTACATGTCCGAGTACCCGATCGCCCGCATGTACCGCGACAGCCGCGTGCAGCGGATCTACGGCGGGACCAACGAGGTCATGAAGGTGCTGATCGCCCGCACGCTCTGATGCCGCACGTCGCCACCATCGTCTGGACCGGCAAGCCGGGCGAGGACTTCGCCGCCGGTCACTACAGCCGCGCCCACGAGGTCGTGTTCGACGGCGGGATCACGGTGCCGGGGTCCGCTTCGCCCTCCGTGGTCAAGGCGCCCTGGTCGGTCGAGGCGGCCGCCGACCCTGAAGAGATGCTGATCGCGGCCCTGTCGTCCTGTCACATGCTGACGTTTCTCGACAAGGCGCGACGCGCCGGCTTCGTCGTTACGGCCTACCGCGACGAGGCCGAGGGCGTGATGCGCAAGACCGCCGAGGGGAAGATCGCGGTGACCCGGGTCGCCCTGCGGCCGCGGATCACCTTCGAAGGCCGCGAGCCGACGCCCGAGGCGCTCGACGCCCTGCACCATGCGGCGCACGAGGAGTGCTTCATCGCCAACTCGGTCAAGACCGAGGTCGTCGTCGAGGCGCCGCTCTAGACGACGCCGCGCCGGTCAGGCCGCGGTCCCTGGCGCGCGGCCCGCCGCCGAAAGGGGGCGTCCGACAAGAGCCGGGCCGCCCATTTCGGGCGCGATGAGCCGTTAACCCTTTCGAAGACCGCCGCTCTTTCACTGAGTCTTAGGGAGACTGCACTCATTGTGGCGTCAAGACCGGGGAGGTCGCCGTGACGACGACAATGGAATTATCGGACAAATTCGGGATCGCGGCCTCGGCCGTCGCACGGCGACGCCACCTGGGCCTGCGGATCGCCACCGCCCTGGTGGTCGGCGCCGCGTTGCATTTCGCGCTCGGCTGGTGGATGACCTGGCTCTGGTCGGCCGCCTACATCGGCACCCAACTGCTGGAATCCTGGATCGCCCCCCGCCTGCTGCGCAAGCCGGTCGAGACGCCCGCCGAAGCGGCCAACACTGCGGTGGTCCTGTTCTTCCCCGGGGCGCTGGTGTTCGGCGGCCTGGCCGTGGCGCTGTGGCTCAGCGTGCCGGGCTACGGCCCCGCCCTGGGCGTGGCGGTCATCGCCAGCGCCATGATCAACCTGATCGCCCTCAGCCGCGGCTCGCGGCTGGCCTTCGCCGCGTCGGCGACGCCCTACGGCCTGTACCTGCTGGTCATGCCGATGCTCGATTACGGCCGTGTGGCCGGACCGCTGCTGACCACGATGATGATCGGCGTCGGTCTGATCATGCTCAACATCATCGGCGCCTGGATCAGCACCGAGGAGGCGCGCCGGGCCCAGATGATGGCGCACGAGGAGGCGGACCGCCGCCGCGCCGAGGCCGAGGCCGCCGTCGAGGCCAAGTCCGCCTATCTGGCGATGATCAGCCATGAGCTGCGCACCCCGATCAGCGCCATTCTCGCCGGCGCCGCCGAGCTGGAGCGCACCTCGCCCGGGCAGGGCCGCGCCCAGGCCCGCCTGATCAAGGGCGCCGGCCAGATGATGCGCGGCCTGCTCGACGACCTGCTCGACCTGTCCAAGATCGAGGTCGGCCGCATGGAGGTTGAATGCATCCCCTTCGATCTCCGCGCCCTCGTCAACGAGGCCCTGCGGATGTGGCAGCCCGAGGCGCGCAACAAGGGCCTGAAGCTGCGCGTCGAGGGCGCGCATGAACTGCCCGACTGGGTCAGGGGCGACCCGACCCGCCTGCGGCAGGTGCTCAACAACCTGATCTCCAACGCGCTCAAGTTCACCGCCAAGGGATCGATCACCCTGCGCCTGTCGGCCCAGCTGACCGGCGAAGGCTGGCGAATCCAGGTGGCCGTGGCCGACACCGGCCCGGGCATGACGCCCGAGCAGGTCGCCCGGCTGTTCACGCCGTTCGACCAGCTGGACGCCGGCACGGCCCGCAAACACGGCGGTTCCGGCCTCGGCCTGGCGATCAGCCGAGAACTGGCCCGCCTGATGGGCGGCGAGCTGACCGCCGCCAGCGCTCCGGGCGAGGGCGCGGTCTTCACGCTCGATCTTGTCCTGGCGAGCGCCGAGTCGCTTGCCGAACCCGCGGCACCGGAAGCGGTCGCGGCCCGCGTGCTGGTGGTCGACGACCACGCCGTCAACCGCCAGGCCATCGCCCTGGTGCTGGCCCCCCTGGGCATCGTTCCGGAGACGGCGGCCTCGGCCGAGGAGGGCCTTGAGCGGCTCGCGGTGGAGGCCTTCGACGTGGTGCTGATGGACGTCTACATGCCGGACATGGACGGGCGGGAGGCCACGCGCCGCCTGCGCGCCGTGGCCGGGCCGAACCAGACCGTGCCGGTCATCGCCATCACCGCCTCGGCCACCGAACGCGACTGGGAGGCCTGCCGCGCGGCCGGGATGAACGGCCACGTGGCCAAGCCGATCGAACCGGCGGCCCTGTACGCGGCGCTCGACGCCGTCCTGCTGGCGGCCGAGGACGCGCGCGCCGCGGCCTGATCGAAGGGGACGCGCACCTTCGTTCGAGGCCCCGTCAGGCCAGCATCGCCGACAGCCGCGCGGCCAGCGCGGCCTCGTCCTTCAGGTCGCATTCCCAGATCGTCTCGACACGCCAGCCGGCGGCCTCAAGCGCCGCGCGGCTGGCGATGTCGCGTTCGCGGTTGCGGCCGACCTTGCCGAGCCAGTAGTCGCGATTGGCCTTGGGAACCCGCGCGCCGCGGGCGCAGTCGTGGCCGTGCCAGAAGCAGCCGTGCACGAAGATCGCCAGCCGCCGACCGGGCAGGACGATGTCGGGCCTGCCCGGCAGATCCTTGCGATGCAGCCGGTAACGCGCGCCAAGGCCGGTCAGCAGGCGTCGCACCGTCTTCTCCGGCCCGGTGTCGCGTCCCTTGACCTGTCGCATGACGGCCGAACGCTTCTCCGGGTCGAATACGTCGGTCATGGCCGGGTGACGTCCGGCCAGCGGCTGAAGCGCGCCGTCCCGGTCAGCACCGCCGCGCCGAACCGGCGGATGCCCGGCGCCCGCGACAGCGGTGTGAACAGCCAGCGCCGCACCGCGGCCCAGAAGCCCCCGTGCGACTGGAACAGCGGCGTCATGGCCCAGGAGATGAACTGGTAGGGCATCACGTGCCAGCGGCGGCTCGTCTCGTAGGCGCCGGCCGTGACGACCACCGACGTCGTCGGGGCGGCGAACCGCTCGCCCAGCTCGACCGCGTCGACCAGCGCCAGGTTGGCGCCCTGGCCGAGCTGCGGACTGGTCCCGTGGGCGGCGTCGCCGATCAGCAGGGTGGCGTCCCGGCTCCAGCGGCCGACCCAGACGTCGCGGTAGACAGCGCGGGCCATGTCCTGCGCCCCGGCAAGGGTGTCGATCAGCGGCGCCGCGGCCGGCCAGACCTGCCGAACGCGCGCCTTCCAGGCGTCGAAGTCGCCGGTGAAGAAGGCGTCCATATCGGCCACCGGCAGGGACCAGAACAGGCTGACCAGCGGCGTGTCGCCGCCATCGGGGGCCCGGCCCACCGGCAGGACGCCGACCATCACCTCGGCCCGGTCGTAGATCTGGCGCAGGGCGCCGGTCCAGGCGCCGTCCGGATCGGGGGCGTTGGCCCAGACCGCGCCCCAGGGATAGGGCCGGGCCCGGCTGCGAGGCCTGATCTGGCCGCGCAGGCTGGATGCCGACCCGTCGGCGATCACCGCCAGGTCGAACGGGCCATGGGCGCGGCCGGCGGCGTCGTGCAGCACGGGTCGCCGATGATCCTCGACGCGGAGGATGCGGGCGCCGGTGACCAGGGTCGCGCCCGCCGGCGCGAGGGCCCGGTGCAGGGTGTCGAACAGCACGCCGCGATGGATGCCGACGCCATGCCCGCCTTTTCGCCAGTCGGCGTAGTCGACGTCGAGCACCTTGCGGCCTGTCAGGTCGCGACCGTCGAGCCGCTCGACGCGGGCGCCCCGATCGCGGATGGCGGCCTCAAGTCCGAGGGCGCCCAGCGCCTTCAGGCCGGTCGGCTGCAGCAGCAGGCCCGACCCGACGGGCCGGGGCGCGACGAACGCCTCCAGCAGCGTGACCTCATGGCCGCGCCGGGCCAGGGCGAGGGCCGCGCCCATGCCCCCGACCCCGCACCCGACCACGGCCGCCCTCACGAGCGGCTACAGCCCTTCGAACAGGGCGGTCGACAGGTAGCGCTCGGCGAAGCTGGGGATGATCGTGACGATCAGCTTGCCCGCGTACTCCGGCCGCGACGCCAGGTCGAAGGCCGCCGTCAGGGCCGCGCCGGACGAGATGCCGACCGGGATGCCCTCGACCGCCGCGCACTTGCGGGCCATCGCGATGGCGTCGTCGTTGCTGACCTTGACGATGTCGTCGATCACGCCGCGATCGAGAATGCCCGGGACAAAGCCCGCGCCGATGCCCTGGATCTTGTGCGCGCCCGGCTGGCCGCCCGACAGCACCGGCGAGGCCTCCGGCTCGACGGCGACCATCTTCAGCGACGGCTTGCGCGCCTTGAGCACCTGGCCGACGCCGGTGATGGTGCCGCCCGTGCCGACGCCGGAGACCACCGCGTCGACCGCGCCGGCCGTGTCGTTCCAGATTTCCTCGGCCGTCGAGACCCGGTGGATCAGCGGGTTGGCCTCGTTCTCGAACTGCTGCGGCATGACCGAGCCGGGGATTTCCTCGAGGATCTCCTGGGCCCGGGCGACGGCGCCGCGCATGCCCTTCTCGGCGGGCGTCAGCTCCAGCCGCGCGCCGAGGATCAGCAGCATCTTGCGCCGCTCCATCGACATGCTCTCGGGCATCACCAGGGTGATCCTGTAGCCCTTGGCGGCGGCGACGAAGGCCAGGGCGATGCCGGTGTTGCCGCTGGTCGGCTCGACGATCATGCCGCCGGGCTTGAGATGGCCCTCGGCTTCCAGCCATTCGACCATGGCCACGCCGATGCGGTCCTTGACCGAGTTCATCGGGTTGAAGAACTCCAGCTTGCCGACCACTTCGGCCTTCGGCTTCAGTTCCGCCATCAGGCGCGGCAGCCGCACCAGCGGCGTGTCGCCGACGGTGTCGAGGATGGACTCATAGATCTTGCCGCGGCCCGCGCGCTTGAAACGGGCGGCATCGTACATGGTCATGGGGAGGTCTCCGGAAGCTCAGGCGCCCTTATCCCTCTAAAACTATAGCGCCGGGATAGGGTTGTCAGCGCTCATTCGGCGGCGAGGACCGCCGGGTCGCCGCCCTTGAGCAGCGGCTCAAGCAGTTGTGACGCCAGCCAGCGCACCACGGGCGCCGCCACGCCGTCGCCGATGACATGGAAAGCGGCGGTGGCGCCCCTGGGCAGCTGATAGCCGTCGGGCAGGCCCATCAGCCGGGCGCCCTCCCGCGGCGTCAGCAGGCGCGAGCGGACGACGCCGTCCTGGGCGACCACCAGCGACTGACGGGAAGAGCCGCCGCGCGCGGTGCGCAGGCAGCCGGCCAGGCCGTCCGTGCGGACCTCCGCCTGCGGCACGCCGGCGCGGGTCCGGCGGTAGACGGCGCCGACCGTGCGAACGGCTCCCGTCTCCAGCCGGGCGCGGTTCACCGGCGTCATCTGGGCCAGCAGGCGGTCGGTTTCGGCCTTCGCGCGCCAGGCGACCGTGTCGTCAGCGTCGAGGATCGCGGCGAGGTCGGTGTTGCGCGCGGGCGGAGCCGGCAGATCCCACCAGACCCAGCCGCTCTGAAGGTCGAGCGGCAGGCGGCCATGGGCCTCATCGACGGCGCGGGTGTGGAACGGGCAGCGCCCGGTCAGGGCCGGGCCGGTCGTCCGGCTGGCGATGATGAACACGCGTGGGCGCGACTGCGGCGTGAACCGCGCCGCGTCGATTTCCAGGGCGCCGAAGCGATAGCCCCTGTCAGCCAGGGCGCGGCACAGGGCCGTGAAGTCCTGGCCGCCGTTCGAGGTCAGCAGGCCGACGACATTCTCGACGACGATGGCGCGCGGGGCGCGGCCTTCCCGGTCCAACGCCTCCATCAGCTTCCAGAAGCCGAAGAAGGCCGAGGACCGGCCACCCTCCAGTCCCGCCCTGGCGCCGGCGAGACTAAAGTCCTGGCAGGGGCTGGACGCCCAGGCGAGATCGGCCTGCCCAGGCAGATCGGCCGGCTTCACCCGCCAGACGTCGCCCTGATGGAAATGCGCCTCGGCGTCGGGGAAATTTGCGCGGTAGGTGGCCGCCTTCACCGGGTCGAAGTCGTTCGCGTAGAGGCAGGACCAGCCGTCTCCCAGCCCGAGGCGGGCCATGCCGCCCCCGGCGAAGAATTCGTAGAATCCGAGAGGACCGTTCCGACTCATCGAAACCGAGCGTAGCCTGTTCCGGACCTGTCGAGGAGAAGCCGTCGTGCGCCGCATTATCGTCCTGTCCACCGCAGCGCTGCTGCTCGGCGCCTGTCAGCCCGAAGCGCCTGGCGGCGGCGAGGCCCAGCCGCCGGCCGATGCGCCCGCGAGCGCGCCCGCACCGGCGGCGGCCGGCCCCTTCGCCGCGCCGTTCAGCGCGCGCGGGACCGAGCCCTTCTGGCGCGTCGAGATCAATGGAACCAACCTGGCGCTGATCCGGCCTTCGGCCAAGATCGCCGTGGCGATGAACGCCACCCTGGCGGCCGGCGACACGACCGCGACCTGGACCGCACAGTCGGACGGCAAGCCGGTGACCGTCACCCTGACCAGGGGCGACTGCTCGGATGGCATGAGCGACGCGCGCTACGGCTACACGGCGCAGGTCGTGTGGGGGGATGAGACGCTGAAGGGCTGTGGCTTCCCGACGGCGGAAGAGCCGCGCGAAGGGCAGTAAGACCTAGCCCCGACCCAGCTCCATCGTCGGGATCGACGAGGCGCGGGCTTCCGAGCGGTGGTTCGGCAACGGCAGCAGCATGGCGATGGCGATGGCCAGTGCGGCGGCGGCGGCGAAGGCGGCCTTGACGGCCATGGTCGACTCTCCTCTGGGCGACAGGTCACAATTGCGCCCACAGGCTTAACGGCTGGTGAATGCAAAGGTTGCGGCCCAAGGAAAACGGCCCCCGGGAAGATCCCGAGGGCCGCTCATCAAGGTATAGTCAGGCAGACGCGATCCGCGTTCTGACCGTTGGGCCAGAAGCGCGGCCGTCTGTACTAGCTGTAGATTTCGAACAGGCCGGCGCCGCCCTGACCGCCGCCGATGCACATGGTCACAACGCCCCACTTGGCCTTGCGACGACGGCCTTCCTGCAGCAGGTGGCCGGTGCAGCGCGCGCCGGTCATGCCGAAGGGGTGGCCGATGGCGATCGAGCCGCCGTTGACGTTGTACTTGGCCGGGTCGATGCCGAGCTTGTCGCGGCTGTAGAGGCACTGCGAGGCGAAGGCTTCGTTGAGTTCCCAGATGTCGATGTCATCGATCTTCAGGCCCTGGCGGGCGAGCAGCTTGGGCACGGCGTAGACCGGGCCGATGCCCATTTCGTCGGGTTCGCAGCCGGCGGCGGCCCAGGACACGAAGCGGCCGAGCGGCTCCAGACCGCGGCGTTCGGCTTCCTTGGCTTCCATCAGCACCACGGCCGCGGCGCCGTCGGACAGCTGGCTGGCGTTGCCGGCGGTGACGAAGTTGCCCGGGCCCTTGACCGGCTGCAGCGCGGCCAGGCCCTCGAGGGTCGTGTCCGGACGGTTGCACTCGTCCTTGTTGACCACGTAGTCGACCATGGACTCTTCCTTGGTCTCCTTGTTGACGACCTTCATCTTGGTCGCCATCGGCACGATCTCGTCGGCGAACAGGCCGGCGGCCTGGGCGGCGGCCATGCGCTGCTGGGACTGCAGGCTGTACTCGTCCTGGTATTCACGGCTGATGTTGTAGCGCTTGGCCACGATGTCGGCGGTGTCGATCATGGCCATGAAGATCGCCGGGGCGATGTTCAGCAGCTCGGGATCGACCGTGCCGGCGCCGCCCATGCCGCCGCCCGGGATGGAGATGCTCTCAACGCCGCCGGCCACGACGCAGTCGCCGCCGCTGGCGCTGCGGATGTAGTCCGCGCCCATGGCGATGGCCTGCAGGCCCGAGGAGCAGAAGCGATTGATGGTCACGCCGGCGGTGTTGACCGGCATGCCGGCCAGCAGGGCGGCCAGACGGCCGATGTTGGCCGCGCCGTGGGCGTTGTTGCCGAGGTAGCAGTCCTCGACGAAGTCCAGCTCGACGCCCGACTTGGCGACGGCGTGCTTGATGGCGTGCGCGGCCATCGACATCGGCGGAGTGGCGTTGAACCCGCCGCGACCCGCCTTGGCGAGGCCGGTGCGGGCATAGGACACGATTACGGCTTCGCGCATGGCGTTTTCCCTTTGCTCTCAAACAACAGTTTGAATTGTCGGGCGCGACCCTAGGCGAACCGGACGGAAAGGAAAAGTTCACGCGCGCGTCAACTGGCCGCGCGGGCTTGGCGCGGGGCGGCGGCTGTGGTCCCTTCGCGCCGGGAGGACCTTATGCGAACCATTCTGACGGCCCTGTTTCTCTGCGGCAGCCTCGGCGCCGCGCCGGCCCTGGCGGCGGAAGCGCCCGAGGGCGGCGCCTGGACGGACTGCGCGGTCGCTTCTGTGGCGGCGTTCCGCGACCATCTGGTCGTCCGGTGCGCGGCCCCCGCCGCCGGACTTCAGGGCGGCGCGGATACGGGGCTCCGCGAATTCGCGCTCGAGGCCACCGGGCCGCTGAGCGATCCCGTGCTGCGGCTGGCGGTGGCGGCCAGGAGCGGCGGCCGGCCGCTGGCGGTGCTCTATGTGCGCGATCCGGCGGCCAATCCGGTCGGCTGCCCGGCGGACCGCTGCCGCCGCATCGCCGGCGTGGAGCTGAAATAACGCCCGCCCGGCGGAGGCCGGGGTTGACCCGCGCGTCACCCGGCCCGACCATCCTGATCAACGATAAGGGATGGAAATCATGGCCGAGCGGGCATTCGACATCGTCATTCGCGGCGGCAGCGTCATCGACGGGTCCGGCGCGCCCGCCTTCACCGCCGACGTCGGGATCAAGGACGGCCTGATCGCCGCGATTGGCCCGAACCTCCCGGCCGGGGCCGAGGAGATCGACGCGGCGGGCAAGGTCGTGACGCCGGGCTTCGTCGACATCCACACCCACTATGACGGCCAGGCGACCTGGGACGAGCGTCTGCAGCCGTCCTCCTGGCACGGCGTGACCACGGCGGTGATGGGCAACTGCGGCGTCGGCTTCGCGCCCTGCAAGCCCGAGGACCACGACCGGCTGATTCGCCTGATGGAAGGCGTCGAGGACATTCCCTTCCCGGTGCTGACCCAGGGCCTGCCATGGACCTGGGAGAGTTTCCCCCAGTACCTCGACGCTGTCGGCCAGCGGCGGTTCGACATCGACATCGCCGCCCAGCTGCCCCACGCGGCCCTGCGGGTCTATGTGATGGGCGAGCGCGGGGCCAACCGTGAGCCGGCGACGGCGCAGGACATCGCCGCCATGGCCGAGATCGCCAGGGCCGCGGTCGAGGCCGGGGCGCTGGGCTTTTCCACCTCGCGCACGCTCAATCACCGCACCAGCGACGGCCAGCCGACCCCGACCCTGACGGCCGGCGAGGACGAGCTGACCGGCATCGCCCTGGCGCTGAAGGCCGCCGGCAAGGGGGTGCTGCAGTTCGTGTCGGACTTCCAGAACCCCGCCGAGGAGTTCGCCATGTTCCGCCGGCTGGTCGAAGCGTCCGGCCGGCCGCTGAGCTTCTCCCTGGCGCAGAGCGCGCGGGGCAAGGACGCCTGGAAGCTGCTGCTGGCGGCGTTGACCGACGCCGTCGACTCCGGCCTGCCGATGAAGGCCCAGGTCGCCGGCCGGCCGGTGGGGGTGCTGTTCGGGCTGGAGCTGACGCTCAATCCGTTCAGCCAGCACGAGACCTACAAGGCGATCGCCCATCTGCCGCTGGCCGAGCGGGTGGCGCACCTCAGCGACCCCGCCTTCCGGGCCCGGCTATTGAGCGAGGCGGTGGATCCCAAGGGGCCGTTCGCCGGCAGCGCCCTGCGCGCCTGGGACAACATGTTCCTGATGACCGACCGGCCCGACTACGAGCCGACCGAGGACGACACGGTCAAGGCGCTGGCCGCCGGCCGCGGCCTGTGGCCGGACGAGGTGGCGCTGGACCACATGCTGAGCAACGGCGGGCGGGGCATGATCTACCATCCGTTCCTCAACTACGCCGACGGCTCGCTGGACCCCAGCTTCGCCATGCTCAGCCACCGCGACACGGTCCCGGGCCTCAGCGACGGCGGCGCCCATGTGGGCATGATCTGCGACGGCAGCTTCCCGACCTCGAACCTGACCCACTGGACGCGCGACCGCACGCGCGGGCCGAAGCTGGGTCTGGAAGAGGTGATCCGCATGCAGACGCGCGACACCGCCGCGGCCGTCGGCCTGTTCGACCGCGGCCAGATCGCCGTGGGCCTGCGCGCCGACCTCAACGTCATCGACTACGACGGCCTGACGCTGCACGCGCCGAGCGTGGCCTACGACCTGCCGGCGGGCGGGCGGCGTCTGGTGCAGCGGGCCGACGGCTATGTCGCGACCCTCGTGGCCGGTCAGGTCACCTATCGCGACGGCGAGCCCACCGGCGCCCTGCCGGGCCGGCTGGTGCGCGGGGCGCGGTCCGCGCCAATGGCGATGGCGGCGGAGTAGGTTTGCGTCCTTCGAGACGCGGACCTGAGGGTCCGCTCCTCAGGATGACGAACATCTTTGCCCGTCATGGTGAGGAGCGAGGCCCCAGTCGAGCGTCTCGAACCTCGCAACCCTACTCTCCGAAGCCCTCGCCCAGTTCGGTGATCGGGGCCATGCGGACCAGGCGGCTGTCCTCGACGGCGGCCTGGCGGTGCTTGACCACCTCGCGGTACTCGGGGTCGGTGACCATGGCCAGGAACGCCCCGCCGCCAGGGTATTCGGCGATAAAGGCGATGTCCCAGCGCTCGTCGGTCGGGCCGGTGACGACGACGTCCGGACGCCCCGCCCAGACCTGCCGGCCGCCGACGCGCCTGAAGATGTGCGCGCTCTCGCGGCCATAGGCGCGGTAGGCCTCCAGGCCCGTCATCCCCTTGCCGTGGTTCGGGTGGCCTTCCGGATACGCGGCCAGCGCCCGAACCCGCACGAGGTTGAGCATATGGATGGGTTCGTCGCGCGGCAGGGCCTTGAAGGCGTCGAACTGCGGGCGGGTGGGGTCGATGGAGCCGGTCATGGAAGCAGTGTGACTCGCGGTGGCTGGAATTGGCTAGTCGGATGCTGAGGCGCTACCGCTTCGCCATCCAGATCGTGTGCCGCGCGCCGCGACCGCGATGGGCCCGGACGCCGATTTCCTCGACCGCGTAGCCGGCGCGCTTGAGGCGGTTGGTGAAGCCGTGGTCGGACGACGAGGACCAGACGCCCAGCACGCCGCCGGGATTCAGCGCGGCCTTCGAAACGCCCAGGCCGCCGAAGCTGTAGAGGCCGTCGTTGCCGGCCCGGCTCAGGCCCTGCGGACCGTTGTCGACGTCGAGCAGGATGGCGTCCCAGCCGCCCTCGGCGATCAGGGCGGCGACGTCGCCCTCGCGGATCTCCGCGCGCTTGTCGGACAGGCTGTCGCCGTAGAGGCCGGCCAGCGGTCCCTTCGCCCAGTCGACGACCGCGGGCACCAGTTCGGCCACGACGATCCGCGCCTTCGGCCCGAAGGCGGCCAGGGCGGCGCGCAGGGTGAAACCCATGCCCAGCCCGCCGATCAGCACGCGCGGCGCGGCGACCCCGGCCAGCCGTTCATGCGCCAGCGTGGCCAGCGCCTCTTCCGAGCCGCTCAGCCGGCTGTTCATCAGCTCGATCGATCCGGCCATGATCGAGTACTCGGTCCCGCGCCGCATCAGGCGCAGTTCGCCGCCGTCGCCGGGGACGACGGCGGTCGCCAGGTGTTCCCAGGGGATCAAGCGCTCAGCCTTTCCCCGGACCCGGCAGCTCGACCAGCCGGTCGGGCAGCTCGTTGGGATTGTCGGCGCCCGGCGGCACATGGGCGGCGAGGATGCGGCCGGACAGCTCGATGGCGGCGACGAAGCCGTCGGCCGTCCTGCGCTTCTTCAGCCCGGCGATCAGCAGGGCGACGACCTCGTCCCAGACCTCAGGGTCGGTGACCTTGTAGATGCCCTCGTCGGCGATCACCTCGGCGCGGTGCTCGGCCAGCGAGGCGAACAGCAGCACGCCGGTCCGGTCGCGGGTGGCGTGCAGGCCGTGGCTGAGGAACTGCTGCATGGCCGCGCGGTGAACCCGCTCGGCCTTCAGGCTGGCCGGCGTCAGGAAGCGCCGCACCGGCGGAATCGCCACGACCAGCGCCGCGAGGACGAACACCGCCGCCTGCAGCGCCACGTAGGTGGTCAGGGCCGCCAGGATGGTCGCCTCGGTCGCCGCCGCGTGGCCGACGGTCCAGCCGCCGAACAACCGGGTCAGGCTCTGCGGGTCGAAGCCCAGCAACAGCGCGCCGGCCGGCAGGATCAGCGCCACGGCCGCGGCCCAGGCCAGCGGCGTCTCGCGGTAGTCGGACACCGACGGCGCGAGGACGCAGTAGATTTCACCGGCCGTCTTCGATTCAGCCTCGGCCACCGCAGCGGCGATGCGGTCGTGGTCGGTCTCGGTCATCGCCATGTCACCAGCTCCCCGAGGAGCCGCCGCCCCCGAATGATCCGCCGCCGCCGGAGAAGCCGCCGCCGCCTCCGCCGCCCCAGCCGCCGCTGTCGCGACCGCCGCCGCCCATGCCGCCGAGAATGATCCACGGCAGGGCGGACGCGAAGCCGCCACGCCGCCGGCCGCGCAGGCTGGCGATGATGATCCAGAAGACGATGAAGAAGATGATGAAGCCGAGCGGCGGGGCGCTCTTGTGCTCACGCGCCGTGTCGGCCGCCGCCGTGGCGTTGGCCCGGGCCTGGTCGTCGGGCAGACTCAGCTGCTGGACCAGGGCGTCGGTTCCGGCGACCACGCCGCCCTCCATGTCGCCGGCCTTGAACTTCGGCAGGATGGCGCTCTGGATGATGACGCTGGAGAGGGCGTCGGTCAGCACGCCCTCGAGGCCGTAGCCGACCTCGACCCGCACCTTGCGCTCGTTCGGCGCGACGATCAGCAGGGCGCCGTCGTTGAGCTTCTTGTCGCCGATCGCCCAGGCCCGGCCCAGCTGGTAGCCGTAGTCCTCGATCTCGTAGCCCTGAAGCGAGGGCAGGGTGACCACGACCAGCTGGTGGCCGGAGGATGTCTCGAGCCCGGCCAGCTTCTCGGTCAGCGAGGCCTCGACGGCCGGTGACAGGATATTGGCGTCATCGACCACCCGCCCGGTCAGCGGCGGGAAGGTCGGCGCCGCCAGCGCCGGCAGGGCGATGAACAGGATGGTCAGCGCCATCAGGGTGGCGATGATCCTCCCCATGACGAAGCCGATGGGGAGGGGGACCGCCGGGACGGCGAAGGAGGGGTGTCGGAGCACGGTCATCCCTCCACCACGCTTCGCGCGGTCCCCCTCCCCGGCGATGCCGGGGAGGAATGCGCTGGAGCGGTTCAAGCTAGTTCGTCGCCGGCGCGGTCGTCGGAGCCGGGGCGGCCGCCGGCGGCGTGGTGTCGAAGCTGACGCTCGGCGCCGTCTGGGCGGTGGCGGCGGCCTCGAACGGCAGGGCCGGCTTCTGCGAGCCGTAGAGGGTCTTGGCCCAGATCACCGTCGGGAAGGTCCGCAGGCTGGTGTTATAGAGCCGAACCTGCTCGTTGTAGTCGCGGCGCGCCACGGCGATGCGGTTCTCGGTGCCTTCCAGCTGGCTCTGGAGCGCCATGAAGTTCTGGTTCGACTTCAGCTCCGGATAGTTCTCCTGGATCATCATCAGGCGGCCGAGCACGCCGCTCAGCTTGTCCTGGGCCGCCGCGTACTGCTGGAACTGCGCGGGGTTGGTGATGGTCGAGGCGTCGACCCTGACCTGGGTGGCGCTGGCGCGGGCCTCGGTGACCGCGGTCAGCACGTCCTTCTCCTGGGCGGCGTAGCCCTTCACCGTGTTGACCAGGTTCGGGATCAGATCGGCCCGGCGCTGGTACTGGTTCTGGACGTCGCCCCAGGCGGCCTTCACGGCCTCGTCGCGGGTCGGAATGGTGTTGATGCCGCAACCGGCCAGGCTCGCGGCGATCGCGAGCACGGGAAGCATGCGGACAAGACGGCGGATGGCGATCATGGACGGCCCCTCGATACAGCCGCGAACGCGGCCCGAGGCCAACATATAGGGGATATCCGCGGCCGGCGGGAGAACCCCGCTAGCCGGGATTTTTCGGGAATGCCGGAACGCCCTCCGGAATCGCCGTGCAGGGCATGGCGCTCTCGGTCCAGATGTGGATCTGCGGCGTCACCCAGCTGTGGTCGTCGAGCGTCCCTGCCTTGATGAACACCAGCGCCGGGTTGGCCGGCGCTTCGGAAAAGACCGGCGAGCCGCACTCCGGACAGAACAGACGGTCGACCGCGCCGCCGCTGTCGCCCTTGTCGTGATAGGTCTTCAGCGCGCCGGTGACCGTCAGCGCCCCCTTGGGGACGCCGACGATCACCGAATAGGCCGTGCCGGCCTGGCGCTGGCAGTTCTTGCAGTGGCAGACGGCCTGGAAGACCGGCTGGGTCTCGCCACTGTAGTGAACCTGGCCGCAGAGGCAGCCGCCTTCGATATGCGCCATGGCCGGGATCTCCCTACATGCCCAGTTCGCGGTCGTTCTTGCCGGCGGCGCGACCTTCGGCCCACTCCGCTTCCAGCGCCTTGAACTCCTGACGCTTCGGGCCGAGGTAGCCGAACAGGAAGGCCGCGACCTTGCGCTGCTGGATCTCCTCGCTGCCCTCGGTGATGCGGTAGCGGCGGTGGTGGCGATAGATGTGCTCGAACGCCTTGTGCCGACTGTAGCCCATGCCGCCGTGCACCTGCATGGCGCGGTCGGCCGCCTCGCAGCAGAGGCGGTTGCCCCAGTAGTTGCAGATCGAGACCTTGTCGGAGATCTCCCGCTCGATGGTCTTGTGGTCCATCGTGTCCATCTGCCAGGCGGTCTGGCGAATGAGCAGGCGCAGCATCTCGCACTGGGCGTGCAGTTCGACGAGCGGGAACTGGATCGCCTGGTTGTCGCTCAGCGCCTTGCCGAACGGCTTGCGCATGCGCGCGTATTTCACGCTCTCATTGATGCAGTAGACCGCGGCGCCCAGCGACGACGCCGCCTGCCGGATGCGGTTCTGGTGCACGAACGACTGGCCGAGGCCCAGGCCGCGATCGATCTCGCCCCAGTAGCTGTCTTCGGGAATCCAGCAGTCAAACGAGATGCGCGGGTGGTCGGTGGGCATGTTGAAGGTCCACATCCACTCCTCGATCTTGATCAGTTCGCGGGGCACGATGAAGCAGGTGATGCCCAGCGCGTCGCCGTCCTTGCCGCTTGTGCGGGCGAAGACCATGACGTGGGTGACCACGTGCATGCCCGTGGTCCACATCTTCTCGCCCTTGATGCGCCAGCCGGGCTTGCCGTCCTTCTCTTCGCGGACACCGGTGGTCTCCATGAAGGTGGCGTCGCTGCCGTGATTCGGTTCGGTCAGGCCGAACGCGGCGCGCATCGTCCCGTGCAGCAGCTTGTCGCCGTCGCGCGCCACCTGCTCGGGGGTGGCGAATTCCTTGAACATCAGCACGAAGGGATTGTTGCCGACGATCGAGTGTTCGTTCTGCAGGTCGTTGAACAGGCCCAGGCCCTTGGCGGCCAGATGCTCGCGGATCACCGCCATCCACAGCTGGCTGCCCTCCTTGCCGCCCATCTCCTTGGGCCAGGCGAAGCGGTAGTGGCCGGCGTCGTCGGCCAGCTTGCGCGCCTTGGCGAGCAGTTCTTCCCACTCGTGGCGGGGCAGGCCGTCGTTGTCCCAGTCGGTCCGGGCGTGTTCGCGCCGGTGGTCGAAAAACCGGTCGTTGTCGTCCTGCGCCTGCAGCGGCTTGATGGTGGTCTCGATGAACTCGTCGAGTTCGGCGAGGTAGGCGACCAGCTTGGGGTCAAGGGCGAAGTCCATGGCGCGCTCCCGGAAGTCTCTTTGATTTTCGCCAGTATGCGCCGCCTTACGTGCGCGGCAACCGTGACCCGACGGAAGGGCGCGGCATTCCTTGCCGGTCCGGCCCGTTCCGCGCGTCAGCACTTAATTCACCCTGTGGCGAGATGCTGGGGGCCATGATCCTGATCATAGCGGCCGCAGTTTTCGGGGCGGGCGTAGGCCTGTTTGTACAGCCGCGCCTGTTCGCCATCGCCATCTCCCTGTCCGTGTCCGGCGCGATGCATATCGTCCTGACGTTCGTCCACCGGATGGCGGTGAAGGTTCCCAACCGGGAGGTGCTGGCCGAGCGACTCGAGCTGATCACCAGTCCCGAGGTGCACGGCATCTGGCCGGTCATGGCGGCGGCCGGGGCGGGCACGATCGTGGCCGCGGTCCTGTGGTCGCTGACCCAGAATCAGTCGACGGACGTGTTCTGGTTTCTGCCGCAGGACGGCGACCGGCGGAACGGCGTCCGCTCGATGGCCCTGGTCCAGGACCGCGAGGATGTCCACGACGAGGCCAAACGGCGCCTGGACGAAATCCTCGAACGCTGAGAGCGGCTCGCAAAAAAATCTAAGCACTGTGTAGATTCCACTTGCGCGCCATTTGTTATCATTGATATCTAAGCAATGCTTAGTTCGTTCCGCGGCGTCAGTGGGGATACTGACGCCGATTTCGCGGGGCGGTCCGGGCCAGTACCGATCCAGGCTTTCACTTTCGATCATCACCCCGAATTCCGCCGGAGGGCGAACCCATGAAACTCCGTATGCTGACGGCTGCCGCCGTGCTTTCCCTTTCGTTCGCTGGCGCGGCCTATGCCGACGGCGAGGTCTTCGCCACCCTGAAGACGCCTGTTCCGGCCAAGACCCGCGTCGTGGCCTCGAGCGCCATCTTCCATTGTGAAGGCTCGTCCTGCGCGGCCAGCAACGCCCCGAACCGCACGGCCTCGACGGCCGGCTGCAAGGGCTTCGTGAAGGAAGTCGGCGCCGTGACGGCGTTCGGCACCCCGCGCAAGCCGCTCTCGGCCGAAGACCTGGCCGCCTGCAACGCGGTCGCCTCCAAGTAAGTCCGCTTCCCCGGGTGGTCCGCCGTCCGGTTTGTTTCTCGAGCAACTCGCCAATTGCGCAGGGGCGGCGGTTTTTACCGCCGCCCTTTTTCTTTGGCGCGGTCGAGGGTAAGGCCCCGCTGCAATGACAATGACAACTTCTTCTCTCGCGGGCGTGCTCGAGCGCGCCCTGACCGAAGCGGCCGCCGAGGGACGCGACGTGGTCCCGGTCTCGCTGACCCTCGACTACGGGGTGGGCGGTGATCCCTCGCAGGTGACCATCGCGGCCCGCATCGACCGCGCCACGCGCAGCCTGGTGTTCGTTCACGGCGAGGCGATTCTGCCCGACGGGCGGCGCGCGGCGAGCGCTTCCGGCGTATTTCGGGTCAGGACGACGTAGTTCTGGACGCCCCGCGCCGTTGCGATGCAACAGAACGCATGCTATCAGGCGCGCGGCTTCGGGCCGGAGGACATTCACGGCCCGCCGGCTCACGTGCTTTTCCAAGCACTTTCAAGACTTTAGCGCCGCGCCGAGGGGCATACCCAGGACGCGGTGCGCGACGCACCGGACGGTTGAACAAGTGGCGGACGACACCAAGGCGACGGATGTAGGCCAGCGCTACGCGCGGGCTCTCTTTGAACTGGCCGAAGAGGCCGGGGCTATCGCGGCGGTCGAGGCCGATCTCGTGAGCCTGAAAAAGGCCTGGAGCGAGAGCGCGGATCTGCGCCGGCTGCTGACCTCGCCGACCTTCTCGGCCGATGACAAGGGCGCCGGCCTGGGCGCCATCGCCGACAAGGCCCGGCTTCATCCCGTGACGCGCAAGTTCATCGGTCTGCTGTCGGCCAATCGCCGCACGGCCGCGCTGCCCGACGTGATCAACGCCTTTATCAAGCTGTCCGCCGACAAGCGCGGCGTGGTCGCCGCCGAGGTGATCACCGCCCTGCCGATGTCGGCCGCCCAAAGCAAGGGCGTCGCCGCCGCGCTGCGTCAGGCGCTCGGCAAGGATCCTGAAATCTCGACCCGTGTCGATCCCGCCATCCTCGGCGGCATCAAGGTGCGCGTCGGTTCCCGCCTGTTCGATGCTTCGCTGAAGTCGAAGCTCGACTCCCTGAAATTCGCCCTCAAGAGAGCGTAAGACCTATGGATATCCGCGCCGCCGAAATTTCGGCCATCCTCAAGTCGCAGATCGCCGGCTTCGGTGAAGAAGCTGACGTCTCCGACGTCGGAACCGTCCTCAGCGTCGGCGACGGCATCGCCCGCGTCTACGGTCTGGACAAGGTTCAGGCCGGCGAAATGGTCGAGTTCCCGAAAGCCGGGGTGAAGGGCATGGCCCTCAACCTCGAGCGCGACAACGTCGGGATCGTGATCTTCGGCCAGGACCAGCAGATCAGCGAAGGCGACGAAGTCCGTCGTCTCGGCGAAATCGTGGACGTCCCGGTCGGCCGTGGCCTGCTGGGCCGCGTCGTCAACCCGCTCGGCGAGCCGATCGACGGCAAGGGCCCGATCGTCGGCTCCTCCGAGCGTCGCCGCGTGGACGTGAAGGCGCCGGGCATCATCCCGCGCAAGTCGGTGCACGAGCCGGTGCAGACGGGCCTGAAGGCCATCGACACCCTGATCCCGATCGGCCGCGGCCAGCGCGAACTGATCATCGGTGACCGTCAGACCGGCAAGACCGCCGTCGCGATCGACACCATCCTGAACCAGAAGGCCATCAACGCCGGTACGGACGAGAGCGCCAAGCTCTACTGCATCTACGTCGCCATCGGCCAGAAGCGCTCGACCGTCGCCCAGATCGTCAAGACGCTCGAGGAGCACGGCGCGCTCGACTACACCATCGTCGTCGCCGCCACGGCCTCCGAGCCGGCCCCGCTGCAGTTCCTGGCCCCGTTCGCGGGTTGCGCCATGGGCGAGTGGTTCCGCGACAACGGCATGCATGCCGTCATCATCTATGACGACCTTTCCAAGCAGGCCGTGGCCTACCGCCAGATGTCCCTGCTGCTGCGCCGTCCGCCGGGCCGCGAAGCCTATCCGGGCGACGTCTTCTACCTGCACAGCCGCCTGCTCGAACGCGCCGCCAAGCTGAACGAAGACAACGGCTCCGGCTCGCTGACCGCCCTGCCGGTCATCGAAACCCAGGCCAACGACGTGTCGGCCTACATCCCGACCAACGTGATCTCGATCACCGACGGCCAGATCTTCCTCGAAACCGACCTGTTCTTCCAGGGCATCCGCCCCGCCGTGAACGTCGGCATCTCGGTGTCGCGCGTGGGCTCCTCGGCCCAGATCAAGGCCATGAAGACCGTCGCCGGCCCGATCAAGGGCGAGCTCGCCCAGTACCGGGAAATGGCCGCCTTCGCGAAGTTCGGTTCGGACCTCGACGCGGCCACCCAGCGCCAGCTGGCCCGCGGCGAACGCCTGACCGAGCTGCTGAAGCAGCCGCAGTACAGCCCGCAGTCGGTCGAAGAGCAGGTCTGCGTGATCTACGCCGGCACCCGCGGCTACCTCGACGCCATCCCGACCAGCGCGGTCGGCCGCTTCGAGCGTGAGTTCCTGGCCCGCCTGCACAGCAAGCACCAGGACCTGCTGGACGCCATCCGCACCACCAAGGCCCTCGGCTCCGACCTTGAGGATTCCCTCAAGAAGGCGCTCGAGAGCTTCACGGCGACCTTCGCCTAAGCCGGCCGAGAGCGAGAGAGAGTAGCCCTCGATGGCCAGCCTCAAGGACATGCGTGTTCGGATCTCGAGCGTGAAAGCCACGCAGAAGATCACGAAGGCCATGCAGATGGTCGCCGCCGCCAAGCTGCGCCGCAGCCAGGACGCCGCGCAAAACGCGCGTCCCTATGCGAGCCGGATGGCCGCGGTGATCGCCAACCTCGCCTCGGGCGTGACCGGTGACGGCGCCCCGCTGCTTCTGGCGGGCACCGGCACCAGCAAGCGCCACCTGATCATCGTCGCCGCCGCGGACCGCGGTCTGGCCGGCGGCTTCTCCTCGTCCATCGTCCGGGCGGCCCGCGATCGCATCGCGTCGCTGCTGGCCGAGGGCAAGGACGTGAAGATCATCACCGTCGGCAAGAAGGCGCTTCCGCCCCTTCGCCGGCTGTACGCCGACCGGATCATCGAAAGCTACGACCTGTCGTCGGCGCGGACCCTGACCCTGTCGGTCGCCCAGCCGATCGCGGACCGCATCATCTCGCTCTACGAAGCGGGCGAAACCGATGTGGTCACCCTGTTCTACAGCCGCTTCAAGTCGGTGGTCAGCCAGACCCCGGTCGGCCAGCAGCTGATTCCGGCCCAGGTCGAGGGCGCGCCCGCGACCGACCTGAACGGCGCGGTCTATGAGTATGAACCTTCCGAAGAGGGCATCCTCGAGACCCTGCTGCCGCGCAACATCACGGTGCAGGTGCTGTCCGCCCTGCTCGAGAACATGGCCGGCTTCTACGCCAGCCAGATGACGGCCATGGACAACGCCACGCGTAACGCCGGCGACATGATCAAGGCCCTCACCGTCCAGTACAACCGAACCCGCCAGGCGCAGATCACCAAGGAGCTGATCGAGATCATCTCCGGCGCCGAAGCTCTCTGACCGCATAAAGACCGCACGGAAGACCAGACCAATGGCCACCGCCCCGAAGAAGCCCGCCGCCGCCAAGGCCCCCAAGGCCGCCGCCGCGCCCAAGGCTCCCGCCACCAAGGCCGCCGCTCCGAAGGCGGCCGCCAAGGCCCCCGCCGCAAAGACCGCGGCGCCCAAGGCCGTGAAGCCGACCGCCGTCGTGGCGACCGGCAAGATCGTCCAGGTCATCGGCGCCGTCGTCGACGTCGAGTTCGAGGGTCACCTGCCCGCGATCATGAACGCCCTGGAAACCACCAACCTCGACCAGCGCACGGGTGAGCCGTTCCGCCTGGTTCTGGAAGTGGCCCAGCACCTGGGTGAAAACACCGTCCGCACCATCGCCATGGACACGACCGAAGGTCTGACCCGCGGCCAGGACGTCGCCGACACCGGCAAGGGCATCACCGTTCCGGTCGGCCCCGCCACCCTCGGCCGCATCATGAACGTCATCGGCGAGCCGATCGACGAAGCCGGCCCGATCGTCACGCCCCACTACAACGTCATCCACCGTGAGGCTCCGAGCTTCGCGGAGCAGTCGACCTCGGCCGAAGTGCTGGTCACGGGCATCAAGGTCATCGACCTGATGTGCCCCTACACCAAGGGCGGCAAGATCGGCCTGTTCGGCGGCGCCGGCGTGGGCAAGACCGTGACCATGCAGGAGCTGATCAACAACATCGCCAAGGCCTACGGCGGTTACTCCGTTCTGGCCGGCGTGGGTGAGCGCACTCGCGAAGGCAACGACCTCTATCACGAGATGATCGAGTCCAACGTGAACGTGGACCCGAAGTCGAACAACGGCTCGACCGAAGGCTCCAAGTGCGCCCTGGTCTACGGCCAGATGAACGAGCCTCCGGGCGCCCGCGCCCGCGTCGCCCTGACCGGCCTGACCCAGGCCGAGTACTTCCGCGACGTGGAAGGCAAGGACGTGCTGCTGTTCATCGACAACATCTTCCGCTTCACCCAGGCCGGCTCGGAAGTGTCGGCTCTGCTGGGCCGCATCCCGTCGGCCGTGGGCTATCAGCCCACCCTGGCCACCGAGATGGGCAACCTGCAGGAGCGCATCACCTCGACCACCAAGGGTTCGATCACCTCGGTCCAGGCCATCTACGTTCCCGCCGACGACCTGACCGACCCCGCGCCCGCCGCCTCGTTCGCCCACCTGGACGCGACGACCGTGCTGAGCCGCGACATCGCCGCCCAGGCCATCTTCCCGGCCGTGGACCCGCTGGACTCCACCAGCCGGATCATGGACCCGCTGGTCATCGGCGAAGAGCACTACGGCGTCGCCCGTCGCGTTCAGGAAATCCTGCAGCAGTACAAGCAGCTGAAGGACATCATCGCCATCCTCGGCATGGACGAGCTGTCGGAAGAGGACAAGCTGACGGTCGCCCGCGCCCGCAAGATCAGCCGCTTCCTGAGCCAGCCGTTCTTCGTGGCCGAGCAGTTCACCAACGCCCCCGGCAAGTTCGTCGAGCTGGCCGACACGATCCGCTCGTTCAAGGCCATCTGCGAAGGTGAGTACGACCACCTGCCGGAAGGCGCCTTCTACATGGTCGGCGCGATCGAAGAGGCTGTCGAGAAGGCCGAGAAGATGGCGCTGGAAGCCGCGTAATGGCCGACAAGCTCCACTTCTCCCTCGTCGCGCCCGAGCGTGAGGTGTTCTCCGGCGAGGTCGACCGTGTCGACGCGCCGGGCGCCGAAGGCGACTTCGGCGTCCTGGCCGGTCATGCCCCGTTCATGACCGCGCTGCGAGAAGGCGTGGTGGTGGTCCATGACGGATCCGCCAGCCGCACCTTCCAGATTCACGGCGGCTTCGCCGACGTAAACGCCCAAGGGTTGACCATCCTCGCCGAGCACGCCGTCGAGGCTTAGGATCAGCCCCAACCCCGCCGCAAAGCCAACGCAGAGTGGCTTGCGAGGGACCGAACGCCGGTCATGAATGGCCGACGACCAGAGAAAGGGATCTGACCGACATGCGCCGTCTCGCGCTCCTCAGCCTGACCGCCGCCGGCCTCCTGGCCAGCGCCGCCGTCGCCCAGGAACAACCCGCGGCTCCCGTGGCCCCCGCCGCGCCGGAAGCCCCCGCCGCTCCCGTGGCGCAGCCCGCCGAAGCGCCGCCGGTGGCGGAAGCGCCTCCCGCGCCCCCGGCCCCGCCGCCCGCGCCGACGGACGTCACCTCGCTGGCCGTCATCAACACCATCGAACGCGTCTGCAGCCCGATGGTCCGCGGCACGAACATCGCGCAGGTCGCCCCCTCGCTCGGCTTCAAGAAGAAGCGCGACGTCTGGACCTGGGCTTACGCCAAGGGCTACTCGGTCTCGATCCAGCCGTCCTCGACCAACCCGACCGTCTGCACGATCGACGTGAACCATCCCGTCGAATCCGTCGCGCCGGCCGCCACGCTGGCCACCGACCTGCACTACTGGGCGCAGCGTCAGGGCGGCGGCTGGTACCTGGCCCGTTTCGACAAGTACGTGACGGACATGGAACGCACGACCCGCTCGTGGGAGAAGGAAGGCGACACCGAAGGCCAGGCGCTCGTTCTGATGACCGAGCGCAAGACCGACGGCACGCCGGTCAACGCCAAGTTCGACCACACCCAGGTGCTGTTCAGCATCCGTCCGAACTGACGGCGGATGACCTGGACCGATGGCGTGGGCGTGATCGGGGTCCTTCTGGTCCTGCTCGCCTACGCCGCCGCCGCCCTCGGCAAGCTGGACGTAAAGGGCGCGCCGTCGCTGTTCGCGAACTTTCTCGGCGCGTCCCTCATTCTTCTGTCGCTGTCCGTCGACTTCAACCTGTCCGCCCTCCTCATGGAGGGCAGTTGGGCGCTGGTCTCGCTGATCGGCCTGATCCGCGTGCTGGTCCTCAGGCGGCGGCCTGACGACGCTCGCTGAGCCACGACAGGCACAGGGCCGCCACCGCTTCCCAGCCCGGTTCGCCGGGCAGCCAGTGGCTCATTTCCCGCAGAACCTCGAAGCGCGCCGACAGCCGTTCCGCCGTCTGCTTCACCGTGGCCGGCGGGTGGATCACGTCGCGGCCGCCGGCGATGACCAGGGCCGGCGCGACGATCTTTCCCGCCGGCACGGACGTGGTCATGAACGGGTCAAGCCACCAGTTGAGCGTCTGCCACAGGGCCAGACCGCTCTCGCGCGTCATGCGCGCGAACACCGCCTTGCGGTCGGCCTTGTCCATGCGGTCCAGGCTGTAGAGCTTGGCCAGGGCGTAATCGGGATCGATGGCCTGCAGCCAGAACGGGCCCAGCGCATAGAGGCTCACCGCCGAGATGGCCTCTTCCATGCTCGCGCCGGGAACCCCCCAGGGCGGCGACGGGGCCAGCAGGATCAGGCTCGACACGGGGACTTTCGCGGCCGCCAGATTGGCCACCAGCCCGCCCATCGAATGGCCGATCAGGATCGGCGGCTTGGGGCAGTCGCGGCAGAGTTTCGCGATATGGTCGGCATAGTCGCGCATCGAGCGGTTGGCGGGCGAACCGCCGGGCGAATGGCCCGGCAGGTCCGGGGTGAACACGACGTGGCCGGCCGCCTCGAATGGCGCGCGGAAGCGGTCGAACACCCAGCCGCCACAGAAGGCGCCGTGCACCATGATGACGGGCGCTGACATCAAATCCCCTTACAAGGCCGGCGGCGGGCCTGCCTGGGCCGCGCCTGTCCGGACCTTTCGGACCTTACGTTGATTTCGGTTTCCGCACAGGCGCTTTCGCCTTCGGCGACGCCTTTGACGCAGGCCTGGCCTTGGGCGGTGCGGGCTTCGCGGTTGCGGGTTTGGCGACGGGCGTGGCCTTGACCGCCTTGGCGGCGGTCGGCTTCGCCGGGGCTTTGGGAGCAGGGGGTGCGGCCGAAGTCGGGACTTTCGCGGCGGCCTTGGCCTTCACGGCCGGCTTGCCCTTGGCGGCCGTCGTGACGGACGCCGTCTTTGGAGCGGCCTTCGGCGCGGCCTTGGCCTTGGCCTTGGACGCCGCCGGCTTCGGCGCTGTCGCGGCCCCGGCGGTCGGCGCTGCGGTCGCCTTGACCTTCGGCGCGGCCTTCTTCGGGGGAGCCTCGGCCGTCAGCGCCTTGTTCGCCAGCCAGGTCTGGATGTCGGCGATGACCTGGTCGGTGCCCGGCTCGTCGACGATCCAGTGGGCGTGGTCAGGATACTCGAGATAGTCGCCGCCGATCCGAGAGTATTTCTCGGCCAGCAAACGCACGTCGCCGATCGGTACGGCCCGGTCGCGCGCTCCGCCGAGGGTCAGGACCGGGACCGTGATCTTCGTCTCGTCGACAAAGGCCGACCGATCGGGATCGCGGTCCGGATAGGCGATGTCGGTGTAGACGCCGCCGCTGTCATAGACGGTGCCGGCGTAGATGCCCGGGTGCTTGGCCTTCGGCACGCGGTTCAGCACGCCCCAGGAGAAGCCCCAGCGCCAGATCTTGTGGCTCTTGCCGCCGACGTCGCCGCTGAACAGGATGTTGGCGAACGTCACGGCCTGGGCCGGCGCGCGCGGCCCACGACAGTCGGCGGGCGAGGCCGGCGTCACCAGCACCCCGGCGCGTCCGACGCCGCGCTCCAGAAGCTTCTGCACGATCAGGCCGCCCATCGAATGGCCGAACAGCACCGGCGCGACACCGGTCTCCGCCTCCAGCGTCGCGGCCAGGGCGGCGATGTCGTCGATGTAGTCCTTGAGCCGCAAAGTCGGCAAATCGGCCGGCGGGTTCTCGGCGACCCGTTTGTCGGGCCGGAGGGTCGGGGTCTCGACCCGCCACCCCTTGGCCCGAAAGGCCGGGGCGAACCGCGACCAGGTGTCTCCCGTGCCGCCCACGCCGTGCAGCATGATGATCGCGCTCATTGGTCGTCTCCGCCCCGTTATCCGGCGAAACGCCTGAAGGCGGCCGCCACGGCTTCATAGGTTGAACGCTTGAAGGGTATGATCAGTCCGGGGGTCTCGTCGAGCCGGGCCCAGCGCCAGGCGTCGAATTCCACCTGGTGATGGGCGTCCAGCCTGACCTCGGCGTCCTCGCCCTCGAAGCGGAAGGCGAACCAGACCTGCTTCTGACCCTTCCACTTGCCGCCCCGGGCCAGGACCTCCGGCGGAAAATCGTAGACGATCCAGTCGCCGGTGCGGTCGAGCAGGGTCACGCTGGTGACGCCGGTCTCCTCGTCCAGTTCGCGCAGGGCCGCTTCATGCAAGTCCTCGCCGCGGTCGACGCCGCCCTGCGGGAACTGCCAGTTCCACGGCTCGGGCGTGTTCACGCGCCGGCCCAGCCAGACCAGGCCCTGGGAATTGAACAGCACCACCCCGACATTGGGGCGATGCTCCGGATAGTCGTCGAGCCTCATCGGCGGGCCAGGGCGGAGGCGGGCGCCAGCTGGAAGCCGCGGTCGGCGAGGCCCCGCGCCCAGATGGCGGCCTGGTCGACCGTCACCGGATAGGCGAAGCCCGAGCCCAGCGCCTGGCCCCGCGCGCGGGCCGCGGCCTCGAGGGCGGCCAACTGCTGGTTGATGGAATCGGCGGCCAGGTCGTCATCGATCACCCGGTTGGCCGAGGCCCGCAGGGGGCCCGCGCCCTTGCCGGCGGCCGCGCCGTCGTCGACGAAGGCGAGACCCCGCGCCTTCAGCGCGCCGGAGAAGGCGGTCATGGCCGAGGGCGTCTCGACGAAACGCGAGCCGAGATAGTTGGTCAGGCCGAAGTAGCCGGTGGCCCGCGACAACAACCATTCCAGCTTGCGCACGGTCTCCTGCGGACTGCTGGCGGCCAGCAGGGTCATCGGGCCGGGATCGTTGGACGGATAGTCGGCCGGCTCCATCGGCGCCTCGAGCAACACCTCATGGCCGTTGGCCCGGGCCAGGTCGATCCAGCCCTGCAGACCTTCGGCATAGGGCGCGAACGACAGGGTCACCTCGCCGGGCAGGGTCTCGATGGCCTTGCGCGTCAGGGCGGCGTTGAGGCCCAGCCCGCCGACCACCAGGGCCACGCGCGGCTTACCGTTGGGCGTGAAGGGCCGGGCGTAGGCCTCGGCCGGCGTGCGCCCGCCCGGGCCGATGACCGGCAGCGGCGCGCCGCCGGGACCGGGCTCGGTCAGGCCGGCGATCGGGGCGGGGGTCAGGGCCGCGCCGGGCGCGTCATGGCTGTCGCCGCCCTCGGGCAGGGTGATGAAGGCCGAGCCGGCGATCGGGCTGGCCTCGGCCATCTGGATCGGGCCTTCGGAAAGGTCGTAGGTGCCGGTCGTCAGCGGGGCCTCGGCGGCCTCGGGGGCCAGCGCTTCCCGCCAGCCGGGCACCGCCGCGCCGCTGGCCGCGGCCTGGGCCAGGGAGATGCGCACATGCGGCGCGCCGGCCCTGGGGTCGGCGGTGATCGCCACCAGGGTGGCCAGCGTCAGGATGAACAGGGCGCCGGCGCCGCCGGCGCTGATCCAGGGGTTCTGCAGCGCCGCCAGGGCCTTCGCGCGCGCACCCGCAAGCCGCCCGGACCCGGCGGCGGTGCTGACGGCATAGGCGGGAACAGGCTTTTTGGAGAACATGACGGGCGATCGGAACTACGCCCCGACACCCTCGCCGATCATGGTTAATGAAGCCCTATTTCGGCTTGCCGTCGCCGGGCGGAGGGACCAGCCGGCCGTCGACCATCGAGGCGATCTTCGGGGCAGGCTTGGGCAGTTTTGGCGTGGCCGCGACCGAGCCGTTGCGCAGCACGTCGAGCGCCCGCTGCAGCTGGAAATCGCACTTAAGCTCCAGCGTCGTCGAGGGCGGCCGCTTCTTGCAGCCTTCCTCGTCGAAGGTCATCGGGGGGGCCTCGGCCGGGGCGTGGGCGGTCCGCCGGACGGCGCCGTCCTCGGTGTCGAGCGCGCCGCGCAGCGAGGCTTCGCTGTACTGGAAGGCGCGGGTGGCGATCAGCTCGGCCTGTTCACGGCTGGAGGCCACCTCCAGGTTCGGTTCGATGCCGGTGCGCTGGATCGAGCGGCCGGACGGCGTGTAGTAGCGCGCCGTGGTGATCTTCAGGGCGCCGTCGGCGCCGCCGCGCAGCGGGATCACCGTCTGGACCGACCCCTTGCCGAAGCTGGTCAGGCCGACGATCTCGGCGCGCTTGCGGTCCTGCAGGGCGCCGGCGACGATTTCCGCCGCCGAGGCCGAGCCGGAGTTGACCAGCACCACCACTGGCAGGCCGTTCAGCAGGTCGCCGGGGCGCGCGTTGTAACGTTCGATGTCGCGCGGATCGCGGCCGCGCTGGCTGACCACTTCGCCGCCGTCGAGGAAGATGTCGGACACCCCGACCGCCTGGTCGAGCAGGCCGCCCGGATTGTTGCGCAGGTCGAAGACCAGTCCCTTCATCTTCGGGTTCTGCGCCTGCAGGCCCTTGATCGCGGCGAGCACCTCGTCGGTGGCCTTCTCGTTGAAGCCCGACAGGCGCACGTAGCCGTAGTCGCCCTCAAGCCGCGCCGTGACCGACTTGGGCTTGATCACTTCACGGGTCAGGGTGACGTCGAAGGCGTCGGTCTTCTCGCGGGCGATGGTCAGGGTGACCTTGTCGCCGGCCGGCCCCCGCATCAGCTTGACCGCCTCGTTGGTCGGCAGGCCGATCACGCTCTCGCCGTTGACGGCGGTGATGAAATCGCCCGGCTGCAGCCCGGCGCGGGCTGCGGGCGAGCCGTCCATCGGCGAGATGATCTTGACCACCCCGTCCTCGCTGGTGATCTCGATGCCCAGCCCGCCGTACTCGCCGCGGGTGGTGTCCTGCATGTCCTCGAAGCTCTCGGGAGCGAGGTAGGCCGAGTGCGGGTCCAGCGAGGAGACCATGCCCTCGAGCGCGGCCTGGATCAGTTTCTTGTCGTCGACCTCGACGACGTACTGCCGCTGGATGATGTCGAGGACATCGCCGAACAGCTCCAGCATCTTGTAGGTCTGGGCCCTGGGCTGCGCGGTGGCTTCGGCCGTCTGGCCCACGTAGGCCATCGTGCCGGCGCCGAGAACAAAGGCGCACGCGCCGATCAGGAGGTTCTTCTTCAACATTGCCTTGCTGGAGGCTCCCTGTGCGGCCCTACGCGCCGCGTTCCGAACTATAAAGCCCGCGCGCGGGCCGAAATTGTGTCCTACCGGCTGACCGATGCAACACCGGCGCCGTCTTTTAGCCAGGGCGCCGGATCGATCGGCGACCCCGACCGCCGAAGCTCCAGATAGAGCTCGGGCTCGCCGCCCGTCGCCATGCGTCCGATCGGCGCGCCGGCGGCGATGGTCTGTCCCGGCGCGGCCGTGGCCTCGCCCAGACCGGCCAGAACCAGATGGTAGGGCCCGGACGTCCGCAGGATCAAGATGACGCCCCATCCGGTCACGGGCCCAGCGAATTCAACCACCCCTTGAGCCGGACTGACGACCGTGGCGCCGCTTCTGGCCCGGTACGACACGCCCTCGGCCCTGCCGCCGTTGGGCAGCGCGCCGCCAAAGCCGCGCGTCTGGACCACGCCGGCCGGCCGCAGCAGGGCGCCGGGGCCGCTGTCGGGCCCGGTCACGCGGGGAAAGCTGTCGGCCAGCTGGCCCGGACTGCCCGCCTCGCGACCGGCCGCGATGGCGTCGCCCTGATACTGGCGCTCGATCGCCGCCTGTTCGGTCAGCAGCTTCTCGACGTCGCCGCGCCGGTCGGCCGCCAGGCTCTCGCTGGTGAACAGCGATTCGTTGGCGGCGGCGGCCTGGCGGCGCAGGGCGGCGATCTCGCGGGCCTCGGCGCCGTAGGCGCGGGCGCGACGCTCGAGCGCCGGGGTCATGGCGCGGATCAGGATGGCGGCGCGCACGGCGTCGCGGGCGTCCTCGGGACGGACCAGCAGCGCCGGCGGCGGCTCGCGTCGGAACAGCTGCAGGGCGCCCAGCAGCCGGGCCAGCCGGTTGCGGTCGCGGCCCAGCTCGGCGGTCAGCGCCGTCTCGCGCACATTGAGCATCTGCAGCCGGCCGCGGGCGCTGGCCACGTCGCGGCTGCTCTGGGCCTGACGCGAGGCCAGGCGACGCAGTTCCTCGCGCAGGGCGTCGATCTGGCGGCGGGCCTCGGCCTTGCCGGCGGACCCGGGCGCGCCGGACTGGACCTGCAGAACCTCCATCATCCGCGGCGAGGGCGCGTCGGCGGGCTCCTGCGCCGCGCTGTGAGCGGCGACGGCGCAGAGGGTCAGGACGGCGATGGGGACCAGTCGGCGACGCATGGAAGTTGATACCGCAATCCTCCCCCGCGAGCGAAGCGAAACGGGGGAGGGGGACCATGCGAAGCATGGTGGAGGGGTGTCGGTGCACGGACTCCCCTCCACCGCCTCCAGCGGTCCCCCTCCCCAGCGGAGCTGGGGAGGATCAATCTCTGTGGTAGGGGCTGCCCGCCAGGATGGTCACGGCGCGATAGACCTGCTCGGCCAGCATGGCGCGGGCCAGGGCATGCGGCCAGGTCTGTGGCCCGAAGGCCAGCCGGGCGTTGGCCGCCTCGAGGATCGCGGGATCGAGCCCGTCCGCGCCGCCGATCAGGAACACCAGCCGGCGCACGCCGTCATCGCGCAGGCGGCCGATCTGGGCCGCGAAGTCCCGCGACGGCCGCACCGCGCCATGCTCGTCGCAGGCGATGACGAAGGCGTCCTTCAGGTGGGGCAGCAGCACTTCGGCCTCGGCGGCCTTGCCCGGCTTGCGGGCCTCGACCTCGACGATCTCCACCGGACCCAGCCCGAGCGATCGCCCGCTGGCCGTGGCCCGCTCGACGTAGTCCTTCGCCAGCAGGGCCTCGGGCATGCGGCCCAGCCGGCCGACGGTGAGGAGGGTGATCTTCATGCGGGGTGCGTCCTTCGACACGGCCCTTCGGGCCTGCTCAGGATGACGTGCATTTTTACGTCATGGTGAGCAGCGCGAAGCGCGTGTCGAACCACGCAACTAGTTCGCCGGGGTGATGTGCGGCGAGTCGACCGACCAGATCTTCTCGATGTTGTAGAAGCTGCGCACTTCCGGACGGAACAGGTGAACGACGACGTCGCCGGCGTCGATCAGCACCCAGTCGCAGTGCGGCAGGCCTTCGACCCGCGCCTTGCCGTGACCGGCTTCCTTGAGCGCCCGCATGACATGGTCGGCCAGCGCGCCGACATGGCGATGCGAACGGCCTGACGCGACGATCATCGAGTCAGCCATCGGGCTTTTGCCCCTGAGATCAATCAGGACAACATCCTCGGCCTTGTCGTCATCGAGACGGGCCAGGATCAGATCTTCGACCGAACCGAAACTTTGTCGGGGTTCGTCGGATGAAGCCCCCGAAAGGGCCTCGTGCGCCTCGGGCGCCAACTCGCGATTCAGCGGAATGCTCCTCTATTCGCCTCGCTAAGCGGGACCCATAGCACGTCCTGGCCCGGACGTCAGCGAATCAGTGTCCCGGCGATGTCCCGCTATGTCCCGGGATTATCTGTCCCGGGAGTCTTGCGCTGGCGGTCGCGGATCGCGGTGGAGCTGGCGAAGTTGAACGGCCCGCGCAGATAGACCCAGGCCGGGGCCTTCATCGTCGGCAACAGAGGGCCCTCGCGCGCCGGGCGGCGGAAATGGGCGAAGCGTCTGGCGGCCGGCGAGGTGCGCGCCTTCAGCGCCGCCCAGGGCCGCGAGACCACGGCCACCGGCAGCTCGCGCATGATCTGGGTCCAGCCGCGCCAGCCGTGGAATCCGGCCAGGCTGTCGGCGCCCATGATCCAGACGAAGTGCACGCCCGGAAAGCGGGCCTTCAGCACCCGCACCGTGTCGATCGTGTACTGCGAGCCGATGCGCGTCTCGGCGTCCGAGATGATCATCGCCGGGCCGCGGGCGCGGGCGCGGACGCCGGCCATGCGCTCCTTCAGCGGAGCGGTCTCGTGGCGCTGCTTGAGGGGGTTCTGCGGCGAGACCAGCCAGATCACCCGGTCCAGGCGCAGCTTCTTCAGCGCCGTCTCGGCCACGTGCACATGGCCGTCGTGCACGGGATTGAACGAGCCGCCATAGAGTCCCACCCGCATGCCCGGCTTCAGGTCGAAGCCGAGACGCAGCGTGCGGGGCCTCCCGGCCTCAGGGACGAGTCTGGCCGGTCCCGCGAACCACATACTTGTACGTTGTCAGTTGCTCGGCCCCGACCGGACCGCGGGCATGTAGCTTGTCGGTGGCGATGCCGATCTCCGCGCCAAAGCCGAATTCCCCGCCGTCGGCGAACTGGGTCGAGGCGTTGACCAGCACGATGGCGGAATCGACGAGGGCGATGAACCGCTCGGCGGCCGCGGGGTCCTCGGTGACGATGGCGTCGGTGTGACCCGAGCCGTAGGCGGCGATGTGGGCGGCCGCGCCCTCGACGCCGTCGACCACCGCCACGCTGAGGATCGGGGCCAGGTATTCGGTGGTCCAGTCCTCGGTCGAGGCCGGCTTCATCGAGGGCTCGATAGCCCGGGCGGCGGCGTCGCCGCGCAACTCACAGCGCTCGCGGATCAGGGCGTCGGCGATCGGCGGCAACAGCCGGTCCGCCGCCGCGCGATCGATCAGCAGGGTCTCGGCCGCGCCACAGACCGACACCCGGCGCAGCTTGGCGTTGACGACGATGTCGCGCGCCCTGGCGATGTCGGCCTTTTCGTGGACGAAGACGTGGTTCAGCCCCTCGAGATGGCCCAGCACCGGGGCGCGGGCGTCGGCCTGGACCCGGGCGACCAGGCTCTTGCCGCCGCGCGGAATGATCAGGTCGATCGTGTGATCGAGGCCGGACAGGATCTCGCCGACCGCGGCGCGGTCGGTGGTCTTCACCTGCTGCACGCAGCTGGCGGGCAGGCCGGCCTTGACCAGGCCCTGGACCATGGCCGCGTGCAGCGCGAGGTTGGTGCGCAGGCATTCGGACCCGCCGCGCAGGATCGCCGCGTTGCCCGAGCGGATGCACAGGGCGGCGGCGTCCGCCGTCACGTTGGGCCGGCTTTCATAGATGATCGCGATGACGCCGATCGGCGTGCGCACGCGGGCGATGTCCAGGCCGTTGGGCCGGGTCCAGCGGGCGATCTCGGTTCCCAGGGGATCGGGAATGGCCGCGACCTGCGCCACCGCGTCGGCGACGCCGGCCAGACGGGCCTCATCGAGCATCATCCGGTCGAGCATCGGGCCGGGCAGGCCGGCGGCCTTCGACGCGGCGAAGTCGGCCGCGTTGGCGGCCAGGATGGCCGGGGCGTTGGCGCGGATGGCGTCGGCGGCGGCGAGAATCGCCGCGGTGCGCTGCTCCGCGGTTGACAGGCGCAGGGCGCGCGCGCCCTCGCGGGCGGCCCGTCCGGTCGCCAGCATCGTCGCCTGCAGGGATGCGCCCGCGTCGTCCACGGATCAAAGCCTCGTTTTGCTCAGACTGAGCCTTAGCGGCTTTCCGCCAGCCCGACCAGCGCAAGGTCGTCGGCGTGGACCAGCGGGCCGTTGGTGAAGCCGAGCGCCGCCTCGATGGCGTCGGAGCGCAGGCCGGCGATCTTCCGCGCGTCGGCGGCGTCGTAGCGCGACAGGCCGCGGCCGATCTCGCCGGCGGGTCCCAGCAGCAGAACCGCGTCGCCCTTGCCGAAGCCGCCCTCGACGCCGGTCACGCCGGCCGCCAGCAGGCTCTTGCCCGTGCGCAGGGCCGTGGCCGCCCCGGCGTCGACGGTCAGGGTTCCGGCCGGGGCCAGCGACCCGGCGATCCAGCTCTTGTAGGCGGCGGCCGGGCTGACGGCGGCCTCGATGATCGTCGAGGGCTCGCCGTCTTCGATGGCCCGCAGCGGGTGCGGGCGACTGCCGAGGGTGATGATGGTCGCGCAGCCCGCGGCGCGAGCGATGCGGGCGGCGGCGATCTTGGTCGCCATGCCGCCGGTGCCGACGCCGGTGGCCGCATTGGCGCCGCCTGCCATGTCGGCGATCTCCGGCGTGATGTCGGCGATGCGGTCCAGCCGGCGGGCGGCCGGATCGCGGCGCGGGTCGGCGGTGTACAGACCATCGATGTCCGACAGCAGGACCAGCACGTCGGCGCCGATCATCTGCGCCACGCGGGCGGCCAGGCGGTCGTTGTCGCCGTAGCGGATTTCCTCGGTCACCACGGTGTCGTTCTCGTTGACCACCGGGACCACGTCGAGGTCCAGCAGGGTTTCCACCGTGGCCCGGGCGTTCAGCCAGCGGCGGCGAATCTCGGTGTCGTCGCGCGTCAGCAGCACCTGGGCCACGGCCTGGCCATGCGGTTCGAAGGCCTCTTCCCAGGCCCGCATCAGCAGCGACTGCCCGGCCGCGGCGGCGGCCTGCTTCTCGGGCAGGCTGAGCGCCTTGCGCTTGAGGCCCAGCCGGCGACGGCCCAGCGCCACGGCGCCCGACGAGACGACCAGCAGCCTCTGGCCCCGCGCGCGGAGCCGGGCGGCGTCGGCCGCGAAGGCGGCCAGCCAGTCGCGCGACGGCAGGCCCGTGGCGGCGTCGACCACCAGGGCCGAGCCGACCTTGATCACGACCCGCCGCGCGTGGGTCAGGCCGGCGGCCGCCCCGTTCATCAGGGGGCCTTCAGCTTGTCGATGAACTGCCGGCAGACGGCGGGCGCGCCGCTGGCCGCCCAGGCCGTGACGAGGCCGGTCTTGTCGAAGGCGATGCCCAGCCGGCAGACGAAGGGATCGCCGCGCAGGCAGCGCATGGCCAGGGTCGCCGGGTCCATGCCGCAGCTCATCTCCTGCTCGACCTTGATCTCCCAGAAGACCACTTCGCCGTCCATCGCCGGACGCGTGCCCGCGGAGAAGCCGAGCCGGCCGCGCAGCCGGTCGCCGGTCTTGCCCTTGTAGGGGGCCATCAGGGCGTTGATCTCGGCGATCACCGGGTCGACCTCCGGCGGCTTCGCCGGGGCGGCCGCCACGGGCGGCGCGGCCGGCGCCGTCGGCGGGACCGCGGCGGGCGCGTCGGACGCCATCAGGACGAGCGAGATCAGGCTGGCGATGAGCATCGGTGAGTCCTCGTCAGACCGGCGACCAGCTGGACGGCGGGGCGTCCGCCGGCCTGGCCGATTCCACGGCCGCCGCGGTCTCGGCGGCGCGATGCTGCTTCACCGCCCGGAAGGCCGCGCGCAGCACGTCCTGGACACCCTCGCCGGACACGCCGGAGATCAGGTGGGGCGGCGCGCCGGCCGCGGCCGCGAGGGCGGCGGCCTTTTCGGCCCGCTCCTCCGCGTCGAGCGCATCGACCTTGTTCAGGGCGAGAATTTCCGGACGGTCGGCCAGGCCCTCGCCGTAGGCTTCCAGTTCGCCGCGCACCGTGCGCCAGGCGCCGACCACGTCGTCCTGGGTGGCGTCGACCAGATGGATCAGGGCGCCGGCCCGCTCGACGTGGCCGAGGAAGCGCGTTCCAAGGCCCGCGCCTTCGGACGCGCCTTCGATCAGGCCCGGAATGTCGGCGATGACGAAGCGTTCTTCCGACGACAGGTCGACGATGCCGAGGTTGGGCACCAGGGTGGTGAAGGGATAGTCGGCGATCTTCGGCTTGGCCGCGCTGACGGCGGCCAGGAAGGTCGACTTGCCGGCGTTGGGCAGGCCGACCAGGCCCGCGTCGGCGATCAGCTTGAGCCGCATCCACAGCCAGCGTTCCTCGCCCGGCAGGCCGGGGTTGGCGTGCTTGGGAGCCTGGTTGACTGGCCCCTTGAAGCGGTCGTTGCCCCAGCCGCCGTTGCCGCCCTTGGCCAGCAGCACGCGCTTGCCGGCGACGTCGAGGTCGGCGACCAGCGTCTCCTTGTCATCCTCCAGCACCTGGGTGCCGACGGGGACCTTCAGCACGATGTCCTCGCCCGCCGCGCCGTGGCGATTGCGGCCCATGCCGTGCACGCCGGTGCCGGCCTTGAAGTGCTGCTGGTAGCGATAGTCGATGAGGGTGTTGAGGCCTTCGACGGCCTCGATCCACACGTCGCCGCCACGGCCGCCGTCGCCGCCGTCCGGGCCGCCGTATTCGATATACTTCTCGCGCCGGAACGACACGGCGCCGCCGCCGCCGTCGCCGGAGCGAATGTAGATCTTGCATTGGTCGAGAAACTTCATCGCGCCCTTATGGGCCAAGGGTGGGGTCCAGAAAAGGGCGGCGAGGCCCCGCAGGGGTCGCAAAGATGCCCCGATGGCGGCATAGGTGGCCTCTGGAGCCGTTTTGGGGGACCTCTGATGCGTGGCGCGCTTCGACTGCTGATCGGGCTCAGCGCCCTGTTGCTGCTGCCGGCGGCCTCGATGGCCGCCCGGCCCGCCCTGCGGCCCGACGACATGACCCTCGGAAACGCGAAGGCGAAGGTGGTCGTGGTGGAGTACGCCTCGCTGAGCTGTCCCCACTGCGCGCGGTTCCATGACAACGTCTTCCCGGCCCTGAAGAAGAAGTACATCGACACCGGCAAGGTGCAGTTCGTCTGGCGCGAGTTCATCACCAGCCCGGCCGAGATCGCCGTGCCGGCGACGATGCTGGCGCGCTGCGCCGGCAGGGACCGCTACTTCCAGGTCGTCGATCGCGTCTTCGCCACCCAGAAGGAAATGTACGACGACGGCACCGTCGCCGGGGTCCACCGGATCCTGCGCCGCGAGGCCGCGACCCTCGGCGTCGACAGCGCCGCCTATGACGCCTGCATGCAGAACGAGACCGAGTTCGAGGCGCTGAAGGCGCGTCTCGAGCGGGCCTCGACCGAGGACAAGGTCGAGGGGACGCCGACCTTCGACGTCAACGGCAAGCGCGTCGACCCGCCGCTGGGCAAGGAAATGGACCTCGCCACCCTCGACGCCGCCATCGCCGCGGCGATGAAGGCCAGGTAAGTCAGGCCAGCCAGACCATCATGCGGCAGGGAACCGTCTCGCCTCGGGCCAGGCTGTCGCGCAGCTCGATCCGCCCCGTGTAGAGGAAACCCGCCCGGCAGAGCACGCGGCCGGAGGCGGGGTTGTCCGAGAAATGTCCGGCGGCGACCGCGCGCTTCTTCCAGCTCCGCCCGGCCCAGTCCATGGCTCCGACCAGCGCCTCGCTGGCCAGGCCCCGGCCCTGGTACGGCTTGCCGATCCAGTAGCCCACCTCGATCGCGCCCTCCGGGTTGCGATCGAAGCCCAGGCCGCCGACCACGCCGGCGTCATCATGGTCGATCAGGAAGTTCACCTCGTTCCGGCGGTCGGCGATGGCGCAGCGGGCGATGAAATCCTCCGCGTCACCCCGGGCGTAGGGCCATGGGACGCGCGAGGTCATGCGGCTGATGTCGAAGTCGTTGCACAGCTCGGCCAGACGGGCGGCGTCGTCCATCTGCGGCGCCCGCAGGGTCAGCCGCCTGGTCTCGATCCGGGGCGTGGTGTCGATCACGCACATGGTGGTCCTCCCGGCCCCTCTGCGGGGGCCTGAACATGCAAAAGCGGGGAGCCCGGCGCCCGGACTCCCCGCTTGAGGAATTGCATGTCCGGATCGCCTGTATCGGGCGATCCGGAGAAGGTCGGGTCGCCTATTCGGCGGCCTGGGCGACCTCGGCCGGAACGACCGTCGCGTAGGTGCGGTTATTGCGCTTGGTCACGAACTTCACCGCGCCGTGTACGAGCGCGAAGAGGGTGTGGTCCTTGCCGATGCCGACGTTCGTGCCCGGCCAGAACTTCGTTCCGCGCTGACGAATAATGATGTTGCCGGCGAGAACCTTCTCGCCGCCGAACTTCTTGACGCCGAGACGGCGGCCGGCGGAGTCGCGACCGTTGCTCGAGGAGCCGCCTGATTTCTTGTGAGCCATTGTGCTCTCCTGTCTCTCTGGAGGCGCCGCCGCTTAGGCGTCGCCGTCCTTCTTGGCGGCCGGCTTCTTGGCAGCGGCCTTCTTGGCGGGGGCGGCGGCGTCGTCGGCCTTGGCGGCCTTCGGCGCAGCAGCCTTCTTCGGCGCGGCGGCCTTGGGGGCCGCTTCAGCGTTGGCCGCGACGGCCTTGGCGGCCGGGGAGACCTTTTCGGCCTTCGGCGTCGCGCCGCCGAGCGGCTGGAACGCCAGGCCGCGGGCGCGGGCGTCGAGCTCGCGCTTGGTGGTCAGGCTGACTTCGCCGTCCCACTTGTCGGTCTTGCCGGCGCCGGCCACGGAGGTCACGCGCAGCACGCTTTCGTGCTGGCGGTGGCCCTTCGTGCGACGATAGCCCTGACGGCGGATCTTCTTGAAGATCTTCACCTTATCACCCTTGCGGGTTTCGATCAGGGTGGCGTTGACGGTCGCGCCGTCGACCAGGGGAGCGCCAATGGTCACCGCTTCGCCGTCGCCGAGCATGAGGACTTCGCCGAACGCGACGTCCGCGCCGGGTTCACCCGCCAGTTTCTCGACAACCAGCAGATCGCCAGCCTTGACCCGGTACTGCTTGCCGCCGGTCTTGATCACCGCGTACATCGTGTGCGCCTTGAAAAATCTAGAGTTCGCAAAATAGTGCGCGCCCGCGAGGTGTCCCGCGGGCGAGGGAGCGGTCTTATACAGCCGGCGCTTTCCGAGTCAACGCCGCGCGGCCTCCCGAGGCGTTATCCCTGAAAGAGTTTCGTCTGCCGAAGGACGGAAACCGGTTCGGGGAGGGCCTGGCGGCGCTTTCGGGCAGGGAAGGCGCTGGCGTGTTACTTTGTAACAAGTTATAGCCCTCGGGTGATCTCGCCCTTCTTTCTCTCCTTCGCGGCGGCCGGCTTCGGCGTCGCCCTCGTGCATGTGGCCATCCCCACGCACTGGTTGCCGTTCGTGCTGGTCGGCCGGGCGCAGGGCTGGCGGTTGCGCAAGGTGCTCGGCGCGGCCACGGCGGCGGCCTTCGGCCACATCCTCACCACCTCCATCGTCGGCGTGCTGATTCTGCTGGCCGGCAGGTTCATGGAGCAGTGGCTGAAGGGCCTTCTGCACTACGCCGCCGCGGCGCTGCTGTTCGGCTTCGGCCTGTTCTATCTGAGGCGCGCCTTCCAGCGCCGCGTGGCGCTGGCGGGGGTCACCGACCAGACGCTGCCGCCGCCGCCCCGGGTCGGCGACGACGCGGCCTGGTGGGGCGTGGTGGCGGCCCTGGCCCTGTCGCCGGGCGAAGTGCTGCTCTCCTTCTATCTAACGGGCGATACGCACGGCTGGCCGGGCCTGGCGCTGCTCAGCGCCGTGTTCCTGGTCGGCACCCTGGCCGGCATGGTCGCCCTGATCAGCCTGACCTGGGCCGGCATGGCCCACTTCCGCCTCGACCGGCTGGCGCGTTACGAATCGGCGGTGCTCGGTTCGGTTCTTGTCGCCCTCGCCGTCGTGGTGGTGGTTTTCGACGCCTGAGCCGCCTATCTAGCGGCCATGACCGACACGACCGCGACCCGCATTCCCGTCACCGTGCTCACCGGCTACCTCGGCGCCGGCAAGACCACGCTTCTCAACCGCATCCTCACCGAGGACCACGGCAAGCGCTACGCCGTGATCGTCAACGAGTTCGGCGAGATCGGCATCGACAACGACCTGGTGGTCGGCGCCGACGAGGAAGTGTTCGAGATGAACAACGGCTGCGTCTGCTGCACGGTGCGCGGCGACCTGATCCGGGTGGTCTCGGGCCTGATGAAGCGCAAGGGCGGCTTCGACGCGATCATCGTCGAGACCACGGGCCTGGCCGATCCCGGCCCGGTGGCCCAGACCTTCTTCGTCGACGACGACGTGCGGGCCCGCACGAAGCTCGATTCGGTGACCACCGTGGTCGACGCCAAGCACCTGCCGCTGCGACTGGCCGACAGCCGCGAGGCCGTCGAGCAGATCGCCTTCGCCGACCAGATCCTGCTCAACAAGACCGACCTGGTGACCCCGGCCGAGCTTAAGGCCGTCGAGGCGCAGATCCGCCGCATCAATCCGCTGGCCCCGATCCATCACACCCAGCGCTCGGCCGTGCCGCTCGACGCGATTCTCGGTCGCGGCGGCTTCGACCTGGACCGCATCACCGAGCTGGAGCCGGAATTCCTCAACCCCGGCCACGGCGAGGCCGGTCATGTGCATGACGAGCACTGCGATCACGATCATGACCATGGGCACGATCATCACCACCACGATCACGGCCACGAGCCTCACGCCCACGACCATGTGGCCGAGGCCGGCATCCGCGGCGTGTCCCTGACGCTGGAGCGGCCGCTCGACAGCATCAAGGTGACCAACTGGCTCAACCAGCTGCTCGCCGACAAGGGGCCCGACATCCTGCGCGCCAAGGGCATCCTCGACGTGAAGGGCGAAAACCGCCGCCTGGTGTTCCAGGCCGTGCACATGATCCTCGAGGGCGACTTCCAGCGCGACTGGAAGGACGGCGAGCCGCGCTACAGCCGCATGGTGTTCATCGGCCGCGACCTCGACGAGGCGGCGCTTAAGGCCGGCTTCGAGGCGTGCGCGGCGTAGAACCCTCTTTCCTCCCCGCGAAGCGGGGAGGGGGACCATGCGGAGCATGGTGGAGGGGCAGCGCCAGACTCGTGGGAAAGACCTGAATTCAGGATGGGGCCGCCGGCGTTTGCGCTGCCCCTCCACCGCCCTCCGGGCGGTCCCCCTCCCCACTGCGTGGGGAGGGTCGCACAAGCAAAAGGGCCGGTGTTTCCACCGGCCCTTCGCATGTCTGGCGGTGAGGCCCGACTATTCGATGTCTTCGTTGATCAGGCCGATCTTGTAGAAGCCGTTGGCCTGCAGGACGTTGAGCACGGCCATGAACTGCTCGTATTCCACGTCGGCGTCGGCGCGGACGAACACGCGCTCTTCGGTGAAGTTGCCGGTCACGCCTTCCTTCTGCATGGCCGCCGGAACGTCGACCGGGATGTTGGCCAGGCTCGACTGGTTGTCGCCGATGAAGATGGCGCCGGACTTCTGGATCGAGATGAAGACGGGCTTCTTCGGCTTGGGGTCATCCGGGCTCGGCGGCACCGCGGGCGGCAGGTCGAGCGCGATCGACACGGTGGCCATCGGCGCCGCGACCATGAAGATGATCAGCAGAACCAGCATGATGTCGACGAACGGCGTGACGTTGATGTCGCTGTTCTGACCCAGATCGTATTTGCTGCCGCCGCCGGCGCCACCAAGCTTCGCACCCATTCGGACACTCCCTTACGCGGGCCGGTGCGTCCGGTCCGCTGTCATTCGTTCAACCCCATTACGCGGTTGAAGCCGCTTGTAAAGCCTGTCTCGCTTGGCAGGGGAAAACGATCCGCCGCTGGGCAAGGCCGGTTCCGGGCTATAAACGCGCCACCATGACTTTCGATTTCGACGCCTATGTGACCGCCGCCCTTTTCGACCGCTCAGGCCGAACATTGTTCGCTCTGGGCGACGGGACGGTGCGGGCCGTGACGGGGGAAGGCTTCGTCACCGTCGAGGCCCACCAGGGCGCGATCCTGTCCGCCTGTCTGCATCCCTCGGGCCTCGGCATCCTCACCGGGGGCGACGACGGCCGGGTGGTCTGGACGCGGCTGGAGGGCGGCGAGATCGCCGCCACCCTGGTCGCCGAGGTGAAGGGCCGCTGGATCGACTCGGTCGCCGCCAGCGCCGAGTCGGGCCTGATCGCCTTCACCGCCGGCCGCGATCTGCACGTCCGCGATTCGAAGGACCCGGCCTTCAGCCGCCTGTTCACCCACGAGAAGTCCGCCGCCCATGTGGCCTTCGACCCCAAGGGCCGGCGGCTGGCCGTGGCGACCTACAACGGCGCGGCCCTGTGGTACGCGCGGATCGCCGACCAGAAGCCGCAGCTGCTGAAATGGGCCGGCAGCCATGTGCTGGTCGCCTGGAGCCCCGACGGCCGCTTCCTGATGAGCGCCATGCAGGAGAACCAGCTGCACGGCTGGAAGGTCTCCGACGAGAAGAACCTGCGCATGGGCGGCTATCCGGCCAAGGTGAAGAGCCTGGCCTTCCTGTCCAACGGCCTGATGATGGCCACCTCCGGCGCCAACGGGGCCGTGCTCTGGCCGTTCGCCGGCGCGACCGGCCCGATGGGCAAGGAAGCCGCCGAGATCGGCTACGACCAGTCGGCCATGGTGGTGCAGGTGGCGGGCACGCCGTCGCACAACGTGCTGGCCGCCGGCCTCGATGACGGCCGGGTCTGGGCCGCCGACCTGAAGAGCGGCCAGATCGTGCATCTCAAGGCCGAGAAGGGCGCGGCGATCAGCGCTCTGGCCGTCAGCCTAGACGGCGCCCGCCTCGCCTGGGGCGACGAGGACGGCGGGGCCGGGGTGGTGGAGACGGGGCTGGCTTAGTCGCTTGCCTCCCCGCTCGCGGGGAGGGGGACCGCCGGAGGCGGTGGAGGGGCAGCACCGGCGGCGCGGGCGATTATCGCAAGCGCGCCGTCGAAGTCGTCACGCACCAACCTGTCGGGAATCCGCAGCACGCGCACACCGCGCTCGGCTATCCAGGCGTCGCGCCGGGCATCTGTCATTTTTGCTTGCTCATCCTTATGGGCGCCGCCGTCGATCTCTATGGCGAGATGTCGCGCCGAGCAGAAGAAGTCGGTGACATAGGGGCCCAGTACGTGCTGCCGCCGGAAGCGAATTCCGCCGAGCCGCTTGCCTCGCAAGGCCTGCCACAGACGCTGCTCGGACCAGGTCATCGACCGCCGCAACCTGCGCGCAAGCGTTATCGTTGAGGGGGGCTGCATAATGCCACCTTAAGATGTTCTGTGTTTGTTCGCAACCCGGACGCTGCGGCGCTGCCCCTCCACCGCGCTCCGCGCGGTCCCCCTCCCCCTGCGGGGGAGGGTTTTCTAGGACTCAAACCCCTCCAGTTCGCACCACACATCCAACGGATCGCGCCGGGTGCGCAGGGTGTTGATCGGGGCGGTCTCGTCCGCGTAGCCGAGGGCCATGCCGGAGAACAGCATGTGGTCGTCGGGCAGGCGGATGTGCCCTGCCACGGTCTTCGGATAGCGGGCCCAGAACTCCTGGGCGCAGGTGGCCAGGCCGCGCTCGACGGCCAGCAGCATGACCGTCTGCATGTACATGCCCACGTCCGCCCACTGCGGCGGCCCCAGCTTGCGGTCGAGGCTGAAGAAGATCCCCACCGGCGCGCCGAAGAACTGGGTGTTCCTGAACAGTTGCCGCAGCCGGGCCGGCTTGTCGTCGCGCGGGATGCCGATGGTCGCGTAGAGGTCCTCGCCGCACTCGAAGCGGCGGGTGCGGAACGGGTCCCAGAGATTGTCGGGATAGACGTTGTATTCCGGCGTCTCGCCGCCGGGATTGGCCGCCACCTTCGCCTTCAGCGCCTCCAGCGGCGCGCCGGCCAGGGCGTGGACCTTCCACGGCTGCAGGTTGCCGCCCGAGGGCGCGCGCTGGGCCAGGACGAGAATCTCCTTCACCAGGTCCCCGGGGACGGGCTTGTCGAGGTAGGCGCGGACGGAGACGCGGCGGTCGACGGCTTCGGTAACGTTCATGCGGGGCGCTTTCGATGAGCGACAGGGACGGCGTCAGTGGCTAGCATCCGTCCGCCGCGTCAAGGCAAGGGGAGGCAGGGTTGAGCACGGAGCCGCCGCACGAGCCGGAAGACGAGACCGTCCCGCATCCGGAGGCGGACCTTCCGCATGCGCCGGAGGCCGAGTCCGGGCCGGACGTGAGTCCCGAGCCCGAGCCCGAACCCGCCCCGCCGCCGGCTCCGCCGCCGGGCTACACCCCGCCCTGGCCGCCCGGGCGGCCCGCGGATGTCCCGCCGCCGACACTGGCGCGACGCCGGACGTTCTCCCTCGGCCGGCTGATCCGGACCCTGTTCGTCTGGGGCCTGCTGATCACCGTCGTGTTCCCGGTCGGGCTGACCCTGGTCTACCGGTTCGTGCCGCCGCCGGTGACCATCCTGATGGTCCAGCGGCTGTTCGAGGGCAAAGGCCTCGACTACCGCTGGCGCTCGCTGAAGCACATCTCGCCGGCGCTGGTGCAGGCGGCGATCGCGTCCGAGGACGCCAAGTTCTGCACCCATCACGGCTTCGACTTCGAGGCGATCCAGAAGGCCGCCGCCGCCAACAAGCGGCGTCCGGGCAAGGTCCGCGGCGGCTCGACCATCAGCCAGCAGACGGCCAAGAACGTCTTCGCCTGGCCGCAGCGGTCGTATCTGCGCAAGGGCGTGGAGGCCTACTACACGGTGCTGATCGAGACCCTGTGGGGCAAGCGGCGCATCATGGAGGTCTATCTCAACGTCGCCGAGATGGGGGCCGGGACTTATGGGGCCGAGGCCGCGGCGCAGCGCTATTTCGGCGTCAGCGCCGACCAGCTGACCCGCGCCCAGGCCGCGCGGCTGGTGGCCATCCTGCCCAATCCGCTGAAGTACAAGGCGGTCAATCCGGGCCGGTATGTCGCCCGGCGTTCGCGCAAGATCGGCGCGGCCGCCGGAACGGTGCGCAGCGACGGCCTGTCGGCCTGCGTCGGCCATCTGCGCTATCCCACCCCCGCCGAGCGTCAGGACGTGGCCCCGGTGCAGCGCCCGGTCCCGCGTCAGCCCGCGCCGGCGAAGCCCACCGATCCGCTGCCGCCGCCAGTTGAGGCCGCGCCGCCGGTCGAGGCGCCGGCCGTCGAGACCCCCGCGCCGGCCGACTCGCCCGCCGATCCGACGTAGGCGGACGGGCAGGGCGCCTTGACGGAACCCGCCGCGGCCCCTCCCATGCCGCGCCATAGAGTTCCCCTGTGAGGATACGTCCGATGTTGAAGACGAAGCTTCTGGCGGCCGGGGCCGCCCTCGCCCTGGTCGCGGGCCTCGGCGCCGCCGCGCCGATCGCCCAGGCCCAGACGCCCGCCGCCGCCGCGCCGGCCCCGACCCCGGCCGAGGCCAAGGCCTTTATCGACAAGGCCGAGGCCGACCTGGCCGCCCTGTCGCAGTATGTGAACAAGGCCTCGTGGGTCCGCGCGACCTACATCACCGAAGACACCCAGTGGCTGGAGGCCAAGGCCGGCGCCGAGGCGACCGACCTGGCCACCCGGCTGGCCATCCAGGCGGCGCGATTCGACCATGTCGCCGTCGATCCCGTGACGCGCCGCAAGCTGGACATCCTCAAGCGCGCCCTGGTCGCCCCCGCGCCGCAGCGCCCCGGCGCCGCCGAGGAGATGGCCACCATCGCCTCGCGCCTGGACTCGACCTATTCGACCGGCAAGTTCACCTACAAGGGCAAGACCCTGACGCTGAACGACGCCGAGGATATCCTGGCGTCGAGCACCGATCCGGAAGAGCTCAAGGCGGTCTGGGAAGGCTGGCACTCGATCTCGCCGGTGATGGTCCCCGACTATGCCCGGCTGGTGGCCCTCTCCAACGAGGGCTCGGTGGCGCTCGGCTACAAGGACACCGGCGCGCTGTGGCGCTCGGGCTACGACATGGATCCGGACGCCTTCGCGGCCGAGACCGACCGGCTGTGGAAGCAGATCGAGCCGTTCTACAGGAACCTGCACTGCTACGTGCGGGCGCGCCTGAACGAGAAGTACGGCGACGCCGTGCAGCCGCGCACCGGCCCGATCCGCGCCGACCTGCTGGGCAACATGTGGGCCCAGCAGTGGGGCAACATCTATCCGATCGTCGCGCCGAAGAGCACGACCCCGTCCTATGCGCTGGACGACCTGCTGGTGAACGCCGGCTACGATCCGGTGAAAATGGTCAAGACGGGCGAGGCCTTCTACGTCTCGATGGGTCTGGCCCCGTTGCCGGAGACCTTCTGGACCCGCTCGCAGATCACCCGCCCGCGTGACCGCGAGGTGGTCTGCCACGCCTCGGCCTGGGACCTCGACGACGCCGACGACATCCGCATCAAGATGTGCACCAAGGTCAACGGCGAGGACTTCTACACGGTCCACCACGAGCTCGGGCACAACTTCTACCAGCGCGCCTACAAGGGTCAGCCGTACATCTTCAAGGGCGGGGCCAACGACGGCTTCCACGAGGCCATCGGCGACTTCGTCGGCCTGTCGGCCCTGACCCCGACCTACCTGCAGCAGATCGGCCTGCTGAAGGACGCGCCGGGCCCGGAAGGCGACATCCCCTTCCTGCTGAAGATGGCGCTCGACAAGATCGCCTTCATGCCGTTCGGCCTGATGGTCGATCGCTGGCGCTGGGAAGTGTTCAACGGCGAGCTGACGCCGGCGACCTACAACAGCGGCTGGTGGAAGCTGCGCACCCAGTACCAGGGCATCACCCCGCCGGGGCCGCGCCCGACCGACGCCTTCGATCCGGGCGCCAAGTACCATGTGCCGGCCAACGTTCCGTACACGCGCTACTTCCTGGCCCATGTGTACCAGTTCCAGTTCCAGCGCGCGGCCTGCCGGCAGGCGGGCTGGACCGGCCCGCTGCACCGCTGCTCGATCTACGGCAACAGGGAGGTGGGGGCCAAGTTCAACACCATGCTGGAGATGGGCGCCTCGCGGCCCTGGCCGGAGGCCATGCAGGCCTTCACCGGCGAGAGCCGCGGCGACGCCTCGGCGGTGGCCGACTACTTCAAGCCGCTGAACATCTGGCTGACCAAGCAGAACAAGGGCGAGCACTGCGGCTGGTAGGTCGCGGCCCGTCCTGGCGGAATGCGGGGAGGCGGAGCGATCCGCCTCCCCTTTTTCTATTCCGCCGCCGCCAGGGCCGCGGCGCGCGGCCGGGTCACCGCCGCGAAGCGCGCGTGATACTGCGGATGCTCGGTGCCCATCCAGCGGTCCCACCAGGTGAAGTACAGGCCGTAGTTCCAGCCGGCCTGGCTGTGGTGCAGGTCGTGGTGGGTGACCGTGGTCATCCAGTCGAACAGCGGCTTGCCCTCGCGGTTGGCCGGGAACAGTTCGTAGCCCGAGTGGCCGAGCACGTTGCGCGCGATCTGGTGCAGCATGAACAGGCCGAAGCCGACCCAGGACACCGGAACCAGCAGCTCCCAGACCACCGTGAACGTCGCCATCACGGCCGCCTCGGCCAGATCGAAGCTGTAGGCCGTGAACGGGGTGGGGTTGTGCGAGCGGTGGTGTCGCCGGTGGAACCTGCGGAACAGGCGGGGGTCATGCATGAGGCGGTGCGCCCAGTAGAAGTAGGCGTCGTGGGCGATGACCGTGATGACGAACGACACGGCGATCCAGACCCACCCGGCATGTTCCCGCAGGTCGTGGCCCCACAGCCACCCCGCCTTCCACATCAGCACGCTGAGCAGGGAGACGGTCGAGAACACCGCCACCGAGCGGACCGAACAGAGGAACTCGATGACCAGCTGCCGCGCCGGCGGGCTGTCGGGCCGGATCTTGCGGTGGCGCAGCAGCGGCGCGCAGATCACGCACAGCACCAGCCAGGTCAGCGGCGCGGCGATGATGTAGCGCGTCAGGTCGGCGCCGAAGCCGGTCAGCCAGTGGCGGCCGAGGTCGAGAAGCTGGGACAGGATCTGGTCCATGCGGGTCACTCCGAAAGATCGATGACCGCAGGCTGCCGGACCGCCGCCGCCGTCGCTTCCTCAGGCCGGCCGGGACTCGCGGATTCCGGAATCAGCCGGACTTTTCCGGATTCGGCGAGCCGGCGAGGGCCCGCAGCCGCCAGGCCGACGGGGTCAGGCCGGTGGCCTCCTTGAAGGCCCGGTTGAACGGCCCGAGCGACGCGTAGCCGAGATCAAAGGCCAGGGCCGAGATCGAGGCCCGGGCGTTCTCCGGCGCGGCCAGCGCCGTCTGCGCCGCTTCGATCCGGCGGGCGTTGAGAAAGTCGGCGAAGTTGCGATGGCCGAGCCCGCCGTTGATCAGCCGGCGCAGACGATGCTCCGGCGCGCCGAGCTCGGCGGCCAGCTGGACGATGGTCAGGCCTTCCCGCCGCCACAGGTCGCCCTCGGCCATGATCGCCTGCAGTCGCGCCAGCAGCGGCCGGTCCTGGGGTGATACGGCGTCCGGGGGCGCCGCGCCGGCGCGGGCCGGCCGGCCGAACAGGTCAGGGCGGCCCTGCAGGAAGGTGATCGCCCCGGCCAGGTTCATGGCCGCGAGGCTGGCGGCCTGGGCCAGCGGACCCCAGGCGGGGTTGAACCCCAGGTCGCTGGCGATCTCGAAGCCGGACAGGACGATGCAGTAGACGCCGACCACGCCCATGAACGGCCCGCGCAGCGACCGTCGCGTCTCGACCAGATCGCCGCCCCAGCTGCGCCCGATGACCAGCAGTACATGCAGCACCAGCACGACCTCGAGCAGGTTGTGCACGATCCATACGCCCCGCGACATCGGCAGGCCCAGAAGGCCGCCGACAAGGCCGACGACCATCATGATGGCGACCGGCGTCATCCGGCTCCAGGTCACCGGACGGTCCTCGAACAGGGTCACGGCGAACAGCCAGAACCAGGCGGTGCCGGCGATCGACAGCAGCCAGATCAGACCGGCGACAGGGTGCAGCGCGCGAGTTTCCGCCCCGCCGGAGTTCAGCGCGAAGGCGGCGACCGACAGGCAGAAGATCGCGCCGGTCCAGCGGGCCGGACCGCCCCGGCCGCTGCGCAGCAGGCCAAAGCCCGTCGCGAGCACCGCGCCGACGGCCATGCCGCGCAACAGCAGTTCCAGTGAGTCCATGCGGCCGTTCCACCCCTGGAGGCGAGATTTCCATGCCGCGCCGGTCCCGTCGATAGGCCGGCATGGTTTCCCGACTTTGACCTTGTCTGGTGGGGCATGCGTTTACCGCGTCGCCGCATCCTCCGTTGTTGTTCACAACTCTGTTCGGGGCAGGGGCCATGACGAGGAAGCTGTCGATTCCCGGCTGGGTCAGCCGGTTTCTGGCGCGGGCCAGGCGGGAGGACGGCGCGGTCGCCGTGCAGTTCGCCATGCTCATCGTGCCGATGACGGTGATGGTGTTCGGCGCGATCGACGTCAGTCGCGCCTCGGGCGAGAAGGCCCGGCTGCAGGACGCGCTCGACGCCGCCACCCTGGCCGCCGCGCGGTCCAGCGAAACCACCGACGCCGGGCTGAAGACCGTCGGCGACAAGGTTCTCAACGCCGATCTGGCCGCGAGCAAGGCGGTGCTGGCCTCGGCGACCTACCACCTCGAGGGCACGAAGATCATCGCCACGGCCCGCGCCTCGATGACCACCACCATCGCCAACCTGTGGATGGACGGCGACATGACCGTCGGCGCGACGTCGGAGGTCACGCGCTCGTCCAACAACCTCGAGGTGGCGCTGGCGCTGGACGTCACCGGCTCGATGGCCGGGTCGCGGATCACCGACCTGAAGTCGGCGGCCAAGGATCTGGTCGACCTCGTCGTCCAGGACCAGCAGACGCCGTACTATACCAAGGTCGCGCTCGCGCCCTACTCGGCCGCGGTCAATGTCGGGACCTACGCCGCGAGCGTGCGCGGAGCGGCCACGGCCGGCACCTGCACGAGCCCGGGCTGCGCCAGTTTCAAGTTCACCAACGCCAGCGGGTCGCTGAAGACCTTCGCCATCAGCAACTGCGTGACCGAGCGATCGGGCGTCAACGCCTATACCGACGCGTCGCCGTCGACGACCTTCCTCGGGCGCAACTACCCGAGCACGGCCAATCCCTGCCTCGCCAGCACCATCACGCCCCTGTCGACCGACCGCGCCGCGCTGAAGAGCAAGATCGACGGCCTCACCGCGTCCGGCTCGACCGCCGGCCACATCGGCCTGGCCTGGGGCTGGTACCTGGTCTCGCCCAACTTCGCCTCGCTGTGGCCGACGGCCAGCCAGCCGGCGGCCTATGGCGCGGACAAGCTGCTCAAGGTGGTCGTGCTGATGACCGATGGCGCCTTCAACACCACCTACTGCAAGGGCGTGATCAGCCAGGATTCCGGGTCCGGCAGCGGATCGGCGGCCGACCACATCAACTGCAACGCCCCTAACGGCGACGCCTTCAGCCAGGCGCGGTCGCTGTGCAACAACATGAAGGCCCAGGGCGTGATCATCTACACGGTCGGCTTCGACGTGGGCAGCGACGCGTCCGCCGAGGCCATCGTGCGGGAATGCGCGACCGACGCCCAGCACGTCTATCTGCCGTCCACCGGGGCGGCGTTGAAGACGGCCTTCCACGCCATCGGCGAGGACATTTCCAGACTGAGGATCTCGAAATAGGCGGGATGGTCCGTAACCGGAGATTCACCACGCCTGTTCGCGGTTCCCTTACCGCCGGCCGTCATGATGCGCGGCGAAGGGACGACCCACGATGTTTCGCGCCTTGAAAGGATCCGTCGCCAGGCTGGCCTCGCCGGTCGCGGGATTCCTGCGTCGATTCCGCCATGAAGGCGGCGCGGTGGCGATCTGGTTCGCCGTCCTGGCGCTGCCTATCGCGGTGCTCGGCTTCGGCCTGATCGACGTCAACCGCGCCAGCGTGGAGAAGCGCCACCTGCAGGACGCGCTCGACGCCGCGACCCTGCTGGCGGCCCGCTCGACCGCCACCACCGACGCCCAGATGCAGACCATCGGCGCCGCGGCCCTGGCCGCCCAGATGAGCGGCGTCAGCGAGGCGACGCTCAAGACCTCGTCGTTCAAGATCGTCGGCACCAAGGTCACCGGAACGGCGACGGCCACCGTGGTTCCGGTCATCGCCGGGCTCTGGCTCCAGGGCGACATGACCATCGGCGCCCAGGCCGAGGTGACGCGGGCCTCGACCAACCTCGAGGTGTCGATCGTCCTCGACATCACCGGCTCGATGGCCGGGACGCGGCTGACGGACCTGAAGACCGCGGCCAGCGACCTGATCGACCTGGTCGTGTCCGACACCCAGACGCCGTTCTATTCGAAGGCCGCCATCGTCCCCTATTCGATCGGGGTGAACGTCGGCGGTTACGCGGCCAGCGCCCGCGGGGCGATCACGGGCGCCAAGACGATCACCGGCGCGTCCTGGACGACGGGGTCTGCGAAGACCATCACCGGCGCCACCCGGGCCAACCCCGTGGTGATCACTTCCAACGGCCACGGCTTTTCCAACGGCGACGTCGTCTGGATCAGCGGCGTCAGCGGCATGACGCAGCTCAACAACCGCGCCTTCGTGGTTGCGAACAAGACGACCAACACCTTCCAGCTCTCCGGCGTCAGCGGGTCCGGCTACAACAGCTATTCGTCCGGCGGCACGATCCGCAAATGCCAGGTGTCCGACTGCGGCGTGGTCATCACGGCGGCCGGTCACGGCCTGAACAACGGCGACACGGTCTACATCACCGGCGTCGGCGGCATGACGCAGATCAACAACCTGACCTTCACCGTCGCCAACAAGACGACCAACACCTTCTCGCTCTCGGGCGTGAACGGGGCCAGCTACGGGACCTACACCTCGGGCGGCTCGTCCTGGTGCACGGCGGCCGGCTGCCAGTATTACCGGTTCACCAGCGACACCGGCACGACCAACCTGTTCCAGGTCAGCACCTGCGTGACCGAGCGCACCGGGGCGCAGGCCTACACCGACGCCGCGCCCAGCGGCGCGCCGGTCGGGCGCAACTATCCCAGCGCCGCCAACCCCTGTCCGACCAGCGGCCTGACCCCGCTGTCGAGCGACAAGACGGCGCTCAAGTCCCAGGTCACCGGCCTGGCCGCCACGGGCTCGACCGCGGGCCAGATCGGCATCGCCTGGGGCTGGTACATGATCTCGCCGAACTTCGCCTATCTGTGGCCGGCCGCCAGCCAGGGCGCGGCCTACGCGACGCCCAACCTGCTGAAGGTGGTGGTGATCATGACCGACGGCGACTTCAACACGCCGTACTGCAACGGCGTCATCGCCAGCGACGCCGGCTCCGGCAGCGGCGCGACGTCCGACCACATCAACTGCAACGCCACCAACGGCGATCCGGTCGCCCAGGGCCTGGCGCTGTGCACGGCGATGAAGGCCAAGGGCGTGGTGGTCTACACGGTGGGCTTCGACGTCGGCACGGGCACCACCGCCGAGACCCTGATGAAGGGCTGCGCCACCAGCGCCGCCAACGTCTACCTGCCGTCCAGCGGCACCGCGCTGAAGGACGCCTTCGCCGCCATCGGGCGCGACATCACCAAGTTGCGACTCTCAAAGTAGGGGTCCGCGGTAACCTTGCGTTTACCAAGACCGTTCGCGGTTTGATTACCCGTCATGGGCATAACGCTGGTTCCTCATTTCTGGGTGGGCTCCAGTGTCTCGAGTCGAAAAGCCGTCGCTGAAGGGGCTTCCAGCGCCCGTCGGGCGTTTTCTTCGCCGCTTTCGCAATGACAGCGGGGCGGTGGCGATCTGGTTCGCCGTGCTCGCGCTGCCCATGGCCGTCCTCGGCTTCGGCCTGATAGACGTCAACCGCGCCAGCGTGGAGAAACGCCAGCTACAGGACGCGCTCGACGCCGCGACCCTGCTGGCGGCCCGCTCCACCGCCACGACCGACCAGGGCATGCAGGACATCGGCGAGCCGGCGCTCAAGGCCCAGCTGGCCAGCGGCAGCGACGCCACCCTGAAGAGCTCCAGCTTCAAGATCGTCGGGACCAAGGTCGTCGGCTCGGCGACCGCCAGCGTCACGCCGGTGATCGCCAACCTCTGGCTCCAGGGCAACATGACCATCGGCGCCGACGCCGAGGTCGCGCGCGCCTCGACCAACCTCGAGGTGGCGCTGGTGCTCGACATCACCGGCTCGATGAAGGGGCAGAAGCTCACCGACCTGAAGCAGGCGGCCAAGGACCTGCTCGACCTGGTCGTCTCGGCCAACCAGACGCCCTACTATTCCAAGGCGGCGCTCGTGCCGTTCGATATCGGGGTCAATCTGGGCGGCTACGCCGCGAGCGCGCGAGGCGCGGTCACCGGAGCGACGAGCATCACGGGCGCCTCCTGGTCGACGGGGTCGGCCAAGACCATCACCGGCGCGACCCGGGCCAATCCGGTGGTCATCACCTCGAACGGCCACGGCTTTTCCAACGGCGACGTCGTCTGGATCAGCGGCGTCAACGGCATGACGCAGCTGAACGGCAAGGCCTATACGGTGGCCAACAAGACCAACAACACCTTCCAGCTCTCGGGTGTGAACGGGTCCGGCTACAGCAGCTATTCGTCGTCGGGCTCGGTCACCAAGTGCCAGGTCTCGGACTGTTCCATCGTCGTGACCTCGGCCAGCCACGGCCTGAACAACGGCGACCCGGTCTACATCACCGGCGTCAACGGCATGACGCAGATCAACAACACCGTCTTCACCGTGGCCAACAAGACCGCCAGCACCTTCTCGCTGTCAGGTGTCAACGGCGCGGGCTACGGCGCCTACACCTCCGGTGGGTCGGCCTGGTGCATGCTGCAGGGCTGCCAGTACTACCGCTTCACCAACGCCAACAACAGCCTGACGACCTTCTCGATCAGCACCTGCGCGACCGAGCGGACGGGGACCAACGCCTATACCGACGTCTCGCCCTCCACGAGCCCGGTGGGGCGGCTGTACCTGGCCGACACGAGCGACTGCACGGCCACCGCCATCGTGCCGCTGTCGAGCGACAAGGCCTCGCTGAAGACGACCATCGACGGCCTGGCCGTCGGCGGCTCAACGGCGGGCCAGATCGGCGTGGCCTGGGGCTGGTACATGGTGTCGCCCAATTTCGCCTCGATGTGGCCGACCGCCAGCCAGCCCGCCGCCTACACCAAGCCGGACGTCCTGAAGGTGATCGTGTTCATGACCGACGGGGACTTCAACACGGCCTACTGCAACGGCGTGCTGAGCAAGGAGTCCCAGGGCAGCAACAGCGACCAGATCAACTGCAACGCCACCAACGGGGATCCCACCGCACAGGCGAAGTCCGTCTGCGCCGCCGCCAAGCTGCAGAAGGTCGTGATCTACACGGTGGGCTTCCAGGTCTCGAAGGGGTCTGACGCCGAGACCTTCATCAAGGCCTGCGCGACGGACTCCAGCCACGTCTATCTGCCCTCCAGCGGCTCGCTGCTGAAGGACGCCTTCTCGGCGATCGGTCGGGACATCACCAAGCTTCGACTGTCGAAGTAGCGGCGGGGGCGGCGGCAATCGCGCCTCCGGCCGGCCCGGCCGGCAAGGTCTAGGCGCTGATCCGCGCGTCGCCGTCGGCGGCCAGGGCGCAGGCCGTTTCAAGCACCGTGAACAGGGCCTCGGCGGACACCGGCTTGCTCAGGTGGCCGTTCGCGCCAGCGGCCATCGACGCGGCGATGTGCTCGGGCAGGGCGTTGGCCGACAGGGCCCAGACCGGCGTGGCGCGACGGCCGTCGGCCACTTCCGCCGCGCGGATCGCGCGGATCGCGGTCAGGCCGTCCATGACCGGCATCTGCATGTCCATCAGGATCAGGTCGAAGGCCGCGCCCGCCGCCGCGGCGACCGCCTCGGCCCCGTTCTCGACGCTCGTCAGGTCCACGCCCGTGCCGGCGAACAGAAGCTCGACGACCTTGCGGTTGATCGGATGGTCCTCGGCCAGCAGCACGCGCGGCGCGCGCTCGACGGCCCCGAGCGCCGGGACCTCGGCGTCGCGGGCCGGCAGGGCGCCCACGAAGGGCGCGAGGGCGACCGTCAGGGTGAAGCAGGCGCCGGCGCCGGGGGCCGAGCGGGCCTCCAGCGACCCGCCCATGGCCTCGGCCAGGGCGCGCGAGATGGCCAGGCCCAGGCCCGTGCCGCCGAACCGCCGGGTGATGGACCCGTCGGCCTGCTCGAACCGCTCGAACAGCCGCTCCTTGACCTCGGCGTCGAAGCCGATGCCGGTGTCGCTGACGGCGATGACCAGGGCGCCGGCGGCGTTCAGGGACGCCTCGAGCCGGATTTCGCCCCGCACCGTGAACTTCACCGCGTTGGACAGCAGGTTGCAGACGATCTGGCGCAGGCGCACCGCGTCGCCGACGAAGGCGCCCCCGGCGCGGGCGTCGATCTCGAGGGCGAAGGCCAGGCCCTTGTCCCGCGCGCCGGGCTGGAACAGCGCCGCCGCCGACCGCAGACAGGCGCCCAGGTCGAACGGCTCGGGCTTCAGCTCGAGACGGCCGGATTCGATGCGGGCCAGATCCAGCACATCGGCGAGGATCGCCTCCAGCGTCTGGCCCGAGGTCCCGATCAGCCCGACCATCTCGGCCTGCGCCGGGGTCAGGGCGGTGCGCGACAGGGCCGAGGCCACGCCCATCACGCCGTTCAGCGGCGTGCGGATCTCGTGGCTCATGTTGGCGAGGAACTCGCTCTTGGCGCGGTTGGCGGCCTCGGCCAGGTCGCGGGCGCGGGCGGTCGCCGCCTCGACGGCCTTGCGGCTGGTGATGTTCTTCAGCACCCCCAGGACGCCGGTGATCCGGCCATCGTCGTCGCGCAGCAGCTCGGCGGCCGAGAAGGCCCAGACCTCGCGGCCGTCGGCGGTGTTCATGCGGTATTCGGTGCGGAAGGGCTCGCCCGTCTTCAGATAGGCGTCCCAGCGCAGCTTGGCCGCGTCCCGGTCGTCGGGATGAACGCTGACCCACATGTCGTCGACCACGTCGTCGAACGTCAGGGTCCCGCCGAAGAAGGTGTCGGCGGCGCCGTCGACGGTCAGGGTCCTGGCGCGATAGTCCATCTCGTAGACCAGCACCTCGGCGATCTCGAGCGCCAGCTCGAGCCGCTGCTTGGCGTGCTCGGCCATCTTGAGCCCGCCGATCACGTCGCTGACGTCATGGCTCATCGAGATCATGCCGCCGATCCGGCCGGCTGCGTCGTACCAGGGGCAGATCGTGGCGCGCAGCCAGCGGTCCGGCCTGCGGGTGCTGGGCACCAGCACCCGGTCGGTCGAGATCGTCTCGCCCGCCAGGCACCGCAGGTAGGTTTCCTCCAGCATCGGGTACGAAGCCGGGAACAGTTCGCCCATGCTCCGGCCGATCGCCTCGTCCGCCGCGATGCCCTTCTCCTGGACCCACTGGTCGTTGACATAGAGGTAGCGCAGGGCGTTGTCGGTCATGCCCAGCGCCACGGGCGAGGACCGCATGATGGCGTCTTTCAGGTCCGTCGCCGCGCGGGACCGTTGCTCGGCGAGGACGCCGCGGCGCTGCGCGCGCAGCCGTTCGATCGCCTCCGCCAGCAGCGCCGCCAGATCGGCGAGCGATGCGAGAATGGCCTCGTCCCGCTCGCGCGGCGCATCGAACAGCAGGCACAGGCCACCGAGCCTGACGTCGTCGCCAAGGCACACGGGGGCGTTGGCGTAGGCGCGGGCGTAGGGCGGGCCGCTGACCCAGGGATGGTCAGACCAGGTGAGGCCGATGTCCTCCATCCAGATCGGCTGGAGCTGGTCGATGTTCTTCGCCGTCGTGGAGTCGGTCAGGGGCCCGAGGCACTCCGCTGTGCCCTCGAAGCCCGATTGCCAGACGTGGTCTTCCTCGACGATGACGACGTAGGCGTGGTCGGCGCCCGTGACCTGGCGCGCGAGGCGGGTCACCCGCTCGATCACCGGCCTCAAGGCGTTCAGGTCCAGAGACCGGATCTCCGTCAGCCTCGCGGCCTCCGACGGCGCCATTCCCGCTTCCCCCGTTCTTCCGTACACAGGGTGACGAGGCAGGGTTAATTCGGGGTGACTCTACCCGATCAGAGGAGTTTGATTTCCTTCAGCCTCTGCACGAGGAATTCGTCGGCCGTGATGGACTGCGGATAGCGATCAGGGTTTTCGGCCGTGGCGCAGCCCGGCAGGGTGCGGATCTCGTAGTCCGGCGCGAAATGCAGGAAGAACGGCGTCGAGTAGCGCGGGTAGATGCGCCGCTCGGGCGGCGGGTTGACCACCCGGTGGATCGTCGAGGGCAGCACGTGGTTGCAGGCCCGCTCCAGCATGTCGCCGATGTTGATCACCAGACAGCCCGGCGGCGGGTTGATCGGCAGCCACTGGCCGTCGCGATCCAGAACCTCGAGTCCGCCTTCCTCGGCGCCGAGCAGCAGGGTGATGGCGTTGATGTCGCCGTGGGCGCCGGCGCGGACGCCGGTCGCGTCGACCGGGATCGGCGGATAGTGCAGCAGCCGCAGCACGCTGTTGCCGTACTCGACGGCATCGTCGAACTCATGCCGCGGCAGGCCCAGATAGTGGGCGATGGCCTGCAGCACCTTGGCGCCCATGCCGTCGAGCGCGTTGTAGAGCCAGGCGACGTTGTCATGGAAACCGGCGACCTCGGCCGGCCAGACGTTGTCCGGCATCTGGGCGCGGTAGCGGTGCCCGGCCGGCAGGTCCCGGCCCATGTGCCAGAATTCCTTCAGGTCGAAGTGGTCCGCGCCCTTGGCCGTCTCGATGCCGAACGGGATGTAGCCGCGCTGGCCGCCCTTGCCGACGGCGTACTGCTTCTTCACGTCCTCGGGCAGGGCGAAGAAGCGCTTGGCCGAGTCGATCGCGGCGTCGATCCGCGCCTGGTCCAGGTCGTAGTCCGACAGAACCGCGAAACCGTAGCGGCGGAAGCTGTCGCCGAGGGCCTTGGCGAAGGCTTCGAAGTCCGTCGCGTAGGCCTTGAAGGAGACGGGCGCGATCGCGGAGGCGGGCGGGGAGGAGGGGGCATCGGTCATGCCCGCCTTTTACACCGGCCCCGGGTGTTGGGAAACGCAGAGAAGGAACCGGCGCCCGCCCGCGGCGTTGCGGGTCCGACAGATTTTCCCGGAGACATCGCAATGCTGAAGAAAACGGCCATGGCCGCCATCATGCTTGGGGCCACCGCGCTCGGCGCCTGCACCACCATCGACCCCTATTCCGGCCAGACGGTCCGCAACAACACCGGCACCGGCGCCATCGCCGGCGCGGTCGGCGGCGCGCTGCTCGGCTACCTGACCAACACCAGCGACGGCGAACAGGGTCGCAAGAACGCCCTGCTCGGCGCCGGCATCGGCGCCCTCGGCGGCGCGGCCGTCGGCAACTACATGGACCGCCAGCAGGCCGAACTCAGCCGACAGCTCGCCGGCACCGGCGTCAGCGTCACGCGCGACGGCGACAATCTTATCCTGAACATGCCCAGCGACGTGACCTTCGCGGTCGACCGCGCCGACATCCAGCCGCAGTTCGTGCGGGTGCTGGAGGGCGTGGCCACCATCCTCAACCGCTACCCGCAGACGCTGGTCGACGTGACCGGCCACGCCGACTCGACCGGCGATGACGCCTATAACCAGGCGCTGTCGGAGCGCCGCGCCAGTTCGGTGGCGATGTTCCTGACGGACCGGGCCCGGGTGCTGCCGGGCCGGCTGTTCGTGCAGGGTCGCGGCGAAAGCCAGCCGATCGCCAGCAACGACACGGCCCAGGGCCGGGCGATGAACCGCCGCGTCGAAATCGTGCTGCGACCGTTCCGCGGCTGATGCGTCAGGCCGGCCGGGTGGAATCGTCCTGCCCGGCGGCCTCCCGCTGTTCCTCGTCGCGGCCGCTGGTGTCCCAGCCGTCGGCCGCGCCCGGGCGCATCTTGGCCAGGTCCGCCTGCAGCAGCCGGTCCATCGTCTGGGCCGCGTCGCGCGAGGCCAGCAGATAGGCCTCGGTCTGGCCCCACATCGGCCGCAGCTCCTCGAAGGTGCGGTTGTCGTGACGGCGGAAGAAGTCCGCCGCGCGCAGCGCGCGGTGGGCCCGGAAGCCGAGCGACTTCAGCGCGGTGACCCCCATGGCCAGGGCCGCCTCGAACGTCTCGCGCTCGACCGCGTCGGCGCCGTTGGCCAGCAGGTCATAGGCGTGCCGCCGGTCGAACGCCCGGGCCAGGATCGTCAGGTTGGGGAAGGCCTCGCGGGCCCGCTCGACCAGTTCGGTGGCCTTCTCCTGATCGTCGATGGCCACGATCAGCATGCGCGCCCGCTCCGCCCCGGCGGCGCGCAGCAGGTCCAGCCGCGTGGCGTCGCCGTAGTGCACGCGGCGGCCGAAGCGGCGCAGCAGGTCGATCTGCTCGATGTCGGCGTCCAGCACCGTCGATTTGAAGCCGTTGGCCGTCAGCAGGCGGCCGGTCACCTGACCGAAGCGACCAAAGCCGGCGATGATGATGTCCGGCTCGGCGTCGGCCTCCTCGAAGGTCGGATCGGCGATCGTCTCGGTCGGCGTCTTGCGGTCCAGCGCGGTGAGGATCTTCTCGAAGACGATCACCGTCAGGGGCGTCATGGCCATCGAGACGGCGACGACCGCGGTCAGCAGGTCGGCCAGCGGGCGGCTGATGACGCCCGCCCCGACCGTGAAGGTCAGCAGGACAAAGGCGAACTCGCCGCCCTGGGCCAGGGCCACGGCCACCGTCGCGGCCAGCCGGTTCGACGCGCCGCCGACCCGGGCGAGGGCGAACAGCACCACGAACTTCAGCGCCATCAGCCCCAGCACCAGACCGATCAGCAGCAGCGGCTGGCGCAGGATCAGGCCGAAGTCGATGGTCGCGCCGACGGTGATGAAGAACAGGCCCAGCAGCAGGCCGCGGAACGGCTCGATGTCGGTCTCCAGCTCGCGGCGGAATTCGCTCTCGGCCAGCACCACCCCGGCGAGGAAGGCGCCGAGCGCCGGCGACAGGCCGACGATCTGCATCAGGGCGGCGACGCCGACGACGATCAGCAGGGCCGAGGCGGTGAAGATCTCGCGCAGGCGGGATTCGGCGATGAAGCGGAACACCGGCCGGACCACGAACCGGCCGCCGCCGACCACCACGCCGACCGCGCCCAGCACCGCGAGCGCCTGCAGCCAGCCGGGCAGGTCGGAAATCAGGCTGGTCGAGTGGGTGTTGGCCGTCAGCTGCACCGGACCGGTGGCCAGCAGCGGCAGCAGGGCGAACAGCGGAATGATCGACAGATCCTGCAACAGCAGCACGCCGAAGGCGGCCCGGCCGACGGGCCCCTGTCGCAGGCCCTTTTCATCCAGTGTCTGCAGCACGATGGCCGTCGAGGACATGGCCAGCACCAGGCCGGCCGCCAGCGCCGTCTGCCAGGCGAGGCCGAACAGCATGGCCGCGCCGGCGATGGCCAGGGCCGTGGCGACCACCTGGGCGCCGCCCAGGCCGAAGATGGTCTTGCGCATCGACCACAGCAGGGCGGGGCGCACCTCCAGGCCGATGAGGAACAGCAGGATGACCACGCCGAACTCGGCGAATTTCATCACGTCCTCGGCTTCGCCGGTCAGGTTCAGGGCGAACGGGCCGATGATCGCGCCGGCGATCAGGTAGCCGAGCACCGACCCCAGGCCGAGCTTCTTGGCGGCCGCGACGGTGATCACGCCCGCGGCGAGATAGACCAGCGCCTGGGTGAGGAAGTCGCCGTGCATCAGACCGTCTCCCGGGCGGCCGCCGCGAGGCCTTCGAGTCGCTGGCGATAACGGTCCGCCTCGCCCTGGATCTGGGCCTCGTCCTTCAGGCGGGCGGCATGGACGATGTACGGATTTTCCCAGGTCATGCCGCAGAGGGCCGCCGTCTGTTCGAGCGGGCGGAGGAATTCCTCCATGGTGAACCGGTTGTAGCCGCGCTTGTGATAGGCCTGCGCCGGCCCGCCCGTGGTGCAGGCCACGAACAGCTGCTTGCCCTTCAACCGGTCGCCGCCCTTGCCGTAGGCGAAGCCGTGCAGCCAGACGAGGTCGAGCCACTCCTTCATCAGGGCCGGCGTCGAGTACCAGTAGAACGGAAACTGCAGGGCGATGACCTGGTGGGCCAGCAGCTTCTCCTGCTCGGCTTCGACGTCGATGACGAAGTCGGGATAGACCTCGTACAGGTCGTGGAAGCGCACCCCGGCCGCCCGTTTTCCGGACTCCGCCAGCACCGCGTTGGCGCGCGACCGTTCAAGCGCCGGATGGGCGAAGACGAGCAGCACCGAGGGTTCGCGCCCTTCAGGCTCCATGATAGCGTTCTCCTGACAGGCCCATCTTATTCATCAAGGGTTGAATTTCTCGTCCGGTCGGGCGAGAGGGGCTGACCCTTTTGAGCGGAGCGATCATGGCGGACAAGGTTCGCGAGGACGCCGTCGGGGCCCTTGAGGGGCTCCTCTTCGACGGCATGACGATCATGGCCGGAGGCTTCGGCCTCTGCGGCATTCCCGAGAACCTGATCGCGGCGATCCGCGAAAGCGGGGTCAAGGACCTCACGGTCGTCTCCAACAACTGCGGCGTCGACGGCTTCGGCCTGGGCATCCTGCTGGAGAACCGTCAGATCCGGAAGATGGTCAGCTCCTATGTGGGGGAGAACAAGCTGTTCGAACAGCTCTACCTCTCCGGCGAGCTTGAACTGGAGTTCAATCCGCAGGGCACCCTGGCCGAACGGATCCGCGCCGGCGGCGCCGGCATCCCGGCCTTCTTCACGAAGACCGGCGTCGGCACGCTGGTCGCCGAGGGCAAGGAAGTCCGCGAGTTCGACGGCGAACAATATGTGATGGAGCGCGGCCTGGTGGCCGACCTGTCGATCGTCAAGGCCTGGAAGGGCGACGCCGAGGGCAACCTCGTCTACCGGAAGACCGCGCGGAACTTCAATCCGATGATGGCCACGGCCGGCAAGGCCACCGTCGTCGAGGTCGAGCAGCTGGTCGCCATCGGCGACCTGGACAAGGACAACATCCACACGCCCGGCATCTACGTCGACCGCCTGTTCAAGGGCGCCGTCTTCGAGAAGCGCATCGAGCGCGTGACCACCCGCGTGAAGGAAGCCGTCTGATGGCCTGGACCCGCGAAGACATGGCCGCCCGGGCGGCGCGAGAGCTGCGGGACGGCTTCTACGTCAACCTCGGCATCGGTATTCCCACGCTGGTCGCGAACTACATCCCCGACGGGATGCATGTGACGCTGCAGAGCGAGAACGGCATGCTGGGCATGGGCCCCTTCCCCTATGAGGGCGAAGAGGACGCCGATCTGATCAACGCCGGCAAGCAGACGATCACCGAGCTGGAGTCGAGCTCGTATTTTTCGAGCGCCGACAGTTTCGCCATGATCCGCGGCGGGCACATCGCCCTGTCGATCCTCGGCGGCATGCAGGTGGCCGAGAACGGCGACCTGGCCAACTGGATGGTGCCCGGCAAGATGGTCAAGGGCATGGGCGGGGCCATGGACCTCGTCGCCGGGGTCAAGCGCGTGGTGGTCGTCATGGACCACTGCGAGAAGACCGGCGCGCCCAAGCTGCTGCATCGCTGCACCCTGCCGCTCACCGGCGCGGGCGTGGTCGACCTGCTGATCACCGAGCTCGGCGTGTTCGAGATCAACCGTGGCAAGACGCCCGTGCGGCTGATCGAGCTGGCGCCCGGCGTGACGGTCGACGAGGTGAAGAGCAAGACCGAAGCGACGTTCGAGGTCGTGGTCTAGTCCCGGTCCTTCACCGGCCGGAAGCCCTCGCCGACGATCAGCGTTTCGCGCCGCAGGCAGCGATGCGCGTACTTCTTCTCGTCGTCGGCGTAGCGGGCCGCGCACTTCACGCTGAGCACCTGGCGCAGGATCCCGGCTGTCCGGCTGGCGCCGAAGTCGGCGACGATACGGTCGGCCTGGAGGCCCTCGAGGCTGACCACCATCACGCGACGGCCCAGCGCCGGCGTCAGCGGGGCGGTCGCCTCGGCCTGGTTGCCGGCGTGGCTGCGGCGCAGCCAGACGGTCAGCGGCGGCGCGTCCGGCGTGCCGATGTAGTCGCGGCCATAGTAGGACAGGGCGTTGAACAGGAAGCGGTCGTCGACGGCGATGGCCGACAGTCCGCCGTTGATCTGCTCGACCTGGGCGCGCTGGACGACCTGTTCGGCCATCTCCCTCCAGCCGCGGACGCGCTTGATGTCGTTGGACCGGCCCAGCGCGTCGACCATCGCCGGATTGGTCACCGCCAGCAGGACGAACACGACCAGGGCCGCCTGCAGGCCGAGGCCGACGCCGAGCCACCAGCGGGCGCGCCAGCGGACCAGCAGCGCCGCCGCCAGCACGGCGCCGGCGACATAGGCGCTGGCCGCCCAGTTGTCGTTGGCCCGCGACAGCAGCGCGCCGACCGTGACGACCGCCAGCGGCGGCAAGGCGAAGCACAGAAGCAGCAGGTCCTGCGGCTCCAGCCGCCGGCGCCAGGCCAGAAGGCCGGCGCCGCCGATCAGCACGCCGAACGGCACCGGGCCGAACACCCCGAACTGCCCGCCGAGGAAGCCGAACATCTCGCCCGGATTGAACAGCTTGCCGCCGAGATTGGCGTTGGCCGCCGTGTGGCCGACCGTGGCGAAGTGGTGCTGGGCGTTCCAGACCACGTTGGGCGCCAGCACCGCGGCGAAGGCCAGCACCGCCAGGGCCGCGGTCTTGGGGTCCCAGGCGCGGCGGGCGTCCTTTGACAGCGCCAGGTGCAGGCCGATGGCGATCACCGCGTAGAGCGCCGCGTACTTGGACAGCATGGCCAGGCCGAGCGCCGCCCCGAGGCCGGCGGCCGGGGCCGGCTTTCGTCCGCCCGACTGGATCCAGACGTAGGCCAGCAAGGCCAGCGACAGGAAGCAGAGCAGCGGCGCGTCGGTGGCCAGGATGAAGGACGACAGGGCCACGCCCGGCATCAGCATGTAGACGGCGGCCGCCGCGACGCCGGTCCAGTCGCCGTAGAGCCGGCGGCCGACCGCGAACAGCGACAGGCCCGCGACCGCGTGGAACAGCGGCGCGGAGAAGCGCACCCAGGGCTCGGCGTTTCCGCCGATCGCCGTGGTGGCCCAGATCGCCCAGGCGATCATCGGCGGCTTGGAGAAGTAGCCGAAATCCAGCGTCCGCGACCACAGCCAGTACTGGGCTTCCTCCGGATTCAGCTCCAGCGGACTGGCGAAAATGGCCGCCATCCGCAGGACGGTCAGCACAAGGACGAGCGTGGCGGCGAGGCGCAACGGGCGGCTGTAACCGGTGGGTGAGGGCGGAGCGTCGGTGTCGGAAAGGATGTTCATGGGGCCGGGACGCTGGCCCGCGTCCGGGGCCGTGTAAAGGCGATCCATGCCCAAAGGTGTCGCAATCTTGCGACAAAGCGACCCAAAAGCGCGCCAATTGTTAACACCGCCTTGCCTCTTTTCCCGTCGGGCCTACAACCTCGAAACAGGCGTTTTGGGGCTCCTTCGGGCGACGTCACCTTAGCTTCGCAAAGGCGGAGTAGAGGCATGGCAGTTGCCCGGACCGGGTTCTTTGAAGGTTTCAGACCGGCGTCGGGATTGAGAGGGGATACTCAAACTATGATGAAGAACAAGCTCGCCTTCGTGGCGACAACCGCGCTTGTGGGCAGCATGCTGCTGGCCTCCAGCGCCTACGCGCAATCCACCGGTACGACGGAAGTCGAAGAAGTCGTCATCACCGCGGCCTCGGGCCAGCCGAACATCGCCGGCGTGATCACGGCGGAATCGGCCCCCAAGGCCAAGGCCACGATCGACCAGGAGTTCATCGCGACCCAGCCGACCGGCCAGACCATCCTTCAGACCCTGAACCTGACGCCGGGCCTGAACTTCACCAACAACGACCCGTACGGCTCGTCGGGCGGCAACGTCCGCCTCCGCGGCTTCGATGGCCCGCGTGTCTCGCTGACGTTTGACGGCGTCCCGCTGAACGACACCGGCAACTACGCCATCTACACCAACCAGCAGCTGGACCCGGAACTGATTTCCAAGGCCAGCGTCAACATGGGCACCACCGACGTGGACAGCCCGACCGCCTCGGCCACCGGCGGCACGATCAACTACACCAGCCGCAAGCCCGCCAGCGAAATGGGCATGATGCTCAACGGCGCCGTCGGCAGCTTCAACTATCGCCGCGTGTTCGGCCTGGTCGACTCCGGCGAGTTCGGCCCCTGGGGCACCACCGCCTACCTGGCCGCCTCGTACCAGAAGTACGACAAGTTCAAGGGCCCCGGCGACCTCGAGAAGTGGCAGATCAACGGCAAGGTTTACCAGCCGATCGGCGACAACGGCGACTTCGTCTCGCTGGCGTTCCACTACAACGAGAACCGCAACAACTTCTACCGCACCGCCACCATGGCGACGTTCGCGGCCAACGGCATCGACTACGACAACAACGACACCTACCTGCCGATCGTTTCGACGCCGGTCGCCCTTCCGGGCACGGGTGACGTCGACGCCGATCCGGCGGACAACTCCAACTACTACGGTCTGCGGATCAACCCGTCGAACACGGGCAACATCCGTGAACAGGCCAAGTTCACCCTGACCGACACCCTGACCCTCACCGTCGACTCGGCCTTCCAGTACACCCTGGCCAACGGCGGCGGCAGCACGACCCTGAGCGAAGTGGGCACGCTCGGCCAGCAGAACACCGTCTTCGGCACCACCGGCGCCCAGCCCTGTGGCGTCGGCGGCGCGGCCGGCACCGGCTTCGACCTGAACGGCGACGGCGACTGCCGCGACACCTTCGTTCGCTTCTATTCCCCCAGCAACACCAACACCCGCCGCTACACGGTGGCCGGCTCGCTGATCTGGGAACCGAACGACAACAACACCTTCCGCGTCGCCTACACCTTCGACCGCGGTCGTCACCGCCAGACCGGCGAATACGGCCTGATCAGCGCCAGCGGTGACCCGCTTGACGTGTTCGGCGGCAAGGACGGCAACGGCGAGAAGGTCTACAACGCCGATGGCTACTTCTTCCGCAGCCGCGACCGCCTGTCCTACGCGATCCTCAACCAGATCTCGGCTGACTGGCGCGGCAACTTCATGGACGACAACCTGTTCGTCACGATCGGCGTCCGGGCCCCGGTGTTCAAGCGCGAGCTGAACCAGTACTGCTTGACGCAGAACGGCTCCAACACCGTCGTCTGCACCAGCCAGCCGGTCTACCACAACGTTGACACGGACCTGACCACGGCGGGCCTGCAGGCCGCGGCCAACCTCGTCACCCTGACGAACGTGCCGATCGCGGCCGCCGGCACCACCCGCTACATCCCGGCGTTCTCGGCGGAAGCGGAATACAAGGACGTGCTGCCGAACGTCGGCGTGTCCTACAATATCGCGCCGGGCCACACGATCTTCGTCAGCTATGCCGAAGGCCTGTCGGCGCCCCGCACGGACAACCTCTACACCGCCGGTGTGGCCAACGCCGTGTCCAGCACCAACCCGATCCTGAACGTGCCGACCGTCTCGCCGACGGCCCGGGTCGTCCTGTCGGACGTGGAGCCGGAAACCAGCCAGGCCTGGGATCTGGGCTATCGCTACCACTCGCCGACCCTGATCGTGTCGACCGCCCTGTGGTCGAACAACTTCCAGAACCGCATCGTTTCGTCCTTCGACCCGGACCTCGGCTACAACGTCGACCGGAACGTGGGCGACGTGAAGCTCTGGGGTATCGACGCCCAGGCCGGCTGGACGCCGAACGAGACGTTCAACCTGTACGCCTCGGTCAGCTACACCAACAGCGAACTGCAGGATGATCTCCAGCTGGGTCGTTCGACCGTGATCGTCGCTCCGGCGACGACCCCGGCGAACACCCCGACCTACCTGCCCACCAAGGGCAAGCAACTGGTCGAGACGCCGGAATGGATGTTCACGGCCCGCGCCCAGTGGAACGTGACCGAGGACTTCACCATCGGCTTCCAGGGCAAGCACGTCGGCAACCGCTTCACCACGGACGTCAACGATGAAGAGACCCCGGCGTACAACGTGTTCGACCTGGATCTGCGTTACGCCCTGCCGTTCGGCGCTGAAGGCACCTCGCTGCAACTGAACGTCACCAACATCTTCGACGAACAGTACTTCGGCAACATCAGCTCGGGCACCAACGCCAAGGCCATCCCGCGGATCAACCCGGAGCTTGACCAGACGGCGATCTCGCGCGCTGCGAACACCGCGTTCGTCAGCGTCGGCGCGCCGCGCACGATCCAGCTGAGCCTGCGTACGCGCTTCTAGTTCGAAGCTCTTACGGCTAGATGCGAAGGGGCGGTCCGGAAACGGGCCGCCCCTTTTCTTTGTCGCGGCCGCCGTGCGCCGCACTTGACGCAACCCCCTGTCAGGGCCACTTCCCCCGTCCCATGAGCACCCCCCTCGTTCCCGCCGAATGGTCCCCGCACCGCGCCATGTGGCTCGGCTTCCCCAGCCACGCCGATCTGTGGCGGGAAGACCTCGCCCAGGCCCAGGACGAAGTCGCCGCCCTGGCCCGGGCCCTCGCCGGTCCGGGTGAGGAACGCGTGCGGCTGATGGTCTGCGGCGACGACGCCGAGGCCGCCGCCCGCGCCCGTCTGGACGGCGTCGCCGGCGTCGAGATTGTCCGCGCCCTGTTCGGCGACATCTGGGTCCGCGACACCGGCCCGATCTTCCGCAACGACGGTCGCGCCGCCGGCTTCCGCTTCAACGGCTGGGGCGGCAAGTACGAGATGGAGGGTGACGACCAGGTCGCCGCCCAGATCGCCGCCGCCTCCGGCGCGCCGCTGGACATGAACCCGTTCATCCTTGAGGGCGGGGCGCTCGACCATGACGGCCTGGGCACGGTGCTGACCACCCGCCAGTGCCTGCTCAACAGGAACCGCAATGCCGGCTGGACCGAAGAGGCCGCCGCCGCCGCCCTGGGCGAGGCGCTCGGCGCGCGCAAGGTGCTGTGGCTCGATGAGGGCCTGCGCAACGACCACACCGACGGCCACGTCGACAACCTGGCCCGCTTCGTCGCGCCCGGCGTCGTCGCCTGCCCGATCGCCTGGGGCAAGGCCGATCCCAACGCTAACGTCTACGACGCCACCGCCCGCGCCCTGTCGCAGATGACCGACGCCCGCGGCGGCCAGCTGCAGGTCATGCGCATCCCCTCGCCGGGCTGGATCGACGGCGACGGCGGCCCCGCGCCGGCCAGCCACATGAACTTCATCATCGCCAACGGCGCGGTCATCGTGCCGCTGTACGACGACGCCAAGGCCGGCGCTTTCGCCGTCGACGCGGTGCAGAGCCTGTTCCCCGAGCGCAAGGCCATCGGCCTGCCGTCGATGGCCGTCCTGACCGGCGGCGGCTCGTTCCACTGCATCACCCAGCAGGAGCCCGCCTGACCATGGCCCGGACCCTCAGCCTCGCGGCGATCCAGACGAGCTACGGCCTGGATCTGGACGCCAACATCCGCAAGACCGAGGCCTTCATCCGCGAGGCGGCGGCCGGCGGGTCGCAGGTCATCCTGCCGTCCGAGCTGTTCCAGGGTCCCTATTTCTGCGTCACCCAGGAAGAGCACTGGTTCGCCGCCGCCCATCCGTGGCGCGAGCATCCGTGCGTCAAGGCGCTGGCTCCGCTGGCCGGCGAGCTGGGCGTGGTCATCCCGATCTCGATCTTCGAGCGCGAGGGGCCGCACTACTTCAACAGCCTGGTGATGGCCGACGCCGACGGCTCGCTGCTCGGGGTCTATCGCAAGAGTCACATCCCCGACGGGCCCGGCTACCAGGAGAAGTACTACTTCAAGCCGGGCGATACGGGCTTCCGCGTCTGGGACACGCGCTTCGGCAGGATCGGCGTCGGCATCTGCTGGGACCAGTGGTACCCGGAGGCCGCCCGCGCCATGGCCCTGATGGGCGCCGAGGCGCTGCTCTATCCGACCGCCATCGGCAGCGAGCCGCATGACGCCAGCCTCGACACGGCGCTGCCGTGGCGGCGGGCGATGCAGGGTCATGCCGTCAGCAACGTCATCCCGGTGGTCGGGGCCAACCGCATCGGCTTCGAGCCGTGGGACGGCTACCCGAACGGCGGCCAGGGCTTCTACGGCTCGTCGTTCATCGCCGACCACCGCGGCGACCTGGTCTCCGAGCTGGGCCGCGACGACGAGGGCCTGGTGTCGGCCACTTTCGACCTCGACTTCCTCGCCACCCACCGCGCCGCCTGGGGCTTCTTCCGCGACCGTCGTCCGGACCTCTACGGCGCCCTGTCGAGCCCGCGCCCGGCATGATCGAGACGCCGCGCCTGATCCTGCGGACCTGGCGCGAAAGCGATTTCGAGCCCTGGGCGGCGCTGAACGCCGATCCCGAGGTCATGCGCCATTTCCCGGCGACGCTGACGCGGATCGAGGCCGACGCCATGGCCGCGCGCAACCGCGATTACATCGATGAACACGGCTTCGGCCTGTGGGCCGTCGAGCGGCGCGAGGACGGGGCTTTCCTCGGCTTCACCGGCCTGATGACCCTGCGCGAGTCCAATCCGCTGGCGCCGGGCGTCGAGGCCGGCTGGCGCTTCGCCCGTCACGCCTGGGGCCAGGGCTACGCCACCGAGGCGGCCAAGGCGGCGATCGACGACGGCTTCATGCGGCTGGGCCTGGCGCAGATCGTCGCCTTCACCGCTGTCCCCAACCTGCCCTCGCAGGCGGTGATGGGCCGGCTGGGCATGACCCGCCGGACCGACCTCGATTTCGACCACCCGATGCTGCCGCGCGGCCATGTGCTGGAGCGGCACCTGGTCTGGTCGCTGGACCGGCCCTAGTCGGCGCGGCAAGCCGGGCGATCCGCAATCAGGGGACAGCTTGCTCATTTCCCGCGAGGCCGATCGGCCGGGCCATGGAAATGAGTAAGCTGTCCCCTGATTGCCGGGTTAACCGCCGCAGCCCTCGGGCGGGGGCGCCGACGCCAGCTCGGCTTTCGCCGTCTCCAGATCCTTAAGGAAGGCCGGGTCGGCATGCAGCCGCGCGACCAGCGCCGCGCCCATGGTGCGACCGGCGGCGACGTCGCTGGGCCAGTGCAGGCCGCAGATCGCCCGGCTTTCGCCGGCCGCCAGGCCTCGCCTGATGATCGGCGTCGCCGTCTTCGGCAGCAGTTCGGCCAGCACCAGGGCCCAGGCCCAGCCCGCCGCCGCGCTGCTCGACGGATAGGAGGGGTTGGTCTGCATCCAGGCCTCGCGCGGCACGCAGATCGGCGCGTCATCGTGCCCGACCAGCGGACGCGGTCGGCTGTAGGTCGTCTTCGCGCCGCCCACGCTCTGGCCCGCGTCGACGGTCATGCGATCGAGCATGCGCGAGAGAGTCGGCGTGTCCTTCACCGTGATCGCCACGCCCGCGGCGCAGGCGAAGCTGGCGTGGGCCTTGTCGCCGAAGGCCTCCGCGTCGTCGGCGGCCTGACGCCAGCGCGGCGTGCCGGCCAGGGCGCGGGTCTTGAGGAAGTAGGCCCGTTCCGCCGCCGCTTCCGCCGAGTCGGGCGCCGGGGGCGGCGGCAGCAGGACCAGACTGTCGGGCAGGGCCGCGGGGGCCAGATAGCCGGCCGGCCGCTCCTCCCGCGCAGGAGCCGCGCCGGCCGTCAGGGCGAGCGCCAGGATGATAGCGCCGCCGATGGCAAGGGTTCGTCCGCCGGCCATGTCCGCTTCTCCCGGGCTGTGCAGGCCTCCCGAGTCGACCATGCGGCGCGGAGCGTCAAGCCGGAAGGCGCCACCGCCCCTTGACGAGTGAGTATGTTATTTCATAACACTGACTCGACGCCGCCCGGGATCCGCCCGTCCGCGTCGACCACACCGTTCAGGGACCCATCATGTCCAGAGCCCTTCCCGGCCTGCCCTTGCTCGCGGCCGTGGCCGTCTTCAGCGCGGCCGCCCTGCCGGCGCAGGCCGCCGAGCCCGACGTCGCCGCCCTCCGCCAGGAGATCGATGCGCTGAAGGCGGACTACGAGGCGCGGATCGCCGCCCTGGAAGCGCGGGTCGCCGCCGCCGAGGTCGCCCGTGGCGCCGCGCCCGCTCCGGCCGCGGACGCGGCCGTCGCCCAGGCCGATGCGCCGGCGGAGCCCGTCGAGCTGGCGGACGCCGGCGGCGGCGAGGCGCCCGCCGCTCCGGCCGAGGCCTCGGCCAACGCCCTGAATCCCGGCATCTCGGTCGTGCTCAACGGCAACTACGTCGCCTCGTCGGAGGACCCGGCGATGGCGCGGATGCCCGGCTTCGCGCTCGGCGACGAGGCCGGCCCCGCGACGCGCGGCTTCTCGCTGGCCGAGTCCGAGGTGACCCTGGCGGCCAACGTCGATCCCTACCTCTACGCCAACCTGACCGTGGCCTTCGACGGCCAGGGCGAGGCCGGGGTCGAGGAGGCCTACATCCAGACCACCGCCCTGCCGAACGGCCTGACGCTCAAGGGCGGCCGGTTCTTCTCCGGCATCGGCTATCTGAACGAGCGGCACGCCCACAACTGGTCGTTCATCGACATGCCGCTGCCCTACCGCGCCTTCCTCGGCGGCCAGTACGGCGACGACGGCGTGCAGGTGCGCTGGCTGGCGCCGACGCCGATGTTCCTCGAGGTCGGGGCCGAGTGGTTCCGGGGCGACAGCTTCCCGGCCGGCAACGGCGCCGATCGCGGCGCGGGCACGCAGACCGTGTTCGTCCACACCGGCGCCGACATCAATGACTCGTCGAGCTGGCTGGCCGCCGCCTCGTACATCCATACGAAGGCCGACGCCCGCGAGACCACCGATCCGCTGTATGGCGTCGACATGTTCAGCGGCGACAGCGACGTGGCCATCGTCTCGGGCGTCTACAAATGGGCCCCCGGCGGCAACAGCGTGCAGCGCAACCTGACCCTCAGCGGGGAGCTGTTCCTGGCCAGCGAGAGCGGCCGGTTCAACGGCGTGCCGGTCGAGGGCGACAAGACCGGCTGGTACGTGCAGGGCGTCTACCAGTTCAGGCCGCGCTGGAGCGTGGGCCTGCGCTATTCGGCCCTCGACGCCGGCGACACGCCAGCCCCGCTGGTCGGCACGACCCTCGACGGCCTCGGCCTCAACAGCTGGAACGCCACGGCGCTGATCGAATACGACTCCAGCGAATTCGGCCGCTTCCGCCTGCAGTACTCGCGCGACGAAAGCGACCGGAAGGCCCGCGACGAGCTCTTCCTCCAATACACGGTCGTCTACGGCCCCCACGGCGCCCACCGCTACTAAGGAGATCCCCGGATGTTCAGATCACTTGTTCTCGCGGTGCTGCTGGCGCTCGGCGTCAGTTCACCGACCTGGGCCATGGGCGTGTTCGCCTGTGAACCCGAATGGGCCGCCCTGGCCACGGAGATCGGCGGCGCCAAGGTGACGACCTACACCGCCACCACCGCCCTTCAGGACCCGCACCAGATCCAGGCCCGCCCCAGCCTGATCGCCAAGGCGCGCACGGCCGACATCGCCGTCTGCACCGGCTCGGAGCTGGAAATCGGCTGGCTGCCGCAGATCCTGACCCAGGCCGCCAACAGGAAGATCATGCCGGGCGCGCCGGGCTCCTTCGAGGCCACGCGCTACGTGAACCTGCTGGAAAAGCCCGCGCGGCTCGACCGGGCCGAGGGCGACATCCACGCCGGCGGCAACCCGCACATCCAGACCGATCCGCGCGTCATGCTGCCGGTCGGCAAGGCGATGGCCGACCGGTTCGCGCAGATCGACCCGGCCAACGCCGCCTACTACCAGGCCCGCTACGCCGCCTTCGCCGTGAAGTGGAACGCCGCCCTGGTCCGCTGGCAGGCCCGCGCCGCGCCGCTGCGCGGCCAGCCGATCGCCGTGCAGCACAAGACCTGGATCTATCTGGAGAGCTGGCTGGGCCTGAAGCGCGTCGTGGCGCTCGAGCCCAAGCCCGGCGTGCCGGCGTCGAGCGGCTACCTCGCCCAGGTGCTGGGCGTGCTGCAGAAAACCCCGGTGAAGATGGTCATCCGCTCGGCCTACGAGGACGGCCGCTCGTCGGACTTCGTCTCGCAGCGCGCACACATCCCGGCGGTCGTGCTGCCCTACACCATCGGCGGCACGCCGGGGGCGAAGGACCTCTATTCGCTCTACGACGACACCCTCACCCGGCTGCTTGGGGCTCTGAACAAGTGAACATCGGCGCGATCGAACTCTCCATCCTGCTGCCGGCCCTGCTGGCCGGCCTGCTGGTGCTCTCCACCCACGTCCCGATGGGCCAGCAGGTGCTCAACCGCGGCATCGTGTTCATCGACCTGGCCATCGCCCAGGTGGCCGGCCTCGGGGTGACCGTGGCCAGCGCCATGGGCGCCGAACCGGCCGGCTGGCACGTCCAGCTGGCCGCCTGCGTCGCGGCGCTGATCGGGGCCCTGGTGCTGACCTGGACCGAGAAGAAGTGGCCCCAGGTGCAGGAGGCCCTGATCGGCGTGCTGTTCGTGGTGGCGGCCTGCGTCGAGCTGCTGCTGCTGGCCAACAACCCGCACGGCGGCGAGCATCTGAAGGACCTGCTGGTCGGCCAGATCCTGTGGGTGCAGGTCCCTGCCCTGATCCCGATCGCGGTGTTCTACGCCGTGGCGCTGGCGATCTGGTTCTTCCTGCGCCACCGGCTGGGGCAGCTGGGCTTCTATGTGCTGTTCGCGCTGGTCGTGACCCAGTCGGTGCAGCTGGTCGGGGTCTATCTGGTGTTCGCCAGCCTGATCGTGCCGGCCCTGGCCTCGCGCCGGTTCGCGCCGAAGCTGCGGCTGGGCGTGGGCTATGCCGTCGGCGTCCTCGGCTATGTCGCCGGTCTGGTGCTGTCGTCCGTGCTCGACCTGCCGACGGGCGCGGCCATCGTCGTCACCCTGGTGGCCAGCTTCGTGCTGGCGGTGATCGCCTCGATGCTGGTTCCGCCGGCGCTGCGGGCCGATTCCGAGCCCGCGCCGGTCCACTGAGCAGCGGGGACATGTACCGGAGGTACGTGTCCCCTAAACCCGCGCGCTCGATTGGGGGACACGTACCTGCGGTACATGTCCCGCTCGATTGGGGGACACGTACCTGCGGTACATGTCCCCGCCGGCTAACCCAGCAGTGTCTTGCCGTTCTTCACCACCGTGACGCCGCGCGACTTCACCCGGGCCTCGAACGAGACGACATCGCCATCCTTCCACAGGTCGACGGTGATCGTTTCGCCCGGGAACACCGGGCTGGAGAAGCGGACCTGGTGGCTTTTGATCTTCGCCGGATCGAAGCCGCAGTATTCCTGCAGCACCGCCCGGCAGGTGATGCCGTAGGTGCACAGACCGTGCAGGATCGGGCGCGGGAAGCCCGCCGCCGCCGCGATGCGCGGATCGGAGTGCAGCGGATTGCGGTCGCCGCTGAGGCGGTAGATCAGCGCCTGATCCGGCCTCGTGGCGATGTCGACCGACAGGTCCGGCGCGCGGGTCGGGACCACATGCGGCTCGGGTCCGCCCTCCGCCGGCCCGCCGAAATGGCCGTCGCCGCGGGCGAAGGTCGAGCCGGTCAGGGTGGCGATCTTCTCGCCAGACTTGGCGTCGACCAGCACCGTCTCGTTGTAGATCACCGCGCCCTTGTCGCCCTTGTCGTAGGCGCCGATGATCCGGCTGTTGGCCAGCACCTGCGCCTCGGTCGGCAGCGGCTTGTGAAACTCGACCTTCTGCTCGCCGTGGACCACCAGCAGGAAGTTGATGCCCAGCTTGCCGAGCCCCGGCCCCGCGCCCCAGGCGACGGTGGTGGCCATGGTCGGCACGGCCTTCAGGCCGCTCTCATAGACGAACGGCAGCTCGTCCAGATTCATCGGGTCCGAGCCCATGCCGATGCCCAGGGCGTAGAGCATCGTGTCCTTGTCGGTCCAGGCGAACGGCTGGTTCTCGGTCGCGAGCGACAGAATCTCGGGGTAGGCGATAGGCATGGACGGCTCCCGGGGTTTTCTTCTTGCGGTGATTGAAGCGCGTTGATGCCGCAATCCGCAAGACGGGAGGTCGGATTGCCGGGTTCCCTCTGATCGGCTAGAAGCGCCGGCTCACCTTCATCGCGGCCGGTTCCGCCCGCAGCTATAAGAGTCTCGAATGGCCAAGACCCCAGCCGCCGCCCCCAGCCCGGTTTCCGGCAGCCTCCTGTTCTACACGACCCCCGAACCCCTGAGCCGCGACCAGCACAGCGGCCTGGGCGTCCAGCGCATGGACAAGCCGTTCGGCTTCGCCGCCAAGGCGCACGTCGTGCCCCTGACCGTGGCCGAATTCACCTTCGCCGCGATCAGCTTCCCGATCATCTTCGCCGGCCCCGACTACACGCCGCTGGGCGTGCTGGGCGTCAACCAGGGTGAGAACCTGTTCGTCAACGAGGACGGCTCGTTCACCATCGGCGGCTACGTGCCGGCCTACATCCGCCGCTATCCGTTCGTGCTGGCCACCGACGAGAAGCAGGACCGCATGGTCGTCTGCATCGAGCGCACCGCGACCATCTTCACCGACAAGGCGAAGGCCGAAGTCCCGCTGTTCCTGGAGAACGGCGAGCCGTCGGAATACACCCAGAACGCCATCAAGTTCTGCGAGGACTTCGAGGGCGAGCGTCGCCGCACCGAATCCTTCATCAAGCTGCTCGCCGACCTCGACCTGTTCGAGATGCGCGAGACGACCTTCAACATGCCGAAGGATGACGGCACGATCGAGCCGGTGAAGCTGGCCGAGTACTTCGCCGTCTCGGAAGCCAAGCTGAACGCCCTGACGCCCGAACAGCTGGCCAGCCTGCGCGACAACGGCGCGCTGGAGAAGATCTACAACCACCTGACCTCGCTGGTCGCGTGGGACCGCCTGGTCGCGGTCGCCAGCGAGCGTTCGATCCAGATCGGCGTCAACAAGTCCTGATCAGGACGCCGCGGCCGCTCCTCGGGGGCGGCCGCGATCCCTGGCTCTAGCGGGCGAACACGCTGCGCGTGAGACAGGAGAAGACGAGGCGCCCGGCCTCGTCGAGCAGGTCGTGCTGGGCGATGATGATGCCCTTGTCCTCGCCAACCGGGTCCTTGCCCATCACCGTCATGCGACCGCGCAGCAATTCGCCGACCGGCGGGTTGCGCGCCCAGCGCAGCGCGTCGACGCCCAGCCGCTTGGTCTGCGGCCAGTCGGCCGAGGCATGCTCCTCCAGCCGCGACCACAGCGCGTAGACCATCGCGTCCGGGGCGCCGCGCTCGCTGTCCCAGCCCGTGGTGAAGGCGCGGACGAAGCCGTCGAGCGCCGCGGCGTCGACCGCCACGGCGCCGAGGTTGATCACCTGGCCGATCGAGATGTCGTCAAAGCTGGAAGGCATGGTCTCAGGGCTCCGCCGAGATGCGAATCAGCAGCTTGCCGTCGTGGTCGCCGGTGAACAGCCGCTTGACCGCCTCGGCGGCGTTTTCCAGCCCGTCGACGGCGTGCGCCTTCCATTTGATCTGGCCCTGCAGGACCCAGGGCGCCAGCTCGGCCAGCGCCTCGCCGGCGCGCGGGATGAAGTCGATGACGATGAAGCCGCGGATCATGATCCGGCGCATCAGCACCCGGGCGAAGTCGCTGGGTCCCGGGATCGGCCCCTCGGTGTTGTAGGTGCTGATCATGCCGCACAGGGGCATGCGGCTGAAGTTGTTCATCCGGGCGATGACCGCGTCCATGATCGCGCCGCCGACGTTCTCGAAGTTCACGTCGATGCCGTTCGGGCAGAGCTTGTCCAGCGCCGCGCCGACGTCCTCGTTCTTGTAGTCGATGGCCCCGTCGAAGCCGAGTTCGTCGACCAGCCAGGCGCACTTCTCCGGGCCGCCGGCGATGCCGATGACCCGGGCGCCCTTGAGCTTGGCGATCTGGCCGGCGATCGAGCCGACCGCGCCCGCCGCCGCCGAGACGACCACTGTCTCGCCCGGCTGCGGCTTGCCGATGTCGACCATGCCGTACCAGGCCGTCAGGCCCGTGGCGCCGAGCACGCTCATGAAGGCGGTCATCGGCACGCCGGGCAGGGCCGGCACCGGGCTCAGCGTCGCTTCGTGGGCGATGGAGTAGCTCTGCCAGCCGGACAGGCCCGCGTTGACGGAAGTTCCGACCGGGAACCGGTCGGAGCGGCTTTCCTCGACCACGCCGATGGTCCCGCCACGCATCACGTCGCCGACCTCGACGGGCGGCAGGTACTGGTCCTGGTCGCTCATCCAGATGCGGTTGGTAGGGTCCAGCGAGAGGTAGACGTTGCGCACCAGAACTTCGCCGGGCTCCAGCGCGCGCAGCGGCCGCTCGACATATTCCAGGTCGCCGGGGGCGATCTCGCCGACAGGCCGCTTGTTCAGAATCCAGGCGTGGTTGACGGGCATCTCGGTCCTCATGGGTTCGGCGTCGATCATGGCGGGCGCACCGCCGTTGTCGAGGGGCCCTCGCGGGCCATATAGCTGCATTATGCGACTGAGCACCCTCCTGGCCGTCCTGCTGGCCCTGACCGCCGCCCCCGCGCTCGCCGCGCCGGTGAACACGGGCCACATCGAGGCCGAACTGGTGGCCCAGGAGGCCGCGGTCCCGGGCGGCACGGTGTTCGTCGCCGTGCGGCAGAAGATCGTGAAGGACTGGCACACCTACTGGCGCAATCCGGGCGACGCCGGCAACGCCACCAGGCTGGCCTGGACCCTGCCCGCCGGCTGGAAGGCCGGCGAGATCGTGTGGCCCGCGCCCAAGCTGCTGCTGGAGGGCGAAAAGCCCAACCAGCTGGGCGTCTACGCCTATGAGGGCGAGGTGCTGCTGCCCGTGCCCGTCGAGGTTCCGGCGATGGCGAAGCCCGGCCAGACCGCGCGGCTGCAGGTAGCGGTCAGCTTCCTCGTGTGCGCCGAGACCTGCATCCCCGAAGACGCCACGCTCAGCCTGGACCTGCCGGTGGTCGCCGGACCGCCGCAACCGGACAAGGTCTGGGGCCCGCGCATCGCCGAGACCCTCGCCAGGGCGCCCAAGCCGTCGAACCTGGGCGCGGTCTTCGCCGTGACCGGCGGCACGCTGTCGCTGGCCGTGACCGGCGCCGAGCTGAAAGGCGCCGACCTCGCCGGCGCCTGGTTCTTCCCGTTCAGCGGCACGGCGATCAAGCACGCCGATCCTCAGGTCGTCGAGCGCGGCCCGGACGGGCTGACGATCCGCGTGCCCGGCGGCTATGACTTCACCCAAGGAACCGCGCCCAAGACGCTCGCCGGGGTGCTGGCGCTGGGCGACCGGGCGTTCGAGATCTCGGCGGAGGCGGGCGCCTTGCCGGCCGGGGCGTCGGGTCTCGGCGTGGTGTCCGCGCCCGCCGCCGGCTTCCCGCTCGGCCTGCCCGTCGCCCTGCTGTTCGCCTTCCTCGGCGGGCTGATCCTCAACCTGATGCCCTGCGTCTTCCCGATCCTGTCGATGAAGGCCGCCTCGCTGGCCGGCCATGCGCACGAGGCGAAGGCCGCGCGGCATCAGGGCCTGGCCTACCTGTTCGGGGTGGTGGCCTCGTTCGTCGCGCTGGCGGGCGTGCTGATCGCGCTGAAGGCCGCCGGCGCCGCCGTCGGCTGGGGCTTCCAGCTGCAGTCGCCGGCCGCCGTGGCCGCGCTGTCGGTGCTGATGCTGCTGGTGGCGCTGAACCTGTCGGGCGTGTTCGAGATCGGGACCTCGCTGCAGGGCGTCGGCGGCACGCTGGCCGACAACAGCCGCGGCCTGCTGGGCAGCGTCCTGACGGGCGTGCTGGCGGTGGTCGTGGCCGCGCCCTGCACCGCGCCCTTCATGGGCCCGGCGATGGGCTTCGCCCTGACCCAGAGCCCGGTGGTGTCGCTGTCGGTGTTCGCCTTTCTCGGCCTCGGGCTCGCCGCGCCGTTCGTGGCCCTGTCGTTCGCGCCGGCGCTGCTGCGGCTGATGCCGAAGCCGGGGGCGTGGATGGAGACCCTGCGTAACGTGCTGGCCTTCCCGATGTACGGCACCGCCGCCTGGCTGACCTGGGTGCTGGCGCAGCAGACGGGGTCGCTGGGCCTCGGCCTCGGCCTCGCCGCGGCGGTGACGGCGGCCTTCGCCGGCTGGCTGTTCGGCCGGGCGCAGAAGCGGGAGAAGGCTCCGGTGCTGCGCGGCCTTGCGCTGCTGGCCCTGCTGGCCGTGGCCGGACTGATCTATGGCCTGGCCATGGCGCCGCGCGCCGCGGTCGCCCTGACCGACGCGCCGGCGGAGACGGAGGCCAGGGCGGACCTGCCGTCCGAGCCCTGGTCGCCCGAGCGGGTCGCCGCGCTGCGGGCGGAGGGCAAGCCGGTGTTCGTCAACTTCACCGCCGCCTGGTGCGTGACCTGCCAGGTCAACGACGCCGCAGCAATCTCGCGGCCGGCGGTCGCCGAGGCGTCCAGGGCGGCCGGGGCGGTCTATCTCGTGGCCGACTGGACCAACCGCGACGCAACCATCGCCGCGGCCCTGGCCGAACACGGCCGGGCCGGGGTGCCGCTGTATCTGGTCTATGGCGCCGATGGCGGCGAGCCGGTGGTGCTGCCGCAGCTGCTGACCGAGGGCCTGGTCCTCAAGGCCATCGGCCAGGCAGCGAAACGGTAGGGCTCGCTCGCGCCCCGCAAAATTCCGACGATGACGGGTGTGGGGTTTAGGTCCCGCTGGTCGCCGTCGGCGGGGTGGTGATCACCTCGACGTTGTCGCGCAGCAGCCAGAACATCTCCTTCAGCGCCATGTCGCGCGTGCGCGTGTCGACGGCGTCCTGGACTTCCTTCAGCCGCACCGGCAGGTCCTGCGAGATGCCGCGCAGGATGCACTTCAGGTCGCCGTCCGTGCCGCGCGCCTTGAGCAGCAGGTGGGCCTGCATGTCGAGGCCGGAGAGCTCGGTGATCTGTTGCGCGAACGTGTCCCAGCCGGGCAGGGGGCCGTCCTTGCCCTTCCAGCCGTCGACCTCGGTCTTCAGGGCGTCGGCCCGTTTGACGATGTCCATGAACAGCGGCTCGCTGGCCACCGACGACGGCGGGGCGCTGACGGCGACGGCCGACGTGGCGGTCGCCGCCATGGGGCTGGCGGCGGTGAGCCACAGGGTGGCGGCAAGGGCGACAGCGTCACAGGACATGGAGCGTCCCTCGGTGAATGGGCGTTTGCCCTCTGGTAAGCCCGTTATGGTAAACGCCGTGTTGCCGCGGGCTTGGCCGCCGGAGCCCTCATGACCGACCTGACCGCCGCCTGGACCGCCTTTGAAGCCGCCGCCCGCCAGGATGGCGGGACGCGAATCGTCGATCACTTCGCCGCCGAGCCGGATCGGCTTGAGCGAATGGTGGTCGAGGCCTGCGGCCTGCGGCTGGACCTCAGCAAGCAGCCGTGGAGCGGCGCCGGCCTCGACGCCGGCCTGGACCTGGCCCGGGCCGCCGGGGTCGAGGCCGCGCGGGACCGGCTGTTCGCCGGCGAGGCCGTCAACATCACCGAGACGCGCGCCGCCCTGCATATGGCCCTGCGCGCGCCGGACGGGGCGGACTTCAGGGCCGTCGGCAAGCCGGTGTCCGGCGAGGTCGAGGCCGTGCGCGGCCGGATGAAGGCCTTCGCCAGGGCCGTCCGGTCGGGCGAGATCTGTGGCGCGACGGGCCGGCCGTTCACCACCGTCGTCCATATCGGCATCGGCGGCTCGGACCTCGGGCCCCGCTTCGTCTGGCGGGCGCTGAAGCGGCTGGAGCCGGACATCGCCCTGCGCTTCGTCGGCAATGTCGACCCGTCCGACCTGGCCCAGGCGATGGCCGGGCTGAACCCGGAAACGACGCTGATCGTCATCGTCTCCAAGACCTTCACCACCCAGGAGACCATGGCCAACGCCGCCGCCGCGCGCGGCTGGCTGCACGCCTTCCTCGGCCCCGACGGCGACGCCAACCTGGCGGCGGCCTCGACCAACCTGGCGGCCTGCGCGGCGTTCGGCATTCCGGCGGAGCGGGTATTCGGCTTCGAGGACTGGGTCGGCGGCCGTTACTCGGTGATGTCGGCCGTCGGCCTCAGCTGCGCCATTGCGCTCGGCTGGGACCGGTTCGAGGCGCTGATGGCCGGCGCGGCGGCGATGGACGACCACTTCCGCACGGCCCCTCTGGCGGCCAACGCCCCGGTGCTTCTGGCGCTGGCCCATGTGTTCAACCGCAATGGCCTGGGCCGCCCCGTGCGGGTGGTCGAGCCCTACGCCGACCGGCTGGGGCTGCTGGCCAGCTACCTGCAGCAGCTGGAAATGGAGTCCAACGGCAAGCGGGTGACCCTGTCCGGCGCGCCCGTGGCCCATGCCACCGCCACCGCCGTGTTCGGCAACGCCGGCACCAACGATCAGCACGCCTTCTTCCAGATGCTGCACCAGGGGACCGACGTGATCCCGGTCGACTTCGTCGCCGTGGCCAGGGCCGAGGAAGGGCCCAAGCCGCAGCAGGCGATCCTGCTGGCCAACGCCATCGCCCAGGCCGAGGCCCTGATGACCGGGTCGGCCAACGCCGCCGAGCCGCACCGCCACTTCCCTGGCGACCGGCCGTCGAGCTTCATCCTGATGGACCGGCTGTCGCCGAAGACGCTGGGCGCCCTGATCGCCCTCTATGAGCACAAGGTGTTCGTCGAGGGGGTGCTGTGGGACATCAACAGCTTCGACCAGTGGGGCGTGGAGCTGGGCAAGACCCTGGCGACGGCGGTGCTGGGCGAACTGCAGGGCGGCGAGGCCGGGGCGCACGATCCGTCGACGGCGGCGTTGATCGCGCGGTTGAGGCGCGACGCCGTGTCATGAGCAAGGTCAGCGATCCCGAGCCGAAGATGCGCCGCCGGCCGATCTGGCCCGTCATCCTCGGATGGGGGATCGTCGCGCTCATCGCCTTGGCCGTCCTGCCCTCCGGCGCCGTGAGGGGCATTGACCTGCGGGCCTTGGCGGGGGCGGTCCTGCTCCTGTCCTTTCACGTCCATCTGGGCGCGCGGCTTCGCCATCGCCGCAAGCCTTCGAAGCGCTAGCCCTTTCGCAAGAGTTCCACTATAGACCCGCCCCGATGACCCGCGCCTCGCACCATCACGGCAGCCACCACGCCATCCCTCGCGGGACGGAACGGGTTCGCGCGGCCTGAGGCCAGCGCTCCACCCCTCCGGCCCCGCCCGACGCGGATGGGGCTGAAGACAGCTCCATCCGGCCCGACCGACCCGATGAGAGCTTGATATGACCGACCAGCCTTTCCGCCCCGAAGCCCGCGCCCCGCGCGGATTCGCCGACAAGCGCGCCGCCACGCTGCGAGCCGAGCGGCGGATCGTCGAACAGGTGTCCAGGGTCTACGAGCAGTGGGGCTTCGAGCCGCTCGACACCGGGGCGTTCGAGTACGCCGACGCGCTGGGCAAGTTCCTGCCCGACAGCGACCGGCCCAACGAGGGCGTGTTCGCGCTGCAGGACGACGACGAGCAGTGGATGGCCCTGCGCTACGACCTGACCGCGCCGCTGGCCCGGTTCGCGGCGCAGAACTGGGAGACCCTGCCCAAGCCCTATCGCCGCTATGCCTTCGGGCCGGTCTGGCGCAACGAGAAGCCGGGCCCGGGCCGGTTCCGCGAGTTCATCCAGTGCGACGCCGACACCGTCGGTTCTGCGCGGCCGGAAGCGGACGCGGAGATCATCGCCCTGGCCGTGGCCGGCCTCGAGGCCGCCGGCCTGCCGCGCGGCACGGCGGTGATGAAGATCAACAACCGCAAGCTGCTGGACGGTGTTCTCGATGGCACGGGCGTTACCGATGCCGGGCAGAAGCTCGCCGTGCTGCGCGCAATGGACAAGCTGGACCGCCTCGGCATCGACGGCGTGACCCTGCTCCTTGGCGAAGGCCGTCTGGATGAATCGGGCGCCTTTACAAAGGGCGCCGGGCTTTCGAAGTCGGCGATCGACGACGTGCTGGGCTATCTGCAGGCGCCGGCGGTTTCCCGCTCCGACTTCCTCGACTGGCTCTCGGACACGACGCGCGCCATCGGCGGGCAGGAGGGCCTCGAGGAACTGGCCAAGATCGACGCGGCCCTGAAGGGCCTGGGAATCAGCGACGAACAGGCTGTGTTCGACCCCTCCATCGTGCGCGGGCTTGAGTACTACACCGGCGCGGTGTTCGAGGCCGAGCTGCTGCTGGAGACCACCGATGACAAGGGCCAGCCGATGCGCTTCGGCTCGATCGGTGGCGGCGGTCGCTATGACGACCTGGTGGCGCGGTTCACCGGCGAGCGAACCCCGGCGACGGGCTTCTCGTTCGGCGTGTCGCGGCTGGCGGCGGCGCTGAAGGCGGCGGGCCGCGAGGAGGCCGGCGAGAACCGCGGGCCGGTGGTGATCATCGCCTTCGACCAGGCGCGGATGGCCGACTATTTCGCCGTCGCCGGCGAGCTGCGGGCGGGCGGCATCGCCGCCGAGGTCTATCTCGGGACCTCCGGCATGCGGCCGCAGATGAAGTACGCCGACCGCCGCATGGCCCCGGCCGCGGTGATCATCGGCGAGGACGAGTTCGCCGCCGGAACCGTGACGATCAAGGACCTCGACCTCGGCCGCGACCTGTCGAAGGACGTCACCGACAACGCCGCCTGGAAGGCCGAACGGCCCGGCCAGCAGACCATCCCGCGCGCCGACCTCGTCGCCGCCGTGCGCAAGATCGTGGACGCCGCTCGATGAGACTGGAGCCCCCCGTACCCGCCGAGGCCCTGGCGGCGATCCGCGCGCCGTTCGCCACGGCCGGCGCCGCCGCCGTCGAGGTTCCGGTGCTGCAGCCGCTGGCCCTGCTGCTGGACCTGTCGGGGGAGGCCATGCGGCCCCGCCTGTTCGTGGTCCAGGCCGAAGGCGGCGAGGAGTTGGCCATGCGGCCGGACTTCACCATTCCCGTGGCGCGGGCGCACATCGCCGGCGGCGCCGCGGCCGGACGCTACGCCTACGAAGGCAAGGCCTTCCGCGCCGCGCCGGCCGGCTCGGGTCGGGCCGAGGAATTCCTGCAGATCGGCGTCGAGGCCTTCGGCGGCGATGACGCGGCGACGGCCGATGTCGAGGTCGTCGGCCTGGCCTGGCGCTCGGCGGCGGCCGGCGGGCGGACCGACCTGTCGCTGATCGTCGGCGACATCGCCCTGTTCGCGGCCTTCATCGACAGCCTGGCCCTGACGCCGGCGCTGGCCGGACGGCTCAAGCGGCTGTTCACCCGCCCCCGCCTGTTGCAGGCCGAGCTCGACCGCGCCGGCCAGCCGACCGACGAGGCCGCCGCGCGGCAGATCAATCCGCTGGAAGGCGTGCCGGACGGGGAGGGCGAGGCGGCCCTGCGCCGGCTGTGGTCCATCGCCGGCATCGAGCCGGTCGGCAGTCGCCCGGCCGGGGAGATCGTTCGCCGTCTGGCCGATCGGGCCGAGGCCGCCCGCACGCCGCCGCTGACGCTCGCCGAGGCCGACGCCGTGCGCCGCTATCTGGCCGTGTCCGCGGCGCCCCGGGAGGCGCTGGCCGCGATCCGCGCGCTGGCGGGCCCCGCTCCTGGCGCCATCGAGGCGGCGCTGGCCGTCTGGAAACGGCGGCTCGACGGGCTGACGTCCCAGGGCGTGCCCGCCGACCGGATCACCCTGACGGCGGCCTTCGGGCGGGCCTTCGGCTACTACGACGGCCTGGTGTTCGAGGTGCGCAGCGCCGCGCTGGGCGAGGAACGGCCCGTGGCGGCCGGCGGTCGCTACGACGGCCTGCCGGCGCGGCTCGGCGCGCCTTCGGCCCAGGGCGCGGTCGGCTGCATGGTGCGGCCGGCCAGGGCTTTCGCGGGAGGCGTGGAATGACCGGACCGTTGATTCTGGCGATCCCCTCGAAGGGGCGTCTGAAGGAGCAGGTCGAGGCCTGGCTGGCCGACGCCGGTCTGCCGCTGTCGTCGGCCGCCGGCGGGCGCGGCTATACCGCCGCCATTCCGGCCCTGCCGAAGGTCGAGGTGCGGCTGCTGTCGGCCTCCGACATCGCCGCTGCGCTCGACAGCGGCGAGATCCACCTGGGCGTCACCGGCGAGGACCTGCTGCGCGAACAGGTCGCCGACCTCGACAGCCGGGTCATGCTGCTGCGGGCCCTGGGCTTCGGCAAGGCCGACCTGATCGTCGCCGTGCCGCGCGGCTGGCTCGATGTCGAGACCATGGCCGACCTCGAGGAGGTGGCGCACGCCCATCTGGTGCGCACCGGCAGGCGGCTGCGGGTGGCGACCAAGTATCTGGTCCAGACGCGGGCCTTCTTCGCCCGCTGCGGCGTGGCCGACTACCGCATCGTGGAATCGGGCGGCGCGACCGAAGGGGCCCCGGCCTCCGGCGCGGCGGAGATCATCGTCGACATCACCACCACCGGCGCGACCTTGGCGGCCAACCATCTGAAGATCGTCGGCGACGGCGTGATCCTGAAGAGTCAGGCGCAGCTGGCGGCCTCGCTGTCCGCTGACTGGGACGCCGACCGGCTGGCCGTGGTGCGGCAGCTGCTGGGGGTGGTCGAGGCCCGGGCGCGGGCGCGGGGCTCGATGATGCTGGTCTGGCCGGCCGAGGCGGATGTCGCGGCCCGGTCGGCGCTGGCGGAGCTGGTCCAGCGTGGCGCGCGGCCGCGGGCCAACGGCCTGCTGATCGCCGAGCGCGACCTGCTGCAGGCCCAGGCCCTGCTGGCGGGGGCGGGAATCGGTCCGGTGGCCGCGAGTCGTCCCGAGCACATGTTCGAGCCGACGTCGGACGCCGCCGAAGCCCTGGCTACCCGCATCGGGTGAGAAAACTGACGGCAACGTCGAAAATGACCGTTGTTTTGACTGGGCGGTCCAACAATCGACCCTGGATTCGCCAATTCGGCGTATTTTGTTGCGCGTAGGGGTCGTTCCATCCCTTGACAGGGAAAGTCTATTGCCGTCTTTTGACATTGCGCGAGGAACTAGAACCCCTGAGAGTTCTTACCTCACGGCGTTTCGGGGAGGAAACGCCCGCTTGGATCGAGTGATCGAGAAATAAACCGGACCCGCCGCGAATATCCCCCGCGGCGGGTCTGTGTTTTTGGTCATCGCCGTCAAAACCTCCCGTATCCGACACCCTGCGCCCTTCGACACGGCCGCGTCGCGGCCTGCTCAGAATGACGCGTATTGCCGCACGTCATGGTGAGCAGCGCCCGACGGGCGCGTCGAACCACGCACCCCTTGCCCAACATCCCCCAGGAGGCCTCATGACCTCGAACCCTGAAGACGGCTACCTGCCGTCCCGCGTCACCGACGGCGCGGGCCGGGCGGTGGTCATCACCGGCTGCTCCGGCGGCGGCAAATCGACCCTGCTCGGCGAGCTGGCGCGGCGCGGCCATCGCGTGTTCGCCGAGCCCGGCCGGCAGATCGTCAGGGAGCAGGACTGGATCGGCGGCGACGCCCAGCCCTGGACCGCGCCGGCGAAGTTCGCCGAGCTGGCCCTGTCGCGCGGGCTTCACCAGCGCATCACCGCCGCGGAGGCCGGCGGCCTGGCCTTCTTCGACCGCAGCATCGTTGAGCCGCTGGCCGCGCTAGAGTGGCTGGGCGTGCCGGTCCCGGACCATTTCCCGCGGGCGGCCGAGGTCTGCCGCTATGACCGGACAGTGTTCGTCGCGCCGCCCTGGCCGGAGATCTTCCGGACGGACGCGGAGCGCCGCCACGGGCTCGACGAAGCGGTCGCCGAGTATGGCCCGCTGACCGCGACCTACGCGCGGCTGGGCTACCGGCTGGTCGAGCTGCCGAAGGTCGACGTCGCCGCGCGGGCCGACTTCGTGCTGGAGACGCTCGGGGTGTGACGGGGCGGAAGCGGGGACATGTACCGGCTTCGGTACATGTCCCCTAAACCGGCCGCTCGATTGGGGGACACGTACCTGCGGTGCATGTCCCCGTGCTGGCTACCAGATCTTCACGCGGTCGGCCGGGGCGACGTAGAGCTTGTCGCCGGGCTGCACGCCGAAGGCGTCGTACCAGGCGTTGACGTTCCGGATCGTGCCGTTGACGCGATAGTAGGCCGGCGAGTGCGGGTCGGTGACGACCTGCTGGCGGACGAAGTCCTCGCGGGCCTTCTGACGCCACACCTGGGCCCAGCCGAGGAACACCCGCTGCTGGCCGGTGAAGCCGTCGAGCACGGGCGCCGGCTGGCCGGCCAGCGAGACGAGGTAGGCGTCGTAGGCCAGCGAGAGGCCGCCCATGTCGCCGATGTTCTCACCCATCGTCAGCCCGCCCTGCACCTTCGCCCCGGGATAGGGTTCGAAGGCCGAGTACTGGGCGCCCAGGCGGTCGGCCTGGACCTTGAACTTGGTCGCGTCCTCGGCCGTCCACCAGTCGCGCAGCACGCCGTCGCCGTCGCTCTTGCGGCCCTGGTCGTCGAAGCCGTGGCTGATCTCGTGGCCGATCACGCCGCCGATGCCGCCGAAGTTGACGGCCATGTCGGCCTGCGGATCAAAGAACGGCGCCTGAAGGATGGCGGCCGGGAAGACGATCTCGTTCTTCACCGGGCTGTAGTAGGCGTTGACCGTCTGCGGGGTCATGCCCCACTCGGTCTTGTCGACCGGGCCGTTGAGGCGGGCGACGTCATATTCCCAGTCGAATTTCGCGGCCCGCATGGCGTTGCCGTAGGCGTCGTCGGCGCGGATCTCGAGCGCCGAATAGTCGCGCCACTTGTCGGGGTAGCCGATCTTCACGCCGAACTTGGCCAGCTTCTCCAGCGCCTTGACCTTGGTCTCGGGGCTCATCCAGTCGAGGTGCTCGATGCGGACCTTCAGCGCCGCGCGGATGTTGGCGACGAGCGCCTCCATCTTGGCCTTCGACTCGGCCGGGAAATAGCGGGCGACGTAGACCTTGCCGACCGGCTCGCCGAGCATGCCGTTGACGTAGCCGACGCCGCGCTTCCAGCGGGGCTTCTGCTCGGGCTGTCCGGCCAGCGTCTTCGAGCGGAACTCGAAGTTGGCGTCGACGAACCGGCGCGACAGCAGCGGCGCGGCGCCGTCGACGAGGTGGAACGCTTCCCAGGCCTTCAGGGTGTCGACCGGCGTGGCCGAATAGATGGCGGCGAACTTGGGGAAGGCGGTGTTGGTGCTGACGATGTAGCGATTGACGCCCTTCAGCTCCGTGCCCGGCAGGTAGCGATCCCAGTTGAAGCCCGGCGTCGCCGCCTGCAGCTCGACCAGGGTCATCGGGTTGTAGGTCTTGTCGCGGTCGCGGCGCTCGATGCGCGTCCAGGAAGCCTCGGCCAGCTGGGTCTCGAAGGCCATGATGGCCTTGGCCGACTCGGCGGGCTTCGGCCAGCCGACCATGGTCAGCATCTGGACGATGTAGGCCTCGTAGGCGGCCTTCTTGGCGGCGAACTTCGGGTCCAGGTAGTAGTCGCGGTCGGGCAGGCCCAGGCCGCCGGCGCCGGCGTAGACGGCGTACCGGGTGGGGTCCTTGGCGTCGTCGCCGATGCCCAGGCCGAAGATGGTCGAGAAGCCGGAGGTGTTGGCGCGGCCCATCAGGGCGGTGATGTCGTCGCGGGTCCTGGCCGCCATGATCTGGGCCAGCTCGGGCTTGATCGGGGCCACGTCGAGCCGCTCGGCGCGGGCCTCGTCCATGAAGGCGGCGTAGGCGGCGCCGATCTTGACCGCGTCCGGGCCGGTGATGCGGCCGGCGGCGGAATCCTCGATGATCGCGCGGGTGCGGGCTTCGGACAGGATTGCCAGGGCGTCGAAGTTGCCGAAGCGCGTGCGGTCGGACGGGATTTCGGTGCGGGCGTTCCACGCGCCGCTGGCCCACATGTAGAAGTCGTCGCCCGGCTTCACCGACCGGTCCATGCCCGTCAGGTCGAAGCCCCAGGCGCCGTAGCGCGGGCTCTCCAGCGAAACAGCCTGGCCGCCGCCCGTGGTGTCGGTCGCGGTGAACAGGGCTTCGTTGAAGCAGAAGGCGTCGAGGCAGCCGTGCTGCTCGTGGGCCGTGGCCGGCGCGGCGCCCAGCAGCAGCGCGCCCGCCGCCGCAGCGGTCATCAGAAGAGTCTTCATGGTGGAAACATCCCCGGAACTGGAATTGCCGGCGACATTGCACCCCGGCGGCCGGTCCGGGACGTTAAAGTTTCTTCATGCTGGCGCAAACGGCAAACGTTCTCCCCCCGGAATGGGGAGAGAACGCCGCCAGGACTACCAGATGCGGACGCGGTCTTCCGGCTTCACGTACCACTTGTCGCCGGGCTTCACGCCCCAGGCGTCGTACCAGGCGTCGACGTTGCGCAGGGTGCCGATGACGCGGAACTGGGCCGGCGAGTGCGGGTCGGACACGACCTGCTGGCGGATCGCGTCGTCCCGGTACTTGCTGCGCCAGATCTGCGAGAAGCCGAGGAAGAAGCGCTGGTCGCCGGTCAGACCGTCGATCACCGGCGCCGGCTGGCCGCCGAGCGACAGGTGATAGGCGTCGAGCGCGATCAGGATGCCGCCCAGGTCGCCGATGTTCTCGCCCATGGTCAGGTCGCCGTTGACGTGCGAGCCGGCGACCGGCTCGAAGGCCGAGTACTGGGCGCCGAGGCGCCTGGTCTGCACCTCGAACTTGGCGGCGTCGGCCGGCTGCCACCAGTCGCGCAGCGAGCCGTCGCCGTCGTACTTGCGGCCCTCATCGTCGAAGCCGTGGCTGATCTCGTGGCCGATGACCGCGCCGATGCCGGCGTAGTTGACCGCCGCGTCGGCGTCCGGATCGAAGAACGGCGGCTGCAGGATGGCGGCCGGGAAGACGATCTCGTTGAGGGTCGGGTTGTAGTAGGCGTTGACCGTCTGCGGGAACATGCCCCACTCGTCCCGGTCGACCGGCTTGCCGAGCTTGGCGACGTTGAACGCCCATTCGAAGGCGCTGGCGCGCTGGACGTTGCCGTACAGGTCGTCCGGCTTGATGGTCAGGGCGCTGTAGTCGCGCCACTTGTTGGGGTAGCCGATCTTGACCGTGAAGGCGGCCAGCTTGGCCTGGGCGCGGACCTTGGTTTCCGGGCTCATCCAGTCGAGCTTGTCGATGCGGGCCTTGAGCGCAACGCGCAGGTCGGCGACCAGCTTCTCCATCTTGGCCTTGGACTCGGCCGGGAAGTAGGCCTCGACATAGAGCTTGCCGACCGCCTCGCCGAGATTGCCGCTGACCAGCGACACGCCGCGCTTCCAGCGGGCGCGCTGTTCGGGCTGGCCCGAGAGGGTCCTGGCGCGGAACTGGAAGTTTGCGTCGACGAAGCGCTTCGACAGATAGGGCGCGGCCTGGTCGACCGTGTGGAAGGCCTGCCAGGCCTGAAGGGTCGAAACCGGCGTGGCGGCGTAGATGGCGGCGATCTTGGTGAAGGCCGTCGGCTCGCCGACGATCACGCGGTCGGCCTTGGTCAGGCTCGCGCCCTTCAGCCAGGCCTGCCAGGGGAAGCCGGGGGCCAGGGCCTGCAGCTGCGCCAGCGTCTCGGGATTGTAGGTCTTGTCGGCGTCACGCTGGTCGGCGATCGGCCACTGGGCCTGGGCGATCGAGGTCTCAAGCGCCACGATCGCGTCGGCCGACTTTTCCGCGTCGGTCCAGCCGGCCATGGTCAGGATCTGCGCAACATAGGCGCGGTAGGCGGCCTTCTTCTCGGCGAACTTGGCGTCGAGGTAGTAGTCGCGGTTGGGCAGGCCGAGGCCGGCCTGGGTCAGGTAGGTGACGTTGGTGTTGGGGTCCTTGGCGTCCTGGCTGATGTAGGACGCGAAGAAGGAGCCGCCGAAGCCGCCGTTGGAGGCGCCCATCAGCGCGGCGATGGCGTCACGGGTCTTCGCCGCGCGGATCGCGGCGAGGTCGCCGGCCAGCGGCCTGGCGTCGAGCGCCTCGACCGCCGCCTCGTTCATGAAGCTGTTGTAGAGGCCGCCGATCTGCTGGGCCTCGCCCGCGGCGTTGGTCGTGGCCGCCGAGCGGTCGATCACCGCCTTGATGCGGGCGTCGGACAGTTCGCGCAGGACGGCGAAGGAGTTCCAGTTGGTCCGGTCGGCCGGGATGTCGAGGCCGGCCAGATAGGTCCCTGAGGAGAAGCCGACGAAGTCGTCGCCCGGCTTGATCGACCGGTCCATGCCGGTGGTGTCGAAGCCCCAGGGGCCCATGCGGGGCGCCTTGGCGATGTCGGCGGCGGTGATCGGGGCCGGAACGGCGCGGGCCCAGGCGACGGAGGCGCCGGCGGCGGTGGTCAGGGCCAGCGCGGCGGCGGCGGAAAGCAGGACGCGTTTCATGTGGGGTGTTTCCCGGGTGAACTGATTGTCCGGGACCATGCACATCGCCGGGCCCGGCGCTTCTTACAAAAGAGTCATGTAGGGCGCGGGAGCCCGCCGTCACACCGCGCGACTACTGGCCGGGGCGGGGCGTGCGGCAGGTCGCCCAGGCGCGGGCCGCATAGCCCAGGGTGAGCGCCATGGCGGCGATCACCACGACCATCGAGGCGGTGTCGGCGACCGGCAGGGCCGCGAAGGCCCACAGCCCGGCGTAGGCCAGACCGGCCAGGGTCATCGACCAGCCGCCGACCCGCAGCGCCGCCTGGGTCGAGGCGGCGACGCGGGCCGAGGTCGAGGGCCGGCCGAGCTGCTTGGGCATGACATTGGCGTAGGCCGCGAGGCCCAGGCCGATCAGCACCTGCATGGCGCGCCGGGCCGTGTCGGCCGTCAGCCAGCCGGCGGTCTGGCCATAACGAAGGCCGGCGGCGACGGCGAGGATGGCGGCCGCAAGGGCGAGCGCGAAAGTCAGTCGACGGGTGATCATGACGTCTCTCCTGTGTCGGCGGTCGGGCGGGCGGGGACGCCGCCGCCGATGCCGAAAGCCTGGGAAAAGCCCAGCAAGGCGTCCTCGAGCACGGACAGCTTGAGCCGGTAGGTGATGGTGACGCCGTGCTTGGTGGCGTCGATGAGATCGGCCTCGCGCAGCACCGCGAAGTGCGCCGACATGGTCGGCTTTGAAACCGGGAACTGGTCGCTGAGCTCACCCGCCGTCATCGGCCGCTGCCGGAGCAGCTCCAGCACCCGGCGGCGGGTGGGATCGGCCAGCGCTTTGAAAACCCTGTTCATGAATCGCTATTTAGCTAATCATCAAAATAAGGTCAAGCGGGCGGTCATGCGCTTCAGTGCGTGTCCTCATCTGCAGCGATGAAAGCGGCAGGGACACGTACCTTCGGTACATGTCCCCGAGCGGCTACCCCGCCGTAACTCCCAGCGCCGCGAGGGCCTGGGCGCGGACGGCCTTGTAGTCGACCTTGCCGTTGGCCGCGCGCTCGACCCGGGCGACGACCAGTTCGCGGGGGGCCTTGTAGTCGGCGAGGCGGCCGCGGACATGGGCGGCCAGTTCGGTCAGCGGCGGGGCGACGTTGCCGCCGACATCGACCACCGCGCAGATGCGTTCGCCGAAGCGCGCGTCGGGCACGCCGACGACCACCGCGTCGCGGACCAGCGGGTGGGTCTTGAGCGCCTCCTCGACCTCCTCGGGGAAGACCTTTTCGCCGCCGGTGTTGATCACCTGCGAGCCCCGGCCGAGCAGCTTGATCGTGCCGTCCGCGTTCACTTCCGCGAAGTCGCCGGGCACCGACCAGCGGCGGCCCTCGAAGGTCTGGAAGGTCTTGGCCGACTTCTCCGGGTCCTTGTAGTAGCCGGTCGGGATGAAGCCGCCGACGGCCACCAGGCCGCGCTCGCCGCTGCCCGGCTCGACGCGGGTTCCGTCTTCCTTGAACACCGCGGCGTTGGGGCCGACGAGGAACTGGGCCGTGGTCGCCTCCGCGCCGGCGACCGAGGTCGAGCCGCCGAGACCCACGGCCTCCGACGAGCCCAGGCTGTCCATCAGCATGGCGCCGGGCGGCAGGTGCTTCAGCAGCGCCTGCTTGTTGTCATGGCTCCAGACCGTGCCCGACGAGCCGATGCGGGTGATGCAGGAAAGGTCCCACCGGCCGGGGTTGGCCTCAAGCGCCTCAAGCATCGGCGCGGCGAAGGCCAGGCCGACGATGGAGATGCTGTTGGCCCGCAGGCGATCGACCTCGTCGAACAGCTCCTCGGCGCTGAAGCGTTGCGAGGGCAGGGTGATGATGCAGCCGCCGCCGGTCAGGGCGCCGAAGCTGCCGAACTGGGCGGTGCCGTGCATCAGCGGGCAGGCCGTGACCATGGTCGTGGGCGGCGGCAGGTGCAGGTCGCCCGCGCGGCCGGTGCGGGCGCGCACGCCGGCCTCGTGCGGCGTCTCCAGCGGCGGGATCAGGGCCAGCACATTGCCGCCGGCGCCCAGCACCTGGAACAGGTCGTCCTGGCGCCACATCACGCCCTTGGGCATGCCGGTGGTGCCGCCCGTGTAGAGCAGCAGCAGGTCATCGCCGGAGCGGCCGCCCGGGGCGACGACGCGGTCGGCCCCGGCCGCCGCGATGCTCTCGTACTCCGTCGCCCAGGCCGGGATCGGCGCGTCCTCGTCGGCCACGGCGATCCAGCACTTCACCTTGGTCAGGCGATCGCGGATCGCCTCGAGCTTGGGCGCGAAACCGGCGTGGAAGACGATCGCCTCGGCGTCGGCGTTGTCGAAGAGATAGAGCAGCTCCTCGGTCTCGTAGCGGTAGTTGGTGTTGACCGGGGCGAGGCTGGCCTTGAACGCCGCGTAGTAGGTCTCGAGGTACTCCGGGGTATTGTAGAGATAGGCCGCGACCTTGGCCTGACGGCCAAGGCCCGCCTTGAGCAGATGGGCGGCGACGGCGTTGGCGCGACGGTCGAAGTCGCCCCAGCTGATGACCCGCGACCCGCGAATCTGGGCCGGGCGATCCGGCGCGGCCGCGGCGATCTCTTCCCAGACGTCGGCGAAGTTCCAGCCGGACATGCGCGCACTCTCCCGTATCGGCCTCTGACGGGCCGCGCGGACAAGTTAGCGGCGGTCACCCACGCCCTGTCAACGCGTGACCCGGCGTCAGTAGGGGCGGGAAATTCAGCCCGCGGGCGCCGTGGCCTGGACCGAAAACTGCACCGTCACCTTGCCGGCCTTCTTGAAGGTCAGGGTCGCGGGATAGTGGTCGCCGGCCTTCAGCGGCTGCTTGAGGCCCATCAGCATGATGTGCCAGCCGCCCGGCTTGAGCGCGACGGTCGCGCCGGCGGGAACCGGCAGACCGCCCGGGCGCGGATGCATCATCGCCTGGCCGCCCATGATCATCGACTCATGGATCTCGGCGCGGCTCGCGACCGGGCTGCTGACCGCGACCAGGGTGTCGGCGGGGCCGGCGCTGGTGATCACGGCGTAGCCGGCGCCGTTGCCGCCCTGGGGCGCGGGGCGGGACCAGGCCTGGCTGACCTGCGGGGCCGAAGCGGCGAGCACCGGCGCGGCGATCAGGGTCAGGGCGGCGGCGAAGACGAAGGGTTTCATGCGAGGGCTCCTGGACGGGAAATCTAGTGATCGTGGCCGGCCATACCGGCCATACCGGGCATGCCGCCGCGCACGACCAGTTCGATCGGCGCGCGGCCGGCATTGCGGAACACCAGGGTGGCGGGAACGCGGTCGCCCGCCTTCAGCGGCCGGGTCAGGCCGATGAACATCACGTGCTTGCCGCCGGGCTTGAAGACGACGGTCTGGCCGGCCTTGAACGGCACGCCGTCCTTCAGCTCCTCCATCCGCATCATCCCGCCGGCGGTCGAGGTCTCATGCATCTGGACCTTGCCGGCGATGGGCGATTCCACGGCGACCAGGACGTCCGGGCCGGTGTTGTTGTTGGTCACGGAGAAGAAGCCGGCCCCCGTGCCGCCGGCCGGGGCAGGGCGGCTGAAGGGCTCGGCGACGGCGATGCCGGCGCTGCTGTAGGACGGCGGCTTGCCGGGTGAGCAGGCGGCGAGGAGCAGAACGGCGAGGAGGGGTGCAAGGCGCATGGGCCGGGTTGCCTTTCGAACTAGAGGGCGTGTTTCAGTTTCAGGACCCGGGGCGCAAGCCTGTCGAGGGCGAAAGCCAGCAGAATCGACAGGCCGAGCAGCGGGAAGATCAGGCCGATCGCCAGGGCGAACAGGGCGAAGGCGCTCAGTTCGCCGGGCTGGGCCGGCGGCGCGGCCAGCCGGCCCTTCGGCCGCCGCCGCCACCACATCACCGCCGCCGAGACGCTGAGGATGATGATGGCCAGGCATCCGGCCAGCATGACCAGCTGGTTGATCAGGCCGAACTGGCCGCCGGTATGGACCGCGATGCCCCATTCGACGGCCTTCGACACCGGGCCGTAGTCGCGGAAGCCGAGGTCGGCGATGACCCGGCCGCTGTACTGGTCGAGGTGGATGACGCGCTGGCCCGTGGCCTGCCGGGGATAGCTCTGGATGGTGTAGACGCCGCCCGCCGAGGTCGGCAGCCGCACGACATAGCCGGGCGCCACATGGCGCTGGCCGGCGATCGCCAGGACGGCGGCGATCGGGATGGGTTGCAACGGGGACGGCGCGACCGCCGGGGTCGTCGACGGATCCATCGTCCAGGATCCGGCTTTCGTCGCCGCCAGGGCGGCGTCCGAAGCGACGGCGGTGGCCCTGGCCTGGGCGGGCATGCCGAGGCCGGACTCATTGACCAGCCGACGGAAATTCTCGCCCCAGTAGCCGGACCAGGGCATGCCGGTGACCGCCAGGAACAGCAGGATCACGCAGGCGAAGGCGCCCGTGACCGCGTGCAGGTCGCGCCACCAGACGCGCTTCGCCGGGGTGGCGCGCAGCGTGACCACGCCCTGCTCCCGGCCGCGGGGCCACCACAGGAAAATCCCCGAGGCGACCAGCAGAATGGCCCAGCCGGCCACCACCTCGATGATCAGGTTGGGCGCCTTGCCGAGAATCTCCAGGCTGTGGATGTGGCTGATCAGCTTCATCGGTCGCTGCTCGTCGGCGATCCGGTCGAGCACCTGGCCCGTCGAGGGGACGAGGAAGACCGAGATGACGTCGCCCCTGCCGTCGCGGATGCCGACCTCGGCCGAGCGGTCTGGCGCGGGGGGCGGGGTGAAGCGCACAGGCGTTCCGGCCTGCACGGCCCGGGCGCGGGCGATCAGGGCCTCGGGCGCGAGCGAAGGGGCGGTCGTCTGTTCGACGACCAGACGCCGGTGTTCGAGCACCGGAGCGAGTTCGTCCCGGAACAGATAGAGCGCGCCGGTGGTCGCCAGCAGGATGAAGAACGGCAGGCAGATCAGGCCAGCGTAGAAGTGCCAGCGCCAGATGGCGCGGTAGAGGCGGCTCGCCCCGGGCGGGGTGTCATCGAGCGACATGGCGTGTCTCCGGACGGGCGGCGGCGGGTCGCGCCGCCGCCCTCAGGGTTAGAACGAGACCGTCAGGCCGGCATAGACGGACCGGCCGTCGCCGGGCCAGTAGGCAGCCGTGGCGGAACTCGCGACGATCGCGGCCTGGACGTTGGAGACATAGGCCTCTTCGGTCAGGTTGCGGGCGTCGACGAAGAGCGAGAGTCCGTCGCGGACCTTCCATCCGGCGTTCAGGTTCAGGATGGCGTAGCTCGGCGCCGTGGTCGTGTTGCTGTAGTCGACCGCGATGTCCGACGCCGACCATTCCACCGACGGGGCGATGAACCAGCCGGCGGCCGCCTCATAGCGCAGCTCCGCCCGATAGAAGTGCTCGGGTACGATCGGCAGGCGGTTGTTCCCGTACTGAACATCGCCGTCGAAGCGGAAGTCCGACCAGGTCCAGGTCTGGCGCAGCCGCCACTGCGGTGCGAACCGCCAGTCCAGCGCCGCCTCGAGACCCTGGTGGATCGTGCGGTCGGCGTTGAAGGTCGAGGCGGGGATGCCGGGCGCGACCGTGTACTGCAGCATCTCCTTGTCGAGCACGGCGCGATAGACCGTGACGTCCCAGGTGAACGGGCCGCGCCGGCCGCGCGCCCCGGCCTCGGCGGTCCAGGCCTCCTGGGCCTGAACCGGGGCGAACCCGGTTCCCGTCGGGGACATGGAGCCGAAGTTCGGCGGCTCGACCGATTTGGTCAGGTTGGCGAACAGCTGGGCGCCGTCGTCGGCTTGCCACAGCAGGCCGATGCGCGGGGCGAACCAGTCATAATCCTTCGCGGCTTTCAGATTGAAGGTCCCGGCCACGCCCGGCAGGGCGAAGCTCTGGTAGTCACGGCCGGCCCGGCCCCAGGTCCCGCCGCCGACGAGGGCGAGGTGGTCGGTGACGAACAGCCGGCCCTCGGCGAACAGGTCCGCCGCGTCGGCGTTCTGCAGCGTGCGCGAGCGCGGCGCGCCGCGATGGCCCTTCACATTGACGTAGAAGTTGGAATCCAGGTCGCCGGTGCGCAGCCACAGGCCGCCGTAGGCGTCGGCCTTCATCCCGCCGATCTCGCCCTGCCAGTCGAGCCGGCCGAAGGCGCCCCAGTTGCGGCTCTGCTGGTCGATGACCTGGAAAATCGGGTGGTCGAGGTCCTTCCACAGGCCGTAGACCGCGCCCTCGAACACCGTGCTGTCGCCGAGCCGCCAGGTGGTGCGCAGGGAGACGCGCAGGCCACGCTGGTTGCGACCCTGGTCGTTGGCGTAGTTGGCCGGGGCGTCCTGGCGCGGGTTGGCCTGGAACTGGTTCCAGGTCAGGGCGCCGGGGATCTCCTGGTTGATGTTCGAGCCGTTGACGATCAGCCGGACCTCGCGGTCCTCGCCGAACGACCGGCCGAGGTTGAGCGAGCCGAACTGGATGTTCTGCTGGCTCTGCGCGCGCCAGCCCTGGCCGGTCTGGTTGGTGCCGGCGACATAGAGGTCCCAGTCGCCGGACTGGCGGGCGAGGGCGAGGTTCTCGCGCAGCAGGCCGAAGGAGCCGCCGTCGACGCGGACCTGCTGCTCGAAACCGGCGGTGGCGCCCGTCGGGGTGACCATGTTGATCGCGCCGCCGAGCAGCGAGCCGCCGAAGCGCAGGGCGTTGCCGCCGCGATAGACCTCGACGAACCGCGTGGTCAGCGGATCGGCGATCTGACTGTCGCCGTAGCCGTCGGCCTCGTTCAGCGGCACGCCGTCCTGGGCCAGCAGCAGGCCGCGGTTGTGGTTGGCGTTGCCGATGCCCGAGCCGCGGATCGAGAGGCGCACATCGCCGCCCCACTTGCGCTGGGCGTAGACGCCGGGGGCGTCGCGCAGCATGTCGTCCAGGGCCAGCGATTCGCGGTGCGTGAAGGACTCGGCCGAGATCACCGAGACCGCGCCGGGCGTGCGCGACAGGCGCCTGCGGGCGTCGGCGACGACGGCGGGATCTTCCGGGTCGGGATTGGCGGTGACGATGACGCTGTCGACCGTGACCGGTTCATCGGCGGCATGGGCGAAGGCGGGGGCGACGAGACAGCTCGCGCCGAGCAGGAGGGCGCGCAGGCGCGCGCCTTGGGACGTGGTCATGTGAGTGAATTCCAGAAAGGTCTGACAGGGCGCGCGTCGGCGCGCCCGGCGAAGGGTCAGGCGATCTGGAAGGCGGGCGGTCCGGTGGAGGGCGGCCGGGGCGGCGCGCGGGCGCCGGGCAGGCGGGTGGCGCGGTCGATCGGGGCGAGGCGCGATTCGGTCGCGTACCGGATCGGCAGGGCGGGCGGGTCGCCCGGCGAGACGGCCGCGATCGAGGTCATGACGCAGTCGTGACACTTCAGCCCGCCGAAGCCGTGATGCTGCGTGTCGCCGCCCGGGACCGTGACGGTCTTGGCCCCGTCGACCGTGCAGAGCACGACCGTGCGCACGTCGCTTTTCGCTTCCGTGGCAAGGGAAGCGGCCGGAATCAGCAACTGGACGCAGAGCGCGAGCAGGGCCAGCGCCGCGGGCAGGACGCCGCGACGCGACGGCGGCCGGACAGGGCTGCTGCTGCGCATGGCTGGGCACTACGCCCCCGCGCGGGGTTTCGCAAGCGGTCCGCAGGCCCCCATATGGGGCCATCGGCAATCTGGAGGCGGCATGGCGGCGGAGGTCTCTCCCGGCGAGTACAAGGATGTTGTGCTGTTTCTGGCGACGGCGGGCGTGGTCGTGCCGCTGTTCCGCCGCTGGCGCATAAGCCCGATCCTCGGGTTCCTCGGCGCGGGCGTGGTGCTGGGGCCGTACGGCCTGGGCGCCCTGGCCGACACCATTCCCTGGCTGGCCGCCGTCACTATCGAGAAGCCGCAGGACGTCGCCCAGCTGGCCGAGTTCGGCGTCGTCTTCCTGCTGTTCATGATCGGGCTGGAGCTGAGCTGGGAACGGCTGCGCCTGATGCGCCGGTTCGTGTTCGGCATGGGCGCGCTGCAGGTGGCCGTCTGTTCGGCGGCCATCGCCACCGTGGCCATGATGCTGGGCCAGCCGCTGCAGGCCGCCGCCGCCATCGGCGCGGCGCTGGCCCTGTCCTCGACCGCGATGGTCATGCCGCTGCTGGCCGAGAGCAAGCGGCAGCACAGCCAGGCCGGCCGCGCGACCTTCGCCGTGCTGCTGTTCCAGGATCTGGCCGTGGCGCCGATCCTCATTACACTGACGATCATCGGCAGCCAGGGCGGCGGCGAGATCTTTTCACCGAAGATGCTGCTGACCTTCGCCCCCGCCGCGATCGGCATCGTGGCGCTGGTGGTGTTCGGCCGGCTGCTGCTACGGCCGATGATGAAGTCGGTCGCGCGGGCCAAGAGCGAGGAGCTGTTCATGGCCGCCTCGCTGCTGATCGTCATCGGCGCGGGGCTGGTGGCGGCGCTGACCGGCCTGTCGATGGCGCTGGGCGCGTTCATCGCCGGGCTGCTGCTGGCCGAAACCGAATACCGGCACGAGGTCGAGGTGACCATCGAGCCGTTCAAGGGCCTCCTGCTGGGGCTGTTCTTCCTGTCGATCGGCATCGGACTCGACCTGTCGCTGCTGGTCGCCCGGCCCGTGCTGATCGTCGGCATCGCCGTCGGCGCCCTTTTGCTGATCGGCAGCGTGGTGTTCGTCCTGGGGGTGATGTTCGGCCTCAAGCCGCGCAAGGCGCTGGAGGCCGGCATGCTGCTGGCGGCCGGCGGCGAGTTCGCCTTCGTCATTCTCGATACGGCGATGAACAGCGGCATCGTCGATCGCGAGGTCGGCCGCACCGTGCTGGTCGCCTCGACCCTGACGATGTTCTGCATTCCGGTGCTGGCTGTGCTCGGCGCGAAGCTGGGCGGACGGCCGGGAGCCAATCCGGCGGTCAGCCTGGCGGTCGATCCCGCCGCCGCCGCGACCGACGCGCCGGCCGTCCTCGTGGTCGGCTACGGCCGGGTCGGACGGCTGGTCGGCGACATGCTCGGCCGGCACGACATCCCCTGGGTCGCTGCCGAGCGCGATCCGAAACTGGTCGAGGCCGGCCGCCGGGCGGGCGCCGACATTTTCTACGGCGACGCCTCGCGGGCCGAATTCCTGCGCCGCTGCGGGCTGGACACGGCCCGCGCCCTGGTCGTGACGATGGACAATCCCGAGGGCAACGAGGTGGTCGTGGCCACGGCGCGCGAACTGCGGCCAGACCTGACCATCGTCGCCCGGGCCCGCGACGCGCGCCACGCCAAGCGGCTCTACGAACTGGGGGCGACCGACGCCGTGCCGGAGACGATCGAGGCCTCGCTGCAGCTGTCCGAGGCGGCGCTGGTCGACATCGGCATTCCCATGGGTCTGGTCATCGCCTCGATCCACGAACGCCGCGACGAGTTCCGCAAGGAGCTCAACCGGCCGGAGGCGCTCGGTGGGCGGCGTCGGCTGCGGGACGGGGCGAAGCCTTGAAGCGGCCGTTGAGCGCGCCGCCCTTCATCGCCGGATAGGCCAGGGCGAACGACACCAGCGCGACCAGGACCAGGGCCGGGATCAGGGCCCCGTCCTCGCGCTTGCGGCCGAGCAGCAGCACGACCCCGCCCAGAAGGGCGAGGACGAAGCCGAATATGATCGCCCTGAGCACATCGGTCAGCAGCCCGCCGGTGGGCGCCATCAGCATGACCACAGGAATCTGGAACACGGCGGCCGCGGCCCAGATCATGCCGAACCGGCGCAGGAGGGGGTGTTGCAGGGTCATGGATGTCTCGTCGGCAGGTCGTTGATCAGAGCATAGCCGCATTCGCCCGACGGTCCCTCGCCGTTTCACGCGGAGGGCGAGGCTTGACTCCGGTGGCTTTCAAATTGATAACTGACCAGTCAGTTATCAATGAAGGTGCGCATGCTCCCCGTCGGTGAACCCAGGTGGCGGCGTCGCAAGGAGGCCCGCCCCGGCGAGATCGTCGCCGCGGCGCTGGCCGTGTTCGCCGAGAAGGGCTTCGCCGCCGCGCGGCTCGATGACATCGCCGCCCGGGCGGGGGTCAGCAAGGGCGCGCTCTACCTCTACTTCGAGACCAAGCAGGACCTGTTCGCCGCCGTGGTGCGCGACGCGGTCAGCCCGAACCTCGCCGCGGTCGAGGCGCTGGCCTCGGGCGTCGACCTGCCGTTCGCCCAGGTCGCGCGGATGCTGCTGGGCCGGGCCGCCGATCTGATGATCGCCTCGCCCGTCGGGCCGGTGGCGAAGATGGTCATCGCCGAGTCGCGCAACTTCCCGGAGCTGGCGCGGGTCTGGCACGACGAGGTCGTCGCGCGGATGCTCGGCGTGCTGACCGGCCTGATCGAACGGGCCCAGGCGAAGGGCGAGCTCCGGCCCGGCGAGCCGCGCTATCATGCCCTTTCCATGATCGGGCCCCTGCTGATGGGTCTGCTCTGGCGAGAGGTGCTCGAGCCGGCCGGCGCCCGGCCCATCGACCTGAGGGCCCTGGCGCAGCAACACATCGAGACCGTCCTGGGCGGTCTTCTGGTCGAGGGGGGACGTCGATGAACCCGAGAGTCCGAATCGCCGTGGCGGCGGTGGTCCTGCTGGCCGGGGCGGGCGCCTGGTGGATCTTCGGCCGCGCGCCGGCCGCCGATCGCGCCCTGTCCGGCTACATCGAGGGCGAGGCGCTGTACCTGTCGTCGTCGACGTCCGGCGCGGTGTCGGCCGTGTCGGTGGTGCGCGGCCAGCGGGTCGCGGCCGGCCAGCCGTTGTTCGCGCTCGACGCCGCGCCGCTGGTCGCCCAGCGCGACCAGGCCGCCGCCGCCCTGGCGGAAGCGCAGGCCCGGCTCGACGACGCCCGCAAGGGCCAGCGGCCGCAGGAACTGGCCGTGACCGACGCCCAGCGCGCCGCCGCGGAGGCCGCCGTCCGCCAGGCCCAGGCCGAGTACAACCGCATCGCCCCGTTGGTGAAGCAGGGCATCTACGCCCCCGCCCGGCTGGACACCGTGCGCGCCGCCCGCGACTCGGCGGTGGCCAGTCTCAACGCCGTGACCAGCCAGCGCGCGGCCCAGACTCTCGGCGCCCGGCCCGACGCCGTGCGCGCCGCCGAAGCCCAGGTTCAGCAGGCGCGCGACGCCCTGGCCGCCGCCCAGGCGCAGCTGGACCGCACCGGCCCGCGCGCCCCGGCCGACGCCCGGGTCGAGCAGGTGTTCTTCCAGGCCGGGGAGTGGGCCGCGGCCAACCAGCCGGTGGTCTCGCTGATCCCCGATGACCGGGTGAAAGTGCGCTTCTTCGTCCCGCAGAAGGACCTGTCGCGCTACGCCATCGGCCGGCGGATCGCATTCCGCTGCGACGGCTGCGCCGGCGGCCTGTCTGCGACCATCGACTACGTCAGCCCCCGGCCCGAGTTCACGCCGCCGATCATCTACAGCCGCGACAGCCGTGACCGGCTGGTGTTCCTCGTCGAGGCGCGGCCGAACGCGCCGCGCGCCCTGGCGCCCGGCCAGCCCGTCGACGTCACGCCGCTCGGGGACGCGCCGTGACCCTGGCGGTCGACGTCCGGGGGCTCAACAAGAGCTTCGGCGACAAGCATGTCGTCCAGGACCTGTCGATCCAGGTAGGGGCGGGCAGGATCACCGGCTTTCTCGGACCCAACGGCTCGGGCAAGACCACCACCCTGCGCATGCTCTGTGGCCTGCTGACGCCGGACACCGGCGAGGGCGAGGTCCTGGGGCTGGATTTTCGCCGCGAGGCCGAGCGGATCAAGCGTCAGACCGGCTACATGACGCAGAAGTTCTCGCTCTATGAGGATCTGTCGATCGAGGAAAACCTGACCTTCGTCGCGCGGGTCTACGGCCTGGACAACCGCCGGCGGCGCGTCGACGAGGCGCTGCGGCGGCTGGGGCTGGAAAACCGCCGCCGGCAACTGGCCGGCAGCCTGTCCGGCGGCTGGAAGCAGCGCTTGGCGCTCGCCTCGGCCATCCTGCACGAGCCGCGCCTGCTGCTGCTCGACGAGCCGACCGCCGGGGTCGATCCGAAGGCGCGGCGCGAGTTCTGGGACGAGATCCACGCCCTGTCGGCGGAGGGCCTGACCGTGCTGGTCTCCACCCACTACATGGACGAGGCCGAGCGCTGCCACGACATCGCCTACATCGCCTACGGCCGGCTGATGGCGCGGGGGACCGGGGCCGAGGTCATCGAAGGCTCCGGGCTGGTCACCTTCCGCGCCGAGGGCCCGGGGGCGGACCGGCTGGCGCGCGAGCTGGCCGGCCGACCCGGCGTGGTCATGGCCGCTCCCTTCGGCGCGGCGCTGCACGTCAGCGGGGTGGACCGCGCGGCGCTCGAGGCGGCCATCGCCCCGTGGCGGCGCGCGCCGTTCCGCTGGAGCGAGGTGTCGCCGACGCTGGAGGATGTGTTCATCCACCTGATGGGCCAGTCGACGGACAATTTCGAATGAACGCCACCCGCATCTTCGCCGTGCTGGTCAAGGAGTTCACCCAGCTCACGCGCGACCGGCTGACCTATGCGCTGATCCTGGCCATGCCGATCGTGCAGCTGCTGCTGTTCGGCTACGCCATCAACAATGACCCGCATCACCTGCCGACCGCCGTGCTGGTGCAGGACCAGGGCGCGTTCGCGCGCTCGACCCTGGGGGCGCTGGCGCGCAGCGACTACTTCGACATCACCGAGACAGCCCGCACGCCGGCCGAGCTGGACGAGGCCATCGCGCGGGGCCGGGTGCAGTTCGCCATCACCATTCCAGCGGACTTCACCCGGCGCGTGGTGCGCGGCGACCAGGCGCAGATTCTCGTCGAGGCCGACGCCTCCGATCCGTCAGCCACGGGCACCGCCATCGCGGCGCTGTCGGCCCTGCCGCAGCAGGCGCTGGTCCACGACCTGACCGGGGCGGTCGCCGGCCGCGCGGGCGGAAGTCCGCCGTTCGAGGTGATCGTCCACCGCCGCTACAATCCCGAGGCCATCGCCGCCTACAACATCGTCCCGGGCCTGCTGGGGGTGATCCTGTCGATGACCCTGGTGATGATGACGGCGCTGGGCGTCACGCGGGAATACGAGCGGGGCACGATGGAGACCCTGCTGGCCACGCCGGTGAAGCCGATCGAGGTGATGATCGGCAAGCTGGCGCCGTATGTCCTGGTCGGCCTGGTGCAGACGGTGGTGATCCTGACGCTGGCGCGGGTGCTGTTCGACGTGCCGTTCGCCGGCGGCTGGGGCGCGCTGGTCATCGGCATCCTGCTGTTCATCATCGGCAGTCTGGCGCTGGGCTTCCTGATCTCGACGGTGGCCCGCAACCAGCTGCAGGCGATGCAGATGTCGGTGTTCTATATTTTCCCGTCGCTGCTGCTGTCGGGCTTCATGTTCCCGTTCCGGGGCATGCCGGTCTGGGCCCAGACCATCGGAAACGGCATTCCGGTGACCCACTTCCTGCGGGTCGTGCGGGGCGCGCTGCTCAAGGGGCTGGGCTTCGTGGAACTTTGGCCGAGCCTGGCCGCTCTTGCGGGGTTCGTTCTCGTCGTCGTTCTGTTCGCGATGGCGCGCTACCGCACAACCCTTGACTGAGAAACTCGCCGTTCATCGTTTCCTCAGTCGAAATAGGCGGTAGTGTGGCTTCGCCGACACTTGGCGGTGGGCGCATGGTTGATATAACAAACTTTCGAGCGGCCTTTGGTCGCATCGCGGGCAGGAGAGGGCTCTCATTATGAAATTCAAGCTTCTGGCGGGTGCGGCTCTGGCCGTCACGACGCTCGCAGCGACGGGTGCGGCGGCTCAAGACAGCGGCTGGTACGGCGCTGTCGATGTTGGCTACCACTGGTCTGACACGATCAAGGCCGAGACCGGCCTGGGTACTTTCGCCGTCGATCCGGACGACAGCTGGACCGGTTTCGCCCGTCTGGGCTACCGCCTGTCGCCGAACTGGCGCGTTGAACTCGAAGGCGGCTGGCGCCCCGGCGACCTGAAGTCGCCGCCGCTCGACGCTGACGGTCAAGCCGAAGTGCTCTCCCTGATGGGCAATGTCATTTATGACATCTACCCGCAGGGCAACCTGCACCCGTTCGTGGGTGTCGGCGCCGGCTATGCGCGCGGCACGGTGACGGCGCTCTCCGCGCCCTTCATCAACGTCGACGAAGCCGACGGCGTCTGGGCCTGGCAGGGCATCGCCGGTCTGACGGCCAAGGCGAGCGATCGCATGAACGTCGACCTGACCTATCGCTACTTCCAGACCGACGACTTCGAGTTCAGCAACGCCGGCACCGCCGGCCCGCTGACCGGCAGCTACAACGACCAGTCGGTCACCTTCGGCGTCCGCTACAGCTTCCAGGAAGAAGCGGCCCCGCCGCCGCCTCCGCCCCCGCCGCCGCCGCCGCCGCCGCCGCCGCCGCCG
>NZ_JBXAQC010000009.1:0-94855 GCF_058806855.1 Caulobacter sp. GW821-FHT12F03
GGGCTAGGGGCTAGGGGCTAGGGGCTAGGGGCTAGGGGCTAGGGGCTAGGGGCTAGGGGCTAGGGGCTAGGGGCTAGACATGGATCTGAGCTGACCTTGCTAACCCCTAGCCCCTAATCCCTAATCCCTAGTCCCTACTCCCTAACCGCCGCCCCCTTCCCGCCTTGCCTTCGCCGCATGGCCCGGCGAATGTGCGATCAATCCCTCCAGCCCTGATTGAGCGTATCCCCGCATGCACCCCTTCGTCCGCCCGGCCCTCGTCGCCGTGACGGCCCTGTCCCTCGCGGGCTGCGCCGGCGTCTCCGGCAAGCTGCCCGGCCTTCCCTTCGGCAAGCCCCGTGACCAGGCCGCCGCCGCGCCGACGCCCGTCCAGGGGCCGCAGGCGGTGAAGCTGGCGCCCGGGCAGTGGCCGCAGGCGGTCAGCGATGTGGCCGCCGATCCGAACATCCGCTTCGGCGCGCTGCCCAACGGCATGCGCTACGCCATCATCCGCAACGCCACGCCGCCGGGCCAGGCGTCGCTGCGCCTGCGCTTCGACGCCGGCTCGCTGATGGAGACCGACGCCCAGCAGGGCCTGGCCCACTTCCTCGAGCACATGGCCTTCAACGGCAGCAAGGGGATCGCCGAAGGCGACATGGTCAAGATGCTCGAGCGGCGGGGCCTGGCCTTCGGCGCCGACACCAACGCCTCGACCAATTTCGACGAGACCACCTACAAGCTCGACCTGCCGCAGACCGACGACGAGACCGTCGACCTGTCGCTGAAGGTGATGCGCGAGACGGCCAGCGAACTGCTGATCGCCGGCGACGCGGTCGACCGTGAGCGCGGCGTGGTGCTGTCCGAGGAGCGCACGAGCGACAGCCCGGGCCTGCGGGTCTACAAGGCGCGGCTCGAGTTCATCCTGCGCGGCCAGCTGCCGCCCAACCGCATGCCGATCGGCAAGGTCGCGGTGCTGCAAAGCGCCCCACGCGAGCAGATCGTCGACTTCTACAACCGCTACTACCGCCCCGAGCGGGCCGTGCTGGTGGCGGTCGGCGACTTCGACGTCGACGCCATGGAGGCCAAGATCAAGGCCAGCTTCAGCAGCTGGAGCAACTCGACGCCGCCCGGCGCCGAGCCGAACCTGGGCCGGGTGGCCAAACGCGGCCTCGAGACCCAGATCATCGTCGAGCCGGGCTCGTCCACCTCGCTGCAGATCGGCTGGGTCCAGGCCGCCGACCTGCGCCCCGACAGCGCCGCCAAGCGGCGGCAGGACTGGATCCAGCAACTGGGTTTCGCGGTGCTGAACCGCCGGCTGGAGGCCATCGCCCGCGGCGCGACGCCGCCGTTCATCGCCGCCGGCGGATTCTCGGGCAACCAGACCGACGCGGCCAGGGTGACGACGCTGGCCATCACGGCCCGCCCGGGCGAATGGCAATCCGCCCTGACGGCCGCCGAACGCGAACAGCGCCGCCTCATGCAGTACGGCGTGCGCCAGGACGAGCTGGATCGCGAGATCGAGGACTACCGCCAGTGGCTCAAGTCGCGCGTCGCCTCCGCCGCCACGCGCCGCACGCCGCAGCTGGCCAACGAGATGATCGACTCCGTCGGCGACGAGGAGGTGATGACCAGCCCGGCGCAGGACCTCGCCCAGTTCGAGGCCGCCGCGAAGGACCTCAAGGCCGACACCGTGTCGCTGGCCCTGAAGGCCGCCTTCGCCGGGTCCGGTCCGCTGGTGTTCGTCGCCACCCCGACGCCGATCGAGGGCAACGAACAGGCCGTCACCCAGGCCTGGACCCAGTCACAGCAGGTCGCCGTGGCCGCCCCGACCGGGCCGCGCCAGGTGGTCTGGCCCTATGACGCGTTCGGCGCGCCGGGCCAGGTGGCCGAGCAGACCGACGTCGTCGATCTCGACACCACCTTCGTGCGCTTCGCCAACGGCGTGCGGCTGACGGTGAAGCCGACCAAGTTCCGCGACGACCAGGTGCTGGTGAAGGTGCGCATCGGCAGCGGCCTCGCCGGCCTGCCGGCCGACCGGCAGTCGGTCTCCTGGGCCAGCAGCGCGCTGGTCGAGGGCGGCCTGGCGAAGATCGACTCCGAGGACATGGAGCGGGTGCTGGTCTCGAAGGTCTACGGCGCCCGGTTCGGCGTCGAGGACGACGCCTTCACCCTGTCGGGCTCGACCCGGCCGGAGGACATCGACACCCAGCTGCAGGTGCTGACCGCGTTCGCCACCGAACCCGGCTGGCGGCCCGAGGCGTTGCAGCGCATGCGGACCTACGCCGCCACCCTCAGCGACCAGTACGAAGCCACCGACAGCGGCGTGTTCAACCGCGACCTGCCGGGCCTGCTGCACGGCGGCGACCGCCGCTGGACGTGGCCCGGCAAGGCCGACATCGCCGCGATCGACGCCGACGCCCTCAAGCGCGCCTATGGCGACGCCCTGACCGGCGGCCCGGTCGAGGTGGTCATCGTCGGCGACATCTCCGTCGAAGAGGCCATCGCCGCCGTCGCCGCCACCTTCGGCGCCCTGCCCAAACGCCCTGACGCGCCGGCGAAGGTGACCGGGACGACCGGCTTCCCCGCGCCGGTGGCCCAGCCGCTGGTGCTGACCCACAAGGGCCGCGACGACCAGGCGATCGCCTTCCTCGCCTGGCGGACGGACGACTTTTTCCACAACGTCCAGCTGGCCCGGAACACGGCCGTGCTGGCCGACATCATGGAACTGCGGCTGATCGACGAACTGCGCGAGGCCCAGGGCGCGACCTACTCGCCGAGCGCCGGCTGGACCGCCAGCGACGTCTGGACCGACTGGGGCTATGTCTCGGCGCGCGTTGAGGTGCCGCCGGCCAAGGTGGAGGGCTTCTTCCGCGACACGCTGAAGATCGCCGCCGACCTGCGGGCCGCCCCGCCGACGGCCGACGAGCTGGACCGGGCGCTGAAGCCCAGGCTGGAGCGTCTGACCAAGGCCCGCGAGACGAACGAGTACTGGCTGGAGGAACTGGGCGGCGCCCAGACCGATCCGCGCCGGCTCGCCGCCACGCGGTCGCTGATCCCCGGCTATGAGCGGGTCACCGCCGCCGACGTCCAGGCCGCCGCCAAGGCCTATCTCGACCCCAACAAGGCCTGGCGCCTCGTCGTCCAGCCGGCCGGAAAGTGAGCCCCGCCATGCGCCAGTCGTTCCGCCTGTTGATCGCCGCCGCCGGCCTGGCCTCGGGCCTGGCGCTGGCGCCGTCCGCCTGGGCCGATCCGCCCGCGCCGACCGAGACCCCGACCCAGGAACTGACCGCGGTGTTCCGCTGCGCCGCCGCCATGGGCATCTACCAGGGCTTTACGGAAGACCCGGCCAGCGTCCTGACCGAGGGCGACAAGACCCTGGCCGCCGGACTGGCCGCGGTCGAGCCCCGGCTGAGGACCCGCGGAGAGGCCCTGGCCGCCAGCCTCGGCGAGGAGGCTACCCAGCAGATCATCGCCGGCATCAAGGCTGATCTGGGCGCACAGATCGAACCCCTGCGGGCTCAGCCCAACGCGCGCGGGAAGGTCATCGACCTTTTCCGGCCGGTCCTGGCCGGCTGCGTCGATCGCGGCGGCGCCCTGCCCACCACCTGAACCGCATCCGGGGGGAAGCGATGAAGACCTGCCGCATCGGCGTCATCGGCCTGGGCCAGCGCATCGCCCATGTGCTGGCCGCCATGAAGGAGGTCGGCTGGGACCTCAATGTCGCCGCCCATGTCGACCCGGCGCCTGTGGGGGCGCCGATTCTGGCGGAGGCCGGGATCGACGCCGGCCTGGCCTGCGACAGCGTCGCCGGGCTGCTGGCGCGCGGTCCCTATGACCTGGTGATGATCGGCTCGCCCAATCATCTGCATCTGGAACACCTGAACCAGGCGCTGGACGCCGGCTGGCCGGTGTTCGCCGAGAAGCCGATCGTGCGCACCGAGGCGGAAACCGAGGCGCTGGCGCGCCGGCTGGCGTCGGGGACGGCGCCGCCGCTGTACATCGGCCTTGTGATGCGCTCGATGTCGATCGTCCGCGAGGTCATCGCCCGGGTCGACTCGGGCCAGCTGGGCGAGATCATCTCCATCGACGCCACCGAACACCTGCCGCCCGAGCACGGCGGCTACCTGGCGCGCAACTGGCGGCGGCGGCAGGAGTGGGGCGGGTCCTATCTGCTCGACAAGGTCTGCCACGACTTCGATATCTTCGGCCGCATCGTCGGGGCCCGGCCGGCGCGGGTCGCCAGCTTCGGCGGGCGACGGATCTTCACGCCCGAGCGCGCCGGCGCGCCGCGGACCTACAGCAACGGCGAGGCCGCCTTCGCCTTGCGCGACGCCGGCTGGTCCGGCGCCAACGACAGCTTCCAGTCGGACATGGATGTCACCGACCACCAGACGGCCATGGTCGAGTACGAGAACCAGGTTCGGCTGACCTTCCACGCCAACAGCCAGGTCTCGCTGGCCGAACGGCGCTGGTACATCGCCGGCACGGAGGGGACGCTGATCGCCGATCTGGTGCGCAACCGGCTGATGGTCCGCGGGGTCATGGACCGGTCAAAACCCGAGCGGATCGACTACGGCGGCCGCACCGCCGACAGCCACAACGGGGCCGACCAGTCCATGGCGCGGGACCTGAAGGCCACGCTGGAAACCGGCGCCCCCTTCCCCGTGACGCCCTGGGACTCGATGGAGGCCGGGCTGACGGTGATGGCCATCGACCGGGCGATGGACGAGCGCGCCATGATCGACTGCGCGCCGATGTGGACGCGCTACGACGCGGCCAGGGGCGTCACCAGGGCCTGACCCAGCAGGTCCTGCAGCAGCGGGGAGCCGGGCCAGGGATGGTGGCGGTATTGCCGGAAGCCCTCGGCCATGGCGACGCCGAAGTCCCGCCCGCGCCGCCGCGCCCACTTTTCCAGCGACGCGACCTGGTCGGGAATGCCGTGCTGGCGGGCGACCCAGCGGATCTGGCTCTCGTGCGCCGCCAGCATGGCGCGCTTGGTCTCGAACACGGTTTCGATATCGGCCCCGAAGTCCGGGACCACGGGAACGCCCTCGCGGTCGCGGCCGCCGATCGGGTCCATGAAATAGAGGTGCGGGATGGAGTCCAGCGCCTGGGCCTCGCCGGTGCGGTAGTTCGGCACGGAGGCGGCGAAGCAGGCGTCGCGGACCAGCTGGCTCGTGGCCTCGTGGTCCGGATGGTAGTCGACCGGCGAACTGGTGATGACGATGTCGGGCCGGGCCCAGCGGATCAGTTCGGTCACCCGTCGCCGTGACGGGTCATCGCTGAACACCCCGAGGTCCGGCAGGTCGCCGCAGCGATAGCCGGCGCCGATGATCGCCGCGGCCGCCGCGGCCTCGGCCTTGCGGATCGCGGCGGTCTGCTCCGGCGTGGTGTCGGTGGCGCCGCCCTCGCCCGCCGTCAGGGTGACGAGGGTCACCGCATGCCCCTCGGCGGCCAGCAGCGCCAGGGCGCCGGCGCCGAGCGTCTCGATGTCGTCGGGATGGGCGTGGATGGCCAGAATGGCGGTCATGCGGCGGTCCTGCGCGTCCGCCGGATGCGGACGCCGCAGGATGCCGGGGTTCGTCGCGGCCTGCTAGTAGACCGTGCCGCCCACGCCGCCGTCGAGGCTCATGCTGTAGCTGGAGGCGGTCGACTCGGTGACCGTCTCCTCGCGGTAGGCCGTGTACTTCTCGACCGTCACGATGGTCAGCACCTTGATGCCGGCGCCGAAGCGGCGGAGCAGGCTGCGCTCGTTGCAGTCGCGGGCCGGCTTCTGCGGGCGGCAGACCAGCTGGCCGGCGTCGGCGGCCGAGCCGCGCGAGCGATAGAGGGCCTCGCCCTTGGCGCAGATCATGGTCTGGCCGCCCGAGAACGAGATTTGCTCGACCCATTCGGCGATCGTGATCTGCATCCGCGTGCCGGCGATGCAGCGATAGAGTTCGCCGTCATAGGCGTCGTCGACGTCCCGCTCCGGGAACACCTGGCTGGCGGGGTGGGGAATGTCGTGGTCGTCGAGACAGAAGGCCTGGATGACGACGCGGCGGCTGCGCGTGCGGCTGGCCTCGTAGGCCACCTGACGCGTGCGATGAACGCCCTGGACGTCGAGTCCCTGGATCAGACCGGTGGCGACCGGCGGCGAGTAGTAGCCGCCGCCCCCGCCGCCGCCGCCGTAGGCGACCGCGCCGGCCCCCGCGCCGGCGCCGGAAACCGACACGGCCACGGCGTTGGAGTTGACGATGATGTTGGTCCGGCCGCCGGCGGTGCAGCAGTTCGGCGGGCTCGGCGGCCGCGGCGGCGGCGCCGGCGGCGTGCAGCAGGGCGGCGGGGTCGGCGGCGTGCAGTTACAGGGCGGCGGTGGCGCGCAGCACTGGGCGGCGGCCTTGTCGCCGGGAATGGCGGATGAGGCGAGCCAGATCAGGATACCCCCGACCAGAGCCATCAACAGATTGCGAGACGCCATGGGACAAGTCCCCTCCAGATACCGTGCGCGCCCACATGCAAGAATCGCGCCTGAGGCGATCATGCGTCCCGAAAAGGAACACTGCGGACCTGGCCCGGGACTTCCCTGCAACCCTCGTGCGGCCGCATGGGGCCGTTCGGGCGGAGGGCCGAACCATGGTCCATCCCAACACGGAACGATTGACGGAGTATTGGCGGGCGCGCGCCGGCGGCGGCGCCGCGCCGTGGCGGTCCGACGTCGATCCGATGGATTTCCATGACCTTCTGCCCCAGGTCCTGATCGTCGGGCGCTCGGCCGACGGGACCTGGCCTTTCCGGCTGGCCGGCGGCTTCGTCTCCGACCTGCACCGCGCCGACCTGCGCGGGACCTGCCTGCTTGAGCGTTTCCGGCCCGGCGACCGCTGGCAGCTGAAGTCCGCGCTGGAGTTCAGCCGCGGGCGGCCCGAACCGCTCATCGTGCATGCCGACATCCTGGCCGACAGCGTCGCGCCGGTGAGTATGGAGGTGCTGCTGGCGCCCCTGCGCGGCCCCAGCGGCGTCGTGGACCGCTTCATCGGCCTGTATCAGCCCACGGCGATGATCTCCCGCCTGCGCGGGCAGCCCGCCCTCGCCCTGGCCATCGGCGGCATCAGCCGCGGCGACGGCGGCGAAGCGGCGCCCTCCCTGCGGCTGGCCGCGGTCGACGGCCGCCGCATCGCCTGATCTTGTGGCCGGTCCGCGCGACCGCTAGCTTCCGGCCATCGGCGCCCGGCATCGGTTCATGGGCCGCTCGCGTCTGGGGGCCTTGAGTGAGCGACGGCACAATCGACCATCGCCGCCTTGGCATCACCGACGGCCTGAGGGCGATCGCCGTGACGGCGGTCGTGCTGTTCCATTTCTTCCCGGCGACGTTCCGCGGCGGCTACATCGGCGTCGACGTGTTCTTCGTCATCTCCGGCTTCGTCATCGCCCTGCGCTACCTGCCTGGGCTGATTTCGGGCGAGAAGCGGATCGGCGACTTCTTCCTGCGGCGCATCCAGCGGCTGGTGCCCGCCTACCTGACCCTGCTGATCGTCGTCGCGGCCTGCGCCTACGTCCTGCTGCCGCCGATGGCGCTGCTGAAGTTCGGCCAGAGCCTGATGGCCCAGGCCGCCTATCTGCAGAACGTCTTCTTCTGGAACCAGGGGGAGTATTTCGACAAGGCCGTGCAGAAGCCGCTGCTGCACACCTGGAGCCTGGCCGTCGAGGAGCAGTTCTACCTGTTCTTCCCCCTGCTGGTGCTGATCTTCCGCCGCAGCTGGAAGCTGGCGGTCGGGCTGATGATCGCCGCCTTCTGCGCCTCGCTGGCGCTGGGCTGGATCGTCGCCGGGTCGAGTCCCAAGACGGCCTTCTACATGCTGCCGACCCGGGTCTGGGAGTTCTTCATCGGCATCGCCGTCGCTTTGCTGTTCGACCGCGTGCGCTTCGGGAGGGCCGCCCTGCCCCTCTATCTCGGCGCGCTCGCGCTGCTGTTCTGGTCGATCCTCGGCTTCGACGAGCGCGATCCCTTCCCCGGCCCCCAGGCGCTGCTCGCGGTGTTCGCCACGGGACTGATCTGCTGGGTGCAGCGCGAGGTCCCGCGCCTGCCCGCCGCGCTGCTGACCAACCGCGTCGCCCAGCACCTGGGGAAGATCTCCTACTCCTGGTATCTCTGGCACTGGCCGCTGGTGGTGTTCTTCCACGCCGCCGCCGGACGGTCGCCCAACCTCCTCGAAGGCCTGGCGGGCGTGGCGGCCAGCTATCTCCTGGCCGTCGCCTCGTTCCGCTTCATCGAGCAACCCGCGCTGGCCTGGAAGCCGCTGCGCAGGCCGCGCAACGCCCTGATGCTGCTGGGCGCCTTCCTCGGCGTCGCCCTGGCGGCGGGCCTGTTCATGCAACAGACCCGCGGCGCCCTGTTCCGCTACGCGCCGGACAAGCAGGTGCTCTACGCCGCCGAAATGGACCGGGTGCCCTACCGCTGCCCGCTCGTGGCGCGGCTGAAGGCCTATGACGCCGAGATCTGCCGGCTGACGGACGGGGGCGGCGGGCCGCCGACCCTGCTGATCGGGGATTCGCACGCTGACCGCGCCAAGGCCGTGCTGACGCCGATGGCCGAGGCGACGGGGACGCCGCTCTACCTGACCAAGCGCAACTGCCGGCCGACGCGGTTCGGCAAGATCGGCAATTGCCCCGCCTCCGTCTGGAAGCACATCGCGCGCGACATGCAGCGGTTCGGGATCAGGCGGGTGGTGGTTGTCGCCTACTGGACCCCGGATCTGACCGAGACGGACTATCGCGAAGCCATGACGCGGATTCTCGACACCGGCGCGACGGTGTTCGTGCAGAAGGTCGTGCCCAACGGGTCCTATTTCCATCCGATCCGCCGGGCGGAGGGCAAGACCTATCCGCCCGTGACCCTCGCCGACTACAACCGCCTCTACGCCGCGCAGAACGCCGCCTTCGCCGCGCTGGCGGCCCAATACGGCCCCCGTTTCCAGGTGATGGACCCCGTGCCCTGGCTCTGCCCGGACGTCTGCGCCTTCGAAACGGGCGGCAAGCCGAACTACATGGACGACAACCATGTGAACTCGGTCGGCCTCAAGCGGATCAGCCCGATCTACGCGCCGATCTTCAAACCCTGAGAATCAGGCGCTGGCGGCGTCCAGCCGGGCGATATGGGCCGGGTCCAGCGACAGCCGGGCCGCGCCCATCAGCTCCTCCAGTTGGAGCAGACTGGTCGCGCTGGCGATCGGGGCGGCGACGGCCGGCCGGGCCATGACCCAGGCCAGGGCGACCTGTGCCGGCGTGGCGCCCAGCGCCGAGGCCACCGCATCCAGCGCCGCCAGGACGCGGGGGCCCTTCTCGCCTTCCAGATGCTTCTTCATGCCGCCGCCGCGCGGGCTCTTGCCGAGGTCTTCCATCGACCGGTACTTGCCGGTCAGGAAGCCGCTGGCCAGGCCGTAGTAGCTGATGATGCTGATGTTTTCGGCCAGACACAGCTGCTGCAGCGGCCCCTCGATGGCGCGATCCATCAGGTTGTAGGCCGGCTGGAGCGTGTCGTAGCGGGGGTAGCCGCGCGCCTTGCTGACGGCCTCGGCCGAGGCCAGACGGTCGGCCTCGAAGTTGGACGCGCCGATCGCCCGCACCTTGCCGGCCTTGACCAGCCGGTCATAGGCCTCGAGCGTCTCGTCCTGCGGCGTGTCGGCGTCGTCGCGGTGCGACTGGTAGAGGTCGATATAGTCCGTCTGCAGCCGGCCGAGCGAAGCCTCGCAGGCGGCGATGATGTTGGCCGCCTTCAGGCCCGGGTGGACCGGCCACATGCCGACCTTGGTGGCGAGGATCACGTCGTCGCGGCGCCCGCGGGCCTTGAGCCAGGTCCCGATGACCTTCTCCGAGTCGCCGCCGGTGTTGCCCGGGACCCAGGCCGAATAGACGTCGGCCGTGTCGATGGCGTTGAAGCCGCCGTCGACGAAGGCGTCGAGGATGGCGTGCGAGGTCGCTTCATCGGCGGTCCAGCCGAACACGTTGCCGCCCAGCATCAGCGGGGCGATCGACAGGCCGGAGCGGCCGAGCGGACGGTGTTCCATGGGTAGCTTCCCTCTCCCGGCGGGAGACGGGCCCGCCGCGAAGCGGTGGGAGGGTGAGGGATTACGCCGCCGTCCGGCAAGCTCTTTAACCCCTCAACCTCCCACGCCGTGTGCGTGCCCCCCCTTCTCCCTGTGGGAGAAGGACTTCTACGCCGCCTTGACGCTCTCGCCGTCGTAGACGGGCGCGTCCTGCGGCGGCAGGGCGGCCTTGCCGCGGATCACGTCGCTGATCTTCTCGGCGATCATCATCGTCGGGGCGTTGGTGTTGCCGCCGATCAGGGTCGGCATGACCGAGGCGTCGACGACGCGCAGGCCCTGCAGGCCGATAACCTTCAGCTCCTCATCGACCACGGCCATGGCGTCGCCGGCCACGCCCATGCGGCAGGTGCCGACGGGGTGATAGATGGTCTCGGCGTTCTTGCGGATCCAGGCGTCGATCTCGTCGTCGGTCTGGACCGCCTTGCCGGGCGAGTATTCCTCGCCGCGATAGGGGTCGAGCGCGGGCTGGGCGGCGACCTTGCGGGCCATCTTGACCCCTTCGCGCACGGCCCGGCGGTCTTCCTCGGTGGCCAGGTAGTTGGCGAAGATCGTCGGATCGTCGTTCGGATCGGCCGAGCGCAGCCCGACCTTGCCGCGGCTTTCCGGGCGCAGCTGGCAGACGTGCAGGGTGAAGCCGTCCTTCTGGACCACGGTCTTGCCGTGGTTCTGCATGATCGCCAGCACGGTGTGGAACTGCAGGTCCGGACGGTCCAGGTCGGGCCGCGAGCGCAGGAAGGCGCCCGACTCGAGCATCTGCTGGCGGCCTGTGCCCTTCTTGAACAGCAGGTAGCTGAGGCCGGTGACGAGGGTCCTGAGGCCCTTGGTCCGCGAATAGGCGGTGATCGGCAGCGGGCATTCCCAGGACACGCAGACGTCCAGGTGGTCCTGCAGGTTCTTGCCGACGCCCGGCAGGGGGTGCAGCACCTTGATGCCGTGCGGCGTCAGGTCCTCCGGATCGCCGATGCCCGACAGCTGCAGGATCTGCGGCGACTGCACCGCGCCGGCGCAGAGCAGCACCTCGGCGTTGGCCTGGACGGTCACCGTCTTGCCGTCCGCGAGGTATTCGACGCCGGAGACGCGCTTGCCGTCGAGGATCAGGCGACTGGTCCGCGCGCCGGTGACGCAGGTCAGGTTCGGGCGATTGAGGGCCGGGTAGAGGTAGGCCTTGGAGGAGCTCCAGCGCTCGCCGTCCTTGACGGTCAGCTGGTACGGGCCCCAGCCCTCCTGCTGGAAGCCGTTGAAGTCCTTGGTGGTCATGTAGCCGGCCTGGGCGCCGGCCTCGATGGTCTTGGAATAGATCGGGTTGGGCGTAGAGGCCTTGGAGACGTGCAGCGGGCCGTCGCCGCCGTGCCAAGCGTCGCCGCCGCCCTCGAGGCTCTCGGAGCGCTTGAAGTAGGGCAGCACGTCGGCGTAGCCCCAGCCGGTCAGGCCCATCTGGCGCCACTGGTCGTAGTCGCGGGCGTGGCCGCGGATGTAGATCATGCCGTTGATCGACGACGAGCCGCCCCAGCCCTTGCCGCGCGGCCACCAGAGCTTGCGGTTTTCGAGGTTGGGCTCGGCTTCGGTCCAGAAGCCCCAGTTATAGACACCCTTGTCTTTAATGAGACTGCCAACGCCGGCAGGCATCTTGACGAGGATCGAGTTGTCCTTCCGCCCGGCTTCCAGCAGCAGGACGGTCTTGGTCCCGTCTTCGGTCAGCCGGTTGGCGAGCACGCAACCGGCCGAGCCGGCGCCGATGATGATGTAGTCGTAACGGTCGGCCACGCCGGCGTCTCCCTGGGCAGGTTATCGTTGTTCAGGGATTAGTGACGCCGGCGTCAGCTTTGGGCAAGCCCTTCCCCCGTGATGGCGTACGCGGGATAGTGCGGCATGCTCACCCGACGCGCCGTCGCCGCCGCCACCCTTGTCACCCTTGTCCCGGAGATCGCCATGGCCGACGAGACCCCGAAATACGGCCTGATCGGCAAGATGATCGCCGCGCCGGGCCAGAGGGACGCGCTGATCGGCTTCCTGATGGCCGGCGCCGGAGCCATGCCCGGCTGCCTCAGCTATGTCATCGCAACCGACCCCGCCCATCCGGACGCGATCTGGATCACCGAGGTCTGGGTCAGCAAACAGCATCACGCCGACTCGCTGAAGCTGCCGGCGGTCCAGGCCGCGATCAGCCAGGCGCGGCCGATTATCGCCGGCTTCGGCGAGCGGTTCGAGACCACGCCGGTGGGCGGGGTCGGGCTCGAGGCGCGCCCCTGACGGGAATCGGCCTACGGCAGGAACGACCATCGCCTTCGCGGAGTAAGATCATGACCGAACGCCCGCCTGTGACGGACGAGAACCGCGAAGTCGGCCGCGTCGCCGCGACGACCTTCGGCGGCGAGCCGAGCGCCTACACCTGGTGGGACGACAGCCGCACGCACAGCGTCGACATCCTGTCCTGCGTCGGCTCGCCCGGCGAAGGCCTGACGGCCTACTCCACCCTGACCTTGTCGAACCACAGCCTGAAGGGCGTCGAGAACGACCTGCGGGTCGAACTGGTCGGCGCCTGCCGCAGCGAGATCACCGCCTTCCCGCAGATGCTGTCGACCTGCGCCTTCAACGTGATCGCCAACGGCGCGGTGGTCGTGCCCGGCGCGGTGTTCCAGGGCGCGCTGTCGTTCTACGAGCCCGGCACGACCGTGCCGAACATCCTGTTCGTGCCGCCGTTCTTCTGGGAGACCGGCCCGAAGACGCTGTTCATGCCCACGCGCACGGTGGCGTGGCTGCTGGCCCTGCCGATCTCGGACGCCGAGTTCGAGTTCGTGAAGTCGGACGGCGCGCGCGCGCTGCTCGACCTGATGGAAGAGAAGCGGCCCAACGTGTTCGACATCCACCGGCCGTCGCTGGTCTGAAGCCGCGGCAAAAGTCTATTTCCTTGACTTTCCGATGCTGCACCGCCACATAGAGCCTGTCGCGGAGCCTTCCGCGCTATCGGCCTGACCCGGCCGCGTATGGAACCCACAGGTTCCGCCCGGGCCAGCCAGCCGATCCTCCCCATAGCGACGCCATACGCGGGGCGTTTCCCAAACTGACCCCCGCTTCGCCCGCAGACCTTGAAGGTCCTGCGGCGCAAGTCGCATTTGAAAGACGACCCTTGACCGATTTTGCTTCGCTTGGCCTCGCCAAGCCGCTGCTCTCCGCGCTCGCCGCCGAGGGCTACACCAAGCCCACCCCGATCCAGGCGCAGGCCATTCCGTTCGTCATGGACGGCAAGGACGTGCTGGGCATCGCCCAGACCGGCACCGGCAAGACCGCCGCGTTCGCCCTGCCCATCCTGCACCGCCTGGCGGCCAACCGCCGCCCGGCCCCGCGCCGCGGCTGCCGCTGCCTGGTGCTGTCGCCGACCCGTGAACTGGCCACCCAGATCGCCGAGAGCTTCCGCGCCTACGGCGCCGGCATGGGCATGACCGTGCAGGTCGTGTTCGGCGGCGTGAAGTACGGCCCGCAGGTCCGCGCCCTCGCCGGCGGCGTCGACGTGCTGGTGGCCACCCCCGGCCGCCTGATCGACCACATCAACGAGAAGGTCGCCAACCTGTCGGAGACGGAAATCTTCGTCCTCGACGAGGCCGACCAGATGCTCGACATGGGCTTCGTGGTGCCGATCCGCCGCATCGCCAAGACCCTGCCGCGCGTGCGCCAGAACCTGTTCTTCTCGGCCACCATGCCCTCGGAAATCGAGAAGCTGGCCGCCGAGCTGCTGAACCCGAACCCGTCGAAGGTCTCGGTCACGCCGCAGGCGACCACCGTCGAGAAGATCGAGCAAAAGGTCCTGTTCATCGAAACGGCCCGCAAGCGCGTGCTGCTGGCCGAGCTGTTCGATGATCCGGCCATGAAGCGCGTGCTGGTGTTCACCCGCACCAAGCGCGGCGCCGACCGCGTCGCCAAGGGTCTGACGACCATCGGCATCGAGGCCGCCTCGATCCACGGCGACAAGAGCCAGGGCCAGCGCGAGCGCGCCCTGGCCGAGTTCAAGGCCGGCAAGATGCGCGCCCTCGTGGCCACCGACATCGCCGCCCGCGGCATCGACGTCGACGGCGTGACCCACGTCATCCAGTTCGAGCTGCCGAACGTGCCGGAAGCCTACGTCCACCGCATCGGCCGGACGGCCCGCGCCGGCGCCGGCGGCGCGGCCATCGCCCTGGTGGCCGACGACGAACGCAACCTGCTGCGCGACATCCAGAAGGTCACCCGCCAGGTGATCCCCGCCTGGGACCGTCGCAACGACAAGGTCCTGGCCCAGGCCCAGGCCGCCCTGGCCAGCGTCGAGCCGGAGAAGCCCTATCGCGATCCGCGCGCGGCCAACGGCCGGGGCGGTCAGCCGGGCCGCAACAAGAAGCCCGCCGCGCTCGACGCCAGCGGCAAGGCCCAGCCTGACCGCGGCCAGCGCGCCCGTCACCGCCCGGCCGGCTATGAGCCGCTGGCCATGGCGGCCGCCGGCGAGGCCGCGCCCAAGCGCAAGAAGCCGCGCAACCGCAATCGCAGCCGCTCCGGCGGCGGCGGCGGCGCGGCGGCCAGCGCCTCGTAGAACGACAAAGGGCGGCCCCGGAAACGGAGCCGCCCTTTTTCATATCAATCCTCCCCTCGTCAGAGGGGAGGGGGACCATCCAAAGGATGGTGGAGGGGGTTGAGCCAGCTTCGCCGGATGGACCTGAAGTCAGGACGGGACCGTTCGCCTCGGCGCCGGCCCCTCCACCATGCTCCGCATGGTCCCCCTCCCCGCTTCGCGGAGAGGAAGATTACTTCCCCTTCCACTGCGGCGCGCGCTTCTGCGCGAACGCCATCGGGCCTTCCTTGAAGTCTTCCGAGCGGAACAGGGCGCCGACGGCGGGGAACTTGAACTGGCCGTTGATCGCCTCGGTCAGCGTCTGGTCGAGGCCCTGCATCACCGCCTGCTTGCTGGCGCGGATCGACATCGGGCTGCACTCGCAGATCATCTGCGCCCACTTGCGGGCCTCGGCCATCAGGTCGGCCGCCGGGACCACCGCGTTGACGAAGCCCAGCGCCTGCCCCTCGGCCGCCGGCACGCGGCGGGCGGTGAGGATCATGCCCATGGCCCGCTTGAGACCGATCTGCCGCGGCAGGCGGTGCAGACCGCCGGCCAGGGCGGCCAGGCCGACCTTCGGCTCCGGCAGCGCGAACACCGCTGTCTCGGCCGCCAGCACGATGTCGCAGGCCAGGGCGATCTCGAAGCCGCCGCCCATGGCCACGCCGTTGACCGCCGCGATCAGCGGCTTGTCGAGGTCGAAGCGGCTGGTCAGGCCGGCGAAGCCCGACGGGGGCGTGCCCATGCCGCCGCCCGTGGCCTGGTGCTTCAGGTCGTTGCCGGCCGAGAAAGCCCGCTCGCCGGCGCCGGTGATGATGCCGACCCACTGCTCGGGATCGGCGGCGAAGGCGTTGAACGCCTCATCCAGCTCGAAGTGCATCGGCGAATGAAGGGCGTTCATCACGTCCGGCCGGTTGAGCGTGAAGATGGTGACCGGCCCCTCGCGGTCGACCGTGATGAATTCGTAGGCCATGGAAGCGTCTCCCTGTTTTGCCGGAAGGTCGCCCCCCTTCCCTATGGTCCGTCAATGTGCGTCCTTCGAGACGCGATCCCGAGGGATCGTTCCTCAGGATGACGAACACCTTTGCCCGTCATGGTGAGGCGCGAGGCCCCGGCCGAGCGTCTCGAACCACGACCCACGCAATCTCTCAGAGCACGACCAGATCCCGGCGGAAGCGCTTCCAGTTTTCGACGTAGTGCAGGGCCGAGGCCTGAAGCACCGCCGCCTGCTGTTCGCCGATCTCGCGGACGACCTTGCCGGGCGCGCCCATGACCAGGCTGTTGTCCGGGATCTCCTTGCCCTCGGGAATCAGCGCCCCGGCGCCGATCAGGCAGTTGCGACCGATCCTCGCGCCGTTGAGCACGATCGAGCCGATGCCGACCAGACTGTTGTCGCCGATGGTGCAGCCGTGAAGCATAACCATGTGGCCGACGGTGACATTGGCCCCGATCACCAGAGGCATGCCCTTGTCGGCGTGAAGCACAGAACCGTCCTGGACGTTGCTGTTCTCGCCGATGGTCAGGGTATCGGTGTCGCCTCTGGCCACGGCGCCCCACCAGATGCTGGCGTTCTTCTGCAGAATCACATCGCCCATCACGGAGGCCGTCGGCGCTATCCAGTATTCACCTTCCGAAGGCAGCCGCGGCGCGAGGGCGCCCAAAGCATAAACAGTCATCCGTACGCCCCGTATATTGGAAATGGCCGCTTGATTAACGGCTGAGAAACCACGTTAGCATCATCCTAGTCGGGCGATTCGAAGGGGCGCCAGCCCCTTCGCATCCCGCCGCGGACATTCGTCCGCGGTCTCCTGACGACGGAGAACAGGGTGCCGCGTATCGTGTTTCGGCGTCATTGGGCGCCGCCAGTCTCGCGAAGCTGCAGTGAGCCGCCGGGCTACGCACGCGCTCCTTCCTCTGTCTTGTCGATCCAAGGGCGAGCCGTTCCGGCGTCGCCCTTTTTTCATGCCCCACTGGAGGCCACCCCATGACGAAGCGTGCCCTGAAGCGGACCGTGCGCGAAGGCGCATTCGACCAGACGCAATTCCACAACGACGACGGCGGCAAGGTCCGTCGCCTGCCGGTGGGCAATGGCTGGTCGCCGCTCGGTCGGGAGGAGGATCGCGAGCAGGGGTATCTCAAGACAATAAAGCCGAAATCAGAGGGCCAGGCCGAGCTGATCAAGGCGATCGACGCCAAGAACCTGGTCATGGCGCTGGGGCCGGCGGGTACGGGCAAGACCTATCTGGCCATCGCCAAGGCGGTTGAAGCGCTGGAGGCCGGCAAGGTCGCGCGCATCGTCCTGTCGCGCCCCGCCGTCGAGGCCGGGGAATCGATCGGCTACCTGCCCGGCGACATGGAGGACAAGCTCGCCCCCTATCTGCGGCCGCTCTACGACGCGTTGTCGGACCGGCTGTCGATGAAGCGGGTGCGGGCCCTGATCGCCGAGGGGGCCATCGAGATCGCGCCGGTCGGCTACATGCGCGGCCGCACACTAAACAACGCCTTCGTGGTCATCGACGAGGCGCAGAACTGCACCTACGGCCAGCTGAAGATGCTGCTGACCCGGCTGGGCTGGCATTCAACCATGGTGGTGACGGGGGATCCGAACCAGTCGGACCTGCTGACCGGCCTGTCGGGCCTGGGCGACGTCGCCGACCGCTTCGAGGCGGTGCCGAACATCGCGGTCGTGCGGCTGGCCGAGCAGGACATCGTGCGCCATCCGCTGGTCGCGGAGATGCTGCACGTTCTCTAGGTCGCGCGTCGCAGGGCGGGGCCGCCGGAGCGGCTCCGCCCGATGACGTCAGGCTTCGGTATCGCCGCCGCCACGCCGGCTGATCGCCAGCCCGACCAGCGCCACGGCCGCGGCCACCAGGGCCGTCGCGGCCACAGGATGCTCCTTGGCGGCCTTGGCGACGTCCTTCGCCGCGCCCTTGACCGCCGGAACGGCCTTGGTCCTGGCCTCTTCCACCAGCTTCTCGGTCGCCTTGGTCAGGTCCGCCACGGCCTTGTCCATGGCGTCGTGGCTGTCCGCGCCGACGTGGCGGGCGGCCTTCTTCAGGGCATGGAGCGCGTCGTCGAGGAAGTCATCGCCCTCGCGGACGGCGGTCTTGATGATCGACTTGGGCATGGGAATCCCTTTGGAGAGAGGGCCTGTGAACGGCCAGCGCCACACTAGGTTCCGGCCGGGCCGCTCGCGTTGACAGATGTCAAACCGGCTCAAGCCATCCCTGGTAGCGCACGATCAGGCCGGTGAACGGATGGCTGATCTCGACAAAGAAGCGGAAGCGATCGTCCTCGACCGCCTCCCAGGCCCTGCTGACCGGCGTGGTCCATCGGGGCATCCTTATGCCGAACAGCCGCCAGCCACGCAGGCGCAGGTTCAGCCGCCGCCCGTCCCAGATGAGGATCATCGGAAAGGCGGCCGGCCCGAACCGCTCCAGCAACCGGCGCTCGCGGCCGGTTTCCTGGGTGCTCTGGAAGACATGGCCGCCGAAGTCGCGCCGCCAGATCTCGACATCCCCGCGCCGCGAGAAGTCCACCCGCACCGCAACGTCGTCACTGGCCGGCGGAAAGCCCGCCAGGCGCCCGACCAGACGCGCCAGCCTGCCGTCGCCGCGCTCGACCTTCGCCCGCCCCGTGGCCGACAGGGTCGTGTCCAGCGCGTGCATGCGGCGCAGTGGTTCGGGCATGCCCGTCCAGGCGCCGCCGAGCAGACGGGCGTAGAGCCAGGTCGGATGGGCGCGTTTCCGGCCGGACTCCGGTTCGGCTCCGGCCGGAGTGGTCACTATTCGAGATCTTCGGCAAGGATGGCCATCTCGAACATGAACGAGCCGGGCTCGTCTTCATCTTCATAGATCACGCCGATGAACTCGCCCTTGAGTTCGACCTCGGCGGAATCCTTCTGCTTGCGGGCGATCACCGCGAAGTGCGGGTTGCCGAAGGTGCGCTTCAGGTGGGCTTCGACCTGTTTGATATGCTTGTCGTCCACGGCGTCGCTCCGGGCATTGGGGATTGGCCGCGGAACCTAGAGCGGGCGCGACGAAAGGTGAAACGCGTTTTGCACGCCATCCCCGGTTTTTTCCGGGTCCGGCGGACCGAACGTCAGATGCTGTAGTCGTAGATCTCTTCCGCCAGGGTGTGGTCCATGGTCCGGGCCGGCTCGTCACAGGTCGGGCAATTGACCAGGCGGGCGGGCACGCCCGCGGCCGTGCAGTGCGGCGGCACGTTCTTCAGCACCACCGAACCGGACGCCACCTTGGCGTAGTCGCCGATGGTGATGTTGCCCAGCACCTTGGCCCCGGCGCCGAGCAGCACGCCCTTGCCGATCTTGGGGTGGCGGTCGCCGCGCTCGGCCCCTGTGCCGCCCAGGGTCACCCCGTGCAGCATGGAGACGTCGTCGCCGACCGTGGCGGTCTCGCCGATGACGATGCCCGTGCCGTGGTCGAAGAAGATGCCCTTGCCGATTCTGGCGGCCGGATGGATGTCGACCTGGAAGACCTCGCTCATCCGGCTCTGCAGATAGAAGGCCAGGGTGTCGCGGCTGTGGGTCCACAGCCAGTGGGCCACGCGATGCGTCTGCAGGGCCTGGAAGCCCTTGAAGAACAGGAACGGCTGGACGTAGCCCTTGCAGGCCGGGTCGCGTTCGAACACGGCCTTCAGGTCGGCCTCGGCGGCGGCGATCAGCGACGGATCGGCCTCGTAGGCCTCGTCGGCGATCTCGCGGGCGCTCATGGCGCGCAGCTCCTGGTCGCCGATCTTGCGCGCGAACTGATAGGACAACGCCTCGGCCATCGAGCCGTGCGACAGGATCACCGCGTTCAGCAGGCTGCCCAGCGTCGGCTCGTCGCGCGCCGCGCGCTCGGCCTCGTTGCGCAGCGCGGCCCAGACGGGCGGCGCCACCGAAGCCTCGACGACTTCAAATTGTCTGGCCATTCCGGCCCTCCCATGATCCGCGCGTCAGACACTATAGCACAGAGGTTGCTATTTCGCCGCCGGGCCGCCCTTTCGCCCCATATGGGAGGCAAACCCGTGTTCGCCAAGGACCGGGGCGCCACCGCCGGTTTCCCTTCCCGCCGGAAAGGCACTAGCTTCAGCCCCATGCGTCTCTGGATCCCGCTCGTCCTCGCCCTGGGCCTCGCGCCCGCCCTGCCCGCGTCGGCGACCGAAAGGCCGGTCAACCGGGAGGGTCTGCTGACCGTGCTCAGGAGCAACCAGGTCTGGTGTTCCGACTGGAAGGACAAGGACCAGAGCTGCGAGGACATCGCCTTCCTCGACGTGCTGCCCGACAACCAGGTCCGGCAGGTCAGCCGCTACCGCATGTCCGAGGAGCCGGACCTCGAAATGGTCGTCCGCGAGACGATGAGGCTCGAAGGCGACGCCCTGTGCTCGGTGTTCCGCTTCGACGACCTGGAGATCGTCGTGCTGATGGACGACCAGCCGGCGCCGATGGAGCAGGCGGCGCCGATCCTGGCGATCCTCGCCCAGTCGATGGCCCACCTCGAGGGCAAGAAGTCCTGCGAGGCCTACGGCCGCGATGACGTCACCGGCGACCTCAAGGGCCATGTCACGCTCGACGGCGAGGCCGCGCCGGAGTTCGACTCGACCTACCGGCTGCTCAAGCCGGACACCAAGATCCTGCTTCGTCCGATGTTCGAGCACGAAGACGAACCCACCACCGTCTAGGGCCGCCATGAGCCACGACCTTCCCGCCGCGCCCGCGTTCGGCGACACCCTGCCCGTGACGGAATCGCCTGAGGTGCTGGCGTTTCTCGCCCGCCGCCGCTCGGCCTCGGCCCTGTCGCTGCGGGGCCCGGCCCCCTCGGACGCGGAACTGTCGGACCTGCTGACGCTCGCCGCGCGCGCGCCAGACCACGGCAAGCTGGCGCCCTGGCGGTTCATTGTGTTGACGGGCGAAGCCAAGGCGACGCTGGCGGATCGGCTCGAGGCCATCGCCGCCTCCCGCCCCGATGCGCCGAAGCTGGTCGCCAAGCTCGGCAAGCTGAAGGCGCCGCCGCTGGGCGTGGCCGTGGTCTCGCGCACCGTGGCCGGCGACATCCCGGCCTGGGAACAGGTGCTGTCGGCCGGCGCGGTCTGCACCGGCCTGCTCTACGCCGCGAGCGCGATGGGCTACGGCGCCAACTGGATCACCGACTGGTACGCCTATGATCCGGACGCCCGCGCGGCGCTGGGTCTGGCGGCCGACGAGCAGGTCGCCGGCTTCGTCTTCATCGGCACGGCGGCCGAGGCGCCGCAGGAGCGGGTGCGGCCGGACGTGGCCGCGCTGACGACCGTCTGGAAGCCCTAGCCGCGACCGCGATAGGGCGCGACGCCCTGGTCGGGCACCCACAGCCCCTCGGGCGCAGGGCCGGTCTGCCAGAAGACATCGATCGGGATGCCGCCACGCGGATACCAGTATCCGCCGATGCGCAGCCAGCGCGGCTGCGCAACCTCGACGATCTTGCGGCCGATCGACACCGTGCAGTCCTCGTGGAACGCCCCGTGATCGCGGAATGACCCGAGATAGAGCTTCAGCGACTTGGACTCGATCAGCCAGTCGCCCGGCGCGTAGTCGATGACCAGATGGGCGAAGTCCGGCTGACCCGTCACCGGGCACAGCGAGGTGAACTCCGGCGCCACGAAGCGGGCCAGGTACAGGGTGTCGTGCTGGGGATTGGGCACGCGCTCGAGGACCGCGTCCTCGGGACGGGTGGGCGCCGCGACGGCCTGGCCCAGCTGGGTGAGATGGAGTTCGCTCATGGCGAGCGGATGTAGACCTCCGCCCGAAGCGCGACAAGGCCGCCGCCCCGCGCTATCAGACCGCAAAACAGGTTCAGGGAGATGACCATGGCGGGCAAGGATTTCGAGGGTTTCGTGGTGCTGGTCACCGGCGGGTCGACCGGTCTCGGCAGGGCCATCGCCGTGGAGACCGCCTCGCGCGGCGCGGCGGCCGTGATCATCAACTACGCCTCCAGCAAGGCCGAGGCCGAGGAAACCGCCCGCCTGTGCGAGGCCGAAGGCGCGAAAACCGTGCTGGTCCAGGGCGATGTCGGCGAGGACGCCGACTGCCGCCGGATCGCCGCGGCGGCCGAACCGTTCGGCCGGATCGACGCGCTGTTCAACAACGCCGGGATCACCAAGTTCGCGCCGAACCACGGGGACCTGGACGCGGTCGACGCCGATGACTTCCTGCGGCTCTATCGCGTCAACGTGGTCGGGGCCTTCCAGATGGTGCGGGCCGCGCGAGCGCTGCTCGAGGCCGCGCCGCAGCCGGGCGCGGTGGTCAACACCGCCTCGATCGCCGGGGTGACCGGGATCGGCTCGTCGGTGCCCTATGCCGCCTCCAAGGGGGCGATGACGACCATGACCCTGTCGCTGGCGCGAGGTCTCGCGCCGAAGATCCGCGTCAACGCCATCTGCCCGGGCTTCATCGACACGCCCTGGTTCGGCAAGGCCATGCCGGACGACCGCATCGAGCGCATGCGCCAGGGGGTGATCAATTCCACGCCGCTGCAGGCGGCCTCCACCGCCGAGGACATCGCCGGCGCGGCGGTGTTCCTCGCCTCGCCCGCCTCGCGCCATGTCACCGGCGAGACCCTGCTGGCGGACGCGGGCACCCATCTGGGATTCGCCTCGCTGTCGATGCGCTGATCCTTAGGCCGCCCTTACAGGCGAGTCGCGTATTTCGCATTGCGGTGAAAAAGCCGGTCTGGGATGCATGCGGCGCCCACAAAACGGGCGAATGCTGGTTGCAGCGCACAATTTGCCGACACCCAAACGCCTGTTGGGCCGATCCGGCCCCGCACCGTTAGGGCGAACGGAACGCTTCGACCACTCTGGACCTGCTCATGCCGTGCGGCGGAGCGACGTCGGCCTCACGACAAAAGCGCGGGGGTCGGCGCCATCAAAAAGGGGATAGCGATGAAAGCTCTTAAACTTGCTCTTTGCGCCGCCGCGGCGTCGTTCGCCATGGCCGGTGTGGCCCATGCCGAAGATCCTACGGTGACCTTCAACGTCGGCCTGACGTCCGACTACGTGTTCCGCGGCGTGAGCCAGACGGACGAAAGCCCGGCCCTGCAGGGCGGCGTGGACGTCTCCAGCGGCATTCTCTACGGCGGCCTGTGGGCCTCCAACGTCGACTTCTACGACAGCACCGACGCTGAAATCGACGCCTACGTCGGCGTGAAGCCGACCGCCGGCCCCGTCAGCTTCGACCTCGGCGCCATCTACTACGGCTACGTCAACGCGCCGGGCTCGGCCGACTATGCCTACTGGGAATTCAAGGCCGCCGCCTCCGTGCCGGCCGGTCCCTTCACCCTCGGCGCCGCCGCCTACTACTCGCCGGAGTTCTTCGGCGGCGTGGGCGATTCGCTGTACTATGAAGCCAACGCGTCGGTCTCGCCGGCCGACAAGTGGACCATCACGGCCGCCGTCGGCAAGCAGACGATCAACGACTTCAGCTTCATGGACTACACGACCTACAACATCGGCGTGGGCTACGCCTTCACCGACAAGATCTCGGGCGACCTGCGCTTCCACGACAGCGACCTGGGTTGCGGCTCGATCTGCGACAGCCGCGTGGTCCTGTCGCTGAAGGCCACCCTGCCCTAGTCGACCGACACCGAGCCGGTCCCGGGTTCCGGGGCCGCTCACGGAAAGCCGTCGCGGTCCGCCGCGGCGGCTTTTTCGTATCCGGTCGGCGCAACGGAAAAGGGCGCGCCTCGCGGCGCGCCCTGATCATCTGGTGGGGACGGTGGGACTCGAACCCACACGCCTTGCGACCGCGGATTTTAAGTCCGCTGCGTATACCAGTTCCGCCACGTCCCCTGGCTCCGGGCCATTAAGCCCGAGTCGCCGCGGCGGCGCAGGCGGAAGCCGGCGTCAGCCCTACATGCCCGACACGCCCGGAGGATTGGGATCGCCGGCCGACCGACGGGTCGGATCGAGAGCCCGGTCCGCCGAATCCTTCAGGGCGTCGCGCTGGGCCACGGTCATGCAGATCTTCTGCGGGCGATTGGACCCGACCACGTGCTCACGCGTGCAGACAATGCGGTTGGGATCGTCCTTCGCAGGCTTGGCGGGCGCGGCCGCCGGCGCTGCGGCCGGGGCGGGCGCCGGCGCGGCGTCGCGGGCCTGCGCGACAGGCGCGAGGGCGACAAGACCGGTGGCGATGACGAAAGCGAAGGAAACTCGGCGCATGATGCGACCTCACTGGAAACTGAAGCGATTGCGCGCAAAGTGGACAGCCCTAACCTGGGGTGTCAAGTAACGTCAGGCCATGGATGCCGGCCGCGCGCAGAGCCGCCGTCAGTTCGTCCAGAGTCGCCTCGACTTCGGCCGGATCGCGCCCGCGAATGACCAGATTCGAGCCGTAGCCCTCGTTCGAGAAGAACGGATAGCTGCCCAGCGACAGCGTCGGATGCGCTTTGGCCACGGCCTCCAGCGGGGCGGCGATATTGCCCTCGCCCGAGCCGTCGACGCGCAGCGTGCGGGCGATGACCACCGCCCCGCCCTTCAGCCGCGGCCCAACGTCCTCGAGCATGCCGCGCATGATCGAGGGCACCCCGGCCAGCACGAAGACGTTCTCGATCTGGAAGCCGGGCGGGCCCTGCACCGGGTTCTTCACCAGGCTGCCGCCCTCGGGCACCCGGGCCATGCGGCGGCGGGCGGCGTTCAGCTCGCTCTTCCAGCGTGATTCCATCATGGCGATGATCTCGGGGTGCTCGTAGAGCGCCACGCCGAACGCCTTGGCCACGCAGTCGGCGGTGATGTCGTCGTGGGTCGGGCCGATGCCGCCGGTGGTGATGACGTAATCGTATTTCGTCCGCAGATGATTCAGCGCCGTGACGATCTCGTCCTCGTCGTCGGGCACCACCCGCGCTTCCGCCAGGTCGACGCCATAGGTCCCGATGTATTTCGCGATGGCCGACAGGTTGGTGTCCTGGGTGCGGCCCGACAGGATCTCGTCGCCGATGATCATGACGGCGGCTGTGACTCGGTCCTGGCTCATCGGAAACTCCGTTCGGCCCCGCACGCGCGGGGCATGTGATGTTTTAGCGGCTGGCGCCGGGTTGTCAGGAAAAAAGGCCCGCCCCGGCTTTCGCGGGAATGATTGCTGACCTAGGTCGATGCAATGGACTTTCCATCCCCGCTCGCGCACGGACAGCTGGTCAGCCGCTACAAGCGGTTCTTCGCCGACGTGCTGCTCGACGACGGGACCGCGATCACCGCCCACTGCCCCAACCCCGGCGCCATGCTGGGCCTGAACCAGCCGGGGCTCGGCTGCTGGGTCTCTCGGTCGGATGATCCCAAACGCAAGCTGGCCTGGACGCTGGAACTGGTCGAGGCGGACGGCGGGCTGGTGGGAATCAACACCCTTTTGCCCAACCGTCTCGTCGCCGAAGCGCTGGCCGCCGATGCGATCCCCGAACTGACCGGATACGCCACCCATCGGCGCGAGGTGGTGTACGGCGCAAACAGCCGGGTCGACTTTCTGCTCACGGCCGAGGACCGGCCGGCCTGCTGGCTGGAGATCAAGAACTGCCACCTGTCGCGGACCCCGGGCCTGGCTGAATTCCCCGACTGCGTGGCGGCCCGCTCGACGAAGCATCTGCGGGAGCTGGAGGCCATGGTCGCGGCCGGCGACCGGGCGGTGGCGCTGTTCGTCGTCCAGCGCACCGACTGCAGCGCCTTCAGCGCCTGCGCCGAGCTCGATCCGGCCTTTGCGGCCGCCCTCGACCGGACCGCCGACGCCGGCGTGGAGGTGCTCGTCTACGCCTGCGCCATGTCGACGGCCGGGATCGCGATCGACCGGCGGCTGGACTGGCGGCGCTAGGTCGCCCGGGCCCGGTCACCGGCCGCGAAGTGAGCCATCTGATCGGCGTGCGCCTTGACGAACGCCGGCCGCGCCGTCGCCCGCGCGACATAGGCCTTGCAGGCGGGGTAGCCGGCCAGCCCGTCGAACCGGTCGACCAGCCGCAGTACGTCGGCCATCAGGATATCCGCCACCGAGAAGGTCCCGGCCAGCCATTCGCGTCCGGTCAGGACCGTCTCCATGGGCCTGAGCCGGTGTTGAAAGAGGAAGTCATCGAAGAACTTGCGCATGGGTGTTTCGTCGGCGGCCGCCATGAACATGAAGAACGACCAGGGCTGACTGGCGGCCTCGACGGACGCCAGCGCGGCGACCAGCCATTCCCGGACCTCGCTGCGGCCGCGGCGGTCGGCGGGCATCAGCCGGTCGCTCAGCTCGCCCAGGTGCAGCAGGATCGCGCCGCTCTCGAAGATCGTCAGGTCGCCGTCGGTCAGCCACGGGACCTGACCGAACGGCTGATGCGCGACATGCTCCGGCCCGCGGTTTTCGAACGGCGTGCTGGCGACGCGGTAGGGCAACCCGGCCTCTTCCAGGGCCCACCGCACCCGCAGGTCGCGCACGAAGCCGCGCGGCGCATCCGGAACCCAGTCGTAGGTGGTCAGGATCAGATCGCTCATTCTCGCTCTCCCTGGCCGGGTCCCGGCGCGCCGGGAGGCTGGCAGACCCCGTCACGGCTATCAACCGCGGCGCCCGTCTTCCGGCTCTGGCGTGTCCCGCGTCGCCTGCACTATGTGTCTGGCCTTCCAGCCAGCGCGGGACCGACCATGACCCATTCCTCAACGTCCAACGGCGGCCAGGGCTCCGACGCCGCCGGCGACCTGCGGGCGCGGTTGCGGACGGACCTGCGCGACGCCATGAAGGCGCGCGACGCCGTCGCGACCGGCCTGCTGAGGCGGCTGATCGCGCTGATCGACAACGCCGAGGCCGTAACGCTGACGCCGGACCAGGCCGCTCCGGTCGACCTTTCGGCAGGGACGTCGGAATGGGTCGCCACCGGCGCGTCCTTCGGCGCGGCGGAGGTCCCGCGCAAGGTCCTCACGGCCGACGACCTGACGGCCCTGTTCCGGACGGAAGCCACGAAGATCGCCGCCACGGCCGCCGAGATGGACCGGGTCGGACGTCCCGACGAGGCGGCCGTCGCCCGCGCCGAGGCGGCGCTGCTGGCCCGCCATCTCGCCTGAGGCGTCCGTCACGGTCCCGCCGTTGATCTTCTGTGCTACAATGCCGACATAGGCTCGACTGACATTTGCATCGTCCCCGCCGCGGCGGCTGGACGAGAGGACCGCTTGATGACCCTCACCGACACCATTTCGGACGCCGAATACCGCACCGGCGAGATCCGCGTTCATGGCCCCGAGGGCTTCGAAGGCATGCGCAAGGCCGGCCGGCTGGCCGCCGAATGCCTCGACATGCTGATCCCGCACGTCGTGCCGGGCGTGACCACCGCCGAACTGGACCGGCTGTCGCGCGAGTTCGTGCTGGACAACGGCGGCCTGCCCGCCTGCCTCGGCTACCGGGGTTACATGCACACGGTGTGCATCTCGACCAACCATGTGGTCTGCCACGGCATTCCCAGCGACCGCGCGCTGCGCGAGGGTGACATCGCCAACATCGACGTCACCGTCATCGTCGACGGCTGGCACGGCGACACCAGCCGCATGTACGGCGTCGGCGAGGTTTCGCCCCGCGCCCGCCGGCTGGTCGACGTGACCTATGAAGGCATGGCCCGCGGCCTGGCGGCCATCAAGCCGGGCGCCACCTTCGGCGACATCGGCCACGCCATCCAGAAGTACGTCGAGGCCCAGCGCTGCTCGGTGGTGCGCGACTTCTGCGGCCACGGCGTCGGCCGGGTCTTCCACGACAGCCCCAACGTGCTGCACTTCGGCCGCCCGGGCGAAGGCCCGGTGCTGAAGGAAGGCATGTTCTTCACCGTCGAGCCGATGGTGAACCTCGGCCGGCCGCAGGTGAAGGTGCTCAGCGACGGCTGGACGGCCGTGACCCGCGACAAGTCCCTGTCGGCCCAGTGCGAGCACAGCTGCGGCGTGACCGCCGATGGCGTCGAGCTGTTCACCGCCTCCCCCGCCGGCCTGTTCAAGCCGGCGATCCAGGGCGAGGGCTAGACGCCGGCGGCCTTGCGCAGCACGGCGTTAATCCGCCCCTGCCAGCCGGGACCACCGGACTTGAAGCTCTCAAGAACATCAGCGTCCAGGCGCAAGGTCACCTGTTGCTTGGGGGCATTCGAGAGCGGGCGTCCACGCCGAACGGGAATGCCCCCGACGTGGAGAACCGCCTTCTCAAAGAACTCGTCCGGGAGCTCGGGAATCTCAGCATAGGCGGCGGCGTCGGGTTCGGTTTCATCGACCTTTTTCAAGTCGCTTCCCAAAGCGCGCTTGTTCACGGGCATTTGCCTTCCTCATCGAAATGACGTGCCGGGTTTCGTCACGCCGCGTCCAAACGACGACGACCATTCTTCCCCGAAGCCGCCCGATCGTCAGGATTCTCTCCTCACCGTAGTCGAACCGCTCATCCAGAATATCGAGCGTGAAATCGTCGAAGACTTCGACCGCATCGTCGAAATCCAGACCGCGGTTGCGAAGCGTCGCCTCGCGCTTGTTCGGATCGTAAGTGATCGTCATTTAATGTAGCTACATTAAATCCGGAGTCAATCCTGCGCGACCGATGCCGTTTGCACAACCCATCCGGGCATTGCATGATGGTCCGAGGTTAGGACCAGGGGCGCGGGGTCGCTTGTCACGGACCGGATCAACGACCCAGGCGCATCACCTCGGCCACCGGGAGCGCCTGCGCGAGCGGGCGCTGAAGAGCCTCGACGCCCTGCCCGACTACGAGCTGCTCGAGCTGTTCCTGTTCCGCACCTTTCCGCGCGGCGAGGTCAAGCCGCTGGCCAAGGCGCTGCTGGCGCGGTTCGGCGCGCTCGGCGGGGTGCTGACCGCCTCGGTGGAGGACCTGAAGACCGTCCCGGGCATCGGCGAGGCGGCGGCGCTGGACCTGCGGCTGCTGGGCGAGGCCACGCTGAGGGTAGGCCGCGAGACTATCCGCAAGCGCACGGTGATCGGCTCCTGGAGCGCCCTGCTGGCCTATGTGAAGGTCGCCCTGGCCAACGAGCCGCGCGAGCAGTTCCGTGTGCTGTTCCTCGACAACAAGAACCAGCTGATCGCCGACGAGGTGCAGAACCGCGGCACCGTCGACCATGCGCCGGTCTATCCGCGCGAGGTCATGCGCCGGGCGCTGGAGCTGTCGGCCAGCGCGGTGATCCTGGTGCACAACCACCCGAGCGGCGACCCGACCCCCAGCCGCCAGGACATCGACATGACGCGGCAGGTGATCGAGGCCGGTCGCAGCCTGAAGATCTCGGTCCACGACCATCTGGTCGTCGGCCGCGAGGGCGTCGCCAGCTTCAAGGCGCTGGGTCTGTTCTAGGCCCGCGCCCGAACAGCCGCCAGCATCCGCCAGCCGAGCAGCAGCAGCACGATCGCGCCGTAGACCAGCGGCGGGCGGTGGTCGGCCTTGACCAGTAGGTAGTAGTGCACGACGCCCATCGGCGCGATCAGGTAGATCAGCCGATGCAGCTTGCGCCAGTTCAATGGCCCCAGCCGGCGGATCGCGGCGTTGAACGAGGTCGCCGCCAGCGGGATCAGCAGCACGAAAGCCGCCATGCCGATAGTGATGAACGGCCGCTTGAGGATGTCCTTCCAGATCGCGTGCCAGTCGAAATACTGGTCGACGCCGATGTAGGTCGACAGGTGCAGCACGACGTAGCCGAAGGCGATGAGACCGATCGGCCGGCGCAGGCGGATCAGGCGCGGCTGCTTCAGGATGCGGGCCAGCGGCGTGATCGTCAGGCCGACGATCAGCAGCCGCAGACCCCAGACGCCCAGATTGCGGATGACCGTCTCGATCGGGTTGGCCCCGAGCGCGCCCTGGTATCCGCGCCAGACCAGCCAGAGCAGCGGCAGCAGGCAGGCCAGCGAGACCGCCCAGAGGGCGATCGCGTCCACGGTCTTGCGGTTCATCAGAAGAACTTTTTCAGGTCCATGCCGCGGTAGAGCGATGCGACCTGCTCGCCATAGCCGTTGAACATCAGGGTCGGGCGGCGGCGGAATTCGCCGATGCGCCGCTCGGTGGCCTGGGACCAGCGCGGGTGGTCCACCTGCGGGTTCACATTGGAATAGAAGCCGTACTCCTGCGGCGCCGACAGGTTCCAGGCCGTGCGCGGCTGGGTCTCGGTGAAGCTGATGCGGACGATGCTCTTGATGCTCTTGAAGCCGTACTTCCACGGCACGACCAGCCGCATCGGCGCGCCGTTCTGGTTCTTCAGCGTCTCGCCGTAAAGGCCGACCGCCATCAGTGTCAGCGGGTTCATCGCCTCGTCGATGCGCAGGCCCTCGCGGTAGGGCCAGTCGAGCACCCGCCGCTTCTGGCCGGGCATCTCGGAGGGCCGGTAGAGGGTCTCGAACGCCACGTACTTCGCCTTGCTGGTCGGCTGGTAGCGCTTGAGCAGGTCGGCCAGCGGCACGCCCAGCCAGGGGATGACCATCGACCAGCCCTCGACGCAGCGGTGACGGTAGACCCGGTCCTGCAGCGTGTTGCCGCGCAGGAAGCTGGCCAGATCGACCGTGCCCGGTTTGGCGCACTCGCCGTCGATCCTGATCGTCCAGGGCGAGGTCTTCAGGGTCCCGGCGTTGCGGGCCGGATCGTCCTTGTCGACGCCGAACTCGTAGAAATTGTTGTAGCCGGTGACGTCCTCCTTCGAGGTCTTCGGCTCGGTCGTGGAGAACGGGCTCGAATTACCCTTCAGCGGGATGGCGGCGGCCTCGCCGGCCAGCCCCAACCCGATGCCGGCCGCGCCGAGCGTCAGAAACTCGCGCCTGCGCAGATAGACATCATGCGGCGTGACGTCGTTCTCGGTCAGGTCGTCGGCGTGGCGGATCAGCATGGTCGTCTCCGTGCCCCCGCACAGTCTACGCATGGGAAGGCTTCTGGATCACGCCGGTCGATCACGCGCCAGTCAACTCGCAGGCGCCCGGGCGTGATCAGGCGGCCAGGGCGTCCTTCTCCCAGGCGAGGAAGTCCGGCGTTTCCAGCAGGCGCTCGACGTACTGGCCCGCCGCGCCCGTGTCGCCGTAGTCGCTGGCGTGGATGCCGTAGCTGCGGAAACGGGTCGCCACCGGGGTGAAAAATGCGTCGGCGATGGTCCAGTCGCCGAACAGGAACGGGCCGCCCGAGCGGGCCAGCAGGCTGGACCACAGCTGGACCAGTCGGCGTACGTTGGCCTGGGTCGCCTCGGACAGGTCCGCCCTGGTCATCAGCGACAGGTCCATCGGGCATTCGCCGCGCAGGGACGCAAAACCACTGTGCATCTCCGCCGTCGCCGCGCGGGCCAGGGCGCGATCGGCCGGGTCTTCCGGCCACAGCTTCGCGTCCGGGAACCGCTCGGCCAGATATTCGCAGATCGCCAGCGAGTCCCAGACCGTAAGGTCGCCGTCCTTCAGCACCGGCACGAGGCCGGACGGAGAGTGCTTCAGGATCTCCTTCGTCGAGGTCTCGACCTCGCGCAGCGGAACCAGCGTCTCGGTGAACGGCGCGCCGGTGCGCTTCATCACCAGCCAGGGGCGCAGCGACCAGGTCGACCAGATCCTGGTGCCGATGACGAGTTCCATGGCCGACTCCTTCCATTGATCACGCAGCCGTTATTGCCGGCGGCGTCTGACGTGCACGTAAGCTGCCTCAACAACGAGAACAAGCGTGTGCCAGGGAGGAGCGTACAGATGACCGACGCGGTTGCGCCGGCGACGGGGGCTGTCGCGCCCGAGCCCGTTCCCCTGGTCAGCGACGGCTACCGCCGCTACGCCCTGACCCTTCTTCTGGTGATCTACACGCTGAACTTCCTCGACCGGCAGGTGGTCAACATCCTGGCCGAGCCGATCAAGAAAGATCTCGGTCTGCATGACTGGCAGCTCGGCATGATGACCGGGCTGGCGTTCGCGCTGTTCTACACCGTGCTCGGCCTGCCGATCGCGCGGCTGGCGGAGCGGGCCAACCGGGCCTGGATCATCTCCGGCGCCATCGCCGCCTGGAGCGGCTTCACGCTGCTGTGTGGCTTCGCCCAGAATTTTCCGCAGCTGATCCTCGCCCGTATCGGGGTGGGGGTCGGCGAGGCCGGCTGCACCCCGCCGTCGCATTCGCTGATCACCGACTATGTGCCGAAGGACAAGCGCGCCTCGGCCATCGCCTTCTATTCCATCGGCACGCCGCTGGGCTCGCTGCTCGGTATGGCCATGGGCGGGGTCGTCGCGGACGCCTGGGGCTGGCGGGCCGCCTTCCTCGTGGCCGGCGCGCCGGGCGTCTTCATGGCGCTGCTGGCGCTCTTCACCCTGAAGGAGCCGCGCAAGGCGGCGATCAGGGGTGTTCCCCACGCGGGGCCGGGCCTCGGCGAGGCCCTGGGCGAGATCCTCGGCAAGAAGACCTTCTGGCTGATGGCCATCGGCGCGGCGATCATCGCCTTCGCCGGCTACGGCAGCGCCGCCTTCATCGGCTCGTTCTACTTCCGCAACCACGCGGCCGAAGCCGCCGCCGCGGCGCAGGGCTTCGGCCTCGGCACCGCCGGGTTCCTTGGCCTGGCGCTGGGCCTCATCGGCGGCGTCGCCGGCATCCTCGGGTCCTTCCTCGGCGGCGTGATCGGCGACCGTCTCGGCAAGAAGGGGCCACAGGGCCAGATGACGCTGCCCGCCGTCGCGGCGATCATCGGCGCGCCCTTCTACATCTACGGCATGACCACGCCCTCGATGACCACGGCCATGGCCGTCCTGGCCATCCCGACCTTCCTCAATTCCATGTGGTACGGCCCCGTCTACGGCAGCGTGCAGGGCCTGGTGCGGCCCCAGACCCGCGCCACCGCGGCCGCGGTCATCCTGTTCATCATCAACCTGATCGGGCTGGGTTTTGGCCCCCTGGCGGTGGGTGCGCTGAGCGACTTTTACGCCGACGGTCTGCACATGGGCGCCGGCGAGGGCATCCGCTGGGCTCTGATGACCTCGGCGTCCTCGATGCTGGTCGCCGCGGTGCTGTTCTGGATCGCGCGCCGGACCATCAAGTCCGACATGGTCAGCTGACGCCATACCGTTGTTTCAAATCGCCACTGGCGATGCGCGACGCGCCGCGGCTAGAGTGGCCGGCTACGACTGGGGAGGATTCAACGGATGACCGATGTGACGGCGGGGGAAACCGCGCGGCCTGTCTATTCGAACGGCTACAAGACGCTCGTGCTCGGAATGCTGCTGGCGGCTTACACGTTCAATTTCATTGATCGCACGATCATCGCCACCATCGGCCAGGCCATCAAGGTCGACCTCAAGCTGACCGACACCCAGCTGGGCCTGCTGGGCGGCCTGTACTTCGCCCTGCTCTACACGACCCTCGGCATCCCCATCGCCCGGCTGGCCGAGCGCAAAAGCCGGGTCAACATCATCACCTGGTCGCTGATCATCTGGTCGGGCTTCACGGCGCTGTGCGGCGCCGCCCAGAACTTCGTCATGCTGGCCATCCTCCGGTTCGGGGTCGGTATCGGCGAGGCGGGCTGTTCGCCGCCGTCGCACTCGCTGATCAGCGACTATTTCGAGCCCAAGAAGCGGGCCACGGCCCTGTCGATCTACGCCTTCGGCATCCCGCTCGGCACGATGATCGGCGCCGTCGCCGGCGGCTGGCTGACCCAGGCCTTCAGCTGGCGGGTGGCCTTCGTCGTCGTCGGCCTGCCGGGCCTGATCCTGGCGGTGCTGTTCAAGCTGCTGGTCAAGGAGCCGCCGCGCGGCCATTCCGACATGGTCGAACACCCGATCGAGCCGGAAGACGTCACCGCGCCGGTGGCCCCGGAGCCGAAGCCCTTCTCCATCGCCAACGAGTTCCGCGAACTCTGGGGCGTGGGCAAGGTCCTGTTCGGCAAGTGGCCCGTGCTGCACATGGTGCTGGGCGTGACCATCGCCTCGTTCGGCTCGTACGGCTCGGGCGCCTTCGTGCCGGCCTATTTCGTCCGCCAGTTCGGCCTGGACTACGCCACCGTCGGCCTGATCACCGGCCTGGTCGGCGGCTTCTCGGCCGGCATCGGCACGCTGGTGGGTGGCTTCGTCGCCGACCGCGCGGCCCGCAAGAGCGCCATCTGGTATCCGCTGGTTCCGGCCATCGGCCTGCTGATCGCCACGCCGATCTACATCGCCGCCTACCTGCAGAACACCTGGCAGCTGGCCGCGATGATCCTGCTGGTCCCGGGCATCTTCCACTACACCTACCTCGGCCCGACGTTCGGCGTGGTGCAGAACTCCGTGCCGGTGACCCAGCGGGCCACGGCGACGGCGCTGCTGTTCTTCTTCCTCAACCTGATCGCCCTCGGCGGCGGGCCGGTGTTCACCGGCTGGCTCAGCGACCTGCTCGGCCAGTTCAACTTCAGCCACCCTGGCCTCGGCGTGGCCGGCCTGTTCCAGGGCTTCAGCGGCGACGCCGGCGTCGGCGACTTCATCAAGGAATGCCCGGGCGGCAAGGCTCCCGAAGGCGCAGCCGAGGCGCTCGGCGCGGCCTGCCATACGGCAGGCTCGATGGGCACGCGGCAGGCGATCATCATCTCGCTCTGCTTCTACGCCTGGGCCTCGGTGCACTACTTCCTGGCCGCCATCGGCATGGTCAAACACATGAAGTCGACCGCGGGCGGTTGACGCCAAGGGCGCCAAGGGCGTAGCGGGCGGCATGATCCCTCGCTACGCCCGCCCCGACGCCGTCGCCATCTGGTCTCCCGAGACCCGGTACAAGATCTGGTTCGAGATCGAGGCCCATGCGGCCGACGCCATGGCGGAGCTGGGAACCATCCCCAAGGCCGCCGCCGCGGCGATCTGGGCCGGCGGCAAGGACGCCGTCTGGGATTCCGACCGCATCGACGAGATCGAGCGGACGACGAAGCACGACGTCATCGCCTTCCTGACCCACGTCTCCGAGGTCGTCGGGCCCGAAGCCCGTTTCCTGCACCAGGGCATGACCAGCAGCGACGTGCTGGACACCTGCCTGGCCGTGCAGATGTCGCGCGCCACCGACCTGCTGCTGGAAGACGTCGACCTGGTGCTGGCCGCGCTCAAGCGCCGGGCCTTCGAACACAAGTTCACCCCGACGGTCGGTCGCAGCCACGGCATTCACGCCGAACCGACGACCTTCGGCCTGAAGCTGGCCGGCCACTACGCCGAGTTCCAGCGGGCCAAGGAACGGCTGGCCATGGCGAAGTTCGAGATCGCCACCTGCGCCATCTCCGGCGCCGTGGGCACCTTCGCCAACGTTGACCCGCGGGTCGAACAGCATGTCGCCGACAAGATGGGCCTGGCCGTCGAGCCGGTCTCGACCCAGGTCATCCCGCGTGACCGCCACGCCGCCTGGTTCGCGGCCCTGGCCGTGGTCGCCAGCTCGATCGAGCGGCTGGCCATCGAGATCCGCCACCTGCAGCGCACCGAGGTGCTGGAAGCCGAAGAGCCCTTCGACCCCGGTCAGAAGGGCAGCTCGGCCATGCCGCACAAGCGCAACCCGATCCTGACCGAGAACCTGACCGGCCTCGCCCGCCTCGTCCGTTCGGCGGTCGTGCCGGCGCTGGAAAACGTCGCCCTCTGGCATGAGCGCGACATCAGCCATTCGTCGGTCGAGCGCGGCATCGCGCCGGACGCCTCGATCCACCTCGACTTCGCGCTGCGCCGCCTGGCGGGCGTGGTCGAGCGGCTGGTGATCTATCCGGAGAACATGCTCAAGAACCTCGACCGCCTCGGCGGCCTGGTGCACAGCCAGCGCGTCATGCTGGCCCTGACCCACAAGGACGTGAGCCGCGAGGAGGCCTATGCGGCCGTCCAGAGCAACGCGATGAAGGTCTGGCGCGGCGAGGGCCGGTTCATCGACTTCCTCAAGGCCGACCCGTTCGTCAGCGCCAACATGACCGACGCCGAGCTCGACGACCTGTTCGACAATGCCTACCACTTCAAGCACGTCGACACGATCTTCGCCCGGGTGTTCGGGGAACAGGCCAACGCGTAAGCGCTCCTTCCCGCCGGTCGTCGCGGCCGATACGCGGCTGCTGGTGCTGGGCAGCCTGCCCGGCGAGGCCTCACTGGCGGCCGGACGCTACTACGCCCACCCGCAGAACGCGTTCTGGCGGCTGATGGGCGAGGTCCTCGGCGAGGACATCGCCGCCCTGCCCTATGACGACCGCCTGGCCGCCCTGCTGCGCCATCGCGTCGGCCTGTGGGACGTTGTCGGCGAGGCCAGCCGGCCGGGCAGCCTCGATGCCGCCATCCGCGACGCCGTTCACAACGACCTCGCCGCCCTCGTCGAAACCCTTCCCGCGCTGTGCATGGTCGCCTTCAACGGCGGCAAGGCCGCGGCCGACGGTCGAAAGCTGCTGGCCGCCCAGGCCGACCGGCTGCGGCTGGTGACCCTGCCCTCGTCGAGCCCTGCCCACGCCAGCCTGCGATTCGAACAGAAGGCTGACGTCTGGAAGGTGCTGCGCGAAGCGCTGGGCTAGGGGTGTTGCCGTTTCCCGGCGGGGCGCCTATCCCGGGACCGCACAGGGGGATCCGCCGCGTGAGATCGTTCTTCATCGCCGGGGCCGGCACCGATGTCGGCAAGACCTATGTCACGGCGGCCCTGGCCCGCGCCCTCTTGCGGACGGGCCGGACGGTCGGCGTCTTCAAGCCGGTGGCCAGCGGCTACGACCCCGCGCATCCGGAGGAAAGCGACGCGGGCCGGCTGCTGGATGCGCTCGGCCTGCCCCTCACGCCCGACAATATCGAGGCCATCTGCCCGCTGCGATTCGCCGCCCCGCTGTCGCCGCCCGCCGCCGCCCGCCGCGAAGGGTCGGCGCTCTCGCTGGAGACGATCGCCGGCCTCTGCGAGGGCAGGGTTCGCGCCGCGGCGACCGATGTGCTGCTGATCGAGGGGGTGGGCGGGCTGATGTCGCCGCTGACCGACGACGCCACCGGGCTGGACCTTATGACGCGACTGGCCGCGCCGACCGTGCTGGTCGGCGGGACCTATCTGGGCGCGATCAGCCATCTGCTGACCGCCGTCGAGGTGCTGATGGGGCGGGGTGTGGAGATCGCCGCGGCGGTGATCAGCGAAAGCCCGTCTCCGGCGCCCGATTTCGAGGAAACGGTCGCCGACATCGGGCGCTTCCTGCCCGGCCTGCCGCTGTACGCCGCGACCCGCGCCGACGCGTGGCGGGCCGACGCTCTGGCCGGCCGCCTGCTGGCCGAAGCCTAGCCGCCGTTCTTGATCTGGTCGCGGGCCTGGGCCAGCAGCTCGTCCATCTTCATGCGGACGTCGCCTTCGCTCACGGCGACGCCGGAGCCCTTCAGGTCGCCGAACACCTTGCGAAGAACATCGTCGTCGCCGGGTTGCTCGAAGTCCGCCTTCACCACGGCGCGCACGTATTCGTCCACCGACTCCAGGCCCATCAGGCCGGCAGCCCATTCCGCAAGCATGCGGTTGCGCCGGGCGGCGGCCTTAAAGTCCTGCTCGGCGTCATGCGCGAACTTCTTCTCGAAGCCCTTTTCGCGGTCGTCGAACGTGCTCATGGAAACTCCAGTGGTCTTTACGGGCGCCCTGATATCCCCTTGCGCGCGTCGCCGCAATGCGATGCGTGGCCGCGCGGGCTCCGGGTTTGCGTGAGCCCCCCCATTCAGGTAGTTTCCGGCTCGACTTCAGCGACAGCGGCCCTGAGTCGACGAACCGCGCGCCGGCCTTCCGCCGCGCGCGATTTTTGTTCCGCAAGGCCGCCGCGCGCCCCCACGGGGAACACCACCAGATGACGACCCGCCGAAAGAAGATCTACGAGGGCAAGGCCAAGATCCTCTATGAGGGTCCGGAGCCGGGCACGTTGATCCAGTACTTCAAGGACGACGCGACGGCGTTCAACGCCCAGAAAAAAGCGGTCCTCGAAGGCAAGGGCGTCATCAACAACCGTATCAGCGAATTCGTGATGGTGAAGCTGGGGGCCATCGGCATCCCGACGCATTTCATCAAGCGCCTGAACCTGCGCGAGCAGCTGATCAAGGAAGTCGAGATCGTCCCGCTCGAGGTGATCTGCCGCAACATCGCCGCCGGCAGCCTGGCCACGCGCCTGGGCCTCGAGGAAGGCGTGCTCCTGCCGCGCTCGATCATCGAGTTCTGCCTGAAGGACGACAAGCTGGGCGACCCGCTGGTCGCCGAGGAGCACATCACCGCGTTCAACTGGGCCACCACCCAGGAGATCGACGACATCATGGCCCTGACCCTGCGGATCAACGACTTCCTGTGCGGGATGTTCGCGGCCGTCGGCATCACCCTGGTCGACTTCAAGGTCGAGTTCGGCCGGATCTACGACGGCGAGTTCGCCCGCATCATCCTGGCCGACGAGATCAGCCCCGACAGCTGCCGGCTGTGGGATTCGACGACCAACGAGAAGCTCGACAAGGACCGCTTCCGCCGCGACATGGGCGAGGTCATCGAGAGCTACACAGAAGTCGCCCGCCGCCTGGGCATCATGAAGGAAATGCCGACGGTCATCCGCGGCGGCCTGCACTAGGGATTTCGAGTCTGCCGATGAAAGCCACCGTCCACGTCTTCCTCAAGCCCGGCGTCCTCGACGTGCAGGGCAAGGCCGTTGAGAGCGCCCTGCACGGTCTGGGCTGGGCCGATGTGAAGGACGTCCGCGTCGGCCGGGTGATCACCTTCGACCTGGCTGCGACCGAAAAGGCCGCCGCCGAAACCGAGGTGAAGGCGATGTGCGACAAGCTGCTCGCCAACACCGTGATCGAAAGCTACCGGGTCGAGGTGGCCTAGGTGAAAGCCGCCGTCATCGTCTTCCCCGGCTCCAACTGTGACCGGGACTGCAAGGTCGCCATCGAGCGCTCGACGGGCGCGAAGGTCGACATGGTCTGGCACGGCGACAGCGACCTGCCGGACGGCCTGGACCTGATCGTGCTGCCGGGCGGCTTCTCCTATGGCGACTACCTGCGCTGCGGGGCCATGGCGGCCCTGTCGCCGGTGATGCAGGCGGTCAAGGCCGCGGCCCAGCGCGGCGTGGCCACGGTGGGCATCTGCAACGGCTTCCAGATCCTCTGCGAGGCCGGCATGCTGCCGGGCGCGCTGCTGCGCAACGAAGGCCTGAAATACGTCTGCAAGCCCGTGGCGCTGGAAGTGACCAACGCCCAGACCCGCTTCACCGCCGCCTACCAGGGCCGGCGCGAGGTGACGATGACCGTGGGCAACGGCGAGGGCAACTTCTTCGCCGACGAGGCCACGCTGGACCGGCTCGAGGGCCAGGGCCAGGTGGTGTTCCGCTACCTCGACAACCCCAACGGCTCGGCCCGCAACATCGCCGGCATCGTCAACGAGGCCGGCAACGTGCTGGGCATGATGCCCCACCCCGACCGGGCCTTCGAGGTCGAGCTCGGCTCGGCCGACGGCGCCCTGCTGTTCCAGAGCGCGCTGGCCAGCGCCTGAGTTCAGCCCTGCGGGGAATTTGGTGGCCGCGAGTCGCACGCTCGGCCACGGTGACCGCCGTTCCTTCGGAGGGGGTCATGGACGTCAGTCAGATCAACTGGGCCTGGGTCGCGCTGGGCGTATCGGCGGTTCTGCTGCTCGTCTGGACGCTGGTGGCGCGACGGGCGAAGGCCGGCGCGCCGGCGGCGTTCGTCGGCCTGGCGCACCTGATCGTCGCCGGTCTGCATTCCGCCGCCCCCGTGCGTGGCTACCTCGATCCGCAGTACGTCGGCTACGGTTTCGGCCTGCTGACGGCCGACCAGGGCCTGGCCGTGTCCATCACCGCCGGCGCGGTGTGGGTCGTCGCCGTGCTGGGGGCCTTCCTGGCGCTGGCGAAGGCGCGCGTCGCGATGGCCTTCGTCGCCCTGTCCAGCCTGGCCTTCGCGGTGATCATCGGCGCGCCGCTGGTCCGCGACCTGCTGATCACGCCCGACACCAGCAAACTCCAGCTCGGCGAATACCTGACCATCCCCGGCATGGCGGCCATCGGCCTGCTGCTGGCGATCCTGGTGCTGCCGTTCGTGATGGGCTTCGTCTGGGCCGCGCGGCGCGTTCTGAAGCGCGGCTGATCAGACCCGCTTCACCGCCGTGAACTTCACCGGCGGGTCGAGGATCTGCCCGGCCATGCCGTAGTCCGCGCCCTCGGTCGGCGAGACCGGCATGGCGTGGATCGCCAGCACCACGTCCATGCCGCCGACCACCTGGCCGAAGGCGGCGTAGCCCAGGTTGTCGCCCGGCTTGATCGGATTGACGTCGTACCAGGGCGCCTCCTCGAGGCAGATGAAGAACTCCCCGTCCGCCGTGCCCAGCTCGCGGCGCGGCATCGACAGGGTGCCGACCCTGTGCCGCAGACCCGTCTGGCTGGTCGGCTCATGGGCGATCGGCGGCAGCAGGCGTTTGGGATCGCCGTGGCAGCCGCCCTGCAGGAGGCCGGCGTTGGGCAGGGCCTCGAGCCGGACCGTGCGGTAGAACTCCGCGCCGTCGAAGCGCTTCTCGTCGACGTAGCGCAGGAAGTTGGCCACGGTGATCGGGGCCTTGTCGCCGTAGAGCTCGACCGTGATCGTCCCGGCGGCCGTCTCGATGGCCACCCGCACGGGCGGCGTCTCGGCCCGCGCCGCCCCGCCGAGCAGCGGCAGGGCGGCCATCGCGGCCATCAGCGTTCTGCGATCCTGTTTCATGGCGCCATCTTCACTCGCTCGCCCTGACATTTCGAGTGGAATCCGCTAAGCCCGCGCCATGACCGCCTCCCCCGCGAAGAGCATGGCCGCCACGGCCGTCGAGTTCGGCCTCAAGCCCGAGGAATACGAGCTCATCGTCCGTCGTCTGAACCGCGAGCCCAACCATGTTGAGCTCGGCGTTTTCTCGGTGATGTGGAGCGAGCATTGCTCGTACAAGTCCTCGCGCAAGCACCTCGGCAAGTTCCCGACCAAGGGCCCGCGGGTGATCTGCGGACCGGGCGAGAACGCCGGCGTCATCGACATCGACGACGGCCAGGCCTGCATCTTCAAGATGGAGAGCCACAACCACCCGTCCTACATCGAGCCCTACCAGGGCGCGGCGACGGGCGTGGGCGGCATCATGCGCGACGTGTTCACCATGGGCGCGCGGCCGGTGGCGCTGCTGAACGCCCTGCGGTTTGGCGATCCTTCGCACCCCAAGACCAAACGCCTGGTCGGCGGCGTGGTCGCCGGCATCGCCGGCTACGGCAACTGCGTGGGCGTGCCCACCGTGGCGGGCGAGACCAACTTCCACCGCGGCTATGACGGCAACATCCTGGTTAACGCCATGTGCGTGGGCCTGGCCGACGCGGACAAGATCTTCTACTCGGCCGCCCCCGGGCCCGGCCTGGCGGTGGTCTATTTCGGGTCCAAGACCGGCCGCGACGGCATCCATGGCGCGACCATGGCCAGCGCCGAGTTCGACGAGGACAGCGACGAGAAGCGCCCGACCGTGCAGGTCGGCGACCCCTTCGCCGAGAAGCTGCTGATCGAGGCGACGCTGGAGCTGATGGCCACCGGCGCGGTGGCCGCCATCCAGGACATGGGGGCGGCCGGCCTGACCTCCTCTTCGGTCGAGATGGCAGGCAAGGGCGAGGTCGGCATCGAGCTGGACCTCGACCTCGTGCCCCAGCGCGAAGAGGGCATGACCGCCTACGAGATGATGCTGTCGGAGAGCCAGGAGCGGATGCTGGCCATCCTCAAGCCCGGCCGCGAGCATGAAGGCCACGCGATCTTCGAGAAGTGGGGCCTCGACGCCGCCGTCATCGGCTGGACCACCGAGACCGGCCATATCGTGCTGAAGCACAAGGGCGAGGTGGTCTGCGACATCCCGCTGGCCCCGCTGTCGGAAGACGCGCCGCTGTACGACCGCCCCTGGACCGAACCGGTGAAGCAGCCGCGCCTCGACCCGGCGCAGGTCACCGCCCCCGCCGACTGGGAAAAGGCCGTGCTGCAGGTCATCGGCTGCCCCGACATGGCCTCCAAGCGCTGGCTGTGGGAGCAGTACGACCGCCACGTGATGGCCGACACCCTGGAGGACAGCGCCACCGGCGCCGACGCCGGTATCGTCCGCGTGCACGGCACCCGCAAGGCGCTGGCCGTGACCAGCGACTGCACCCCGCGCTACGTGCAGAACGATCCCTACGAAGGCGGCAAGCAGGCCGTGGCCGAGGCCTGGCGCAACCTGACCGCCGTCGGGGCCGAGCCGATCGCCATCACCGACAACCTGAACTTCGGCAATCCGGAGCGGCCCGAGATCATGGGCCAGATCGTCCGGGCCATCGACGGCATGGCCGAGGCCTGCCGCGTGCTCGACTTCCCGGTCGTGAGCGGCAATGTCAGCCTCTACAACGAGACCAACGGCGCCGCGATCCCGCCCACCCCGACCGTCGGCGCGGTGGGCCTGCTGACCGAGTACAGCCTGCGGGCCGACTTCGCGGGCATGAAGTCCGGCGACACCCTGGTGCTGGTCGGCGCCAACGCCGGCGAACTCGGCGCCTCGATCTATCTGCGCGAGGTGCTCGGCCGCGAGGACGGCGCCCCGCCGCCCGTCGACCTGGCGCTGGAACGTCGCACGGGTGACTTCGTGCGCGGCCTGATCAAGTCCCGGCAAGTGACTGTCGTGCATGACCTTTCCGACGGCGGACTGATCGTCGCGGCGGCCGACATGGCCCTGGCGTCGAACGTCGGCCTGACGCTGGACGCGACCAGCCCGGGCAATGCCCATCCGTTCCTGTTCGGCGAGGACCAGGCCCGATACCTGATCGCCACGGCCGATCCGGAAAGCCTGCTCAAGGCCGCCGCGGACGCCGGCCTGCACGCCAGCGTCGTCGGCCGGGCCGGCGGGGACGCCTTCGCGTCGAAGGACCTGTTCAACATTCCCATGGCGACCCTGCGCACGGCGCACGAGGCCTGGATGCCGGGGTATATGGGCTAACCGGGGACATGTACCGAAGGTACGTGTCCCCCAATCGAGCGGCTGTGGATTAGGGGGACACGTACCTTCGGTACGTGTACCCGCCTACGCCAGCACCGCCTCGAACCGCTCCAGCGCGAACCGGGCGAAGGCCAGCATGTTGGCCACCCGGTCGCTCTCGCCGGTCTCCAGCGTGAACGCCGCCTCGACCGGCCCGACCACCCCGACGCAGGTGTGTCCCGCCGCGTCGCCGTGGGGATTGCCGCTCGGCCCGGCCGCGCCGGTCTCGCACAGACCCCAGGTCCCGCGCAGCTTCTCGCGGATCACCCCGGCCATGAACAGCGCGTAGGGCTCGCTGGACGAGCGGATGCCCGGCGGCATGGTTTCGCGGGTGATGCCCAGCAGACCCTTCGCCACGTTCGGCGTGTAGGTGACGCTGGCGCCCTGGTACCAGACAGACGCCTTCGGCACGGCCAGCAGGGCCGCCGACACCAGGCCGCCCGAGGACGACTCGGACACCGCGACGCTCTCGCCGCGTTCAACGAGCCGCGCGCCGATGCGCGTGGCGATGGGGATCAGGGTCTGCATCAGCGTCCGGCCTCTTTCATCATCGCATCGAGTTCATCGTCGAACAGTCGCGTCGCCGAGACGACCAGGGCCACCACGCCGGTGAAGAACGGCTGCGGCACGGTGGCGAAGTCGTCGCTCGGCTGGTGGTACTCGGCGTGGTCCTCGACGCCGAAATAGACCCAGGGCACGCCCTTCGCGGCGAAGGCGCCCTGGTCCGACTGGGTGGTCCAGTTGTTCTGCGGCCCGTCGGCGTCGGTGTCGTGGCCGAGCTTGAGGGTCACCTGCGCATCCTTCGCGAGGCGCTCGAGGCGGGGCTTCAACCACGGAAACACCGCGCCGCCCGAGACATAGATCTCGCCCTTCGCGTTCTTGGCCAGCATGTCGAAGTTCACGTCCAGGCCGATGTCCGCCAGCGGGACCGGCGGCGACTCGACGAAGGCGCGCGCGCCGCGCAGGCCGCTCTCCTCGCCGTCGAGGGCGACGAGGATGATGGTGTGCTTCGGCGGCGCGGCCCGGAAGGCCTCGGCCACCGCCAGCAGACCGGCCACGCCCGAGGCGTTGTCGTCAGCGCCGTTGTAGATCACGCTATCCCGGGTCCCCAGGTGGTCGTAGTGGGCGCTGACCACGATGGCCTTGCCGCCGGCGACGGTTCCCGCGATGCGCGCGAGGAGGTTGACGCCATGGACCTCCTTGCCGTCGCGCTTGCGGGTGAAGGCGAACGGCTGCTCGACGACGGTCAGGCCCATCTGTTCGAACCGGCTGCGGATGTAGGCCCGCGCCCTGGCCGAGCCCTCGGTCTCGATGCCCCGGCCGGCCATGTCGTCGGCGGACAGGATGCGGACATCCTCGAGCGCCCGGTCGCCCGGCGCGGCCATGGCGGGCGCGACGGAAAGGAAGGCCGCGAGGGCGGCGATGAGCATACGGCGCATGAAGGCTCCGGAAGGACCAGCCTTCTCAATGCGGGGCCGCGGGCGACCGTGCAAGCCGGTCATGCGCCGTTCAGGTCCGGCCTGTCAGGCTCATCGTCAACCAGAACCCCCGGGTGCCCCCATGAAGACCCTGCTCGCCGCCGCCCTCGCCCTGACCGTCCTGACCCCGGCCGCCGCCCAGGCGACGGGCCCCGCCTGCGACGTCAGCGTCCAGTTCGGCAGCTACGCCATGGGCATCGACGGCCGGGGCTTCGACCGGGTGCAGACCTGGGTGCGCCGTCATCCGCGCCTGATCCAGATGTCGTCCGTGAGCAGCTGGGGCCGGGAGGGCGAGAAGACCGTCTGCCTGACCACCCGCACCCGCAAGGACGCGGCGATGGCGTTCCGGGAGATCCGCGGCCTGATCGGCAAGGGCCAGCGCGGTCCGGTCGAGGTGCGCACCCTCGACGGCCGCGTGTGGCGCTCCCATCCGGGGACGGCGCGCTAGGACGAGGCAATCAGGGGACAGCTTACTCATTTCCAATGCTGTGCCGGCTCCCGCTCGGGAAATGAGTAAGCTGTCCCCCGATTGCCCCAGACCGCCCATACCGCTTTTTCTGCTTTCCCTCCCCCGCCTCGCCCGGCCATCATGCCGGCAACGAGAAAAACGGGAGCGAAACATGGACGCCCAGTCGCAGTGGACCGGCCTCAACGCCGATCGGCTTGAGCGGATCACCGATCACATCGAGCGCAACTACATCCAGCCCGGCAAGATCGCCGGCTGCCAGGTGGAGGTGCGGCGGCACGGGCACCAGGCCTATGCCCGCAGCTTCGGCCTGCGCGACCGCGAGCGCGGCACGCCGTGGTCCGACGACACCATCGTGCGCATCTATTCGATGACCAAGCCGATCGTCTCGGTGGCGCTGATGACGCTGATGGAACAGGGCCGTTTCGAGCTCGACGATCCGGTCACCCGCTACATCCCCGAATGGAAGAACCATCGCGTCTGGGTCTCCGGCGAGGGCGACAGCATGGTCACCGAGGCCCCGGCGCGGCCGGTCAGCTTCCGCGACGTGCTCAGCCACACCGCCGGCCTGACCTACGGCTCGATGCTGGCCCAGCTCAGCGGCCTGCCGATCGAGCACCCGGTCGACAAGGCCTACGACGTCGTCGGCGTGCGCCGCGGCAGCGAGACCCTCGACCAGTTCCTCGAGAAGCTCGGCCGGGTGCCGCTGCGCTACCATCCCGGCGAGCGCTGGCAGTACAGCCTGGCCACCGACGTCTGCGGCGGGCTGGTCGAGCGGATCAGTGGCATGCCGCTGGAGGACTATCTGCAGAAGACCATCTTCGAGCCGCTGGGCATGGTCGACACGGCCTTCCACGTGCCGGCCGACAAGGCCCACCGCTTCGCCGCCAACTACATGCGCATGCCCGACAAGAGCCTGAAGCTGTCGGACGACCCGCAGACCAGCCCCTATCTCAAGGATCCGGTGTTCAAGTCCGGCGGCGGCGGCCTGGCCGGGACGATGGCCGACTACGTCCGGTTCGCCGAGATGCTGCGGGCCGGCGGATCGCTCGACGGAGTCCGGGTGATCGGCTCGCGCACGCTGGACCTGATGGTCCACAACCATCTGAAGGACAACCAGGACCTGACCCAGGCGGCCATCGGCGGCTTCTCGGAGACCTCCAACGCCGGCATCGGCTTCGGCCTGGGCTTCGCCATGACCATCGACCAGACGGCCACGGGCGGCCTGTCCAGCGGCGACTTCTACTGGGGTGGCGCGGCCTCGACGATCTTCTGGGCCGACCAGGAGGAGGACCTGTCGGTCGTCTTCATGACCCAGCTGATGCCGTCGGCGACGTTCAACTTCCGCGGCCAGCTGAAGAGCCTGGTCTATTCGGCCATCGAGGACTGAGGGATCAGGGATAGGTGTCGCGGATCCAGCGGGCCGCGACACCTTCCTCGGCCGCCCAGGCCCGGCTGGGACCGGCGGCGGCGCGGACGGCGGCGGCGTCGGTCGCCCTGCAGCTGCTCTCGTCGACCACCGTCAGCCCGGGCAGGGGCTGCAGCGTCACGTAACGCCGCTTGCCGTCGGTCATCGCGCCCTCCGGCGGCGGCGGTCCGCACATCACGGGCCAGGCGGTAAAGGCCTTGATGCCCGCGCCGTCGCCCGCCGTCTGTTCAACCCCGAAGAACTGGTAGTCCACCTTGCCGTCTTCGGTCGTCGCCACCTGCAGGACGGGCGGGTCGCCGGCGGACAACACGAACGGCACGCTGGTCCATTCCCCTGTCCCGGTGACATCGCCCTTGCCGGGCTTGTCGTAACCCAGGATTTCGCCACCCCGCAGCAGCATCCAGTCGGCGCAGTCCGGCCAGCGGGTCACGGGCAGACGCGCATCGTAACGGCAGGCGGTATTGTCATGGTTCTGGACGGCCCAGACACCGTCGCGCAACGCCGGCCCCGTCGCCTCGGTGACGAACAGCGGGTGGTCGCTGTGCACGCGGTTGCAGCCGCCGAGAACCAACACCAGACACAGACCCAGCAGGACTCTCATGGCGCTCTCCGATCACGGACGCGTGAGCATGGCGCCGATCCCGCGCCGCCGCACGTCAATTCGAGCGCCCGGTCCGGCCATCCAGCGGATGTTAAGCATTATGGCGCATTGAAAGGACTGTTTCCGGAGACCGCCCCCGTGCCGATGACCGCCGTCGACCTCGAATCCCGCCTGCGGACGGCCTTCCCGGACGCCGAAATCGAGATCACCGACCTGGCCGGCGACGGCGACCACTACAAGGCGCGCATCGTCTCCGCCGCCTTCGCGGGCCTGCCCCGCGTGCGTCAGCACCAGCTGGTCAACAAGGCGCTCGCCGATGTGCTGGGCGGAGCCCTGCACGCCCTGGCGCTCGAAACCGCCGCCCCGGCCGGCTGACGCATGCGCTATCGGCCCTACGGCAAATCCGGTCATGTGGTCTCGGCCGTCTCCCTGCTGCTCGACGGCGCGGTGCGCCATTCGGTGCGGGACTGGCGGACGCTGATCGCGACGGCCATGGACCATGGCGTCAACGGCTTCGAGATCGCCGGCGGCTCCCCGGCCCTGATCGAGGCGGTTACGGCCGCCTTCGCCGAGATTGAGCGCGACCTGCTGTTCATCGCCTGGCGCCCCGTGGCCCTGCCGGCGGAGCCCGGCAACACGATCGAGGCGCTGCTGGCCCGCACGGGCCTCGACTACCTCGACCTGATCAACTTCGACAGCGCGCCGCCGGCCGCCGAGGTGCTAGAGCGCATCCGGATGATGCGCTGGGTGCGGTCATGGGGACTGACCAGCGACGACGAGGACACCGACCTGCTGATCGCGCGCGGCGCCTTCGACTGCCTGACCACCTGCTACAGCCCGGTGTCCGGCTGGCGCGAGCGCAACCGCCTGAAGTCCGCCGCCGAGCGCGGCCTGGCCGTGATCGCCCGCAATGTCTGGCCCGAGGCGATGCAGCCCAAGACCGTGCTGTTCAAGAAGCCGCAGCTGCTGGGCCGCCGCCGCGAGCCGCTCGCCGGCGTCGGCGGCTACGGCTTCCTCGAGAACACGCCCGGCTGGACCGCCGAGGAGATCTGCCTCGCCTATGTCCTGACCGAGCCGGCCGTGACCACGGTGCGGTTCGAGGTCGACCGCGTCGATCAGCTGATCCGGCTGGCCGAGGTGCCCGACCGTGATCTGCCGACCGGCGTGGCGGCACAGATCGAGATGGCCCGCTTCTCCGACGACGCCAGCCGCAAGTCCGCCCGGACTTGACCGGGCCCGGTCGCGTGCCTAGCTGATAGGCTGACGTTTCAAGCCCAAAGGCCCCTGCCGTGACCGACGCCGCTGTCGCCAATCCCGCCCACGATTTCATCGCCCGCACCGTGGCCGAGCATCCCGTCGTGGTGTTCATGAAGGGCGAGCCGGAACAGCCGCGCTGCGGTTTCTCCGCCCAGGTCGTGCAGATCCTCGACCACCTCGGCGTCGACTTCGTCGGCGTCGACGTGCTGCAGAGCGATGTCCTGCGCGACGGCATCAAGCTCTACAGCGACTGGCCGACGATCCCGCAGGTCTATGTGAAGGGCGAGTTCGTCGGCGGCTGCGACATCGTCCGCGAGATGTTCCAGGACGGCGAACTGAAGACGCTGCTGGAAACCCAGGGCCTGCTGACCGCCTAGGTCCGCGCGTCCCGGCGGACAGAATGAAGCTCCTTACGCCCCCGGAAAACCGGCAGGTCTTCACCCTGCCGTTCATCCCGAAGCCCTCCGACATCGACGAGAACGGCCATGTAAACAACGTGGTCTATCTCGGCTGGGTGCAGGATATCGCCATCGCCCACTGGCGCTCGCGCGCGCCGGCCGAGGAGGCCGCGCACTGGGCCTGGGTCGTGCTGCGTCACGAGATCGATTACCGCCGGCCGCTGATGCCCGGCGAACATGCGACCGGCCGCACCTGGGTCGGCGAGCGGCGCGGCCCGCGCTTCGACCGCTTCGTGCGCATCGACGGCCCCGACGGCGAGATGTGCGCCCAGACCCGCTCCGAATGGGTGCTCGTCGACGCCGTCACCAAACGTCCCGCCCGTGTCCCGGCGTGGATGGAAGAGATGTTCATCTAGGCCGGGACTGGCCAAGCTGTCCCTTGGGACTGCTTGTCCTGTCCCCGTCACCGTCAGAGGCCGCCCGGCCCTGTCCAGGCCACCAGCGGATTGGCCACGAACACCGGCGTCCGGCCATCGAGCCCCAGCTCCGACCAGGTGAAGGTCAGTTCGATCTGGCCCTGGGCGAAGGACCGGCAACGGTCGACCGTCCTGCGCCCGAACGCCACGCGCGGCCCGGCCGGGGTCTTCTCGACATAGACGGCGAAGTCCGCCTTCGTCGTGCAGCCGTTCGAGGCGACGCGGATGGCCAGGGCGTCCCGGCCGGCGGAGGCGGCATAGAGCGGCTCGAGCAGTTCGAACCCCGCCCCGACCGGCGCCGCGGGCCGCAGCGTGGCGCAGCCGCTGAGCAGCAGGGTTCCGGCGATGAGGACGGCGCGGCGGTTCATCTTGTCACCAAAGACGCCGGCGCCGGACTTGTCTAGGCTGGCCTTCCCACTGGAAGCGCGCCGTGATCCGAACCGCCCTCACCCTCACCGCCCTGCTGCTGGCGACACCGGCCCTGGCCCGGCCCGCCCTTCCCCCACCGGCGGCGATCGACGCCGAGGTCGCCAGGGTCATGACCGACACCGGCGCCCAGGGCCTGGCGGTCGCGGTGATCGACGGCGGTCAGGTCCGCTACGTCCAGGCCTACGGTAGACGCAACGCGGCCGGCGACCCGCTGACGCCGGACACCATCATGTACGGCGCCTCCCTGACCAAGGCGGTGTTCGCCTGGACGGTCCTGAGCCTGGTCGACGAGGGTCGCGTCGATCTGGACCGATCGATCGCCGCCGACCTGCCCAGGCCTCTGACCGACTACGACGACCCCGACGAACGCTACGCGCCGTGGAACACCCTGGCGGGCGACGACCGCTGGCGGAAGATCACCCCGCGCATCCTGCTGACGCACAGCGCGGGCTTCGCGAACTTTTCCTGGCTGGAGCCCGACCAGAGGCTGCACATCCATTTCGAGCCGGGATCGCGCTACGCCTATTCGGGCGACGGGATCATCCTGATGCAGTTCGTGCTGGAAGAGGGCCTGGACATTCCGGTCGGCCCGGCGATGCAGACCCGGGTGTTCGACCGCTTCGGCATGACGCGAACCAGCATGACCTGGCGGCCGGATTTCGCCGGGAACCTGGCCGACGGCTGGGACATGCACGGCAAGGTCGAGCCACACGACGAGCGCGGCCGGGTCCGCGCCGCGGGCTCGATGGACACCACCATCAACGACTTCGCCCGGTTCGCGGCCGGCATGGTGCGGGGTGAGGGCCTGTCGAAGACCTCTCGCAAGGCCATGACCACCGGCTGGCTGCCGATCACCACGCGGCAACAGTTCCCGAGCCTGTTGCCGGAGCGGCCGGTCGCCGAACGGCGGCCGGACCTGGCGGCGGGGCTCGGCGTGGTGACCTTCAAGGGCCCGCAGGGGCCGGGCTTCTTCAAGGGCGGCCACAACGACACCACCGCCAATACCTGGGTCTGTATCGAGCGCAGCCGGCGCTGCGTCGTACTGCTCAGCAACGACGTCCGCGCCGAAACGGCCTTCCCCGCGCTGGTCCGGTTCATCCTGGGTGACACCGGCGCGCCCTATGACTGGGAGTACGGGCTCCCGGCCGCGCCATAGCAAAAGGGCCCCGGATCGCTCCGGGGCCCTTCGCAATGCCTTGGGTCGGTTCAGGCCTTAGGAGGCGTAGAATTCGACGACCAGGTTCGGCTCCATCTTCACCGGATAGGGCACTTCGGCCAGTTCCGGGGCGCGGACGAAGGTCGCCGCCATGTGGCGGGCGTCCACGGTGATGTAGTCGGGGGTGTCGCGCTCGCCCGAGCTGAGGGCTTCGAGCACGAGGGCCATGTTGCGCGACTTTTCGCGGACGCTGACGACGTCGCCGGCCTTCACGCGGTAGGAGGCGATGTTGACGCGCTTGCCGTTCACCAGCACGTGGCCGTGGTTGACGAACTGACGGGCGGCGAAGACGGTCGGCACGAACTTGGCGCGGTAGACGACCGCGTCGAGACGGGCTTCCAGCAGGCCGACCAGGTTCTCGGCCGTGTTGCCCTTGCGGCGCGCGGCTTCGGTGTAGGTGCGGCTGAACTGCTTTTCGGTCAGGTTGCCGTAGTAGCCCTTCAGCTTCTGCTTGGCGCGCAGCTGCAGGCCGAAATCGGAGACCTTGGACTTGCGGCGCTGGCCGTGCTGGCCGGGGCCGTAGGAGCGGGTGTTCACCGGGGACTTCGGACGGCCCCAGATGTTTTCGCCCATCCGGCGGTCGATCTTGTACTTGGCGCTATGGCGCTTGGACATATGTAGCTCTTTTCAGTTCGACCCGGGCCGGCTCCCCCGAAAGTGGAGGCGCGATCTCAACGGCGGCTTCGTGTCACCCGTCATGGAATCCCGGCGCCAGCCGGCAAGCCGGTGGCGTGGGAAGGCGCGCTTATGACGAAGCGGGGCCGGCGAGTCAACTTTTGGAGGCCGGCGAGGCGCTACCCCTCCCCCCGACTCGCCAACTGCCGTTAGATGCCCCTACGGCAAGTTGCGCGACCCCAGAGGGCCGATGGCGTTCGACACTCCTCCTGCCCGCCGGACCCTCGCCATCGTCGGCGGCGGGTTCAGCGGCTCGCTGCTGGCGCTGAAGCTGGTCGCGCTGCGGCCCGACTGGCGCGTGGTGCTGGTCGAGACGTCGAGCCGGCCGGGACGCGGCCTGGCCTATGGCGCTTGCGCGCCCTCGCACCTGCTCAATGTGCCGGTCGCCCGCATGGAGGCGGGCCTCAGCCCAGCCTACGGCGACTGGCTGGCCGGGCGGACGGAGATGGCCGAGACCCTGGCCGAGAGTGGTGGGGAGATGAGCGCCGCCTTCTCGCCGCGCGAGCTGTGGGGCCAGTACCTGCAGCAGCAGGTCGCCGCCGCCCGCGTGACCGACAACGGCCCCGGCCTGACCGTCCTGCGCGGCGAGGCCGTGCGGCTGCTGGATCCGCCCCGGCGTGGACTGGTGCTGTCCGACGGTCGCGAGATCGAGGCCGACACCATCGTGCTGGCCACCGGCAACCTGCCGCCCCGCCCGCCCCTGCCGGCCGACAGCTGGCTGCGCGACAGCGCCGCCTTCGCCGCCGATCCCTGGGCGGCCGACGCCCTGGCCGGGATCGACCCGGACGCGCCGGTGCTGCTGCTCGGCACAGGCCTGACCATGGTCGACATCGCCCTGAAGCTGGCCGAGGAGGGTCATCGCGGACCGATGCTGGCGGTTTCGCGGCGCGGGCTGCTGCCGGGCGCCCACCGCTACGGCGGCCACTGGGAGCCGTTCCTCGCGCCCCTGCTGCCGGCCAGCCCCCTGACCCTGTCGGCGGCCATCCGCGCCGAGGTGAAACGCGCCGAGGCGGCCGGCCAGCCCTGGCAGCGGGTGATCGACGCCGTCCGGCCGGTCATCGCCCGCATCTGGTCGAGCTGGACGGCGGCCCAGAAGCGCCAGTTCCTGCGCCACCAGCGGCCGCGCTGGGACGTCCACCGCCACCGCATGGCCCCGCGCATTGCGGAACGGATCGCGGCGCTGATGGCGTCCGGCCAGCTCGTCGTCCGGGCCGCCCGCACCCGCGACTGGACGCCGGCCGGCGAGGCCGTGGCGGTGACTCTGCACCCGCGCGGCGGCGACCGCGCTGAGACTCTGACCGTGGCGAAGGTGATCAACTGCACCGGCCCCCGCAGCGACCTGCACGGGCTGGAGGTCCCGCTTTACGCCGACCTCGCGCGCAGGGGTCTGATCGCGCCGGATGATCTGGGGCTGGGGCTGGAGACGGCCGACTGCGCCGTGCTCGGCGCGCGTGGCGAGGTCTCGACCTGGCTTTATGCGCTCGGCCCCCTGACCCGTCCCGCCTGGTGGGAAATCACCGCCGTCCCCGAGATCACCGCCCAGGTCGACGGCCTGGCCCACCGGCTGGCCGAGGATGCGATCGTCGGACCGTCGCTGCAGGAGGTGTTCGTCGATCTCGGGGCGGGGATCTAGATCCTCCTCCCTCCCCGCTTGCGGGGAGGGGGACCATGCGGAGCATGGTGGAGGGGTCAGCGCTGGAGATGGTGAGCGCTCGCGTTTTGGCTCGAACCTCTGACGCCGGCGCTGCCCCTCAGTCACGCTCCGCGTGATAGCTCCCCGCGAGCGGGGAGCATTGTCGGAACGCTACTCCAGCCTTTCCCGATGCCAGGCCAGGTGGTCGGCGATGAAGGTCGCGACGAAGAAGTAGCCGTGGTCGTAGCCCTCGTGGCGCAGGACCGTCAGCGACTGGCCGGCGGCGTCGCAGGCGGCTTCAAGCAGTTCCGGCTTCAGCTGTTCGACCAGCCACGGGTCGGCGGTCCCCTGCTCCACCAGGATGTCGTCGTAGCGGCCTTTCGCGGCGCCGGCCTCGATCAGGCGGGTGGCGTCATGTCCGGTCCAGGTCGTCTCGTCACTGCCGAGGTAACCGGTGAAGGCCCTCTGCCCCCAGGGGCAGCGCGTCGGCGAGCAGATCGGCGCGAACGCCCCGACCGAGCGGAACAGATCGGGATATTTCAGCGCCAGGGTCAGCGCCCCGTGGCCGCCCATGGAATGGCCGCTGATCGCGCGACGGCCCGCGTCGACCGGGAAGGCGCCGTGCACCGCCTCGAGCAGGTCGCGGACGATGTAGGTCTCCATCGTGAAGTGCGGCGCCCACGGCTGTTCCGTCGCGTCGACATAGAAGCCGGCGCCCTTGCCGAAGTCGTAGTCCGGATGATCGGCGACCTCCTCGCCGCGCGGGCTGGTGTCCGGCGCGACGATGGCCAGGCCGAGCGCCGCGGCCGCGCCGTAGGCCCCGCCCTTGGTGGTGAAGTTCTCCTCCGTGCAGGTCAGGCCCGACAGCCAGACCAGCAACGGAAACGGGCCCTCGCCCGGCGGCAGGAAGATCGTGAACCGCATCGGCGTGCCGGTCGCCGCGCTCTGGTGGCGGCAATAGTGCAGCGTCCCGTCGAACGTGCGGTGGGTGGAGAGGATTTCGACCATTTCAACTTCCGCTCATCCCGGCGAAGGCCGGGACCCAGGTTTGTATGTGCTTGGTTTGGCTCGCGCCGCGTTTTCCAGAAAAAGCCTGGGTCCCGGTCGGAGTTCATCCTCGGGCGCGCGCACCGCGCGACCCGGGGGGCCGGGATGAGTGGGCTTGGAGGATCGACTAGAAAACCACCACCGACCGGATGCTCTCGCCTGCGTGCATCAGGTCGAAGGCCTTGTTGATGTCTTCCAGCGGCATGGTGTGGGTGATCATCGGGTCGATCTGGATCTTGCCGTCCATGTACCAGTCGACGATCTGCGGCACGTCGGTGCGGCCGCGGGCGCCGCCGAAGGCCGTGCCCTTCCAGACCCGGCCGGTGACCAGCTGGAACGGGCGGGTGGCGATCTCGCGGCCGGCCTCGGCCACGCCGATGATGATGCTCTCGCCCCAGCCGCGATGGCAGGCCTCCAGCGCCTGGCGCATGACCGTGACATTGCCGGTGGCGTCGAAGGTGTAGTCGGCGCCGCCGTCGGTCAGGGCCACCAGATGGGCGACGATGTCGCCGCTGACGTCCTTGGGATTGACGAAGTGGGTCATGCCGAACTTGCGGCCCCAGGCCTCGCGGTCCGGGTTGATGTCCACGCCGATGATCATGTCGGCGCCGACCAGCTTCAGGCCCTGGATGACGTTCAGGCCGATGCCGCCGAGGCCGAAGACGATGCAGTTGGCGCCCGGCTCGACCTTGGCCGTGTTGGTCACCGCGCCGACGCCCGTGGTCACGCCGCAGCCGATGTAGCAGGCCTTGTCGAACGGAGCGTCCTTGCGGATCTTGGCCAGGGCGATCTCGGGCAGCACCGTGTGATTGGCGAAGGTCGAGCAGCCCATGTAGTGGGCGATCTGCTGGCCCTTGTAGGAGAAGCGGCTGGTGCCGTCCGGCATCTGGCCCTTGCCCTGGGTGGCGCGGATGGCGGTGCAGAGGTTGGTCTTGCGGCTGAGGCAGCTTTTGCACTGCCGGCATTCGGGCGTGTAGAGCGGGATCACATGATCGCCGGGGACCACGCTGGTCACGCCGGCGCCCACTTCCAGCACCACGCCCGCGCCCTCATGGCCGAGGATCGAGGGGAAGATGCCCTCGCTGTCGAGGCCGTCGAGGGTATAGGCGTCGGTGTGGCAGATGCCCGTGGCCTTGATCTCGACCAGCACCTCGCCGGCGCGGGGACCTTCCAGGTCGACCTCGACGATCTCCAGCGGCTTCTTGGCTTCGAACGCGACGGCGGCGCGGGTCTTCATCGGGCGACTCCTGTTTGGACGCGGGGACTATAGCCAGCGCGATCAGGATGTCAGCCGCCCCCCGCCGTCATGGCCCGACTTGTCCGTGCCATCCAGGCACGCCGACTGGACAGGCGGGGCGCTGCCTCGTCCGTCCGTTACGGCGACCACCGTGTTCCTGGGCGGCCCGGACAAGCCGGACGATGACGGACTCAGGGCGGTCGGTCAGGCCGCCACGATCGCCGGCACGCGCCAGCGGCCGTCGAGCAGTTCGGCCCGCGGCAGATAGGTGCGCAGGAACATCGCGTAGGGCCCCGTCCCGGGCGCCGGCAACCAGTTGGCGCTGCGCGCGCCGCCGGGGTCCGTTCGGCCGATCCAGATATCCAGCGAACCGTCGACGTTGCGCGTCAGCCCGCGCGTCCGGTCGCCGACGGCGTAGCGGTTCAGCGGATTGTCGGTGAAGAAGAACTGACCGTCGGCCGTCGCCTCGTACATCGACAGCGACCAGAAGCCGTCGACCGGCAGCTGCGCCGGAAGCGTTAGGCGAAACAGGCCATCGCCGGTGAACAGCCCCTGCCCGTCGCCCTGGGCGCGCATGTACATCGCCTCGGCCACCGGCAGGGCGCCCAGGCCGCCAAGGGCCACGGCCGCGCGATAGAGGTAGTCCTGGCCGAAGTCGCCGAGGTCGGCCTTGGGATAGCTCCAGCCCTGGATATAGGTCTGGCGGGCGAAGGCGGTCTTCGCCAGGGTCTGGGCCTCAGCGACCCCGGCCTTCGCGCCCTCCGACAACGGCCCCGCCTTCGGCCCGAGAATGGCCGTCGCCCGGCGCAACAGCCTCAGGTCGGTCATCGGCGCCGGATCGCTGGCCAGCAGCGCCCGGGCGCTGGCGAAATAGTCGTCCGCCGGCGCGGCCCGCCCGGCGTAGGCCGGAACCGGCGTCGCATTCGTCGGGCCCGTCAGGGTCAGCGCCTTGAGCAGGACCTGCACCGCTGGCACATCATCCGGGCCATCGACCAGCACCCGCGCCAGCACCCAGGCGTGCGGCGTCGCGACCTGGATGGCGTTGTCCGGATAAGCATCCTCGCCCGGCCCGACCAGGGTGAAGACGCCGCCGTCGCCGCCGACCGTACGCGAGCCCAGCACGACGTTGTTGTTGGTGAACATGTCCATCACGGCGACCGACCAGTAGCGGGCGCCCATCGCCGGCACGGTCAGGGTCACCGGCCCCCTGGTCAGGTCGATCCAGCCGGACGAATAGAGGGTGTCGTTGTTGGGCGTCGTCACGAACCGGCTGGTGTAGTCGGCCAGACCCCGGACGGGGGCGAAGCTGTTGATCCGGCCGCCGGCGGCCAGGCCGCGCGCCCGGGTGGTGGCCATCTCGATCAGCGGCAGGGCGTAGAACCAGGCGTCGCGGGCGACGGTCCGGTCGTCGTCGGCCGCGTGGGCCGGAAGGGCGGCGCCCAGTCCGATCGCGCCCGCGCCCAGAAGCAGCGTCCTGCGGTCCATGAGAGCCTCCCGATGGTTCTGTCAGTCCTTGGCTTCGGTCTTAGCGGCGGCCTTCTGGCGCGCAAGCTTTTCGAGCACCCGGCCGCGGCCCTTCGACAGGGCGGTCACCACGCCGCGCCAGGTGCGGACCTCCTGGTCGGTCAGCCGCGAGCGGCCGAGTGAAATACGCAGGTTGCGGACCATCGACGGCCGCTTCTCCGGCGGATGGAAAAACCCGGCGTTGTCGAGTTCGCTCTCCAGCTGTTCGTAGAGGCCGACCACCACGGACATCTCGGCGGGTCCGTCGACATTGACCGCGAAGGCCTCGCGCGGCCGGTCGGCGACGCCGAGGCGCCATTCGTAGGCGTTGAGCGCCACGGCCTGCGACAGGTTCAGCGAGCGGAACCGCTCATCCACCGGGATGGTCACGATGCCGTGGCACAGGGCGATGTCGTCGGTCTCCAGCCCGGCCCGTTCGCCGCCGAACAGCAGGCCCACGCCCTCGCCGGCGTCGACGGCGGCATGCAGCCTGGCGGCCGCCTCGCGCGGCGTCAGCACCGGCAGCTGGGTGCCGCGCGACCGCGCCGTCGTGGCGTAGACCAGCTTGAGGTCGGCGATGGCGTCCTCAAGCCGGTCGAAGACCCTGGCGTTGTCCAGCGGCCAGTCGGCGCCGGAGGCCGACGGCCAGGCGCGCTCCTGGGGCCAGCCGTCCCGGGGCCGCACCAGCCGCAGGTCGGCCAGTCCGAAGTTGGCCATCACCCGCGCCACGGCGCCGATGTTCTCGGCCAGCTGGGGTTCATTGAGGATGACGACGGGTGGGTTCACGGTGGGCTTCCAATTCGGACCGCGCGGGCGACCCGGCTGTTTTATCGAAGGGCCGGGCAGATAGCAGAAAAGAAATCATCCCGGCGCGCCCATTCGCGGCGGCAAGGCGTTAGACTTCCCGCCATGTATCGCGCCCTCGCCCTGATCGCCGCCCTGACGCTCGCCGCCTGCGGGCCGAAATCCCAGGGCGTCGAGGCGACCTCGCCACCGCTCGACGCCGCGATCCTGGACCAGGAGATCGGCGAGATCGCCGCCCGCGCCCAGCCCGCGATGATGGAAGTGGCCGTCCAGAATCTCGAGGGCGGCGAGATGTGGGCCTGGAACGGCGACAAGGCCTTTCCGATGCAGAGCGTGTTCAAGGCGCCGCTGGCCGCCGCGGTGCTGGCCGAGGTCGACCACGGCCGGCTGTCGCTCGACGAGACCATCACCCTCGCGGCGCCGGATATTTCCCCGGCCCACAGCCCGGTGGCCGACGCCTGGCCGACGGTCACGACCTACACCGTCCGCGACCTGCTGGCGCGCACGGTTAGCGACAGCGACAACACCGCCGCCGACGTGCTGATGCGCCGGATCGGCGGGCCCGGCGCGGTGACGGCCTGGCTGCGCGGTCGCGGGATCAACGAAATCCGCATCGACCGCTACGAGCGCGAACTGCAGCCCGAGATCTACGGCATGCCGTCGTTCCGTCTCGCCTGGAAGGGCTGGCCGGCCTTCGAGGCGGCCCGCAACACCGTGCCCGAGCCCGTCCGCCGGGCGGCCACCGCGCGCTATCTGGCCGATCCGCGCGACACCATGACCGCCAGCGGCGGTCTGACCTTCCTGCGCAAGCTCTCGCTGGGCGAGCTGATCTCGCCGGGCAGCACCGCGCTGCTGCTGCGGATGATGGGTGAAACCCGGTTCGGACCCGATCTCCTGGGGGCCGGCCTGCCCCCCGGCGGACGACTGGCGCACAAGTCCGGCGTCGCGGCGACCGACCTGGGCCTCACCCCGCTGGTCGGCGACATCGGCATCCTCACCCTGAAGGACGGCCGGAAATACTCGTTGATCGTCTTCCTCGTGGCGACGCCGCAGGACGAGGCGGCGCAGCAGAAAGCCTTCGCCGACGTGATGCGGGTGATCGTGAAGGCGGCGGGCTAGGCGGCCGCGCTGGCGGCGCCCTTCGGCAGACGGGCCGTCGACAGGGCGGCGAACAGCTGCGCCGGACGGAGCGGCTTGGCCACATGCAGGTCGGCGCCGGCCTGGCGGGCCGCTTCGACATGCTCGTCCATCGCATTGGCGGTCAGCATGATGATCAGGCTCGGCGCGGCGCCCGCGGCCACCTCCTGCGCGCGGATCAGGCGGGTCGCGGTCAGGCCGTCCATGACCGGCATCTGCATGTCCATCAGCACCGCGTCGAAGCCGCCCCGGGCGAAGGCCGCGACCGCCTCCTCGCCGTTGCCGACGATGGTCAGGTCCACGCCGAACGGCTCCAGGACGATCTGCAGCACCTTCTGGTTGGTCGGATGATCCTCGGCGGCCAGCACGCGCAGGCCTTCGAGACTGACGCCGTCCGCCGGATCGGCGCTGTCCTCGGCGGCGGCCAGTTCCGCGCGCGGCAACGGCAGCAGGACCGTGAAGACGGCGCCCTGGCCCGGCACGGCGGTCGCGTCGATCTCGCCGCCCATCATGCCGGTCAGGGCCGAACAGATCGACAGACCCAGGCCCGTGCCGCCGAACCGGCGGGTGATTGAATCGTCGGCCTGTTCAAACCGGCGGAACAGCCGTTCCCGCGCCTCGGCGTCGAATCCGACCCCCGTGTCGCTGACCGTGAACCGCAGCCGCTCGCCGTCGCGGTCGACGGTCAGCGAGACGCCGCCGCGATCGGTGAACTTCACGGCGTTGCCCAGCAGGTTGCTGAGGATCTGCGCGATCCGGCCGCTGTCGCCCATCCACACGCCGCGCGCCGACTCGGCGATCCGCCAGGTCAGGGTCAGGCCCTTGGCCTGGGCCGAGGCGCGATGCAGGTCGGCCATGGCCGCGACTGTCGCTTCCAGCTCGAACGGCGCCGGCGACAGCCGGAACTGGCCGGCCTCGATCTTGGACACGTCGAGGATGTCGCTGAGCACCTGCTCCAGCAGGCGGCCCGAGGACGAGACGAGACCGGCCAGCTCCCGGCGGCGGGTCTGGTCCGCCGTCTCCGCCAGCTGGTCGGTCAGGGCGATGACCCCGTTCAGCGGCGTGCGCAGCTCGTGGGACATGTTGGCCAGGAAGGTCGACTTGGCCCGATTGGCCCGTTCCAGCTCCGCCGTGCGGGCCGCGACCCGGTCCTCCAGCGAGCGGAACAGCTCGTCATTGTCGGCGCGCTGGTCGCGGAGCATGCGGGCGAGGCCGCCGATCTCGTCCCGCCGCGCCTCGACCGCCGGCGCGGTCGCCGCGCCGCCGCGCGCGTGGGCGGCGGACAGGGTGACCAGCGGATCGACCACCTCGTGGTGGATGAAGCGGTACAGCAGCAGCGCCTGGACGACGATGCCGATCAGGCCGAACAGCAGAACCCAGGAGGCCGTGCGGGCCGCCGACCAGGCGATCTCCGACGTCGGCAGGCTCATCACGAAATACCAGTCCGGCTCCTTGAGGTGGCCGTAGGCGATGACGCGCTCGCCGGACTGGAACACGCCGGACGCGCCGTCGCGGGCCCGGATGCTCTGCACCAGGGGCTTGATGTTGCGGCGCGCCTGCTCGCGGCCGAGTTCGGCCGGCGACACGACGCCGCCCTTGCCAAGACCCGGCGCGGCGATCAGCTCGCCGTCGGCCGACACGATCATGTTCTCGCCGCCCTGGACGGACTCGCCGATGGCGGCCATCAGGTAGGAATCGAGGGTCACCGTCGTGCCCCAGGCCCCGACATGCACGCCGTCGATATCGATCGGCGTCATGCAGGCCGTGGTCAGCGCCCGGCCGGTCGGGTCGCTCATCAGCTTGCGCAGCTTGGTGCATTTCATCACCCGCGCCGGGTTGCTCCGCGGGCGCGTCAGCTCGGTCATTTCCTCCTTGCGGAAGTCGAGCGACGCCGGGGCCTCCTGGCGATAGTAGAGCAGCCGGTCGTCGCGATCAGGCCCGTACATCACCATCCGGTTGGTCGGGGTGAACATGTAGAAGTTGTCGTAGCGCGAGTGCTGGGCCTCGCCCGCGAGGGACACGACCTGCAGCGAGGCGATGAACAGCGCCTTTTCCTCACGGGTCATGTGGCGGCCGTCGGCGATGAACGCGCCCATGCCGTACATGTAGGCCCCGTCGCTCCGGGTCGCCCCGTCGAACAGGGCCGGCGCGCTGCGCCGCGTGCCGTCCGCCTTCAACGGGAACAGGCGGTCGAAACGGGCGTCGACTTCGGCGCCGGAGAGCCGGTCCAGGCGACGCATCAGGGCCTGGGTCGCATCGGTGTGAACCTTGACCAGATCCGAGAACAGACGGTCCTCGGTGTTGGTCCGTTCCTTCACATAGAGCTGGACGTTGCGGATCTGGCGCGCCATCGACGCCTTCTGCACGAAGGCGAACGTCGCCGCTGTCGCCAGGCCGGTGACGGCGATGGACAACACGACCACGATGGCCAGCAGCTTCCGCGCCAGCGGTTTGGCGACAATCGACATGGACCCTTGGGCCTTCCTCTGGAGGAGAAGGCTTAACGGAGAGACCTGAACAGGCCGTTGACCCGCTTCGGGCCTGTTTGCTCCCCCGCGCGTCTGGCGCTATAGCCCTCCGGCTCGCGCTCGCGGGGGCCCTGTGCGCCGCCGCTTTTCCTGCAGAAGCGCGCCCAACGGAGAAACATCCCCATGGCCAAGATCAAGGTCGCCAATCCTGTCGTCGACATGGACGGCGATGAGATGACCCGCATCATCTGGAAGCTCATCAAGGACAAGCTGATCTTCCCCTACCTCGACCTTGAACTGGACTACTACGACCTCTCCATCGAGCACCGCGACGCCACCAACGACCAGGTGACGATCGACGCCGCCGAGGCGACCAAGCGCCACGGCGTGGCCGTGAAGTGCGCGACCATCACCCCGGACGAGCAGCGGGTCGAGGAGTTCGGCCTGAAGAAGATGTGGAAGAGCCCCAACGGCACGATCCGCAACATCCTGGGCGGCGTGATATTCCGCGAGCCGATCATCTGTCAGAACGTGCCGCGCCTCGTGCCCGGCTGGACCCAGCCGATCATCGTCGGCCGTCACGCCTTCGGCGACCAGTACAAGGCCACCGACTTCCGCTTCCCCGGCAAGGGCAAGCTGACGATCAAGTTCGTCGGCGAAGACGGCGCCGTCATCGAGCACGAGGTGTTCGACGCCCCGTCGGCCGGCGTGGCCATGGGCATGTACAACCTCGACGACTCGATCCGCGACTTCGCCCACGCCTCGTTCGGCTATGGCCTGGCGCGCAACTATCCGGTCTACCTGTCGACCAAGAACACCATCCTCAAGGCCTATGACGGCCGCTTCAAGGACCTGTTCCAGGAAGTGTTCGACGCCGACTACGCCGACAAGTTCAAGGCCGCCGGCCTGACCTACGAGCACCGCCTGATCGACGACATGGTCGCCTCGGCGCTCAAGTGGTCGGGCGGCTACGTCTGGGCCTGCAAGAACTACGACGGCGACGTGCAGTCCGACATCGTCGCCCAGGGCTTCGGCTCGCTGGGCCTGATGACCTCGGTGCTGGTCACGCCCGACGGCAAGACCATGGAGGCGGAAGCCGCCCACGGCACCGTCACCCGCCACTACCGCCAGCACCAGAAGGGCGAGTCGACCTCGACCAACTCGATCGCCTCGATCTTCGCCTGGACCCGCGGCCTCGAGCACCGCGGCAAGCTCGACGGCAACGCCGAACTGATCAAGTTCGCCCGGACCCTGGAGAAGGTCTGCGTCGACACCGTCGAGTCGGGCTTCATGACCAAGGACCTGGCGCTGCTGGTCGGCGACAAGCAGGCCTGGCTGACCACCGAGGGCTTCCTCGACAAGGTCGACGAGAACCTCAAGGCGGCGATGGCCGCCTGATCCGGCATCCGCCCCTCCCCGCCCGCGCGGGGACGGGGCGGAACCGCTTCACGCTCTAGAACTTCCAGCCGGCCGACATCGACACGATCGTCGAATCCCGACCGCCGACCGCCCGCACCGTGGCCCCGGCCATCTGCCGGATGGCGGTGCCGGACAGCGTCCAGTTCCGCGTCGGCTGCCAGCGCGCCCGCAGATAGACCTGCTTCATCATCACGCCGTGATCCCCCGGAACCAGCGCCAGCGGGTTCTGGGCCGAATAGTAGAAGCCGTCCTGGTCCGACATGCGGCCCATGACCTGCCCGCCCACGGAAAAGCCGACCGTCGGGCGTGGATGGAAACTGACCAGCGGAAACACGGACCAGGCGTTGCCAGGCCAGTAGGCGCTGCTGGTCGAGAGGTAGGAGGTATTGGGATAGGGCGCGTCGAAGCTGCCCATCCGGCCGTCACCCTTGCGCGCATCGCCGCTGGCCACATCGAGGCGCAGGCCCAGTCGCGGCGTCCAGGGCCAGGCCTGGGCGGTCCAGCCGGCGTCCAGACTGCCGGCCCAGGCCCGGATCGGCGCCGCCCCGAACCGGCCGGTCTGGCCGACGAGATAGAGGTTGTAGTCGAACGCGCCCGGCGCGCCGTGCAGGCGCCCACCGAAGGTTTCCCGGCGCTCGGCGGCGACACCGTCGGTGTAGACCGACCGCTGGCGGTCCCGGCCGAGCCAGAACAGATCAAGGCCGCCCGCCATCCGCTGCAATGGAGTCGCGAAGTAGACGCCTCGGAACGTCTCTCCGGACTGGCGCCGATCATCGAAGGCGTCCGGGGCGTTGAGCACGGGATTGGCCTCGAACAGGGTCAGCGTGGACCGGCCCGCGGCCAGGTCGACCCGGACCCCGTCGAAGCTGCGCCGCAGATCGTAGGTTTCGCGCACCTCGGACAGCCGCTGGTCGCCGAGCGGCAGCTCCTGCCGGCCGATCCGCAGCCGCAGGGCCGGTGACGGCGTCAGGTCGACGAACAACTGCTGCACGTCGGGACCGCTCTCGTCGAAACTCCGGTCGCGTGGCCGGCGACCGCCCTCGTCGGCGTAACTCAACTGCCCGAAGACGCGCAACGATGGCCCAAGGTGCGCGTCGGCGTGAAGGTAGAGCCGCGTCTGGGCCGTTTCGTAGTGGTCGGCCGCGCCGAGGCCGAGCTGGCCCTGGTCAACCGAATCGAGGCGCTGGCGGGCCTCGCCGCCGAGGGACAGCCAGGCGCCGCGATCAGCCGTCAGAGGCAGGAACTTCAGCCGCTCCAGTCCGACCGGCGGCGTCGCGGGCGAGCGGAGCCAGGCGTAGTCCTCTTCCCAGCGAACCGACTTCGGCTCGAATGGATCGGCCGCCGCCGACGGCCAGGCGGCGCAGGCCGTCACCAGCCCGCACAGCGCGCCGGCCAACCTTCCGATGATGCGCGATGCGCTCGCCATGCCGTCCCCGATCCCGCCTCGTTCCTTCGGAACCGGACGGGGCGGGTCAAGTCTTCTTTCGGATCGGGGACGCGCATTTGCCGGACTGTGGCGGACTCAGAACGGCCCGCGCGCGAACAGGCAGATCTTGTTGCCGGCCTCGTCGCGCAGATAGGCGCCGTAGAAGTCCTTCGAGTCTTCAGGCCGCGGGCCGGGACCGCCCTCGTCGGTTCCGCCGGCCGCCAGGCCGGCGGCGTGGGCGGCCTGCACCGCCTCGACCGACGGCGCGAGGAAGGCGACCATGATGCCGTTGCCGCCGCGCGCCGGCTGGCCGTCGAACGGCGGGCAGATGTAGGTGTTCTGGGCTTCGCCCTTCGGACCGTAGCCGGCCCAGCCGTTGCTGAAGAAGCCGCGCTCGTAGCCAATGGGCGCGAACACCGCGTCCCAGAAGGGCAGCGATTTCTCGACGTGCAGCGCGCCGATGGTGACGTATCCGATCATGGTGGAGCCTCCCGTTTGAGAGATCCACGCTATTGCGGCGACGGGAACGAAACAAGAACTGCGGGGGTGGATGCTGACAGGACGGTGGCAGGAGGAGGCGAGGGTTTAGGGGCTAGGGTTTAGGGGTTAGTTGAGTGAGGCGGCGGCGGCAGGCGCGCCTTACTAGCCCCTAGCCCCTAGCCCCTAGCCCCTAGCCCCTAGCGCCTAGCCCCTGGTCCCTGGCCCTTGGCGACCTCTACCGTTCCCCCTCCGGCAGCTGCACATGCACCAGCTTCCAGGTGAACAGCGCGCGGCGCTCGAAGGTGAACATCGTCACCTTGCTCTCCTCGCCCGGCCGTTTGACGGCGATGCGGGCGCGGTTGGGGTCCCAGTAGGGCACGGTCGGCCAGGGGCCCTTCATCGCCGCCTTGATCTTCACGTCCATCGGTTCGACGCCGGTGGCCGGCGGCGGCGCGTGGCCCGGCTTGTAGCCGCGGGTCAGGGCCGACAGGCCGGGCAGGGTCAGGTAGCGGTCGACCTTCGGCTCCGGCGGCGCCAGCGGCTCGATGGCCCGCTTGAGGGCGCCCAGCGGGTCCTGCCAGATCGACGGCGGCTCGACATTGGCGGTGGCCGGGTCGGGCGACAGCTGCGCCGTCAGGCTTTTGCGCACCGCCGGGAAGTCGACGAGATCGGCCGTCGCCTGGACGTCCTCCGCCGCCGTGGCCGCCCGCAGCGCGCGGAACGCGAAATAGGGCGCGCTGGCGAAGGCCAGGCCGAAGATCAGCGCCGCCGTGACGGCAATCTTGAAGAGGTCGAACCGCATGAGGCCTGCCCGTTAACTGTGGCCGCTAACAGAGCACGCAATGTGGCCCGGTTGGCAAGCCGCGCTCGCCTGTCGCGGGAGTGACGGCGGGGGCGGGAGTCGCGGGATGTCGCGGTTTGTCCCGGGAATATACGTCTCGGAAGTCCTCATTCCTCCCCACGCCGTGGGGAGGGGGCCATGCGGTGCATGGTGGAGGGGGCGGCGCCGGAGCCGCCGGAAAGACCGGAATTCAGGATAGGGCCGCGCCTGTCGCGCCGCCCCTCCACCGCCCTCCGGGCGGTCCCCCTCCCCGCTTCGCGGAGAGGAAGGCTAGGAGAGCGCCGCCCGCACCGCCGCCACGCCGTCGGCGGCCTTGCTGTCGTCGGGGGCGCCGCCCTGGGCGAAGTCGGGTTTGCCGCCGGCGCCCTGGCCGCCCATGGCGATCACGGCGGCCTTGGCCAGTTCAGCGGCGTTGAAGCGGCCGGTCAGCTCGGGGGCGACGGCCACGGCCACGGCGGCCTTGCCGTCGGCCGTGCCGACGATGGCCACCACGCCCGCCTGCTTGCGGAATTCCTCGGCCAGGCCGCGCAGCTCCTTGCCGCCGACTCCGTCTAGCACCTTGCCGATGAAGGCCACGCCGCCGACGTCCTCGGCCGCCACCGGGCCGGCGCCGCCGCCGCCCATGGCGAGGGCCTTCTTCGCCTCGGCGAGATCCTTCTCCAGCTTGCGGCGCTGCGCCTCAAGCGCGTCGACGCGCACGCCGACCTCAAGCACCGGAACCTTGAAGCGGTCGGCCAGGTCGCGGGCGACATTGGCCTGGTCCTGCAGCCAGCGGCGGGCGGCGAGGCCCGTCAGGCCCTCGATGCGGCGCACGCCGGCGGCGATGCCCTGTTCGGCGACGATCTTGAACAGGCCGATATCGCCGGTGCGGGCGACATGGGTGCCGCCGCACAGTTCGACCGAATAGGCGCCCTGCCCGGCCAGGCTCTCGCCCAGGGTCAGGACACGGACCTCGTCGCCGTACTTCTCGCCGAACAGCGCCATGGCGCCGGCCTCGATGGCCTGCTGGGGGGCCATCATCTTCGTCTCGGCCGCGCGGTTCTGCAGCACGACGGCGTTCACCTCGTCCTCGATGCGCGCCAGCTCCTCGGCGGTCAGCGGGCCGCCGTGGCTGAAGTCGAAGCGCAGGCGTTCGCCGTCGACCAGCTGGCCCTTCTGGGTCACGTGCTCGCCGAGCACGTTGCGCAGCGCCGCGTGCAGCAGGTGGGCGGCCGAGTGGTTGGCGCGGGTCGTCGTGCGGTTGGCCGGGTCGACATGCAGCGACACGGCCTCGCCGGCCTTCAGCACGCCGGAGAGGATCTCCAGGTGGTGCACGTGCAGGTCGCCGGCCTGCTTCTGGACGTCAGTGACCTTGGCCGACCCGCCGGGCCATTCGACCAGGCCGACGTCGCCGGCCTGGCCGCCGCTCTCGGCGTAGAAGGGGGTGCGGTCGAACAGGGCCTGGACCGCGTCGCCGGCAGCCGCGCTGTCGGTCTCGGCGCCGTCCCGGACCAGGGCGAGGGTTTCGCCGGTCCCGTCGACGCCGTCATAGCCCGTGAACACGGTCTGGCCGAGGCGGTCGCGCAGGGTGAACCACTGCGCCTGGGCGACCTGCTGACCGGTCCCCTTGAGACCCTCGGACTTGCCGCGCTGTTCGGCCATCAGCCGGTCGAATTCGGCGGTGTCGACGGTCAGCTCGAGCGCCCGGACCGCGTCCTGGGTCAGGTCGAGCGGGAAGCCGTAGGTGTCGTGCAGCTTGAAGGCCACGTCGCCGGGCAGGACGCCGCCGGCGGTCAGGCCGGCCGTCGCCTCGTCGAGCAGGATCATGCCGCGGCCGAGGGTGCGGCGGAACCGCTCCTCCTCCTGGCGCAGGGTCTCGACGATGGCCGGCTGGGCGCGGCGCAGCTCGGGATAGGCCTCGCCCATCTCCGCCACCAGGGTCGGGGCCAGGCGGTGCATCAGCGGCTCGTTCGCGCCCAGCAGGTGGGCGTGACGCATGGCGCGGCGCATGATCCGGCGCAGCACATAGCCGCGGCCCTCGTTGGAGGGGGTGACGCCGTCGGCGATCAGGAAGGACGAGGTGCGCAGGTGGTCGGCGATGACCCGGTGCGACGGGGCCTGGTCGCCCACGGCCTTGACGCCGGTGGCCTCTTCCGAGGCGGCGATCAGGGTGCGGAACAGGTCGACGTCGTAGTTGTTGTGCACGCCCTGCATCACCGCGGCGATGCGCTCCAGGCCCATGCCGGTGTCGATCGAGGGCTTGGGCAGGCTGGTGCGCGAGCCGTCGGCGTGCTGCTCGAACTGCATGAACACCAGGTTCCAGATCTCGATGAACCGGTCGCCGTCCTCCTCGGCGCTGCCCGGCGGGCCGCCCCAGACCTGGTCGCCGTGGTCGTAGAAGATTTCCGAGCACGGGCCGCAGGGTCCGGTGTCGCCCATCGACCAGAAATTGTCGCTGGTCGGGATGCGGATGATCCGGTCGTCGGACAGGCCGGCGATCTTGCCCCACAGCGCCGCCGCCTCGTCGTCGGTGTGGTAGACCGTGACCAGCAGCTTGTCCTTCGGCAGGGCGAAGTCGCGGGTCAGCAGGGTCCAGGCGTGGGTGATCGCCTCTTCCTTGAAGTAGTCGCCGAACGAGAAGTTGCCGAGCATCTCGAAGAAGGTGTGGTGGCGCGCGGTGTAGCCGACGTTGTCGAGGTCGTTGTGCTTGCCGCCGGCCCGGACGCACTTCTGCGACGAGGCGGCGCGCGGCGCGGGCGGGGTCTCGGCGCCGGTGAAGACGTTCTTGAACGGCACCATGCCGGCGTTGACGAACAGCAGGGTAGGATCGTTCTGCGGCACCAGCGGGGCCGAGGGCGTGACGGCGTGTCCGTGGCTCCCGAAATAGCCCAGGAAGCTGCTGCGGATGTCGTTGAGACTCTTCATCGTACGGCCAGGTCGCTGTCGGGTCGGGGCGCCGCCCCCTCGCCGGTGTGGAATGGAACCGGCTCCTTAGCCAAGGGCCGCTCGCGCGACAAAGGAAAAGGGCGCGCGAGGCGGGTTTTGCGGTCAGTTGGGCAGGTTGCGGCCAGCCCCGGTGGAGCCGACGACGCCATCCCGCGGCAGACGGGCGCGCCTCAACGAAAAAGGACGCCCGGCGGTGGCGCCGGACGTCCTTCATTCACGGTGAGCCCCGCGGGGCCACGCGGGCGGCGGGTGGGCAAACGCCCGGCGCGGAGAGGCGCGCCGTGAAAGCGGTCGCCGAAGCCTAGTCGACGTCGTCCCCTTCGCTGGGACCGACCAGCAGCTCTTCCTCGATGATCTCGGACTTGCCGCGCACGGCCGCCTCGATCTGGCCGGCGATGTCGGCGTTCTTCTTGAGGAACTCGCGAACGTTGTCGCGGCCCTGGCCGATGCGCTGGTCGCCGAAGGAGAACCAGGAGCCCGACTTGTCGATGACGCCGGCCTTGACGCCCAGGTCGATGATCTCGCCCAGCTTGGAGATGCCCTCGCCGTACATGATGTCGAACTCGACCTCGCGGAACGGCGGGGCGACCTTGTTCTTGACCACCTTGACCCGGACGTTGTTGCCGACGATCTCGTCGCGGATCTTGACCGAGCCGGTGCGGCGGATGTCGAGGCGCACCGAGGCGTAGAACTTCAGCGCGTTGCCGCCCGTCGTCGTCTCCGGGCTGCCGTACATCACGCCGATCTTCATGCGGATCTGGTTGATGAAGATGACCAGGGTGCCGGCCTTGGAGATCGAGGCGGTCAGCTTGCGCAGCGCCTGGCTCATCAGGCGGGCCTGCAGGCCCGGCAGGCTGTCGCCCATCTCGCCTTCGATTTCCGCGCGCGGCGTCAGGGCCGCCACGGAGTCGATGACGATCACGTCGACGGCGTTCGAGCGCACGAGGGTGTCGGTGATCTCCAGCGCCTGCTCGCCGGTGTCCGGCTGGGACACCAGCAGGTCGTCCAGATTGACGCCCAGCTTGCGGGCGTACTGCGGATCCAGCGCGTGCTCGGCGTCGACGAAGGCCGCCGTGCCGCCGGCCTTCTGGACCTCGGCCACCACATGCAGGGCCAGGGTCGTCTTGCCCGAGCTTTCCGGACCGTAGATCTCGACCACCCGCCCCTTGGGCAGGCCGCCGATGCCCAGCGCGATGTCCAGGCCGAGCGAGCCCGTGGGCACCGCCTCGACCTCGATCTTGCTCTTGGAGCCGAGCCGCATAACGGAGCCCTTGCCGAAAGCCCGATCGATCTGCGTCAGCGCCGCTTCGAGCGCGCGCTGCTTGTCACCTTCGTCGCGTGTCACGAGTCTCAAAGCCGCCTGGTTCATGGGAGCCGTCCTTATTCCACGATTCTGTCGGGCCGCGCGGCCCACGGACGAACTTTGATCACGCTTTGTTCCGGTTGGCAATATGTTCTCCTTCGCACCCGTCCAGATTGTAACGCGGATGTGAGCGCGGGCGGCCCTATTCGGCGGCGAGCGTTTCGGGCGGGCGACGGGAGGCGTGCCAGGGCCGGTCGCCGAGGATCGTCGCCCGCACCATGACCCGCCGGGCGGGAAGGTAGTCGTTGACCGCGTAATGCTGCGTCACGCGGTTGTCCCAGAAGGCGACGGCGTTCTCGCTCCAGCGCCAGCGGACGAGGAATTCCGGCTTCTGGATGTGCTCGAAGAGCAGGCCGAGGATCGCGTCGCTCTCCTTCCGGTTGAGGCCCACGATGCGGTCGGTGAAGGTGACATTGACGAAAAGGCCGTCCGCGCCCGTCTCCGGATGGGTCCGCACGACGGGATGAATCACGGGCGGATTGGCCGCCACGGCCCGGGCGTGCTTCTCCGCCCCGGCCGCCCGGGCGACCACGCCGTCGGCCGGGAAGCCGCGGGCGAAGTCGTGGACCGCGTCCAGACCGGTGAGAAAGTCCCGCAGCGACGGGGACAGGGCCTCGAACGCCGCGCGCATGTTCGACCAGATCGTGTCCCCGCCATACGGCGGCAGCAGATGGGCGTGCAGGACGGCGGCCTTCGGCGGCGTCTGGATGAAGGTGACGTCGGTATGCCAGCTGTCGTTGTCGGTCGGATTGTCCCGGTGGTTGTCGAGCGTGAACAGCTCCGGCGCCTCGGCCACGCCCGGATAGAGCGGGTGGGTGTGCAGGGCCCCGAACCGGGCGGCGAAGTCGCGGTGCTGCACCGGAGTAAGGCGCTGGTTTTCGAAGAAGATCACCTGGTGACGCAGCAGGGCCGCCTCGATGTCGGCCAGCTGTTCCGGATCGAGCGGCCGCGACAGGTCGACGCCTTCGACCAGGGCGCCGATGGTCGGGGTCAGCGGGGTGAACGTGGCGCGGGGCATGGCGGGTCTCTCTTGCGGGATCAGGCGCGGGACAGGGCGGGCGGGCGGGTCGCCACGCGCCGGTCGAGGTCGTACAGGTGTGCCAGTCCGTCGAGCCACGGCCCATGCCCGGACATGATGTTGATGTGGCCGGCGTCGCCCGCGTCGACGAGATCCGCGCCCCAGTCGGCCGCGAAAGCCTGCGCCCTGTCGAAGGCGACATAGGGGTCGGTGCGGCTGGCCACCACCGTGGTCGGGAACGGCAGGAGCCGGCGCGGCATGGGCGAGAAGCCCTCGAGCAGTCGCCCGGCCGGGCCGCCGGGATTGAGGTCGGCCGGCGCGACCAGCAGGGCGCCGCCGATGCCGCGTCCACCATTGACCGCGCAGAGATGAGCGACCAGCGCGCAGCCCAGGCTGTGGGCCACCAGCAAGGCGCCGGGCCGCGCCCGCACCGCCTCGGCCAGGGCCGCGGTCCAGTCGCCGAGACGGGGCCGCGTCCAGTCGGACTGCTCGACCCGCTCGGCCGTCGGCAGGCGGGCCTGCCAGTGCGACTGCCAGTGGCCGACCGGTGAGTTGAACAGGCCCGGCACGATCAGCACGGGGCGGGACAGGCTGTGATCGCGGTCGGAGGACATGGCGGCGGCGCGTTCGGCGGGGTGACGGAGGGGCGGTCAGGGTGCGCCGCCGCCTTCCGGATTTAAAGCCTACAATTCTTGTGGGGATTGCAAATTTTCTGGAAGCGGCGGGCGGATGCGATGTCGGCCGGGCCGCGCTGCCCATTTCGGGGCGGTTTTTCCGGGGCCCGCGAGGAACCGGAAACCGGCGCTTAAGGCCGTCCGCGCATGATGGACGCGATCCTCAGGGGAAGACCGCCTTGTCCATCGCCGCCCGCCGCCTGCTCGGCCTCGCCTTCGCCAACGCCGACATGTTGCTCGAGATCGAACCGGGCGGCGTCATCCTGCTGGCGCTGGGCGCGGCCCAGGCGACGCTCGGCGCCGATGAGAAGTCCCTCGTCGGCAAGGTCTGGCGCGAACTGATCGTCGAGGCCGACCGGCCGATGCTGGACGCCCTGTTCGGCGGCCTCGAGGACGGCGCGCGGCGTCCGCCGCTGGTGGTGCGCGTGGCCGGCCAGCCCGGACGCGCCGTCGCCGTCACCGCCCGCCGCCTGCCCGACAATGACGGCCGGATCTCCTGCGCCGTGCTCTCCGCCCCCGCGCCGCAGGCCGCCGGCGCGTCCGACGGGCTGCTCAGCCGCGACGGCTTCGAGGCGGTGACCAAGTCCCTGATGGACGCGGCCAGGGTCACCGGCCAGCAGCTCGAGCTGGCGATGGTCGAGATGGCCGGCCTGGCGGAAGCCCGCCAGGCGCTGGGCGACGAAGCCGGCGCGGCGCTGGAGCGCCAGGTGGCCGGGGCCCTGCGCGCCGAATCCCACCAGGGCGCCGCCGCGGCGAAGCTGGGCGACGACCGCTTCGTGCTGCTGCGCGAGCAGGGCGAGAACCCGGCCACGATGATCCGGCGACTGACGCGGGTGGTGTCCGCCTGCGCCGGCGGCCAGAGCCTGGGCGCGGACGCCCACGCCGTGCCGCTGGAACCGGGCGCCCCCGCCCGGCTTGCCCGCGCCCTGCGCTACGCCCTGGATGACTTCCTCGCCGAGGGCCTGAAGGACGTGCCGCCGATCTCGCTGAGCCAGGCCATGGACCGTTCCGTGCGCCGCACGCTGAGCAAGGCCGGGGAGCTCGGCGCGGCCGTCAGCCAGCGCCGGTTCACCCTCGCCTACCAGCCGGTGGTCGATATCCAGACCGGCGTCGCCCATCACCACGAGGCGCTCGTGCGGTTCGAGGACGGCGGCAGCCCCTTCACCATGGTCCGCATGGCCGAGGAGTTCGACCTGATCGAGGAGCTCGACCACGCCGTGATCGAGCAGGTGGTCCGCCAGCTGAAGGGCGACCGGACCGGCAAGCTGCGGCTGGCGGCCAACATCTCCGGCCGGTCGATCGGCAGCGAGATCTTCGTCGGCGGGCTGGAGCGGATGATCAAGGCCGACAGCCGCCTGCGCGACCGGCTGATCTTCGAGGTCACCGAAAGCGCGGCGATCGACGACCTCGACGTCGCCAACCGCCATATCCAGAGCCTGCGCGGCCTGGGCTGCAAGGTCTGCCTCGACGACTTCGGCGCCGGCGCGGCCTCGTTCGCCTATCTGCAGCGGCTGAAGGTCGACATCGTCAAGATCGACGGCCGCTATGTGCGCGACCTGGCCAGCGACGGCCGCGACGGCGCGCTGGTGCGGCATCTGGTGCAGCTGTGCAAGGAACTGAAGGTCCAGACCGTCGCGGAGATGGTCGAGACGGTCGAGATCGAGGACGCCGTGCGCCGGAACGGCGTCGACTTCGCCCAGGGCTGGCTGTACGGCCGCCCCGCCGACCGCCCCGGCCCCGTGCTCCAGCGGGACGCCGCCCCTGTCCTGGCCCGCCGCACCGGGACCAGCGACCAGTGGCGCTAGGCAAGGCCCTGGCCCCTGGCCCCTGGCCCCTAACCCCTAACCCCTCCACGCCCCATCCTCCATAGTGCCCCCTCCCCGGGGTGGAGCGCGTGATGAGTCGGAACGGATTGCTGCTGATCGGCGGCTGGGTGTTGTGCGGGCTGGCGCTGGCGGTCGCGCCGCCGCCGCTGACGGGCGTGCTGACCTTCCTGTTCGTGATGACCGGCTGGGTTGTGGCGCTGGCGGTGCACGAGTTCGGCCACGCCTGGGTCGCCTGGCTGGCCGGCGACCACACGGTCGAGGCGCGCGGCTACCTGACCTTCGATCCGCTGCGCTACGCGGACCTGGCCACCAGCGTGATCTTCCCGGTCATCGTGCTGGCGATCGGCGGCATCGCCCTGCCCGGCGGCGCGGTCTATCTGCGGCCGGACCTGATGCGCGGCCCGGTGTGGCGCTCGGCGGCGTCGCTGGCGGGGCCCGCCGGCACGCTGCTGGTGCTGATGGCCCTGGGCGGCCTGCTGTTCCTGGCGGCGATGCTCGGCTGGCGCGGTCCGGTCTGGCCGGCCGTCTCGCTGCTGGCGCTTTTCCAGGCCATGGCGCTGGTGTTCAACCTGCTGCCCGTTCCGGGACTGGACGGCTTCGGCGTGATCCGCCCGTTCCTGCCGGCGACGCTGCGGGCGCGGCTGGCCCCCGTCGAGCGGGTCGGCATCCTGCTGCTGATCGCGGCGGTGTTCTTCCTGCCAGGCTTTTCGGACCTGTTGTGGCACGCCGCCCTGTCGATCATCCACGGGCTCGGCTTCGACATCGACCAGGTGCGGGACGGCTACAGGCGCTTCCATTTCTGGAAGGCGCTCTAGCCGGGACGCGCGCCCGGCCGCGAGGCCGGACGCGCGCCGCGTCTATTTCGCGCCGGCGATATAGCCGTCGACGACCCGTTCCAGCACCGTCAGCGGCACGCCGCCCGACAGCAGGCAGGCGTCGTGGAACTTGCGGATGTTGAACTTGCGGCCCAGCGCCTTGCGGGCCTTGTCGCGCAGGCGCAGGAACTCGATCTTGCCGACCATGTAGCTGCAGGCCTGGCCCGGCCAGACGACGTAGCGTTCGATCTCGGTGATCGCGCTGGCCTCCTGGTCGCCGATGTTGTCGACGTAGTACTTGAGGGCCTGTTCCCGGCTCCAGCGCTTGTGGTGCATGCCGCTGTCGACGACCAGCCGCACGCCGCGGAAGATGGCGTCGTGCAGCATGCCGATCTGGCCGAGCGGATCATGCTCGTACATGCCCATCTCGACGGCCAGCTGCTCGGCGTAGAGCGCCCAGCCCTCGCTGTAGCCCGAGAAGCCGATCATCTTGCGGATCAGCGGCAGGTCGCCCGCCTCGTTGCTCAGCGACAGCTGCAGGTGGTGACCCGGAATCGCCTCGTGATAGGTCAGGGTCGAGAGGGTGAAGCGCGGCTGCTCGGCGCTGTCGCGCAGATTGATCCAGTAGATGCCCGGGCGGGAGCCATCGAGGCTGGGGGAGTTGTAGTAGCCGCCCGGCGCGCCGGCCTCGATCGCCTTGGGCACCCGGCGGATCTCCAGCGGCGCCTTGGGCAGCTGGCCGAAGTACTTCGGCAGAAGCGGGGTGATCGCCTTCACCTTGTCGTTCAGGTCGGCGATCAGCTGGACCTTGCCCTCGTCCGTGTTCGGATAGTGCTGTTTCGGATCGGAATACATCTGGCGGAAGCGTTCGCCGACCGTGCCGCTGGTGTAGCCGGCCTTGCGCATCAGCTTGTCGGCCTGGGCGCTGAGCGTGGCGACCATGTCGAGGCCGGTCTGGTGCACCTCTTCCGGGGTGATCCTGGAGGTCGTGTAGTTCTCCAGCGAGGTCAGGTAGTACTCCTCGCCCTTCGGCAGGCGCCACACGCCGGCGTCATGCACGGCCTTGGGACGCCAGCCTTCCAGCAGGGCGGCCTGGCGCGCCAGGGCGGGCCGGACCTTCTCGGCGTAGAGCTTTTCGGCGATGCCGGCGTAGTCGCCGGTTATGCCCTTTTCCTTCGCGCGGCGGGCCACCGAGGTGACCAGCGGCGAGGCGTCCGGCGCGACGCCGAGCATCGCCTTGAACTGGATCAGCGCCTTGTCGATGGTGAAGTCGGCGGGGATGACGCCGAGCGCCGCGTCATGCTGGGCGACCTCAACCTCCTGGTCGAGCACCCGTCCGAACTCCTCGACGCGCGACAGATAGGCGTCGGCGTCGGCCTTGGTTTCGATTGTGTGCTGGCTGTCGAGGAAGTCGGGCAGCGACTGGTAGGCGCCGGTCAGCTGCGAGATGACGTAGGGCGCGCCGCCGTAGGCGCCGTTGTACTCGAACTTCTCGGTGAACTCCTGGCCGTTGGCCAGGACGAACTCGACCGTGTCGTAGCTGGCCGCGTCCAGGCCGGCGAGCTTGCTGCGGTCGATGGTGCGCAGGGTTTTCAGCTGGGCGATGGTCGTCTCGCCGTTCTCCTTCTGCGCGGCGAGCGAGGAGTCGGACAGCAGCGACTTGGTCCAGGCCATGTCGCCGGTGTCGATGCCGAGGCCGGTGGCGGTCTCCGGCGAGCGACGCAGCTGGCGGGCGACGATGTCGTCGTAGAAGGCGTTGGCCTTGGCGGCCGTGGCCGGATCGCTGCCCGGGGCGGCCGCGACGGCGGCGAAGACGTCCTTCGGCGAAAGGGCGGCGGTGACCGCGACGGCGGCGGCCGCGGAGAAGAGAAGTTCACGACGGCTTTGCACGGGGGGCCTCCCTGGCGCTGATGAATTGCCCAAGGGGTAGGCCCCCCGCGCGCCTGCCGCAACGCGGGCGGCGTTAATTCGGCGTAATGCGCCGGGGGCGGAGCGTTGCCAAAGGCCGCCGCGGCGACGGCGCCAGGTCACGCGCCGCAGACCCGTTCGCCCTGCCGAGCCGGCGAAAATACCCGAGAAGCAACGCCGCCTTCGGCGAATGCGGCTTGCGCCGCGGGGCCCGTTTCGCTCATGACGGAGGCGACACTGGGGACCGTCCGGGGATTTCATGAACACGCCAGCCACGCCTGACAAGGGTCCGATCCTGCTGCTGTCCCGGTCGTTCTCCGACTGGCTGGGCGAGCAGAACTGCAGCATCGGCCTGACCACTTACCAGGCGGGCCGTCTGTTCCTGCTGGGGCGCAAGCCGGACGGCGGCGTGCGCGCGCACGAGCGGCTGCTGGAACAGTGCCAGGGCCTGTGGACCGACGGCCAGACGCTGTGGACCAGCGGCATGCACGCCCTCTGGCGGTTCGAGAACGAGATGCCGCCGGGACAGGCCAACGCGGCCGGCGTCGACCGGCGCTTCACGCCGCGCGAAGGCCGCATCACCGGCCGCATCGACTGCCACGACATCGGCATGACCGTGATCGACGGCAAGCGCACGCCGGTGTTCGTCAACACCCTGTTCAATTGCCTGTCGACCATCAGCGAGACCCACAGTTTCAAGCCGTACTGGGTCCCTCCGTTCATCTCGGCCCTGACGCCCGAGGATCGCTGCCATCTGAACGGCCTGGCCATGGACGGGACCCGCCCGGCCTATGTCAGCGCGGTCAGCCGCTCGGACGTGCTGGACGGCTGGCGCGAGCGCCGCCGCGACGGGGGCGTGATCCTCGACGTGGCCAGCGGCGAGATCGTCGCGCGCGGCCTGTCAATGCCGCACTCGCCGCGCCTGTACGACGGCAGGCTGTGGGTGCTGAACTCCGGCGAGGGTGAATTCGGGACCATCGACCCCGCCACCGGCGCCTTCACCGCCGTCGCCTTCTGTCCCGGCTACGCGCGCGGGCTGGCCTTCATCGGCCGCTATGCGGTGATCGGCCTGTCGCGGCCCCGGCGCAACCACACCTTCGAGGGGCTGGCGCTCGACGCCCGCCTGGAGGCCAAGGACGCCGCGCCGCGCTGCGGCCTGATCATCGTCAACATCGACACCGGCCAGACGGTCGACTGGCTGCGCTTCGAGCACACCATCGAGGAGCTGTACGACGTGGCCATCCTGCCCGGCGTGCGCCAGGCCGAGGCCATCGGCTTCGTCGGCGAGGACATCCAGCGCACGATCAGCATGGAAGCGCCCGCGCCGGCGGCCCCGGCCCCGGCCGCGAAGCCGAAGCCGAAGGGCAAGCGCCGCTAGGGCGCCGCCGCGCCTACAGCACCCAGCCGCCGTTCCCGTCGCCGGCGCCGGTATAAAGGTTGGCCGTCGTCCCGCTGACATTGCCGGTGATGGCGATGGAGAAGTCGGCCCGGCCGTCGCCGTCGACATCCAGCTGCAGGGTGGTGACGCCGCCGCTGAAGCCCAGCAACGCCTGCCCCGCCAGTTTGGTGAACCTGCCGACGAAGCTGAACGCCTGGTCGCCATCGAGGTTGATGTTGGCGTCGATGGCGCTGAGATCGATGCGGTCGTTCGCTGCGAACGACAGGTCCACGATCGTGTCCTTCTCGACCAGGCTCGCGCCCGCGGCGGCCAGGTGGATGTCGAGGTCTGTGAAGGCGAACGTATCGGCCCCGGCCCCGCCGGTCAGGCGGTCGTAGCCCGCGCCGCCGATCAGCATGTCGTCGCCGTCGCCGCCGTCCAGCACGTCGTTGCCGGCGTCGCCGTACAGCGTGTCGGCCCCGTCCATGCCGCTGATCGTGTCGATGTCGCCGCCGCCGTGCAGGACGTTGGCGCCGCTGTTGCCGATCAGAGTGTTCTTAAGGGCGTTGCCGGTCCCGTTGAGGTCGCCCGAGCCGGTCAGGGTCAGGTTCTCGACGTTGGCGGTGAGCGTGTAGCTGATCGACGCTGAGACCGTGTCGGTTCCCTCCCCGGCGGCTTCGATGACCGTGTCGCCCGCGTCGTCGACGACATAGCTGTCGGCGCCCGCGCCGCCGGTCAGGCTGTCGGCGCCCAGGCCGCCATCGAGCATGTCATTGCCCGCGCCACCCGTCAGGGTGTCGATCCCCGCGTCGCCGTTCAGAGTGTCGTTGCCGACCGAACCGTCGAGACTGTCGTTCCCGTTGCCGCCGTTCAGAATGTCATTGCCGCCGTCGCCAGACAGGGTGTCGTTGCCGTCCAGACCATTCAGGGTGTTGGCCGAGCTATTGCCGAGAATGACATTGTCGAGGCTGTTGCCGGTCCCGTCGATCGCGCGGCCTGACGCCGCCAGGGTCAGGTTCTCGAGGCCAGCTCCAAGCGTCGAGGCGATCGACGAAATGACCAGATCGGTCCCGTCGCCGCCCGTTTCGTCAACGGTGTCGCCCGCCTCGGTGACGACGTAGGTGTCGTTGCCGGTCCCGCCCTGCATGGTGTCAGCGCCCGTGCCGCCCCTCAGGTAGTCGTTGCCGGCCCCGCCGACGAGGATGTCGTCGCCGTCGCCGCCATCGATGAAGTCGTTGCCGTCGCCGCCATCGACGGCGTCATTCCCGCCGAGTGCGGCGATCGTATCGTTGCCGGCGCTATAGAAGAGGTTGTCGGCAAAGGCCGTCGGCCCCTCCGACTCGGCGGTTACGCCGACGATGGACGTCGGCAGGGCAACCGAGGTGTCGAAGTAGTAGTGAACCTGGCCTGCCTCACTGCCGATAAAGAGGTCGAGGTCGCCATCATTGTCGAGGTCGCCCAGACCCAGCGACGCCGTGAGGCCAACGCTGGCGATGGAACCGAAGGGATTGGCGGCTCCGGTGCGCTCGACAAAAACGGCCGCGGACGATGAGCCGGTGTTCTCGAAATAGTGGACTGTGCCGTCATAGGCGCCGATCACGAGATCCAGATCACCGTCATGATCGATATCCCGCGCCAGGGTGTGGGCGTGATTGCCGACGTCGATCGCGCTGAACGGGCTCGCGCCCCCTGTCTGCTCAACGAAAACCGGGGCCGTCGACGTGCCGGTGTTTTCAAAATAGTGCAGCGTGCCGTCGTTGGGCCCGATCACCGCGTCCTTGTCACCGTCGCCATCAAAATCGCCGAACGCCAGATAGGTGTCGCGACCGATATTGACGCCGTTGAACGGGTTGGACGCGCCCGTCACTTCGGCGAAGACCGGCGCGGTGTCCGTCCCGCTGTTCCGGAAGAAGGTGATCCCGCCGACCGCCGATCCGGCGAACAGGTCAAGATCATTGTCGCCATCAATATCGACGAACGCGGCCGTGGAAATGATGTCGTGATTGATCAGCCCGTTGAAGGGATTGCTGGCGCCGGTGCGGGCCGTGAACGTGGGCGAGGCTGCCGAGCCCGTATTTTCGAAATACAGAAAATCGCCGTCGTAGTGGGTGAGAACGAGGTCGAGGTCGCCGTCAAGGTCGAGGTCGACGAGGGTCGGGCCGGTATTGCCGTCATGATACCCATTAATGGGGTAGGCGCTGAGAGGATTGGAAGCGCCGGTGATCTCCTGGAAACCGGGCGTGCCGCCCATGGTGTGGCCGGCCGCATCGGTGACGTTGAAGGTCAGGGTGCGCGTCGCCGTGGGCGTATCGCTGCTGTTGGCGTAGGTCAGGCTCTCGATCAGCTTTTCGATCATGGCCGCGGTGGCCGCGGCATTGAACGTGACCGTGAAGGTCGATCCCGCCCCGCCCGCGGCCGTCCCGATCTCAATGGCCGCCGCCCCGCCAACACCATCGGCGTCGTAGTAGACCTTGCCCGCCGACAGGCTGATGATCGCCCCGCTGAGGATCGACACCGTGTCCTGCGCCAGCAGGCCGGAGACCACCAGCGTCCCGCCGTTGAAGTCGTTGTCGGCGTCGGTGAAGGTCACATCGGAGTCGATGAGTTGCGGCGTGGCGTTGACGGTGTTCTCGGCGAACGTCGGCGCGTTCAGGCCGGAAAGGGCTGGGCTGGCCATGGGATCTCGTTTCCTCGGGTTGCCTGCGGGAGGCGGACAGGCCGGGCACTTCGCGCAGGCGAGATCGGCGGCGGAAGTGGACTAAAACGACACGATCCTTGTTTCGGCGCCGCTGTGGCGGTGGCGCCCCTGAGAGCGCGGCCGTCGCCCAAATGCACAATTTGGGGTATTTCCCCGCCCTCGCAGACCTTTGATCTGCGACAGGTGCATCTTTGCGGGCTAGAAATCCCGTTGACGGGTTCTTCACCAACGCCGGCCGGGGGGAGGCGTGCATTTCTGGATTGTTCGTTTCCGACGCGGCGCGAGCCGTCATGCCGACGCTCGTATCCCCGGAGGCGGTGGCCCGCACGCAAGCGCATGCCGGCTTTTCCGACTACCAGCGCCGCGCCGTCGACGCCTGGCGCCTGCGCGCGACCGCTGATCCGATCCTCGCCGCCACCCTGCGGGACATGGGCCGCTTCGCATCCGGGGTGTGGATGCTGCTCCTGCATGACACCCCCGGCGGCATCACCCTCGGCCGGCTGAGCGACCTGCTGGTTCTGGCCGGCATCTCCGGGCGGGGCCGGGCGCGCTCGGTTCTGATCTACCTGCGCTTCATCGGCTACATCGAGCCGGACCCGTCACCGGGCGACGGTCGCGTGAAGCGCTTCCGCCCCGCGGCCCGCATGACCAGCGCGTTCAGGGACCGCTACCGGCGCGAATTCGAGGCCGCCGCGCCGCTGGACGCCTGCTTCGACGCCGGGCTGGCGCGCCTGGATGACGACGCGTTCTTCGGCGCCTTCATGGCCGCGCTCGGGGAGCTCAGCCTCGCCGGCCTGCCGTTGCTCGTGGAGGGGAACGCCTCCCTGAACATCGTCTCCCACCGGTTCGGCGGCATGGTTCTGGTGGCGGAACTGGTGGCCCTGGCGGACACGGGCGGCGGCGCCTTCCCGCCGGTCGGCCCGACGACCTACTCCCTGGCGGCCCTGGCCCGCACCTGCGGCCTCTCGCGCACCCAGGCGCGGCGCATTCTGCAGGCCGGGGCGGATGGCGGGTTTCTGGAGCTGACCGGCGAGGGCGAACTGACGCTGACACCGCTGCTGGCCGAGCACATCGCCGTGCTGGTCACCTTCAGTTTTCACATGTTCCAGTGGGCCTGCCTGAAGGCCCTGGCGACTACGCCGCCGGCCGCAGCTGCTGCTTGACGCGTTCGGCGAGGGTCTTGATGTCCAGCGGCTTGGGCAGGAAGGTCACGCCCGTCTCGCCTTCCAGCAGGTCGGAGAACTCGGCCTCGGCGTAGCCGCTGATGAACATCACCGGCGCGTCGCCGAGGTGGATGCGGGCCTTCTTGAGCAGGGTCGGGCCGTCCATGCCGGGCATCATCACGTCGCTGATCAGCAGGTCGATCTCGCCGGCGTTTTCCTCGGCCAGCATCAGGGCCTGCTCGCCGTCGGCGGCTTCCAGCACCTCGTAGCCGCGCTTGCGCAGCAGGGTGGCGGCGATGCCGCGCACAGCCTCCTCGTCCTCGACGAACAGGATGCGGCCATTGCCAGACAGGTCCCGCGCCGCGCGCGGCCTGGCCATGGTGGCGGCCGGCACGGTGATCGGCCGGGGCGCGATGGCGCTGGGCACGTGCACCGGCAGGAAGATGCGGAAGGTGGCGCCCTGCCCCGGCGGCGACAGCACCTCGATCCAGCCGTCCGACTGTTTGACGATGCCGAACACCTGGGCGAGGCCCAGGCCCGTGCCCTCGCCGACCGCCTTGGTGGTGAAGAACGGGTCGAAGATTTTGCCGATCACCGCCTCGGGGATGCCCGGGCCGTCGTCGGCCACCTCGATCATCGCCATCTCGCCCATCGGCGGGCCGCCGTAGCCGAGCGCGGCGGCCTCGGCGTAGGACACCTTGGCCGTCTTGAGCCAGACCCGCCCGCCGCCCTTGGCGCTGATCAGCGCGTCCTGGGCGTTGAGCGTCAGGTTCATCACCGCGATCTCGAGCTGGCCCTTGTCGGCCTTCACCAGCGGCAGGTCGCGGCCGTACTCGGTGTCGAGCTTGACGTTCTCGCGCAGCAGGCGGCGCAGCAGCACCTCGAAGTCGCTGATCATCTCGCCGAGATCGAGGACCTCGCGCTGGACCGTTTCCTGGCGGGAATAGGTCTTCAGCTTGCGCACCAGATCGGCGGCGCGGGCCGAGGCGCCCTTGATCGAGGTCAGGCCCTCGTAGCTGGGATCGCCCAGCGAGTGACGCTCGAGCAGCTCGTCCAGCCGCAGCTGGATGGCCGTCAGCAGGTTGTTGAAGTCATGGGCGATGCCGGCGGCCATCTGGCCGATGGCCTGCATCTTCATGCTCTGGGCCAGCTGCAGTTCGATCTGCTTCTGCTCGGTGACGTCGACCAGATAGGCGACCAGCCGGCCGTCGGTGCGGGCGAGATACAGGTGGGAGATCTGCGAGGGATCATGGGCCAGGCGGACCTCGATCGGCCCCGCGCGGCCCTCGCCGGCGCCGAAGCCCGCATCGATGCGCGAGCCCGGGTCGATCAGGTCGCCGAAGGTCACGCCCGCGGCGGCCTTGCCGCCGGTCATGGCGGTCAGGGCCGGGTTGGCCTCGGTGATCACCGCGCCGAAGACCTCGGCGCCCTCGAGCATGGCCGCGCCGAACGGCGAGGCGGCGGCGAAGGCGTCGAGCGTGGCCGGGCCCGTGGGCGCGACCACCAGCGGCGCGGTCGCCACCGCCGGCATGACCGGATCAGCCGCCGTCAGCCGCAGCGTCTCGCCGCCCGTGGAATCGAGCCGCAGCAGGAACCGGCCGCTGCCGAGCGGGGCGACCGAGACCGGCCATTCCTCGCGCCCGACCCGGACCGAGGCGCGAGCGATCTCGCCCTTGCGGGCCTTCGACAGGGCGGCGAACAGGCCCGGGGCGGCATGGCCGTTGCGGGGCAGCCGCTTGAGCACGCCGAGCGCGGCGCGCCAGGGCGCGTTGGCCGCGTGCAGGCGACCATCCGGTCCGGCGACGGCCGCGGCCTCGCCGAGCGCCTCGATGAAGGTCTCCGCCCCCTCGTCCTCGATGATCACCGGACGATTGGCGCTGCGGAACGCCAGCAGGCCCAGCACCGCGACGCCGGCCAGACCGGCGAGCAGCAGGGTGCTGGCGAGGGTTTCCGAACTGGCGCGGGCGAAAACGGGGACCGTGGCGAAGCCGACAGCCAGCAGGAAGAAGCCGCCCGCGGCGACGGCCAGCGGGTCGAATTGTCTCTCGCGCGGCTTGCTCGACGCTGAATCCGTCATCAGCCCAGCTGGTGTGGTGATCGAATCACTCATGGAGCTTACTCGCTAAAGCGCCCGGGCGCGTGTGCCGGCATTTCGGGCCTGCCGGCGCTGGGCCGCGCCCAGGATGAAGCCGATGACCTTGGCCACGGCTTCGAAGTGGGTCTCGGGAATCTGTTCGTCGACCTCGACCGCCGCGTAGAGGGCGCGGGCCAGCGGCGCGTCCTCGATCACCGGCACGCCGTGTTCCTCGGCGACGGCGCGGATGCGCAGGGCCAGTTCGTCCATGCCCTTGGCCACGCACTCCGGCGCCGGCGTCACCCCCTGCTCGTAGCGCAGGGCCACGGCGTAGTGGGTCGGGTTCATGATCACGACGGTGGCGTTGGGCACGTTCTGCATCATGCGCCGGCGGGCCCGCTCGTTGCGGATCTGCTTCTGCTTGGCCTTGACGTGCGGGTCGCCGTCGCTCTGCTTGTATTCGTCCTTCAGCTCCTCGCGGCTCATGCGCATGCGCTGCATGAAGCGCTGGCGCTGCCAGATCCAGTCGACCCCGGCGGTCACCGCCAGGAAGGCCATCACCGCGTAGAACAGCGCCTTGAGCAGATCGACGCTGACCGGCAGCATCTCGGCCGGGTCCATCGCCGACAGGCGGCTCAGGCCCATGCCCTTGTCCTTCAGCGCGAACCAGGCGACCGCGCCGGTGATGAGGATCTTCAGGCCCGACTTGAGGAAGTTGACCAGGCCGTCGATGCCGAAGATGCGCTTGAAGCCCTCCTGCGGAGAGACCTTCTTGAAGTCGGGCTTCAGCTTGTCGCCGGTCCACAGCAGGCCGGTCTGGAAGATGTTGCCGGCCGCGCCCGCCAGCGCCGCGCCGCCCATGACGGCGAGCAGCATCGGCGCGGCGGCCAGGGCGGCTTCCTGCGCCACCAGCATCAGCCCGCCGCCCGACACGTCGAAGTCGGCCGGGTGGGCGACGAACGGCAGCAGCCGCATGGCCAGGTCGCGGCACAGCCAGCCGCCGCCGATCGCCAGGATGCCGAACGCGCCGAGGAGCGAGGCCAGCTGGGACACGTCCTGGGACCGGACGACGTCGCCCTTCTTGCGGGCCTCCTCGAGTTTCCTCGGTGTCGGCTCTTCTGATTTCGACGCTGCGTCGTTGTCGTCGGCCATCTAGCTGAAGACCTCGAGCAGCTCGCGGAAGCGGGTCGTCCAGACCATGCCGATGACGCCCAGGCTGAGCGCGAACACCGACAGGCCGAGCATCACCGACAGCGGCGTGGCGACGAAGAAGATCTGGAACTGCGGCATGGCCCGGCCGACGAGGCCCGCGGCGATGTTGAACACGATCGAGAAGACGATGACCGGCGCGGCCAGCTGGATGCCCAGGGCGAACGAGCCGGCCACCGTCTGGACCGCGAGCGTCGCCGCGTCGCCGACCATCAGCGGATGGCCGAACGGGAACAGCTTGTAGGAGTTGAACATCGCCGCGAAGAACAGGTGATGCAGGTCGGTGGTCATGACCAGCACCGTGCCGATCAGCGCCAGGAAGGTGGAGAGGGTCGTGCTGGGCGCGGCCTGGGCCGGGTTGGCGGTCTGGGCGAAGCCGAGCGTCGTCTGGATCGAGACCACTTCGCCGGCCGTCGACAGCGAGGTCAGGAACAGCCGCAGTATCGAGCCCATCATCAGGCCGATCAGGGTTTCGCGGATCAGGGCGCCGGCGCTTTCGCCGAGCGTCGCCGGCACGACCACGTTGTGGGCCACCAGCGGCGTCATCAGAATCGACATCAGCAGGGCGAACGCCAGCCGGATGCGCGGCGGCACGCTGGCGTCGCCCAGCCCCGGCACGAGCATGACCATCGCCCCGATCCGCGAAAACACGAGACCGGCGGCGTAGACCTGGGCGGCTGTGGCGTACGCCTCCACGGCCTACATCGCCGCGATGCGGGCGGCGATATGGTTCATGAAGCCGCCCATCAGGGCGCCCATGAGCGGCAGGAAGAACAGCAGCGACAGGAAGATGGCCACGATCTTGGGCGCATAGACCAGGGTCGCTTCCTGGATCTGGGTCAGGGCCTGGAACAGGCCGATGCCGACGCCGACGATCAGGCCGACGATCAGCACCGGGGCCGACAGCTGCAGGGTCAGCCAGATGGCGTCGCGACCGACATCCAGAACCTCGGCGCCATTCATGGAAAAAGCCTCACGCGGGAATCGAAGAGCAAGGCCCGCACCCTGCCGTCTTATGGTTAACGCGGCTTTACGGATGGCCCGGCGCGACCCAGGCTGACGCCATGATATCGCCCGCGCTCGTCGACCGTGTCCGCGATCTGGCCCTCGCCCGCGCAAGGCCGGGCCGTCCGCCGCTGATCGGCGTCGCCGGGCCGCAGGGGTCGGGCAAGACGACCCTGGCGCGGGCCGTGGCGGCGACGCTGAACGGCGCGGCCTTCTCGCTCGACGACGTGTATCTGACCCGGGCCGGGCGGGCGTCGCTGGCGGCGCGGGTCCACCCGCTGCTCGCCGTGCGCGGACCGCCGGGAACCCATGACCTGGCGCTGGCCGAGCGGACCGTGGCGGCGTTGCGGGCGGCGGGACCGGACAGCGCCACGCCCCTGCCCGCGTTCGACAAGCTGGCCGACGACCGGGCGCCCGCGGCGGACTGGCCGGTGTTTCGCGGCCGACCGGAGGCGATCCTGATCGACGGCTGGTGCCTGGGCGCGACGCCGCAGGCGCCGGCGGACCTGGCCCGGCCGGTCAACGCCCTCGAACGGGACGAGGACCCGGACGCCGTCTGGCGCGGCTTCGTCAACGCGGCGCTGGCCGGACCCTGCCAGGCCTTCTTCCGCGGCTTCGACGCGATGGTCTTCCTCGCCGCCCCCTCGTTCGCCTGCGTGCTGGATTGGCGCTGCGAGCAGGAGGCGGGGCTGATGGGCCTCGCGCCCCGCGACCTGCCGCCGGCGCGACGCGCGGCGCTGGCCCGGTTCATCCAGCATTTCGAGCGGATCACCACGCATATGCTGGGGGGCGGCGTGACGGCCGACCTGACCGTACCCCTGAGCGTTGACCGAACACCGTTCTTGTCGCCCTCCTGAATTCCCCCTAGGGTTGAAACGCGGCGACGACAACCGCGTCACGGAGGGGCGGCGATGGCCCAGTTCGAGACCATTCTGGCGTTGATTTCAGCGGCCGGGGCGTTCGGCATCGCGGCCTATGGCGTGGTCGAGGCCCTCGGCAAGGCGCTCGCCTGGCGCGGCGGCTTCTGGGACGACTGGCTGAAGGTGCCGCAAAAGCGTCGCCAGCCGTTCGGCCTGCCGTTCGTCGGCTTCAAGTCGGTCCAGGCGCTGGCCCTGAAGCTGGCCCCGGCCCTGCGACGCACCTACGGCGACGACTATCTCGACATCCTGCTGCAGCAGTACCGCGAGGCGCGCGGCAAGGGCGCGGCGCCGGCGACGTTGAAGCAGGGCGTCCTCCTGGCGCTTCCGTTCATGCCGAAGAACGAGGTGCAGCACATCATCAGCCAGGTCTGGGGACTTGATGGCGCGGGATCCGGGGTCGACTCCTCGCCCTACGCCGCCCGCCTCGCCGGGGCGCTCGTCGACGAGAAGTCGGCGGACGCGCCGGAGGCGACGCCGCAGGACGAGGCCCTCGCCAGCCGCTTCGCCGTGGCGCTGGAGGTCCGCGTCCAGGCCGCCTTCGCGGTCGCCGAGGAGCGCTACGGCGCCATCCTGCGCGTCTGGGCCGGGGCGACCGCGATCGCCATGGCCGTCACCTTCAACTTCATCACCGGCAACAGCATCCAGGGCCTGTTGCAGGCGTCCCTCCCCGACATGCGCACGCTCAATGAGCCCTGGGCCGGGCCGCTGACCGCCGCGATGTTCGGGGCGGTGGCCGTGCCGCTGGCGCCGGTGGCCAATGACCTGGTCAGCGCCCTGTCGCAGGCGATGAAGGCCTGGCGCGACGCCAGCGTCGTCAAGCGCGGGGTCTGACCGTGACCGACGGTCCGGCCTTCATCAGCTTCCGCGCCGGCGGCGTCGGCGGGGGCGTCACGGCCGCGGAAATGTACGGCGTCCGCGGCTTCTCGCCGGCCTACCGCTGGAAGGGCCGCACCTGGGCCGGCGCCCTGACGCCGCTGCCCGGCCCCGAGCGGGGCGAGCGGTTGCGCGGCCGGGATGTCTGGTTCGTGGTGCACGGCTTCAACACCAACCGCGACCGGGGGATCATGTCGCTGGGCGCCATGGCCCAGGAGTATCTCGGCCAGGGCGTGCAGAGCGCCCAGTACGCCGACGCGGCCTACGACTCGCTGGGACTGCCCCGCCCGACCTTCGCGCCGGCCGAGGCGATGATCCCCGTGCTGTGGCCCGGCGACGCCCCGGGGCTCGGCATCCTCAAGGGCGCCAGCTATCCGCTGGAAATCGGCGATGTCTACAAGACCGCCGTCGAGTTCGCCCGCCTGCTGTCCGATCCGGAGACCCGCCCCGCGCGGGTCAACTTCATCACCCACAGCCTGGGGGCCCGGGTCGCGCTCGACACCCTGCGCAACCTGGCCGCCGGTCCGACCCCGCCGGCGTTCGGGACGGTGCTGATGATGGCCCCGGCGACCGACGACGACGTGCTGGACGATCCACGCTTCGCCAGGGTCGTCGACCGCACGGAGCGGTTTGTGGTGGTCAGCTCGTTCAAGGACATCACCCTGGAATACGCCTTCCCGATCGGCGACGTGCTCGAACGGGCGCTGCACTGGACGGAGCGGGCGTCCGTGCGGGCCATGGGCCGCTTTGGGCCGCGACTGAAGAAGGGCTCGCCGGCGCTGGCCAAGCTGGACTGGTTCCAGATGCGCGACTCCGTCGGCCAGGACCACAACGACTACAATCCCTGGCCGTGGGACAAGGCGATCGCCGCGGACGCCAACGGCTGGAGCCAGAAGCGCTGGCGGGCGCACCGCCTGACCCGCCATGTCGGCGTCGACCGCGACTCCGGGGCGCCCGACAGCTGGCGCGAGGCGGACAACGCCCTTCTCAAGAGCCAGCCGGCGTCAGAGGACTGACGCGAAAAGGGGGCGGCTCGCGCCGCCCCCTTCCCGGAGTGTTCAGTTGCGGGGCGGCCTAGTGGCCGCGAACCCAGTAGCCGCCGTCGTCGTAGCCCTGGCGGGCGCCGTCGCCGTGGCCGTTGCCATACCGGTTGCCGTAGCCGCCCCGGTCTTCGCGCATCTGGGCGACCACGGTCGCGTCCAGACGGTCGAGGCGGGTGTTCAGGATGCCGATTTCACGGCGATCCAGACCACGGCTGGCGCGGAAGCGGCGCTCCATGTCGGCCACCTGGGCCAGTTCGATGCGCAGGCCGCGGGCTTCCCGGCGATCCAGGGCGCCCGAACGTTCACCGCGGGCGATGTGCAGGGCGACACGCTCCTGCTTGGCGTCGATGGCGCCGGCGCCGTAGCCGTAGCCGCCGCGGGGACCGTCGCGATAGTCGCCGCGATCGTCGCCGCGGTACCCGCCGTCATAGCCGGCGTCGGGACGGTGCGGGGCGCCGTAGGTCTGGGCCGAAGCGGCGCCGGCGGCGCCGGTCAGGGTCGCGATGGCGGCGGCGGCGATGAGAAACGTCTTCATGGTCTTCACTCCTCGGGGGGTCCCTGTCCCGGACGATCCGGGGGAGCGGGACTTGTTGAGGCTGAAGATGACAGGCCGGACCTGAGCCTTGTCTGAGCGCGTCGTTATGTGACGTTCATCCTGGCGGATGCCGTCAGATCGGCATCCGCATGATTTCCTGGTAGGCCGAGATGACCTGGTCGCGCACGGCCATGACCGTTTCGAGGCTGGCCTCGGCCGAGGAAATGGCGGTCACCACATCGACCAGCTCAGCCTTGCCGGCGACCTGGGCGGCGATCTGGTGCTCGGCGTTCTTCGAGGCCTTGGTGGCGTCGGTCATCACCGACTTCAGCAGATCGCCGAAGTCCTGACCGCCCCCGCTGGCGGCCGGCGCGGCGCCGCCCAGCGCCATGCCGCTGCCGGCGGAGGCGTAGGCCTTGGCGGCGGCCATCGCGGTCATCATGGCTTAGGCCCCTATTTCTTGAGCAGGTCGAGGGTGCGCATTTCCATCGCGCGCGCCGTCTCGATGACGTTGAGATTGGCCTCGTAGGCCCGCTGGGCGTCCTTCATGTCGAGCGCCTCGATCAGCGGATCGACGTTGGGCAGCTTCACATAGCCCTGCGGGTCGGCGGCCGGATGGCCAGGGTCGTAAGTCGAGCGGAAAGCGGCCTGGTCGGGCTGGACCCGGCTCATGCTGACGCCCTCGCCGCCGTCGACGGCCCTGGGCTCGAACACCGGCACCTGGCGGCGGTACGGGTCGCCGCCGGCCGTGCGGGCCGTCGAATTGGCGTTGGCCAGGTTCTCGGCGATGATCCGCATGCGCGCCTGCTGCGCGCGCATGCCGGAGGCGGCCACGGACATCGCCGCGTCGGACTGGGAACGGATCTCGGCCATCTAGTCCTCGCTCAACGGCCCGGCGGACGGGCGGCCATCCGCAACAGGGCCATGGATTTCTGGTAGAATCCGATCGCGGCTTCGTACTCCATCCGCGACTCGTTCATCTTGATCATCTGGTCTTCCAGCACGACGGCGTTGCCATCGAGCGTGGTCTCCGTGTCGGGCGCCTTGGCCGAGCGGAACGCACCGCCGCCGCCGGGCCGCCGGGTCGTCCCGGCCATGTGCCCCGCCTCGGTCCGGGTCGGAGACATCATCGCCAGACCCGCCTGCGACTGGACCTGGGCCGAAAAGGTGAAGGCCTTCAGGTCGCGACCGACGAATCCCGGGGTGTCGGCGTTGGCTACGTTCTGGGCGATGACCCGCTGCCGCTCGCCTTCGTAGCCGAGGCGTTGGCGCAGCATCGCGAACAGAGGGATCGTGGAAATATCCATCACCGCGCATGGTGAACAAACAGGGTTAATTGCGCCTTAAGGGTTGCAGCGCAGAGCATGGGCCCGCTGTTCCGGCGTCCCGCTTCAGAGCCCCTCCCCATGGACTTCGTCGAGATCCTTCGCGCCGCCTTCGCCCTGCTGGTGACGCTCGGCCTGGTCATGCTGGCCGGCTGGGGCATGCGCCGCTTCGGGCCCGACGCCATGGCGCGGCTGCAGATGCCGCGCAAGGAACGCCGCCTGACGCTGGTCGAGACCCTGGTGCTCGATCCCGCCCGCCGGCTCGTGCTGGTGCGGCTGGACGACGAGGAGCGGCTGATCCTGCTGGGCGACGGCCGCACGCTGGAAACGCTCAAGCCCGCCGCCCGCCGCCGCAAGACCCCGGAGACCGCCGCCTGATGCGCGCCGCCCTCACCCGCTTCCGCAAGGCCGTGATCGCCGTCAACGGCCAAGACCTGCGCCGCGCCGCGCTGCTGTCGCTGGGCGTGACCGTCGCCAGCCTGATCGTCCCGGCCGTGGCCCTGGCCCAGGCGGTCAACATCGATCTCGGCACCGGCGCCGGCCTGACCGAGCGCGTGGTGCAGCTGATCGGACTGATGACCGTGCTGTCGCTGGCCCCGTCGATCGTCATCATGACGACCAGCTTCGTGCGCATCACCGTGGTGCTCAGCCTGCTGCGCACGGCGCTCGGCCTGCAGCAGAGCCCGCCCAACGCCGTGCTGATCAGCCTGGCCCTGTTCCTGACGGCGATCGTCATGGGCCCGACCCTGCAGCGCAGCTACGACGAGGGCGTGCGCCCGCTGCTCGACAAGCAGATGGAACTGCCGCAGGCGTTCGAGGCGGCCGGTGATCCGGTGAAGCAGTTCATGCTGGCCCAGGTTGACCGGGGCGACCTCGCCCTGTTCGTCCGGCTGTCGAAGATCGAAAAGCCCGCCACCCTGCAGGACACCCCGATCCGCGTGGTCACCCCGGCCTTCATGATCAGCGAGCTGAAGCGCGCCTTCGAGATCGGCTTCCTGCTGTTCGTGCCGTTCCTGGTCATCGACCTGGTGGTGGCCAGCGTGCTGATGAGCATGGGCATGATGATGCTGCCGCCCGTGGTGGTCAGCCTGCCGTTCAAGCTGATCTTCTTCGTGCTGGTCGACGGATGGCGGCTGGTGGCCGGCAGCCTGGTCGAGAGCTTCCACCAGGTCCCACCGCCCGGATAGCGCCGTTCGCCCGGATTGACTCCACCCCCGCGACCATGGCCCCCTGCGACATCCAGCGGGGGAGTCGCGACATGGCGGAAGCAGGCAGTTTCGAGTCAGGCCGGACCACTTCGCCGCCGGCCGTGGACGCGGGTGCCGGGCAAGGCGACCTGCGCTTCTTCCGGACGATGATCACGGCCATGGCGGCCGTGCTGGTTTCGGGCTTTGTCCTCAACCTGGCGATGGGCCGCTCGAGCTTCGGCGCGCCGCCGATCGTCCATGTTCACGCCGTCGCCTTCATGGGCTGGGTCACGATCGTGGTCACCCAGGCCTGGCTCGTCGCGGGCGGCCGCGCCGACCTGCACCGGAAGCTGGGCGCCCTCGCCCTGGCCTGGCTGTGCGCGATGCTCGTGCTGGGACCGCTGGTGACCATCGCCGCCATCCGCACCGGCCGCGTGCCCTTCTTCTTCCAGCCGCAGCATTTCCTCCTGGCCGATCCGGCGACCGTGTTCGCCGCCGCCGGCCTGGTCGTCGCCGCCGTGGTCCTGCGGAAGAACCGTGACTGGCACCCGCGCCTGCAGATCGGCGCGTTCATGATGCTGATGGGCCCGGGCATTGGCCGCCTGATCCCGATGCCGCTGCTGCCGCCCTACGCGTTCGAGATCGCCTCGCTCATCCCGCTGGTCGTCGCCCTGGTCGGCATGGCGCGGGACAAGCGGGTTCACGGCAAGGTTCATCCGGCCTGGCTGCTGTCGGCCGGCGTCGTCGTGGCGGTGCAGATCGCCGTGCGGGTGGTCGCCTTCTCGCCGGTGGGCGACGCGGTCTACGCCGCCGCCGTCACCGGCAGCCCGGCCGCTGGATCGGACGGCCGCGCCTTCCCCGCCCCGCCGCCGCACTGAGCGGGGCGACCGTGAGGCGCCTGGTCTAGCCTCTCGGCGTCCCCGGGGCGGCGGCCGGCGCCGCGGCGGTCCGGGCCACCGCCGGACCCACGGGCGCGGGCTTGTCGCGGAAACGGACCTTCATCTTCGAGACCCAGCCGGCGAAGCCCTCGTTGTCGGCGACGGTGCGGCTGAAGTCGTTGGCCGTCAGGGCGCCGCCGTCGACGCCGGCGAAGGCCACGCGCAGGGCGTCCGGGTTGCGGGCCAGTTCGATGTAGCCGCCGAAGTGGTCGCGCAGACGGGTCAGGGCCGCGTCGTCGCCGGCCAGGCTGTAGGCCACGCCCGCGCGCAGCAGCTTGGACTCCTCCTCGGGCCGCAGCGGCAGGGCCGACTTCCAGCGGTCGGCCATCGAGGCCTCGAACAGCGATCCGGCCAGCGCCCAGTTGTGGCCCTTCCAGGCGATCTCGGCGCGCACGTCCTGGGCGTCCGGCGTCCTGTCCGGCTCGATGATCTCGGCGGCCGCGTCGAGCCGGCCCAGCGCCATCAGCGCCCGGGCGGTCAGGATGCGGCGCTCGGCGTTCAGCGGCCCCGGCAGCACCGTGGTGCGGGAGTTGTTGATCGCCTGCAGCGCCTGCTCGGGCTTGCGGTCCATCAGGTAGATCAGCGCCAGATCGGTGGACACCTGGGCCTTGGGCACGCCGTCGAGGCGGTTGTCGACCTGGTACTTCAGCAGGGTCGACGCGTCGGTCAGCAGATCCACATCGACCAGTCGGCGGACCATCTTGCGCACCATCAGGTCGCCGTCGGCGCCGGGCGGGGTCAGCTCCTGGAAGTCGCGGAACAGCGCCAGCGCCTGGATCGGCTCAAGGCCGTCGGCCATGCCGTCGAGGAACAGGGCGCGGAAGGCGTTGGCCAGATCGGCCTGCAGTTCGACCGCCTCGGGCAGGTCGGGCAGGCGCGTGCCGGCCGAGCGCAGCGCCTCGAGCGCCTCGCGATAACGGCCCTGGCCGAGGTAGAGCTGGCCGAGCGTGCGGATGGTCTCCAGCTCCGTGGCGTCGCCGCGCCAGCGGTAGCGCAGGCCGTCATAGGCGTTCGCGGCCTGGGCCGGGGTGATCTGTCCCAGCTCCTGCTTGATGCGCGTGGCGCGCAGCAGCGCCGGCGCGGCCAGCTGGTCGAGGGGCGCGCGGGCGATGGCCAGATAGACGTTCAGGGCGCCCTGCTTGCGACCCTGGGCCTCGAACAGCCGGGCCTGGACCAGCCGCACGGCCAGCTGTTCCTCGGCCGGAAGCGTCTCGGCGAGAGCCTCGTTGATGTGGGACTGGGCCGTGGTCAGGTCGCCCAGCTCCAGCGACGCCTCGGCGTCGGCGGCGAGGAAGCGGGCCTTCCAGACCGGGGAGAACTGGCTGATCGCCATGGCGCCCGAGGCGAACCTGGCGCGGGCGTCGGCCCACTGCCCGGCCCGGGCCGCGAGATAACCGCGCCAGACGGCGGCCGACGGGTCATCGGCGAGAACCGGGGTGGCGAAGTCGGTCTCGGCTTCCTTGTCGCGGCCGACCATCGCGCGGGCGATGCCGCGCAGGCCGCGGAACTCCGGATTGCCCTGGATCGACTCCTGCTGGCGCGCGGTGTTGTTCAGCACGCCGATGGCTTCGTAGCCGAGATTGGCCCCGACGAGGAACCGGGCCAGGGCCAGGCGGGCCTCGACCGGCGCGGCCTGTCCCTTGGCGGGCGCGGCGGCGGTTTCGACCGAGGCGGCGTCGGTCAGGGCGGCGTAGCGGGCCATGAAACCGCCCGGCCCCGTATGGCCCCAGCTGTCGCCGATCAGGCCGGGCATGCTGGCGGCCTGCGGCGCGCCGGCGGCGGCGTCGACGCGTCGCGCGCTGGCCGAGACCGACGAGAGGGCCAGGCCCGACGGCCGGCCGATGCGCACCAGGTCGCCGTCGGCCACGACCTTCAGGTCGGTGGCGTAGGGCTCGATGGCCAGACCCTGGAGGGTCGGCAGCATGGCCATCTGGACGTAGTCGCGGCGCGAGCCGAGCCCCTTGGACGGGGCCAGGGCGGTGACCACGGCGATGCGGTCGCCGACGGCCGGGTCGTCCATCCAGATCGCCGCGGTGGCGCCGGCCAGTACGGCCGTCAGGCCCGCCTCTGCCGACTCGTCGTCGCGCTGGACGTCGACATGACCCGGCTCGACCTTGGGCCCGGCGCCGAGCGCCACGGTCCAGCTCGAGCCCTCGCCGACCACCGACACCGGCGTGGTGCGCGGGGCGACGATGCGGATAGCCGAATAGTCCCGGCCGCGAACGGTCTGGATGCGGCTGTACTGGGAGACGCCGCGCGGGGCCTTCGACACGTCCAGCGTCGCCGGGGCGTCGAACACCACCCAGATCGCCTCGCCGCGGCGGAACACGGCGGCGCCGGCCGGATTGGCCCAGTCGAACCGCAGGCGGACCTGCGGGCCGACAATGTCGGCGGCCACGCGCACCACGCCGCCGGCGGGAACGGGGTTGGGCCGCGGCGCGCGCGGCGCGGGCTCCGGCGCCGGCGTGGCGGCGTCGGCCACCGTCGCGGCCGGCGCTTCCGGGGCGGCCGGACGCTCGAACAGGTTGACGTAGATGGCGCCGTCAGCCGCGCCGACCTTGGCCTCGGCGTTGTCGGCCAGCTGCAGGTCGATCTCGAGGCCGGACGGCGTGTGGCGCTGCTCGGCGCCCTTCAGCCACTTCGGCGGAAAGATGCGCAGGGTCGACAGGTCGGGGCTGGCGTCGCGGCTGAAATGCAGCGTCAGCGTCTGGCCGTTGCGGCGGGTCGAGACCTTCGCGCCGCCGGCCCAGTGGAACTCGATCTTGCTGAGATGGGCCGCCTGGGCGGTGCGCACCTCCAGCTGCGGGCGCGCGGCCAGCGCGACCGTCGGCACGACGGCCGGCGCCGCCACCCCGACGATACAGGCGGCGGCGACCCCCGAACGCAGGAGGGTGCGGAGCGACACCTAGCCCCCTTTGGCCGCGGGCGTGGCGGCCGGCGCGGCGCCGCCGGCGGGCGGGGGCGCGGCTGACGGGGCGGCCGGACCGGCCGAGGGCTTCACGGCCGGCTTGACCGGCGTCGTC
>NZ_JBXAQC010000010.1:0-20000 GCF_058806855.1 Caulobacter sp. GW821-FHT12F03
CGCCCGCGCCGCGTTGCCAGGCCTTGTCGGCGCCGGCCGCGCCGGAGGCTCCGAGGGATCCGCCCGCGCCGCGCGTGGCGCGCCGTCCACCGGCGCCGCCGATGACATAGCCGTGGCCGCCCTCCTTGCCGGACGAGGTCGAACTGGCCGTGTTGAGGCCGCCCGCCCCGCCGCCGCCGCCCGGACCGTCGCCACGGGTCGAGTCGACGCCCGCGACCGGCACGCCGGCCGTGCTGCCCGCGCCGCCGGCGTTGGCCGGCGAGTTGCCGACGCCGCCGAGGCCCGCGACGCCGCTGACGGTCGAGCCACCGCCCCCGCCGCCGCCGCCGGTCGCGGCCAGCAGGACCTGGGCTCCGTCGGCGATGCTGGAGTCTCCGCCCGCCGCGCCGTTGCCGCCAGAGGTCGTGCCCGTGACGCCGGACGCGCCGGCGCCGCCCGCGCCGATGGTGATGGTCAGCGCGCCGCCGGACAGTTCGGCGACATCAATCTCTTCAAACGACCGCCCCCCGGCCCCGCCGCCGCCACCGCCGGCCCGGTTGGCGGCCGTGGTGCCCGAGGCTCCCGCGCCGCCGCCGCCGCCACCACCGATGCAGACCAGCTGCAGCCGCCGCGCCCAGGCGGGCGGGCTGTAGCTGCCGCCGGCCGTGAAGACGCTGACCTGGCTCTGCCGCAGCGGCGACAGCGCGAAGGTCGTCCGGCCCGTGCCGCGCGCCACGGTGAAGGCGTCATGCCAGGTCGCGCCGTCGGGCGAGACCTTCAGGGCGACGTCGTCATCCCCGATCAGGCCGAACTCTGCCCGGCCGCCGTAGCCGGTCTGGAACAGCAGCGACGCGATGTCCCCGGCCGTCTCCTTGTTGACGGTCACGCGCAGGTCGCCGTCGCCGCCCTCCCCGACCGCCTTCGCCGTCAGCAGCACCTTGTTGATCTTCGCCGTCAGCGGATTGGCCGCGTCAGCCGTCGCGCCGAGCCCGAGCAGCGGGATGTTCTGGAAGCTGACCTCGGCGTCGACCGCGACCCAGTCGGTTCCGTCGAACACCGCCAGCAACGCTTCGTCGCGGATCCAGGCGGTCCGTCCGGCGTCCGAGGTGATGAAGGTCCAGCCATCCGACTCGAACCGCGCCAGGGCGTTCGCCGGCCGCCCGGCCCAGGCGTCGCCGGTCGCGCCGGCGGGCAGGATGAAGATCGCGCCGTCATCGGGCGCGGCCGGCTGGGCGCTGACCGCCCGGCTCTCCACCGTGGTCTGGACCAGGCCGTCCAGCCGGGCCAGGGCCTGGTTGACCGTCACATGCTTCTGCGCCTGGCCGGCCGCCACATAGGGCAGGCCGAGGCGGGGTGTGGCGTCGTCGGACACGCGGAAACTCCCTGTCGCTCGTCACGACAAGGATCGGCCGTCCGGGAAGACCGTTGCGCCGAATACGAAAACGCCCGGCGATCCTTGGGAATCGCCGGGCGCAAACGTTTGATTCGCCTCGTGAACGTCTCGGCTATTCGGCCGCGAAAGCCATGTGCTTGCCGGCGGTCAGGGCTGTCTTGGCCACCAGGTCGGCCTTGGCCGCCTCGTATTCGGCCGACAGGCGGGCGACCAGTTCGCCGGCCGTCAGCACCGCCTTGACCGCGCCGATGCCCTGGCCGCAGCCCCAGATGTCCTTCCAGGCCTTGGCTTCGGTGTTGCCGCCCGAGCCGAAGTTCATCGCCGAAGGATCGCTTTCCGGCAGGTGGTCGGGGTCCATGCCGGCGGCGACGATCGACGGACGCAGGTAGTTGCCGTGGATGCCGGTGAACAGGTTCGAATAGACGATGTCCTCGCCGGAGCTGTCGACGATCATCTGCTTGTAGCCCTCGACGGCGTTGGCCTCCTTCGTCGCGATGAAGGCCGAGCCGATGTAGGCGAGATCCGCGCCCATGGCCTGGGCCGCCAGAATGGCCGCGCCGTTGGCGATCGCGCCGGACAGGGCCACCGGGCCGTCGAACCACTCGCGGATTTCCTGGATCAGGGCGAACGGCGACAGACCGCCGGCGTGCCCGCCCGCGCCGGCCGCGACGGGAATCAGGCCGTCGGCGCCCTTTTCCACGGCCTTGTGGGCGAACCTGTTGTTGATCACGTCATGCAGGGTGATGCCGCCCCAGCCGTGCACCGCCTGGTTGACGTCCTCGCGGGCGCCCAGCGAGGTGATCACCACCGGCACCTTGTACTTGGCGCAAAGCGCCATGTCCTCGTCGAGGCGGTTGTTGGTCTTGTGCACGATCTGGTTCACCGCGAACGGCGCGGACGGCAGGTCCGGGTTGGCCTTGTCCCAGGCCGCCAGCTCGCTGGTGATCCGGTCGAGCCATTCGTCCAGCAGGCTGATCGGGCGCGCGTTCAGCGACGGAAACGAGCCGACGATGCCCGCCTTGCACTGGGCGATCACCAGGTCCGGGTTGGAAATGATGAACAGCGGCGAGGCGATGGCCGGCAGTCGCAGGCGGTCACGCAGGATCGGCGGCAGGGCCATGGTCGGTCGTCTCCGTTATGAATATACGTTGTAAATAGAACAGATGTTCGGCAACGGCAAGGGCCCGCCGCGCCCTGTCGCGCCTCGCTCCGCTTGACGCACCTTACGGCAGGGGCGCATCACGCCCCGTAAATTGCTGCATTGCACTTGGGGAGATCGAAGGTTTGTCCGGGACGATCCTGCCGCTGGCCGATGACTTCGCGCCGCCCACCCGTGAGGCCTGGCTTCGCGTGGTGGAAAAGACCCTCAAGGGCGAGTCCTTCGAGGACGCCCTGGTCAAGCACACGGCCGACGGCCTGAGCATCCAGCCGCTCTATACGGCGGACAGCGCGCCGGACGTGGTCCGCGACCTCAGCCCGCGCGACGCCGACCGGCCGTGGGACCTGCGCATGCGGGTCGCCCATCCCGATCCGCGCCAGGCTGCGGCCGAGGGCCTGAAGGACCTCGAGGGCGGGGCCGCCTCGCTGCTGCTGGCCATTGATCCCGCGGGCAAGACCGGCGTGGCCGTCGGATCGGCAGAAGAACTGGCCAGGGCGCTGGACGGCGTGTTGCTCGACCTCGCCCCGGTGGCGCTGGACGCCGGGTATCTCGGCCCGCGCGCCGCCGACTGGCTGGGAACCCTGGCCAAGGCCGCGCCGAACGCGCCGCTGGCCTTTCACATAGATCCGCTGACGACCTTCGCCCAGACCGGCGCCAGCCCCGGACCGATCGAAAGCCACATCATTTCCGCGGCCACCGTCGCCGCACGGCTGGCCGCGACCTACGGCAAGGCGGGGCTGTTCCTGGCCACCGGGCGGGCGGCCCATGAATCGGGCGGCTCGAACACCGAGGAGCTGGCCGTGATGACCGCCGCCGCCCTCGCCTACGCCAAGGCGCTGGTCCGCGCCGGCCTGCCGATCGACGAGGCGTTCCGCCGCATCACCCTCGGGGTCAGCCTCGACGGCGAGTATTTCACGGGCATCGCCAAGGTCCGCGCGGCGCGGGCCCTGTGGGCGCGGGTGACGCAGGCCTGCGGCGTCACCGTTCCGGCGCGGGTCGAGGTCCGCTCTTCCAACCGCATGCTGGCCCGGGCCGACGCCTGGACCAACCTGCTGCGGCTGACCAGCGCCGGCTTCGCGGCCGCCGTCGGGGGCGCGGACGTCATCGTGCTGGGGGCCTTCACCGACGCCATCGGCCTGCCGACCGCGTTCGCCCGGCGTCAGGCGCGCAACACCCAGCTGGTGCTGATGGAAGAAAGCCACCTGGGTCGCGTCGCCGACCCGGCCGGCGGGGCCTGGTACCTCGACACCCTGACCGACCAGATCGCCCAGGCCGCCTGGACCGGCTTCCAGGCCATCGAGGCGGCCGGCGGCATCATCGCCGCGCTGCAGTCGGGCGTCATCGCCGAGGCGGTCAACACCGCCCGCGAAGCCCAGTCGAAGGCCTACGCCGACAAGTCGCGCAAGATCCTCGGTGTGACGGTGTTCCCCAACGCCGACGACAAGGTTCCCGAGGTGGCGGAGGTCGATCCGGCCGCCTTCGCTGTCGCCGGCCCCGATCCCCGGCTGCCCGGGCCGGACTCGTCCTGCCCGCCCCTGCCGTCCATCCGTTTCGCCGCCGCGTTCGAGGAGGCCTGAGCCATGTCCACCTTCCCCGATTTCGCCACGGTCGACTTCACCGCCGGCGCCCCGGCCGGCGCGGCCCCGACCGACGGTCCCGTCTGGAACACCCCGGAAGGCATCGCCGTCCCGGCCGCCTACGGTCCCGAGGACGTCGAGGGCCTCGACTTCCTGAACGGCTACCCGGGCATCGAGCCGTTCGTGCGCGGCCCCTACCCGACGATGTACGCCACCAACCCCTGGACGGTGCGGCAGTACGCGGGCTTCTCGACGGCCGAGGACTCCAACGCCTTCTATCGGCGCAACCTGGCCGCCGGTCAGATGGGCCTGTCGGTGGCCTTCGACCTGGCCACCCACCGCGGCTACGACAGCGACCATGAGCGGGTGAAGGGCGACGTCGGGATGGCCGGCGTGGCGATCGACAGCATCCTCGACATGCGCACGCTGTTCGACGGCATCCCGCTCGACAAGATGAGCGTGTCGATGACCATGAACGGCGCGGTGCTGCCGATCCTGGCGCTCTACATCGTCGCCGCCGAGGAGCAGGGCGTTCCGCCCGAGAAGCTGTCCGGAACCATCCAGAACGACATCCTCAAGGAGTTCATGGTCCGGAACACCTACATCTATCCGCCCCTGCCCTCGATGCGGATCATTTCGGACATCTTTTCATACACTTCGAGCAAGATGCCGAAGTTCAACTCGATCTCGATTTCCGGCTATCACATGCAGGAAGCCGGGGCGACGGCGGACCTCGAGCTGGCCTACACCCTGGCCGACGGCGTCGAATATGTCCGCGCCGGCATCGCCGCCGGGATGACCGTCGACCAGTTCGCGCCGCGCCTGTCGTTCTTCTGGGCCATCGGCATGAACTACTTCATGGAAGTGGCCAAGATGCGGGCCGCGCGCCTGCTCTGGGCCCGCCTGATGAAGCGGGAGTTTGATCCCAAGGACAGCCGCTCGCTGTCCCTGCGCACCCACAGCCAGACCAGCGGCTGGTCGCTGGCGGCGCAGGACGTGTTCAACAACGTCGCCCGCACCTGCGTCGAGGCCATGGCCGCCGTGAACGGCCAGACCCAGAGCCTGCACACCAACAGCCTCGACGAGGCCCTCGCCCTGCCGACCGATTTCTCGGCCCGCATCAGCCGCAACACCCAGCTGTTCCTGCAGATGGAAAGCGGCACGACGACCGTCGCCGACCCCTGGGGCGGCAGCTACTATGTCGAGCGACTGACCCACGACCTGGCCGCCCGCGCGCTGGAGCATATCGAGGAAGTCGAGAAGCTCGGCGGCATGGCCAAGGCCATCGAGCAGGGCCTGCCCAAGCTGCGCATCGAGGAAGCCGCCGCCCGCACCCAGGCGCGGATCGACAGCGGCCGCCAGAGCGTGGTCGGGGTTAACCGCTACAAGCCGGAGGTGGCCGACGACATCCCGGTGCTCAAGGTCGACAACACCGCCGTGCGCAATGCCCAGCTGGAAAAGCTGAAACGACTCAAGGCCGAACGCAACGAAGCTGAGACGCAGGCCGCGCTCGACGCGCTGGAAGCCGGCGCCCGCGCCGACGGCAATCTGCTGGAGCTCGCCGTCAACGCCGGCCGTGCCAAGGCCACCGTCGGCGAGATCAGCTATGCTCTGGAAAAGGTCTTCGGCCGGCACCGGGCGGAGATCAAGTCGATCACGGGGGTCTATGTGTCCGAAGCCGGATCCAATGCGCTGGTCGCCCGCGCCAAGGCGATGGTCGAGGCCTTCGAACAGGCCGACGGCCGCCGCCCCCGCATCCTGATCGCCAAGATGGGCCAGGACGGCCACGACCGCGGCCAGAAGGTCATCGCCACGGCCTTCGCCGACCTCGGCTTCGACGTCGACATCGGCCCGCTGTTCCAGACCCCGGCCGAGGCCGCCCGCCAGGCGGTCGAGAACGACGTCCATGTCGTCGGCGCCAGCTCGCTGGCCGCCGGCCACCTGACCCTGGCCCCGGAACTGATCGCCGAACTGGGCAAGGCCGGCCGGCCGGACATCATGACCGTCATCGGCGGCGTGATCCCGCCGCAGGACTGGCAGGCGCTCAAGGACGCCGGCGTCGCGGCCATCTTCCCGCCCGGCACGGTGATCGCGGAATCGGCCATCGAACTGCTCGAGAAGCTGAACCGGCAACTCGGCTACGAGCAGGTCCAGGCGGCGGAGTAGCGGTCCGGCGACGAGCGTGGCGGCCAGGGCGCGGGGGACTCGACAACACCCGCGTTCATGGTATGCTCACACCGTGAACGCTCAGGTTGCCCCCGCGACGAGCTTCCGCCCCCAACCGCCGAGAGCGCCGAGCCATGACAAGCCTCCACCGCCTCGCGCAATGCGCCACCGTCGTTCTCGGCGCGACTGCCCTCCTTTGGGGGCCTCTGGCACTTGCCCGGGAAGACGGCCGCGCGACGCCGCCGACGCCTGCCGAGGCCAGGCAACGACTCACGGAACGGCTGGCCACTATGGAGGTCGGCCAGGTTCCGCCACTCCTTTCGAACCCCGCCGACGCCGCGCTGCTGCGAAACGCTCTCGACCCCTCGGACTTGCCTCCGGTCACAGCCTCGGACCTGGGCACAGGGCTCGACAGCTGCGACATCGCCAACCGTTACAACGTGACGCTGATGTTTATCGGCAGTCGGAAGGACGAGCTGAAGGGCACGACGCCTGAGGACGCCGCCCGGATCGTCGCCGAGCGGGCGCGGGTCAACGCGGTGCGCTACCAGGACGAACTGGCGCTGTCGCTGCGCTTCACGGCGGCCTGCATGGCCCGGCTGGTCGCGCCGTCGGCCGCGTTCTGGGACTCGTTGGCGCCGGCCGACCGCACGCAGATTCGCCTCGATGGCCTCAGGCAGGTGCGGCGCGGCATGGCCAACGTCTACATCGGACTGGTCATGACGCAGGCCGACCCGTCGAGCCGACCGTCCAACAAGGCGCTGATGCTGGATGCCCTGCTGGCCGACAACGCCCGGCTCGGCCAGGGCCTGACGCCGGACGACCGGCGACGCGCCCTGGACGCCATCAACAGCTACCTGCCGGGCGTCAGCGGCGACGCGAAGACCGGCCTTGTCCGACTGCGGGATGAACTAGCGGCGCTGCCCTGCCTGCAGCTCTGCCCGCTCTAGCTGATCCCCGTCAGCCCGCTGTCCACCGCCAGGGTCTGGCCCGTCACGTACACCGCCTCATCCGACATGAAGAACAGCGCCGCGTAGGCGATCTCCCAGCCGGTGGCCTGGCGGCCGAAGAACTGCGGGGCCGTGCCCCGGCTCGGGCGGCCCTGCGTCGCGCGGCGGCCGAGCGGCGTGTCGACCAGCCCCGGCGCGACGATGTTGGCCCGCACGCCCTTGCGGCTGCCCTCCAGCGCCACATGCCGCATCAGCCCGCCCAAAGCGGCCTTTGACGCGTCATAGGCCGGCAGGCGCGAGCCGGCGACGAGACCGGCGATCGAGGAGATGAACACGATCGAACTCCCCTCCGCCAGTTTCGGCAGGGCCTCGCGGCAGCAGAGCATCGGGCCCCGCAGGTTGACGCCGAGCACGGTGTCCCATTCCTCCGCCCTGACCGATGCGAGGCCCAGGCCGCCCACGCCGATGCCGACGTTGAGCACCAGGCCGTCGAGGCCCCCGAGGTCGTCGGCGGCGGTCGCCACCATGCGGACAATGTCGTCCTCGCGGGAAATGTCGGCCTCGATGACCAGCGCTTCCCCGCCCTCCGCCGTGATCAGGTCGACCGTCGCGGCGGCGGCCGCCCGGTCGCGATCGGCCACGGCGACGCGCGCCCCTTCGCGGGCGAACAGCAGCGACATGGCCCGGCCGTTGCCGACCGGATCGGTGGCGGCGTCGACCACCTGCTGTCCGCCGCCGACCACGAGGATCCTGCGGCCCGCCAGCCGGCCGCGGCCTGGCGCCTGGCCGAGGGACTCGGCGCTGGGCGGCCGCACATAGGGTTGTCGCTCGGTCATGGCCGTCTCCCCGTCTGTTCTGCCTGGCAGACTAGGCAGGGCCGGCGGAGGCGTCCACGGCGGTCAGGCCCGGCGCGGCGCCCGGTTGACGGCGTTGACGATGAACATCAGCAACACGATCACACCCGCGGCGACCGGCAAACCGATCGTCTGGCCTGCCAGGGACACCGTCGCGGCCTTGAACGCCGGCCACCAGCCGCGCCCCAGCGTCTCACCGAAGTCGGACATCCAGACCGCCGCGACCAGCGCCAGCAGCAGCACCCAGCTGACCCAGCCCAGGCCCCGGCCGCGCTTCAGTCGCTCCCGCTCGACCCGCTCGATGTGCGACGGCGGAATGCCGTGGCGCGCCTCGACGTCCTTTTGCAGGGCGTTGGCCGCCATCAGGTGGCCCTGCCAGAGCATGTCGGCGATGTCGGGCAGCAGCGGCAGCGGCACGCCGGACATCAGCACGTCGATGCCGAGCACGCTGGCCATCTTGGCGAAGGTGGTGAAACTCGCGCCTGACCGCACCGCCAGATAGAGCAGGTAGACCGCCGCCCCGCCGCTGTAGAGCAGGCCGGCGCCCGGGATCCACGCCAGCAGGCCGTCGAGGCCGACGCCGAACGGACCAAATCCGATCACCCGGTCGGACAGCTTCTTGACCGTCTCGGCCGACTTCCAGGCGCTGTGGGCGATTTCGCGGGTCATTGAACGCTAACCTAGGTCGGGGCCCTCGGGTTCCGCTAGCCCCCACGCGCACGTCGTGGTTCGACCCGGGTCAGACCTTCGGCGGTCGGCCGAGGAACACCACGCGGCGCTTTTCCTTGCCCGCGCGGACCCGGGCCATCAGGTCGCGGTATTCGGACGAGTTCTGGGCCTGCTCGCGGCTGCCCTCGAAATAGATCGTCTCGTCCATGTGGCGCAGCAGCAGGTCGGCCGCCCACTTGTGGCCGGTAAACAGCGCGTCGATCAGGCCGCCGGCCTTGGGAATGAACGGGGCCAGGGTGTCGACCGCCAGAATCAGACCCATCTCGGCGACGACCATCGGCGCGGCCCGGGCGCGCACGGCGTCGATGCAGAGGACCAGACCGGCTCCGCCGCTGTACAGCCCGCCGGCCCAGGGCACGAAGCCCAGCAGGGCGTCGAGACCAAAGCCGAACGGTCCGATCTTGACGATGCCGTCGGACATCTTCTTGGTCCGGTCGATACTGGTCTTGATGTTGTGCAGATCGAGGTGCGATCGGGCGAGGAACATCACGGCGTCTCCCGACGGCACAGGGAGGACCGTCGCAGTCCCCCACTGTGCAATAAGCATGATCGCTCAGGAAGGCCGCCGGCGTGCTTTTCACGCAACGGCGGCGGCCTTTGCGCCGCAAATTCGCGCCTCAGGAGAACCCTCGCCGTTCGGGGCGTTTAGCCTTAATACTCGCAGGTCGTTTGCCGGGAGATCTCCATGCTCATCACGACCACCCCGTTCATCGAGGGTCGGCCCGTGAAGGAATACAAGGGCGCGATCTACGCCCAGTCGATTCTGGGCGCGAACGTCGTTGTCGATCTTCTGGGCGCGATCCGCGACTTCATCGGCGGACATTCGCGGTCCTACGAGCGCGTGCTGGCCCGCGCCCGCGAGGACGCGATGAAGAACCTGGAGAAGGAAGCCGAGAAGCTCGGCGCCAACTGCATCATCGCCGTCGACCTCGACTACAACACCGTCGGCCCGCAGGCGCAGATGCTGATGGTTTCGGTTTCGGGAACGGCCGTCGTCATCTAGACCGGGCCCGTGACCCGCATCCCTGACATCACCGCCCTTGAACGCGGCATCCTTGCCGGCGACCGCGCCGCGCTGGCGCGGGCCATCACCCTGGTCGAAAGCCGCCGGGCCGATCACCAGGCGGCGGCGCGGGCGCTGCTCGAGCGGCTGATGCCGCAGACCGGCAAGGCCCAGCGCATCGGCATCACCGGCGTGCCGGGGGCCGGCAAGTCGACGACGATCGAGGCGCTGGGCTGCAATCTGACGGCCGCCGGCCATCGCGTGGCGGTGCTGGCCGTCGACCCGTCGTCCAGCCGCACCGGCGGCTCGATCCTCGGCGACAAGACGCGCATGGAGCGCCTGGCGGTCGATCCCAACGCCTATATCCGTCCCTCCCCGTCCAGCGGCACACTGGGCGGCGTTGCGCGCAAGACCCGCGAGGCCCTGCTGCTCTGCGAGGCGGCCGGCTTCGATATCGTCATCGTCGAGACCGTCGGCGTCGGTCAGTCCGAGACCGTCGTGGCCGACATGGTTGACATGTTCCTCGCCCTGCTGATCCCGGGCGGCGGCGACGAGTTGCAGGGCATCAAGAAGGGGCTGATCGAGATCGCCGACCTGATCGTGATCAACAAGGCAGACGCCGATCCCGAGCGGGCCGAACGGTCGGCGCGGGAGTACCGCACGGCGCTGCACATCCTCACCCCGGCCTCGCCGGACTGGACGCCGCCGGTGATCACCGCGTCAGGTCTGAAGAACGACGGCCTCGACCGGCTCTGGGCCCAGATCGAGCGGCATCGCGAGGTGATGGGGGCCAACGGCGAGCGAGCGGCCCGGCGCGCGGCGCAGAACGCCCGCTGGATGTGGGCCATGGTCAGCGATCGTCTGGAAGAGGCGTTCCGCGGCGATCCCAACGTCGCGGCCCTGTCCCATGACCTGGAGCGCGACGTGCGGCAGGGCCTGTTGCCGGCGTCGGCCGCCGCCGACCGCCTGCTGAAGGCGTTCGGGCTCTAGCCTTCCCCAGGGAAGGGCGAGTTCTGGCGCGGGACGCGGTCGCCGGTCGTCTGTGACTAGCGCGCCAGGCGGGCCGCCTGGGCGACCCAGGCTTCGCGGCCGATACGGCCCATCAGCTTCAGCTCCTTGTCGAAGCCGGCGATGTCCTCGTCGGTCCAGGCGGCGATCTGCGCGAAGCGGGTCACGCCGCGTTCGGCAAGGGCGGCCGCGAGCTTGGGACCGATGCCGGTGAGGACCGTGAGGTCATCCGGCGCGACCGGCTCGGGCGCGAGGGCGGCCAGCACTTCCTGGACGGGCTCTGGCGCGGCCTCGATCGCCTCGTCGACCACCTCGGACGTGGTCTCGACCACCGTCTCGATGACGTCGATGACGACCCGGGTTTCAGCCTCGACCGCTTCGACCGCAGCTTCGGCGACGTCGATCGTCGCGTCCTTCAGGGCCTCGGGGGCCTTGAACAGCGCCTCGACGTTGGTCGGCTTGAAGAAGGTGCGGCTCCAGAAGTAGGCGGCGCCGACGGTCGCGGCGCCGGCGAACATCAGCCACAACGGCGAGATCGCGCCCATCGGCAGGCTGAGCATCTTCTCGGTGTCGGCGTTCGGGAAAGCGGACTTGTCCATGAGAGGTCTCCGTGGCGCGGCGATTTGTGCAGCGCAACATATCACGGATTTCCTTTTCGCAAGTGCGAAATATTCGTTACGCGCCGGTGCGCCAGACCTCGGCCTTGCCGCCCTTTTCGCCGAGCCTGGACACGACCCAGCCGGCCGCGGCGGTCAGGTCCGGCTCCAGCCCCGCCGGCGGATTGGCGATGACCATGGCGCAGCCGTTCATCTTCATCGGGTCGGTCAGCGGCTTCAGCCGCGCCTCGACGACCAGCAGGTCCCCGCAGGCGGGTTCCACCGAGCGCAGGAAACTGTCGAACGTTTCCAGGTCCTTGAGCGGCAGCCAGATGGCGACGCAGGCGTCCGGGTCGAGCAGCATGACCGAGGCCAGGGTCGCGGCGATACGGGCGTAGTCGTCGCCGCGCTCGAACGGCGGGTCGATCAGAATGAACACCCGTCCGCCCTTGCCCGCTTCGCGCGCGGCCATGGCGAAGCCGTCGCTTTGTTCGGCCCGCGCACCCGGGCAGGCCGCCAACGTCTCCCGCAACAGGGCGACGTCGTCATCGCGCAGCTCGCAGGCGACATAGCGGTCACCCTTGCGCAGGGCGGCGGCGATCAGGCTGGGCGAGCCGGGATAGAAGCGCACGCCGCCATCGGGATTGCCCCGCCGGACCGCCGTCGTCAGCCGGTTGAACGGCGCCGGAGCGTCCGACGCGGCCATCAGCCTGAAGATTCCCTGGGCGGCTTCGCCTGTCCGGCGGGCCAGTTCGCCGTCGAGGTCGTAGCCCCCCGCGCCGGCATGGGTGTCGACCACGGTCAGCGGCGCGGCGTCCGCCGTCAGGGCGTCAAGCAGCAGCGTCAGGGTCGCGTGCTTGACCAGATCGGCGAAATTTCCGGCGTGGAAGGCGTGGCGGTAGTTCATCCCGCTTCTCTAGCGGAACTTCGCCCCGCCGCGCCACGTTGGCGAGCCATGGCCCGAGACACGACCGACACGCCCGATGTGCCCCGAGGGCTGATCTATGCGGACGACCGCGAGCCCGGCCTCAGCCGGCGCGCGAACGCCAACGGTTTTCACTACCGCGATGCGGACGGCCGGGCCGTCACGGACGCCGCGACGCTGGAGCGGATCCGCGCCCTGGTCATTCCGCCGGCCTGGACCGAGGTGTGGATCTGTCCCGATCCGCGCGGGCACATCCAGGTCACCGGTCGCGACGCCCGCGGGCGCAAACAGTACCGCTATCACACCGCCTGGCGCGCGACCCGTGACGAGGCCAAGTTCGAGCGGGTCGCCGCCTTTGGCCGCGCCCTGCCCCGCCTGAGGCGGCGCGTCGACGCCGACCTGCGCCGGCGCGGACTGCCCCGGGAGAAGGTGCTGGCCCTCGTGGTCAGCCTGCTTGAAGCGACCTTGATCCGCGTCGGCAACGATGAATACGCCCGCGCCAATCGCAGCTACGGCCTGACCACCCTGCAGAAGCGGCACCTGACGGCGTCGAGCACCGGCGGGGTGTTCGAATTCCGCGGCAAGAGCGGCAAGACGCACCGCACGGCCTTCCGCGACCGGCGGCTGGCCCGCGTGATCCGCGCCTGCCAGGACCTGCGCGGCCAGCGCCTGTTCAAGTATCTCGACGACGCCGGCGAGACCCACTCGGTGATGTCCGGCGACGTCAACGACTATATCCGCGAGGCCATCGGCGACGGATTTACGGCCAAGGACTTCCGCACCTGGTTCGGCACCCTGGCGGCGGCGCGGGCGCTGTCGCTGATACCGCGCCCGGACACCGAAGCGGGCCGCAAGGCCGAGGTCGCCCGCGGCGTGAAGGCGGTGGCGGGCCTGCTCGGCAACACCCCGGCCGTCTGTCGCAAGGCCTATATTCATCCGGCGGTGATCGAGGCCTGGACGGCGGGACGCCTGCCGCTGAAGGCCGCCAGCAGCGGCCGGGCCTTCGAAACGGCGCTGATCCGCTTCCTCGAGCGCGGCGGCTGACGGATCGCCGGACCGGCGCTAGGCTGCCCGCATGTGCAACACCTTCCTCAGTCCCTCCACGCCGGAACGCGTCGAATGGGCCTTCTCCCAGGTCCACATTCCGATCCTCTGGCCCGAGACTCCGCGTCCCAATCGCGGCGTGACCGGCGACATCCGGCCGACCGATCCGGCCTGTGTGGTTTTGCCCGAGGGCGACGGCGGCCGCATGGACTGGCTGGCCTGGGGCTTTCCGCGCGACAAGGGCGGGCCGGTGATCAACTTCCGCACCGAAGGGCGCGTCTTTCCGCGCGCCACGCGCTGCCTGGTCATGGCGGCGGGCTTCTACGAAACCACCGATCCCGTCGAGCCCGGTCAGAAGCGCAAGGACTGGTGGCTGTTCAGCGCGCCGGGCGTGGAGCTTTTCGCGCTGGCGGGCCATGTGCGCGGCGATCGTTTCACCGTCCTGACCTGCGAACCCGGGCCCGATATCAAGCTCCATCACAGCCGCCAGCCGGTCTGCCTGATGCCGGACCAGTGGCGCGCCTGGCTGGCCGGCGCCCCGGAAGCGGGACTGATCGCCCCGAGCCCCCCGGGGACCTTCACCGTCGCGAAGAGGCCAACCTGACGCGTTGACTCGGAATGGGCGATGAGAACAAATTGGGAACATTGAGGGTCCCATGGATGGTTCTTTTCCCCCTGCCGTACGGCTGCATCCGGCCGAAGAGGTGCGAGGCTGGCCGGTCGCGTCGGCGCTTCGCGCCGGCATGCACCTGCGCGCACGCTGCCTCAATCCGCGCTGCCAGTCGGTCGCGGTCATCGACGCCAGCTGGTGGCTGGCGGGGAACGGCGCGGGCGACCGGTTGCACATGCTGGGCCGGCGGATGCGCTGTTCGGCCTGCGGCGCGCGCGAGGCCGGGGTGGAGGTGTGGAGCGGACCACAGCCCCCCGCCGGCGGGCGCGGTCCGTTTCCCTTCCGGTAGGGCGAAAAATCGACGGCCTGCCGTTGCGGCGCCCTGCATTTTGATCTGGAAAGGCTATTCGGCGCGACTAGAGTGAACGCAGATAACAAAAAACGTTCCTGGGAGGGACACATCATGGCCGGCGCCAAAATGCGCTTCGGGGCTTTCATCGCCCCCTTCCATCCGCTGCGCGAGAACCCCACCCTGGCGCTGGAACGCGACCTGGAGCTGGTCCAGCACATGGACCGTCTCGGTTACGATGAAGCGTGGATCGGCGAGCACCATTCCGCCGGCTACGAGCTGATCGCCAGCCCCGAGCTGTTCATCGCGACGGTGGCCGAGCGTACGAAGCACATCCGGCTCGGCACCGGCGTCGCCTCCCTGCCCTATCACCACCCGCTGATGCTGGCCGACCGCATCAACCAGCTCGACCACATCACCCGCGGCCGGGTGATGTTCGGCGTCGGCCCGGGGGCCCTGCCCTCGGACGCCTTCATGATGGGCATCCCGGTCTCGGCCCAGCGCGACCGCATGGACGAGGCGATCGACGTGCTCGTGCCGCTGCTGCGCGGCGAACTGGTGACGAAGAAGACCGACTGGTTCGAGCTCAACGAGGCGCGTCTGCAGATGACGCCCTACAGCCGGCCGTCGGTCGAGATCTGCGCCGCCAGCCAGGTTTCGCCGACCGGCGCGACGGCGGCGGGCCGCCATGGCCTGGGCCTGCTGTCGATCGGCGCCACCCAGTCGGGCGGCTTCAACGCCCTCGCCTCCAACTGGGCCATCGCCGAGGAAAAGGCCCGCGAGACGGGCAATGTGATGGACCGTTCGGGCTGGCGCCTGGTCGGCCCGATGCACATCGCCGAAACGCGCGAACAGGCCCGTGAAGATGTCCGGTTCGGCCTGCAGGATTGGCTCTACTACTTCCAGGAAGTCGCGGCCCTGCCGCTGGCGCCGCAGGACGGCAGCGATCCGGTCGACGCCCTGATCGCCTCGGGCATGGCGGTGATCGGCACGCCCGAAGACGCCATCGCCCAGATCGAACGGCTGCGGACCCAGTCCGGCGGCTTCGGCGCCTTCCTGTTCATGGACCACAACTGGGCCAACTGGGACGCCAAGAAGAAGTCGTACGAACTGTTCGCCCGCTACGTCGCGCCGAAATTCCAGGGCCTCAACGAGAACCGGGAAGCCTCGCTGACCTGGGCGGCGGAAAACCGTCCGCGCTTCATCGGCGAGGCCATGGCCGCCGTCGGCACGCGCGTGGCGCAGCACATCCAGGCCAAGGGTACGGAGAACATCCGCCCCGAAATCCTCGAAGCCATGGGACTGGGCAAGAAGCCGGCCGAATAGGCCGGCCGACGCCGCTAACCGAAGATCATCGTCAGAAGGCCCTTGCGTGCGGGCGTCGCCTGGCCGCTGAGGCGCCGATGGGCTTCCTCCAGCACCAGACGGCGCCGCGTGCGGTTGGTCGGCCGCACGGCCTTTTCAGCGGCGACCTGCGCGGCATTGTCGCCGTGCAGCTTGGTCAGCAACTCGATTTCGATGCGAACATCGCGCTCGAACGCGGCACGACGTGATTTTCTGCCGAACATGAGTCTTCACCACACCGTACGCGCCACACTGCATACTTCCTGCGGGAAGTTCATGACCTAGGTCATTCCCCAAAACGGGGGTATCGACAAGGGCCTGCAATCCGGCAAAGCAACGGCCCGCAACACCCGTTTTGCGAGAAACCCCGTAAGCCGCCGTAACGGTCGCGAGTGTCAGACCCTGCGGCGGACGTCCCGCAGGATTTCCCGCGCCGCGTTGTGACCCGGCGCGCCGGTGACGCCGCCGCCCGGATGGGTTCCCGCGCCACACAGATAGAGCCCCTTCAGCGGGCCGCGGTAGGCGCCGTGGCCGAGCACGGGCCGGGCCGAAAACAGCTGATCCAGGCTCAGAACGCCGTGCATGATGTCGCCGTTGACGAGGCCGAACGTCCGCTCGAGATCGAGCGGGCTGTTGATCTGGCGGGCGATGACCGAGGTCTTGAAGCCGGGAGCCCACTTCTCGACCGTGTCGATCATCAGGTCGGCGACCTCCTCGCGGTGGTCGTCCCAGTTGCGGCCGCCGGACAGCACCGGCTGGACATGCTGGCAGAACAGGCTGGCCACATGCTGGCCGGCCGGCGCGAGACTGTCGTCGACCACCGACGGGATCAGCATCTCGACGATCGGCTCGCGCGACCAGCCGTGCTGGCGGGCGTCGGCATAGGCCCGCTCCATATAGGCGAGGTTCGGGGCGATGATGATGCCGCCGGTCAGGTGGTCTCCCGGCGCGGGCAGGCAGCTGAAGCGCGGCAGTTCGCTGAGCGCCACGTTCATGCGGAAGGTGCCCGAACCGGAGCGGTAGCGGGTGATCCGCTCGTTGAAGTCCGCCGGCAGCACCGCCGGGTCGACCAGCTTCTGGAACAGCAACCGGGGATGGATGTTGGAGACGATCGACCGGGCGCGCAGCGTCTCACCCGTCGCGGTGACCACGCCCACGGCGCGGCCCTTCTCGGTCAGCACCTCCGCCACGCTGACGCCGGTGCGGATCTCGACGCCCTTCTCGCGGCAGGCCGCGGCCATGGCCTGGGTGATCGCGCCCATGCCGCCGACCGCGTGGCCCCAGGCCCCCTTCTCGCCGTTCACCTCGCCGAACACATGGTGCAGCAGCACGTAGGCCGTCCCCGGCGTATAGGGGCTGGCGAAGGCGCCGACGATGCCGTCGAAGCCGAGCACCGCCTTGATCGGCTCGCTCTCGAACCAGCCGTCGAGCCAGTCGCCGGCCGACTGCGAGAACATCGCCAGCAGGTCGCGGCGGCCCGTAGTGTCGAGGTTGGAGATGCGCTTGCCAAGCACCGCGCTCTTCAGCAACTCGGGAATGGCCTCGACCAAACCGCCCTGGGTCATGTTCGGCGGGCTCTGCAGCACCAGCTCGCGCAGGATGTCGGCGATCGCCTCCAGCCGGGCGTTGTAGGCGTCCAGCTGCTCGGCGTCCCTGGTCGAGAACTTCGCCACCTCTTCCCTCGTCCGGCCGCCGCCGGTGGCCAGGTAGCCGTTCTCCAGCGGCAGGAAGTTGGACACCTTGCGATTGATGACCTTCAGGCCGTGCCGGTGCAGGTCCAGATCGGCGATGACCTTGGGATTGAGCAGACTGACCGTGTAGCTGGCCACCGAGTTGCGGAAGCCGGGATGGAATTCCTCCGTCACCGCCGCGCCGCCGACGACGTCGCGCTGCTCCAGCACCGTGACCTTCAGGCCGGCCGAGGCGAGATAGTAGGCGCAGACGAGGCCGTTATGGCCTCCCCCGATCAGGATGGCGTCGGTCATGGGGTCTCGAGAAAGGCGATGATGGCGGGAAAGGCGGCGCGGTCCTCGAGCAGGAACATGTGCCCGCCGTCAAACATGCGCAGTTCGGAATCGGGAATCCGGGACGCCATCGCGGTCTGGGCGTCCGGCGTGGCGATGCCGTCGTGGCGGCCGCCGCAGATCAGGGTCGGGGCGGTGATCCGCGGCAGGCGGTCCCAGACGTCGTGGCCGGCGCGGGCGCGCAGCTGCAGCTCGGCGCCGAGCGCCCGCCGCGGCTCTTCGGCCCAGGGATCATTGGCCGAAAACGCCACCATCGCCTCAACGACGTCGCCGTGAGCGGCCTGCCACGCCGCATCATGGGTGACATTCGAAATCGGGATCATGTGCCGGGCCCGCGCCTCGGGCGGCATGCCGATCAGCTCGTGCAGCGGATAGGAGGCGCCGCCCGCGCCGCCGGGCGAGGTGCAGCAGAGGACCAGGCGCTTCACCCGTGACGGATGCCGGATGGCGAACTCCTGGGCGACCATGCCGCCGAACGAGATGCCGACGACGTGCGCCGTCTCCCAGTCCAGTTCATCCAGCACGGCCGCCGCGTCATCGGCATAGTCCGCCATGCTGTAGGGACCGTCCGGCTTGTCGCTCTGGCCGAGCCCGCGCTGGTCATAGGCCGCCACCTCGAAACGCCGCGCCAGCGGCCCGTCGAGCACATTGGGTTTGCGCCGCAGATCGTTGCCGGTCCCCGAAATGACCAGCAGCGGTGGGCCCTCGCCCTTGCGCTCGATCCAGATCTGCAGGCCGTTGGCCGTGATGAAGCTCATGGTTCCCTCTCTCACGGGGCGGCGGCCGGGGAAAGAGGCGTCGCCTCAGACCGGGCGCAGCGGCATGTGCGGCGGCGGCGGCAGGATGACGGTCACGGCGTCTCCGGGCCGCACCTCGCCGCCCTGACGGACGATCCCCATCACGCCGGCCTTGCGCACCGGCGCGCCTTCGGCGTCGCGCCCGAGGCAGGCGCGCATCAGACCGGGCTGCATCCCGTCGAGCTGGGCGCAGGGATTGCGCAGGCCGGTGATCTCGACCACCGCACCGGGGCCGAGACACAGCAAGGCGCCCGCGGGCAGACCCAGCAGGTCGACGTCGCGGGTTGTCAGGTTCTCGCCCATGGCGCCGGGCGCGATCGAGAAGCCCGCCACAGCCAGCTCGTCGAACAGTTCGGCGTGAATGAGGTGCACCTGGCGCAGGTTCGGCTGGTTCGGATCGCGGGCGACACGGGAGCGATGCTTCACCGTGACGCCGGCGTGGACGTCGTCTTCGACGCCGAGCCCCGCGACCAGGCGGATCACCGGCTGGCTGGCCTTGCCGGGACCATGTCGGTCGCCGCGGCTGACGGCCAGAATACGGGGTTTCAGGGTGCTCACGGGCCGATCTGTAGCCCGAAAACGACAAAACCCGCCAGACAAGGATCTGACGGGTTTCGAAATCTGGTTGCGGGAGCAGGATTTGAACCTGCGACCTTCAGGTTATGAGCCTGACGAGCTACCGGGCTGCTCCATCCCGCGGCAAACCGGACGTAGGTTATCGTAATGAAGGGTCAAACTGGAGGACATCATCATTCAAATCCCTTCGGCGGACCTGGCGGCGACCTACTCTCCCGCGCCTTGAGACGAAGTACCATTGGCCCTGGGGGACTTAACGACCGAGTTCGGAATGGGATCGGGTGGGGAACCCCCGGCATAGCCACCAGGTCGGCGGAAGGGATTTGAATGAATGAGAAGACATCACTGTCGTAAATACGGCGCTTCATGAGTTCAACTAAGAACGATCAAGCCGATCGAGCAATTAGTACCAGTAAGCTGCATGCCTCGCGGCACTTCCACACCTGGCCTATCAACGTGGTGGTCTACCACGGCTCTCAGCGAGACCTTGTTTTGAGGTTAGTTTCCCGCTTAGATGCTTTCAGCGGTTATCTATTCCATACTTAGCTACCCTGCTGCGCGGCTGGCGCCACGACAGGTCCACCAGAGGTATGTCCATCCCGGTCCTCTCGTACTAGGGACAGATCCTCTCAAGTCTCGTACACCCACGGCAGATAGGGACCAAACTGTCTCACGACGTTCTGAACCCAGCTCACGTACCACTTTAATCGGCGAACAGCCGAACCCTTGGGACCTGCTCCAGCCCCAGGATGTGATGAGCCGACATCGAGGTGCCAAACTTTGCCGTCGATATGGACTCTTGGGCAAAATCAGCCTGTTATCCCTAGAGTACCTTTTATCCGTTGAGCGATGGCCCTTCCACGCAGGACCACCGGATCACTATGGCCGACTTTCGTCTCTGCTCGACTTGTCAGTCT
>NZ_JBXAQC010000010.1:25000-33176 GCF_058806855.1 Caulobacter sp. GW821-FHT12F03
CTCCGTCAACCGACCTTTTTCAATTTCCGCTGACGCTGGGCCGAGGCCGGTTGTCGGGCGCAAACGGGGTGAAGGGCCGCCGAGGAGCTTCCCTCTTCAGTATCCGTCACCGAGTCGATTGAGGCTGCGGAACCTAGCGACCGAACCTGCGAAAATCAAGAGCCTTTGGAGCTTTCGATGTTCGCCGGTGGGCCGCGGCTCCGAGCGAGCGCGGCTTGTATCGGGAGGCCGCGCCGACTCGCAACCCCTCTTCTGAACAAATGTCGCGCCGCCGCGGCGTCCGGCGCTTGCGATCACCCGCCCCGCCCGGCAAACACGGGCCCAGGAGACTTTATAAAAGATGCTCTCGCACAAGGCCCGGTACGCGCTGCGCGCGCTCGTCGAACTGACCCGTGAGAACGGGGGGCAGATGACGGCCGCCGACCTGGCCGCCCGGGCCGACGCGCCGCGCAAGTTCCTCGAGGCGATCCTTCTGGAGCTGTCGCGCCGGGGAATCGTTCGCAGCCGGCGCGGAAAGTTTGGCGGCTACTCCCTGGGGCGGGCCCCGGAGGCCATTTCCTTCGCCGAGGTGATCCGGGTGATCGACGGCCCGCTGGCCCTGGCGCCGTGCGTCAGCCGCACCGCTTTCCGCAAATGCGACGACTGCCCCACCCTCGAGGGCTGCTCTCTCAGGGAGGCGCTGCTGCGCGCCCGCGACGCCACCGCCGACGTTCTGGAAGGCTACAGCCTCGCCGATGCGGCCAGGGCCGAGGCCGCCGAGATCCCCGCCAGCCTCTAGCCGGCGGCGATATAGGCCTTCAACCCGTCCGCCTCGGCCTCGATCTCGCTGATCTTGTGCTTCACCAGGTCGCCGATCGAGATGATTCCGGCCAGCCGACCGTCGCGCATCACCGGCAGGTGGCGGATTCGCCGGTCGGTCATGCGGGTCAGCAGCGAGTCGACCGTCTCGGCCGGGGTCGCGAACACCACGTCGCGGGTCATGCAGACGTCGACCGGCCGGTTGAGGGCCCCGCCCCCCTCCTCCGCGACCATGCGGACGATGTCGCGTTCGGAGACGATGCCGACGACAGACTCGCCATCGACCACCACCATGGCCCCGACCCGTCTTGAATGAAGCAGGGCGGCCACCGCCCCCACGGTTTCGCCGGGTCCGGCGGTAAAGACGAGATCGCCCTTGTCCTTGAGGATCTGGGAAACGAGCACAGCCGGCACCTCCCTCTTTATATAGTAGTTGTCTGCAGGCTCCCCCAAACCCTCGCCGGAATCAACGTTCCTCGCGGTAACTTGCCCGTGCGAGGCGGGTGAAGGGGCCGATCAGCAGCAGGCCGGCGATGAATCCGGCGATATGGGCCTCCCAGGCTATGCGCAGGCCGTCCGCGGCGAGGCCGGTCAGGCCGATCAGCAGGTTCAGCACCACGACCGCCGCGATCTGGGCGCGCACCGGGCGGTCCCAGACCCGCCACAGGCCGCGCCAGCGTCCGAGCAGGCGCGCCGCTCCACCCCACAGGCCGCTGATCGCCCCGGAGGCGCCGACGACCAGATCCGTCCCCTGCGGGTGAACAGCGACATAGCCCAGACCGCCGAGCACGCCGCACACCAGAAAGTAGAGCAAAAACGTCCCCCCGGCCCGCGGACCCGGCCCAAAATGCCGGGCGACGGCCGGGCCGAAGGCCAGCGCCGCCCCGGCGTTCATCAACAGATGGACGAGATTGGCGTGCAGGAAGATGTGGCTGACGAGCGTCCACCAGCGGCCTTCGGCCAGGGCGGGCCGGGACAGCGCAAGACCCGCCAGCGCGTCGGGTGAAAGCAGGAGAACCTGAACGCCATAAGCGATCCCGAGCAGGGCGATCAGGGCCAGGCTGACCCCAGGCGCGTTGAACAGGGGCTCCCGTGACGGCGCTTCCGGCCCGACTGCATCACCCTCGAACTCAGTCACATAAATTCCTTCCGCCTTAACCAAATCCCCAAGGGTTCGCCCGCAGGATGAAAGCTGTCCTGATTTGGCACGTTCATTGCTTGTGCGCTGGCGTGCATTTTATCCGCGCGGAGCTTTTTTATGACGGCGTTCTCTTCCAAGAGCCTTTTCGCAGTCGGCGCCGCGGTGGTGCTCGGCGGTCTGGCCTTCGCGTCCGCCGCCGGAGCCCAGCAGATGAGCACGAACTCGGCCTCGTTCAATGCCGGTTACGGCCGCACCTCCGGCCAGGAGAACCGCGGCGTCGAGTACGGCACGCGCGATTCCTCGGGCAACCGGCTGATCGTCGACGGTCTGATCCAGAGCGGCGAGACCCAGAGCAACTTCTCCCAGATCAGCGGCGGCGTATTCGCCTCGGGATCGGGCGTCGGCTCCGGCGGCAGCTCCACGGCCATCGGCAACAACCTGGTCGTCATCACCCAGGGCAGCTGGAACACCGTCATCGTCACGTCGGTGCAGACCAACACCGGCGACGTCACCGCCGGGACGACCACCAACGGGGGCAACTGATGGCCAGCGCCGGAGCGCGCATCGGCGCGCTGCTCTCCGCCAGTTCGCTTATCCTCTCGGCCTGCGCCACGCCCGTGGCCGGGTCGAACGGACTCTATGCGACGCCGATCGGCACGGCGCCGGTGACGGCGAACCCGACCCCCTACACCGACGCCCTGGTCTGCATCGCCCAGTACGCCCGGCAATATAACCTGCGCGCGCCGCGCATCTCGGTCGGCCGCATCAGCGACCTGACCGGCAAGGAAGAGGCCGACGGCTCCGGGCGCAAGATCACCCAGGGCGCCTCGCTCATGGCCATGACGGCCCTGGCCAAGGCCGGCATCCCGCAGGTCGAGCGGTTCGACACCTCGGTCTCCGAGCTCGAGCTGAAGTACGCCAACAACAAGCTGATCACCGACGGCCCGACGCCCGGCGTGGACGGCCCGGTCGATCCGCGCAAGATCTTCTCCGGCCAGGTCGCCGGTTCGGACTTCTACATCACCGGCGGCATCACCGAGCTGAACTACAACATCCGCTCCTCCGGGGCCGACGCCCTGGCCGGCGACCGCGACGCCGAGGGGGCCAAGGGCAGCTTCCGCGCCCGGGTGTTCGTGATGAACATCGCCATGGATATCCGGCTGGTGAACACCCGCACCCTCGAGGTGGTCGACGTCATCTCCTACCAGAAGCAGATCGTCGGCCGCGAAGTGGGCCTGGGCCTGTTCGACTTCCTCAATGGCAACGTGTTCGACATCTCCGCCGGCACCGGCGCGCTGGAACCCGTCCAGCTGGCCGTGCGGTCGCTGGTCGAGCGGGCCGTCGTCGAGATGTCGGCCAATCTGTACGGCATGCCGGGCCCGCAGGCCTGCATGACCTCCGATCCGCTGGGGGGCGGGACCACGGGCGCCACGGGCGGCTTCACGCCGGCCTACAACAACCTGGGAACCAACAATGCCACGACCCGCGCGCAGCCTGATCGCTGGAACGATGGCCGCAGCACCGGTGATAGCGCTCCTCTGCGCGGCCGGTACTAGTCAGGCCCAGACCCCGCCCAGCGGGGTGCTCAACAACCAGATCCAGCTGGGCGACGTCTTCGCCACCCAGACGATCAACGTCGTCTCGGTCACCGACGGCGTCGGGGCCCAGACCAACGCCACCGGCAACAACCTGATCGGCGCCACCGACGGCGCGGACCTGAACATCACCTCGAACCAGACCATGGCCGGGTCGGCCATCGCGTCCACCACGGTCAACGCCACCGGCCGGCTCGGCGACAGCTCGCAGATCAACACCACCGCCATCGGCAACGCCGTCGAGGCCGGCACGACCCAGGGCACGATGGTCGGGGTCTATACCCAGATCGCCACCGCCGCCCCGAACGTCACCGCCAGCGGCATGCTCGAGGCGGACACCGCCGAGGCCGGCGATGTCGGCCTGGCCACCACGGCCGCGGTCAACAGCGTCTCGCTGGGCCTGACCAACGGCTCGGCCGGGGTGCTGGTCAACCAGACCAGCGCCGCCTCGGTCCTCGCCGACGGCGGGGCGGTCATCGGCTATGTCAGCGGCACGGCGGACGTCTCCGGCGTCGCCTCGGGCAACACCATGAGCCTGGTCGGCACGGACTCCTCGGCCGCGCGCGCCATCGTCTACCAGAGCAACACCGCCGCCCTGACCCAGGCCAGCCAGTTCACCGCCTACGGCAACGTCCAGACGGCCAGCACCAGCGCCACAGCCAGCGGCAACGTCGCCGTCTCGACCAACGAAGGCGTGCTGCTCGACGTGACGGCCACCCAGTTCAACCAGTCCTACGTCCGGGCCCAGGCCGAAAGCGCCGCCTACCAGTTCGGCGAAGGCGCCTCGACCGCCTATGCGGTCGGCAACTCGACCCTGGCTGGCAACTCCGGCGAGGCCGTTGAATTGACCAACGTCCAGGTCAACACCGGGGGCGGCGTCGAGGCGATCGCCAGCTTCGAGGGCACGGACGGCTACGACGGCTATTCCCGCGCGACGGCGGTCGGCAACGACACGACCGGCTACGCCTGCACCACCTGCTACGGCTCGATGACCGTCGACAGCCGCCAGACCAACAGCGCCGACGTCGGGGCGACCTCGACGACAACGATCGGCTCGGGCCGGGTGATCAATTCCACCTCCACCGCCGTCGGCAACAACGCCAGCTTCTACGTCACGCGGCCGGGCACCTAGGGTCGAGAGTCTCCTGGTTCCCTTCCCTCCTTCGTTTGGGGAAGATCGCAGCCTACGAAGCAGGTCTGGCGGCGGACCGGGGACAGATCGCGCGGCCATCCTATCGTCTTGCGATGACGGGCGCCCCCTCACCAGCCGGCCACGCCGACCCCTTTCTCCCCAAGGCGAGACGGACCGTTCGGGATGGCTCGGCGGCGCACTCATGCACACAGTTTACGTCCACCCGACGGCCCCGGGGGCTCGCGCCGCGACGATTTGGGGTGGGTGTCCCGCTCCTGTCCCGCTTTGTCCCGGGACGATCCGTCCCCATTGTCCCGCTGTCAGGCGAGCGCCCACCGCAGCAACCCCGCCGCCGCGCAGCCGAGGATCACCAGCACGACATTGGCCTTGAAGCGGATCAGGGCGACGCCCGCCGCCAACGCCAGGGCCGCGGTGATCATGTCCAGGCTGGTCAGGGCCGGCAGCCAGACCGTTCCGCCCCACGGCCAGCGATATGCGGTGCTGCCCGCGAACACCACATGGACCGCGAACCACAGGGCCAGGCTGGCGATGACGCCCAGCACCGCCGCCATGACCGCACCCAGCGCGCCCCGCGCCAGCCGGCTGCGGCGCAGGGTCTCCGACCAGGGCGCGCCGGCGAAGATGAACAGGAAGGACGGCACGAAGGTCTGCCACAGGGCCATCAGGAACCCGAGCGCCGCCCAGGCCGTCGCGCCGCCCGTGGCGTTCCAGCCGGCCATGAAGCCGACGAAGGTGTTGACCAGCACCAGCGGCCCCGGCGTCGTCTCGGCGAGGCCCAGACCGTCGACCATCTGGGCCGTGGTCAGCCAGCCCTGGGCGTCGACGGCCTGCTGCTGCAGCCAGGCCAGCAGGGCGTAGGCCCCGCCGAAGCTGGTCGCCGCCAGGGTGGCGAACACCGTCCCCACCTGGGTCAGCCAGTGGCCCGCGCCGAGCAGCCGGGCGCTGACCACGAGGGGAAACAGCCACAGGATCAGCCAGACCATCACCGTGGCCAGCGTCCGACGCTTGCCGGGGCGGTCGGTCGCGGACACAGGCAGGGCGTCAGACGCCGCGTCCGGCGCGCCGCGCGCCGCCCCGATCAGACCGGCGACCAGAACCACCAGCGGGAACGGCAGGGCGAACAGGGCCAGCGCGACAAAGGCCGCCAGGGCGATGGCCGCCTCGAACCGACCCTTCAGCGCCCGCCGGCCGACGCGGAGCAGCGCCTCGGCCACCAGGGCCATGACCGCCGCCTTGACCCCGCCGAAGGCCGCCGCGACCGGGGCCACGTCGCCATGGGCCGCATAGAGCCAGGCCAGGGCGAAGACGACCGCCGCCCCGGGCAGGACGAACAGCGCCCCGGTGATCAGGCCGCCGACCGTTCCGCGCAGCGTCCAGCCGACATAGGTCGCCAGCTGCTGCGCTTCCGGCCCCGGAAGCAGGGTGCAGAAGCTTAGCGCGTGCAGGTAGCGCGGCTCGTCGATCCACTTCTTCTCGTCGACGAAGACCCGGTGCATCAGGCTGATCTGGCCCGCCGGGCCGCCGAAGCCGAGGCAGCCGATCTTGAGCGAGGTCAGGGTCAGGTCGCGCAGGCTCGGCGTCATCAGGGGGGTCGCCGGGGTCGCGGTCATGGCGGAACGCTACCAGCGCCTCGTGACGATCTCAAATCGCACCGTTCGCTCTTTCCCCCTCGCGAATATATTGGCATCATCCATGCCAACACATTCGAGGCCGGTCGCGGCCCGGCGGGAGGCAATCGATGATCAACCCCTGGCTCTGGGCCGGCGCCCTAGCGGTCTACGTCCTGTTCCGCGCCTGGTACGACAACTGGCGCGGCCCGCTGAAGCCGGCGGAAATCGAGGCCATCATGGCCCGCGTCGAGTCCGGCAAGGCCGCCGAGTACAATGATCCGGCCAAGCTGCGCGCCTTTCTCGAGGCGGACGACGGCCGCGAGTTCTTCATGTTCAACCTGGTGAAGATCGCCGGCGGCGAGGCGCCGCACCCTGAAACCGGCGCGCCGACGCCCCGCCAGGCGCTGATGCAGCGCTACACCCGCACCTTCATCCCCGCGCTGATCGCCCGCGGCGGCCACCCCGCCCTCGCCGCCCGCAAGATCGCCGGCTACATCGACGCCTGGAAGGTCGGTCCCGACCCCGGCTGGTCGATCATCGGCTACATGCGCTACCGCAGCCGCCGCGACATGATCGCCATGGCCACGCACCCCAGGTTCCAGGCCATCCACGACTTCAAGATCCTCGGCACGGCGGAGACCTTCTCCTTCCCGACCCGGCCGATCCTGATGCTGCTGATGCCGCCCCGCCTGTCGGTGGCGCTGCTGCTGCTGCTGGTCGCCGCCTTCGCCCAGATCGCCCTGCTCGTTCTCTGACCCGGAGACCTTCGATGGACACTGTTTCCCTCAGCGGCGCGCCCGGCTCGCCCTACAGCCGCAAGATGCTGGCGGTGCTGCGCTACCGGCGCATCCCCTACCGCCTGTTCTGGCCTGGCCGCGAGCCCGCCGACTACCCCTCGCCGAAGGTCCGGCTGCTGCCGACCTTCTATCTGCCGGGCGAGGACGGCGCGCTGACGGCTGTCACAGATTCGACGCCGCTCATCCGCCGCTTCGAACGGGACTACGGCGACCGGCTCCTGCGCCCCGCCAGCCCCGCCCTCGCCTTCCTCGACTCGCTGCTTGAGGACTACGGCGACGAATGGCTGACCAAGGCGATGTTCCACTACCGCTGGTCCTACAAGGCCGACATCGACCAGGCCGCCGGCGTCCTGCCGTCCTGGCGCGGCACGCTGGACGACGACATGCTGGCGGCCATGGGCAAGGCCTTCTCGGAGCGCCAGATCAGCCGCCTGCGCTATGTCGGGTCCAATGCCGTGACCGGCCCGGTGATCGAGGCCAGCTACGTCCGGCTGCTCGACCTGCTGGAAAATCACCTGAAGCAGCACACCTTCCTGCTCGGCGGCCGCCCCGGGGCCGGTGACTTCGGCCTCTATGGCCAGCTGACCCAGCTGGCCGCCTTCGACCCGACGCCGACCACCCTGGCCGCGCACCGCGCACCGCGAGTGATGGCCTGGGTCCAGCTGGTCGAGGACCTGTGCGGTCTGGAGCCCGCCGACAGCGACTGGTTCGATCCCGCGGCGCTGCCCGAGACGCTGAAGGCCATCCTCGCCGAGACCGGCCGCGTCTACGCGCCGCTGATGGCGGCCAACGCCCGGGCGGTAATGGCCGGGGCGGAGAGCGTCGAGACGGAGATCGACGGCCATCCCTGGAGCCAGCAGCCGTTCCCCTACCAGGCCAAGTGCCTCGGCTGGCTGCGGGAAGAATACGCGGCGCTGTCGGCCGGAGACCGGGCGCTGGTCGACGCGGCGCTGGCCGGGACCGGGTGGGCGGGGATGTTCGGGTAGGGCGGAGGGGTTAGGGGATTAGGGGCTAGGGGCTAGGGGCTAGGGGCTAGGGGCTAGGGGCTAGGGGCTAGGGGCTAGGGGCTAGGGGCTAGGGGC
>NZ_JBXAQC010000011.1:0-31852 GCF_058806855.1 Caulobacter sp. GW821-FHT12F03
CGAACGCACTGGGTTCGGTCCTTGGGGACGGGGTATCAGGATGAAGCTGTCCGAAGGGCCAGGATCGCTGCCGCTGATTTCGAACGCATGCTGTTGGAGGCCGAAGGCCGATCCGGTCCGATCCAGTCTCTCCCGACAGGCACCCCGAAGAGCCCGGAATCCAAATCCCCCATCCGGCCCGAAACGACCTTCCGCGATCTCTTCGACCTCTTCATGAGCGATCCTTCGCGCACGCGGGGGCGACGAAGCGAAATGGTCTACAAGACTTTGTTCGAGACGGCCTCGGCCCTGTGGGGTGCAGACAGGTCATTGGCCTCGATCGACAGAGAGGCCTGCCGCGCCTTCCTCGACACACTGCGTTGGCTGCCCTCGAACTCGACCAAGCGGTTCCCGAAACTGACTCTGGTCCAAGCCGCCAAGATGGCCAAGGCCAAGGGTCTGACCTCAACCCTGAGCCCGGCCTCCATAAATGGCTATCTCAACAAGCTTCGGTCGATGCTGAACTTCGCAGTCCGCGAGGAACTTATCGACCGGAACCCGGCGAAAGGGCTAGGTGTCGTCGATCCGGTCCGCAGTCGGGACAAGCGACACCCGTTCAGCATTGAGCAGCTTCGCCTGATCTTCAACGCGCCGCTCTACACGGGATGCGCCGATGACTGGTTAAACTTCGCCGTCCCTGGCTCAAATCGACCGCGCCGAGGACGATTCTGGGTGCCGTTGATCGGCCTTTTCGCCGGGCTGAGGTTGAATGAAGCATGCCAACTCGACGTGGTGGATATCCAGGTCGTCGAGGGCGTGGACTGCTTCTTTGTTTGCGCCGGTGCCGTCGCCCCTGACAACGACAAGAAGCTCAAAACGACCAGCAGCGAGCGATACATCCCTATCCATCCGATGCTCAAAGAAATCGGCTTCATGGAGTTTGCTGCGGAGCGTCGGCTCACCGGCGGTCGAAAGCTCTTCCCAGAGCTTCATGTCTCGAACACGGGCTACTATAGCGACCCATTTTCGAAGTGGTTCAGACGGTTTCTGGACAAGGCCGGTGCCGCTCGGCCCAAGACATGCTTCCACAGTTTCCGCCACAGCTACAGGGATGCGTTGCGGGAAGCTCGAATCGAGCACGATATCGGACTGGCCCTCGGTGGTTGGAGTGCCGCTGGTAGCAAGGACGGCTCGGAGGCCGCTGCTTCCTATGGCCGGGGATACCGGCTGGCGACGTTGGCAGAAGCTATAGCAACAATCCGTTATCCGGGCCTGGCTTTCGACCACCTACAACCCACCGCGACGTTCACCGCCGATAGTCCGCGTATTTCGTCCTGACCTTACGCCACAGGTGATCGTCCGCGAGCCGCACCGGAACTTGCGTCAGGACCCTACCCAGCAGGGGGGCGGCTAGGATCGCCGCGTTCGGCGAGAGCAACAGCTGGCCGAGAGTCCCGGTCCTAACGATGCTTGGCCAGGACGCGCAGTGTCTCGGTCTCGTTCAAGAACCATCCGGTCTCCCCGTCGTAGGCCACGCAACCGACCGGATGATCCGAAAGGCGGGTGGTGCTGAGCGGGACGGCCACCGTGGCGACGACGCGGCCATCGGCATCGAGGCGTTCAATGCGGAGCCCCAGACCGCCTACCATGGCGCGCGAGCGCCGACAGGCCCAGCCGTGGACTCGCAGGCCTTTGGGGGTGATCAGAACCTCTGGGCGGCGCAGATCGACCTGCGCAGAGCCCACGACTTCGATCCCGACATCGCTCCGAGGAAGATTTCCATAACTGGCGCACCCGCCAGCCAAGACGGGGAGTCCTGCGAACAGGATTAGACAAACTATCGTTGCTCGACCCATCAGAGGTCTCCTCACATCACGTCGCCGCTTAGTCTGTTGCGCGGCCTATTTTCCGGATCGCGCGCTGTCCCTATAGGCCAACAGCCTCAGCGCATTCGCCACGACCAGCAGGGTCGAGCCTTCGTGGAAGATCACCGCCGCGCCGATCTTCAGGCCGAACAGGGTCGCCGGGATCAGGACCGCGACCATCCCGAGGCTGACCCACAGGTTCTGCTTGATGATGTTGCTGGTCTTCCGGCTCAGGCCAACCGCGAACGGCAGGTGATTGAGGTCATCGGCCATCAGGGCGACATCGGCGGTTTCCAGGGCCACGTCGGAACCCGCCGCGCCCATGGCGATCCCGACCGTGGCGTTGGCCAGGGCGGGCGCGTCGTTCACGCCGTCGCCGATCATGGCGACACGACCCTCGCTGGCCTTCATCTCCTTGATGATCCGCACCTTGTCCTCGGGCATCAGTCCGCCCATCGCCTCGTCCAGGCCGAGCTTGGCGGCGATGGCGTCGGCCACGGACTGGTTGTCGCCCGACAGCATGACGATGCGGGTGATCCCTATGGCGCGGAGGCGAGCGATAACCCCCTCGGCGGCAGGACGGGCGGTGTCCATCACACCGATGGCCCCAAGGTATCGGTCGCCGGATTTGACGACCATCACCGTTCGACCGCTCGTTTCCAGCCGCTGGATTTCACTCCAAAGGGCGTCGGAGGGTTTGGCGCCGGAGCCGCTTTCGAACAGCTTGGGCTTGCCGATCACCACCGTCTGACCCGCCACGGTGGCCTGCACGCCCTGGCCGGTCAGGCTCTGAACGTCGTCGGCCACCGGCACGGGATGGTCCTTTAGCCGATCGCCGCCGTCGCGCACGACCGCCGCCGCCAGCGGATGATCGCTCAGCCGTTCCACGGCGACGGCGACGGCGAGGAGTTCCCACTCATCGACCCCTTCGGCGGTCGCCACGTCGGTGATCCTCGGCTTGCCCTCGGTGAGAGTGCCGGTCTTGTCGAAGGCGATGGCGGTCAGCGTGCCTAGGTTTTCCAGCGGACCGCCGCCCTTCACCAGAACGCCGCCCCTGGCCGCGCGGGCGACCGCGCTGAGCACCGCGCTGGGCACCGAGATGGCCAGGGCGCAAGGGCTCGCCGCCACCAGCACCGCCATGGCGCGATAGAAGCTGACGTTGAAGGGCTCGTCGATGACGATCCAGGCCAGCATCAGAAGGCCGACACCCGCCAGCACGGACGGCACGAAGATGCGCTCGAAGCGATTGGTGAACTGCTGGGTCGGGGACTGCTGGGCCTCGGCCTCCGCGACCATTTTTACGACGCGGGCCAGGGTGGTCTCGGACGCCTTGCGGGCGACGCGCACGTCCAGGGCGCCCGGACCATTGATCGTGCCCGCGAAGACGCGATGCTCGGGGCTGGCCTTGTCGAAATCCAGGTCGAGATCAGCCGCCGCCCGCTTGTCGACGGGCACGCTCTCGCCGGTGATCGGCGCCTGATCGACGCTGCTTGCTCCCAGCACGACCACGCCATCGGAGGGCATGCGCTCGTTGGGCCGGACCACCACGATGTCGCCGACCACAAGGTCCTGGACCGGGATTTCCTCCGTCGTCTCCCCGCGTCGGACCGTCGCCGTTTCGGGAGCCAGCTTGGCAAGAGCCTCGATGGCCCGTCGCGCCCGCCCCATGGCGTAGTGTTCGAGCGCGTGGCCGGTGCTGAACAGGAAGAGCAGCAGCGCGCCCTCGGCCCACTGGCCCAGGGCGGCGGCGCCAGCGGCGGCGACAAGCATCAGGGTGTCGATCTCGAACCGACGCTTGAAGATGTTGCCGACCGCTTCCCGGAGCGTGAAGTAGCCGCCGAACCCGTAGGCCGCGATGTAGAAGGCCAGCGGGACAACGCCCTCCACGCGCTGACCGACGAGCCAGCCGACGAGCAGCATCGCGCCGGAAAGGCCCGCGAAGATCAGTTCGGTGCGTTCTCCGAAGATGCCGCCGTGGTCGTGATCATGGGCGCCGCCTTCAGCGTGGTCATGACCCTCGTGATCATCGTGCGGCTTTCCGGTCGTTGAGGGAGTAGCGGACTGCGGTTTGTGATCAGCCATTTCAGGGTCTCGGTGGTCGGGGAAGACGCTTGGGCCCGCCCTGGAAGACAGGCCGCGCCGGATGTGGGCTCACCCATGCAAGCTCTAGTGACTAGAGGAGCAAGCCTTCTCTTCGCGGATATGGTCTCAACCACCTTTTGCTGGCGGCCAACGCAGCACCTCGACGGCCTCCAGCGTGATCGGCCCCAGGTGTTCGAGGTCGGCGAGCGTTTCGACGAAAGCCCGCAGCTTGGCGTCCTCGTCGATGATCTCGATGACCACGGACTGGTCGTCATCCAGCACATTGCGACGATGCATGTTGGGGGTGTGACCAAAGCCCAGCAGGGCCTGAAGCACTGTAACGCCGGCGACTTTTGCCGCGCGGGCGCGACTGGCCACCACCTCGAACACCTTGCGATCTCCGAAATAGGCGGCCTCGTCGGTGTAGATCCTCAAGAGCTTGAAAGAGCTGTTCATCACTTGTCTCCGAATGAGAAGCGCCCGCGCCGCCAGGATCGACGGCGCGGGTCTTCGCCTATTCCGCAGGGGCCAGGATCGGCGTGGGCTCATCGCCCCACGCCGGATTGGGCCGTTCGGTCCACCCCAGAACCACCTTACTGATCGCTGGCAGGACGAGGAGGGTCAGGGCGGTGGCCGTGATCAGGCCGCCGATAACGACCATGGCCAGCGGCTTCTGGACTTCCGCCCCAGTGCCGTGCGCGAGGGCCATGGGCACGAAGCCGATGGCGGGCACCAGGCCGGTCATGATCACGGGGCGAACCCGTTCCATGCACCCCTCGATGATCGATCTTGAGAGATCGATCCCCTCTTCCAGGCGCTGTCGGATGCTGGACATAACCACCAGACCGTTCAGCACGGCTACGCCGGACAGGCAGATGAAGCCGACAGCCGCCGAGACCGAAAAAGCAATGCCGGTCAAGGCGAGTGCGAATACCCCGCCGGCCAGGCCGAGGGGCACCGCCGCGAACACCGACACGGCACGACCAAACGTTCCCACGGCCAGGAAGAGAACCGCGAAAATGGCCAGGAAGCAGATCGGCACCACGATGGCGAGCCGGTCCGATGCCGCCTTGAGGTTCTGGAACTGCCCGCCCCATTCGAGCCAGGAACCGGTTGGCAGAGCGACGGCTTCGACCTTCGGCGTGGCCTCCCTGACGAACGAGCCGACATCGCGGCCGCGAACGTTGGCCTGGATGACAACTCGCCGCTTTCCATTCTCGCGGCTGATCTGGTTCAGACCTTCGGTGAACCGGAATTGCGCGACCTGGCGAAGCGGCACCGAATGTCGTGTCTGTCCGGGTTCCTCTGGCATCATGATGGGCAAAGCGCCCAGGGCGTCCAGATCGTTGCGGCTACCTTGCGGCACCCTCACGACCACGCTGAAGCGGCGATCACCTTCGAAAAGCTGTCCAGCTTCCCGCCCTCCCATGGCGGCGGCCACAGTGTCGGCCACCTCCTCCACGGTCAGACCGAGACGGGCGATGGCTGCCCGGTCGAAGATAACGTCCAGCGAAGGTGCGCCGCTGGTCTGCTCGACCTTCACGTCGGCCGCACCCGGCGTGGACTGCAGGGCTGCGCCGATCCGGTTTGCCGTCGCCGTGAGTTTGTCCAGGTCGTCGCCATAGAGCTTGATCGCCACATCGCCGCGAACCCCGGCGATCAACTCGTTGAAGCGCAGTTCGATCGGCTGGCTCAACTCGTAGCCCTGACCAACCTGGGCGTTGGCGGCCGCTTCGACACGTTCGAGCACGTCCTCCTTGGTTCTGACTCCCGCAGGCCAATCTTCCTGCGGCTTCAGGATGATGAACCCATCGGAGATGTTTGGCGGCATTGGATCAGTGGCGACCTCGGCCGTGCCGGTCTTTGAGAACATCATCAGCACTTCGGGAAGGCTGGTGATCGCCTGTTCGACACCCCGCTGCATCCGCACGGACTGTTCGAGCGCGGTTGACGGAATGCGTTGCGAAGCCATCGCCAAGTTCCGCTCATCAAGCGTCGGAATGAACTCCTGGCCCAGCAGCGTGAAGATGAAGCCGGCCACGGCGAAGATGCCGACCCCGGCCCCGATGAAGGGCAGAGGGCGCGCAACGGCGTGCCGGAGGATCGGCTCATAGCGCGCCTTGATCCATCGGATCGCGAACACTTCCTTTTCCGCGACCTTGTTGCGGATCAGAAGCGCCACCATCGCCGGCACGAAAGTGACCGACAGGATGAAGGCGGCGACCAGGGCCAGCATCAGGGTGATGGCCATGGGCGAGAAGGTCTTGCCCTCGACCCCCTGGAAGGTCAGCAGCGGCGCGAACACCAGCAGGATGATGGCCTGGCCGAAGACGGTCGGCTTGATCATCTCCTGGGTGGCCAGCGTCGTTTCCTCCAGACGTTCGCGGAGGTTCAGCAGGCGACCTTCATGATGCTGTCGTTCGGCGAGCCGCCTGAGACAGTTCTCGATGATGATCACCGCGCCATCGACGATCAGGCCGAAGTCGAGGGCGCCCAGGCTCATCAGATTGCCGGACACGCCCATGTAATTCATGCCGATGGCGGTCATGAAGAATGAGATCGGGATGATCAGCACCGCGATCAGGGCGGCGCGGACGTTACCGAGCAACAGGAACAGCGCGATCGCGACGAGGATCGCCCCTTCCATCAGGTTTCGCTGAACGGTAGCGATGGTCGCATTGACCAGCTTGGACCGATCCAGCGTGGGCGAGACCTTGATCCCCGGCGGCAGCGACCGATCCAGCGTCTTCAGCTTGTCGCCGACGGCGCGGGCGACGGTGCGGCTGTTTTCGCCGATAAGCATCAGGGTGGTGCCGATGACCACCTCGTGCCCGTTCATGGTCGCGGCGCCGGTGCGCAGCTCGCCGCCCAGCCGAACGACCGCCACGTCTCTGATCGACACGGGAACACCGCCGCGCGTGGCAACGATGGCTTCCTCGATTTGCGACAGGCTGCGGATACGGGCGTCGGCGCGGACCAGGTAGGCCTCGCCTGACCGTTCCATGAAGTTGGCGCCGACCGACAGGTTTGCCGCTTCCAGCGCCTTGGCGAGCTCGCTGAACGAAACGCCGTATTGCGCCAGACGAACCGGGTCGGGTTCGACGACATACTGCTTCTCATAGCCGCCGATGGTGTCCACACCGGCGACGCCGCCCACCGTCCGTAGCTGGGGCGCGATGATCCAATCCTGAACCGTCCGCAGGTAGGCGGCCCGCGAGGCCTCGTCGGTCAGGCGATCCCCTTCTGGCGTCAGGAAAGATCCATCGCTCTGCCAGCCGGGCTGGCCGTCACGCACGGTCGCGCCCTTTCCGCCCGGGTTGGCGTAGTCGATGGCATACATGAAGACTTCGCCCAGGCCGGTGGTGACCGGTCCGATCTGGGGCTGGACGCCCTCAGGCAGGCTGTCGCGCGCCTGGGCGATCCGTTCGCTGACCTGCTGGCGGGCAAAGTAGAGATCGACGTTCTCGTCGAAGATCGCGGTGACCTGCGAAAAGCCGTTGCGAGACAGCGATCGGGTCGTTTGCAGGCCGGGAATGCCGGCCAGCGCTGTCTCGACCGGGAAGGTGACCCTCTTCTCGATCTCGACGGGGGAAAGAGACGCGTCGAGCGTATTGATCTGCACCTGTTTGTTGGTGATGTCGGGGACGGCGTCGATGGGCAGCCGGGTAAGCTGGAACACGCCGTAAGCGGAAACGATCAGTGTGAGCGCGATGATCATCCATCGCGACCGCACCGACAGAGCCATGAGGTTGGCGATCATGACCTAGTGCTCCTCGCCTTCGCCCTTGCCCATCTCGGCCTTCAGCAGGAAGGCGTTGCGGGTGGCGATGGACTGGCCGGCAGTGAGGCCGGAGGTGATTTGCGCGCGACCGCCGCCGCGCTGGGCGACGATCACGGCGACCGCCTTGAAGCCGGCGGCGGTTCTGACGAACACCACCTCGCGGCCTTCCACGGTCTGGATGGCTTCCTCGGGCACGGTGACGCCCGCCGACGCCTGGGCGTCCGCCGTGTAGATGCGGACTGAGACAGCCTGGCCCGGTCGTAGGCCGGTCGTAGCAACGGGGCTCAGCAGCACCGTCGCCGAGCGGCTTTCCAGATCGACCCCTGGCGTGATCGAGCGGACGACCGCGTCGATCTCGCCATCGGGCAGATGGATGCGGGCACGATCACCCGGTTTGATCCGCGCCGCGTCTGAACCCGACACCGACGCCTCGATATCGATCTGGCTGCTGTTGGCGACGCGGAACAGCTCTGTCCCGGCGGGCACGAAGGCGCCCAGGACGGCCGGCGCGGAGGTGATGCGTCCGCTGATCGGGCTGACGACCCCGGTGCTGCGGCCGTCGCTGGACACGCGCGCGGCGGCGGCGGCGGCGGCGGTGCGGCGGGCTTCGGCTTCCGCTTCGGCCAGGGCGGTCTGGGCTGCTTCGAGGTCCTGACGGGCGGTGATCTGGGCGTCGAACAGCCGTTGCTCCCGCGCCAGGGCCTGACGCGCGGCGATCAGCCGGGCCTGGGCGGCCGACCGCTCGGCCACGATGGTCGAGGCCTCACGGCTTTCGATCAGGGCGACGATCTGCCCGGCCCGGACGCTGTCGCCCAGGCGCAGGGAAATGCGGCTGACCACGCCATCAGCGCGGGCCGCCAGCACGGCCTCGCCTTGCGGCGTGCCGACGACAGTTCCCTGAGCGAGCACCTCGGCGCTCAGTGATCCGGCTTCAACCGGGGCCAGCACAATGTTTGCCGCCAGGATGCGGGCTCCGCTGATCTCGATCCCTTCTCCGGCGCCATGGGCGGCCTCTGCGGCCTCCGGCGCGGCTTCGGGCTTTGGCCGGGTCATGCTCCAGCCGGTGAGGCCGGCGCCGAGCAACACCACGGCGGCGGCCGCGCCCAGCAGCAGGCGCTTGTTGGTCAGGGTCTTCATTGGGCGGTTCCTTCGGTTTCGTTGGCGCGCATCAGCGCAGCCAGGGCGAGCGCGCGGTCGAGCTCGGCGGTGATCAGATCGGATTGGAGGCTGTTGAGGGCGGCTTCGGCATCGAGCACGTCGAGCAAGGTGAAGCGGCCTGCGGAGAAGCCCTCACGAGCGATCCTGACAGCTTCCAGAGCCTCAGGTTCCGCCCGCTTTTCGAGGAACTCCAGGCGGGCTTCAGCGGTCTGAAACGCCGCTGTCGCGTCTCGCGTGCGGCGCAAGCCCGCCGCCAGGGCAGCGTTTCTGCGGGCTTCGGCGCCGGTGCGTTCGGCATTGGCGGCGGCAATGTTTCCCTGGTTGCGATCAAACAGGCCCAGGGGCATCGACAGGCCGACAACCATCGCCGTCTCGTCCGATGCGGCGAGACGACGGCCGCCGACGCTGACAGTAACATCGGGGCGCGAGAGCGAGCGTTCCCGACGCTCGGCGGCGATGGCGGCGATAACTTCAGCCTCCGCAAGCTGGATATCCAGCACGGCGGTCGGATCGACGGGTGGGGCGGGAGGAACATCCTCGCCGGAGACGGGTTCGGGCAGGTTTTCGGACCCGCCCCAGAGAGCGGCCAGCGCCCGCTGGGCCGCTGCATAGTCGGCTTCGGCCGCCCGGACACGCCCGACCGCTTCGAGCATTACCGTTCGCGCCCGCAGAGCCCGTAGCGGCGGCTCGCGGCCGGCTTCCACGAGCGTGACGGCGATCTTCTGGAGACTCTCGGCCCGGACAAACTGGCTTTTCGCCGAGTCCACGCGACGCCGGGCGGCGACGCCTTGGGCGAAAGCCTCACGAACTTCCTTCGCCAGATCCGCTCGGGCGATCTGCAGCCGAAGCCGCGCCAACTCGACCTCGGCCTGAGCGGCGTTCAGGCGGGCAGCACGTTTGCCGCCCAGTTCAAAGCGCTGTCCGACTGAGAGCGTGGTCTCGGCGGCCTGAACCCCGGTCAGACTGCCGGTGCCGCCGATGTTCTCAGCCGACAGGTCGATCTCGGGATTGGGCAACAGACCGGCCTGGCGGGCTCGCCCTTCGGCGGCCCGAACATCGGCTTCTGCGGCGGTGATGAGCTGAGACCCGGCCTGGGCACGGTCGAGCGCCTGGGCGAGGGTTACAGGTTCGGCAATGGCGCTGGTGGCGAAACTCGCCAACAGCATCGCGGCGGCGCCAATGAGGGCGCAGCGCGACAGGTATGGAGAAGGCATGGGAGGTCCTGCTTCGATTCTGACAAGGGCGGACGCGCACGGCGGCGCGGGTCGCAGTCAGACTCGGGGCGGACGTTCCAGGGTTGGTTGGGTGGCGGACGGCGGCTGGACCGATACCGAGAACATGGCCTCGGCTTCCGCGTATCGAATGGCCGCAACGCGGGCGTCGCCGCCATTGGCGAGCGGCGGCGCGTCATGGCAATGACCATGGGCGCAGACGGCATGATCAACACCGGTGGCGATATCGTCGGCGCCGCCGAAGTCGGAAACCAGCATTTCGCTTTCGGCAGACGCGGGTTCTGGGCCGCACATTAGCCCGTCCATGACAGGCGCTACCGCCAGCATCAGCACACAGGCCACCAGCAACGGCTTGGCCAGCCGTTTCAGGAATCGCGAGAGATGCGCTGCGGGGATCATGTGCGTGCTGAACTAACTGCGTCGGGCCTTGGGATCAATGCACCGCAGCCAGGGCATTGCGGCGTTCGTCCAAGGCCTGGACGGTGATCGACCAAGCGGACTGGAGGAAGACTGCCGCCAGGAACGCGCCCGCGATCAGGTCGGGCCAGCGGGAACCGGTGAGCCAGACCACGGCGCCGACCCCGACCACGGCGAGGCACTGGATCAGGTCGTTGCGCGTGCAGAGCCAGACCGACCGGACGTTGGCGTCGCCATCGCGATACTTCGACAGCAGGATCGCCGCGACCAGATTGGCCGCTGCCCCGAACAGGCCCAGGCCGGAGATCGCGAAGCCTTCCGGCGGCACGCCGTTGATCGCCCGCCAGATCGCGAAGCCCAGGACCGACACACCCAGAATGCTAAGGCTGGCGCCCTTCACGAGGGCTGCGCCGCTGCGGATCGAGACGCTCTTGCCGATGACCCACAGGCTGAGCGCGTAGGTCGCGGCGTCCGCCAGGAAGTCGAGGGCGTTCGCCGCCAGGGAGGCCGATCCGGCCAGCAGACCGCCGGACGCCACCACGACGAAGCCGAGGAAATTGATCGCAATCACCCAGAGGAGCACCCGCCGGTATTGCGGCGTGGCGCCATCGAACGGAGCGGACTGGCCGCAGCAACCGGAGACGGCGGGCTTGGCGAGGGGGGCATCATGAGCCATGAGACCGTCCTACATGCTCTAGCCACTAGAGGATCAAGCCCTATCCTGCGGCAGCGTGAACAGGATTTCGACCATGCCCGGCATATCCATCGGACGGCTCGCCAAGGCGGCTGACGTAAAGGTCCCGACCATCAGATTCTACGAACAGATCGGGCTGATGCCGACGCCTGACCGGACGGAGAGCGATCAGCGGGTCTACGGGGACGAGGCCGTGCGCCGCCTCCGCTTCATCCGCCATGCCCGCCAGCTTGGTTTCGACATCAAGGACATCGAGGCGTTGCTTGGGCTGGCTGACCGGCCCGACATGCCTTGTGCCGAGGCCGACCGCATCGCCCAGTCCCACCTCGACGCCGTTGACGACAAGATCGCCCAGCTAACGCGGCTGCGGGAGGAACTCAGCCGCATGACGGCGAACTGCTCCCTCGGCCTCGCCGCCGATTGCAAGGTGATCGAGGTGCTGAGCGATCATGGTCTGTGCCAGGAAGACCGCCACTGACCTCGGCCCGCGTCAGACCGCAGCACCATCCAGGCGACGCGGACTGCGATTGTAGAAATAACCGGCGACCAGGATGGCGATGACGGCGGCCTGGACGAGGATCGTCTGCCAAGTCGGGTAGAAGCCCAGCAACTCAAGTTTGGGCAACCCGGCCACATGCGTAAGCGGCACGATCCCGGCCTCCTGGAGCGCCGCGAGGCCCTTCCCCGCCAAGACGAAGGCGAGTATGGCGACCAGCGCCGCGCTGAAGGCGAAGAACTTGGCGATGGGGAGGCGGCTGCTGTAACGCAGCATGGCCCAGGCAATTGCCGCCAAGGCCGCCAGAGCCAGCCCCGAACCCCCCAGCACCGCGCCCGCCGTCTCCTTGCTCCACAGAGCGGCAAAGAACAGGATCGTCTCGAAGACTTCGCGATAGACCACCACGAAGGCCAGCAGGAACAGGAACCACGCCGAGCCCCGCGACAGGGCTTTGGACAGGCGTTCCCTGATGTATCGCTGCCAAGCGTCCGCCTGACTCTTCCCGTGCATCCATATCCCGACGCTCAGGAGAACGGCTGCAGCGAACAGGCCGCCGAAGCCCTCAGTCAACTCACGCTGCGCACCGCTGATGGAGATGAAGAAGGTTGCCGCCGCCCAGGTGAGGACACCGGCAGCAAGCGCGGCCACCCATCCACCGTGGACATAGGGGAGCACGTCCTGTCGCTCGGCCTTCTTGAGGAAGGCGATCATGGCGACGACGATCAGGAGAGCTTCGAGCCCCTCGCGCAGCAGGATGGTGAAGGCGCCGACGAACGCCGCCGTCGTGTCGGCCTGGGCCGGGGCAAGCACCGACTCGCCATCATCCAGAAGTCCCTCGATCAGAGTCGCCTGCTGCCGGACGCTATCGATGGAGCCGCCTCGACCGATCCGGGAACGGAACTCGCCCATCGCAGCCTCGATCCGGGCCAGAAGCTTGGGATCACGAGCGGCGATAGCGGGCTCGAACGGCTCGATGCCATCCAGGTAGGTGGATAGGGCCATGGCCCCCGCGTCGCGGGTCTTTCCGGCGGCGTAGGCGTTGACCGTGTCCCTCAGCTTGCTCCTGGCGAACGCCAGCGAGGCATCGCGCTTCTCGGCCAGCACACCGGGCGACCGCCGCAGATAGGCCATGAGGTCGTCAGCATTGCCGACTCCAACCGTCCGGGCCAGTTCCGCAGGTGTGGTCTTGGTCAGTGTTTCCAGGTTGGGGAACTGGCCGCGAAGGTCCGCGTCGGCCTTCCACAGCGCCGCGCCCCGGCTCCGGGCCTTCTCGTCCTGGGACAGGCCCCCAACATAGAAGGCCAACCCCCAGCGGTCGCCCGACGAAAGGTGGGCGAAGCTCGGCATCGCTGTCCCGTCCAGCCCCTGCTCGATGACCTGAAAGAGTCCGAACACGCTTCGGTTTCGTGCCCGATCCTGATCGGTGAACGCGATGGGCGCAGGGTCGAGCCTCTTCGCCATGGGGCCATGTCCGTCTCCAGTCGCGCCGTGGCAGGAAGCACAGTTTTCGCTGTAGAGGGCAGCTCCCCTCGCCAGATCGGGCGCCGTCGAGGGGGCCAGCGGCACCGGATAAGCCGCCAACAGCTCCGTCGCCAGCCCGTGGGCGAGATCGGCGACTTCGGCGGGCGACCGCTTCGCCTCGATAGCCTGTTTGAGGGCGCCGGCCTGCTTCAGCAGGTCCGGCTTGGCGTTGGTCGGCGGCAAAGTGGCCATCTGCACGACGACCGTCTCAGAGAACTCCTTCATCTCCGCGTATTCAGCGGCGCTGACGATACGCCCGTCTCGGACCGCGCCAGGATAGTCAACCGCCACATAGTCCAGCAGTCGCCAGATCGTCTCCGCCGGTGTGCCGGCCGCGAAGGCGGCGCTAGAGCCACTGAAGGCAATGACCACGGCGAGGCACAGCGCCGCCCAAAGGCTGTTGGGGGCGCCACGTTGACGAGGAGCGTCGAAGCCGCGCCAATCTGATTTCTGATTTCGCATGGAGCCGCCGTAACACCTCTAGCCACTGGAGGGTCAAGTCATATGCGAACGATTATCGATTACCCTATCGCCCTCGCGCTATTGAACCGCGTGGTCGCAGGCTGCATCTTGCGCCGTGAGGAGAAGTCGCCTGATCCGATTGCTGACCCTTCTGCTGATCTGGACTGCTGCACTGGCTTTACCGCTGGTCGCGGCGCCTTCGGCGCAGGCCATGTTGAAGACGCCATGCCCGATGGAAACCAGCGGCATGTCGGCGGCTGCTCACGCCAAGATGGACTGCTGCGAGCACGGCAATGGCGGTTCCGAGCAGAAGGCGCCCTGCAAACCCGGCATGGCCTGCTTCGCAACGGCGGCGGCGCTTCCAGCCTCCAGCGTTGAGGTTGCGGTCGTCTCCTTCGAACCGCTCGCTCCCGTCCAGTCCTCGACCCGGGCCTTGCAGTCCATACCGCCGGACCGAACCCTACGACCTCCCATCGCTTTCTGACCCTCGACTGACCGCCGGCCGCTGTGTGCGCCGGCCGCTGGCGCTTGCGCGCCGTCATGAGGAGTTTGGAGCATGTCTCCTGCAAAATTGGCGTGGCTGCTCGCCCTGAGCGCCACCGCCGTCTCGGCCCAGGCCGAGCCGCTGACCTTTGATCAGGCGTTGGCTCGCGCTGCAGATACCGCACCGAGTTTGAAGGCCGCCGCGCTGCGCGTTGACGCGGCGCGTTCGGCCAAACGCGGCGCAGGCGTTCTGCCCGATCCAAAGCTCGCGTTCGGAATCGAGAATGTTCCAATCTCCGGTCCCTTCGCGGGCCGGTTCGGGGCGGACGAGATGACCATGGCCAGTGTCGGGGTCATGCAGGACATGCCCAGCCGGCCTGCCCGCCGGGCGCAGACTGAGCGCGCCCAAGCCGAGGTCGGCATGGCCGGCGCTCAGGCTGGTCTCGAAGCCCGCGCGGTTCGGCTGGCCGCCGCCCAAGCCTGGGTCGATCTCTACTATGCCCAGGCGCGCCTGGGCGCGCTGGACGACATTGAGAAAGCCCTCAAGCCGATGCTCGACACGGCGCCTTCGGCGGTCACGAGGGGCGCGAGACCTGCCGAGACCATCGATCCGGCGGAATGGTTGTTGGGCTTGGCCGACCGGCGTAGTGCCCTCGTGGCGGACATCGCCAAGGCACAAGCAGCCCTGGTGCGCTGGACCGGGGACCCGGACGCCAGCGTGACCGGCATGGCGCCGCATTGGGAGGTCGATCCGGTCCTGCTCCGCGCCGGGCTGGATCGTCATCCGACCCTGCTGGCCTTCGACGCCGGGGTGCGCGTGGCCGATGCCGATGTGGCCGGTGCCAAGGCAGCCGTATCGCCAGACTGGAGCTGGGAGCTGGCCTACCAGAAGCGCGACCCGATGTTCGGCGACATGGTCTCGGCGCGGGTGACCGTGAGCCTGCCGCTCCGCCAAGGGGAGCGACAGGGGCCGGCTATCGATGCCCGAACGACCGACGCCACGCGGGCGCGGATCGACCGGGAGGCCGCGCGGCGTGAACTCATCGCCGCTCTGGAAGCCGATCTGGCTGATCACCGGATGCACCATGACCTGTGGGCGCGAGCGCGGGACACCCGCCTGCCCCTGGCCCAGCGCCGGGCCGATCTGGAGACCGCCAGCTACGCGGCCGGAACTGCCGGCCTGCCGGACGTGCTGGCCGCCTTCACCGCCCTCGCCGACGCCAGGCTCGATGTCCTCGACAAGGAAGCCGAGACCCTGCGCGACGCCGTGCGGATCAACCTCATCTACGAAACGGACGCGTCATGAGCGCCTTCAATCAGATTTCTCGCACCCAGATCGTGGTTGGCGCCGTCGCGCTGGTATTGATCGCCGGCGCGGGCGGCTACGGGCTGGCGCATCTGGGCAAGCCTGGGGAGCCGAATCCGCCTCCCGACAAGGCGGCCGAGCGCAAGATCCTCTACTGGTATGACCCGATGATCCCGATGGAGAGATACCCGGGGCCGGGCAAGTCCTCCATGAACATGGACTTGATCCCCAAATACGCCGAGGAAACCAGCGGAGCCGGGGTTCGCATCGATCCGGCCAGCCTCCAGAACCTTGGCGGCCGGGTCGTCGCGGTCACCCGAGGAACGCTCCCGTCAGGTCTCACAGTGACGGGCAGCGTGGACTTCAATCAGCGCGATGTGGCCATTGTCCAGGCGAGGGCGAGCGGATTCGTGCAGCGGGTCTATGGCCGTGCGCCGGGCGATGTGGTCCGCGCTGGCGCTCCGATAGCCGATGTCCTGATCCCCGACTGGGGCGGCGCCCAGGCCGAGTATATCGCCGTCCGGCGCACAGGTGACGGACGACTGACCCAGGCCGCGCGGCAGCGGCTGGTGCTGCTCGGTATGCCTGATGGCCTTATCAGTCAGGTTGAACGAACGGGTCGTCCGCAGACCGTGGCGACGATCTCGACGCCGACCGGCGGGGTGATCCGCACCCTCAGCGTCAGAACGGGCATGACAGTTTCGGGCGGCCAGACCCTAGCGGAGATCAGCGGACTCGGCACGGTCTGGGTCAACGCGGCCATTCCCGAAGCCATGACCGGACAGGTTCGGCCGGGATCATCGGCCAGGGTGACATTCGCCGCCTACCCCGGAGAAACCTTCGTCGGCCGCGTCTCGGCGGTCCTGCCGGAAGCCCAGGGTGAGACGCGGACCCTAACCGCGCGGATTGAACTGGCCAACCGGGCTGGTCGGCTCAAACCCGGCATGTTCGCCACCGTCCAACTCGGCGAGACCGCCAGGCCAGCCCTTCTGGTTCCGTCAGAGGCCGTCATCCGCACGGGCAAGCGGACCCTGGTGATGTTGGCGCTGGATGGCGGTCGCTATCGACCCGCCGAGGTGCGGACGGGTCGGGAAGCCGGCGGCCAGACCGAAATCCTCGCCGGACTTGATGAGGGTGAAAAGATCGTCGCGTCCGGCCAGTTCCTGATCGCCTCCGAGGCCAGCCTCTCCGGCGTCCAGGCCCGCCTGATCCGTGACGAAGGCATGACCATGGGCGGGCGGCCATGATCGCCGCCCTGATCCGCTGGTCGGTCGCCAATCGGTTCTTCGTTGTGTTGGCCGCCGTGGCCCTGATCGGCGCTGGCGTCTGGGCCGTGCGCGCCACACCCGTGGATGCCCTGCCAGACCTCTCCGACGTGCAGGTGGTCATCCGCACCAGCTATCCCGGCCAGGCGCCGCAGATCGTCGAGAACCAGGTCACCTATCCGCTGGCCACGACCATGTTGTCGGTGCCGGGCGCGAGGGTCGTGCGTGGTTATTCCTTCTTCGGCGACAGCTTTGTCTACGTGCTGTTCAAGGACGGGACCGACCTCTACTGGGCGCGGTCGCGGGTTCTGGAATATCTCAACCAGGTCCAGAGCCGCCTGCCGGAGACCGCCAAGCCGGCGCTTGGGCCAGACGCGACCGGCGTTGGCTGGATCTATGAATACGCCCTGATCGACCGCACAGGCCGTCATGACCTGTCGCAGCTCCGGTCCCTGCAGGACTGGTTCTTGCGTTATGAGCTCAAGAGCCTGCCCGGCGTGGCCGAGGTCGCCAGCATCGGCGGCATGGTCAAACAGTATCAGGTGGTTCTCGATCCGGTGAAGCTGGCCGCCTACGGCGTCACCCATCAGCAGGTGGTCGAAGCGATCAAACGGGCCAACGGCGAGACCGGCGGTTCGGTGCTGGAGCTCGCCGAGGCCGAATACATGGTCCGGGCCAGCGGCTACCTGAAGACGCTCGATGATTTCCGCGCCGTGCCACTGCGCGCCGCCGGAGGGACGCCTGTTCTGCTCGGTGATGTCGCGACCATCCAGATCGGACCGGAGATGCGGCGCGGTATCGCCGAGCTGGACGGCCAGGGCGAGGTCGCCGGCGGGGTCATCATCCTTCGGTCCGGTGAGAACGCCAGGGCGACCATCGCGGCCGTTCAGGCCAGGCTGACCGAGCTCAAACGAAGCCTGCCGCTGGGCGTGGAGGTGGTGACCACCTATGACCGCTCCAAGCTGATCGACCGGGCGATTGAGAATCTCACCGGCAAGCTCGGTGAAGAGTTCATCATCGTCGCCCTCGTTTGCGGCCTGTTCCTCTGGCACGTCCGCTCGGCGCTGGTCGCCATCCTGACCCTGCCGCTGGGCGTGCTGATCGCCTTCATCATCATGCGGCTGCAGGGGGTGAACGCCGACATCATGTCGCTGGGCGGCATCGCCATCGCCATCGGGGCCATGGTCGATGCGGCCGTGGTGATGATCGAAAACGCTCACAAGAAGATCGAGCGTTGGGAACACGATCATCCCGGCAAGAGGCTCGAAGGCGATGAACGCTGGCGGGTGATTACCGACGCCGCCGTCGAGGTCGGGCCGGCGTTGTTCTTCAGCCTGGTGATCATCACCCTGTCGTTCGTGCCGGTGTTCACCCTGCAGGCTCAGGAGGGGCGGCTGTTCTCGCCGCTGGCATTCACCAAGACCTACGCCATGGCCGGGGCTGCGCTGTTGTCGGTGACCCTGGTCCCGGTGTTGATGGGCCGGCTGATCCGGGGGCGCATACCGGCTGAGAACGACAACTTGCTGAACCGCTGGCTGACCGGGGTCTATCGTCCGGCTCTGGACTGGGTGCTGGACCGGCCGCGCACGGCGCTGGTCATCGCCGCCCTGGTGTTCGCCACCACGGCCTGGCCGCTGTCGCAGCTGGGCGGGGAGTTCATCCCGCCGATGGACGAGGGCGACCTGCTCTACATGCCCTCGGCGCTGCCAGGACTCTCGGCGGCCAAGGCTTCAGAGCTGCTGCAACAGACCGACCGGATGATCCGCACTGTTCCGGAGGTGAAGAGCGTGTTCGGCAAGGCCGGCCGCGCCGAAAGCGCCACCGACCCCGCACCGCTGGAAATGTTCGAGACCACCATCCAGTTCAAGGCACGCGATCAATGGCGGCCAGGCATGACGCCTGAGGGACTGATCGAGGCGCTGGACAGCGCGGTGCAGGTCCCCGGCCTCACCAACGTCTGGGTGCCGCCAATCCGTAACCGCATCGACATGCTGGCCACCGGCATCAAGAGCCCTATCGGGGTGAAGGTGTCGGGGTCTGATCTCACTGAGCTGGACCGCATCGCCCATGATGTGGAGGCGGTGGCCAAGCGCACGCCGGGGGTCAGTTCGGCGCTCGCCGAGCGGCTGACCGGCGGGCGCTATGTGGACGTGGACATCGATCGCGCCGCCGCCGCCCGGTTCGGGCTCAACATCGCCGACGTGCAGGAGATAGTCGCTGGCGCCATCGGCGGTGAAACTGTCGGCCAGACGGTCGAGGGCCTGGCCCGCTACCCCATCAGTGTCCGCTATCCTCGCGAGATCCGGGACAGCCTGGAAGGTCTGCGCGCCCTGCCGATCCTCACGGCCGCCGGGCAACAGATCACGTTGGGCACGGTAGCGGCGGTCACGGTCACGGACGGCCCGCCGATGCTGAAGACCGAAAACGGCCGGCCCTCGACATGGGTCTATGTCGATGTGCGCGGGCGTGACCTGGCGTCCGTGGTCAAGGACCTGCGCGCCGCCGTCACGCGGGACGTGAAGCTCTCGCCCGGCGTCTCCATCGCCTACTCAGGCCAGTTCGAGTTCCTGGAACGGGCGGCGGCCCGGCTGAAGCTGGTGGTGCCGGCCACCCTGCTGATCATCTTCGTGCTGCTCTATGTGATCTTCCGGCGGTTCGACGAAGCGGCCCTGATCATGGGGACGCTGCCTTTCGCCCTGACCGGCGGCATCTGGACCCTCTATCTGCTCGGCTACCACCAGTCGGTCGCCACTGGCGTGGGGTTCATCGCCCTCGCCGGCGTATCGGCCGAGTTCGGGGTGGTGATGCTGATCTACCTCAAGCACGCCCTGGCGGATCGCGGCGACCATCCAGACCGCGACCAGATCGAGGTCGCCGTGCGCGAGGGCGCGCTGCTGCGGGTCAGGCCCAAGGCTATGACCGTCGCCGTGATCCTCGCCGGCCTGCTGCCCATCCTGCTCGGCCATGGCGCCGGGTCGGAAGTGATGAGCCGCATCGCCGCCCCGATGATCGGCGGCATGCTCACCGCGCCGCTTCTGTCGATGCTCGTTCTGCCCGCCGCCTACCTGCTGCTTCGGCGGCGGCGAAACCGTTCCGTTCAACCGCCTCACCAAGGAGACACACCATGAAGCGCCTTCCCGTGATCCTGACCATCGCCGTCCTGGGCGCGACCCTCGCCGCCTGTGGCAAGAAGCCCGCCGAGCAGGCCGCTGATGCTCAACCTCCCGCCGCAGTCGCATCAGCCCCCAGCGACACCATGGCCGGAATGGACATGTCCGATGCCGTCATGGCCAAAGGGACAGGAACGGTAACCGCTATCGACAAAGCCACGGGCATGATCACGCTCGACCATGGCCCCATCGACGCCCTGAAATGGCCTGCGATGACCATGGAGTTCAAGGCTACGCCGGCGACCCTGCTCGACACTGTGAAGGTTGGCGACAAGGTGACCTTCGATCTGAAGATGATGGATGGAACCGGCGAGGTGACGGCTATCCAGGCGCAGTAGATCCTGATCGGGTTAGCGGATCGAAGTCGGCATCGGCTTCGATCAACGCCCTCCTTCGAGCAGCGTCGATGGTGCGAGAGCGTCGGCGGTTGCGAAGATGGACGGCTTGGGCGCGGCCACGGCGGACGCGGCGGTCAGACCGCCGACGCCGGTTCCCAGAACCAGGGCGATGCCCACGGCGGCCATGCGGGCGGGCGCGAGACCGGCTCTCGCCGACCGCTCATGGGCGATCAGGCGATGCACGTCGTATTCGACAGCGCCGAGCTCACGATCCAGGTCCTGGTCGCGAAGCTGCGTCAGCAAGCGGTCCAATCGGTCGTTCAATTCCTGAGTCTCACGCCCTGCACTCCATCACTATACGCGCTGCCCCTTCAAATCCCCCAGACCCTTCGAGCCTTTGCTTGCTCGGCAAGTCGTCGGCCCCCCAATGAGGGCTGCGCCTGTCGGATGCGTATATCCCCCTGACGCGCCGAGGCGCACCGATCCGAGAGACCCGAGGAGTTTCTGATGAAGTCCAATCTGATGATCGCGGCGCTGGCCGCCGCCCTTTCGACCGCCGGGATGGCTGTTCCCGCCCTGGCCCACAACGGCGAAGACCACGGGGCCGCGCCACAGGCCGCATCTGGCGAAGGCGTGGTCAAGGCGGTGGACGTGAAGGCGGGCACGGTGGTGATAGCGCACGGCCCCATCGCCGCGCTGAAATGGCCCGCCATGACGATGAAGTTCAAGGTCGAGTCGGCCGCCGTCCTGAACGGCGTCACGGTCGGCAAGAAGGTCCACTTCGTTCTGAAGAACGAACACGGCAAGCCGGTCGTCTCCGAAATCCACGTCCTGTGACGCCAGGTGCGGGCGTGGTCCTGAAAATCACGCCCGTGACCGCAATCGAAAACACCAGGGGGCCGAGGCCATGACGAACACGACCGCAAGGCCTTGGCTGGCTGGTATGCTTGGGCTGTTTCTGGCAGTCGGCCTTGCCGCCTCGCCCCTGAGTGCGCGGGAAGACGACAAGGCTCCCGTCCCGGCGGCAGCGTCCGCGACGGCGCCCGCCGCCACCACCGTGTCGCCCGAGGATATGCCGGTCACCGACATGGCCTGGCCGACCGGCGACGACGACGGCATGATGATGAGCCACAAGGCCAAGCCGACGACCTTTGAGGGCCGTCTGATGGCCTGGATCGGCATGTGGCATCCGGCGGTTATCCACTTCCCTATCGCCCTGTTGCTGACGGTGGCCTTCCTGGAAGGTCTCGCGGCCGTCCGGGGCAAGCCGATCTACACGGCGAGCAACAAGATCCTGTTGGCGGTCGGTGTCGCCGGCGCATTTGTCGCGGCCCCGATGGGCTGGCTGAACGCCGGACTGCCGACCCCCGACGACAGCTTCGCCTTGACCGTTCACCGCTGGCTTGGAACCGCCATGCCGTTCCTGCTGTTGGGGCTGTGGTTCCTGAAGAGACCGGCGGAGCAGGCGGCCGCGCGCCTCAGTTCGCGTGGCTACGAGGCGCTGCTGGTCGCCACGGTGCTGTTGATCCTGGTCCAGGCCTACTTCGGCGCGATCATAACCCACGGCGCCGAGCACATGATGTTCTGACGCCTGAAGACTGAGCTGGATCGACGCGAGGGACGCGGGTTGATCTCAAAGACAGATCAGGGCCGACGCCGTGCGTTTGGCCCGTCCAACCGAGGTTTTGATGCCCAATATCGCCCGCCGCACACTCCTGAGAAACGCCGGCCTGCTTGGGGCAGGCATGGCGATGACCAGCCTGTTCCCCGCCTGGGCGCGGAGCAATTCAGGCGGCCTTGTCCGCGACCTTCCCATGCTCTCAGGCGCCGACATCAAGCTGCGCATCGGCCATACGGCCTGGCCGATTGATGGGCGTCACGGTCATGCCGTCACCATCAACGGCACCGTTCCAGGACCTATAATCCGGCTCAAGGAAGGGCAGATCGCCCGCATCGCGGTGACCAACGACCTGGACGAGGACACCTCGATCCACTGGCATGGCCTGATCGTGCCGTTCCAGATGGACGGCGTTCCCGGCGTCAGCTTCCCGGGCATCAAGCCGGGCGAGACCTTCGTCTACGAGTTCCCGGTCGTGCAGTCTGGGACCTATTGGTATCACAGTCACTCGGGCCTGCAGGAGCTGCAAGGGCACTACGCCCCCATCGTCATCGAGCCCAGAGACGCCGATCCCGTCGCCTACGACCGGGAGCATGTGGTGGTCCTGGGCGACTTCTCCTTCGAGCATCCGCACGTCGTCTACCGGAAGCTCAAGCAGCAGGCCGGCGTGTTTAACATGCAGAAGGAAACCGTCGCCGGCCTGCTCGCCGGTCGCGACCAGAGCTTCAAAGATCGGGTCGAGTGGGCGAAGATGCGGATGGACCCGACCGACATCTCTGATGTCACCGGCTCGGTCTACACCTACCTCATCAACGGCCACGGCCCGCAGGACAACTGGACCGCCCTGTTCAAGCCCGGCGAGCGCGTGCGGCTGCGGTTCATCAACGCGGCGGCGATGACCATCTTCAACGTCCGCATCCCCGGCCTGTCGATGACCGTGGTTCAAGCGGACGGCCAGAACGTGAAGCCGGTCACCGTGGACGAGTTTCAGCTCTCCAACGCCGAGACCTACGATGTCATCGTCCAACCGACCGAGGACCGGGCCTTCACCCTGGTCGCCGAGGCAGTTGATCGCTCGGGCATGGCGCGCGCCACACTGGCCCCGCGCCCCGGCATGGTCGCTGCTGTGCCGCCGCTGCGCGAGCGCCCTGTCGCCACCATGCGGGACATGGGAATGGACATGGGCGGCATGGACATGGGCAGCGAGGGCGGCATGTCGATGGACGGCATGGATATGTCCATGCGCAACGGCGACAACGCCCCTCAGGTCAAGCTGGGGCCTGGCGTCCAGATGATTGCGCCGATGCCCGTGGATCGCACGGGAGAGCCCGGGCAGGGCCTCCAGGATGTCGGGCACAAGGTGCTGGTCTACACAGACCTTGAGGCTCTGGCGCCCAACCCGGACACCCGGACGCCGTCCCGTTCCCTTGAGCTGCATCTGACCGGCAACATGGAACGGTTCATGTGGTCATTCGATGGAGAGTCCTACAGCGAAGTCACCAAGCCGATCCCGTTCCGACTGAACGAGCGGGTCCGGATCACCCTGGTCAACGACACGATGATGTCGCACCCGATCCACACGCACGGGCATTTCTTCGAGCTGCTTGTGGGGCCAAAGGGCCGACATCCTCGAAAGCACACGGTGAATGTCGCGCCGGGAGGAAAGGTCTCGGTCGACCTGACAACCGACGCCCCGGGCGACTGGGCGCTCCACTGCCACATGTTGATGCACATGCATGCCGGAATGTTCCGCGTCATGAGCGTCCGCCCGCTGACGGGGGAAGGCGCATGAGGACGCTCTCGATCCTGACGGCGATCCTGGCCGTCTCCGCCACGCCCGCCCTGGCCCAGCACGCGGGCCATCCGATGCCCCCAGCCGATCCGGCGCCAAAGGCCGCCCCGACCGCTGCGCCGGTTCAGGCTTCCCAACCGCCCGCAGCTCAGGCGGATATGGCGGCAATGCCGGGCATGGATGCCCCGACCCCGGATGCGTCTGATGAAGTCGTCGGCGACGAACCTGCTCCGCTGGTTCCCGCTGATTTCGCAGCGGACAGCATATTCGACCCGGCGGCGATGGCCCGCGCACGGAGCCAGCTTCACATGGAGCATGGCGGCGGCATCTACTCGAAGGTGATGATCAGCCTCGGTGAGTATCAATTCCGCGACGGCGAGGATGGCTACCGCTGGGAAGGCGAAGCCTGGGTCGGCGGCGACATCAATCGGTTCGTTGTGAAGACCGAGGGCGAAGGCGCCGACGAGTTGGAAAGCGCCGAGGTGCAGGCGCTCTATTCGCGGGCGGTCAGTCCCTTCTTTGATCTCCAGGCCGGCGTCCGGCAGGATTTACAGTCGGGACCGAAGCGCACCTACGCCACGGTCGGATTTGAAGGCGTCGCGCCCTATTGGTTCGAGACATCTGGCGCCCTGTTCCTGTCCAGCAAGGGCGAGCTGTTCGGCCGGCTGGAAGGAACCTACGACCTGCGTCTGACGCAACGCTGGATCTTGCAGCCGCGCGTCGAAGCCAACCTCACCGGCCAGGACATTCCCGAACTGGAGCTGGGCTCCGGCGTCTCCAACATCGAGCTGGGCCTGCGGCTCCGCTACGAGATCAAGCGGGAGTTCGCGCCTTATGTGGGCGTCTCGTTCGACCGCAAGTTCGGCGGCACGGCCGACTACGCCCACATAGCAGGCAAGGAGGTCGAAGCCACGAGCTTCGTCATCGGCGTGCGCGCATGGTTCTAACCCCCGACATCGGAGTCTCCCCGTGGTTCTAAAAGCCCTCGCAGTTTCCCTGTGCCTTGCCGGAGCGTCCATTGCCGCATCAGCTCCCGCCACCCCGGTCCAGGCCGGCACGCCCGCGTCCAGTCCGCTTGCCGTTGTCGAGCAGTTCCATGCAGCGATGAAGCGTGGCGACGCCGCAGCGGTGGCCGCGTTGATGGCCGACGACGCGGTCATCTACGAGCAGGGCTGGGTCGAGGTCTCGAAGGAGGAGTATGTCACCGGGCATCTGCCGGGCGACATCGCCTACAGTGTCGGCATGACCGACCAGGTGGTGAGCCGGCGCGTCTCGACCAGCCGCTCATTCGCTGTGGTCATGACCCAGAGCCGGACGACTGGAACCTATGAAGGCAAGCCGGTGGACCGGGAAGGCACCGAAACCATGGTGCTGAAACGGGTGAAGGGCGCCTGGCTCATCACCCACATCCACTGGTCGTCGCACGCGAAGAAGACCTAGACCTCGTCGAGGGTCAGAGCTTCCGCCAGCGCCTTGCGCGCCCGGTAAACCCGCAGCTCGATGGCCTTGGCGGTCAACCCGAGAATGCGGCCGGCGTCTTCGTGGCTGAGTTCCTCCAGCGCCGTCAGGATCAGCGGCTCCTTGAGCCCTTGCGGCAGGTTCGCCACGGCTCGGTCCAGCCGAGATAGGCGTTGCTGGTCCAGCGCCGCCGCCTCGGGCGACGGCGTATCGTCCGTCAGGTTCAGTCCAACCTGGCCATCAATGGGATCGCTCCATGTGAGCCAACGACGCACCGCGCGTCGCCTGGACCAGTCCCGACATTTGTTGAGCGCGATGCTCCGCAGCCAGGTCGGAAACGATCGGGCGGCGTCATAGCGTCCGAGGGCCATCCATGCCGCTGCGAAGGTCTCCTGGAGGAGGTCGTAAGCCTCGTCAGGATTGCCGGTGTAGCGGCGAATGAACCGATAGAGCCCGTCCTTGTGGCGGGCGATCAGCCGAGCGAAAGCGCGCTCGTCGCCCGCGACTGCACTGGCGGCAAGCTGGTCGTCCGGCGCTTCGAAGTCCGGGCTCACCGATCCTCTTCGGTGAGCGCCGCGATCACTTCCGCGTCGAACATCTTGGCCTGCTGCGGCGTCAGGACCGCCCGCATGTCGAACACATGGGCGATAGTCGCCTTCTGCAGGGCGCCCATGGCCATGTGCAGATGGTCGATGGCGGCCTCCACCTGTGGCGAGTCCTTGTGGCCCTCGCGAATGGCGGCGGCCAGTTCACGGTTGGCCGCCCGGATATCAGCTTCCAGTCCCTTGCGTTCGAGCGCGTAGTTTTCTTCGATGGCGTCGAGCTTGCGTGACTGTTCCGGGGTCAGCTTCAGATCCCGGTGGACCATGTCGTGCAGCGAAGGTCCGGCGGTCTGGTGGCTGATCACGTAGTAGGCGCAGACGGAGGCGCCGCCGCCGGCCGCCAGGACGGCGAGGACCACCGTGATCAGCAGATTGCGCAATCCGGGCTTCATCCGTGCATCTCCATCAAGGCGGGTGGTCGATCATGCAGCCCGTCTCCAGACCTACGCGCGACCATGCCCAACCCCTCGCTTGCGCAAGAGGATGGCAGGCTGCCCGCGTCGTTGACGTTGGCGAGGTTCATCGCATCGACCGCTGCAACAGCGTGATCAGTTCATCGGCCTTCTGCCGCTGCTCTTGCGGGTCTCCGCTGCTGATGGCGGAGGCGACGCAGTGGTCGATATGCTCACGCATGAGTTCGGTCTCAACCTTCGACAGGGCGGCCTTCACCGCCTGAAGCTGGGTCATGATGTCGATGCAGTAGCGATCTTCATCGACCATCCGGGCGATGCCGCGCACCTGACCTTCGATCCGGTTCAGGCGATTGAGCAGTTTTGGCTTGTTCTCGCGGTTCACGATGCACCTCTCTTTGGCCCCCGATATAAGCCGCCTGGGGGTATTTTCCACATACCCCACAGGGGTGTTGGTCAGGATGCTCGGTCGCATTGTCGGCCGACGCCGTGCTTGGAGGCCGAATATGCTCTCTCCCAGGCGGAACAAGCATCGCCGGGCCGGGTTTGATCCCTATCAACGCGTGACCCTTGCTGGTCAGCTAGTCATCGCGCGGAAACCCTCGGAGATAGTGCGATGACTGAGATCAATGCACACGCGCCCGCAACGCCACCGCTAGGTGTCGTCCGCTGCGCGGCGACTGGCTCCGTGGTGCTCGCCGTAAACTTCGCCCTGTGTTGGGCGGCCACGGCCCTGAACGCGTTCCCCGCCTCGCACATGTTCGTCGCCCTGTTCACGACGGCCCCGGAGGCGTCGGGGTTGGCGCTTGGCATCGGCCTTTGCGCGGCTCTGGCGTTCGGCGCATTGACCGGCGCCCTGACGGCGATGGCCTACAACCTGTTCAGGGGCCTTGAGCCGCGCTGAGACGGGCTCCGGAGCCAGACATGACCGCCAGGTTCAAGAGCTTCCTGACGATGACCGCCGTCGCGGTTGGCTCGGCCGTTCTGTTCTGGCTGCTGCGAGACCATTGGGGCCACGCCCTTGGGGCCTTGCCCTACCTTCTCTTTCTCGCCTGCCCGGTGATGCATCTGTTCATGCATCACGGCCACGGAAACGGACATCACCATCATGACCACCCGCCAAGACAAGACGAGCCAACAGCTCGACCAGGCTCTTGACCAGAGCTTCCCTGCTAGTGACCCGCCGACTCTGACCGAACCTGCAGGCGATGCGCGGGATGTGGCCGGCTGCTGCTGCAATCCCGACCCGCCAGCGCAGATCGCCCAACCCGTCATCGTAGCAGAGAAGGCGTTTGGCTGCTGTGGCGGCAAGGGAAAGACCGGACCGGCCTAAGGCGGCGTTCGCGTCAATTCTGCCAGCCCGCCAAGGCATCCTTGAAATACCCACATGGGGTATATAGCTAGGTCTCGTATTCGCAGTCGATCTGCCCAAGGAGACGCTATGAACGAGACGCATGCATCCTGCCATCACAACGGCCACGATCATGGCCCGGTTGCGGACGGCAAGGTGCTTGATCCGGTCTGCGGCATGTCGGTCGATCCGGCCACGTCGAAGCATCACCTCGAACACGCGGGACTGACCCACCACTTCTGCTCGGCCGGTTGCCTGACGAAGTTCCAGGCTGATCCGGAGAAATACCTTTCCAAGGGTCGCGCCGAGGCGCCACCCGCTCCCGCCGGGACGATCTACACCTGCCCCATGCATCCCCAGATCCGCCAGGTCGGCCCCGGCTCCTGTCCGATTTGCGGGATGGCGCTGGAGCCTGAAACCGTCACGGCCGACTCCGGCCCCAACCCCGAACTCGCGGACATGACGCGTCGGTTCTGGGTCGCCGTGGCGCTGAGCCTGCCGGTCTTTGCCCTGGAGATGGGCAGCCATCTCTTCAACCTGCACGCCCTGATGCCGGGCCAACTGTCCAACTGGGTGCAGTTCGCTCTGGCGACGCCGGTGGTCCTGTGGGCCGGGTGGCCGTTCTTCGAGCGGGGCTGGGCGTCGCTGCGAACCCGCAACCTCAACATGTTCACCCTGATCGCGATGGGGGTCGGGGTCGCTTGGGCCTACAGCGTAGTCGCCGTGGCCGCGCCTGCTGTCTTCCCTGGCGCCTTCCGCAACATGGACGGAAGTGTGCCGGTCTACTTCGAGGCGGCGGCGGTGATCACCGCGCTGGTGTTGCTCGGCCAGGTGCTGGAGCTGGGTGCCCGTGAGCGCACGTCGGGGGCCTTGAAGGCCCTGCTCGATCTCGCACCCAAGACGGCGCGGCGTATCCGCCCGGATGGAACCGACGAGGAAGCCACTCTCGACCTGATCGTGGTCGGTGACCGCCTACGGGTCCGTCCGGGCGAGAAGGTCCCGGTCGATGGCGAGATCGTCGAAGGGCGGGCCTCGCTCGACGAGTCCATGGTCACCGGCGAGTCCATGCCGGTTACCCGCACGGTCGGCGAGGCCGTCATCGGCGGGGCGATCAACAAGACCGGGTCCTTCGTCATGCGCGCCGACAAGGTCGGGGCCGACACCCTGCTGTCGCAGATCGTGCAGATGGTCGCCCAGGCCCAGCGTAGCCGGGCGCCGATCCAGCGTCTGGCGGACAAGGTGTCCGGCTGGTTCGTGCCGGCGGTGATCCTCGTCGCCGCGCTGGCCTTCATCGCCTGGGCGCTTGTCGGACCCGACCCGCGCTTCAGCTACGGCCTCGTCGCCGCCGTATCGGTGCTGATCATCGCCTGTCCCTGCGCGCTGGGTCTGGCCACGCCGATCTCGATTATGGTTGGGGTCGGCCGGGGCGCCCAGGCCGGCGTGCTGATCAAGAACGCCGAGGCCCTCGAACGCTTCGAGAAGGTCGACACTCTGGTTGTCGACAAGACGGGCACGCTCACCGAAGGGCGTCCGGCGGTGACGGCTCTGCAGCCCGTGGCCGGCCTTGATCGGCTTGAGCTGCTCCGTCTGGCCGCCAGTCTTGAGCGCGGCAGCGAGCATCCCCTGGCCGACGCCATCCTGCGGGCGGCGAAGGATGAGAACGTCACCCTCGCGGAGGCGACCGACTTCGACTCCCCCGTCGGTCGCGGCGTGGTCGGCGTGGTGGATGGCCGCAAGATCGCCATCGGCAGTCGGTCCTTCGTGCAGGAACAGGGCGCCGACATCGCGCCGCTGGAAACCGATGCGGACTCTCTGCGGCGGCAGGGCGCGACGGTGGTCTTCGTGGCGGTGGATGGAGCCCTCGGCGGTCTCATCGGCATCGCCGACCCGATCAAGGCCAACGCGCGGGCGACGATTGATGAACTGAAGGCCGCCGGCCTGCGCATCGTCATGATGACCGGCGACAACGAGACCACCGCGCGGGCCGTCGCCGACCGCCTCGGCATCACCGAGGTTGCCGCCGAAGTGCTGCCACAGGACAAGGCCTCGGTGGTCCAGCGCCTGCGTGGTGAAGGCCGTGTGGTGGCCATGGCCGGCGACGGCGTCAATGACGCACCAGCCCTGGCGGCGGCCGATGTCGGCATCGCCATGGGGGCGGGGGCCGATGTCGCCATCGAGAGCGCCGGCGTGACCCTGTTGAGAGGCGACCTGACGGGCATCCTGAAGGCGCGGACGCTCTCGCGGGCCGTCATGCGTAACATCCGGCAGAACCTGGTGTTCGCCTTCATCTACAACGTCGGCGGCGTGCCCATCGCGGCGGGCGTCCTGTATCCTGTCTTCGGCCTGCTGCTCTCACCGGCCATCGCGGCGGCGGCCATGGCGCTCTCCTCGGTCAGCGTCATCGGCAATGCGCTGAGGCTCCGCGCCGTAAAACTCTAGGCTCTGCCCGATCATGAGGGGTCCGCCCACGCCAGCCGTATAGCCCTTCAAGGGCTCCCTGACCCAAGCGCCCAAGTGGGCGTTTCGGCAAGGGCTGCCGCGCGGGGGCGAAGCATGTATCCGAACGACATCCGGCCGCTGACTTCCCTGCGGATCGTGGCGGCGATGTGGGTGCTGGCCTACCACTTCCGCGACCACCTCGGACTGGACGTTGATCGGCTCGGGCTGGTGGCCAAAGGCTACCTCGGGGTGGATCTGTTCTTCATCCTGTCGGGGTTCATCCTCAGCCACGTCTACCTCTCCCGGTGGGAGGCCAGGACGTTCAACTACGGATCGTTCCTGTGGGCGCGGCTGTCGCGCATCTACCCGGTCCATCTGGTGACGCTGACGGCAACTATCGTCATCTGGCTGGTGGCTATGAAGATGGGCGCGACCTTCGATCCCATCGCCTTCGACCCGGCGGTCCTGCCGCAGCACCTGCTCCTGATCCATGCCTGGGGGACGACGCCCTCGGTGCAGTGGAACTTCCCGTCCTGGTCGATCTCGGCGGAATGGTTTGCCTATCTCGCCTTCCCGGCGGCGGCGGTTCTGGTGCTGACGTTCAAGCGGGCGGCCTGGGCGGCGGTCCTCGTCGCGCTGGGCGTGTTCGCCCTGATCTTCTGGGCCGTGGAAAGCCATGGCCTCCCTCTATCGGAGGTCACCCGTCTGGGGTTCATCCGCATCATCCCGGCCTTCCTGCTGGGCGCGGCGCTCTACCAGCTCGGCAGGACGGTCACGCTGCCTCGCGGGCTCGCCCTCGGCGGTGCAGCGGCGGCGGTGATCTGGATCTGCTTCGCCGCTTCAATGAGCTTCAGCGACGCGGCTATCTGGCCTGCGTTCGGGCTGCTGATCTTCTCTCTGGCCGAAGCGTCGAAGACCGGCGCGCACGGGATCATGAGCGCCGCCTGGCTGGTCTACCTCGGCGAGGTCTCCTACTCGGTCTACATGACCCACCTGCCGATCGACATCGCCTATTTCCATGCCCTTGACCGGCTCGCGCCGGACATCAGCGGCGCAGCGGCGTGGATGGCCTGGGGCGGCGTCTTCGTCGCGACCCTGCTCGCCGCCATGGCGACCTATCACCTGGTCGAGCGCCCGGCGCGGAACTGGATGCGAGCCCATGATCCTTTCGCCCGAAAGCCCGCGTCGGAACCGCCTCATGAGCCGGTGATCTGACGGCCCCGGCGACAGGCGAGGACCTATCTCTCACTCAGGCCGGAACGTAACGCCCGGCGGCATGTTTGCGACAGATCAAGGATGCAGGGACAGGTCGGTGGATACTGCGCTGATCGGATCAGCCTGGTCCAGAAAGCCGAACACCATGACCATGTCCTTCAAGCCCCTGCTGCTCGTCGCCGCCCTCTCGTTGGCCACCTCGGCCTATGCAGCTGAACAACCCGCGCCGCCTCATGATCACGGCCCAGCCGCCGATCCGGCAGCCGCTCCCGCCGCGCCGGCCGGCCCCGCCGCAAAGGGCGGCATGATGGCCATGGACGGGATGATGGACATGGGGCCGATGCACTGCATGGGCCTGTCCGAGCAGCGCCTTTCCAGCCTGAAGGCGCAACTCGACATCACCGACAGGCAAGTCAGGGCCTGGAACGCCTTCGCGGCGGCCGTGAAAACCGACGCTCATCCCATGCCCGCCGGCATGACCATGCCGATGCCCATGAAGCCGGGCGGCATGCCGGGCATGATGGGCGACGGCGGCATGATGGCGACGATGATGTCCAAACCGCTCCCCGAGCGTCTCGCGCATCATGAGATGATGATGAAGGAGCACCTGAAGGCGCTCCACAAGGTCCGGACGGCGGTCACCGGCCTCTATCGCGTCCTGGCCCCGGATCAGCGGGTTATGGCGGACAAGAGCCTTTGCGGCGGGATGGCGCAGTAA
>NZ_JBXAQC010000012.1:0-13046 GCF_058806855.1 Caulobacter sp. GW821-FHT12F03
GGCCGGCGGCGCCGCCGCGCCTGTGCTCGGCAAATTTGACGATCACGGCAGGTAACGGTCCCAGACCGTTTCCAGCTGGGCGAGGGCGGTCCGCACGTCATCGCTCACCGGGTCGGCCCGCCCAGAATTCAGGGCGCGGGCGATCTGGTTGAGGTTGTTCCCGATGGCGTTGAGTTCGCGCAACTCGTCCGCCGTGAGGACGCCGGCCGGCCCTGCCGGCATGGCGGGGCGACGGGGTTGCGCGCCAAGGGCGGCGGCGCGCACAAAGTCGGAAAGGGTGAGCCCCGATTCGGCGGCGCGTAGGCCCAGGGCGGCGCGTTCCTCGGCCGTGAAACGGGCGGCGACGTGCTGGCTGCGGGCCGCTCGCTCATCCTGCTTCGGTCGTGCCATCGCCGCACCTCCGGGGGGTTCAAAGGGGGACGCTTGCCCGCCCCTTGCCAGAGTTTATGTGAAACATAAACACATCTGGCCTGCTCTCTTCAAGCCTCTCCACGCTATCCAATCCAATCTAAGGGTCGGTGAAAAATAGCTACAATTGCAGCGACCTGAATCTGCGCCGCCATGGGTGGGAACACAGACTTTGATCGACGGGACTCTTCCATCGCCGCGCGCGTGACCGGCGGAGCCTGCCGCTAGGCTCCGGGGGTGAGCCAGAGCCAAAACCCGGTTAAGCGGGACATGACTTAAACCCGCAAACCCGTTCGGCCGGCTCTTGGCGAAGCGCGCGCGGCGGCCCGTCGATCTCAACAAACAGGGTGGGGGCGGCGTCGTGCAAGTGCTCCCCGGATTGCCCCTCGCTATGAGTGAAGGGTCGCACGGCGCGGCCGTCGATCAAGGACGCTGCGCGCCGCGTGGCGGTCGGCCTGCGGCCGATCCTTGACCGCTAGCCTCAATCGCCGTGCGCCTGGTCCTTCACGCGACGGGGCGGCTCCGAGGATCAGGACCGGCAACAGGGCAGGGGGCGCTCGCTGCGCTCGCGCCACCTGCCGGGAAGGTCGCTCAGGGGCCCACCAAGGATCAGGGAGCGGAACACCAATCCGGCTTTGGCCGGCCCTTCGGCCAAGGTCGCGCCGTGCCTCGATCAATCATCATCTGACCGAAATCACGCCCGCCGATCACCACGCGGGCAACCGTGCGATTGTAGCTGCGCCCCATGCGGATGACCTGGACGCGACGGCCTTCCAACAAGGCGCGAGCCTGAGCCTTAGCGGCCAAGCCTTGGCGAACCTCAGCCGCGCAGCGGGCCTGGTGGCGAACCGATTCCGGCGCGTCGATGGCGGCGACTCTGATCCGCTCACCCGTCACGAGCTGGAAGGTGTCGCCGTCGATCACACGAGCGACGATCTCAACGGTTGGAGCCTGGGCGGCGCTGACAGGAACCGCGGCGGCCAGTAGGGCAACAGCCGCGGCTATGCGCCACCAGGTCACGCGCTGCGCGCGATCTTCGGCTCCTTGCCCGACGCGGGTCGCACCCTGGCCTTGCTCGGGGATTTGACCGGCAAGGGCAGGGGCTCAATCTCCGCTGTCGGCGGGGCGGGCGCAGCTTCCTTCTTGATGCGCTTCCGGCCGCCCTCCTGGTCGAGCTTAGGGTCGTGAGCGCCATTCCAGAGCAGGCCGGGCCGCGCCACGCGATAGAAGTTTCCATCCTCGGATAGATCGGCCTTTTGCTGAGGCACGAGCTCGCGCGCAAACCGGCCAACAGCGCCCTGCAGATAGTCCTCGCGCAGCTCAGCGCACACCCAGCGACGGGAGAGCTTTTCGCAGACCTCGCCCGTGATGCAGCTGCCGCCAAACGGATCAAAAACCATGTCCCCCGGGTCGGTACACATGCGGATGAAGTATTCCGGCAGCTCGGACGGATAGCGGGCCGGGTGGGGGGACAGGCCCTTTTCCTGGCAGTAGCGAATATAAAAACTGTTGCTCTCGGTGTTCGGCAACGCGAGCAGATTCGGCGGGATCGCCGCTCCGTTGTCCACCGCGAAGCCCTCGCTAATGTCGTGGCCGGAGGGTCGCTTCTTGGCCCGATAACCGTTCGTCAGGAGCTGCTGCATCGAGGGGCTATAAGGCTGCAAGACGCGCCGATTGCTGGCCTTCGGCCAAGGCGTCTTGGACAGCCACCAGACGGTGTTCACCGCGTCCTTGACCCGAATTCGCCGCACCGTCACCCACTCGGCCGGCGAGGGCAGCTTCGACGGATTCCACCAGTAGAACTCCTGAGCCAGGTGGAAACCGAACTCCTCGCAAAGCATGATGAGCAGCTTGAAATGATACAGGTGGCGGGTCGGCTCACCCTGATTCCAGGCCCCGCCAATGTCGATGACGAGACTCCCGTTGTCCTTCAAGACGCGCTTGAAGGCCTTGGCGAACGGCTTGAACCAATCCAGGTAAAGGTCGGCGTCGACGTTCCCGTATTCCTTCTTGCGGACAAGTCCGAACGGCGGACTCGTCATGATGAGGTCGACGGAATCCGCCTTCGTGTTCTTCAACACGTCGAGGGAGTCGCCGAGCATCACGCGGCCGAGGTCCGTCTTAAAAAACTCGCGGGGCTTCTTCTGGGTCGCCATTACAGCCCCTCTGGATCAATGGTTTTCAGGGTCATGGCGTTGTGCGCCTCACGGGCGAACACCTCGACGATGGCGGCGGGACTGGCTTCGATTCGAGCCAGATCTCCGCCGTCGATCATCACGATAGCCAGGTTGGAATCGGTCATGATCTTGTTGGCGTAGCGGCGGGCCTGACTGCCGATGTCGCCGGTCGTCACAACGATGATGGCGTTGCTCTTGAGGAAGTGAGTGAGCCCCACCTCCTTCGCCACATCGTCCAGGCTCACGCGGCCGGTGTTTTTACATTGCACCTGCCAGCGCGAGAAAATCAGGCGCGAACTGTCAAAGATCAGGTCGATCTCTGCGCCGCCCGTGGTCTCTGCCCGCAACCTGGTTGCGACATAGGTCACGTCGAGCAGCCGCATCAACTTGAAGGCCAGCGCCTCTAGGGCCAGGCCGGCGACGTAGCGGTCAGGCGATTTGATCTCGGCCAGAATGTCTGAGAGCGGGCGCTTCAAAAGCGCCATCAGCTTCGGGTCGATCTGATCCGCCAGCTGTTGCAGGAGCGGCTCGATAATTTCTTTGACGAGCTTGTCAGTGGGAGCGACGAGGAACGGCTTCGCGCCGCGCCCTTCGGTCGTCTTGTCAGCGGTGATGAAGCCCGCCTCAACGAGCGCGTTGAGCACGAGCTTAGGAAGGCTCTTCTCGGGAAACTTCACGCCGTAGGTGACGGTGGCCAGCGCAGCGATGGCGTTCGCCGGCTGCGGCTCGGTCACGCCGGTATTGGCGAGCGCGCGCAAGAACGCGCGCTGCTCAGCGGTGAAGCCGGCGAGGGCCTCGAACTCTTCCGGCCCGGTCCCGAGCACTTCACGCAGGCGAATGTCGGCGATCTGCCAGCGGCTTCCGATGATGACGCCGGCTTTGTGCAACCAAAGGCGCATCATGCTGGGGTGCTTGCCCCCCGAGGGGTAATGCAGGCCACGCTGGGCCAGGCCGTCGCGCAAGGTGGTCAGGTTCACCTCTTCGCCGGCGGCCGTCATGTCCTGGATACATTGGACGAGCCGCATCCCGTTGAGGTTCAGGAGGATATGGCGCGCCAGGTCGTCATAGAGCCTCTGCTCGTCCTCGCGGACGTTGTAGAGCGCTTGGCCGACGACCGTGAAGTTGGCCTTTCGGTCAATCAGCCCGTAGGCGATGAGTCCGAGCTTGCAGTTGTTCGCCAGCTTCGCGCGGTTGTAGTCGCCGAGGTCGCCCTCCCCCGTCGCGCCGTGCTTGGTGAAGTAGGTTGCCAGGATTTCGACTTCCAGGCCCTTCGGGTCGCCCTGGTGGCGCTCCACGATCTCCAGCAGCTGGGGAAGCACCACCTGAGAGGGCGAAAACTCACTGCCGAACGGAAGATCACTTTTCTGGGCCATGTCAGGCCGCCTTTGCTTCGGCACGGTGCGCGGCGATCACCCGCTTAACCGTGGCCTTCGATACGTTGAACAAACTGGCGGCGTGAGTGGTGGTCCCCCTGCCCTCCTCGATCATGCGAACAATTTCCGCCTTCTGCGACGGCTTCAGTTTTGGTTTACGGCCGATGATGACGCCGGCTCTTCTGGCGTTCTCCAGGCCGTGAACGGTGCGCTCCCGGATAATTTCGCGCTCGAATTCGGCGAACGCCCCGAGCATCTGCATCAGCAGCCTGCCTGACGGCGAGGTGGTGTCCACCGGGTCGGTGATCGAGCGAAAACCCGCCCCTGCAGCGTCGATCTTTTCCAAGGTGAAGAGCAGATCGCGGAGAGACCTGCAGAGCCGGTCCATCTTCCACACGAGCAGCACGTCTCCAGGGCCGAGGCGGTCAAGGGCTAGGCGTAGCTGCGGGCGCGCCAGATCGGCCCCTGAGCCCTCCTCCCGGAAGATCAGATCGCAGCCGGCCTCGGTCAGAGTCCGGGCTTGCGCGGCGAGGTCTTGATGATCGCCGCGCGACACGCGCGCATAGCCAATGAGCATGAGATGAATTTGACCCCCGGTTTTGATTCGCGGAAGTCATTGATTCGACTTATCCACAAACAGGGGTTCAAAACCGTCCGGTTTTGAGCCTTTGGCGGCATTAACTTTTTCGCGTATCGCTGGAGTCTGTGCAGACCAAGGAAACGCGATGACCGAACAACAGCTCAATGACCGACTCGACGCCCTGGCCCTGCGCCTGAAGTGGATTTCTGACACCGAAGCCCGCCAAGCCTGGATCAAGGGTTTCGGCGCAAGCGGCGAGTTTGACGACGAGCGGACGAAAATCATCGACGAGACGGAAGAGGTTCTCGACCGGCTGGAAGCGATGGGCGGGAGCCCGAAGTTCAAGCCCGCCTAGATGCATCTGCGCAAAGGCCTGCCCGAGACTGAATTCACGCCTCCCCGAGGCCGTGGCCCAGACAGTATTCCTGACACCGGCCCAGAGGCCCTTCCTGGCGTCCATTTTTGGACCAAAGCTGAGACGCTGGATCACGAGGAGCTCGAGTACGAACCTGGGAAAATCTTTGTTGGGCGGGTCGATCAGCGGATGATCGCCGTCGGGGATGACCGCCATATCGTGACGGTCGCCGGTTCGCGTTCGGGCAAGACGGCCTGCCTGCTGATCCCAAATCTCAAGCTCTATCCGGGGTCGGTGCTGGTTATCGACCCAAAGGGCGAGCTGGCGCGCGACACGGCGGCCTGGAGGGCCGATCCCGAAGGCCTGGGCCATGCGGTCCATGTCCTCGATCCCTGGGGCGTCTCGGGCGTCTCTGACGACCTGCTGTCGTTCTTTGACCCCCTGGCCGATCTGAAGGAAGCGGCGACCCATACCCCCGCCCTGCGGCGGGAGTGGGTGGACGATGCGGCGTTGATCGCCGAAGGGCTGATCCAGGAGCAGGGCGAGAACAATTCCCATTGGACGGACAGCGCGCGAAACGTGCTTCGGGGGCTTCTCCTGTGGATGTTGGACGGCGGTTGCCCCGATGGCTGTTCGGTGGCGCTGCTCCCCCGTCTCCTGTCAGCGGCGGCGACGGGCTCACCTGACGACGACGACGAGAGCCCGGAGCCGGGTCTATGGGAAGCCCTGGCCTACTATAGCGGGCGGGGCGACGACGTTGAGGCTGTGATCCGCAACGCCGGCAACGGGATGCTGGGAACGTCCCCCCGCGAGCGCGCGTCGATCCTGTCCACCGCGCGCAATCAGCTCGCCTTCCTTGAAAGCGCGCCCCTCGCCGAATGCCTGTCAAAATCATCGTTTCAGCTGGCCGATCTGAAGCGAGCGCCGACGACGATCTATCTCTGCCTACCGGCGGCGCGCATGGGAACACATGCGCGGTGGCTGCGCCTGGTCCTGAACCTGGCCGTGGCCGCCCTCGAGCGCGAACGAACAAAGCCCCCCTTCCCTGTTCTCTTCATGCTCGAGGAGTTCGCGGCGCTCGGTCACATGCGCGCCATCGAACAGGCCTCGGCCTACATGGCCGGCTTCCAACTCAAGCTCTGGATCGTTCTCCAGGATCTGACGCAGCTGAAAAGGCACTACAAGGAAGGCTGGGAGACCTTCCTCGGCAATGCCGGCCTTCTGACCGTGTTCAGCGTATCCGACCTGACGACTTGCGAGTATGTGTCCAAGCAGCTCGGCGAAACCACAATAGAGGTGACGAACAAGCACACGACGACGAAGGCCGGCCTTCTCTCGGGTGATCCTGGCGAGCGAAAAGAGGCGCGCGCGCATGCGCTGATGACGCCGGCCGAGGTCGCACTCGAATTCGCGCGCCGCACCGATGGTGAAACGCCGGTCGAGGGGTTGATGCTCGTCCGAGTGCCAGGCGCGCTGCCGTTCGTCGTAGATCGGGTGTTCTGGGAGCTGTTGGAGTGACTGAGCGCCCTACTCTCTCACAAGTCCTGGCCCTGGGGCCGTCGGTCGTCGCGCAGGAACATGCCCAGGCCGATTTTCGGTATGTTCGCCCTGTCACGCTCGCCGTCGTCGGCATGTTCCTGGCCTTCAATTTCTTCGGCTTCATCACCGCCTACATCATCGGGGTAGTTGCGGTTTCATATGACCAGGTCGGACCCTGGACCTTCGGCCTGGTTCTCGCTCCTGTGGTTGTAACAAATTTGGTCCCGTGGCTGATCTGGCGCTTGGCTGACCAGTTCGAAGAGGCTGAATCTGCTGACCGCTTCCGGGTATTGGTCAATATAGACGGCGTGGCACACGTCTACGTTTCCGATCCGATCTATATTCCCTGGCGGGACAGAAAGGCGTTTTACGCTCGCGCCATAGACCATAAGTCGAAGTTGCCGACGATTGTTCAATCGAAAGACACGGTGCAGTTTACGCTAGAGCACGCGATCCCGGATTGCGCGGCGCTCCGTGTCGAATTCGTCAACAGTGTTTCTGGACATTTCGAAGCGGTACGAGACGGCGTGACCTACCGCCTATCCGGCATGGACGACCACGGCGAAGGGGCGCAGCTCGCGCGACACCACGAGATAATGACGGTGCTGAAAGCGCCGACCACCCGCCTCGCTTCGAAGAGGCGGAGCCGCAAGGGCTACTACCTCTAGGCCGAGCCCCCTGCCCTACGCGCCGGCTTTTTCGAAATACTCGCCGGTCTGTGGGTCGAGCTTCTCGGCCGGCATGATGACCACGCGGCCGGTGATCTGGACGCCGGCGGGAATCTCGCCGGAATAGCCGCCGTTCTTGGTCGGCCAGAGGGCTGCAACGCGGGTGAACTGCGCGCCCTTCCCTTCGCCTGACACCTGGTTCAAGTAGGCTGTTGGCTTGTTGTCGGTCATGGTGTGGGCTCCTTCTGGTTGATTGATGTATTCATGGGCTCAAAGTTAATTCCTCCGAATGTTCCTAGAGCGTGTTCGTAGTCTATCGGAATAACTCGGCTTGGTGAATCCCCGCGCTCAAGGCTCCGCAGCACGTAAAGAAGGCCGCCCTCGATCTCCCAAAGCTGCGCGCTCGCAATGTGATTCTCAACGGCCGCGAGAAATGCATAGAGGTCCGGCTCGGGAAACAGGTCGCAAGCCAGGGCGATATGAGACGGCCGCTCTTTCAATCCGTCCGGCTTAAGTAGAATGATTGGGTGATCTAAGTTGATTGAAGCATACGGCAGTTGGTCGAATGTGCTGTCTGCATAGACCCGGACAAGGTCTAGATGCCGACAAGGCCCTTTTCGGTGGTAGGCGAACGCCCACTTGCTGACCATCGGAAACGGAACGCCGCTCATTGTCCTTACTCCTCGCGGACATACTCGCAAAGGTTGCTTAAGGCCGGCTGAAAAGTCCCTAAAATCCCACCCAAGTTCCCTGTTCGACGCGCCGCAGGCGTGTTGAACTCTTAAACTGACGTTCCCCGTCCCGACGCCTCCAGAATGGCGCGGCCCGGAAGACCCTAGAACCCCGCAGGGGGCGCAACGAAGTGGAGCACCGCGAAGCGGTTTCGGGTCTGAGGACCGTGCTAGGCTGTGAGCAAAGGGACTGGATGACTCGTCGGCCGTAGGCCGACACCGTTTAGGGCGCTCCGCGCCCTCCTCTCGCTCAATTTCTCGGCCGCAGGCCGAGGCCGTTTCCGTCCGCGCAGCGGGCGGCTCTCGTTAGAATGGGTTAACTGACGTTAGGAATGAATGTTAGGCCGTCGGCGAGGCTCAAAATGTAGCCGCCAAACTCTTCTGTAAGTTACTGACTTACCGCAGAAAAGCCGCCTCTCTTAGACTCTTAATTTCCTGGCCGAGCGTGGGTGATCCCCCGTGGTTGGTGTGGGTGAAACCCCGCGCTTGCGTGGGTAATCCCCCGTGCTCGTGTGGGTGAAACCCCATGCTTGAAAGGGAAAAGTGGACATAAAACAGAGCGTTGACGGGAATCGGGAATCGGAATCCGGCCAAAGCGTGGGGTTTTACCCACACCCTCAAACCTCTGCGTTTCTGCGCTTTGCACCAGGTCGGTTGCGCTCCCGGTGCTCTCTGAGGAAGCCTTCGAAGGCTTTGACCGGGTGGCGGGGCTGCTTGCCCTCCTGGCTGCACCAGGTCACGAACCGGGCGAACATGTCCGGCAGGTCCAGGTCGGGGAACATGGTCGAGAGATAGCGCCACGTCTGGGCGTCCACGAGCTGGCGGAACTGGTGGGGGTTATCCAGGAGGCTCTGCTCGGCCTTCTTGCGGACCTGGCGGCGCTCGTGGACCGTCCCGAGGATCTGATTGCGCTCGCTGTCAGGTAGGGGATAGACGCGCAGCTGCGGGCCCCCCTCCCCGCTCTCGATCCATTCCAGGCCATAGTCGAGGATCGCGCCCCGCTCGATCACCTTCTTGAGGTCGCGCTTGAACATGCGAAGCGGCTGATCGGAGCCGCTTTTCTCGTGAAGTGTCGCAAGGTTGAATTTCCAGCCGTCCGGCGCGCCGTGGGCATGTTTCCGGGCGATGCGGTAGAGCCAACGCTCATAGCCGCCTGTCAGCTGGAAATAATCCTCGCTGATCTGGAGCAGCATGGACTGATTGCAAACGCCCATGAACAGCCACTCGCAAAGGGTGATGCTCATCCCTTTGGATTGGCCCGTGCGGGTGTCGGTTTCCTCATCCCAGGCCGAAAGCCAGGTGAAGCCCCCTTCCCTCTTCCGCCGTTGGTGGTGCTGACGAATGTTCGTCTCGACATAGGTCGATGAGAGGCGTGCCAGGGCCGCGCGAAGGTCTTCGCGGTCCTTTCCCCCGGTTCCTCGGCCGATGGCCCTCAGGAGGTCCGCAGGCTGGAAAAACAGCGTCGGCGACGGCTCGGGCGCGTTCTTGTCGAGACGCCGGCGCTGCGCCTGCTCGTTGATCTGGGAAGCGGCCCAAATCAGAATGTCGAAGTCCCAGATCGTCGCCATGCCGTGCTTGACGTTGGGCGAGACCTTCACCTCGATATCGCCCTTCGGGCTCTTGTACTCGATGGACGTGAACCGCTTTTTCGAGAGCGCGAAAAACGGCCGCTCCATCGTCTCGCGCTGATCGCGGAGCGACGGGGCCGAAAGCGGCGCGACAAAGAGGTCAAGCTGCCGCGCCTTCGGAAAGTCCGCACGTTCACTTGCCGACATGCTCTCAAGTGAGCCTGCGGACATGTTCACATGTGGGCGCGCGGACATGTTCAGCGGTCGCCGATGGGGTGTTCGCCGTACTTGCGCAGCAGATCGTCGAACGCCTCGCCCATCAGGGCTTGAAGGCTCTTGCCCTGCTTCCTGGCCAGGATGTGCAGCGACATGGACAGGTCCGGCGAGAAGTAGCCGGTGATGGCCTTGCGGCCGATCCGGCTCGGGGGCGCTACGCCGGCGACGGCGCTGCGCTCCTCGATGACCTCGGGCGGCGGAGCCGACACATTGGCCGGCTTGGTGGCTAGATTGGCAAAGCGGCTCATGCGGCCCTCACTTTCTCACTTGTGGTCATGTTCACACGCTCACATGTCCACGCCCAAAGCGCCGCAATGTCCTCGGCGGCCTTGCCGTTCGGGTCCAGCTCGGCCGCGACTCGGCCCTGACCCGTGCTGTGATGAAACCCGGCCCGCTCGGGGATGACAACCGGCGCGACGGCGACACCGAAGCCGGTGACGACTTCGCCGGCTTCCTCGTAGAGCTTGGCGGCGCGGACTGGCCCGGCCATGAACACCACAAAGGCAGGCTTGCCGCTGCGCTTGGCGAGCGCGGCCGTCATCTGGATCGCGTCCAGGTCAAAGGCGCGAGGCCGGCACGGGATGAGGATCAAGTCGGCGAGCTTGGCGGCCTCATAGGCGGCCGCCTCGGCGTGGGGCGGGGTGTCGATCACGACCAGCTGCGCGCCCTGCTGCTCGGCCGCCGCGAGCTTGCGAGGCAGGAGGGCAGGGGGGCTGTCGATCACTTCCGGCGCGCGGCCCTGACGCCACTCGGCCCATTTGCTGGCCGTCGCCTGAGGGTCCATGTCCACGATCAAGGACACGAGGCCGGCGGCCTCGCCGGCGGCGGCCAGGTGCAGGGCGAGGGTGGTTTTTCCCGCGCCGCCTTTCTGGCTCAAAATCGCAATGGTTCGCATGTCCACGCCTCCACATGTTCACATGTGAGGGTGAGGGAGATTCGGTTAACAACCTAGAAAGATCGTATTCCTAACGCCGGTTGATGATCGCGCGCCGGGCGCTATAATCGCCCTCGGCCGCCGCCCTGGGGATACGCAGGACGGTCGTGGGGACTACCCACGCACGAGGCCTGTACAGACGATGTATAATTGTAATTCACTGACTGTGTGGTCCCCAAGGTAGGGGGTTCCGGAATTCGGTGAGGGGCTTACCCCGATTGTGGGGCTAACCCTAAGCCAAGCGTCGTCCCAACTGAGGGTAAGGCGCTGCCTGCAACGTGATGGGGCTCAGAGCTGCTCTTCCCGGCGCTCGGTATGGTCCTAATAAAGCGTTTGTCGGGCGTCCCGGCCACTCGTCGCTAATCGAACGCGCGCCTTTGGGTGTGCGCCGTCAGGCGGTGTGGCTATGAGACAAGACGACAAATCCCGTAACGCGCTGTTCGAGAAGGTCTTGAAGATCGTTCTCGCAATCGGCGGCCTGTCCTTCACGGGGATGGTGGGGCTCACCGTGTATGGCGTCAGCTTCGCACCTGACGACGCTTGGCAGCATATCTCGCCGCTGGTCGAAACCTGCAAGCTCACGTTCACCGGCGCAACGGGCTCGCTAATCACCCTCCTTGGAGGCAAAGCGCTCAATCGGTAGGTCGCAGGGGAGGGCGCTAGGAGCGAGGGATTCCGTGGGGTTTCACCCACACCCGGCTAGCGCTCATTTTCAAAATCGTTTCGGGCTCGGGTGCTGCGCTCCCGTTCCCGGCGCTCCCGGCGCTTCGCTAGCTGGGCCTCGGTCAGGGGAGGGCCGAAGCGCGGGCGAGCAGGCTTTCCGAACACCTGCGGCTCTGGCGCTTTGGGGCGCTCGCTGCGGGCGGCGGTCTTCTTCGCGATTTGCTCTTGAACGGCGCGCTGCTTCTCGCGCGCCCGTCGATCCTGCTCGGCCTGGTCCTTGGCCGTGCCGGCGGCGCGCGCGAACGGGGAGGGGGCCTGATCCCGACGCTGCCGATCGGCGGCCTGCCGATCGCGCTCCCGATCGCGCTCCTGCTCTCGGGCGAGCGTCTTCGCATGGATGACCTTAAAGTCCTGCTTGCGCGCCTTGGGCTTGTACTCGGGCAGTCCAGCCTCGCGCCGCTCTGCGTTCTGGCGCTCGCGTAACGCAGCCCTCTCGGCCGCTTGACGCGCCTTCATTGGGGCCAGGTCCACCTGGCCGACGGTCATCCCCGCGAGGGCCTTCTGGAAGCTCGCCTCTGAAAGCATCTTGTAGATGTCGCGGCGCTCTCGGTCTTGCCGGCCGGGGAGGGCACTTTTCGCGGCCTCTGCGGCTTGGTGGCGGGCCGTGGCCACCTTGGCGGCCTCGATGGCGCGCGCCTGCCGTTCCTGGGCCTCCTGGAGGCTCTGAGCGCCGAGGATCTTCGCCACCTTGCCGAGGAGCGTTCCCTCGCGCTTCTCGGCCTTCACAACCGCCTTAGTGGCCTTCCGGGCGGCATCGGCAGCGAGACGGGCTTCAACCTGGGTCCGGGCGGCGATAGCGAGGGCTTGGGCGCGCTCGATCTCCTGCCGGCGTTTCACTTCGCGCCAATAGGGACGGTTCGCCTCCTTGTCAGCCGCCCGCGTCTTGGCCCGTTCCTCGCGGAAGGCCCGGTCATACGCGGGTTTGTTGGCGGCGATCTGCGCCTTAGCTGCATCCCACTCCTGGGAATGGCCGGCCCAAAGCGCCTCGCGCTCGGCCTTCTGACGCTCAAAGAAGGCGTCGCGGCCCTCTCTCATGCGCTCGTATTCGGCGCGTGAAAGGCTGCGCTCATCCCTGGTCAGTTTCAGGTCAGGGGAGGGGGCTCCCGACTCCCTAGCCTGGTCGTGCGCCTGACGGTTATCAGCGCGCTTCCGGGCGTTCTCCTCCCGCTGCGGAGCGGTCGTGTCGCCATGCTCTAACGAGTATTTCAGCGCCCATGCCTGAGCGTTGGATTTGCTGAACGCGAGATTGAACAGCCGGCCGTCTTCCGGGTTCACAAGATTGACCATCGCGTGGACGTGGGCAAAGCCGTTGTCGTTGTGCGCGGCGAGGACGGCCTGAGCTTTATCGAGGCCGATCTGCTTGAGCACGTCGCGCACGGCCTGGGCCTGGTGCGCCTGGTCGGGGTTCGTGCCTTCGGGCCAGGACACCACGACGTGGAACACGTCGCCGTGCTCCTTCTTTCGGCCGGCCCTGGACACGCCGGCGCGCGCCTTAAGCTCTTCGGCATTCATGCTGACGGCGGCCATGACGCGAGCGGCCATATACGGGTTGTCGGTCCCGAGGTTCTCGGTCGCCGTCCATTCCGGCCGGTCATGGTCGAGGAGATACTTCGCCGTCGCGGTGAAGCTGTCACCTCGGCCGGCGGCGCCGCCGCGCCTGTGCTCGGCAAATTTGACGATCACGGCAGGTAACGGTCCCAGACCGTTTCCAGCT
>NZ_JBXAQC010000013.1:0-6349 GCF_058806855.1 Caulobacter sp. GW821-FHT12F03
AAATCAATGTTTGACTTCAGATGATTCAATTATTGCAGTCGAGAAAGCGGGTTTGTTAAATTGAGGAATGGCCGAACACAGGGTCCGGCCCGCAAGGAACTAAAGACGTGTCTATAATTGTATTCGATTGCATACCAATTAGTAAAATGGGACTATTTGATAACGGAATTGTCGTGATCATGGAGACCGACAATCGGGATGAATGCCTAATCACGCTTGACGATGGCACGCCTCAGGCAAGCGAGTTTGCTGTGGAATTGATCGTCGAGAGCATCCCTGGCCTGAATCTCTCGCCGTCTATTATGCTTTTCCCGCGCATCGTGGTGGACCGCATTTGTGACTACGATCGACCTGCGTTTGAGAACTTCATTAAGTCGCATGTTTACGAAGATCGTGATGCCCTGGTGAAGCTCAGTTACTCCAGAGAAAAGCCAACCGAACTAGCTTCGTAGCGGCTTCACGCGGGAGCAAATGGCTGGGGATTCGGCAGCCAGATGAGCAATCGTCGAATCCCCAGCTAGCCGTCGAAGGCCCCCTGGACGGCTGCTGGGTCGTGATCCTCACGGACCCCGACTTCAATGACTGGTCGCCAAAAACAAGCGCATGGCGATCACTCTAGCTCGTCGCGACTGGTGCGACGAACCCGGCTCCGCCGAAGTCGTCACGGTCTACCATCGGAGTTGGATTGGGGGCATCGCGTGAGAACGCCGCCCCTGAAAAAACTGGGATCGAGGCATCTACCGGGTATCGAATGAGCCGATAGCTGGGGCCGCCTTGGACCTCGTCAACGCCTTGGTCAGACTCGAATCCGGCTCGGCGCCGCACGCCTAACCCTACTCACAATTCACACGTTGGCCGCTTCGTGCGGCCAAGGAGACCCCTATGTCGAACTACAACACCAGCCGCGACCCCATGACCATGGACGAGTTCATCGCCTTGGCCGAGACCGATGGCTGGAGCCGCGTGGCGAATCACGCTGCCCAGCCCGATGATGAGGTCACCCTCGTCGATGGCGCAGACCGTATGATTGTGGCCTACCCTCAGCCCACGCAGTTCAGCGATCATATCGGCTTCCAGGGCAGCAACTACGGCCTGTTGGAGGTGTGGGAGGAGGGCTCGCTCGAACAGAGATTCCTTGAGGGCCAAGACCCGGACGAGGAAACTCCGTGCGCGGAAGAGCTTGCGGCCGTGGCTGCGGTCCTTCTCCACTACGAGTCTCATCAAGATTTAGGGGACACAGTTCGCGCGATGCTGACAGACATCGGCAGTCGGTTCTGACGAACTCGCGGTGCCGCTGGTGAGGCTGTCAACGGCTTCGTGCCTCGGCGCGGAGGGAAGGTCATCGTGAGCCCGGCTGAAGGTCTATTCGGCAGGTCATTTCCATCGACAGATTCCAAACCTGTGAGATGATCGGCCAATGATCCATCTCCAATCCATCGAGATCGTTAGCCGCAGACTACGCGGCTGAGCGAAGGGCTCGCTGCTTCCCTCGGAGGCGGACGATATGAACATCCACGAGAACAACGATCACTCGCAGGCCAGCGCGAGCGAAATCACCATGTCGGCGGGGCGGCTTCAGCCGATCTCGGGCTGGCCGCTCAATCATATCGCCTTCATCGAGGGCGTGAGTCCGGGCCATCTGTGGAAGCTCATGGGAACGCGTCCGCAATGGCGGCACGCCGCCTTCGCCGCCTTCACCCAGGGCATCCTCGATAATCCCGAGCCGTTCCTGAACCGCGTCCATGGCTGGATCGCACCGCACGGAACTTGGAACGAGATGATCGCCGAGGTCGGCGCGACTCTTCTGCGGATGCGGCCCCGCGAAATTGTCGAAATGGCCTTCGGAAGCTGTCCTGACGGCTTCCTCGGCCTGCTCGACAAGGCAGGCTTCGAAGCCTTGCCCGAGGACACCTACGCCCGCCTTCATGCGATCTATACGTCCACCGACCCCTCCATCCGCGCTCGGAAGCGTTGTCTGGAGCAACTCCCGGATTTCCAAGAAGGATATCTGGCCGCCGTCGAGACCCTTGATCCGGTGTTCCTCACGCCGGGGATCGTGCGGCGGTATCAAGGGCACGAGGCGGCTGCTCGCCTGAATGGCTCGGTGAGTATGATCCGGCTTCTGGTTTCGACTGCCGACGACACCGCCATTCGCGACTCCCTGGAACGGGAGGAGCGGCGGCCCTTTCCGGGCTGGTTCAGCCGCTGGCTCCAGCGTTCCGATCAACCGCTCCCACGCAAGCTGCCCACCGATGGTCTGGTTGTCCTGGAGCGGATCACTCCCTCGACGGCGCGTTCGATTGGTCAGGAGTTCGGGAACTGCCTCGGTCGTGACCCTGACGGCCTTTCGACTCAAATGTGCTCCGGCGTTATGGCGATGCTGGTTTGGAGGGAAGTTGGCCTGCTGATCGAGATCGTTCAGGCGGAAGACGATTCCTGGTTTGCCCGTCGAGTTCATGCTCGACAGAACGCCGAGGTCACCAGGGAGAATATGCGCGGCGTTCGTGAACTGCTTGAGCCCCTTGGGATCAAGGTGGTGATCGTGAAATCGAGCCCGCCGGAACTTGAGCCGCTCCTTCGAGAGTTGGGCTCGTGGCGCATACCGCTGTTTGATCTCATGGATTTCGACTGATCGGTGAGGGGGGGGGGGGGGGGGCGAGGCGACAGGCTGGCCCCAAGCCAATCGAACCAACATCATCGCGCGCCGGCCATTGGTCTATGGCCGCGCCGGCGTGCGCGCGTGCCACCCGTCGTATGATGATCAAGGGTCGATGTTCACAAAGTCCATATATTTCAATTAACTGCTGTCATTTTGATAAATACATGATGACCCAGTTTCGTGCCCATATCCCCTACGCCGCCGCCCTCGAAGACATCGTGGATCAGATCATCGCCTGTTCGCCCGGCTGCTCTGGCTTCGAGACCGATGAAGTCCTGATCGTCTGTGATGGCGTCAGGTCCGCCGCGACCGTCGCCTCGCAACTCCGGCTGGAGGTCATCCGTAGCGCAGACGAAACCGACTCCCTCTCCAGCCGGCTTTGGATACGAGATCAGCCGGGCATCGAGGCCGAGTTAGATGCTCTGACGGACCAGTTCTCCGCCGCCTTCGCCGCCTTCAGGATCATTCACATCGATGCGGCAGATCGGGATGTAGCGGCCATCATGTCCGCCCTGGCTGACTTTTAGCGGCTATTGGCGACCGCGCTTCGACAAGGACCGGAGGATGCTCTTGATCTCGCCTCTTCGTTCGCGCGGGTGCCGAGCAAATCCGGCCTCGCTGTCCAAGACCTGCCTGATCTCAAACGGGTCCAGGCCAGCCCGATGTAGTGCGGCGCCCAGGGCGAAGAACGATTGGTTGCCCTGGCCCGGCTGCAACGCATTGGCCCGCCACTCGGCAATAGCTTCGTCGACCCACTGGTCCCGGCGATTTTCCCCGGACTTGTTCGCCAGAGCCGCCCTGATCTCCTGAAGTTTTTGCGATCCGCCCCCACAGATGGGCGAGACGCGGCATTTCACGACGGGTGGCTCCTCTGGCTCGGGTTCGGGGTGAACGATGCTCTTCTTGATCCAGGTGGTTGGTTCGATCGGCTTTCGCTTGGGATTTGCCACGCCATAGTCGTGAAAGAATGACCCGGCGGGATCACGCGCCTTGGCTGGCAGGAAGAACAGACTGGCCGCATTGAGCTTCGACGTGTCGAACCCATGCAGGTTGCGCTTTCGGATCGCAGGGTTCTTTGCCAGCTGGTCCTTCGACCAATAGCCCTCCTTGTTCAGGGCTCTCATGATCTGCCCGAGGATCAAGGCGTGAACCTTCATCGTCATGGCCTGCGTAGTCGGGATGAATGCTCGCCAACGGGGCTTTTCTGGCGTGGAACTGTAGGTGTTCCAGACGACGATCCGGAGATTCGGAAATAGCCCTGCGAAATCCTCGTGGGTCAGATCGCCGCCGTCGTTGTCGAGCCAAATCCCACGAACGTGCCGGACATTCGCGAGACCGCGCGATGTGTCCGGGTCCTTGTCAGCATCGAAAAAGGCTGGACTGATCAGCCCCGCATCCTCCTTGGCGGGGATGCTCCGGTCGTGAAGGGATCGAAGTTCGGCGATGAAGGATTCATCATCTTCGTGATCGAGATGGCCAAACGGAACGGGGTCGTAGAGCGACGTGAAGATCGTCCCTCCACCTTTCTCGGCATCGCCCCACGCAAGTTGGTCCTCTCCTGCCAGCCCCTCTAACTCCGGCATCTCTGCACGAATGGTGGCCGTGAGATCGGGATAGAAATCCGCAGTCAGGTCGTCGCCATTGATGATGTCTTGCTCGATCAGGAGACGGGTTTCCCATTCCCGGCGATGGGCGGCCTTTCGAGCGGCCGAACTGGAATGGATCTTCGGCCTCCCCGACTTTTTCAGCACCTCCCCTATAACGGCTCCGCCGAGTGGCGACACCGAACAGCCGGGGAAGAGCCTCGCGAGCCACTCCGCCGTGTCGCGGTCCATCACGATGACGGTTTTCGAGTTCTGATCGTCGGGATTCCGCAGGCTGCAACGCATCACAGCTTGATAGACCGAATGCTTGTATCCGCCGGTCCGCACATCGGCACCGCTTACACCTTGGGCATCCATGAATGCGAAGTGTGCCGGAGGAGGGTTGAGAGCGGAAAGAATGACCGCCACATGGAACCCTTGAAAATCGTTCCTCCCGTGCGGAGTGTTGGGAAGACGCTCTGCCTTCAGCCCGTTGAATGTGCCGTTGTCGAGGTCCTTATTACCCATCCAACAGAACGGCTGATCACCGACTTCGGCCCGCAGCTTTTCCAAGATGGCATCGAGCACAGTCACCCCGGCGGCTTCGTCGAGGACGCGATCCCTGAGTGCCTTCGACCACGGTTCGTCGGTCGCATACATGATCCGAAGCAGACCGCCGTTCTGATGGGCAAGGTAGCGGAGATCGCTCGTGAAACGCCTCGACTGGAGCGGCTTGAACCGAACGCCCTGTGCCGACCAAACGAGGTTCATCAACGATTCTTCGAAGCAGGCTCCGAGCATGATCACCTGATGGAAGCCATCGAACATCCCCGGCTGAAGGAGAGAGTGGCTGGTCACACGCCGCTGATTGCCCTGGCCGGACCGGAGATTTTCCCACTGGTGCGATAGAACGTAGGTGGTCCACTTCGAAGAGAGCATCCGGTCGGCGAAGTCCTTGAAGAGGCCCCAGACCAGATCGTCGTCCTTGTTCTCCGCGATCTCCTTGAGACGCGCCCTTCCGCCGCCGATAGCCGGGCTCGCGACAGAGTAGCGGGCATCGTGGCCGTGAAGGTCGATGAACGGCACGATCAGTTCAGGGTTGTTCGGGATGTTGAGTTCGCTGAACTGGTCGATCTGCGGATACTCGTCCCAGATCACGATCCATTTCTCCCGCCCTTGGAAGAAAGGCGTTCTGAGAAAGCCCTGGTGGGTGATGAAAAGGATTTCGCCTCCGGACGAAGCGTCCTTGAAGTGGCGGACAATCGCCGGGACCACGAGTTCGACAGCGTCACCGTGAAGCACGGTGTGCCGGACTGGCGGAGACAGCCTGCTGAGTTCCTCCCGCACAGTCTTGTTGATCAGTTCCTTGCTTGGCTGGACGACGAGAACCTTGTTGCCGCCTCGTGCAAGCCAATAGGCGTAGCGGGTGGCTGCATAGGTCTTTCCCGCCCCGCATAGCGCGTCGAGATAGTATAGTATGTTGTGATATTGCATTGAATCGTCCGAAATAGAAAAGAGCCCGTTGGGGGATGTGATCCCAACGGGCTCCTCTCGGATCGCTCATGCAGCATTGCTCTCAGGCGGTCGCACAACCTCCCTTGTAGACTGACAAGACATCCAGAGGTCCGTTGGGTGTGCTGCCCCATTGATCTCAGTGTTACTTATTTGATGGTCAGGGGCGGCGAAGTGGTGGCCTCGGCGACTTCGGCGCCGGCCCGCTGGTTACGGCGGGACGCGATCAGAGGACTCGCTCACCGATCCAACTGCCCCGGTAGACCTTCACGATCTCGGGCGCGCACCATTCTGAAGGTTCGAAGAACTCGTCATCCTGGAGCCAGCTTCTCCAATCGGAGATGGCCCTTTCGATTGCGGATTCTTCATCGTCCGCCACAACAGAGTATGGAGATGAATCGTTGTAGTCCGGGTCCATAATAAAGACGACCCATTTTCGTTCGTCGTATTGCTTCTTGTGGCTCATCGTCTTGTCTCTATCGGCTCTGATTGTTCCTTGATTGGTGAGCCGTCCTTGTTCTCAAATTACCGCACCTCGAATGACTAATACGATATCTTTATTTGCCTGCGGGGGCCTGGATGGACAACTAAAGAA
>NZ_JBXAQC010000014.1:0-1537 GCF_058806855.1 Caulobacter sp. GW821-FHT12F03
ATTGACCCCGAGACCTCCCGTGTGATCCGCCGACACACACACCCCGGTCCGACTCCTTTCGACCCTCGGCCATGGTCCCGGCAGGATCGCGGCGCCGGCCACGGCGATGATCTGGGGTTCGATCCATGATCCCGCCCATGATGGCGGCGCCGGCCACGCCCAACAGTCGGAGTTCCATTGCCCGGACTGGCCTTCGGCGCGTTCGCCCGTCGATATCGGTCGGACCTAAGACCAGATGGCGAACTTCGATTTCTGCGACGAAAACACCTTAATAGAGGACATTCCGTCCCAAGAAACCGAGTTCGGCATAGCCGTGGTCCCAGATGGGCTCGAAGTCGGCACCGCAGGCCGCGTGACAAATGTCCCTCTGAAAACACTTGGTAGAACCCGTGGAAAATCAACGACCGCGAAGAGCCGAAACGGCGTGATCAGAACCATCTGGTTCTGAGACAGGTCCGCCGGGTAGGGTTGGTGCAGGGAGGACGGCTGATGGCCTTACCCAGCGACTACGAATGGATCGAGGTGGAGAGCTTCCGCCCAGGACAGACCAGCGGACTGCACGGGAAGGTGCACGTCAGGCCGGTGGCTGGAGGACCGTATCCCACGACCCTGCACGTCGAGTGCTCAAAGAGCCTGTCACGGAATTATCCGGTCGGCACCCGCTTCCGCATCAGGACGAAGCTGACTGACAGAGAAGGCGGCGGCCAATACCTCTACTCGTCCTGGCAGTGGGCCTTCGAGGTGATCTCGACACCGACAGGCGAGGGCCGTTGAACCCTCGTTCTTCTTGACGCCCTAGCGATCCGTGAGATCGTCTTGGAGATGAAGAGAGCCGCAATCTACGCCCGCGTCAGCACCGACTCCCAAACGGTCGAAAACCAACTCCAGGTCCTCAAGGAAGTCGCCGACCGATCCGGCTGGACCATCGTCCACACCTTCATCGACGAAGGCATCTCGGGAGCCAAGGGCCGGGATCAACGTCCTGGCTTCGATGCCCTTCTGAAGTCCATCGCCCGTCATGAAATCGATATCGCAATGGCGTGGAGCGTGGATCGTCTCGGACGCAGCCTCAGCGATCTCGTCGGTCTCCTCGGCGATCTCCAGGCTCGGGGCTGCGACCTGTTCCTGCACCAGCAAGCCTTGGACTCATCCACGCCATCAGGTCGAATGGTTTTCCAACTCGCAGGGGTCTTTGCTGAATATGAGAGGCACCTCATAAAATCCAGAATCAAGGCTGGGTGTGATCGAGCACGAGCAAAGGGCGTTCGGTTCGGTCGGCCACCCATGCCCATCTACCGTCTGGAGCGGGTCAAAAAGGCCCTCAGGGACGGTCAGAGCATCCGTGCCGCCGCAAAGGCCACCGGCGTGAGCACGGCATCAGTCCAGCGGATCAAACGGTCGATGAGCGTTCAGGAAGACCGTCCGGAGAACGTGGCGGCATGATCGAGGACGATGATCCCGAGACGGTCCAGGACGATGAAAAGGGATCGTTGGAAGACCGTGAAACCATCAGCCGGTCCTCCCCTCGGCTCCACCA
>NZ_JBXAQC010000015.1:0-941 GCF_058806855.1 Caulobacter sp. GW821-FHT12F03
TAGGCCTCGGCCGTGAACTTGGTGTGCGGCGTGATCGAGCCGGGCTTGCAGAGCACCTGGCCGCGTTCGACGTCTTCACGCTTGGTGCCGCGCAGCAGCACGCCCACGTTGTCGCCCGCCTGGCCCTGGTCCAGCAGCTTGCGGAACATTTCCACGCCCGTGCAGACCGTCTTCTGGACCGGACGGATGCCGACGATCTCGACTTCCTCGCCGACCTTGACGACGCCCTTTTCAATACGGCCCGTGACCACCGTGCCGCGGCCCGAGATCGAGAACACGTCTTCCACCGGCATCAGGAACGGCAGGTCCACCGGACGCTCCGGCTGCGGGATGTAGGCGTCGACCGTTTCCATCAGCTTCAGGATCGACTTCTCGCCGATCTCCGGGTTCACGCCGTCGGTCGCGGCCTTGGCCGAACCCGCCGTGATCGGAATGTCGTCGCCCGGGAACTGGTAGGACGAAAGCAGCTCGCGCACTTCCATCTCGACCAGCTCGAGCAGCTCGGCGTCGTCCACCAGGTCGACCTTGTTCAGATAGACCACCAGGGCCGGCACGCCGACCTGACGGGCCAGCAGGATGTGCTCGCGGGTCTGCGGCATCGGGCCGTCAGCGGCCGACACCACCAGGATCGCGCCGTCCATCTGCGCCGCGCCGGTGATCATGTTCTTCACATAGTCGGCGTGCCCGGGGCAGTCGACGTGCGCATAGTGACGGTTGGCCGTCTCGTATTCCACGTGCGCGGTGTTGATCGTGATGCCGCGCGCCTTCTCTTCCGGCGCCGCGTCGATATCCGCGTAAGCCATCGCCTTCGCGCCGCCAGCCTTCGCCAGCGTCATCGTGATCGCCGCCGTCAGCGTCGTCTTGCCGTGGTCGACGTGCCCGATCGTGCCGATGTTGCAGTGCGGCTTGGTGCGTTCGAACTTTTCCTTGGCCATTTTCTT
>NZ_JBXAQC010000016.1:0-505 GCF_058806855.1 Caulobacter sp. GW821-FHT12F03
CCGGGGCGCCTGTCGCGGGCGCCGCCGCGCCGACCGCCGGGGCCACCCCGGCCGCCGCCACCGCGCCGGCGACGCCGCCGGCCAAGTAGTCCTTCACCGGACAACAGATCATCAAAAGGCCGCGTCGGTTCGCCCGACGCGGCCTTTTTCATTTCGCGGCGAATGCCGCCCCCAGCGACGAGAAGCGTGCCCCCCGCGAGGCATCTTGTTCCACATGCGATTAACCCATTGAAATTAAATACTTTCGTCCCGGCTATCCGACCGCGCGAAACAATCTCCCCATCGCCCCCTCGGCCCGCGCTTATCCTCTCCCCATCCCGCCGCACGGGGAGGGCGCCGAGGCCAGGCGATCCGAGGCGGCGGCGGGGTGGAGTTCGAGCGGGAAGCTCTGACGGCGCCAGTCGTGAAGGTCCCTCCGCCGCCGCCAACGGCATCCCGGCGGAGCTGAGAACCGGAACGGCCCCTGGCCGAAGGAGCGGCAGGTGAGCGGGGGTTACGCTCACGG